>NZ_LVCF01000024.1 GCF_001594145.1 Branchiibius sp. NY16-3462-2 | reverse complement strand
GGGTTTGCCCCCGGTTTGGTTGACACCTGACTTGTGAGGATCGTGGTCCTCGCTGGAAGGATGTTCACCATGCCCAAGCCGTATCCGAAGGAGTTCCGCGACGACGTCGTGGCAGTGGCCCGCAAGGGCCAGGCTCCGTTGAATCAGATCGCCAAGGACTTCGGGATCTCCGAGGGTTGCTTGCACAACTGGATCAAGCAGGCCGACATCGAAGACGGTCACCGTCCCGGCCTGGCCGAGACCGACCGGGCTGAGTTGCGGGAGTTGAAGAAACGCAACCGGCTGCTGGAGCAGGAAAACGAGGTCCTGCGTCGCGCGGCGGCGTATCTGTCGCAGGCGAACCTACCGGGAAAATAGTCTTCCCGCTCGTCCGTGAGATGGCCGCGGCCGGCGCCCGCATCAGGGTGCCGGTCGCGGTGGCGTGCCGGGTCCTGGGCTTATCCACCCAGGGGTACTACAAATGGGTCAAGAGCCCTGTGTCGCAGCGTGATTGGGACAACGCGCACACCATCGACAAACTGTTGGAGCTGCATGAGGACGACCCGACATTGGGGTACCGGTTCCTGACCGACGAACTCGCCGACGAACACGGGGTGATCACCGGGGAGAACCGGGTCCACCGGCTATGCCAGATCGCGGGGATCACCTCATCCCACCACGGCAAGAAGCCCAAGAAGGGCACACCTGGCCCTGCCGTGCACGATGACCTGCTCGCTGTTGTTGATGAGCACGGGGTGACCCGGCACGACTTCACCGCCGACGGGCCGAACGAGGTCTGGTTGACCGACATCACCGAACACACGACGAGCGAAGGAAAGCTGTACCTGTGTGCGGTCAAAGACGTCTACTCCGGGCGGATCGTGGGCTACTCCATCGATGCCCGGATGAAGTCGGCCCTGGCCGCCTCAGCGATCCGCAACGCGATCGCCCTGCGGGCACCGCACGGCACGATCTGCCACTCGGACAGGGGCAGTCAATTCCGGTCAAAGAAAGTCGTACGCCTGTTGAGGAACAACGGGCTACGCGGCTCGATGGGCCGGGTTGCTTCCTCGGGGGATAACGCAGCGATGGAGAGCTTCTTCTCCCTGCTGCAGAAGAACGTGCTGGACACCCGCCGCTGGGACACCCGCGAACAACTGCGCCTGGCGATGGTCACCTGGATCGAGACCAAGTACAACCGGCGCCGCCGGCAACGACGCCTCGGCAAGCTCACCCCCGTGGAGTTTGAGACAATCTACACGGCCGCACAAGCGGCCTAAGAACTACACACCCCGAGTGTCAACCAAATCGGGGGCAGTCCC
>NZ_LVCF01000023.1 GCF_001594145.1 Branchiibius sp. NY16-3462-2 | reverse complement strand
CGGCAGCTTCAAAGGGTCAGCGCAACACCCTGATTTGAAATGGGTGATGTGGATGTCCCGGCTTGGACCGTTGCGTGGTGACCAGCGCCGATTTTGGCGGCAGATCGCCGAGGGCAAGGAGACGGTGGACGCGGCGTTGATAGCGGGGGTGGACAGGTCCAGTGCGCAGAGGTGGTTCAGCGACGCTGGTGGCATGGCGCCTTTGCCGTTGTCCGAACCCTCAGGGCGGTTCTTATCGATGCTGGAACGAGAGCAGATTGCTGCGGGAGTGGCCCGGGGCGACTCGATCCGGGCGATCGCGCGCAGGATCGATCGGGCCCCTTCGACCGTGCTGCGAGAGCTGCGCCGTAACCGCGGTGCGTCCCCGCATTACCGGCCCCGGCGGATCACTCGTCCACCGCGGCGGGCGGCGACCTACTCGCCGTCGATTGCTCAAGCCCGCGCGGACCGACGATTGGCCCGCCCAAAGGCCACCAAGCTCGAGTCGTGTCACCGGTTAAAGGTTGAGGTATATCGCCGGTTACGGCTGGGGCATTCCCCACAGCAAATCAGGGCCCGCCTGAGGCGTGACTTCCCCGACGATGAACAGATGCGCATCAGTCACGAAGCGATCTACCGCTGCATCTACGTCCAAGGCCGCGGACAGCTACGTCAAGAACTCGCTGCGTGTCTGCGCACCGGGCGAGCAGTACGAGTTCCCCGAGCTCGCGCCAAACGTCGTAACGCTGAAGCGGGCAAGCAGATCACCGGGATGGTGATGATCACCGAACGTCCCGCCGAAGTCGAGGACCGGGCGGTGCCAGGGCACTGGGAGGGCGACCTGATCATCGGCAAGAACGGCGAGTCCCAGATCGGGACCCTGGTCGAACGCACCACCCGGTTCGTGATCCTGCTGCACCTGCCCGGGCGGCGCGACGCAGCCACCGTGGCAGATCAAATGATCACCCAGATGTCCCGACTACCAGAGCACCTGCGCCGGTCAGTGACCTGGGACCAAGGCAGGGAAATGGCCGCCCACGCCCGTGTGAAAGCCGAACTCGACCTACGCGACGGTGTCTACTTCTGCGACCCGCACTCACCCTGGCAACGCGGCACCAACGAAAACACCAACGGCTTGTTGCGCCAGTACTTCCCCAAAGGAAGCGATCTATCCGGATACGCCCAGCACTACCTGGAGTACGTCGCTGACCTGCTGAACACTCGACCCCGCCAAACCCTGGAATGGGCAACACCCGCCGAAGCTCTCCATCAGATACTCTCAACGCCACCAGAAACCGACGGTGTTGCAACGACCGCGTGAAACTGCC
>NZ_LVCF01000022.1 GCF_001594145.1 Branchiibius sp. NY16-3462-2 | reverse complement strand
GGGTCTGTCCGGAACTTTGTGTAAGTGGCGTGGCGTGAGGTCCCTGCCGGAGGTGGGGTCTGGAAGGAAGATCGCGTCATGTCTGATGAGCAAGCGCGTGAGTTGGTGACAGTGTCGGCGACCGAGGTCGTCGACATCGATGGGTTGGCCGAGCAGCTGGTGTCCTCGGCGGTCGAGCGGCAGGTGTCGTTGACTGGTGAGGACGGGCTTTTGACCGCGTTGACCCGCCGGGTATTGCAGGCCGCGTTGGAAGCTGAGATGAGTGCCCATCTGGGCTACGACAAACACGAGCCGGCCGGGCGGGACGGCGGCAACTCCCGTAACGGCTCCAGCCCCAAGACGGTGCGCACCGAGATCGGGGATGTGACGATCGCGGTCCCGCGGGATCGGGCGGGCACCTTCGAACCGCAGATCGTGCCCAAACATCAACGCCGCCTGGCCGGGTTCGATGAGGCGGTGATCTCCTTGTACGCCAAGGGGATGACTACCGGGGACATCGCTGCCCACTTAGCTCAGGTGTATGACACCGAGGTGTCCCGGGACCTGGTCTCGCGGGTCACCGACCAGGTCCTGGGGGAGATGAAGGCCTGGCAATCACGGCCGCTGGATCCGATCTACCCGGTGATCCTGATCGACGCGATCGTGTTGAAGGTCCGCGAGGGCACGGTCGCGAACCGGCCGGTGTACGTGGCAATCGGTATTGATCTCAATGGTTTTCGTGACGTACTGGGTTTGTGGGTCGGACCCTCTGGTGGGGAAGGAGCCAAGCAGTGGATGAATATGCTGTCCGATCTGCGCAACCGTGGCATCCTCGATGCGTGCATCGTGTGCTGCGACGGGCTCAAAGGGCTCCCGGAGGCCATCACCGCGACCTGGCCGGCCGCCACGGTGCAAACCTGTGTGGTGCATCTGGTGCGCAACAGCCTGCGGTACGCGTCCAAGAAGTACTGGCAAGCGATCACCCGGGACCTGAAGAAGATCTACACCGCCCCGAGTCTGGCGGCCGCGCAGACCGAGTTCGAAGACTTCGCCGATCAGTGGGAGCCGTTGTATCCGGCGATGGTTCGGATGTGGCGCAACTCCTGGGCGGAGTTCATCCCGTTCCTGGACTTCCCCGTCGAGGTCAGAAAGCTGATCTACACCACCAACGGCATCGAGTCGCTCAATGCCCGGTTCCGGGCCGCCACGCGCCGGCGGGGGCATTTCCCCGACGAGCAGTCCGCGTTGAAGGTGCTGTACCTGGCCGTGCTGGAACGGCAGAAGAACCGGCCCAACCCCACCGGGCAGATCGCCGGGTGGAAGAACATCCTGAACGTCCTGTCCCTGACCTACGGCGACCGCCTAGGTCTGAACTAGCCAATGCCACTTACACAAAGAATCCAACAGACCC
>NZ_LVCF01000021.1 GCF_001594145.1 Branchiibius sp. NY16-3462-2 | reverse complement strand
GGGACTATCCGAAATTCGGTGTTTCGGCCCTCATGGTTAGTACTGCTCTGCGGTGGGCCAGCGGCCTTCGAAGACGGTCGCGAACACGTTCAGTGCTGGCTTCCATCGCATGGTCCATCGTGCCTGTCCTTTGCCGGTCGGATCCAGTGATCGGGTGACCAGATAGAGGCATTTGAGCGCGGCGTGCTCGTTGGGGAAGTGTCCCCGGGCACGGACCGCGCGCCGGTAGCGGGCGTTCAGCGATTCGATCGCGTTGGTGGAGAACAGGATCCGGCGGATCTCGACTTCGTAGGCCAGGAACGGGGTGAACTGCTCCCAGGCGTTCTCCCATAACCGGATCAGCGCCGGATATCGCTGGCCCCAGACCCCGGTGAACGTGTCGAACTCGGCCCTGGCCGCTGCCGCGGTCGGGGCGGTGTACACCAGCTTCAACTCCCGGGCGATCTGGTCCCAGTACTTGCGTGAGGTCAGCCGGAAGCTGTTGCGCAGCAGATGAATGACGCAGGTCTGCACGATCGCGTCCGGCCAGGTGGACTCCACCACCTCGGGTAGGCCTTTGAGTCCGTCACAGACCACGAACATCGTGTCGGTCACGCCACGGTTCTTCAGCTCGGTTAGCACCGCCAGCCAATACTTCGCGCCCTCGCCATCACCGGGCGTGCCGGCCCACAACCCCAGCACGTCCTTGCACCCATCGACGCTGACCCCAATCGCAGCGTAGAACGGGCGGTTCGCGACCTGACCGTCACGGACCTTGACCACGATCGCGTCGATGAAGATCGCCGCGTAGATCGCGTCCAACGGGCGAGCTAACCATTCGGTCATCTCCTCGCTGACCTTGTCGGTGATCCGGGCGATCGTGTCCTTGGACACCGCGGCACCGTAGATCTCCTCCAGGTGAGCGCTGATCTCCCCGGTCGTGAGGCCCTTGGCGGTCAGCGACAGCACCAACGCGTCCACACTGGCCAGTTTCCGGTGGTGCTTGGGCACGATCACCGGCTCGAACGTGCCCGCCCGGTCCCGCGGGACCTGGATGTCGACTTTGCCCGCTGAGTCCGTCATCACGGTCTTGGTCCGAGAGCCGTTACGCACATTGCGTTGCTCGCCCACCGCCGCCGGGTGCGCGTCCTGCCCCAGTGAGGGCTGGTGCTTGGAATGGCCCAGGTGCTCGCTCATCTCCTCCTCCAGCGAGGTCTCCAGCACCATCTTGGTCAGCTTCTTCAGCAGTCCCTGCGGTCCAGCGATTGGATCACCATTGGCCCGGGCCCGGCGCACCAACGCAGCAATCGCTTCCATCTCAGCCCGTTCGGCCCCCGAACGTTTGGGTCGACGATCCTGGGGCTGCTTGCGACCAGCCGTGTCGTGCGTCGGCTCGACCTGCTCTTCGTTCATGTCCTGCAGTGTCATGCGTCCCTATTCCGATCCCGCCCACAGCAGTGGGCGTGTCACGGACCAGAAACACCGAAACTGCGATAGTCCC
>NZ_LVCF01000020.1 GCF_001594145.1 Branchiibius sp. NY16-3462-2 | reverse complement strand
ATCCCGAACCCGGAAGCTAAGCCCTTCAGCGCCGATGGGACTGCACCCGTGAGAGGGTGGGGGGGGAGGACACCGCCGAACAACCCTTCCCTTTCAGGGCCACCACACGGTGGCCCTGAAAGCATTTTCAGGGAGGTTTCGGCTGCCGCGCCGGGACCATCAAGCAGACTCGCAGAGTCGTGTGGCAGGCTGGTTGTCTTATGGCAAGCACCGTCACCGAGGTTGCATCGTCGCGGCCTGCATCTACGCCACGTCCCCGCCCATCCAACGAACCGCACCACCGGGATTCCTGGCGCGAGGCCGTTGCGGTCTGGGTGGGTCGACTCCTGATGATCGCGGCCGTCTGGTCGCTGATCTCCATTCCGCTGCGCGGGTCTGTCGTTGCCGAGTTCGGCGCAGACCTCCTCGGGCTGGTCAACATTCCCGCCGAGCCAAGCTTCTTCATGGCCGGGTTCCTGGCCGTGCTGGCCGGTGGTGTCCGCCGGCGGCTCCGGGCGGCGTACCTCTGGTTGGTCGTTCTGTCTGCGGTATCGGTTGCGGCGTCCGTCGCGATGGTCATTCGTGCCCAGGACCGCCCGGAGTTCATCGACGATCTGCGGCTACGCGGGCTGGCCCATGAGTACGCCGTATTCCGCAACAGCGAAGTAACCTCGGTGGTTGTCCTGATCATCGGGGTTGCGGCATTCGTCGTGCTGCTGATGTGCAGGAAACAGTTCCCCGCGCGACTGAGCAAGAACGCGGTCGGTGCCGCGATCGGTGTCCTCATCGGCGGCCTGCTCTTCTCTTTCGTAGTCACCTTCCTGCTGACGCTGCAGTTCCACGGGAGCTTGCGCACGGTCGGTGAGAAGCTGCTGTGGTCCGCGCGATCGACGTTCGGTATTGACTCGAATGCCTCGAACGGCGCGGTTCTCAACGGGCATAACGGCTTGCCGTGGGTGTACGGCCTGGCCGGCGTCCTTTCTGCTCTGGCATTGCTTCTTGCCCTCCTTGTCTTCTACCGCTCGGGCCGGCAGGCCGAGGCCGTCACGGCTGATGAGGAACTGCACATCCGGCGGTTGCTCTTGGAGTACGGCGAGGACGACTCACTGGGTTACTTCGCCACCCGCCGGGACAAGAGTGTGTTGTTCTCCCACGACGGGCTGGCAGCGGTGACCTTCCGCAACGAGGGCAGCGTGAGTCTGGCCAGTGCGGATCCGATCGGACGGCACGACTCCTGGGCAGACGCGGTTGATCAATGGATCAGGCAATGCCGCGAGACGGGTCGCTACCCAGCGGTCCTTTCCTCCTCTGAACGGGGCACGCTCACCTATAAGGCGGCCGGTCTACGCGCCTTCCCCCTCGGTGACGAGGCGATCATCTCGGTGGAGCGCTTCAACCTGAACGGCCCCACGATGCGGCCTGTTCGCCAGGCGGTCCGCCGGGTCGAACGCGCCGGCTACACCACCCAGGTGCGGCGGCACAGCGAACTCAGCCCGGACGAACTGACCCTGATCGCCAAACTGGCCGAGGAATGGCGCGGTGAGGACACCGAGCGGGGATTCTCCATGGCGCTCAACCGGCTGGGTGACCCAGCCGACGGTCGCTGCCTGATCATCACCGCGCACGACACGACGGGGACGATCCGGGGCTTCCTGTCGTTTGTGCCGTGGGGCAGTCGCGGCATCTCCCTGGATCTGATGCGCCGGGACCACGCCGCCGAGAACGGCCTGAACGAATACATGGTGTCTTCACTGGTCGATGCGGCACCAAAACACGGCATCCGGCGTATTTCGCTGAACTTCGCGGTGTTCCGTGAGGTGTT
The DNA here is from genome assembly GCF_001594145.1 of Branchiibius sp. NY16-3462-2. Taxonomy (GTDB): domain Bacteria; phylum Actinomycetota; class Actinomycetes; order Actinomycetales; family Dermatophilaceae; genus Branchiibius. Next base: position 98,030 of record NZ_LVCF01000020.1, on the reverse strand, counting down.
CAGTAACGCCGACCAGGTCAGTGCGGGACCGATCACCAAAGTCACCGATGCAGCGCTGGGCTACGCCTCGAAGTTCTTCCAGATCGAGACGCTCTACCGCAGCAACGACAAGTATCAACCGGATTGGGTGCCGCGGTTGCTGTGCTACGACCCCGCGCTGACCGTGGCCCGTGCCGGTCTGGCCATGGGCACGGCCGAAGGTTTCGTGCCCGTCGTCGGTCCGCGATTCCTGGTGGGTCAGCGCCTCGCTTCGGAGCAGGAGCAACGGTCGGAGCCCGACTTCGTCGCCAAGGTCCACGAGCAGGAAGTCGAGTTGCTGACCGCCCGGCCGCCCGAGCCGGTGCTCAACGAGCAGCAGCGAGTTCGTCGCAACAAGATGGCGCTGTTGGAGAGCGAGGGGCTGCAGCCCTACCCCGTATCGGTGCCGCGCACGCACCGGGTCGCGGATCTTCTGGTGCGCTACGGGGACTTGCCGGCGGATCAGATCACCGACGAGACGGTATCGATCGCCGGCCGTATCCGCGCGGTGCGGGACTTCGGTGGGGTGCTCTTCGCCGTACTCGATGATGAGGACGCCCGGATCCAGGTGATGGTCACGCGCGACGGGACGCCGGAGCAGGTGCGCACCTCCTGGCGCTCAGCGACCGACCTTGGTGACCTGGTCAGCGTGACCGGCCGGATCGCGACCTCCCGCACCGGTGAACTGTCGGTGTTGTTGGAGTCGTGGCAGTTGGCCGCCAAGTGCCTCTCGCCGATCCCGACGCTGGGTACGACGTTGGGCGACGACGTGCGCGCGCGGAACCGGACGTTGGAGTTGCTTGCCGACCCGACCGCGATGGACGTGTTGCGCAAACGGTCGATCGGTGTGCGGTCAATGCGAAAGACCCTGCAGGACCAGGAGTTCCACGAGGTGGAGACTCCCATGCTGCAGACCGTGCACGGCGGTGCGAACGCCCGGCCATTCACGACGCACATCAACGCCTATGACATGGACCTGTATCTGCGGATCGCACCGGAGCTGTTCCTCAAGCGCCTCGCGGTGGGCGGGATGCAACGCGTCTTCGAGGTGGGCCGCAACTTCCGTAACGAAGGCGTCGACGCGAAACACAACCCGGAGTTCACGTCGCTGGAGGCCTATCAGGCGTACGCCGACTACAACGTCATGCGCGAACTGGCCCGGGAGATCATCGTCAACGCCGCGATCGCGATCCACGGCTCGCCGGTTGCGTCACGCAAGCAGGACGACGGAACCCTGGAGCTGATCGACCTGTCCGCGCCGTGGCCGGTCAAACCGGTCTATCAGGCGGTGTCCGAAGCGGTCGGCGTCGAACTGACCACCGCAACGCCCCGGGAGCAGGTAGCGGCGGTGTGCCGGGAGAAGGGTCTGGAACTCGATGACCGGATGACGGCCGGTCAGTTGGTCGCGGAGTTGTACGACGAGTTCGTGGAGGGTCAGACCACCTTCCCGACGTTCTACATCGACTTCCCGGTGGAGACCTCTCCACTGACCCGGGTGCACCGCACCGACCCGAAACTGTCAGAGCGGTGGGACCTGGTGGCCTGGGGCGCCGAACTGGGCACGGCCTACAGCGAACTCATCGACCCCATCGACCAGCGTCGCAGACTCACGCAGCAGTCACTCGCCGCAGCGGCTGGTGACCTGGAGGCCATGGAGGTCGACGAAGACTTCCTGCGAGCGTTGGAGTTGGGGCTTGCTCCCACCGGTGGATTGGGCCTGGGGGTGGACCGGGTGATCATGATGATCGTCGGTGAGCAGATCAAGGCGACCCTGGCCTTCCCGTTCGTGAAGCCGCGTTCGATCGGATGACCCGTCCTCTCATCGGTCTGAGCAGCTACCACGCCGCGGTGGATCGGGGGGTGTGGGTGGCGCAGGACTCCGCCTACTTGACCTACTCCTATGTCGCGAAAGTCGCTGCAGCGGGAGGGATTCCGTTGCTGATCCCACCGATCGACGACGCGGACGAAGAGTGGGCACGCGCCGTACTGGAGACGTTGGATGGGTTGCTGCTCACGGGAGGCGACGACGTGGCGGCCGCCCGGTATGGCCAGGATCCGCATCCGGCGGCCCAGGAGCCGAGCTCGCAGCGGGACGAATGCGAGTTGCTCCTGGCGCGGGTGTCCCGTGACCTCGACCTACCGGTTCTCGGGATCTGCCGCGGGATCCAGGTGATGGCCGTGGCGGCCGGTGGCACGCTGATCCAACACCTACCGGATGACTACTCGAGGGTCGACCATCCTTCGGGCGGCGGCGTTTTCGGCTCCCACCCGGTGCAGATCCTGCCCGGCTCAGTCCTGCACGACCTGCTCGGAGACCGGTTTGAGGTGCCGACCTACCATCACCAAGCGGTGCGTGAGGCGCCGGGCTACGAGATTGCGGCACGCGCCGACGATGGTGTGATTGAAGCAATGGTCGACCCGGGAGCGCGGTGGCGGATCGGGGTGCAGTGGCATCCGGAGGAGGCGAGCGACCTGCGCATCTTCGAGGCCTTCGTTGCTGCGGCTACTGGAAATCGCGCGACTGGGTGACCACAGTGATCGGCAGTGCCTCAATGCGGTCAGCGACCACATTGGTGACCCCTTCCGAGGTGCGCTCCAGGATGCCGCGGATCACCATGGCCGACGCAGTCCGGGCAGTGCGCCGGTAACGCTGCCAAACTCCTTTACTGACAACAACATTCGCCAAACCGGTCTCGTCCTCGAGGTTGAGGAAGGTGATGCCGCTAGCTGTGGCGGGGCGTTGCCGGTGCGTGACGACTCCGGCGACCCGGATGCGCCGTCCTGGTTCGGCTCTGGCCAGGTCGGTGACCCGCAGGACGCCGTCCTTGATCAATTCCTCGCGAGCGTGCCGCATGGGATGGTCGACCGGGCTGATCCCTGTCGACTGCAGGTCGTGGATCAGCACCTCGCCGGTAGTGAGCTCCGGCAGCAACGGTGGTTGGTAGGCCTGCTGCACCGGGAGTTGATCGCTGCGTACGCTGGCCGCGGCCCCTGCCTGCCACAACGCCTCGCGGCGGGTGCCGGCGATCGGCTCCAATGCCCCGGACAGTGAAAGGGCTTCCAATTGATCGGTTTCCAGGTGGCAGCGCCGGGACAGATCGTTCATATCGGTGAAGGGGCGTCGGGCCCGTTCGGCCACGATCCGCTCAGCCAGGTCGGCACCGATGGCGGTGATATCCGCCAGACCCAGGCGCACGGCGTACCCGCAATCTCGTCGGTGACTGGCCGAATCGTCCGGTGCGTCCGGATCGAACGGTGGCATGGCCGCCGGGTCCGCGTCGTGCAGGCAGTCCTGCCTGCCTGGCTGATGGGCACCCGCCACCTGGAGGTCGGCGTACACCCCCGACCGGAGGATGTCGGGGCTGAGCACCTCGACCCCGTGCCGACGCGCGTCATGGGTGAGGGTCTGGGGTGAATAGAACCCCATCGGCTGCGCACGCAGCAGACCCGCCAGGAATGCCGCCGGGTAGTGCAGTTTGAGCCAGGAACTGGCGTAGACCAACACCGCGAAGCTGAGCGAATGCGACTCGGCGAACCCGAAGTTCGCGAACGCCTCGATCTTGGTGTAGATCTCGTTGGCGACTTCGTCGGAGAGGCCGTTGGATTTCATTCCGGCGTAAAGCTTCTCGCGCAACGAATCGATGCGCTCGACCCCTCGTTTGGAGCCCATCGCCCGGCGCAGCAGATCCGCGTCGGCCGACGAACAGTCACCGACAGCCATCGCCATCTGCATCAACTGCTCCTGGAAGAGGGGTACGCCGAGCGTGCGCTCGAGCACCGGCTCCAGCAACGGGTGGGCGTAGGTGATGGGCTCTTCACCGGTGCGCCGGCGGATGTAGGGGTGGACCGCGCCGCCCTGGATCGGACCGGGCCGGATCAGGCCGATCTCGACGGCCAGGTCATAGAAACAGCGTGGTTTCAGCCGGGGCAGGGTGCCGATCTGGGCCCGGCTCTCCACCTGGAAGACGCCGATCGAGTCCGCGCGGCAGAGCATGTCGTAGACGCCGGGTTCCTCCTTGGGAATCGTCTCGATCCGCCAGGTCTCGCCCAGGTGCTGTGCGGTCAGATCGAAGGTGTGCTGCACCGCCGCCAACATCCCCAGGCCGAGCAGGTCGAACTTCACCAGACCCATCCACGCACAGTCGTCCTTATCCCATTGCAGGACAGTGCGATCGGCCATCCGAGCCGGCTCGATGGGGCACACCTCGCTGACCGGTCGGTCGGTGAGGACCATGCCACCGGAGTGGATGCCCAGGTGCCGGGGGAAGCTGAGCACCTGGGTGGCCAGGTCGACGACCTCAGCGGGAATGTCGTGATCAGCGCTGCTGACCTCGGCGCCCCACCGCTCCACCTGGCGGGAGTAGGCATCCTGCTGGCCTTGGCTGTGTCCCAACGCTTTGGCCATATCGCGGACGGCGTTCTTGGGACGGTAGGTGACGACGTTGGCCACTTGGGCGGCGTTACGTCGGCCGTACCGGCGGTAGACGTACTGGATCACTTCTTCGCGGCGCCGGGAGTCGAAGTCCACGTCGATGTCCGGTGCTTCTTCGCGCAGTTCGGATAGGAACCGCTCGAACGGTAGGCCGTAGTAGATCGGGTCGATGACGGTGATGCCGAGGACGTAACAGACCGCCGAGGCCGCAGCACTACCCCGGCCCTGGCACAGGATGCCGCCCCGCTTGGCGAACTGCACGATGTCGTGCACGATCAGGAAGTAGCCCGGGAAGTCCTTGCGCTCGATCACGTCCAGCTCGCGCTCCAGCCGGGCCTTGGCTTCCGCAGTGAGCCTCGGCCACACCCGCGCCGCACCCCGCCAGGTCAGTTCGCGCAGCCAGGACATCGGCGTATGACCCTGCGGCACATCCTGTTTCGGTAACCGGGGACTGGCTGCCCGCAACGGGAACGCACACTCGTCGGCGATCTCGACCGTGCGTTCGATGGCACCCGGGAACCGCGCGAACCGGCTCTGCAACTCCGCGCCGCTTTTGAGGTAGGCCTGTCCGTGGGCGGGTAACCAGCCGTCCAGTTCCTCCAGACTGCGCCGGGAGCGCACCGCCGCCAGGGCCGTGGCGATCCGGAACTGCTCGGGGGTGGCGTAGTGGACCGCGTTGGTCGCCACGACCGGTGTGTTGGTGACCGCGGCAACCTGCGCCAGTTGGTCGCAGCGCACCGAATCGGCGGGGGATCCGTGGTCGGTCAGTTCGACGAAGACGTTGCCGGCGCCGAAGTGCTCCTTGAGGATCTCGACTTCCCGGGTGGCAGCGTCGATCCCGTGACGATCCAGGGCTCGCCGGACAGCGCCCTTGCGGCAGCCGGTGAGCACGACCCAGCTACCCGCCGCCTCGGCCGAGACCCGGGTCAGGTCGTGCACCGGTCGGCCTTTCTCGGCGTCGTGGGCCAGGTGGCCGTCGGTGAGAGCGCGGGACAACGTGCGGTAGCCCGCGCTGCCCTTGGCCAGCACCAGCAGATGATCGCCCTCCGGGTCGGCGACGCCGTTCTGCGGTTTGCCCAGACCGAGGGAGAACTCGGCACCGAAACACGTCCGCAGGTCGACCGCGTCTTCGGCCGACGCGGCGTACGCCTCGGCGGCTTCGGCGAACCGGACCACCCCGTAGAGGCCGTCGTGATCGGTCAACGCCATCCCGTGCAGGCCCAGTCGCGCCGCCTGGGTGATCAGCGCCTCGGGGGAGGCGGCACCGTCCAGGAAGCTGTAGTGCGAGTGGGCGTGCAATTCGGCGTAGGGCACGCTTGGTCCGTGGGCCACCTCGAGGGCGCGTGCTGTGAACGCAGCCCGTTTGCGGGAGAAGCCGGGCGCATCACCGCCGTCGGCGGGATACGCCTTGGCTCGCGGTTCGGGCCGGATCCCCTGGGACAGAGCGCGTTCCAGCTGCCACCAAGGGATCGCCGGATTATTGAAGCCCATGGGTCACCTCAGTCATAGCGCGCCTCGGCCCACCACTGCCCAGCAGCGTGCAGCACCAACCAGGCCTGCTGGTGGTCATCGACCAGTTGGAAACGATGCAGCGGTTTCTGGTCGGTCTTGGCGCGTCGCCACCACCGGCCGTTCACCGGCCACGGTCCGGCCCACGCGGTGATCCGGCCAGATACGCCTCCCGGCCACTGCGCACTGGTCGGGACACCCGTGAGGACCCCGCGATCGCTGATCGACAACGAGGTGCCGCGCTCGGTCAGCACCCGCATCGCCTGGGCTTCACGGAAGACAACGGAGGGGGCGGGGCCGGGCACGGTGTCCGGCCACGGCTGCTCCAGGCGTCGCACCGCTCGATCGGGAGTGGCTTGCCCGAACGGCGAAAAAGCTTGTCGTTCATGCAACATCCGTCCGCCGACAACACTGCCGACGAGTACCGCGTCATAACCCAGCCGGTGCTGCAAGCCAGTGAGCGTGTGCAGTACATGGTCGTCAGGTCGATCCCCCCATAGGCCCTGGCTGTGCTGCACGGCGGCGTCCAGTTCGGTGGCGGCGATCTCGATCAGGGTGATCGGCCGGTGGCTCTTCTTGCCCAGGTCGGTCAACTGCCACTGCACGCGGTCGAGGATCTCCCGGGCGCCCAGATGCCACGGGTGGCGCCACTCGCGTTCGTGGATCTCACCGGCGCTCTCCCGGGGTCCGGGCTCGTGATGGGTGATGATCCGGATGCCGGTGCACACCAAGGATCCGTCGTTGATGCGAGCGCTGAGTTGCTCGACGGCAGAACCACATTCGCTGACGATGACCTCGATGGCATCGGAGGGTTCCTCCAGCACGATGCGGGCGGCGAGTTCGTCGGGGGCGGTGCGCGGGTTCAGGATCGGCGCATCGAGTCCACAGGCCAACTGGTGGGCGCGCAACCCGGACGCGCCGAACCGGTCGAGTACCTGTTCGCGGGGCAACCCGGCCAGGGCTCCGATCGTGCGAATGCCCATGCGGCGCAACACGTTCGCCATCTTGGGGTCGCCGGCGGCTTCGGCGATGACTGTGACGGGAAGGTCGGCGAGGAGACCGGGGGAGCCACCGGGCGGCACGACCTCCACATCCTGGTACGCCGCCTGTTCTGCTGCGAAGAGACCGTCAGCCACCGCGACGCGAACCTCAGGTGCCCCGTCAGGATGGGCTCGGCGTACGGCGATCTGCAGCTCCTGCGCCGCCCTCGCCTCGGACCCGTAGAAGCGGGCCGCCCCGCCGGCCCGGACGGCCGCGACACCGGGCCGGACCAGATGCACACTCGGGACCACGTCAGCCATGGCCCGCAGGATGGGCTCGAAGGCACGCTGCTCCGCATCCGGATCATGTTGCAGGACAACTAGATCCGGGCATCGGTGTTGTGCCTGGCGCAGACGGTCGCCGGGCCGGATACCTTCGTCGCGCGCGGCCGCTGAACACGCGACCACGGCTCCCTTGGCCACCAACGCCATTGGTGCCTCGGTCGGGACACGGTGGATCATCCGGGCGGCGAGCACCGGCCACTGGGGGCACCAGACCAGCATGACGCGGACCGGTTGGGGTGCCGGCTTCACGTCAGCCACCGACGATTTTGAGGATGCAGCGGATTCTGAGGATCGTTCGGCGCGCAGCCGTCCTCAGAAAGCTCGATCTCCTCAGAATTGGTGATCCTCACGTCAGCTCCAGGTGCACGCTGCGGGTCCGGTGCCGCTCGGTGATGTCCAGTCGCACGTGTCGACGAGTCAGGTAGCCGCGGCCTTCACCGATACCGTCCCAACGCTCGGTGTGCGCGTGCACCTGCGCCATGGATCCGGCCGGCCAGCGACCCAGCACGACCACGGTCGCGCGACGATCGCGCAGGCGGGCCACCAGACGGTTCAACTCCGCCGGGGCGATCCGCGGTGGTGCGGGGGTGATCACCAGGTCGACCGCTTCGATCAGGGTGGCGATCACCTGCGTCCAGTCCTGACCGCCGGTCGGCAGCAGGATCAGCCGGTCCAGATCGATACCCCACCCGGCGGCGGCTTCGATACCCAGGTCGGGGATGCCGACCACGCCCGCCCAGCCCCCGGCTTCACTGGCTCCGGCGATCAAACCCAGAGCCACCGTGAGAGAGCCGGTCAGGTGATAGATGCCACCGCGGCGCAGGCCGCCGGGGAAGGCCGATGCCAGAATCGGGTGCACCGGCAGGTTGCCGCGCGGTGGCCTAGATGTTCCACTGAGGTGCTCGATCGGATCCAGCGGGCGTACGTCGGCCGGGCGCACCGCGGGGGCGCGATCGGTGACGGGAGCCGGTTGGAGCATTCTCCGATCATCGAACACTTGTTCGAACGATGCAACCCGCGTCGGCGTGTCTGCCTGGTAACGATCAGGACATCGGTGACACGCGACCCAACGGCTCACTGCGCTAGCCGCGAAGCGGGTAGACGGTCCTATGTCGATCGTCAGCAGCGACCGTTCAATCTGTACAAAACGTACAATTAAGAGTATTTGGCTATCATGGACGCCATGAGCGAGATCACCGTGAGCGATGCCCGAGCACGACTGGCTGATGTTGTGGATGCCGCGCGGGTGGGGCACGACCCGGTGTATCTCACTCGTCGGGGGCGACGGGTGGCGGCGGTGATCGACGCGGATGATCTTGACCGGCTGATCGAAGCCGCCGAGGATCTGGCGGACATCGAGGCTGTCCGTGCTGCCCGCGCTGAGATCGCCGACGGTGAAGCGACCATCCCGTGGGAGCAGGTCAAGGTAGACCTTGGCCTGGCATGACGTATCGGGTGCAGGTGGCGCCAGCGGCGCTCCGCCAACTGCGCAAACTTGACCCTCCTGCGCGGCGACGTGTCCAAGCTGCCATTGAACTGCTGCGGGATGAGCCGAGACCGAACGGCGCTAGGAAGCTCGTCGGCGGCGAGGGTGAATGGCGAGTCCGGACCGGCGACTACCGCATCGTGTACGAAATCAACGACAACGTCCTGGTGGTCCTGGTACTAGCAGTCGGCCACCGGCGCGACATCTACGAACGGCGCTGAGAGTCAGTTGGAGGAGTCAGCCAGGTACTGGTTGGCGCATTCCATGATGTAGCTCAACTGCTGCCGGGTCTGCTCGATGACGTGCAGTTGCTCGCCCAGCCGGGCGTACTCGGACTGCAGGATCGCGACGGATTCGCGCGTGACCTGTGTCGAAGGGGCATCGACGCATGGCAGCAACGACGCAATCACCGCGCTCGACAAACCCGCCGAATACAACTGCCGCAGCAGGCGAACCCGGTCCACAGCGTCCTTGTCGTAGACGCGATGGGTGCCTCCGTGGCTGCGCTCGGCGGTCAGCAGACCCTGCTCCTCGTAGTAGCGCAGCGAGCGGACGCTGGCGCCCGTCGTACGGGCCAACTCACCGATGCGCATGGTGACTCTCCTCACAAACGGTTGAAACTGACATCGATGTCAGATTCTACGCTGAGGCGAGAGCGCCCATCGGGGCGAAGAAGAGAGAAGGAAAAGCCATGCGGGCAGTGCAATACGACCGGTTCGGTGATTCGAGCGTGCTCACGATCGCCGAGCGCGACGAGCCCCACGCGGGCCCGGGTTCCGTGCGCATCCGCGTAGCGGCCGCCAGCATCAACCCGATCGATCGACTGCTGAGAGCAGGGGCGCTGCAAGAGATTCTTCCCCTCGAGCTACCCGCGGTGCCGGGCCGGGATGCCGCCGGCGTCGTGGACGAGGTCGGTGCCGGAGTCACCGATGTCGCGATCGGTGACCGGGTTTTCGGGCTGGGTGGGCTCAGTGACACGACTGCGGAGTACGCCGTGTTGACGGCCTGGGCGCCGACCCCCGCCGCCTGGAGCGACGAGCAGGCCGCCGCGGCAGGCCTGGCCTCGGTCACCGCGTGGCGGGCACTGGAGGCGCTCGGTGAACCCAAGAACGCCACGATCCTCATCGGTGGCGCCGCCGGGGCGGTCGGTGGTGCGGCCGCCGCGTTCGCACTCGCCGACGGCAACCAGGTCATCGGGACCGCGAGCCCGCGCAACCACCAACGCCTGCGAGAACTTGGCGTTATCCCGATCGCCTACGGAGAAGGTCTGGTCGATCGCGTGCGCGAAATCGCCTCTGCAGGTGTCGATTACGCCATCGACGCGGCGGGAGCCGGCTCGCTCCCGGATCTCGTCGAGCTGACCGGGCGGCCCGACAACGTCGTGACCGTGGTCGACCACCAAACAGCGGCTGAGCTCGGTGTGAAGTCCGCCAACGCCGACAATGACGCAGCCCTGCTGCGGCGCGCCGCTGACCTCGCGGGGTCCTACACGCCGTACGTCAATGAGGTCCTGCCCTTCGCAGACGCGGCCGAGGCGCACGCGCGATCCGAAGCCGGCGGCGGCAAGATCGTCCTGCGGATCGACTCCGGCACCTGACCCGCGGGACCCGTCAGGCGGCCGGCTGCTGGTCGACGTGCACCAGTCCGGCAATGAAGGCGGCCCGTTGGGTCCGGGCGGCGTCCGGCAGGTGATTGCCGCCCCCGCAGGTGCACTGCCAGGTCCAGTGCTGCGGAGCGGCGCGATGGATCCTCGCGTGATGAACCGTCGTGCGGATCAATGAGATCGCCATGATCCTCTCCCTTCCTCCAACCGTCAGGAGTCGCAACGTCCTGTTACAAGACAGTTCGGAGCGAGGAATCCACCGGATCACTGTGTCGGGAGAAATCCTTCCTTCCCTCCGGAGCCGATGAGGAGTTTGCTGCTAGAGGTAATCCTCGCCCGACAAAGGAGTCGCCATGCCCCGCCTGCGCAGCATCGTCCTCACTACCGTCATCGCCAGTGTCACTGGACTGGGCTTGGTGCCCACCGCTGATGCAGCAACCGTGCGATATGTCGCCCTGGGCGACTCCTACTCCTCGGGGGTCGGCGCCGGAAGTTACCTCTCCAGCAGTGGCGATTGCGACCGAAGTACGAACGCCTACTCCGCCCTCTGGGCCACGGCGAACCACCCCACGTCGTACGTCTCGGTCGCCTGCTCGGGCGCGAAGACCACTGACGTTCTGAGCAACCAGGTCTCGGCGCTGTCCTCCAGCACCACGCTGGTCAGCATCACCATCGGCGGCAACGACGAGAACTTCGCCGGGATCATGCAGGACTGCAACCTCAAGGGCACAACGACCTGCGTCAACGAGATCAACGCCGCCAAAGCCGACGCCACCGCGAACCTGCCCGGCAAGCTGGCGAAGGTCTACACCGCGATCAAAGGCAAAGCACCCAATGCCCACGTCGTCGTGCTCGGCTACCCCGACTTCTACGACCTGGACAAGTCCTGCATCGGCCTCAGCCAGTCGTCACGGACCGCGATTGACAGCGGCATCGACCTGCTCGACTCGCTGACGAAAACCGCTGCCAGCAAAGCAGGTTTCACCTTCGGCGATGTGCGCTCGACGTTCAGAGGACACGAGATCTGCGACTCCGGTCGCTGGCTGCACTCGGTGAATCTGCTGGACATCGAGGAGTCCTACCACCCGACCGCCACCGGTCAGAAGTCCGGCTATCTACCGGTCTTCAGCGCCAAGGCGTAACGCTCACAAGTCCCGGTAGAACTCGGCGGCCCAGCCGACCGGGCGAAATCCCATCGCGTCGTTGACCGCGATCATCGGTGCGTTCGACTCCGCGTTCCAGGTGCGCACGTACGGCGCGTCCGGGAACGCCTCCTGCATCGCTCGCGCTGTGCGCACTTTGAGTGCCATTCCCAAATGGTGTCCGCGATGCTCGCGATCCACCAGCGTGCCCCATTGATAGACCCGGCCACCGTCGGTCGCCGCGTGCACCAGATCGGTGTAGCCCACCGGCTCGCCGTCCGGCGCCATCGCCAGGGTGGTGATCCGGGTGCGCCCCTGCTGCTCCAACTCGGCCTCCTGGTCGCGGATGCGCCGCTCGTCCCACACCTCCACCTCGGGCACGTGCTCACCGGTGGGCGCCTCAGTCTCGACCTCGCCCACCAAGCGGCCGTACCCCGGCAGCACGTCCTGCGGTGCGGCGCCCGTCCACGTGCGGAACGTGTAGCCCGCGTGGTACGTGGCCGCCTCGCGTTCAAGATCATCCAGTACGTCGATCGGTACCGGCAGGTCGAGCACGCGCTGGACTTCCAGCTGGCTGACGTGGAATCCCGTGGCTGCAGCGAATTGCCTTCCAGGAGAGGCAGATCCGGCCCGCCCATCGTCGTACGACCACTGCAACCACGCGATCGCCCGGGTGCGGTCGGCAGCACGCGCCTCGCGCAACAGGTCCTCCAGCAACGCCGTCCCGATACCCTGCCGCCGTGCCTCCGGCACGACCGCCACGCCCACGTCGGCGACGGACGTGTTGTCCAACAACGGCAACCCGGCGGCGCCTACTCCGACAACCGCACCATCGAGGCGCACCTGCCGCAGGATCCGCCGGGCTGCATGCTCGGAGCTGCGCAGCATCGCCATCGTCTCCGGCAGCGAGTAGGAGGTGTGAAAGGCGAAGTCGTGTTCTTCAGCGCGGTTGCGAGCGGCGTGGAACGCTTCGATCGCCGCATCAGAGGTCAGGTCCAGCGGTTCGATGACGAAGCTCACGGCGTGAGTGTGCCTCGTCTACAGCGCTGGTGCCACTGGGTTTCCCGCCCGGCCAAAGCGATGCGTCAGGATGGGGCCGTCAGCCACGGAGGGGAGAGATGGGTCATGCAGCGTCAGGCGCCGCGCGTCGTACTGCCGACCAGCCTCGACCGGCTGTTCCCGGCCCGGCTGCGTGACCACGACGATGACGACCCGGTCGGCCCGCTGTGGCGCGCGGCCCAGATCTTCCGGTTCGCTTCGTATCTCTACGCCTTGGGTTTCCAGATCGGGATCACTCACGACCTGGTCCGACCCGGCGTCACGTGGGCCCTGTTCGCCGTACTGACCCTCGCGAACCTATGGTGGGCAGCCGGGTACCTGGTCGGCTTCGGGCGGCACTGGTGGTTCGTGGCCGTCGAACTGGCGGTCTGCGTCGTGATGATGGGATCCACGGCGTACGTCGCGGACGCCGCTTGGATCGACCAGAACCAGACCTGGCCGACGACTCTGTGGATGGCCAACGCAGTGGTCTCCGCGGCGCTGCTCGGCGGTCCGCTCGTCGGGATGGGTGCCGGCGTCGTGATCGCGTTGGCCAACTACTGGGTGAAGGGCTATTTCGTCTGGAACTTCGGCAGAAACGCGACCACGGTCCTGCTGCTCACGGCAGGGATGGCCATCGGGTTGGCGGCAGCACGGGCGCGGGCCACACATCAGCAGCTGACCGCGGCCATCCGGACCGCCGCGCAGGCCGGTGAACGGGAGCGGTTGGCGCGCGAGGTCCACGACGGTGTCTTGCAGGTCCTGGCGCTGGTCGCGCGGCGCGCACCCGAACTCGGCGGTGACGGACCGCAGTTGGGCGCCCTGGCCGCCCAGCAGGAGCAGCGGCTGCGTCGGCTCGTGGCGGACGGTGAACAGCCGCCCCCACCGGTCGGGGCCGAGGACCTCGGGGCGTTGCTTCGCTCGTTCACCGCGGACGGCGTCTCGGTCAGTTGTCCGGGCGAGCCGGTGACCGTGCCGGTCGGAACCGCGCGCGAGATCGGCGCAGCGGTCCGAAACCTGCTGGACAACACCCAGCAGCACGCCGGCCCCGGAGCGCGCAGCTTCGTTTTGCTGGAGGACCTCGACCAGCACGTCGTTGTCACCGTCCGCGATGACGGAGCCGGGATCGCGGACGGTCGCCTGGACCACGCGCAGGCAGAAGGCAGGATGGGCGTCAGTCGCTCCGTCGTCGGCCGGATCGAAGCGCTTGGTGGCCGGGCGCAGCTGACGTCCGCTCCGGGTGAAGGCACCGAGTGGGAACTGACCGTGCCGACGGCAGGAGAGCCGCGCTGATGACCGATTCCACTGCACAGCAGACTGATTCAGTGATCCGGGTGATGATCGTTGACGATCACCCGATGTGGCGCGAAGGTGTCGCCCGTGATCTCACGGATGAGGGTTTCGACGTAGTGGCGACGGCCGACGGGGTCCGGTCGGCCGCCGTACGGGCCGCGGCGGTGGACTTCGATGTCGTGCTGATGGATATGCACCTGGCCGACGGCACCGGTGCGCAGGCCATCGCCGAGGTCCTGGCTGCATGCCCCGCGGCGAACGCCCTCGTCCTGTCCGCATCCGACGAACGCGACGACGTCCTGGAAGCGATCAAAGCCGGCGCCACCGGCTATCTGGTCAAGAGCGCCCAGCGCTCCGAGTTGGTCGCGGCGGTCCGGGCTACCGCACATGGTCAGGCGGTGTTCACCCCCGGGCTGGCCGGATTGGTCCTGGGGGAGTACCGCCGGATCGCGCGTTCTCCCGGTCCCGAGACCCCCGTGCTCACCGAGCGCGAGACCGAGGTGCTGCGCGAGGTCGCCAAGGGTCTGTCGTCGCGACTGATCGCGAAGCGACTGGGGATCAGTGTGCGGACCGTTGAGAACCATGTCGGCGCCGCGCTGCGCAAACTGCAACTCGCCAACCGGGTCGAACTGACCCGCTACGCCATCGAGCACGGGCTGGACTCCGAGTAGCCGCACGGCCGATTACCCACGACCGGTGAGTAGTTCTACGCATGTCTGACGCAGCATCCCCGGCGAGGCTCGAGACATGGCTACTCCAACCTTTCCCGAGAACACTCCCGCTGCTGCTGTGAAGCAGATCCGCGCGCACCTTGCGGACATCTCCACCCGCGTGACCTGGGTCGGTGCAGAACTCGAGGCCCTCGATGAACTCATCGATGCGCAGGCCCAGCAGACGCCTGCGCCGTCGCCTCCCATGGCGGCTCCGACGGCGCCTCCCGTCGCGCCGCTCGCACCGCCGGTCGCGCCGGTCAAATCCAACCAGCCGCGCAACTTCTCCCCTCCGCGCACCGCTCCGGTCCCGCCGCCGGCTGCCCCGCCACCGCAGGACGTGTGGTCCCTTCCTCACCCCACGCCCCACTCCCCCCCCGCGTTCTCCGAGCGGGTCGCGGCTGCCGCTGAGCGCGGTCTGGTCGGCAAAGTCCTCGGCGGCGCCGGTGTCGCCATCACCCTCATCGGTGTCGTGCTGCTGTTGTTGCTGGCCGCGCAGGCCGGTCTGCTGAGCCCGTGGATCCGCGTGGCCGGTGGTGCAGTCCTGGCCGCCACCCTGTTCGGTGCCGGTCTTCGCGTCGGTCGTGACACCAAGCGCCGCTCCGGTGCCATCACCCTGGTGGCGACCGGTGTCGCCGCCGCGCTGTTCGATGTCCTGGCCGCCACCGCGATCTATCACTGGTTGGCGCCGATCGCCGGTCTGGCCGTCGCCGCTGTGGTGGCCGCAGGCGGCTTCGTCGTCGCCCATCGGTGGAACAGCCAACCGCTCGGCCTGATGGTCGGAATCCCGCTGTTCGCCCTGGCCCCTGCGGTCACCGGCGGCATCAACGAACTGCTGGTGGGCTTCCTGCTGACCTACGCTGCCGCCACCCTCTGGATCCAGCTGGGTCGGGACTGGTCCGCGACGTACGTCGTGAACACCGTCGTCTGCACCGCGCCGCTACTTGCTCTGGCGGGCACCACCGTCGCGGACAGCGTCTTCGCAAGCAGCCTGGAGACCGCCGACACCCGACTGGTCGCTCTCCTGGCCGGCCTGAACGTGCTGCTGGCCGTGGGTTCAGCCGTCGCCCTGTTGCGCACCTCGTCGCGTCCCACTGTCCTGGCCCTGACCGCGACCGCATCGTTGCTGCCGGTCATCCCGCTGACCATTGAACGCTTCGACCGGTATCCCGGCGTCATCGTCCTGGCCGGAGCAGCTCTCCTGCTGGCCGCGTTGGCCGTCAGTGGACGACAGCTTCCCGGCGTGACTCACACCGTTCGCGTCATCTGGCTCGCGACCAGTGCGGTGTGCCTGCCCGTCGGCTTCGGCGCGATCCTGCGAGGCAATTCGTTTGCTATCGCGCTGGCCGCCAGCGCGGTGGTGCTCGGTGCGGGGTCGCTGGTCGGCCGGGATCTGAGCGTTCCGCTGCGGATCGCCGCCAGCACCTTCGCCGGGCTGGCCGCCCTCGTCTCCCTGTCCGAACACCCGGCGGCGCGCCTGGTCCACTCCACCGACCTTCCGGTCGCCGTCCGGCTGAACCTGGTGATCGTGGACGTGCTGCTCGTGGCCGCGGTTGTCGTCCTTGGCTGGTCCTGGATGCGGGTTGTCACAGACAGCGAGCGCGTGCTGGTGGGCACCGGCACGGCACTCACAGTCCTGGCCCTGACGACTGCGTTCCTGGTCGACCTGGGCGGCGCGCTGGCCCCTGGTGATGCCGGGTTCCGCGCCGGCCACACTGCGGCGACGATCACCTGGGCGACTGCAGCGGCGGCTGGACTGGTGTGGGCACGTCGCCACACCGGAACTGCTCGCACGATGACCGTCACCGTGAGCCTGTCCGTCATCGCCCTGGCGGTGGCCAAGTTGTTCCTGTTCGACATGGCGACACTCGACGGGGTGTTCCGGGTCCTCGCGTTCATCGTGGTGGGACTGCTGTTGCTGACGCTCGGCGTTGTCTACGCCCAGTCGCTCACACCACGAGAGGACCGCACGCACGACGCCATCGCACACTGACGAACGCACGCCCACCGGCACCACCGGCCCCTGAGGGGGAGGTGGTGCCGGTTTGCGTTCTAGCCTGGCAATCGTGAGCGAACTGAGTGGGACCGTGGCCCTGGTGACCGGAGCATCGAGTGGGATCGGGGAGGCGACTGCCCGCACGCTGGCCGGCGCCGGAGCCACCGTCGCGCTGGTCGCCCGGCGCAAGGACCGGCTCGACACCCTCGCGACCGAACTCGGTGGTGGTGCGCTCGCGATCGAGGCCGACATAACCGACCGTGTGCAAGCGGAAGGCGCTGTCGCACAAACGGTTTCGCAGCTCGGCCGGTTGGACATCCTGGTCAACAACGCGGGGGTGATGCTGCTCGGACCCATCGAGGAGGCTCCGATCGACGAGTGGGACCGGATGCTGGAGATCAACCTGCGCGCCGCCCTCTCGATGACCAAAGCCGCGCTGCCGCATCTGCTGAGCGCAGCCGACAGCGACCCGCGACGGGTCGCCGACCTGATCAACATCTCCTCGACCGCCGGACGCCAGGTGAAGAAGGGCTCAGCCGTCTACAACCTGACCAAGCACGGGCTGGGCGCCTTCAGCGAGTCGTTCCGGCAGGAGTTCAGCCGACGCCACCTACGGGTCGGCGTCGTCGAACCGGGCGCCGTGGTCAGCGAGTTGCGGGATCACCTGCGCGACGGAGTGCGGGAAGCCAACCTGAAGCGGCTGGAACAGATGGAACCCCTTCAGCCACAGGACATTGCCAATGCCGTGCACTTCATCGTGACGCGACCGCGGCACCAGACGATCAACGAACTGCTGATCCGCCCGACGGAGCAGGACGACTGATCCGGCCGCTCACAGCTCTTGCACCTCACGCCACGTGAGGGTCTAGCGTCGCGAACAGCCGCGACGCAGGTTCGGCCGTGGCTCGAGCGAAGGAGAGCGACATGGCACGAATAACCCCCTACCTGACCGTCGACAACGGCGCGGCCGCGATCGACTTCTACGCCGCCGCCTTCGGGGCTCGGGAGGTGGGCCTGCGGTACGTCGAGGACGACGGCAGGGTCGGGCACGCCACCTTGCGTATCGGTCCGGATGAGTTCTATCTGTCCGATGAGTCCCACGAGCACGGCGCCTACGCGCCAAGGACCCTCGGCCACAGCACGACCGCGATCGTGCTCGGCGTCGAGGACGTTGACGCGACGTACGCCGCCGCCGTCTCTGCTGGTGCCACCGTCGACCGAGAGCCGACCGACGGCGCCGACGGAGGGCGGCGCGGGTGGCTGGTCGATCCGTTCGGGCACCGCTGGGCGATCGGCACCGCACGGGATTGACGATGGCTGACCAGGAATCCGGATGGCGCGTCGGCGAGCTCGCGGAACTCTCCGGGCTCACAGTGCGCACGCTGCACCATTACGACGACATCGGCATCCTGCGACCGGAGCGGACCTCGGCCGGGCACCGGGTCTACCGCCGGGAGCACCTCGAGCGGCTCTACCGGATCAGTGTGCTGCGCCGGTTCGGGACCCCGCTGGAGGAGATCGGCCGCGCCGTCGACGACCCGTCGTGGGCGCTGGGTGACGCACTGCGGGCACACCTGGCGGCGCTCGAGGATGAGGTGCTGCGCACCGAGCGACTCCTGCACCGGCTCACCGACGTCCAGGTCGAACCCAGCGCCGGGGACGGCGAGGTCGACGTCTGCCGGCGCCTGCTGGCCGTCATCACCGACACCGACCTGACCCGCACCGAGCCGCTGCGCCGGATCGCCGTGATGGTCTATGAGGACATCGAGCGTGCCCACGACCATCTGGTGCACGTCTTCGGTCTGGAGCCGGGGCCGCTGCACCGTGACCCCGAGGGGCGGGTGGTGCATGGCGAGGTGCGCACGGCCGACGGGACGATCATGCTGCATCCGGTCTCACCGCGATGGCGGCTGGCCTCACCCGCGGCGCTCGGAGCCGCCACGGGCATGCTCGTGGTCACCGTGCAGGACGTCGACGCGCACCACGCCGGGGTGCTCGCCCGCGGCGGAACGGTCACCTACCCGCCCACTGACCAGGACTACGGCGTGCGCGAGTACGGCGCGCTCGGCCCGGAGGGTGAGCCGTGGTCCTTCTGGACCCCGGCGGCACCCTGACGACAGCGTCAGGCCGCGATCGGCGTACGTCGATCAATCAGCCCGGCAGGATGTCCTGCTGGGCGGGCAGCTGGTCCTGGCGCACGATGCCGACCGGACAGGTCATGCCCTTGAACCCGTGGTTGCAATAACCGCCGGGGTTCTTGTGCAGGTACTGCTGGTGGTAGCCCTCGGCGTAGTAGAACGGACCGACCTCGGACGCCGGCTTCTCCTCGGTGCTGATCGCCCCGAAACCGTTGTCGTAGAGGACCTTCTGGAAGTCCTTGGTCGTCTGCGCGACCGCCGCCTCCTGCTCGGGCGTGGTCCAGTAGATCGCCGAGCGGTACTGCGTGCCGACGTCGTTGCCCTGCCGGTTGGCGGTGGTGGGGTCGTGGTTCTCCCAGAACGCCTTCAGCACCTCACCGGCACTGATCTGCTGCGGGTCATAGACGACCATCGCGGTTTCGGTGTGCCCGGTGCGGCCGGTGCACGTCTCTTCGTACGTCGGGTTGGGCGTGTAGCCGCCCATGTAGCCGACGGCGGTGGTGATGACGCCCGGGAGGCGCCAGAAAATCCGCTCAGCGCCCCAGAAACAGCCCATCGCGACGTAGAGCGTCGCGGAGCCCTCCGGGAACGGCGGGTGCATGGAAGTGCCGAGGACCACGTTGGTGTCGGGGATGTCCGGCAGCGGCTCGGGTCGACCGGGAAGTGCTTCTTGCGGCGTCACCATGGTGGCGGTGCGTCCGAATCCAAAGACCATGGCGTCGATTGTCTCATTTTGATCACAGCCCGGGGCGCTCGCGGGTGGGCAAAACCGATTCGGCGGCCTCCCGGGTGATGGGTAGCCTTGCCGGGTGCTGACCGTGCAAGACGCTTTGTTGACCCTGCAGAAGTTCTGGACCGACCGGGGTTGCCTGGTCGTGCAGCCGTTCAACACCGAGGTCGGCGCCGGAACCATGAACCCCGCGACCATCCTGCGGGTGCTGGGTCCCGAGCCGTGGCGGGTGGCGTACGTCGAGCCCTCCGTGCGCCCCGACGACAGCCGGTACGGCGAGAACCCCAACCGTTTGCAGACGCACACGCAGTTCCAGGTCATCCTCAAACCCGACCCGGGCAACCCGCAGGAGCTCTACCTGCAGTCCCTCGAGGCCCTCGGCATCGACCTGGATGCACACGACGTGCGTTTCGTGGAGGACAACTGGGCCCAGCCGGCGATCGGTGCGTGGGGTCTGGGCTGGGAGGTCTGGCTGGACGGGATGGAGGTCACCCAGTTCACCTACTTCCAGCAGGTCGGTGGGCAGAACCTCGACCCGGTCTCGGTCGAGCTCACGTATGGCATCGAGCGGATCATGATGGCCCAGCAGGGCGTCACCCACTTCAAGGACATGGTCTATGCGCCGGGTGTCACCTACGGCGAGTTGTTCGGCCAGTCCGAGTTCGAGATGTCGCGCTACTACCTCGACGACGCCGACATCGACACGAACCGTGAGCTTTTCGCTTACTACGTCGCTGAGGCGGAGCGGTTGATCGAGGCCCGGTTGCCCGTGCCGGCGCACACCTACGTGCTGAAGAGCTCGCACGCGTTCAACGTGCTCGATGCGCGCGGTGCGATCTCCACGACCGAGCGGGCCGCGGCGTTCGCGACGATGCGCCGGCTCTCGCGTGAGGTCTCCGCGTTGTGGGTCGAACGCCGTCAGGAGCTGGACTTCCCGTTGACGAAGTCCACGTTGTCCTCGATGGGCGGGCTCGCAGCGCCTGCTCCTTCTGCCTCCGTACTTCCGGCTGAATTGCCTTCTGAGCCAGCCACGTTCGTGCTGGAGATCGGCACCGAGGAGTTGCCGCCGCACGTGGTGGACCAGGCCATCGAGCAGGTGCGTGCGCTGGCGACCGAGGCGTTGGCGGACTCCCGATTGACGTACGGCGACCCGAGCGTGGCCGCCACCCCTCGCCGGATCGTGCTGACGGTTCCCGCTGTTTCTGCGACAGAGCCGGACGCGTCGACGTTGCGTAAGGGCCCGAAGGTTGCCGCCGCCTACGACGCGTCCGGCGAGCCGACGAAGGCGTTGCAGGGCTTCGCGCGGGGCCAGGGTGTCGACGTATCCGATGTCGTCACAGCCGAATTCGACGGCGCCTCGCACGTCGCGGTCTCCGTCGAGCAGAAAGGCCGCACCGCTCCGGTCGTCCTGGCTTCGTTGATCGAGAAGGTCGTCGAAGGTCTGCGCGCCGATCGCAACATGCGCTGGGCCGACCCGCAGTTGGCCTACAGCCGTCCGATCCGGTGGTTGGTGGCGTTGTGGGGGGACCTGGTGGTGCCCGCCCAGGTGTCGTCGCTGGTCACTGGCCGCACGACGTACGTGCAACGCGGCGATGACACGCCGCTCGTCGACGTCGCGACGGCCACCGACCTGATTCCGACCCTCGGTGCGCACGGCATCGTGCTCGACGTCGCTGCCCGCCGGACCGAGGTCGTCGACCAAGCGACCGATCTGGCGCAATCCGTCGGCGGCACAATCGAGTTCGACGGCGAGTCCGCGCTGGTCGAGGAGATCACCAACCTGGTGGAGCAGCCGGTCGGCATCCTTGGCTCCTACGGGGAGAAGTACCTGGAACTGCCCGAGCAGATCCTGGTGACGGTGATGCGCAAGCACCAGCGCTACCTGCCGGTGCGGGATGCCGCGGGCAAGCTCAAGCCGTACTTCGTCACGATGGCCAACGGCGCGTGCGACCCGGACGTGGTGCGCACGGGTAACGAGTCGGTGCTGCGCGCGCGTTACGAAGACGCGGCGTTCTTCTTCGACGCCGACCTGAAGGTGCCGTTGGCCGAATTCCGTTCTGCCATCGACAAGCTCACCTTCGAAGAGCGGGTCGGCTCGGTAGCGCAGCGGGCCGACCGGATCGCGGCGGTCGCGACGAAGCTCGCCGGCGGCGTCGAAGGGGTCGACAGCGCGACGCTGCAGCGGGCCGGGGAACTGGCCAAGTTCGACCTGTCGACCCAGATGGTCGTCGAACTCTCCTCGCTGGCCGGCACCATGGCCAAGGTCTACGCGACGCGGGCGGGGGAGACCCCGGCCGTCGCGCAGGCGCTCTATGACATGGAGTGCCCGCGGACCGCTGGTGGCGCATTGCCCGAGACCCTCGAGGGCGCGCTGCTGGCCCTCGCGGACCGCTTCGATCTGCTGGCCGCGATGTTCGCGATCGGGGCCAAGCCGACCGGCTCCTCCGATCCGTTCGCCCTGCGTCGCGCCGCCCTCGGTGTGGTGTCGATCCTGCGGGCGCGACCGGAGTTGTCGGCAATCACCGTGAAGGATGGGTTGCAGGCGGCCGCGATGCGCCTGGTCGCCCAAGGCGTGACCGTTTCTGACGAATCCATCGACGCTGCAGCGGAATTTGTCCGCGAGCGGTTCGTGCAGCAACTGCGTGATGAAGGCGTTGCGGCCGGTGTGGTGGATGCGGTCGCTCCGCTGACCGGTCGCCCGGGTGCTGCTGAGCAGGCGCTGGCCGACATTGCCTCCCTCGCGGATGATGCCGATTTCGCGAAGCTCGTGGAGGCGACCCAACGGATCACCCGGATCGTCCCGGAAGGCACGTCATCGGCGTACGACGCGGCGGTCCTGACCGAGCCGGCCGAGCTGCGCCTGGAGTCCCAGGTGGCCACGCTGCCGGACCAGTCCGCGGCTGGCCTTCCGGAATGGGCCGCCACGGCTGGTGACCTGACCGATTCGCTGAACACGTTCTTCGATGACGTGTTGGTGATGGCGCAGGACCCTGCGGTCCGCGCCGCGCGGCTCGGGCTCCTGCAGTCGGTCGTCGATAAGGCACCCTCCGGGATCGACTGGAAGGCGCTGTCCAGCGCGCTGGATTAGGCCGGCTGAGATCTCCGGAGGTGGTCAGGCGCGCGCGTCCGTGGTTTGGTGCAGGACATGGCATCTCGCGCATCCAACTTCTGCATCGACGCCGCCGACGCCTACGCCCAGGCGGTGTGGTGGGACCAGGTGCTGGAGGACTTCACCCTCGAGCCGGAGGCCGAACCGGGTGATGATGAGGTCAGTCTGAACGGTCCGGACGACCGCTTCCTGATCTTCCTGGAGGTCCCTGAGCCCAAGACGGTGAAGAACCGCATGCATATCTGTCTGCGACCGACCGACATCAGCCGGGACGAGGAGATCGAGCGGGTCCTGGGACTCGGGGCAACGTTGGTCGACGATCTGCGCAACGGCGACAAGGGGTGGGCCGTGCTGGCCGACCCGGAGGGCAACGAGTTCTGCGTGCTGGCGCCGTACCGGCCCTCCGGAGGCGACTCGTAGGGTGGAGCCCATGACGGGTTTCTCGACGAAAGCCATCCACGCCGGCCAGGAGCCGGATCCGCGCACCGGATCGGTGGTGCCAGCGATCTACCAGACGTCCACGTACAAGCAGGACGGTGTCGGCGGGTTGCGGGAGGGCTACGAGTACTCCCGATCAGCCAACCCGACCCGTGACGCTTTGCAGGAGTGTCTGGCCGAATTGGAAGGCGGCACAAAGGGATTCGCGTTCGCCTCCGGTCTGGCGGCCGAGGACGCCATCCTGCGGGCTGTCCTCAAACCGGGTGACCACGTCATCATCCCCAATGACGCGTACGGCGGGACCTTCCGGCTCTTCGACAAGGTGCACCGGCCGTGGGGGGTCGAGGTCTCCTTGGCCAAGGTGTCGCAAGCGGATGCGATCCGCGGCGAGATCCGGCCCAACACTAGGCTGATCTGGATCGAGACACCCACCAACCCACTGCTGGGCATCGCGGACATCGAGGCGGTAGCAGCGGTCGCCCGGGAGGCAGGGGTGCTGCTGGTCGTGGACAACACCTTCGCCTCGCCGTACCTGCAGAATCCCCTCACGCTGGGGGCGAACATCGTCGTGCACTCGACCACGAAGTACTGCGGCGGGCACAGCGACGTCGTGGGTGGCGCGGTCGTGGTGGCGGACGCGGAGCTGGCCGAGAAGATCGGCTTCCACCAGAACGCGATGGGTGCGGTGGCCGGACCGTTCGACTCGTGGCTGGTGCTGCGCGGTCTGAAAACCCTTGCGGTGCGGATGGAACGGCACAGCGACAACGCCGAGAAGGTCGCTGACTTCCTGCTCGGCCGCGACGACGTCACGCACGTCTACTACCCGGGGCTGGACTCCCACCCCGGGCACGACGTCGCCGCCCGGCAGATGCGCCGACCGGGCGGGATGATCAGCTTCCAGGTCGCGGGTGGTCAGCAGCGCGCGCTGGATGTGGTCAGCGCGACGAGCGTCTGGACGCTGGGGGAGTCGCTCGGTGGCGTCGAATCGTTGATCGAGCACCCGGCGAAGATGACCCACGCGTCGGTGGCCGGCACCGAGTTGGCCGTGCCGGATGACCTGATCCGTTGCTCGGTGGGTATCGAGGATGCGGACGATCTGATTGCTGATCTGGGCGAGGCGCTGGACCGCACCCGCCGTTGATTGGTCCTTAAACACTTTTGGATCGGGATTCACCCGACATCGCGCGTTCGAGGTGAATCCCGATCCAAAAGTCGGGGGTAATGAGCTGGGTGGTGGCAATCAGCCCTTGTACGGGCTCGCTGAGACGATCTTGACCTCGATGGTCTTGCCGTTCGGCGCTTCGTAGCTGACCGTCGAGCCGACCTTCTGGTCCAGGATGGCCGCACCCAACGGCGACTTCTCGCTGTAGACGGTCAGGTCGTCGGCGGCACCCTCACGGCTGCCCAGCAGGAAGTTCTCCTCCTCGCCGAAGATCTCGGCCTTCACGACCATGCCCGGGTGCACCGTGCCGTCGGCCTTGGGAGCGTCACCGACGGTGGCGTTGCGCAGCAACTCCTCCAGGGTGCGGATGCGGGCCTCCATCTTGCCCTGCTCCTCCTTGGCTGCGTGGTAGCCGCCGTTCTCCTTCAGGTCGCCTTCCTGGCGGGCCTCTTCGATCTTGGCGGCGATCTCGCTGCGACCGGTGGTCGTGAGCTGCTCGTGCTCGGCCTTCAGGCGGTCGAAAGCGTCCTGGGTCAGGAACGTCGTGCCGGTGTCAGTGCTGGTCACGTCGATCTCCTCCAAACTGGTGTAAGACAAAAAAGGTAGGCCCGGACCCGCGGGTCGCCGCTCGCTGGACATCTCCGTAGTGGAAAGTCCCAGATGCGCGGCCGGTCTGCAGGTCCAGACCCGTTCGTGCAAGAACCACCATTGTAAACGACGCCGTGCGCGGGACCCGACATTCTGGTGATCTGGCTCACCGCCGGGCCAGCCGGGGTCAGCTCAGCGGTACTGGCAGGAGTCCACGGTTGCGGCCACCGCACGGGAGACCGTGGCGATCGAGCGGGTGTAGCGGGTCGTGGTCAGGTTGCTGGCGGGCAGGTCCACCTGGAGTACGCCGACCTGGCCGTGGCTGTTATCCAGGGCTTCCAGCGTGCACTGCACCGGTCGGCCGTCCTGGTTGGTGACATCGAAGATCACGTCGACCCGCGCGTCGCTAACCACCTTGTGCCCCGCATCCGACCACGCCAGACCGCTGGTGGCCGACAACCCGAACCAGATCGCGGCGATCACGCCGAGAGTGATCCCGATAGTGCCGACCACCCACCACTTACCGGTGCCGGGGGCGGGTCGGGGCAGGGCCATGGAATGAGACAATAGAGCGCGTGACTGACTCGGATCAGACCGCCCTCGATGCAGACCGCAGCGGTCTTCGTCTGCTTGCGGTCCACGCCCACCCCGATGACGAATCCAGCAAGGGCTCGGCCACCGTGGCCAAGTACACCGCGGCAGGCCATCAGGTGATGGTCGTGTCGTGCACCGGCGGTGAGCGCGGCGACATCCTGAATCCCAAGCTGGCTGACAATGCCGAGGTCAAACGGGATATGGCCGAATACCGCCGCCATGAGATGGCGAAAGCCGCGCAGATTCTCGGGGTGGAACACACCTGGCTGGGTTTCGTGGACTCCGGTCTGCCCGAGGGTGACCCGCGACCACCGCTGCCCACGGGCAGCTTCGGCCTCGAACCGCTGGAGGTCACCGTGCCTGCGCTGCTGCGGGTGATCCGGGAGTTCCGGCCGCACGTGATGACGACGTACGACGAGAACGGCGGCTACCCGCACCCGGATCACATCATGACCCACGTCGTGTCGCAGGCGGCGTTCCGCGCGGCGGGTGACCCCTCGGCGTACCCGCAGACCGGGCCGGCCTGGCAACCGCTCAAGCTGTACTACGACCGGGGGTTCTCCCGGGAGAAGATGTCAGCCATGCACGAAGCTCTGCTGGCGCGGGACGGTGAGTCGCCGTTCGGGGACTGGATGAAGCGCTGGGACGGTATGCCGCCGCCGCGGATCACCACGCGGGTCAATGTCGGCGACTACTTCGGGGTCCGGGAGCAGGCCCTGCTGGCGCACGCCACCCAGATCGACCCGGACGGTTCGTTCTTCGCGTTGTCACCGGCTGAGCAGGCCGAGATCTGGCCGACGGAGGAGTGGGAGTTGGCGGCGTCATATGTGCCGGTTCCGGCCGACGAGGACGATCTGTTCGCCGGGATCGACCCGGCCACAGCGGACGCCCTGGCCAGTAAGGGTGGGCTGGACCTGGTCGTCGACGACATCCGCGAGAGCACACTTCCTGAGAATCTGCGGGTCGGCTGATGGGCGGCGACGAGGATGTCTCGACAACGGCGGGCATCTGGGGCTTCATCATCTTGTTCGGGCTCGCACTCGCGTGCTGGCTGCTGTTCCGCAGCATGAACCACCGGTTGCGCAAGGTGCGCTATTCGGCGGCCGACGAAGCGCGGGACCGCGAGGCGGTGGAACTGTCCGAAGAGACCGGTGAGTCTGAGCGGCAGGCGGCCATCGAACTGGACGAGGAGCGCCTCGAGGAAAAGGGCGAGGAAGAGCAGCGGTAGCGGTCAGTGCAGCAGCGTTGACGCAGTCACGTCGTGACCGGTGACGGCCAGCGACGCTGCGACGTAGTGCACCGCGAACGCCAGGATCGTGAAGGTGTGGAAGATCTCGTGGAAGCCGAACCAGCGCGGTGAGGGGTTGGGCCGCTTGGTGCCGTAGATGATCGCACCGATCGAGTAGAGCGCACCGCCGGTGATGATCAGGGCCAGGACCGCCGGACCTCCGCCGTGCAACATCGGTTTGATGTAGAAGACCGCGACCCAGCCCAGCGCCAGATAGACCGGTACGTAGAGCCAGCGTGGTGCACCGGTCCAGAAGACCCGGAAGCAGACACCCAGCAGCGCGCCGCTCCACACGAGGATCAGCAGGGAGCGAGCCTCCGCCGCCGGCAGCAGGGTGAGCGCGAAGGGCGTATAGGTGCCCGCGATGATCAAGAAGATGTTCGCGTGGTCCATCCGGCGCAGGGTGATGGCCGTGCGGGGACTCCAGTTGCCGCGGTGGTAGATCGCGGAGGTGCCGAACAACAGCACGGCGGTGATGGTGAAAACGATCGCACCGACTCGACCGGCGGTGGTCTTCGAAATCGCGATCAGGACGATTCCCGCGATCAGCGCCAGCGGAGCCATCACCAGGTGCAACCAGCCGCGCAGCTTGGGTTTGACCGACTCCAGCAGCGCCTTGGCGTCCTCGCGGGCGTCGGCGATGCTCTCGCGCACGCCCTCCCGGACCTCGGACATGCTGTCGCGCACGTCGCTCATGTGGTCGCGGACGCCGTCCTTCACCTCGGAGAGGCTGGGCAGGTCGGGCAGGTTGGGCTTGTTCATGGTGCTACCTCAGGATCCAAACCGGCGGTCGCGCTCGGCGTACGCGCGTAGAGCCCGCAGGAAGTCGACGCGACGGAAGTCGGGCCAATAGGCCTCGCAGAAATAGAACTCGCTGTGCGCGCTCTGCCACAGCAAGAAACCCCCCAGCCGTTGTTCGCCGGAGGTGCGGATGACCAGGTCCGGGTCGGGCTGGCCTTTGGTGTACAGGTGCTGGGCGATGTGGTCGACGTCCAGGTCGGCGGCAAGCTCTTCGATCGTCGCGCCCTTGGCCGCGTGCTCCAGGAGCATGGAACGTACGGCGTCCGCGATTTCGCGTCGGCCGCCGTAGGGGACGGCCACGTTGACCAGCAGCCCGGTGACGTCAGCGGTGTCCTCGGCGGCCTGCTTCAGCACGTTCGCGGTGCGTTCGGGCAGCATGTCCAGGGCGCCGACGGGGTTGATGCGCCACCGCTGGGCGGCCGCAAGATCGGTGACGACCGACTCAATGATGCCCAGGAGCGGTCGCAGTTCCTGCTCGGAGCGGGACAGGTTGTCGGTGGACAGCAGCCACAAGGTCACAACCTCGACGCCGACTTCTTCGCACCAGGTCAGCAGCGGCTCGATGTTGTCGGCGCCGGCCTGGTGGCCGCTGGCCGTGTCCGCGCCGCGGGCCTTGGCCCAGCGGCGGTTGCCATCCAGCATGACGCCGACGTGGCGCGGCAGGTTGTCCTTAGGCAGATCACGGGCCAGGCGGCGTTCGTACACGCCGTACAGCACATCGCTGATCCGCATCACTGCCCTGTTTCCTTGTCCCGGTCCTGAAGTGTTGGCTACTACCCCGTATGCCAGGTTAGCCCCGAACGGGCGGGCCTCGCACCGACTACGCGTGCATGACAACCGTCATGACGGAAGTTGTTCGAGAGTGCAAAGTCTGGTTTCCACGGCGGCCAGGCACTCGCCGTACGCCGTTAACAAAAACGTCACACACGGATGGGCGAGGCGCAGCACAATCGCCGTCGGCCTGCCGTAGCGTTCCGAACACGACCACACTTCGTGGTCGAACGGAAAGGCCCACTGGATGCAGCTGCTTCGGCTGCGGGATAGAGGGCCGGTTGCCCTCGGTGGGCTTATCCGGTCACTGTTCCGCAAGTGATTGCGCGGTTACCACCCGCGCGCCGAGGGAGTGTTATGAGCGAGATCGCCCAGCCCGGCCGCCGCACCTACGTCCTGGACACTTCGGTCCTGTTGTCCGATCCACGAGCTATTACCCGCTTTGCTGAACACGAAGTCGTGGTGCCCGTGGTCGTGGTGACCGAACTGGAAGGCAAACGGCACCACCCGGAGTTGGGCTACTTCGCCCGCTCCGCGTTGCGGTTCCTGGACGACCTGCGCGTGCAGCACGGGCGTCTCGACGCTCCGGTGCCGATGAATGACGGCGGCACGCTGCGGGTGGAGTTGAACCACACCGATCCGCAGTCACTGCCCTCCGGCTTCCGTCTGGGTGACAACGACACCCGCATCCTGGCCGTCGCGCGCAACCTGGCGAACGAGGGCCACGACGTCACTGTGGTCAGCAAAGATCTGCCGATGCGGGTCAAGGCCTCCGCGGTCGGGATGAACGCCGAGGAGTACCGCGCCGAACTGGCCGTCGACTCCGGCTGGACGGGTATCACCGAGATCGAGGTCGGCGACGCCGAGATGGGCACGCTGTACGACGAGGGGCGGCTGGAGCTGCCCAGCGCGGCTGAATTGCCTTGCCACACAGGCGTTGTCCTGCTCGGCCCGCGCGGATCCGCACTGGGTCGCGTGACGCCCGACAAGTCGGTGCGACTAGTGCGCGGCGACCGGGACGCCTTCGGTCTGCACGGCCGCTCGGCCGAACAGCGCATCGCCCTGGACCTGCTGCTCGACCCCGACGTGGGCATCATCTCCCTGGGTGGCCGCGCCGGCACCGGCAAGTCGGCGCTCGCGTTGTGCGCCGGTCTGGAGTCGGTGATGGAGCGCCGCCAGCACAGCAAGGTGATCGTCTTCCGTCCGTTGTACGCCGTCGGTGGTCAGGAACTGGGCTACCTGCCCGGCACCGAGAACGAGAAGATGGGGCCCTGGGCGCAGGCCGTCTTCGACACCTTGTCGGCCGTGGTGTCACGTGAGGTCGTCGAGGAGGTCGTGGACCGTGACCTGCTCGAGGTGCTGCCCCTGACGCACATCCGGGGGCGCTCGCTGCACGACGCCTTCGTGATCGTGGACGAGGCGCAGTCGTTGGAGCGCAACGTGCTGCTGACCGTGCTGTCGCGCATCGGGCAGAACTCCCGTGTCGTGCTCACCCACGACGTCGCGCAGCGCGACAACCTGCGGGTCGGCCGCCACGACGGCGTCGCTGCGGTGATCGAGAAGCTGAAGGGTCATCCCCTCTTCGCGCATGTCACGTTGCACCGCAGCGAGCGCAGCCCGATCGCGGCGCTGGTCACCGACATGCTGGAAGGCCCTGACGCGTAACCGGTTCCGCGAGTCTGCCCTCCCTTGCGTCGCGGGGGAGGGCAGACTGCGTTCATGCGAGCCTCGATGACCGCGGGTCGGAGGTCTGGTCCTGGCGATGGCCTTCGCCGCCGGGCTGTTGGGGGGACTGGCGGTGTGGGGGATCTGGGCGCTGACGCACCGCTCACCGGCCACGAACCTCACCGGCTGCGACGTGCCCACGGTGGCGAGCGACGTACTGCCATCGGTGGTGACGTTGTCGGTCAGCGGCCCGTCCGGCTCGGGCACGGGGTCAGGGGTGATGGTGCGTACGCCGATCGAGGGGGCGGGCAGCATCCAGGACGTCCCGCGCGGGCGGGATTACATCATCACCAACGACCACGTGATCGCGCCGCAGGGTCAGCCGGGGGAGATCCGGGTGACGTACGCCGATGGGCACTCCAGCGCGGCGACGCTGGTCGGGCGCGACCCGCTGACCGACCTGGCGGTAGTCAAGGCGCAGGATCCGTCGTCGCATGCGCGGGCGATCTCCGTCGGGTCGACCGGGGACCTGGTGGTCGGGCAGTCGGTGGTCGCGCTCGGCGCACCGCTGGGACTGACCTCGACCGTCACCTCGGGCATCGTGAGTGCGACGGACCGCTACGTGCGGGTGCCCTCGGAGTCCGGCACCACCCACCACTTGATCGGTGCGGTGCAGACCGACGCCGCGATCAACCCCGGCAACAGTGGCGGGCCGCTGGTGAACTGTTCGCAGCAGTTGGTCGGGATCAACTCCGCCGGGGCGGCGCCGGGTGGTGAAGGTGGCAGTGTCGGCCTCGGATTCGCCATCCCGTCAAGCCTTTTCGCGCCGCTGGCGTCGGAGATGATCGCGACGGGGACGGTCCGTCATCCGACTCTGGGCTTGCAAGTGGCGGAGGTGACCGCGGCGTTGGCGCAGCAGTACGGACTCCCGCCGGGCCTCTTCGTGCAGGCGGTGACCTCCCCGTCGGCGCAGGCGGGTCTGCGGCAGGGGGACGTGATCACGGCGATCGGTGGGCAGGCGGTGCGGTCCATCGATGACCTGAACACCTTCGAGTTGCACGCGACGCCGGGCGATTCGGTGAAAGTCGACTTCTCGCGGGACGGTTCGTCGCACACTGTGTCCGTAACGGTGGGGCAGGCGACCTAAGGGGATCGGTATGCGGATGGTGGCAGTGGTGGCTCTTGCGGCGACGGCGCTCGCGGGGTGCGGCAGTTCGTCGAGCTCACCGTCGACGGCGACCGGTACGGCGTTGACGTCACTGAGTGACCTCAACGGCAAGTCCTTCGTCTCGACCTCGGTGAAAGGCCATGACCTGGTGAGCGGCACCGCGATCACGCTGAAGGTCACCGACGGGAGCCTGTCGCTCAACGGCGGGTGCAACATGATCAACGGGGCGGCGACGGTGAGCGACGGCGTACTGAAGTTCACCGGGCACCCCATCCAGACGATGATGTCGTGCGGTGACGAGAAAGACGCCCAGGACAAATGGTTGACGGAGACGTTCATGACGGGGGTTTCCCCCACCATCTCTGGCGACGTTATGACCCTGACTCATGGCGACCTCACGATCGTGATGGGTCCCGGCTCGGCGGCGGCCTCGTCGAAGTAGCTGCGGCGGATTCGTCGGCAGAGCAGACTGTGGGGCATGACTGATGGATTCAAGCCTTACGAAGAACCCACCGCCGACGTCGTTGGTGCGCTGAACGGCCGCTCGTTCGTGAGCAGCACCGTCACCGGGCACGATCTGGTCGCCGACAGCAGCATCTCGCTGTCCTTTGAGGACGGTCGTCTGGCCGCGCGTCCGGGGTGTAACAACTACAGCGGCCCGGTGGCCGTCACCGACGGCAAGATCGCCTGGTCCGGACCGGCGATCTCGACCCGGATGGCGTGCAGCGAAGAGTTGATGGCCCAGGACGACTGGTTCAGTCAGTTGCTGACCGACGGCGCGGAACTGAGTGTGGGGGACAACGCGCTCACGCTGACGGCCGGCGACGTCACCCTGGAATTCAGCGAACTGCAGCCGCAGGACGAGGTCTGACCCATCTGCCCGAGCGGTCGCTGATTTGCGTGGCTAGCGGCGATCGGCGAGAGTGGCAGACGGTCTCGTTTATATAACGGGGCCGTTCTGCTGTCTCCGAGGGAAGGCTCCCGATGGCTCGCCAGGTTGGCCGGCACCGTGCACGTCGGAGCATCCGCTCTGCCGTTATCCGGCCGGCGGCGATGTCGGTGACCGCGTTCGGCCTCGTCTGCGGGTCGGCCGCCGTCTATCAGACTGCTACCGCGAGTCACGCGCACACGCCGACGGTGGAGGCTGCCGTGGTGGTGAGGCCGCAGCTTCCGGTGGCCCCTTCGCTGTCACCTTCAACGTCGCCTTCGGCGGCTGTCGAGCAGCTGTCGCGCTCGCAGGTCCGGCCCGTGTTGCCGGTGGTGCCGCCGGCGAAGGCGGTCACGCCGTCGCCGACTGCGACCCCTGCTCTAGCGGCTCGCCCGGCCAGCCCGGCGCAGGCCCAGCAGATGGCACAGACGATGCTCTCGGCGTACGGGTGGAATCAGACGCAGTGGCCGTGCCTGAACAAGCTATGGACCCAGGAGTCGTCCTGGATGACGACGGCTGAGAACCCGTCGTCCGGTGCGTACGGGATCCCGCAGTCGCTGCCGGCCAGCAAGATGGCCACGGTGGGCGCTGACTACCGCACCAACACCCGGACCCAGCTCACCTGGGGGCTGCAGTACGTGAAGGATGCGTACGGATCGCCTTGCCAGGCGTGGGATTTCCATCTCGCGCACAACTGGTACTGAGCCCCGGCTGCACCGCATCTGCGAGAATGGTGGAGATGTTCCGGAATCGTGCGTTCGCCGTCTGCTACTGGCTGATCACCATCGCGCTGGCCGTCGCCGGCGGCGTGTGGGGGTCGTCTCTGCTCGGTTCCCGGTCGCCGGAGTTCCACGATGACGGCAACGGTGTCGTCGTGTCGTCCGCTTCGCACGTGTTGTTCGAGGTGCTGGGCGGAGTGCTCGGTGCAGCGATCGTGCTGGCCATCGCCTCGCTGATCTGGTTCTTCCTATGGTGGCGCGCCCGGCAGGACGGCTTGGGTGTCGAGGACGATTACTACGACGACGACCTGTCGCTTGAGGATGTCGACGACATGATGGTGGACGACGAGGCGTCGGGTCGCGAGTAGCGGTCAGTCGGTGTGGCCGCAGGAGTTGTCGCACAGCAGCCAGAGCGCGGATTTACCGCAGCCGCACGAGGTCAGGCGCGTTTCGTGCTCGGCGACGTAGGTGACGTCATCGGGGATGTCGCTGATCTGTAGGTCGCCTTCGAGGACAACAGCACCATCGGCGTACGGCGTGACGGACGTTGTCGTGGACGGCAATTCAGCCGGCCCGTCGGCCAGGCGATACTGCAAAGCGCCACTGTGGCAACGGCGTACGACCTCGGCCACCTCGGACGCGGCGGCGTTGTCCACTTGGATCCACGGGCGTTGCTGGGTGTCGAAGACGGCAGGTAATCCGCGCACGCACTCGGCGTAGTGGATGCATCGGGTGGCGTCGTACGTGACCTCGATGTCCCGTCCGGAATATCGCTTGCCCTGCTCGAATGGGGTCTGGCTGGCCATGGTGACCTCCCGGGTTCGTGTGCAAGGTATCACCGCGGGTCGATAACCCCTCCTCATGGGCGTCAAGGTCGACACCGGAAAGGACCGCCAGCTGTGAGCGATGCCGAGGAGCCAGCCGCCCCGCCGGCCGACACAGAGCGGCCGCGTAGGCGAGTGCGGCGCGGGGCGCTCCCGACCAGTCCCGAGGACCTGGCGGCGGCCACCCCCTACGAGCCAGCTGACTCTCCCTCGTCGTCGTCGTCCTCGTCCGATGTCGAGCCTGACGAACCCGATTCAGAAGAAAGCAAGTGAAGGAGCACGATCATGCCCAACCCAACCCTCGGTCGCGGGGCGATGCCCACGCCCTCGCACGTGATGAAAGCTGCAGTGCGGCACAAGGCGAAGATCGCGGCACCGCCGTCGTACATCGTCAAGCCGCAGCGAATCTCCATGTGGGGCAATGACGTTCACGGTGACTGCGTGACCGCTGAGGAAGCCTTCGCCAAGGCGTGCAACTCCCCGGAGATCTTCATCAGCGACCAGCAGGTGATCTCCTGGGCGACTTCGCACGGCGTCCTGGAAGGTGCCTACCTGACACCGGTGATGGACACCATGCGCACCGACGGATTCACCTCTGGCAGCTACGAATACAACGACGGGCCGCACTACCTGGTCGATTACACCAGCTCGAGCAATCTGCACAGTGCGATCAGCCAGGGACCGGTCAAGCTCGGTATCGCCGCCGACCAGTTGGAGGACGCTTACTGGGGTAACAACGGCCACACCGGTTGGTACGCAACGGGATTCAACGCTGACTCGAACGAGGACCACTGTGTGTCGTTGTGTGGGTACGGCACCGTGGGTTGGCTCGCCGGGAAGCTGGGCGTTCCGGTTCCGGCCGGAGCCAACTCCTCGACCCCGGCGTACGCCATGTTCACCTGGAACTCCATCGGCATTATCGACGCGGCGTCCATGGTGGCGATCACGCAGGAGGCGTGGTTGCGCACCCCGACGACCATCACGACGCGCAACTTCAACCCGGGTCAGCCGACGATCCAGCAGGGTGCCACGGGCGACGCGGTGAAGCGGCTGCAGCGGGCGTTGCGGCGGACGCCGGACCTGAGCGTGGTCGTCGACGGCAACTTCGGGCCGCGCACCAAGGCCGCGGTGATCGCCTTCCAGCAGGGTGCGGGTCTGACTCCGGACGGGATCGTGGGTCCGATCACGTGGGCGGCATTACCCGGCGGGGGAGCGATGCCGACGCTGCAGCAGGGTGCCTCCGGTGCCGTCGTCACGAACCTCCAGCAGATCCTCACCAACGGCGCTGCCGGTCAGTGGGGTACCACGCCGGGTGGCGTCGACGGCCAGTTCGGTCCCCACACCCTCGCGTCGGTAAAGGCGTTCCAGCGCTGGGGCCACGTCACGCAGAACGGTGTGGTGGCCGACCCGACGTGGGACGTGTCGCTGCACGCCATGAGCGCTGATCTGGAATCGGCGGTGGGGCTGCAGTTCGCCGCGCCGTGACGGTTCGGATCTACTACGGGTCTACTGCCGGTCGCTACTTCGCGACCGGCAGTAGCTCGCTCGGGTTGATTCCGTACTGCCGCTTGAACGAGCGAGAGAAGTGGCTGGCGTCGGAGAAATGCCATCTCCGAGCGACCTGACTGACGGGGCGACCGGAGGTGAGATCGTCACGGGCGCGGGCCAATCGGCGTACGCGCAGGTAGCCGGACACGGTCTCGCCGGAGTCCTCGAACGCCCGGTGCAGGGACCGCACGGACACCCCGATCTGGTCGGCGATGGTGGCCGGGGTGAGCGTGCCGCGGTGCAGGTTGCGCTCGACGAAGGCCTCGGCGGCGGATCGGGTGGCGTACGTCGAGGGCGGCCAGGTCTGTTGCGGCGCCTGGAGCGCGGCAGCAAGCAATTCGATCGTGGCGTTGCGGGCCGCGGGCAGTGCGCCGAGCGGCAGGTCGTCGATGGTGCGGGACAGGCCGTCGAGGAAGTTGCGCAGCAGCGAGACAGCTGGCGCGGAAGAGTCCAGGACCGAGCCGGTGAGCAGTTCGCCGCGGGCGCCGACCTCGGCCAGCGCGGCCTTGGGCACCAGCAGACTGCGTTTGATCAACGGTTCCTGGACCACGAACTCGGCGTGCTGCGCGGAGTCCCACATCACGACGCTGCCCGGGCCGAGTTGCGCGGTGCGACCGGACTGGGTGACCAGTTCGCGGCCCTCCAGCGTCATCAGCATGATCAGGTACTCGCCGTCGGTCTGACTGATCTGCGGGCCGCGGCGGACGCCGGCGCACGGGTCGCAGGAGCAGTCGACCAGCACCAGATCGGCCAGGTGCCGTTGGCGGACGGAGGCGGAGTACGTCGTGTGGTCGGCGGGGGTGAGTTCGGTGATGTCCCAGGTCAGGTGGGTTTGCGACAGCAGCCGGGCCCACGATTCGCGAGCGGCCGCCAGGTCGTCCTCGCGCAGCGTCTGCACCATCGAAGCCTCCTTGGTCCCCTCGAATGTAACCCCGATCACAGCGCGTGGACCATGCGCTGCGCAGGTTGGCGCGCAGTGGCACGAGGTCGGCACGCAGATGCATGGCTGTGATCTGGGTCACTTCCTACCGTCGATGGCAACCCGCCGTTCCGAGTGGGAGATCAAGGGAGATCACGATGACTCAAACGCTGGACGAGAAGGCACAGGTCGCCGTACCGGACAATCGCACGGACGTGGAGTTCGACTCTGACGGAGTGACGCTGCGCGGGTGGTATTACCGCGCGTCGGGCGGTGGCACGGCGCCCACGATCGTGATGAGCCACGGGTTCGCCGCGGTCAAGGAGATGTATCTGGACAAGTACGCCGAAGCATTCTCCGCGGGCGGGCTCAACGTGCTGGTCTACGACAACCGCAACCTGGGCGCCTCCGACGGGCAGCCGCGTGGCGAGATCACGCCGTGGCAGCAGATCGACGACTACCGCAATGCGATCACGTACGCCGAGACGCTGCCGGGTAGCGACTCGGACCGGATCGGGATCTGGGGATCGTCGTACTCCGGTGGGCACGTCCTGGTGGTGGCGGCGCAGGACCGGCGCGTGAAGTGTGTGTCCGCGCAGGTGCCGGTCGTCGACGGGGACGCCAACTTCCGGCAGTTGGTGCGGGCTGACTTCGTGGGCGGCGCCCGCGATGGGTTCAACGCGGACCGGCGGGCGCGGTTCAACGGTGAGGCGCCGACGATGATCGACGTGGTGAATAAGGACCCGATGGCGCCGTCGGCGTTGCCGACCCCGGATTCCTACGAATGGTTCATCGGCACGCACGAGCTGCGGGCGCCGTCGTACGTGAACTCGTGCACGTTGCGCAGTGTGGAACGGTTCGCCGAGTACCAGCCAGGTGCGTATCTGCGGCTGATCGCGCCGACGCCGTTGCTGATGTGCGTGGCCTCGGACGACGTGCTGACGCCGACGAAGATCGCGATCGACGGTTTCCAGGAGGCGCGCGAGCCCAAGAAGCTGGTGGTGCTGCCGGGCGGCCACTTCGACGCGTACGTCAACGGGTTCGAGATTTCGTCTGCAATGCAGCTGGATTGGTTCAGGCAGTATCTGCTGGCTGGCGCTCCGGCTGCCTCGGGGAAGGGCTGACGTCAGCCCGCCATCGCGGCCAGTCGTGCGGCGGCGGCCGTGACGACGGCCCGTAGTTCCGGTGGGCCGTCGATCCTGATGGGTGCATCGATGGTGACCAGCCGCTGCGGGATCCAGTCGAGCCGCTCGGCGCGGATGGTCACCCGCTGCCAGCCGTCCGCGCCGGGCTCGACGGTCGCGAGGGTCCGCGAGAGCCAGTCGTTGAGTTGCTCGATGGGTGCCTGCACCCGAAGCGTGACGGTGTATCGATAGTCAGCAGAGGCGAATTCGGCAGCCAGGTCAGTCGGGTCGGTGACGGGGCGCTTGAAGTGGCCACGCGCCGTACGGGCATGCAGGATGCGATCGCAGCGGAAGGTGCGGGTCGCGTGCCGGGTGGTGTCGTAGGCGATGAGGTACCAACGTCCCTGCAGTACAACGAGTTCGTAAGGATGGACGGTGCGGCGGGGGCGTTCGCCGGCGCGATCGACGTAGCTCAGATCCAGGGGTGTGCAGGTGCGGACGGCCTCGCCGACAGTTAGCAGTACGCCGGGGTTGGGCTGTTCGTCGATCGCGCCACCCTGCGCGGAGACCGCCGCTTCTTGGAGCACGGCGGCCCGCTCGACGAGGCGCTCCGGGAGCGCGCGACGCAGCTTGGCGATTGCCGTGGCTGCGGCCGTCTGCGAACCGGGGGAGTGGGCGGCGGCAGCGCTCTCGGAGAGGGCGAAGAGCACGGCGAGCGCTTCGTCGTCGTTCAGCATCAACGGCGGTAGGCGGTATCCGGGCGCCAGCCGGTAGCCGCCGTACCGGCCGCGCACGCTCTCCACCGGGATGTCCAGGTCGCGCAGGTGCTCGACGTAGCGCCGGACGGTGCGTTCGTCGACGGCCAGTTCAGTGGCCAGCTCCTGACGACTGCGGGTGCCGGCGGACTGCAGCAGGTCCAGCAGCAGCAGGACGCGGGCGGCGGGTCGGGGCATGAGTCTCAAGCTATCGGTATTAGTGGGCGGATTCTGTCCACTATTACTCCTAGCGTCGTTGGCGTCCGCCGCCCCAAACGAGGAGATGTCATGAAACTCGCCGCTACTCGCATCATCACCGACGACGTCGACGCACTGGTTGCGTTCTACGAGCGGCTGACTGGTGCACCCGCCGCTCGCCTGCATCCGCTATTTGCTGAAATAGGCTCGGACACAGGGACATTGGCAATCGCCGGTTCGCAGACGGCGCCCCTACTAGCCGGCGCGGTCACCGCGGCGGACAACCGATCGGTCACCCTGGACTTTCTCGTGCCGGACGTGGACGCGACGTATGAGCAGGTGCGCTCGTGGGTGCCGATCGTGCAGGGGCCGACGGATCTGCCGTGGGGCAATCGGTCGGTGCTGCTGCGGGATCCGGACGGCAATCTGATCAATCTCTTCACGCCGACGACGCCGGCCGCTCGGGAACGATTTGGGTTGTGAGGAGGTCGGTCGCTCTGGCGGGGGAGACTGGTCTCGGCGATGGCATGCGGGTTCGGTCTTCTAATAAGGCGCCCTTATGAAGTGTGGCCGAGCCCCGTCGACTCAGGCGTGGGGCTCAGCTCGGTCTTTACAAGCCCAATCGCGGCCCCCAATATTGCGCCCATCGCTCTACGTCGCCGACTATCGACGAAACCACCACTAGTCGCGGCCATCCTCGGCCCAGCCACCTCAACTGACGACGAAACCGCCATGAGTAGCCACTTGTGAATCCTTCGACGGCACCGAACGTGTTCGTCCAGCCAGTTGACGAGGAAGTGTCAGCGGGCGGGTGACGCGTCCAGGGTGACTGCGCTTTCGCGGGCTGCCGTCGAAAGGGCGATAGCGTCGCGGATTATGGGGTTGGCAATTGGGCGGGTGTCCCGGCCGAGCATCATGGTGATCACCGCCGTCGTCTCGCTGCTGGCGCTGGTCGCTTTCGCGGTGGCGCTGGGACTGGGTTGGTTCGGTCCAGATGTGGGGGCCGGCGCGAACTTCTGCGAGGCCGCGCGCGATGGCCTGATAAAACAGCCGGCCAACACGTGGAGCAACCTCGGGTTCGTGATCGCCGGTCTGGCCGCTGCGCTCTACCTTGACCGTCACTGGTCGGAGCTTGCCTACCCCACGTTGCTGGCACCGTTCCCGGTGCTGATGGCGCTGCTCGGCCCGGGAAGCATGGCCATGCACGCCACCCAATCCAGCCTCGGTGGTCGGTTCGACGTCGGGTCCATGTACCTCTTTGCGGGCTACGCCGCG
The DNA here is from genome assembly GCF_001594145.1 of Branchiibius sp. NY16-3462-2. Classification (GTDB taxonomy): domain Bacteria; phylum Actinomycetota; class Actinomycetes; order Actinomycetales; family Dermatophilaceae; genus Branchiibius. The sequence goes on along the minus strand of NZ_LVCF01000020.1, from coordinate 58,736 downwards.
GCGTACGGACTCACGCGTCTCTTGGGTCGTGGACTTTTCACTCTCTCAATACTTTTCGTCGTTCTGGTGGTCGGCGCCGAGGTACTTGGGGCGTCGGATATCCCCGCGCCACTGGTCGACACCGCCGGGAACTTGGCGTTCGCCGTACTGCTGCTTGTCGCCGTACTCGTCGAGGTCTTCATCCAGCGGAGGCCGACCCATCCCGCGTCGTGGCGATGGGCGCTGATGGCGGTGGGCGCGATGGCGCTGGCGTTCCTGATCTGGAGTCTGAGCCACTCGGGTGGGCCGTTGTGCGATCCCCAGTCGCTGCTCCAGGGGCACGCGGTGTGGCACGTCCTGTGCGCGGTAGCGGCGTACTCACTGTTCCGGTTCTACGCGAGCGAGCGGCCTGCCGCCTAACTAATGCGAACCGTAGTGGTCACTAGCTCCCATTCTCTCGTCAGCTTTCGTGCGGGTCTTACTCAGCTGCACGGCCTAGCTTTCGCGTCACGGGGGGAGGAGCCGGGGTGGACAACGGGAACGCACCACCGAGTGGCAACGGCCGCCAGGCGCCTGCTGGGTACTACCCGGACGGCGCCGGCAACGAACGGTTCTGGGACGGGTTCAACTGGACCGAGTACGTGCGACCGCTGGCCGGCGGGCCTCAGCCGCAGAAGCGGAGAGGTTTGAAGAATCTCCCACAGTGGGGACGCGTGTTGCTGGCCCTTCTACCGTCACTGTCGGTGTTCCTGTCGGTCGCAGTGCGGCACATGGGTAACGATCCGCAGCCCGCCACTTCGCCTGCCACCGCGGTCGCGTCTAGCTCGGCGCCGACCCCCGCGGTTACCCAGAGCAGTCCGACCGTTTCGGACCCACCTCTGCCGACCGATCTGCCGACGGGGGCCGCCGCACATCGGATGAATCTGTCGGCTGGCAAGTACGTCGCGGGTGTGAAGGACATCGCCGATGGCACGTACGACGTTGTGCCGCTAGGCGGAACCTCCGGCTCTCTGGTCGTGGACTCCAGCGTCGACGACACAGACCCGCCGATCACCCAGCAACGCCTGGGCAATGATGCGGCGGGCTCCGTCCAGAAGGTGCGCGTCGACCTCAATCTCGACAACCAGATCGTGGTTCCTGCCGGTCTGAGAGTGGCGTTCATCCCGCATCAAACCGGTGAGGTTGGCGCACACGTTCGGACGGTGCTCTACGCCGGGACGTTCATCGTCGGGCAGGACATCGGGCCCGGGAAGTACAGGGTGACGGCGCCAGGGCAGGCCGGCGCGATCGACACCTTTACCAACGACCCTGCCACCGATGTTGATGCCGTGCTTGGCGACGGGAGCGAGCTGACGAAGACCAGCGTCGTCGTGCAGTTGACGAACGACGACGAGGTCGACCTGACCGACATGAGCAGAGTGATCTTCACGCCGGTGCCGTAGCCGCTAGCCCACGGTCTCAGTCGCGGCCCATCCTCCGGCCGGACGAATCTTTCTCCGCCAGCACGGTGATGAGCCGGTCTCGAATGCCGACTTTGCGCGGTTGGCAAAACTGCAGGTAAGTCGGCAATTTAAGGGGTACCCCGTCCAAGTCGTTCTCCGTTAGGTCGCACACCCCATGGTCACCCCAACCCATGGGTAGTCTGCGAGCGTGAACACCATAAGCGACGTCGTTGTCGCAGAAGTAGGTGAGCGTCAGACGTGGCTGGTCGGTGCCTTTATTGGGTCCGAGGACCGCACCAGCGAATTCGTCAGCGAGAGCCGGTGGGAAGTTGTCAATCCCACCGACAAGGATCAAGCAATGCTTAACGCGATGCGTCCAGGGGACCGCATCGCCATTAAGTCGTCGTTTGTTCAACGCCACGACTTGCCGTTCGACAACCGCAATCTGCCAGTCTCCGTCTTGAGAATTAAGGCGCGCGGGGTTATTCGTCGAGTCAGTGACACTCAGCTGCTCGTGGATTGGCAAGAGTTTCCTGAGCCTAGAGACTGGTATCTCTACACCTATCGGGCCACGATCTGGCTTCTATCCGACGACGAACAGGCAGAGCACCTCAAGCGCTTCATATTTGAGGACGAGCCTCAAGACCTGCAGTACTTCCTAAGCAGGCCGTATTGGATGGATCGATTCCGCAGCGACGACCAACTAGTTCCGCCGCCAGACAAGGCAGGCTACGACTGGATCCCCTTCTTCGAGGCCATGGCGGACGCGCTCGCTGAGTGGAGTCAGCGGCGGCCCGAGTTAGTCACGATCGTCAGCCGTATCCGCAAGGAGTCCGGCCACGGAACCTGGCACGACATGAACAGCGACGGCACGACGGGCCCGCTTGCGGACATCGATCCCTTCACGGTCATGAATATCTTCAACTTCGGACCCACAGGGTGGAAGAAGAGACAGGAGATTGCTCAACGACTGGCTACGGCGGTGGGCCTGGATCTACAGGCTCCGGCGCACTTCGAGGGTGTGCCCATCACCCACCCTCAGAACGCATGGCTTTTCAAGTGGGCAAAAGACCGAGATGACGACGCCATCGACAACCTCTGGTCCATTGCACACGCCGGTCTGGCGTGGGCCGACGCTCGGGGTGACCTTGAAAAGCGCGCAGCATTCGCCGAAGCGCTGAAAGCCAGTCTCCCGCAGAGCAATTGGACCTTGGCCACGGGGCTGTACCGTGCTCGTCCCATGCATTTCTGTCCCATGGACACGAATACGCGCGCGAAGTTGCCGTCCTTGCTGGGGGTTCTCAAGGCCCCACACCCGCAGGACAGTTCCGCTGTCGACTGGTACATGGATGTGTTGGACCGACTGCACGTGTACACCGCAACGCCGGGCAGTGAGTTCGCCTCCATCCCAGAGTTGTCCGATGCCGCATGGGCCGAGGGAGTCGCTAGCAAGGTCGAGGCGGACGAGGTTTTTGAGGACGATGGTGAAGACACACCGATCGCTGCTGGTGGTAATGAAACCGACGAACCGCCCGAGCCCCCCAGGCCGTACACGGTCGATGACATAGTCAAGGACGGGTGCTTCGTTCCACGGGCAGAGATCGAGCAAATGCTCGAAGTGCTCAGCCGGGGGAAGAACCTGATCCTCCAAGGCGCCCCCGGCACCGGGAAAACCTGGCTAGCTAAACGTCTTGGGTGGGCCATGACTGGCCACCGGCCGACCAGTTCGGTGCAAGTGGTGCAGTTCCATCCGAACACCTCGTATGAGGACTTCATTCGCGGATATCGACCGGTGACGAGCGACGACGGTGCAGCAGGGCTCAAACTCGTCGACGGTCCGTTCTTACGCCTGGCTGATCGCGCTCACCAGAAGGGTGAGCAGGCATTCACGATGGTGATCGAAGAGATCAACCGAGGGAATCCCGCGCGGGCGCTTGGTGAGATGCTGACGCTGCTCGAGCCGGGGCAGCGGAATAAGTCCGAGGCCATGCGACTCACCTACCACCGGGACACGGACAACCGCGGAATCTGGCTGCCGCCAAATCTCTACGTCATCGGAACGATGAATATTGCCGACCGGTCGCTGGCGCTCGTCGACCTTGCCCTACGCCGACGGTTCGCCTTCCGAACCTTGCGTCCCCAATTCAACGGGCTGTGGCGCCAGTGGGTTCTCGAACGTACGGGAGACTCATCGGTCGTCAATGCCGTAGGAGCCGCAGCCACCACACTCAACAACGAAATCTCCGCTGATCCGGCACTTGGTCCGCAGTTCGTCATCGGGCACAGCTACTTCACGCCTGCGGCAGTTGTCCCAGATCCGCAGGAGTGGTTCCACGAGCAAGTGGACTGGTCCATCCGCCCACTACTGCATGAGTACTGGTTCGACCGCCCGGAGCGCGCCGATGAGGCAGCTGACGCCTTGAAGAACGCTTGGCCGCGGGTGCAGGAATGAACTGAGTGGCCACGACCATGTCAGCGGACTTTGAGATCACCGTCGGCGAGGGCCGGACGCGGATTCCGGTTCGCAACCTGTGGCTTTTGTACTTGTGGGCGAGCGATCTGTACAAGTACCTCGACGAGACAGAGAGGTTGCGTGCTGAGTCGGACCCAGAGCATCTGGGGGACCTGGCCGCGCGAATCCTGGTGGCGGAGGTCTCGAATCGGCTTGTGCGCCAGTTGAGTCCGGGATATGTGGAGCAGAGAGCGGCCCTCTCTTCAGTGCGCGGGCGCATCGACCATTTGACGACAGCGCGGGGTGGTTTGCTGACGCGTGGACAAGTGGCGTGCGTGTTCGAGGAACTGACCGCGGACACCGCCCGTAACCGCTACGTCATGATCGCGCTGCAGACGGCTGGCCGACGATCCGAACGACCATTGCGCAGGGATTGCCTGAGCCTTGCGGCACAAATGGAACGGCTCGGCGTCCGGCAAATCCAGTTGGACCCCGCGACTCCCCGGCGGGAGGTCTTCGGGCATTTTGACCAGGAAGACCGCCGCATGCTCGCCGCCGCGCGGCTGGTGATTGAGTCCACGATGCTGACCCAGGAAACTGGTACCGACGTCGCTCGCAGACTCGCCCATGATCACCACACACTGAGGGACCTGTTCGAGAAGGCGATCAGGAGCTTTCTCGCGCGGAACATGCCCGACTGCAAGGTTCGTTCCGAGCAACTGCGGTGGGCGAGCCCAGCGGCCGGCCTGGATCAGTTGTTCCCGGTGATGAAGACCGACATCAGCATCGACCGCCGGGACGGCAGCCGGTTGGTCATCGATACCAAGTTCACGACCGCGACCCACGAGGCTCAGCATGCAGACGGCCAGCGCCTGCGCAGCGGTCACCTCTACCAGCTCTATGCGTATCTCGGTACGCAAGAGGATGGCTCAGACACCGCCGCAGCAGCGAACGGTCTGCTTCTCTATCCGAGCACTGAGGCGGCCCCAGACGTCGACGTGGAGACGACAGTGCAAGGCCACACGATTCGCGTCGCCACGATCGACCTGCGAGCAGACCCTGACTCGATCCGTGACCGTCTGCTGGATCTCGCATCCGGATGACGTAGAGAAAAACCCCGCGGCACGGACTTCAGAAGCGTCTGTGAGTCAGTGGATGGTGACCAACGAGCGGAGCGTCCGACGGGTCTCTTCGTCCGGTGAATAGATGGCCACGCCCTGCAATCCACGGGTGAGCAGCACCTTGTAAACGTTGCGCACCAATCGATCGAAGTCCGCGTCGCTAACACGAATCGTGTTCTTGAAGTCGGGATCACGGTTCTTGCTGCGGTCGGCAACCCAGAGGCCGTCACGCAGCACCAGGTCCGGACCGATGATGACGCCGGCGTAGTCGTACTCGAATCCCTGTGCGGTGTAGACACATCCGACCTGACCGAAGCCGGCGTCATCCGATGCCCACAAGGCCGCTGGCGGGGCGCCGCCGACTGACCGCTCTCCCTTGAGGTTCCACGGATGCGACCAGTCGCCGATGACGACATCGTTCACAAGAGAGCCGTCCGATCGAGGATCGCTCCACGGCCAGCAATACCCGGCCGACAGTCTTGCCCCGAACCCCGCGTCGCGATGTGCCTGCATCACGTGCTCAAGTTCCTGCGGCGAGTCGACCACGTCCACGTCGAACCGTTCGTCACCTTTCCACGCCCTCGGGCCTCCCGGCGTCAGCTCGAGAAGCCGTTCTACCCAGGCGACGTATGCCGCAGAACCGCCGCAGCGGAACTGGTCCTCGAGCGAGATGTGCTGGACCTGGATCCCGCGCTCGGCCGCGTACTTCTCGATGTCCTCGACGGTCCCCTGCTCCCCGGGGCGCACGACCTGGAACTCGTCGAGCAGGAAGACCGGAACCCTTGCAGCGGAGAACAACTCATCCAGTTGCGGTCGTCCCGTGCGGAACTGAGCTTTCGTCCACCGGTTTGCGGAGGTCTCCCGGACCCGGTGCGCTTCGTCCAAGATCAGCACGTCGAGGTCGTTCGGCTCGGCAGCCATGAAGGAGTTGAAGTACTGGAACATCTTCTTTACTGATGTTGAGCGGGCACCCGCCACCTTGCGCAAGGTCTGGGTGAATGACCGCGAACCGGTGGCGTGCATCACCGTCCGTCCCCGCCGTGACAACTCCCCGAGCAAGGAGAGCGCAATGACGCTCTTGCCGCTGCCGGGGCCACCCGTAACGATCACCGCAGTCTTCGTGTTTACCCGCCGCGCCCGCTCCACCGCGTGTAGCACGAAGTTGTACGCGTCGCGCTGCTCGTCGAGCAGGGTGAACATCTCGCGCCGCTGCACCTCTTCGGCTGCGACAGTAAGCAGTTGGCGGGAAGGTGCGATGCGGCTGTGGAGCAGTTCATCGGCGTACGTCGATCCGGGACCTGGCGCGAATCGGGACCGGAGGTACTCGACGAACTCACCACGTCGCTGGCCGGTGAACAACCGCCCGTAGTCGTCGCCGGGCAGTTGCAGTAGGTCACTGACCCCGGAGTCAGTCGCGTTGTGCAGGTAGGCAACTCCCGCAACAGCCTCGGCGCGGTCGGCAAGCACTGTCGTGAAGTCGACTAGGTACTCGCGGTAGTCACGTACCTGCAGCAGCGGGTGAGTGACCGGGTGGTGACCGTAGGCGTCGATCAGCACCAGGTTTGGATCACCTTCAAACGAGGCGGCCCGACTCCACTGCTTGAGCTCGACAATCATGTACGACGGACCACCGGTCCGTGGATGCTCCCCGACCAGAACGACGTCCGCGCGTTTGCTGGTCAACGGCAGTTGATACTCGATCAGCATCTCCACGTTGCCGAGCCCGGCGGAGATCAGGTCGGCGCGTAGGGCCGGGATGCTGCGGCTCCAGGAGTGGCGCTCTGCTGGCGACGGAGACCGCCCAGTGGTGACCTTCATTTGCTCCGCCAAGCGCTGGGCTAACGCGTCCTCGTGACCGGACATGGCCTCGGCGGTGGTGCGGTACAACGTCACAGGACAGGTCCCCAGGCAGCACGAAATGTCTCGTGCGGGTGGGGGCGTCTCCTAGAGAGGAAGCCCGTCGGGCCGCAATTACCGTCCGAACTTTACCGATCGGCGAGCCCGATCCTGGGCTATTGGGCTGCTGCGTGTCCTCTCCCGCGGTGGTTACGGGTGAAGAGAGCGCGCCTCCCGGATGGAGGCCCTTGCGGCGGTTCTGGCGCTGGTCCACCCAACGAATCCGAAGTCGTCGGCAAACGCCTTCCAGGGCCGGGTGGAGGAGCGCGGCTACAGCTTGCGGAGGCGGACTCGGCGTACGGCGTGATCAGGGCCCTTGGACAGGACCAGTGAGGCGCGTCCCCGGGTGGGCAGGATGTTTTCGGCCAGGTTGGGGGCGTTGATCGTGTCCCAGATGCCTTCGGCGATCTGGACCGCTTCGGCGTCGGACAACGACGAGAACCGGTGGAAGTAGGACTGAGGATCGGCGAACGCGGTCGCTCGCAGGGACAGAAAGCGATCGACGTACCAGCTCTTGATGTCGGCTTCGGCGGCGTCCACGTAAACGGAGAAGTCGAAGTAGTCCGATACGGCCATCGCTCCACCGCGCGACCCGGGCGCGGGGACCGAAGGCTGCAGCACGTTCAGCCCCTCGACGATCAGCACATCCGGCCGCTCCACCGTCACAAAAGCGCCGGGCACGATGTCGTAGGTCAGGTGCGAGTAGACGGGCGCCGACACCGACGGTGAGCCCGCCTTGACCTCGGCGATGAACCGCACGAGCGCCCGACGGTCGTAGGACTCGGGGAAGCCCTTGCGGTCCAGGATCCCTCGGCGGGACAGTTCGGCGTTGGGGTGCAGGAAGCCGTCGGTGGTGATCAGCGAGACCGACGGGGTGTCGGGCCATCGGGATAGCAACTCCTGCAGGATGCGGGCCGTCGTTGACTTGCCCACGGCCACCGATCCGGCGACCCCGATGACGAAGGGGACCTTGGCGCGGGATTCGCCCAGGAAGTCGCTGGTCACCTTGTGCAACCCGGCTGTCGCGCCCACGTAGAAGTTCAGCAGCCGCGACAGCGGCAGATACACCTGCTCGATTTCCGCCATGTCCAGGCGGTCCCCGAGGCCGGCCAATCGGCGTACGTCCTGGTCATCAAGGCTCATCGGGTGCGCGTCGCGCAGCCGCGACCACGCGTCACGATCCAGCTCGACGTACGGCGAGGGGATCGGGTGGCCGTTGGGACGTGACACGCGGGCCAGCCTACGGCCGAGCACTCCTGCGGTGCGCGAAGGCGCAAAGCAATTGACCTGTCGGTGGCGACGAATACGGTCAGGCCACCGGACCTCGAGATCGCCCGAGACCGGCACTCAGCAGACCTGGCCAAGGTCATTCGCCTCATCGCAAACTGATGGGGTTACGTTGTCTTCATAAGGCGGCCTTATGAAGACAACGGATTCATGGGTGGCCCCGGCGCGACGGGGGCAGTCGAGTGTCATCGCACGAGGCACGGCCGGCGACCGCCTACCCTTGGGGGCATGTGCGGAATCGTGGGCTACGTCGGGCCGATCGAGAACACCAAGGCCCTCGATGTGGTCATGGAGGGCCTGGCGCGGCTGGAATATCGCGGCTATGACTCCGCGGGGGTGGCGCTCGTCGCGGACCAGCGGGTCGACGTACGTAAGAAGGCGGGCAAGCTGGCCAACCTGGTCGGTGAGATCGACTCCCAGCCGTTCGCTGATTCGCGTACGGCGATCGGCCACACCCGCTGGGCCACCCACGGGGGCCCGACGGACGTCAACGCCCACCCGCACCGCGGCGGTGACGACGGCAAACTCGCCCTGATCCACAACGGGATCATCGAGAACTTCGCCGTTCTGCGCGACGAGTTGCAGGCCCAGGGCATCGTGTTCCAGTCCCAGACCGACACCGAGGTCGTCGCGCAACTGCTCGGCACCCTCTACGACGGCGACCTGACCGAGGCGATGCGCAAAACCGTCGCCCGCCTGGAAGGTGCCTTCACGCTGCTCGCGGTCCACGCCGACCAGCCCGACGTCGTCGTCGGCGCCCGCCGCAACTCCCCGCTGGTCGTCGGCCTGGGCGAGGGCGAGAACTTCCTCGGCTCGGACGTCGCCGCGTTCATCGGCTACACCCGCGAGGCCCTCGAGCTCGAGCAGGACCAGATCGTCACGATCACCCCCGAGGGCGCCACCGTCATCAACTTCGACGGTACCCCCGCGACGGGCAAACCGTTCCACGTCGACTGGGACGCCGCCGCCGCCGAGAAGGGCGGCTACGCGACCTACATGGAGAAGGAGATCTTCGACCAGCCGCAGGCGGTCGCCGACACCCTCCTGGGCCGCAGCAACGCCGCCGGCGATCTGCAACTGGACGACCTGCGGATCAGCGAGGAGCAGCTCGCCGCCGTCGACCGGGTGACGATCGTGGCGTGTGGCACCGCGGCGTACGCCGGGATGGTCGCCAAATACGCGATCGAGCACTGGGCGCGGATCCCGGTGGAAGTGTCGCTTGCCCACGAGTTCCGCTACTGCGACCCGATCGCCGACGAGAAGACGCTGGTCGTCTCGATCAGCCAGTCCGGCGAGACGATGGACACCCTGATGGCGGTCAAGCACGCGCACGATCTCGGCGCGCTGACCCTGTCGATCTGCAACACGCACGGTTCGACCATCCCGCGGGAATCCGACGCCGTGCTCTACACGCACGCGGGCCCGGAGATCGCGGTTGCCTCCACCAAGGCGTTCCTCGGTCAGATCACCGCCTGCTACATCCTCGGGTTGTACCTCGCGCAGCTCAAGGGTGGCTCCTACGCCGACGACGCCAAGCAGGTCATCGCCGAATTGCAAGACGTACCAAGCAAAATCGCTGACGTCTTGTCCAACGTGTCCCGCGTCCGCGAGGTCGCCCGCTTCATGGCCGACACCCGCTCGGTGCTCTTCCTCGGCCGCCACGTCGGCTACCCGATCGCCATGGAAGGCGCGCTCAAGCTGAAGGAACTGGCCTACATTCACGCCGAGGGGTTCGCCGCCGGCGAGTTGAAGCACGGTCCCATCGCGCTGATCGAGCCCGGCCAGCCGGTCTTCGTGATCGTGCCCGGTCCGGACACTCCGCACGGGCTGCACGGCAAGGTCGTCTCCAACATCCAGGAGATCCGCGCTCGCGGCGCCCGCACGCTGGTGATCGCCGAAGAAGGCGACTCCTCGGTGGACGAGTTCGCCGACGAGGTCTTCCGCGTCCCGCACACTTCGCCGATGCTGCAACCGCTGCTGACGGTGCTGCCGCTGCAGGTGTTTGCGCTCGAATTGTCCACGGCCAAGGGCCTGGACGTCGATCAGCCGCGCAACCTGGCGAAATCGGTGACCGTCGAGTGATGCTGCGATGATCCTCGGCGTCGGCATCGACGTCACCTCGGTCAACCGCTTCGCGGAGGCCCTTGAACGTACGCCGGCCCTCGCCGACCGCGTGCTCGTCGCCTCCGAGCGGAGCATGCCGATGCATTCGTTGGCCGGCCGCTTCGCCGCGAAAGAGGCTCTCGCCAAAGCACTCGGCGCTCCCGGCGACCTCGCCTGGCACGACGCCGTCGTGGTCACCGCGCCGTCCGGACAACCCTTGTGGGAGTTGTCCGGAACTGTCGCGGCACGTATGACTGCCTTGGGTGCCACCACCGCGCACCTGTCGATCTCGCACGACGGCGGGATCGCCACCGCCATCGTGATTGTGGAGGGCCCGTGATTCACGCGTATTCGGTCAAGGACGTCCGGGCAGCTGAGGCCGCGATGCCGGAGCTTGCGACCGGTGAGTTGATGCAACGCGCGTCGCAGGGGGTCGCCGAAGTGGCCGCTGCGCGACTCGAGGAACAGGGCGGGTCCTCGGTCGTCGTACTCGCAGGTCCGGGTGGCAACGGCGGTGACGCGCTCTTCGCCGCCTCCTTCCTCGCACCCGACTACGACGTGGTCGCGATCCTGACCGGATCCGGTGCCCACGAGCCGGCACTGCAGGCGGCGCACGACGCGGGAGTCGTTGTGCTGGAACCGGATTCGCCGACCGCTCTGTCCGCGCTCGACGAAGCAGACCTTGTCATCGACGGTATGACCGGCATCGGCGGTCGCCCCGGTCTGCCACCCGGCACCTCAAAACTGGTCGACGCGATCGGCGACGACGCTTACCTGCTGGCGGTGGACCTGCCCTCCGGCGCCGACCCGGCGGGCGAGGTCGCGTCGGACTGCGTCTACGCCGACGAGACCGTGACGTTCTCGCTGCCCAAGCCGGTGCACCTGCTGCCGTCCACCGAAGCCGCCTGCGGGCTGCTGACCGTCGTCGACATCGGGCTGACGCCGCCCGCGTCGCCTGCCGTGTCGCGACTGACGTTTGCCGACGTCGCCGCCCTGTGGCCGGTGCCCGGTCCGGACGACGACAAGTACACCCGCGGCGTGCTCGGCGTCGTGTCTGGTGGCGAGCACTACACGGGCGCAGCGATTCTCGGCGTGACCGCGGCCGTGACGGTTGGGGTCGGCATGGTCCGGTACGTCGGTCCGCCGGCTCCCACGGGCCTGTTGCGGGCCGCTGTGCCCGAGGTGGTGTTCGGCGAGGGCAAGGTCCAGGCGTGGCTGATCGGCTCCGGGATGGACTGGGACGACGCGTCCGAGGAGCAGAAGCGCGTCATCGGCGATGCGCTGGCTTCCGACCTACCGGTTGTGGTGGACGCGGGCGGCCTTGATGCGCTCATCGAGCCGCGGAAGGCGCACACCCTGATTACCCCGCACGCGGGGGAGTTGCTGCGGCTCGGGCGGCGGGTGCTCGATGAGGACCTGCCCGACAGTTGGGTCACCGACGCGCCGGTCGCCGCTGCTCGCAAGATCGCGGACGCACTCGACGTGGCAGTCCTGTTGAAGGGTTCGGTGACGATCGTCGTACCGCCCACCGCCACGGGCCTGGGCATCCACTCGCAGTCCGACGGCCCGGCGTGGCTGGCCACCGCGGGATCCGGCGACGTGCTGGCGGGTATCTGCGGGGCATTGCTGGCATCCGGGGTGCCGCCGCTCGGTGCTGGTGCACTCGCGGCGTTGGTGCACGGGGTCGCCGCCCACGACGTGAATCCCGGCGGCCCGATCCGGGCTTTGGATATCGCCCACCAGGTCGGTCGGACAGTGGGCAGGTTGCTGACTCGCTGAGGGGCCCTCCTCATCGTCGGGTTTGGGACCGGTTGTCCCACGATTCGCAATCGGGTGGGGTAACGAGTCCCAAAGCCGCGGGCGGTGGGGCGGTGGTGGCGGCTTTGTCGACGGTAGATCCTCTTGCATTATGCGCTTTGCGCATAGAACAATGCACATTATGAATAGAAGCTCGGCGATGTTGGTACCGATCTTCCGCAGTGACGCTCAGCTGCAGGTGCTGGGCGCGACGTACCTCGAGCCTGATCGCGAGTTCAGCGTGCCGGAACTGGTTGGTAGATCGTCGCGCTCGCAGCCGACGATTGCGCGCGAGGTGGAGCGTCTGGCTGAGGCCGGACTTGTCATTTCCGACTTACGGCACGGTCGACGTTATGTGTCGGCAAACGTGCAGTCACCGATCTTCGCCGAGTTGCGGGCGCTGCTTGTGAAGACCGTCGGACCCAAAGCAGTCATTGAGGAGGAACTGGGAACGGTCTCGGGGATCGAGCGGGCGTTCATTTATGGGTCCTGGGCGCGACGGTACTTCGGTGAGTCCGGACCGCTCCCTGAGGATGTGGATCTGATGGTGATCGGTGCACCGGATGTCGGTGCCGTGCGCGATGCTGCAGAAGTGGCCAGCCGACGCGTGCACCAGGATGTGAATCCGACGATCCTGACCCCCGCTGAGTTCGGGGCTGATGATCGAGGGTTTATCAGCCAGTTGAAGTCACAGCCGGTCGTCGAACTCGACGTTGCGGCGGTGAGGGCCGACCTCGGGACGGGTTGACCCACGATTCGCGATCGCGTGAGGTAACGAGTCCCAAAGCCGCGGGCGGTGAGGCAGGGGTCGGTGGTCAGCGGGAAATTGATTCGCTGACTGTCGGTGGCTCGCCGTACCGTTGAGCAAGCCATGACCGTCACTGTCACACCCCCGCACACGACCTCGCCCGAACCCGTCGCAGACCCCTCGCGTCGGGTCGATCTGGGCCGTCTTCGCAGCCCGTGGGGGATCGCCGCGCTGGTGTTCCTCGCCATCGCTGTCATCGGTCAGACGCTCGGCACGGTCGTCGCCGGACACCTCGCCACGAGCCCTACTGCCAAACTGGTCTGGCTGCTCACGATCTGTGTCGCCGGTGGCGCAATCCTTGACACCGCAGGGCGATTCACCTGGGCGGCGGTCGTCGACCGGGCCGAGGGCCGACTGCGCGAAGACCTACTGGACGCCGCGCTGCACCAGCCACTGTCCGCGCTGAACGAGCAGGCCGTCGGCGAGGTCCTCGACCGCGTCGACGACGACACCCACGAGGTCGGCAACCTGGCCCGGCGCGAGTCGTGGGGTTTGATGCGCACACTCTTCGGGCTGCTGCCGATGTGGATCGTCGCGGGGTTCACCTGGTGGCCGGCCGCGATCCTCTTCCCGATCGTCGGCACGGCGGTATTCGTGGCGATCCGGCCGCTGTTGGGTCAGATCGCTGAGGGCAAGGTCATCGAGGAGATGGCCTGGACCGACCATGCCGCCGCCCTCGAGGAGGGCATCGCCGGGGCCGATGATCTGCGTACGTCGCTCGGCCAGTCCTTCGCGATCCGGCGCCTCGCGGGTCTGTCGGCCAAGGTTCACGACCGCTTCTTCAAGGTGGTCACGATCGAGGGCAAGCTGATCCGGCGCACGGGGATCATCGCCTACGGATTCCTCGCCCTGACCGGTGTCGTCGGCGTTGCCCTGGTCAGTAGCGACCACCTGTCGCTGGGTGAATTGGTCACGCTGTTCCTGGTGACGACGACCTTCGTCGCACAGATCGACCAGACCGCCCACCACCTACCCGATCTGCAGGCCGGCCTGGGCGCGGTCATCCGGCTGCGGCAGATGCTGGCGGTTGCTCCCGAGCCCTCCGGCGGCGTCCCCGTGCCCGAGGGTGGCCTGTCGATCGACGTCCAGGGGCTCGACTTCAGCTACGGCAGTGGGTCGTTCGGCCTGCGCGACGTCAACCTGCACGTCCCGGCTGGTGACACGATCGCGCTGGTCGGCCGCACCGGCTCGGGCAAGTCCACTCTCGCCTCCCTGTTGTCGCGGGCCGTCGAAGCCCCGATCGGCACGGTCTTCCTCGGTGGCGTCGACATCGTCAACCTCGACCTGCAGCAGCTGCGCTCCAGCGTGGGCGTGGTGACGCAGCGCACCGAGATCCTGGCCGGCACCCTTGCCGACAACATCACCCTCTTCACCGAATTGCCCCGCTCCAGCGTGCAGGAAGCCGTCGACCGGCTCGGCCTGACCGATTGGGTCGAGGGCCTGTCCGACGGGCTCGACACCCTGCTCGGACCCGGTGGCACTGCGCTGTCCGCGGGGGAGGAGCAGCTGGTCGCCTTCGCACGACTGCTGGTCCGCAACGTGCAGGTCGTCGTCCTTGACGAAGCGACCGCCCGGATGGACCCCGTCACCGAAGCACGAGTCGTTGCTGCGGCTGACCGGTTGATCGCGGGCCGCACCGGTGTACTCATCGCGCACCGCCTGGGCACGATAGAGCGCGCGCGTCTGGTCGCGGTCCTCGATGGTGGCCGCGTGGTCCAACAAGGTGTACGGGCCGAGCTGGCGCAGCAGCCGGGGCCGTTGCGTGATCTGGTGCTGGCCAGTGCCGCCGTCGACGCTCCGGTGACCGAACGGTCAGCCGACGAGGGCGGATTGGTGGCCACTCGGCGTACGACGGAGCCCCCGCCCGCGCCCGAGATCGGCTCGGGACCCTCCCTGGCCAAGGGCATCGCGCACGCTCTGGTCGTGCGCCCCGAATGGGGTCTGATCGCGATCGGGATGTTCCTGATCTCCGCGATCTGCGGTGGCCTCGGCGCCGGTACCGGCTGGATCTGGGGCAACATCGTCCAGGATCTGCAGCAGGGCGGCACCCCGTCGTGGCTGCTGGTCGCGCTGGTGGCCTGCCTGCTGACCGGCGTCTTCACCCTGGTCTCGGCGATCAAGCGCTACCCGCGCTGGTGGATCGAGATCCTGCTGCGCGTGCGGATGTCCGTCCTCGTGGGGCAGACCGCGCAACACCGCCTTCCCAAGACACCGCCGGGTGAGGTGGTGGCCCGGGCGATGGATGCCGACCGTTATGCGCGGTACGCCGATCGCTGGGTCGACTTCGTCAACGGCCTAGCCATCGCCCTGGTGACCGCCCTCTTCGCCGGGACCTGGGTTGCAGGCGCCGTGCTGCTGATCGTCATGGTCGCCTCGGCACTGGCATCAGCCCTGGGTCGTCCGGTCGCTGGTCGCTCGGCCGCGCGTGCCTCCGCAGCACGGGCATCGTTCGGCCGCTCGCTGGTCTCCGCACTGGACTCGGCCCGCACCATCAAGTTGGCAGGCCGGATCCCGCAGATCCACCGGCACCTGCGCAAGGTCGACGGTGGCCGGGTTGAAGCGGCCGTCTTCGAGCACCGCGTCCAGGCGTTGCTGGACGGCGTGCCGATCCTGATGGTCCAACTCGGCGTCGTTGCTGCCTGGGCCGCGTACCTCGCCGGGTGGTGGGGTCTGGCCACGGCGATCCTGGTCGCGAACGCCGTCAACGGGTTCGACTGGTTCGGCCGGGTGGCGGGTTCGGTCGTCACCGAGGCGCCGGGCACTCGCGCGTGGCAGAAGGCGACGTCCCGGTTCGCCGGCGGTGTCGACCTGATGGACCTGCCGCCCGGAGTGGATCTGCTCACCGGTGAGGCACCTGCCGCGCCGGAGGTGGAGCGAATTCCGCTGCAGGAGTTGACTCTTCGTAACGTGACGGCACTGCACGACGACGGCACGATCGGCGTCACCGGGGTCAACCTCACGGTGGAACGCGGCGAACTCGTGCTGCTGCTGGGTCAGGTCGGCTCCGGGAAGTCCTCGTTGCTCAAGTCGCTGGCCGGCTTGCTGCCGCACACCGGCTCGATCCAGTGGAACGGTGTCGAGGTGCAGGACGCCGAGCTGTTCCTGCGGCCCGGGCAGGTCGCCTACGTCGGGCAGATCCCGCGGGTGCTGTCGGGGACCTTCGATGACAACGTGCGGCTCGGGTTCGATCGCGACTTCGAGCAACCGGCCGACGATGCCCGGCTGTCGCGGGACGTGGCGGACGCGGGTGGCGCTTCGGCGCTGGTCGGGCACCGCGGCGTACGCCTATCAGGTGGTCAGGTGCAGCGCCTCGCGTTGGCCCGGGCGCTCGCGGCCGACGCGGAGTTGCTGCTGGCCGACGACGTCTCCAGCGCGTTGGACGCGGCCACGGAGATCGAGCTGTGGACCGCGCTGCGGTCGCGCAACATGACGGTCATGGGCTCGACGTCGAAGCGTTCGGCGTTGGAGCGGGCGGACCGCGTGGTGGTGTTGGTCGACGGAAACCTCGCGGACGTCGGCCCGTGGAGTGAGTTGTCGGCCCGCTGGGGTCACCTCGCCGGCTGAGCCGGTCGCTCGCCACCCACGCACCTGACGCTGGCGGAGGCAGTGTGGGGTTCGTCGTCTTCATCAGGCTGACTTATGGAGTCATCGAAGAGCAGGGACCTTTCTGAGCCATTGGTTAACCAGACTTGACCAAGTAGAATTTCGTTATGCCAACAGTGAACGTCTACGAAGCCAAGGCGCAGTTGTCGAAGCTGCTGGAAATGGTGGAGCGAGGTGAGTCCGTGACGATCGCCCGAGCCGGGAAGCCCGTTGCAGATCTTGTCCCCCATGCCCGTAGTGACATCCGCTTCGGTGGATTCCCGGACGTGCAGTTCGACGATGCCACCTTCGACGACGAAGATCCGGAGATCCTCGAGATGTTCGGTCTGGAATGAGCGGGCTACTGCTCGACACCCACGTCCTGCTGTGGCTGCTCACCGACCATCACAGTCTCGGTCCGCAGACTCGCGCACGGATTACCGGTGAAGTCGTCAGCGTTTCGGCGGTCAGTCTCTGGGAGATCGAGATAAAGCGCTCGACCGGCAAGCTCACGTTGTCCGGTGACGCGCAGTCCGGCTTGGCTCAGGCAATTGCGGAGTCCGGTGTACGCGAGTTGCCGTTGCGCTGGGACCACCTGTCGACGTACTCAAATGTCCAACTGCCACAACGGGATCCGTTTGATCGCCTGCTGCTCGCGCAGGCCAGTTCCGAGCGACTCGACTTCGTCACCGCCGACCGGCAGATTCTTGGCGTCGATATAGGCGGCGTATACGACGCGCGCGACTAAGCGGCCAGGAAGATCCGTGGGGGTGGCGCCGTTACGCCGATGAAACGACGGGGCGGTAACCTTCGACCTCTCCGAACGCCCGCAGGCGGCGCTGCCTGCACTCATCACCATCAGGGGAAGTACATACGTGGGAACTCGTCAACTTGATCTTGGCTGCACCTTCCGCCACCAGGCGGCGTGGCCGACTGCGGCGCTGCTGCATGTGGTGCCCGCCGTGCCCAGCGACGGCGGTGACCCTGCCACGCGACGCAACGCGGGGATCATCTTCAAGGACGAGAAGTGGACCCTCGAACCGCAGATCGAGATCCACCCCTACGAGGACGCGTTCGGCAACCAGATCCAACGCTTCACGATGCCGCAGGGGGTTTCGACCGTCTCCTACAGCGTGCGCGCCGAGGTGCCTGACGAGATCGACCCCGCGGACGAGAGCGCCGCCGAGATCGCGCCGACCGATCTACCCGACGACACGCTGGTTTACACCCTCGCCAGCCGCTTCTGCCACAACGATGTCCTCTCCGGACAGGCGTGGAAACTGTTCGGCGGGATGACCCCGGGGTACGGCCGCGTGGCCGCGATCTGCGACTGGACCTGGAACTACCTGGCCTACACGACCGGGTCGACGACCTTCACCAGCACCTCCACCGACGCCTTCCTCACCGGCCGCGGTGTCTGCCGCGACTTCGCGCACCTGATGATCACCATGTGCCGCGCCCTGAACATTCCGGCCCGCTACGCCCACGGCTACCTGCCGGATATGGACGTCCCGCCGCTGCCGACCGCGATGGATTTCCATGCCTGGGTCGAGGTCTACCTCGGCGACCGCTGGTGGACCTTCGACCCGCGGCACAATGCCCGCCGCAAGGGTCGGGTGCTGATCGGCGTCGGACGGGACGCGGCCGACGTCGCCTTGATCACGACGTACGGCGCGCCCTGGCTTCAGTTGATGACCGTCACCGCCCAGGAGCCCACCTCCCCGGCTGTGTGACGCGCGACGCACTCGCTCGGCCTTGACCGGCCATCGATAGGCCGCGTGACACACTGAAATCGTTATGACTGGTCAGCCTCCAGGGGACGCGACGGCGCGGATCACCGTCGACCTCGACGCCATCCGGCACAACGCCGGTGTCCTCAAACGCCGGGCGGGCGACGCTGAACTGATGGCGGTCGTCAAGGGCGACGCTTACGGCCACGGCCTGATCCCGGTCGCGAACGCAGCCCTGGATGGCGGCGCCACCTGGCTCGGAGTCGCCCAACTGCGCGAAGCCCTCCAACTGCGCGATGCCGGGATCAGCGCGCCGGTCCTGTCGTGGTTGCACGCTCCCGGCGCCGATTTCGACGCCGCGGTCGCCGCGGACGTGCAGGTCGCCGTACCTCATAGCTGGGAGATCGAGGCAGTCGCCGACGCCGCCCGCCGGGCCGGGAAGCCGGCCACGGTCCACTTGAAGGTCGACACCGGCCTGGCTCGCAACGGTGCCTACGGTCCGCAATGGCCCGAACTGCTCACCGCCGCCGCGAAGCTGCAGGCCGAAGGCGTCGTCGACGTCGCCGGGGTCATGACGCACTTCATCTTCGCCGACTCCCCGCAGCACCCGAGCGTGCTGGCGCAGCAGGAGGCGTTCGCGCAGGCGGTGCAGGACGCCGAAGACGCGGGTCTCGACCTGCGGGTGCGGCACATGGCCAACTCCGCGGCCACCCTCACCGGAAGCAACGTGGCGTGGGACATGGTGCGGCCGGGGATCGCGCTCTACGGGTTGAGTCCGGTGCCGGATATCGGCAGCTCCCGCGACTTCGATCTGGTCCCCGCGATGACGGTGGACGCGAATGTGACTATTACTAAACGGGTTCCGGCCGGCCAGGGTGTCAGCTACGGGCACACCTACGTGACATCCCGGGAGACGACGCTGGTCGACGTGCCGATCGGCTACTCCGACGGCATTCCGCGCGCGGCGTCCAGCAATGGCCCGGTCCAGATCGGCGGGCAACGTTTCACCGTGAGCGGCCGGGTGTGCATGGACCAGTTCGTGGTCGATGTGGGGGATCTGCCTGTGGCAGAGGGGGATCGAGTGGTTTTGTTTGGCACTGGCGAGAACGGCGAGCCCACCGCGCAGGACTGGGCGGATGCCGCCGGGACGATCTCCTACGAGATCGTCGGGCGGATGAGCGGGCGCCTGCCGAGGATCTACCGGGGGCAGTCGTGAGTGTGCTGACCCGCAGCGTCGGGATCGGTGTCGGGGCGCTGGTGGCGGGAGCCGCGGCCGCCGGTGGCTACGCGCTGGACCGGGTGCGCAGGGAGCACCGAGCCGAACTGGACGGCGTCGACCTCACTCGGTTCGTCGTGCCCGCCGATGACGAGCGCGTGGTCGTCGCCGACGACGGGGTGCCGCTGCACGTCGAGGTCGACAACCCGGACGCCACCGAGCACACCGTGCTGCTCAGCCACGGCTTCACCCAGAACCTCCAGGTGTGGGTGAAACAGCGAAGAGTCCTGCGGGACAACGGATATCGAGTTGTCCTGTGGGACCAACGCGGCCACGGCCGGTCCGCGGAGGGCGAGCCCACGTCGTACTCGGTGACCACCACCGCGAACGACCTGCGCGCGGTCCTCGAAGCCACGGACGGTGGTGGTGCGCTCACCCTGGTCGGTCACTCGATGGGCGGCATGTCGATGATGCTGCTCGGTGAGACCAACCCGGAGCTGGTCAAGCAGCGGGTGACGAACGCTGCGTTCATCAGCACCAGCAGCGGTGACCTGTCGCATGCGGTGAACTGGGGGCTGGGGCGCTTCGGTGGTGTGGTCAACTCGATGGCCCCCGGAGCGCTGAACGGCCTTGCGTCCCGGCAGGATTGGGTGGACTGGACGCGCCGCACCGGCCGCGACGTCGAGCGGCTGATCGTCAACCAGCTGGCCTTCGGTGGCGAGACGACCCCGGAGGTCATTGCGCTCACCTCGGACATGATCGCCCGCACCCGGCTCTCCGTGGTCGCTGGTCTGATGCCGTCCCTGCTGAAACACGATGCGGCGGTAGGACTCCTGGCCTACGGCACGAAGCCCGCCGTCGTGATGCACGGGGAGGGCGACAAGGTGATCCCCATCGAACACGCCCGGATCATCGCGAAGGCACTGCCGCTGTCCGAACTGGTCCTCGTCGAGCACGCCGGGCACATGTTGCCGTTGGAGCAGCCGCAGATCGTCAACGAGCACCTGCTGGCCCTGATCGAGGCCTCTGTCGATGCCTGAGTACGTCGCGCGGCTGGCTTCTCCGGAGGCCACCGCGGAGTGGGGTTTTGCCCTGGGGTCGTTGCTGCAGGCGGGCGACCTGGTGCTCCTGCACGGTGAGCTGGGCGCCGGCAAGACGACGCTGACCCGATCGCTGGCTTCGGGGTTGGGGGTGCGCGGGCCGATCACGTCACCCACCTTCGTGTTGGCGCGGACCCACCCGTCCCTGGTCGGCGGCCCGTCGCTGGTGCACGTGGACGCCTACCGGTTAGGTGGGGACGCGGCCGCGTTAGACGACCTGGATCTGGATGCATCGGTGGATTCAGCGGTGACGGTGATCGAGTGGGGTGCCGGTGTCGCCGAGGGGCTTGCGTCGTCGCGCCTCGACGTCTACCTGACGGCTCAGCCGGACGAATCGCGTGAGGTGCGCGTCGTTCCGGTGGGGGAGCGCTTCGAATCGTTGGTTGCGGCGCTGCCTCGTTAACCTTGTCGGGTGCTGCTTGCCCTCGACACCGCGACGAACGCGGTCACTGCTGCCGTGCACGACGGCACCCGGGTGGTGGCGTCGCATTCGGTGATCGACGCGCGCCGGCACGCCGAGATCCTCATGCCGGTGATCGACCAAGTGATGACCGGTATCCCGAAGTCCGCGCTCACGCAGATCGCCGTCGGTGTCGGGCCGGGCCCGTACACCGGGCTGCGGGTGGGTGTGATGACCGCCCTGACGCTGGGTCATGCCCTCGACATCCCGGTCGTGGGGTTGTGCAGTCTGGATGCTCTCGCGGCGGCGGTTGCTCTGGACGAGTTCGCTGTGGCCACCGATGCGCGGCGCAAAGAGGTGTATTGGGCGGTGTATTCACAGGGCGTACGCCGATCCGCGCCTTCGGTGAGCTTGCCCGGGGAGCTGCCGATCGACGTACGTGAATTGCCAACGGCGGGACGTGGTCCGCTGCTCTACCCCGCCGACCTGGTCAACGGGATCGAGCCGCTGGACGTGGACGCGGGATGGTTGGCGACCGAGGTGATCCGGCGGCAGGGCGCCGGCGAGCCGTTGGATGAGGTGCGTCCGCTCTACCTGCGGCAGCCCGACGCGAAGCCGTCGAGCGGTGTGAAGTCGGTGCTTGGTTCGTGAGCGTCGAGTTGCGGGACATGCAGTGGCCGGACCTGGCTGCGCTGGACGTGTTGGAGAAGGACCTCTTCGGGCCGTGGGCGTGGAGCCAGGAGACGTGGTGGCAGGAGTTGGCGGGGCGGCCGCGTCGGCGGTACGTCGTGGCGACCGATGGTGAGGACATCGTCGGGTATGCGGGGCTGGACCACGGTGGTGACGTGTCCGATGTGATGACGATCGCGGTGGCAGCATCGCATCAGGGGACTGGGCTCGGGCGTTCCTTGATGGAGTGGCTCCTGCAGCAGGCCGAGGGGTCGGAGGCGGTGCTGTTGGAGGTGCGCGCGGACAACGCTCCGGCGATTGCGCTCTATGAGAAGTTCGGGTTCGAGCAGATCCAGGTACGGCGGCGGTACTACCAGCCCGGTGACGTGGACGCGTTGATCCTGCGCAAGCTGGTGGCGTGATGGAGCCGTTGGTTCTGGGGATCGAATCCTCTTGTGACGAAACGGGAGTCGCGTTCGTGCGCGGCAACACGTTGCTGACGGATGCGGTCGCCTCGAGCGTTGATCTGCATGCCCGTTTTGGTGGTGTCGTGCCGGAGGTTGCGAGCCGGGCGCACCTCGAAGCGATGATCCCGATGATGTCCCGGGCGGCTGCGGAGGCCGGGCATTCGTTGTCCGACGTCGATGCGGTTGCGGTGACGTCGGGACCGGGTCTGGCCGGTGCGCTGATGGTCGGTGTCGCGGCGGCGAAGGCTGTGGCGTGGGCGTTGGACAAGCCGCTCTACGGCGTGAATCACCTGGCGGCGCATGTGTGCGCGGACGTCTTGGATCACGGGCCGTTGCCCTCGCCGACGGTGGCGCTGCTGGTGTCCGGCGGACACACCGACTTGCTGTTGGTGAACGACATCGCTTCGGATATCACCGCGTTGGGCCGCACAATCGACGACGCGGCGGGGGAGGCGTTCGACAAGGTGGCGCGCGTGCTGGGGCTGCCCTACCCGGGTGGGCCGGAGATCGACCGCCTCGCGGTGTCGGGGGATCCCCGGGCGATTGCCTTCCCGCGGGGTCTGACCTCTCGCAAGGATTTGGAGCGGCACCGCTACGACTTCTCCTTCTCGGGTCTGAAGACGGCCGTCGTGCGCTACGTGCAGGAGCAGGAACGTGATGGCATCCCGTTGAACCTGCCGGATGTCGCGGCGTCGTTCAGCGAGGCGGTCGCTGACGTGTTGACTCGGAAGGCGATTGCCGCGTGCCAGGAGTACGGCATCAACAACCTGCAGATCGGCGGCGGTGTCACGGCGAACCGCTGGCTGCGCGCGATGGCCGAAGAGCGCTGTGCCGCAGCGGGAATCGAGCTGCGGGTGCCGCGGATCCGGCTGTGCACGGACAACGGTGCGATGGTCGCCGCCCTAGGATCGCAGATCGTGCAGCGCGGACTGCCGCCGTCGACGCTCGATCTCGGCACCGACTCGTCGCTCCCGGTTGAGCAAGTCCAGATGTAGTCGAGCGCGGTCGCGGTCTCGCTGGGAGTGCTCACCTCAACAAGTGACGAATCCGCCGCAAATCGTGGCCGTCTCAGGCGCAATTGCCTCAACTTGTGACGAGCCCGTCACAAGTCGCAACCTGCCCCGAGATCGGTCACTCGTCCGCGAGGAGAAGGACTGCTTGTACGCCGCTGACCCGGGTGATCGCGATCGTGCCGGACCGCGGGCCGCTCAGTCGCAACTGCCGGCGCAGCGTGTCCGCGTCCAACGACACACCCTTCTTCTTGATCGTCAGGTTACCGATCTGCTCGTCGCGCAATCGAGCCCGAAGAGCTTTGACGTTGAACGGGATTGCCTCCCGCACGGCGTACCTCTTGGCCCAGGGCACAAAGCGTTGCTTGGCCGAGGTCACGTAACCCAGCCCCGGCGCCAGCTCCCGGCCGTCGACCGCGTTGACGAGGGCGCCGGTCAGCCCAGCGCGGATCACCGCCCGGTCGGCCTCGTAGAGGAACCCGTGCACCTGGTCCAGGCCCGCGGTCTCGTCTGGTGCGTCAAGTGCGTCGGCTTCGGTGATGCGCTCGGGGGCGTGCTCGTCCAGCACGACGACCGCGCTGCGGCCCTTGACCGGAGCGAGTGAACCCCACCACAGCGCGCACTCAAGGACCTCGCCGCGGTACGAAACCCATTCGGCCGCAGCGTCGCTCGGGATCGCGCCGTGCGGGAGCGACGGGCTGAGTTTGGCGCCGACGGCCGGCAGCCGATGCGCCACGTCGAGCACGAAGTCCCAGCTCGGTGCCAGTTCGTCGATCGAGAACGTACGCCGAGTGCGCCCCTTCGCGTCTGTGACGCCCGGTGTCCGTCGGGCTGGGTCGAGCCATGCCCCCACACCACGAGCCGCTTCACCGGACGGCAGCGCGACCTCCTCAGCCCGGGCCTGTTGCACCGAAACCCTCGGCCATGGCCGCAGATTCACCGTTGCCACGGCAGCAGTCGTCTCGTCGGCATCGACCGCGTGCACCTGCAGACCGGCCTCCGCGAAGGCAATGGCGTCGGCCCCGATGCCGCAGCCCAGATCGAACACCGTCTCCACCCCGGCCTCAGCGAATCGTGAAGCGTGCAGCGCGGCGAGACGGGCCCGGGTGGCCTGTTCCACGCCATCAGCGGTGAAGAGCATCTGCTGAGCCGCGTCACCGAACTTGGCGGCTGCGCGAGCTCGCAGCCGGGACTGGGTCAGCGCGGCAGCCACCAGGTCGGGATCGAAGCCGTCCGCCCGCAACCGGGACCCGAGCGCGATAGCCGTCTGCTCGTCGTACGGCGGCAACGATTGCAACAGTCCCCACCCCTCACCGGTCGCGAGGCGCGCGACGAGAGCGGGATCCATGGTCGCTAGTTTGGCTCATGTGACAGCTATCCCGGTGATTCTGGACGTCGACACTGGCGTCGACGACGCGTGTGCCCTGTTGCTCGCCGCGCGGCATCCCGCGCTCGACCTGCGCGCGGTCAGCTGCGTCGGCGGCAATGCGCCGGTCGATGACGTCGTGCGCAACACGCTGATCGCCCTGCACGCGGCCGGTCGCGACGACGTGCCGGTGGCCCGGGGTGCCGACCGGCCGCTGCTGGAGACGCCGGTCGATGCGCGGCACGTGCACGGTGACGACGGGATGGGCGACCTCGGGTGGCCGCCGGCCGAGCGAGCGCCGGACCCGCGCCATGCGGTGGAACTGCTGCGCGACACCCTGCTCGCGTCGCCGCAGAAGGTCACACTGATCCCGCTGGCACCCATGACCAACATCGCGCTGCTGCTGCGCACCTACCCCCAGGTCGCGCCGAAGATCGAGCGCATCGTCTTCATGGGCGGCGCCGCTGACGTCGGAAACGCCACGGCATCAGCGGAATTCAACGTCTTCCACGACCCCGAAGCGGCCGCCATCGTCCTCGCCGCCGGCGCGGAGCTCGACATCAACCTCACGATGTACGGACTCGACGTCTTCTACGCGCCGGTCGTGACGCGGCAAGAGGCGGCGGCCCTGACCACGTCGGACGCCGCCCGTCTCGGTGGCGCGCTGATCACCTTCCAGTGCGACCGGTTCCAGCGCGACGAGGCGACCATCGGCGACGCCGGCGCCGTCTGCGCGGTCATCGATCCGGCCGGGCTGACGACCCGCGAGTTGCCGATGCGCGTCGAACTGGGCGGGACGTGGTCCCGCGGGCGCACCATCGTCGACCGCCGCGACTGGGACGGCGACATGAGCCACGATCCGCACGGCCCCGCGCCGCGGATCGATGTCGCGCTGGCGGTTGATGCTGAGCGCTACGCCAACCTGTGGCAGGAGACGCTGCGATGACCGTCTACGTCCTCGGCGCCCTCAACGTCGACCTCGTCACCCGCGTCCCGCATCAGCCCGCACCGGGGGAAACCATCCTGGGCCGGTCCGACGGCCGCTTCGCCGGTGGCAAGGGTGGCAACCAGGCGATGGCGGCGGCCCGTGCCGGAGCGGACGTGATCATGGTCGGCGGTGTCGGCGACGACGAACTCGGCTCGGCCTACCTCACCCGGCTCGAGGAGGCCGGGATCAACGCCGAACAGGTGCCGACCGCGCCGGGTGTCGCAACCGGGACCGCGCTGATCACCGTCTCCGATGACGGCGAGAACTCCATCATCGTGATCCCGGCTGCCAACGAATCTGCCACCGCACCAGTTGGATTAGTTGCGGGAGATGTGCTGTTGTGCTCACTCGAGGTGCCGCTGGACGTGGTCGCGACTGCAGCCCGGGCCGCGGACGCCGTGGGTGCCCGCGTCGTGCTGAACCTTGCCCCGTACGCCGATCTGCCGGCCGACGTGATCGCGACCGCTGACCCCGTGATCGTCAACGAGACCGAGGCGGCGCAGTTGCAGTCGGCCGGCCTGCGACCGGTGTCCCTCGTGACGACCCTGGGTGCGCAGGGTGCCACCTGGACCCGGGGGTCAGGTGAGGTGGTGCGGGAGCCAGGGATCGACGTACGCCGAGTGGTTGACTCCACGGGCGCCGGGGACACGTTCTGTGGTGCCCTCGCCGCTTCGTTGGCCGGGGGCGCCAGCGACGAGGAGGCCCTGCGGGCAGCGAACGCCGCTGGCGCTGAGGCGATTTCGTGGCAGGGTGCCCAGCCCGACGGTGCGATCTAGCCGCGACCTAGCCCAGATCTAACCCAGGATCCGGTCGACCAGATCGGTCCACCCGGTCATGACCCGGTCGCAGTCCATCTGCTCGATGCGCAGCTGCTGATCGAGAATTCGCCGATCCAGCGGCGCGATGATGGCGACGGCGAGTAGGTGCAGATCGCCGGTCACGCCAGCCGATCGCAGCAGATAGCGCACGTGGGTGGCGATGAAACTGTCTGCTGCATAGGAGCGTTCGATGGATTCCCCGGCCGCGGCGATCAAGGCGGCGCTGCTCAGGTTCAACTCGATCAACGATTCGCCGAACGCGAGCAGGCGGTCGCGGGGGCTGGCCCCGGGGCCGAGCGGCGACGGGCCGGACATGACACGTGCCTGCCAGGCGCGGGCGTGTTCGTTCATCAGGGCGCCCATGACGCCCTCGCGCGAGCCGAACCGGCGGAAGACGGTGCCCTTGCCGACACCGGCAGCACAGGCCAGGCGATCCATCGTCAGCGCCTCGGTGCCTTCGGCGGCGACGATCTGGCGAGCCGCGCACAGCAACGCCTCCCGATTGCGCGCGGCATCCGCCCGCTCGGTGGGTGCGCCGAAGGCAATCGGCAGTGGCTGGGGCTTCGACATGACGTGGATCACTCTACGGGGGAGGCGAATTGACAAAGCGGACTGCGGTCCGTTTAATGATGAGTGTACCCCAACCGGACCCCCACATCAGACTTCTAGGAGAACCCCATGACCACCGTCGCCGTCCTCGTCGGCAGCCTGCGCGCCGACTCCGTCAACCGCCGCGTTGCCGAGACCCTGCGCGACAACGCGCCGGAGGGTGTCGACCTCGTCATCGTCGATGGCCTGGCCGACCTGCCGTTCTACAACGAGGAGATCGACAACGAGTCCCAGGTGCCGGCAGCCGCCGTCGCGCTGCGGGACAAGGTTGCCGCCGCTGACCGCGTGCTGGCCGTCACCCCCGAGTACAACGGCACGATGCCGGCCGTGCTGAACAACGCGATCGACTGGCTGTCCCGTCCGTTCGGCACCGGCGCGATCGTGGGCAAGCCGTTCACCGTCGTCGGCACCACCCCGACGCCGTATGGCGGCAAGTGGTCGCACGCGGACGCTGCTCGTTCCGCCAAGATCGCCGGTGCGCACGTGCTGGAGGACGCCATCGTGTCGCAGAGCGCGATCGACACCGATGTCTTCAGCCCGGAGATCCAGGAGCGGTTCGCCGCTGCCCTGTCCGCCCTGGTCGAGGCCGAAGCACCGGTCGCTGCCTGAGCAAACCCTCGACGCACCCCCACTTGCGGCACAACCTGCCCGAGCGGGGGTGTGTTGCGTGTGCGCGGCCCCCGCTTGCGGCACAACCTGCGCGAGTGGGGGCTGGAGGGCGCCCGCGGGAGGTTCGCTCTCGGCGTACGGGAAAGGGTTGGCACTCGGCTTGCGTGAGTGCCAACGCCCGCCTAGATTCAGAGTTAGCACTCCGCCTCGGACAGTGCTAACGGCAGACCAGGGTCGACCCCCGCGACGGCGACCTTGCGAAACCGGGCCACCTGGCTGCGGCGGACGCACCCTCAAACGCAACGAATCCAAGAGGAAGGTCCCACCGTGTCGGTGAACATCAAGCCGCTCGAAGACCGCATCGTGGTCAAGTCGGTCGAGGCCGAGCAGACCACCGCGTCCGGTCTGGTCATCCCGGACACCGCCAAGGAGAAGCCCCAGGAGGGCGAAGTCCTGGCGATCGGCCCGGGCCGCATCGACGACAAGGGCCAGCGCGTGCCGCTGGACGTCGCCGTTGGTGACAAGGTCATCTACTCCAAGTACGGCGGCACCGAGGTCAAGTACGGCGGCGAGGAGCTGCTGATCCTGTCCGCGCGCGACGTCCTCGCGGTTGTCGGCTGACGAACCTCACACGCAGCGCCCCGGCTCGTGCGCCCAGAGTCCCCACGGACACGACGGGCCACCGGCCGGGGCGTCGCTGTTTGACGAAAGGAATCTGTAATGGCAAAGACGCTCGAATTCAATGACGAGGCACGCAAGTCCCTGGAGCGCGGGGTGGACGCCCTGGCCAACACGGTCAAGGTGACGCTCGGCCCCAAGGGCCGCAACGTCGTCATCGACAAGAAGTGGGGCGCCCCCACCATCACCAACGACGGCGTCACCATCGCCCGTGAGGTCGAGCTCGAGGACCCCTACGAGAACCTCGGCGCGCAGCTGGCCAAGGAAGTGGCCACCAAGACCAACGACGTGGCCGGTGACGGTACGACGACCGCAACCGTTCTCGCGCAGGCCATGGTCAAGGAGGGCTTGCGTAACGTCGCTGCGGGCGCGGCCCCGGCCGGCCTGAAGCGCGGCATCGACAAGGCCGTCACCGCGATCAACGACCGCCTGCTGGCCAACGCCCGTGAGGTCGACGGCCGCGACGAGGTCGCTTCTGTCGCAGGGCTTTCCGCCCAGGACGCCACCATCGGCGGACTGATCGCCGACGCGTTCGACAAGGTCGGCAAGGACGGTGTCATCACCATCGAGGAGTCGGCCACGGCCACCACCGAGCTGGACTTCACCGAAGGTATGCAGTTCGACAAGGGCTACATCAGCGCCTACTTCGTCACCGACCCGGAGCGCATGGAGGCCGTCCTGGAGGACGCCTACATCCTGATCAACCAGGGCAAGATCTCCGCGATCGCCGACGTGCTGCCGCTGCTGGAGAAGGTCGCGCAGTCCGGCAAGCCGCTGGTCGTCATCGCCGAGGACGTCGACGGTGAGGCCCTGTCCACACTGGTCGTCAACAAGATCCGCGGCATCTTCAACGTCGTCGCGGTGAAGGCCCCCGGCTTCGGTGACCGCCGCAAGGCCATGCTGCAGGACATCGCCATCCTCACCGGTGGCCAGGTGGTCGCCGAAGAGGTCGGCCTGAAGCTGGACCAGGTCGGTCTTGAGGTGCTGGGTCAGGCCCGCCGCGTGGTCGTGACCAAGGACAACACCACGATCATCGACGGCCAGGGCTCGCCCGAGGACGTCACCGGCCGCGTGGCCGAGCTGAAGTCCGAGATCGAGCGCACCGACTCCGACTGGGACCGCGAGAAGCTGCAGGAGCGTCTGGCCAAGCTGGCCGGCGGGGTCTGCGTCATCAAGGTCGGCGCCCACACCGAGGTCGAGCTCAAGGAGAAGAAGCACCGCATCGAGGACGCTGTCTCCGCGACCCGCGCCGCGATCGAAGAGGGCATCGTCGCCGGTGGTGGTTCCGCGCTGGTGCACGCTGCGGCGGCGCTGCAGAACCTCGCGCTCGAAGGTGATGAGGCCACCGGTGCCTCGATCGTGGCCAAGGCCGTGGTCGAGCCGTTGCGCTGGATCGCCGAGAACGCCGGTCTCGAGGGCTACGTCGCGGTCTCCAAGGTCGCCGACCTGCCCGTCGGCAGCGGCCTGAACGCCGCCACCGGTGAGTACGGCGATCTGGTGGGTGCCGGTGTCATCGACCCCGTCAAGGTGACCCGGTCTGCGCTGCTGAACGCGGCCTCCATCGCCTCGATGGTCTTGACCACCGACACGTTGGTCGTCGACAAGCCGGAAGAGGAAGAGCCGGAGGCCGGGCACGGCCACGGTCACTGAGCGGCTGATCAGTTCCTCAACCCCCGGCGCGCCCGGTACTGCTTCGGCAGTGCCGGGCGCGCTGCTGGGTGTTGACAGCTGCAGGTTTACACAAGAAAGGCCCCGGAGTTGCTCAGGCAGGGGAGCACGTGCCTATGGTTGAAGGGTTGAGCATTCAACGGACAGCCAGTTGATCGTCGGTAAGGAGTGGTGCAGTGAGCCTCGGCCCGCTACGCAAACCACGCCCGACCAGCGACAGCGCCGGTGACCTGCCTCCCTCTTCCGTAACACTTCCGCCTGTTTCTGCGATATCACCGGAGAACGCGCAGACCCCCCTGCGTGATCTTGTGGCGCAGGCCCGGCTTGGCGATGACGTCGCGACCAACGATTTGATGGCCGCTGTGCATTTGCTGTCGCTGCGTTACGCGCGGGCACGCTTGGGCAGATACGCAGCAGCCACTGATGTAGCGGCGGATGTCGCCCAGGAGGTGTGTGTGGCTGTGCTACTGGCGCTGCCCCGGTACACCGACCGCGGCCTGCCCTTCGAAGCCTTCGTCTACCGCATCGCCGCCAACAAGGTGGCCGATGTGCGCCGGGGTGCCATGAAAGACCCGGTCCCCACCGAGGAGTTCCCGGCGGTCGAGGATCTCGCGCCCGGTCCTGAGGAGCGGGCGATCAGCGCGGACGAAGCCGTGCGGGTCTGGGATCTGCTGGCCACGCTGCCGGAGCAGCAGCGGGAGATCATCACGCTGCGGGTCGCCGTCGGACTGACCGCCGAGCAGACCGCCAGTTCCCTCGGGATGACCGCCGGCGCTGTGCGGGTCGCCCAGCACCGCGCGCTGGCCAAACTGCGCGAGACCCTCGTGAAGCAACAGGAGGCGGACCAGTGACGCCTTCGTTCGACCAGATCAACCAGGACGACCAACTCCTGGATGCACTCGGCGCTCGCGGCACGGTGCGCGGTGACGAACTCACCGGCCTGCTGTCGGCGTGGACGACCGAGATCGACAACCCGACGGCGCTGCCGCGGCCGGGCCGGCATGCCCGCCACTCCCGCGCGCTGCGGATCGGCCTGACCACCACTGTCGTGCTCGGCACCCTGTCCGTCGGAGGCGTCGCAGCCGCGGTCACCGGCACCAAGCTGCCCGTGCTGCATCAGTTGGGCCAGGTCACCCAGAGCTTCTGGGGCGAGCAGGCTGCGCCGTCGGTGGCCGGGCCGCCGTCCGCATCAGCGCCCCCGCAGTCAACAGATGCCTCGACGCCGTGGTCCATCGACCCCACCCCGGATTCGGGTACCTCGCGTGACCAGGCGACCCGTGACCTGTCCACCCACGTGCCGTCCTTGGTGCCCCCGAGCACGCGGACCCATTTGCCCGGAGCGCCGGTGGTTGTCGCGAAGCCGAAAGGCGCCGCGCCGTCGTCGAGCAGCACCAGCACACCGGCGCCGACCACCAAGTCCCCGAGCCCGACCAAATCCTCGGGCACGCCCACGCCCACCGGCACGTCGACGTCCGCCGGGACGCCGACTCGCAGCACCGGCCCGGTGTTCGGAACTGCCTCGCCGCCGGCCCCGAGCAGCTCGACCTCCAGCGATTCCGAGCCGACCGCGACTCCCAAGCTGACGCCGTCCTCCAGCACGACCAGCACGCCGCCGGCGACGAGTTCTGCCACATCCAGCTCCAGCGCCACGTCGTTGTTCAGCACGCCCACGAGTTCGAACGGCGCGCAGAAGTCCCGCTGACCGGATCGGCACCCACCGGCGTGACCCTGAGCACTCCCGCGACCGCCGTACGATTGGGTAATGGAGATTCCCGACCACTTCGGCCAGTTGGGCCTCACCTACGACGACGTCCTCCTGCTGCCGGGTGAAACGGACGTCATCCCCAGCGAGGTCGATACGACCGCTCAACTGACCCGCGAGCTGACGCTGAAGGTTCCTTTGGTCTCTGCTGCGATGGACACGGTCACCGAGTCGCGGATGGCGATCGCCATGGCGCGCCAGGGCGGGATCGGCGTACTGCACCGCAACCTGTCGATCCAGGACCAGGCCGAACAGGTCGATCTGGTCAAGCGAACGCAGACCGGCATCATCTCCAACCCGGTCACCATCGGACCCGACGCGACGCTGGAAGAGCTGGACGAGACGTGCGGTCGCTACCGCGTCTCGGGCCTGCCGGTCGTCGACGTCGACAACAAGCTGATCGGCATCATCACCAACCGCGACCTGCGTTTCACCCCGGTCGCGGAGTGGGCGACCACCAAGGTCAACGAGATGATGACCCCGATGCCGCTGATCACCGGCAGCCCCGGGATCAGCCGCGACGACGCCACCACCCTGCTGCGCAAACACAAGCGCGAGCGGCTGCCGCTGATCGACGACGAAGGCCACCTCACCGGATTGATCACGGTGAAGGACTTCGTGAAGTCCGAGCAGTTCCCCGACGCGAGCAAGGACAGCCAGGGCCGGTTGCTGGTCGCCGCGGCGGTCGGCTACTTCGGCGACGCGTGGGAGCGGGCCACGACGCTGGTCGATGCCGGTGTCGATGTCATCGTGCCGGACGTCGCCAACGGTCACGCCCGGCTGATGTTGGACATGATCCGCAGGCTCAAGTCCGACCCGGCAACCCGCCACGTGCAGGTGATCGGCGGCAACATCGCGACCCGTGAAGGCGCCCAGGCGTTGGTCGACGCGGGCGTCGACGCGGTCAAGGTCGGCGTCGGACCGGGGTCCATCTGCACGACACGGGTCGTGGCCGGTGTCGGCGTCCCGCAGGTCACCGCGATCTACGAGGCCGCGCAGGCCTGCAAACCCGCCGGTGTCCCGGTGATCGGGGACGGCGGTCTGCAGTACTCCGGTGACATCGCCAAGGCGCTCGTCGCCGGCGCATCGACGGTGATGGTGGGCTCGTTGCTCGCGGGGTGCGAGGAGTCCCCGGGGGATCTG
Organism: Branchiibius sp. NY16-3462-2; assembly: GCF_001594145.1. Lineage (GTDB taxonomy): Bacteria > Actinomycetota > Actinomycetes > Actinomycetales > Dermatophilaceae > Branchiibius. Next base: position 26,036 of record NZ_LVCF01000020.1, on the reverse strand, counting down.
ATCCTGATCCAGGGCAAGCAGTTCAAGACCTACCGCGGGATGGGTTCCCTGGGGGCCATGGCCTCCCGCGGCAAGAAGTCCTTCTCCAAGGACCGCTACTTCCAGGCCGACGTGGCCAGTGACGACGAGATCGTCCCCGAAGGGATCGAGGGCCGAGTGCCCTACCGCGGACCCCTGGGGGCCGTCGTACGCCAGTTGGTCGGCGGGTTGCACCAGTCGATGTTCTACGTCGGGGCGCGGACGCTACCGGAGTTGCAGTCGCGCGGCCGGTTCGTGCGGATCACCTCGGCGGGCCTGAAGGAGTCCCACCCGCACGACGTTCAGGGCATCGTCGAAGCCCCGAACTACTGGGCCGGATAACCTCATCCTGTGACTGAGATCGAGATCGGCCGCGGCAAGCGCGGGCGGCGCGCCTTTTCCTTCGACGACATCGCGGTGGTGCCCTCGCGGCGTACCCGGGACCCCGAGGAGGTGTCGCTGGGCTGGCAGATCGACGCCTATCACTTCGATCTGCCGATCATGGCGGCGCCGATGGACTCGGTCATGTCGCCGGCGTCCGCGATCGAGTTCGGTCGCCTGGGTGGTCTGCCGGTGCTCGACCTCGAAGGGTTGTGGACCCGGTACGAGCAACCGGAGCCGCTGCTGGAGGAGATCGCCGCGCTGGCGCCCGGCGACGCGTTGCCACGGATGCGCGAGATCTACTCCGAGCCGATCCGTCCTGACCTGATCGCCCTGCGGCTGAAAGAGATTCGCGATTCCGGGTGCACCGTGGCCGGTGCCCTGTCGCCGCAGCGCACCCAGGAGCACTGGAAGACCGTGGTTGACGCGGGCGTGGATCTGTTCGTGATCCGCGGTACGACGGTCAGCGCCGAGCACGTGTCCGGCAACTCCGAGCCGCTGAACCTCAAGCGATTCATCTACGAACTCGACGTGCCGGTCATCGTCGGCGGGGTGGCCACCTACACCGCGGCGCTGCACCTGATGCGCACGGGCGCGGCCGGTGTGCTGGTCGGGTTCGGCGGGGGAGCGGCGCACACGACGCGGCGGGCGCTGGGCATCCACGCGCCGATGGCCTCGGCGATCGCCGACGTCGCCGGAGCGCGGCGGGACTACATGGACGAGACCGGCGGGCGCTACGTGCACGTGATCGCCGACGGCGGGATGGGGCTGTCCGGTGACGTGGTCAAGGCCATCGCTTGTGGCGCGGATGCCGTGATGTTGGGTGCTGCTCTGGCGCGGTCCTCTTCGGCGCCGGGCGCGGGCTACCACTGGGGTTCGGAGGCGCACCACGCGCAGTTGCCTCGCGGCGAGAAGGTCTACGTGGGGACCGTGGGCACCTTGGAGCAGATCCTGAACGGCCCGGGCCAGGCGGCCGACGGGACGACCAACATCACCGGAGCGCTGCGGCGTGCGATGGCGACGACCGGTTACACCGAGCTCAAGGAGTTCCAGCGGGTCGAGGTCGTGGTGGCGCCTTACCAGCGCTCGTAGGCCTTGCGTAAAGACGTCGAGGATTTGATGTCACAGGTGTAGTGCCATGGGTGACCTACGTCACCTACTATTTGGTAATGACCGACACCCTGCAGGACTCCGCTGCGCCCACGGACACGGTTGCGGCGCGCAAAACCGCCCGGCCGCCGTACGCCATCGCCCCCCACCTCGCGCCCCGGTTGGCGCGTCGCGTCCTTAGCTCCCCGGGGGCTGACTCCATCGAGTGCGTCACGCCGTTCACCGGCGAACTGCTCGCGACCCTGCCCGGCAGCACCGTCGAGGACGTCGAGGTGGCATATAAGACGGCGCGTACGGCGCAGCGCAAGTGGGCGGCCACGCCGGCCCGCGACCGGGCGAGATTCCTGCTCAAGCTGCACGACCTGGTCCTGAAGAACCAGGACGAGCTGATGGATCTGATCCAGCTCGAGTCGGGCAAGACCCGTCGCAACGCGTTCGAGGAAGTCATGGACGTGGCGGGCGTGAGCCGGCACTACGCGCGTCGGGCCAACCACTACCTCAAGCAGCGGCGGGCCCTGGGCGCGGTGCCGGTGCTGACCCAGACCCGCGTGCTGCACCACCCCAAGGGTGTCGTCGGCGTTGTCGCACCGTGGAACTACCCGCTGTCGATGTCGATCACCGACGCGCTGCCGGCCCTGGTCGCGGGCAACGCGGTCGTGTTGCGGCCGGACTCCCAGTCGGCCCTGACCGCGCTGCGAGCCGTTGAGCTGATCGACCAGGCGGGTCTGCCGACCGGGTTGCTGCAGGTGGTCCTCGGGTCGGGCGCGACCGTGGGGCAAGCAGTGCTGGACCAGGCCGACTACGTGATGTTCACCGGGTCGACCAAGACCGGGATCGGGGTCGCGCAGCGGGCCGCTGCGCGACTGACCGGCGCGTCGATGGAGTTGGGCGGCAAGAACGCGATGTACGTCGCGGCGGACGCCAACCTGAACAAGGCCGCGGACGGTGCGGTGCGGGCGTGTTTCTCCTCCGCCGGGCAGCTGTGTATCTCGATCGAGCGGCTTGTCGTGCACGAGAGCGTGGCCGACGAATTCACCAAGCTGTTCGTCAAGAAGGTGCAGGCGATGAAGCTGGGGTCCGATCTGGCCTGGGGCAATGACATGGGGTCGCTGATCTCCGCGAACCAACTGAAGACCGTCGTGGATCACGTCCAGAACGCCAAGGCGTCCGGCGCGGTGGTCCTCGCCGGCGGGAAGGCGCGGCCCGACCTCGGCCCGTACTTCTACGAGCCGACCGTGCTGGCCAATGTGCCGGACTCGGCGACCTGTCGGCGGTGCGAGACGTTCGGTCCGCTGGTGTCGATCTACCGGGTGTCCTCGGACCGGGAGGCGGTCGCCTTCGCCAATGACTCCGAGTACGGCCTGAACGCCTCCGTCTGGACCAAGAAGATCCGTCGCGGCCGACAGCTCGCCGCACAGATCAAAGCCGGCACCGTGAACATCAACGAGGGCTATGTCGCTGCGTGGGGGAGCAACGGTGCCCCGATGGGCGGCATGGGCCAGTCCGGTCTCGGTCGACGACATGGCGCTGAGGGCATCTTGAAGTACACCGAATCGCAGACCGTCGCTGCGCAGCACGTCATGCCGATCGCGCCGTCCTTCGGTGTGCCGGAAAAGGTGTGGGCCAAGACGATGTCGGTCGGTCTGCGCGCGATGAAGCTGGGGAGGCTTTCGTGACAACGGATTACGACTACGACGTCGTCGTCATCGGGTCGGGTTTCGGTGGGGCGGTCTCCGCGATGCGGCTGGCGGAGAAGGGTTACTCGGTCCTGATCTACGAGGCCGGGCGCCGGTTCGAGGATAAGGACTTCGCCAAGACGTCCTGGCGGCTGAACAAGTACCTCTGGGCGCCCGGACTCAAGTTGTACGGCGTGCAGCGCTATCACGTGTTGCCGAACGTGATGATCCTGGCGGGCGCCGGGGTGGGCGGTGGTTCGTTGAACTACGCCAACACGCTCTACAAGCCGCCGTCGGAGTTCTTCCAGGACCAGCAGTGGGGGCACATCACCGACTGGGAGGAGGAGCTCTCCCCGCACTACGAGACGGGCAAGAAGATGCTGGGGGTCGTGGAGGAGAACCCGTGCTGGGGTCCGGTGGAGCAGTTGATGAAGGACACTGCTGAGGAGATGGGTGTCGGGCACACCTTCCGCAAGACGCCGGTCGGTGTGTTCTTCGGTGAGCCGGACAAGACGGTCGAGGACCCGTTCTTCGGTGGAGAGGGTCCGGCGCGCACCGGTTGCACCGAGTGCGGTAACTGCATGGTCGGCTGCCGCGTCGGTGCCAAGAACACGCTGATGAAGAACTACCTGGCGTTCGCGGAGAAGGCCGGTGCTCGCATCGAGCCGATGCGCACCGTCACTTCGCTCGAATCGCTCGGTGAGACAGAGGGATTCCGGATCACGACGGAACGCACCGGTGCCTGGGTCCAGAAGCAGGAGAAGTCGGTCACGGCACGGCACGTCGTGCTGGCCGCCGGCACCTGGGGCACCCAACAACTGCTGCACAAGATGAAGGCCTCCGGCACGTTGCCGAAGCTGTCTTCCTCGTTGGGGGTGCTGACACGGACCAACTCCGAGGAGTTGGCTGGTGCTGCGACGATGACCGTGCCCAAGGATGTCGACCTGACGACCGGTGTCGCGATCACGACCTCGTTCCACGTCGATGAGACCACGCACGTGGAGAACTGCCGCTACGGCAAGGGCTCGAATGTGATGAAGCTGCTGGTCGCGGGCATGGTCGATGGTGAGGGTCGTGGCGCATTGGCTCGCTTCGCGGCGTTCGGTGCCGAACTGGCGAAGACCCCTGTCCAGCTGTTGATGGCCGGACCGCTCGGCTCGGGCTGGAGTGAGCGCACGATCATCGCCCTGGTGATGCAGGTGTCGGACAACTCGATCACCGTGTCGGCGAAGAAGAAGCTGACCGGTGGGTTCAAGCTGACCAGCAAGCAGGGTCACGGTGCGCCGAACCCGACCTGGTTGCCGCAGGGCCATGCCACTGCTCGCGTCATGGCCGACAAGCTGGCGAAGCTGACGGGCAAGAAGACGATCGCCGGCACCAACTGGGCCGAACTGGCGAACAAGCCGTTGACTGCGCACTTCCTCGGCGGTGTGGTGATCGCGGACTCCCCGGAGAAGGGTGTCATCGACCCCTACCACCGTGTCTGGGGCTATCCGGGACTGTTCGTCACGGACGGATCGGCTGTCTCGGCCAACCTGGGTGTGAACCCGTCGCTGACCATTACCGCGCAGGCCGAGCGGGCAGCCGCGATGTGGCCGGCCAAGGGTGAGGAGGATCAGCGCCCGAGCCAGGGATCGGCGTACGTGCGGCTGGACGTCAAACCCAACCGGGTGCCGGGCACGGATCTGGGGATGCCGAAGATCCGGCCGTTGCAGCCAGTCGCCTGAGCGGCGTCGAAAACGTCAGGGGGCACGTGCACGTGGCAGCATCGAACCATGCGGGTCGTCGAAGTGATCACGAACCTGAACGTTCCTGACATCGACCAGGCCAGGGCGTTCTACTCAGGCTTTCTCGGGTTGAGCACCGAGGAAATGAACCTGGGTTGGGTGGCCCGGTTCAGCCAACCCGACGACTCCGACGTCTATGTCCAACTGGTCACCCAGGACAAGACGGCCCCGGTTGATTCGGTGGCGACCCTCAAGGTCGACGACGTCGATGCAGCGTACGCCGAGGCCCGCGCCGCCGGTGTCGAGATCGTGCACCCGCTGGGCACCGAGGAATGGGGCGTGCGGCGGTTCTTCGTCCGGGCGCCCGACGGCAACGTCTTCAACATCGCCCAAGCGCACTGAGCTGGAAGCGGCCTACTCCTCCGAGCGCCAGGCTTTCCAGAGCGCGGCGTAGGAGCCGTCCATCGCCAATAGCTCGTCGTGCGAACCGAGTTCGCTGATCTGACCGTCCTCGACGACGGCCACCCGGTCGGCATCGTGGGCCGTGTGCAAGCGGTGCGCGATCGCGACGACGGTGCGCCCCGTGACCACCGCGTTGAGTGACCGCTCCAGGTGGCGCGCGGCCCGGGGGTCCAGCAGCGAGGTCGCCTCATCCAGCACCAAGGTGTGCGGGTCGGCCAGTACCAGACGGGCCAACGCCAACTGTTGTGATTGCGCGTCGGTCAACCCGTAGCCTCCGGCGCCGACGACGGTGTCGAGACCGTCCGGCAAGGCTCCCGCCCAATCCGAGGCATCCACCGAATCCAGTGCCGACCAGAGGCGACCGTCGGCTGCTTCGGGCGCCGCCAACAGCAGGTTGTCCCGCAGGGTGCCCACGAACACGTGATGCTCCTGGGTCACCAACGCGACCTCACCACGCAGGACGGGCAGCGTCAGGTCCACCAGCGGCACGTCGCCGACCGTGACCGCGCCTGATCGCGGTCCGTCGATGCCGGCCAGCAACCGGCCCAACGTCGACTTGCCAGCACCGGAGGGACCGACCATCGCCAAGCGCTCACCGGGGACAAGGTCAAGCGAAACCCCGTGCAGCACATCGCGACCCGTCCGGTAGGCATAGCGCACGTCGGTCGCGGCCATGCGGGAGGACGTCGGCACCGCACCCGAGGCGGTCCGGTCGGCCGGAACCTCCTCGACTCCGATCACCCGCGACAGTGCGGTCGCACCGACCTGGATCTCGTCCAGCCAGCCCAGCAACTCATCGACCGGACCGGCCAGCGCCTGCGCGTAGAGCACGATCGTGGTGACCTGCCCGATGGTCGCGTGCCCTTGGAACACCAGCCACCCGCCCCACAGCAGCACCACGGCGACCGGACCCAGGACCCCGAGGTCGATGGAGGGGAACCAGCGCAGCCGCAGCGACAGCGTCCCCATCTCCGCGTCGAACATCTCCGCGATGCTTGCGTCGATTCGTTTGCGGGCGCGTTCTTGCAGCCGCAGCGCGTCCAATGTCCTTGCGCCTTCGACGGTTTCGGTGACAACGGCGTTGCCGACAGCGTAGCTGGCGCGTTCCCGCAGATACCGATCGCGAGCCAGCCGGAGGTAGCGGCGCGTCGTCAGCACCATCATCGGGACCCCGACCAGGAGCGCGAGCGCGACCAGTGGGTTCACCACGAAGCCGACGATCAAGGTCAACGTCAGCGTCACGGCACCGACGAACAATGACGGGATGCCGTACCGCACGACGTACGCCAGGGCCTCCACGTCATTGGTCGTGCGCGCGACGAGATCACCTGTGCCAGCGCGCTCCACGGTCGACAGCGGCAACTCGACGACGCGCGCGATGTAGCGCTCCCGCAGCCCCGCGAAGACGTCCTCGCCCATCACGAACGCGGCCCGGCGGGCGAACCACACCAGGACGGTCTGCACCAGGACCGCGGCGAGGAACGCCAGGGCGATCCGGTTGACGGTGGTGTACGTCGTGCCGCGGGTGAGGTCATCGAGCAACCTACCCATCAGCCACGGCGTGACCAGGGCCGCCAGCGCGGCCAGGCCCTGCAGTCCGACGACCAGGACCAGGAAGCCGCGGTGCTGACGGATGAGGGTCAGCGTGTGGTCGCGCACCTGGCGCGGGGTGGCGATCGGCAACGTACGGCGCGTGGTGTCCATCACGAGGCCACCACCGCGTCGTCGTCCCCGCGCACGACCACCCGGCGGTACGCCGGGTCCAGACGCAGCAGGTCGGCGTGCCGTCCGCGGGTGGTCACCTGACCGTCCTGCAACAACACGACCTCGTCGGCACGGTCCAACAACAACGGACTGGCCGTCATGACGATGGTGGTGCGACCGGCGCGTTCGGCGACCAGCCGACCGGCGATCCGTGCCTCGGTGTGCGCGTCGACGGCGCTCGTCGGTTCGACCAGCACCAGGATCTCCGCCTCGGACAGTAAGGCCCGGGTCAGTGTGAGGCGTTGCCGTTGGCCGCCGGAGAAGGTACGACCACGTTCCTCGACCGGTGTGTCCAGGCCGTCGTCGAGCGCGTCCAGGATGTCCTGCGCGCTCGCGACCTGCAGCGCTTCGTGGACGCGTGCGTCGCTGGCCCGGTCCCACGGATCGAGTTCGTCGCGAAGTCGCCCGGTGAAGAGTGCGGGATCGACCTGGGAGACGACCACACGGTCACGCACGGATTCGATGGGGACGTCCGCGATCGGCGTACCGGAAATGGTCACGTCGGTGCGCTGGGCTCCGAACCGGCCCAACCGGTCGGCCAGCGCTGCCGACTCCTCGGGCCGCGCAGACACCACGGCCACGAATTGCCCTGCGGCAGCGGTGAATCCGGACGTGGGATCACGGACTTCGCCGGGGCCGGGCGCGAGCGCACTGGTGGCGACATGGTCGGCCGAGTCGCTGGGCACCTGCAGGACCGCGATGACCTTGCCGGCCGCGACGTGCGCCCGGGTCAGCTTGCCGGCGAACTCGGTCGCGGTCTGCAGGGGCAGGACCAGGAACGCGGCGTACCCGTAGAACGCCACGAGCTGACCCACCTGCAGGTCGCCGTCCAGCACCGAATGCGCGCCGACCCAGGTCACGATCAGCGTGAACAGGCCCGGCAGCAGGATCTGGGCCGAGTCGAGCGTCGACTGCAACCCGGCCACCTGGTTGCCGCGGCGGCGTACGAGCTGGGACTGGTCGCGGTACCGCTTCAGGAAGGCGGCCTCGCCACCGATCCCGCGCAGCACCCGAAGGCCGGCCACAGTGTCGGCGCCGAGCTCGACGAGCTTGCCGGACGCCTCGCGTTGCTGGGCCTGGCGGCGCTGCAGCGGTTTCATGACCAGGGACAGCGAGGCCAGCAGCAGGGGGACGCCCAGCAGGACCAGCAGGCCCAACCGGACGGAGGTCATCAGCATGATCACCGCAACGACCAGGTAGGAGACGATCGCGCCGATGAACCGGTTGGCGACGTCGAAACTCCCACCGATGTTGGGAGCGTCGGAGGCGATCGTTGCGACCACTTTGCCCGTCGGCATGGACCGGGGGAGGGCGGCGCCGGTGCCTGCGGCGTGGTGACCCAGCCATTGCATGGTGCGGAAACTTGCCCGCAACCAGTTCTCCACGGCGTACCGATGGCGTAGCGCACCCGTCCCAGCGGAGATCACTGCGAGCGCGAAAACCACTGCGGACCAACGCATGAGGGCCGCGCCGTCGCGGGGGACGATGCCCTGGTCGATGGCGCGCCCGACAGCCGCTGGGGTCAGCGCGGCACACAGCATCCAGATGCTGCCCATGAGGGCGCCGAGGAGCTGGGAGCGCAGCTGGCCCCGGCCGATGCGGGCCAGGAAGCGCCACGGGCCGCGCAGATCGGGAGTGCCGGGATCGGCGAAGGGAAGTCGTTCCATTTCGAAGATCCACGGTCCTGCACCCGACCCGGTCAGGGCAAATCCTTTTTGGGTGGCCAGCGCCGCGCGTGACTTCTGGCGATGTCGTCACGAGTCGAGGTGTCTACGCTCGAGGAGGCCGCGACTGGTGGTGGTTTCGTCGATTGTTGATCGGGGCGAAGGTGAGAGGGAGGCGGACCGCAGCGCGCGACGTACTCTAGAAACCATGTTGCGCACCGCCCTCAAGCCCCAGTGGCTGGGCTGGTTGGGCGCACTGGTGGTCGTGGTGATCGCGTTCATCTGGCTCGGGCTGTGGCAGTTCGGCGTCGCGGAGACCAAGGGCGAGCACGACGCGATGCAGGACGAGGCGAACAAGACCCGCGTCACCCTGCAGGACTACATCGCACCGCACCAGGACTTCCCGGCCGACGGTTCGCTGCGACCGGTCCGGGTCAGCGGCCACTTCGACCCCGCCCACCAGGTGCTGGTCGCTGGCCGCGTGCTGGATGGCAAGGACGGCTGGTGGGTGGTGACCCCCTTGGTCGCCGACGGCAGTGGCGCCCGGATCGCAGTGGTCCGCGGATTCGTGAGTACGCCGAGTGCCCCGGCCCCGACGACCGGCACCGAAGCCGTGACCGTGGACGGTGAACTGGCACCAGGGGAGTCGCCCACCGACGCCACCTATCCCGCCGGCCAGGTGGGCAGCGTCAACCTGGCGATCTTCGCCAACCAGTGGGGCGGGCAGATCTACAACGCGTTCATCTTTGCGACCAGCGAGCAACCGAACGCCACCGCGGCACCGATCCAGACCTTCCCGCCACCGGAACCGGCCAGCGGCGGCCTGCAGATCCGCAACCTGGGCTACGCGATCCAGTGGTGGCTGTTCGCGGCGTTCGCGGTCTACATGTGGTGGCGGATGGTGCGCGATGACTACCGCGATGAACAGGCGCTTCGTGCCGCGGGGGAGAATGTGCCTGAGCCCAAGGAGAGAAATGCCAGTGTCTGAGCTTGACCGCATCCAGTTGATCGACGTCCCGAAGGCGCGCACCGCGCTGACGTTCTTCCGGGTGATGGCGGTGATCGTCGGTATCGGACTGTTGCTGCTGGTCCTCGAACTGATCCTGCACTACGGCTTCCACAACGAGGCGCTGGCCTGGTGGCCGCAGCCGCACGGCCTGCTCTTCATCCTCTACGTCGCCGCCACCGCCAACCTCGGTTTCAAGATGCGCTGGGACATCCCCAGGATGGTCGGGGTCATCCTGGCCGGTGTCGTCCCCTTCCTGTCCTTCTACGTCGAGCACCGCGTCAGCGGCACGGTGAAGCGTGAACTGGACGGGATCGAGGCCCGTAAACTTAACGCGTGACCCCCCCTTTGCAGGAGCACCCGGTCCTCGTCGTCGACTTCGGTGCGCAGTACGCGCAGCTAATCGCCCGCCGCGTCCGCGAGGCCAACCTCTTCAGTGAAGTCGTGCCGCACACCATGCCGGTGGCCGACATGCTGGCCAAACAACCGGCCGCGATCGTGCTGTCCGGGGGTCCGTCCTCGGTCTACGCCGAGGGCGCGCCGAGCCTGGACAAGGCGCTGCTGGAGGCCGGCGTGCCGGTCTTCGGGATCTGCTACGGCTTCCAGGCCATGGTCAAAGCCCTGGGGGGCACCGTCGAGCGGACCGGACTGCGCGAGTACGGCGCGACCCGGGCCACCGTGCGCCCCGAGTCCATCCTGTTCAACGGCCAGCCGGACACCCAGTCGGTCTGGATGAGCCACGGCGACTCCGTCTCCGAGGCCCCCGAGGGACTGGCCGTCACGGCCACCTCGCCCGGTGCCGACGTGGCCGCGATCGAGGACAACGAGCGCCAGTTGTACGGCGTGCAGTGGCACCCGGAGGTGCTGCACTCCACCTTCGGCCAGCAGGTGCTGGAGAACTTCCTGCTGCACGGCGCCCGACTGAACGCCGAGTGGACCCCCGCCAACATGGTCGAGGAACTCGTCGCGCAGGCGAAGGCCGAGATCGGTGACGCGCGCGCGCTGTGCGCCCTCTCCGGCGGTGTCGACTCCTCCGTCGCAGCAGCCCTCGTGCAGAAGGCAATCGGCGACCGTCTGACCTGTGTCTTCGTCGATCACGGACTGCTCCGTGAGAACGAGGCCGAGCAGGTCGAGCAGGACTTCGTGAAGGCCACCGGCGTCGACCTGGTCGTCATCGACGCGCGCGAGCAGTTCCTCACCGCCCTGGCCGGAGTCAGCGACCCGGAGACCAAGCGCAAGATCATCGGCCGCGAGTTCATCCGCACCTTCGAGCAGGCCGCGCGCGACATCGTGCACGATCGCGGTGACGAAGAGCACCCGGTGAAGTTCCTCGTGCAGGGCACCCTCTACCCCGACGTCGTGGAGTCCGGCGGCGGCACCGGCGCGGCGAACATCAAGAGCCACCACAACGTCGGCGGACTGCCCGACGACCTGCAGTTCTCCCTGGTTGAGCCGCTGCGGCTGCTCTTCAAGGACGAGGTCCGCCAGGTGGGTCGCGAACTCGGCGTCCCCGAAGCCATCGTCGCCCGCCAACCGTTCCCCGGCCCCGGCCTGGGCATCCGGATCATCGGCGAGGTCACGGCCGAGCGGCTGGACATTTTGCGCCGCGCCGACGCCATCGCCCGCCACGAGCTCACGGCCGCGGGCCTGGACCGCGACATCTGGCAGTGCCCCGTGGTGCTGCTGGCCGACGTACGTTCCGTGGGTGTCCAGGGCGACGGGCGCACCTACGGCCACCCGATCGTTCTGCGCCCGGTCTCCAGCGAGGACGCGATGACCGCGGACTGGACCCGGTTGCCCTACGAGGTGCTGGCCAAGATCTCCGGACGGATCACCAACGAGGTGGCCGAGGTCAACCGCGTCGTGCTCGATGTGACCAGCAAGCCACCGGGCACGATCGAGTGGGAGTGATCGGGCGCGTAGCGCGCACCCAGCCCCGCCCGTCACACTGGAGGGTATGACTGCCTCCGCCCTGGCCGACCGGGAAGCTTCGGCTGCCCGTACGGCGCGCGGCGGGCTGACCGTGCCGGCGTGGGTGCACGGATCGGCGATGATCGTTCTTTCTGCGACGGCGCTCGCGATCCTGGTGCGCTATTGCCTGCACAGCTACCGCGGGATCCGCTGGGACGAGCAACTCATGTCGGCCTGGGAGGTAACCGAGGCCACCCGCATGACCACCGCGCACTACCTGTCGGTGATCACGGTGCCGTCGGTCGCACTGGTCCTGATCGGCTGTGTCGCTACGGCGATCGTGCGTCAGCGGCTGTCGCTGGCCGTGGGTGCGGCAACCCTCATCGGCGGGGCGACCGTCACCACCCAGGTCCTGAAATACGAAGTCTTCGAACGGCTTCCGCAGGCCGGCGCCAACACCCTGCCCAGTGGTCACACCACCGTCGCCATCTCGGTGTGCATGGCCGCGATGATCGTGGTGCCGACCGGTTGGCGGGTGTTTCTCGCGCCGGTGGCGGCGGGTCTGTCAGCAGCGGCCGGGATCGCCACCGTCCTCGGCTCGTGGCACCGGCCCGGTGATGTGGTCGCGGCGTTGGCCGTATGCACTGCGTGGCTCGGTGTCGCACTGATCGTGATCTCCGCGCTGCAGGATCGGGCGCCCGTGGTGCGGTCGCCCGGTGTCTCCCCGGCGTTGGCGCTGGCCGGGCCGAGCCTCGTGCTACTGGTGATGGTGTGGCAACGGGGGATCGTGATCGGCGCCGGGCTGCCGCTGGTGGGCGCCTGGGCGGCCGTCGCGGTGTTCGCGGTCGCGGTCGGACTGGTCTTCAGCTGGCTGACGGCCGTCGCCGATCGCTCCCTGGCGTGAGGCTGTCGATCCGGTCACCGCTGGGCATGATCGCCAGTGGTGCTGCGGGCGTCGTCGTGCTGGCGCTCGGCGGCGTCGCGATTGCGGCGGGGCGCAGGCTCGACCAGAAGCTGATGCTGGCCTGGGCCTATGACGATCTGGTCATCGGGCCAGTTGGTGCGTTCGTCCGCTCACCGCTGGTGGTCGTGGTGGTGGCGCTGCTCGTCGTGGTGGCACTGTTTCGGCGCCGACCGGATCTGGCGGTCGGGGCAGTGGTGCTGGTCGGTGGGGCGAGCCTGAGCACCCAGATCCTCAAGCGCTATCTGATCGCGCTGCTCGCGACCGGTGAGAACACGATGCCCAGTGGCCATGTCACGGTCGTCCTGTCGGTCCTGCTCGCGGCCCTGCTGGTGGCCGGTCCGCGGTGGCGTCCGGTGCTGGCGGCGGTCGCGGGTTTCCTGGGAGCAGGGACCGCGATCGGCGCGATGATCGGCACCTGGCACGTGCCGGGTGATGTCGTCGCCGCAGCGGCGGTCTGTCTGGTGTGGTGCGGGATCGTTTTGCTGGCGCTGACGCCCGTGGCCGGCCGGTTCCGCCGGACGCCGGTCGCGCGCTGGTCACAGGATCCGGCGTTACAACCTCGGGGTCTCGCGCTCTTGGGCGCGCTGGCGGCGGCAGGCGCGCTCACGGCGTACCGGGGATTCCCGGATATCGCACTCGGCTGGTTCGTGGCGTCCCGGTTCGCCGGGCTGCTCGTGGCGCTCGCGATCGGCGGCGTCGTGGCCTGGTTCGTGGCGGCCCTGGACCAGGTGGACTAGGTCGCCGGGACGTGGTCGGGATGATCCGGATGGTCGGTGTGATCTATCGGGATCTCCTTGGGTGACTTCCACCAGGCCAACCAGCCGACGGCGCCCAGCGGCAACTCCAGGATGTGGGTGAAGAACCCGAACACCAACACACCGGCGGCTGCGGCGGCGGGGTCGGCTCCCCACGCCTTCAGCACCGCCAGGGTGCCGGTCTCGGTGATTCCGACGCCGCCGGGGGTCACGCCGACCGCGGTGAGCAACCGGCCGATGGCGTAGGCCGCGAAGAGGTTCACCCAGGGCAGGTTGACCCCGAGGGCGTTGAACACCCGCCAGAACAGGATGAAGTAGACGCCCATGAACCCGACCAGGCCCAGGGTCATCGGCAGCCAGCCGGTCCGGGTCACACTGGCCATCCGGGCCCGCTGGTCGACAACCAACTCGCCGAGGGCCGGGACCTGACCCTTCTTCTTGCCGCGCCGCAGGCGCCCGAAGAGCGGGGCGATCCAGCGGTCCAGCCAACCGGCGACGACCATCGTCAGCTTCGGGCTGACCAGGATCGCGATGAACGCCGTCAGCAGCAGCAGCCCGCTGATCCCGCCCCACCACGCTGCGCGCCGTACTGCCTTGGGGAGGGCGTCCTCGCTGAGCGACAAGGCGGCAATACCCAGCAACGGCAACGCCACCCGCGCCAGCACGTTCCAGACGCCGGAGACGATGATCGAGGTGGAGATCTCGCGGCGCACGAAACCCCACGACCGGGCCATCAGGTAGGTCGTCGCGACACCGGCGGCGCCACCGCCGGGCAGCAGGTTGCCGGCCGCCGAGCCTGACACGTTCATGATCAGGGCGCGCACGTGCGACAGACCCGGCAGGGACCCGGTCAGCGTGAAGGTGTAGCACCACAGGCCCAGCACGACCAGGCCGAAGAGCTCCAGACAGGTCAGCCAGCCGATCCCGCGGAAGGCATCGAAGATCTCGTGCCAGGTCACGCCACCCACCCAGGGCAGCACCCAGATGATCAACACCGCGGCCAGGCTGATGCCCGCCATCGCCGAGAGGACGGTGCGCCACGTCGGCTTGGGCATGTGCGGCGTGTCGTCCTCAAGGACCTCCGCCGCGATTGCGTCCGGCTGCGAATCGTCCGTCGTCATCGGCGGACCTCCTGGGTCGTGACTTGGAAGATGTCATGGCTCACCGGGCCGGTGTGCCGCGGGTCGACGTACCACTCGCGTCCGAAGACCAGGTCGTAGATCGGCCGGGGGATCCGCAGGAATGCCGCCAGCGTGCGATCCGCACCGCCGTCGGCAACTGCCTGGGAGGCGTGGGCGCGCATCGAGGCGCGTTTGGCGCTGATCTGGTGACGTACGTCGATGCGATGGGTGATCTGTTCCTTCGCCGAATAGGCGCGACGGTAGGAGTCGATGTCGAACTCGGGCGGGAACTTGTAGAACTTCGCGGCCAGGTTGATGCCCTTGACCAGCAGATCGCGGGGCACGGTGGCTTCGAGCATGGGGATGCCGGTCAGTTCGGCTGCCCTGGTCCCCACGTGATGGACCTGGACATGGTCGGGGTGGCCGTAGCCGCCGGTGGGGTCGTAGCTGGTGAAGACGTCGGCGTGCTCCTCGCGCAGGATGTCTGCCAGCTTCCCGGCCGCTTCGTCGACGTCCGCGTCGGAGAATCGGGTCCTGCCCGTCCCGTCGAGGTGAGTCACCGGGCCAAGCCCGGAATCGGCGTACCCGAGGTTGACGACGCGGGCGACCCCGAGCGCGTCGGCGCTGGCCTGCACCTCGGCCAGGCGGGTTTTCGCGAGTTCGGCGGGATCGCCGTACGCGCTGCTGGTCAGGCCGAGGGCGCCGTCGGTGGCGACGACAAGCACCACCCGGTGACCCGCCGCGGCCGCTTTGGCCATCGTGCCCGAGGTGAGCAGAGCTTCGTCATCCGGGTGCGCGTGGAAGAACACGGCGACCGACATGGCCCCCATCCTGCCCTGTGCTGCTGCGATGAGCCTGAAGGGTCGCCCGGCGTGGCCATTACTGTTGTGCGACGTGAAGGTCGCGTTGCTCACCGACTGCTACCTGCCGCGGCTGGGTGGCATCGAGGTGCAGATGCACGATCTGGGCCGGCATCTGGTGGCCGCCGGACACGAAGTGCACGCATTCACCGCGACCCGGGGCGCCGATGGGACCCGGCACGGCTCGGAGCTGATCGACGGCGTGCAGGTACACCGGTCGGCGATCCCGCTGCCGGGGGATCTGCCCGTGAACCCGTTTGCTCCGCGCGAATTGCGCTGTGTCCTGGGCGATTTCGATGTCGCGCACGTCGCGATGGGCGTGGTGAGTCCGTTCGCGATGGACAGCACGCGGGTCGCGCTGGGCCTCGGTATGCCGACCGCTGTGACGTGGCACTGCGTGCAGGACCGGTTCCGGTTCGTGGTGCAGGCGGCGGGGTATGTGCGGCGTTGGTCGCGGCGCGGCGCGGCGTTGTCGGCGGTGTCGTCGGTTGCGGCGGCGCCGTTGGCCGGGCTGTCCCAGACCCCGATCGCCGTCTTACCCAACGGGATTTCGGTGGCTACGTGGGCGCCGTCAGGGCCGTTGCGAGTGCCCGGCGGTTCAGTGGTCGAGGTGGTCTCGGCGATGCGGCTGGCCACCCGGAAGCGACCGGTGGAGTTGGTGGCGGCGGTGGGTGCGGCGCGTTCTGCGTTGGCGGGGCGGGGCGTGGACCTGCGGCTGACGATCCTGGGCGATGGGCCGTTGCGCTCGCGGGTGCTGCGCGAGGCTGCACGGTACGGCGAGGGCTGGCTGGATCTGCCCGGCCGGGTGACGCGGGAGGAGTTGCGAACCCGCTACCTGGATAGCGACCTGTATGTCGCGCCCGCCCGGTTGGAAGCCTTCGGGATCGCGGCGCTGGAGGCACGGACCGCGGGGTTGCCGGTCGTGGCGCCGGCGATGAGTGGGGTCAGCGAATTCGTCACGGATGGCGTGAACGGGGTGCTGACCGGCCCCACAACCGCCGATCTGAGCAAGGGAATTGTGCGGTTGGCGGGCGACACGGCGTTGCTGCGGGAGATCACTCTCACCAACCAGACGTCCGCGCCCGCGTGTGACTGGCCGGACGTCGTACGCGCAGCGCTCGAGGAGTATCGCCGGGCCGGCGCCTGATCCCGGGCGTCGACCGCACCCCCAGGGGACCTTGCCCCGTTGGTCTGCCCCCACTTTTGGAACGGGATCCACGTCGAATCCACGGATTCGGGTGAATCCCGTTCCAAAAGTCTTGGGGACAGAGCGTGGGTGCTGGGTTGAGCGTCAGCCCATCGAGCCCGGCAGCACCGTGTCGACGATGTAGACGGTCGCGTTGGCGGTCTGCACGTTGCCGCAGACCACCGAGGCGGTGCCGTCGACCTTGAGGTCGGGCGCGGCGCCGGTGACCTTGACCATCGACCCGGCGAGCGACTTGTGATCGCCCACGACGGCCATCGGGTCGAGCTTCTCGCCGATCACGTGGCCGGTCAGCACCTTGGTCAGTGCCGCCTTGTCGGCCAGCAACTTGTTCAGGTCGGCCGCCGGGATCTTGGCGAAGGCGTCGTTGGTCGGCGCGAAGACCGTGAGGGCCTTGGCGTTGTTCAGCGTGTCCACCAGGCCGGCCTTCTTGACCGCGGTGACCAGGGTCGACAGCAACGGGTTGTTCGACGCAGCGGTCGCGACCGGGTCGGAGGTCATCCCGCTGAACGAGCCCTTACCGGAGGCCGGGACCTTGGCGCAGCCGGCACCGAAGGGCGCCATCGCGTTGGCGGCCGAGCTGGACCCCATCGACGACGAACCCATGGAGCTCATCGGTGAGGACGACTCCGAGGTCATCGGGGCCGACGAGGAGCTCGTCGCCATCGGTGAGGCGGCGGACGAACCGCTGTCGGAGCTGGAGGAGCCGCAGGCCGCCAGGGCCATCGGCATGACCAGCGCAGCGGCCGCAAGCGTGAACGTGGAGCGAGTCTTCATGAGCGTGCCTTCCTGGAGGGATGTGGTGTGTGGTGGTTCGCTGTGGATGCCGGAGTGGATGGGTCGATCACCCGCCGATGACGACGAGTTGCTGGATCCCGCTGGAGCCGCTCGGGAAAACCGGTGCCCGGTCGGCGGTCTGGGTCTGGTCGTCGCCGTAGATGACCCGGGCCTGCAGCGTGTGCTGGCCGGTGCCGGGGACGTCCCAGATGAAGTACCACTGCCGCCAGAAGTCGACGCCGACGTCGGGGCCCAACGTGCAGTCCTGCCAGGGCTTTTCGTCGATCTTCAACTGCACCTTCACGACCCCGTGCCGCTGCGCCCAGGCAACGCCGCCGACGACGGTGCGCCCCTTGACGGTGGCCAGGGATGCCGGGGTGTCGATCCGGGCGGAGGGTTTGATCGGGCCGTCGGTCGTCCAACCCCGCTGTGTCCAATAGGCTTTCGCGTCGCCGTACGTCGTGACGCGCAGCTTCGTCACCCACTTGGTGCCGCCCAGCATCCCGTAGAGGCCGGGCGTGATCAGCCGCGCGGGGAACCCGTGCGTGCGAGGTAGCGGTGCACCGTTCATGCCGATGGCCAGCAGTGCTTCCCGCTCGTCCAGCAGGGCACTCAGCGGGGTGCTGATCGTGAAGCCGTCGGTCGCCGTACTGAACACCTGGGCCTGGGGCTTGCCCGGATCCTTCACCCCCGCCCGGTCCAGCAGGTCCTTGGTGCGCACGCCCAGCCAGCGCGCGGCGCCGACGTAACCGCCGCCGACCTCGTTGCTGACGCAGGTCATCGTGATGTCGCGTTCGATCAGATCCATCCCGATCAGCTCGCGGTAGTCGATCGTGAACGGCCGCTCGACGTCGCCCTCCACCGTGAGGGTCCAGGAGTCCCGGTCCAGATTGGGTACGGCGAGTGCGGTGTCAACGCGGTAGAACGCGCCGTTGGGGGTGCGCAGGGGAGTGATGTCCCGGTAGGTCTTCTCCAGGCCGGTGGGTAACGCCGGCAGCGGGCTTCGCGCCTTGGGAAGTGCGAGGTTGCTGGGATCCGTTGCAGCACCAAGCTTCTGGCCCAGGGCGGCGGACCCGACGGCAGCGACCGCGATGGCACCGGATCCGGCGAGGAACGCCCGCCGGGTGTTCGCGCCCGAGGGGTAGCCGTCGGGGCCGGACCGGCCCAGCCTGAACAGTCCGGTCAGCGCCAGCGGTCCGGCGATCGCTGCGAGCAGGGCGGGCGCGAGGTCGCGCCACGAGCCTGTCGGACGTTCCAGAGTGGCGGCCGCGGCCGTGGCCACCAGCAGCAGCTGCACCACGATCCCGTAGACCAGTCGCCGCCGCGCCAGCAGCCCACTGATCGCTGCCAGCACGACGGTCCCGGCGACGACCGAGGCGAGCAGGACCGTCTTGTCGTTGGTGCCGAAGTGCTCGATCGCCCAGTCCTTCAGGGCGGTTGGCGTGCGGTCGATGACTGCTGAACCGATGATCAGGACCGGCGAGGTGGCCGGATTGAGGACCGCCGCGAGGAGATGGGCCAACCCCATCGCGACCGCAGCGGCGAGGACTCCGGCAAGGGCGGCGCGACGACGGGACATACCCGTGGTTCGGCGCAGGGGCGGCGCCGGATGGGCGCCGGGTTACC
Source organism: Branchiibius sp. NY16-3462-2 (assembly GCF_001594145.1). GTDB lineage: Bacteria > Actinomycetota > Actinomycetes > Actinomycetales > Dermatophilaceae > Branchiibius. Next base: position 7,010 of record NZ_LVCF01000020.1, on the reverse strand, counting down.
GTCAGGCCACGTCGGGGTGGGTTCCCTCGGCCCGCCGCTGCTCGGCGTACGCCTCGATCTTGCGGTCGATCGCGTTCCCCATGAACTTGCCCGCGCCGAAGGCGACGACGACGGCGATGCCGAGGGCGACGTACGAGAAAGTACTCAGGTATTTCTCCGCGGCCCTGCCCAGGTAGTACACGGCGTAGGTGGTGCCGCCCGCCCAGCAGATCGCGCCGGCGACGTTGGCGATCAGGAACCGTGGGTAGTGCATTTTGAGCGCACCGGACAGCGGCCCGGCGAAGATCCGCAACAACGCCACGAACCGGCCGAAGAACACCGCCCACATGCCGTACCGGTCGAAAACGTGCTCGGCGTAGGCGATGGTGTCGTCGTTGAAGTGCGCGGGGAACCGGCGTTTGAGGACGTCGAAGATCTTGAAGCCGTACTCCCGCCCGACCCAGTAACCGATCGAGTCACCGATCACGGCCCCCAGCACGCCGGCGATCGCCACCGAGTGCGGCGAGACCGCCAACTCGTGCTTGGACGACATCAGCGCCGCGGTGACCAGCACGATCTCGCCGGGCACCGGGATGCCGAAGCTCTCGATCATCACGACCACGCCGACGACGATGTAGACCAGCCACACCGGGATCGTGGTGAGGAAGTGCTCCATGGTTCTCCTAGTGCCAGCCGGCGTCGTCGACTCCGCCGGGAATGTCGCTGGCCGGATCGTACGGCGTGCGCGTGAAACGGAAACTACCAACATCGAGGTACGCCGACTGCTCGCCTCGCGCGTGCACCTGCAGTGGCTCGCCGGCGAAGTAACCGTCCTGTCCGAGCCAGCGGTCCTGCGCGAGGCGCACGAAGCGGGCGCCGCGCCCGGAGCCCACCGGTGTCAGGATCAGGTCGGCTCCGTGCAGTGTTGCGACGTGCGGGCGCGGCCCCCAGAACCACGTGCCGGTGAGATCCAGATCCGCCGTGTGCTCACCCGCAGGCTGCCACGCAGGTGGGATCAGCGGCACGTAGCGGCGTAGTTCAGTGATGAGCTCCGTCGCGCTCAGGTCGACGCCGGCGGTCGAATTCATCAGCAGCACAGCACAATCACCGGATTCGGGATCGGCGCGCAACGCGGACTGGAAACCGGGCATCGAGCCACCGTGCCCGACGTAACGGGCCGTCCCCAGGTTGGTCACATCGACGCCGAGGCCGTAGGCACGCGTCCAGCGCTCGCCCGGTTCGTCGTCGACCAGGGTCGGGATCAGCATCCGCTCGCGGAACTGCTCGGGCAGCACCTGCGCATCACCGCGGACCAGGAACTGGCCGAAGGTGAGCAGGTCATCGACCGTCGACCACAACTGACCCGCCGGGGCCATGGCCCCGGTGTCGCCCGCGGGTTCGGCGTGCACCAGGTCGGCATAGGGATGCACCGCGAGACCGTGCGCACCGGTGGCCGGACGGTCGTACGTCGTGTGCTCCAGCCCCAGCGGGTCCAGGATCCGCTCCTGCAACACCTGGCGCCAGTCCTGCCCGCGCAGCCGGGCCACGAGTTGCCCGAGCACCGCGAATCCCACATTCGTGTAGTGGAACCGGGATGCCGGGATGTGCGCCTGGCGGATGCTGGGGATCAGTTGCTCCCAGGTGAGTCCCGCGGACCGTTCCCACCACGGTCCGTCCGTCTCGGCGTACAGGCCGGCGCCATGGGTCAGCAGCGCCTGCACGCTGACGTCCGGCAGGTCGGTCAGTTCCGGCAGGCGGGCGGTGATGGGGTCGGTCAGGTCGGCCCGCCCCTCGGCGACCAATTGCATCACCAGGACCGCCGTGAACGTCTTGGTGATCGAGCCGATCCGGTACGCCGTGTCCGGACCGGCCGGCGTACCGGCGGCGTCCAGGTCTCCCACGGCGCCCGTCCATCCCAACCCGGTGGTTGTGCGCACCCCGGCCACCACTGACGGGGCTCGGTCGCAGTGTTGGGCGCGGGCGATGCGGGCGGTCAGCGCCGCCCGGGCGGCGGGGGAGAGTTCCTCGGTCACCGGGGCATCCTCCCAAACCCCGCCGGACCCTGCCGAACCACGGAGTTGTCGGCGGCTCGCCGTACCCTGGGAGATGACATGAGCAGCCTTTTCGACGACCTTCCCCTGCCCGGATTCAGTGGCACCCAGGCCTCCCCACGACCCACCGGGGTGGACGACCGCGGCGTGCCGGACTGGGCGCGCACCGGCGGCCCGGCGCCCGAACCGGCCCAGCCGCAGCAGACCCGCGGTGAGGAGTTGCTGGCAGGTCTCAATCCGCAACAGCGGGAGGCCGTCGTGCATCACGGCGGCCCGCTGTTGATCATCGCCGGTGCGGGCTCGGGCAAGACGCGGGTGCTGGCACACCGGATCGCCTATCTGCTGGCCGAACGCCACGCGCAGCCCGGGCAGATCCTGGCGATCACCTTCACCAACAAGGCGGCCGCCGAGATGCGCGAGCGCGTCGAAGCACTGGTCGGGCCGGCCGCCAAAGCAATGTGGGTCTCGACCTTCCACTCCGCGTGCGTGCGGATCCTGCGCCGGGAGGCCGGCAAGCTCGGTTTGAAGTCCAGCTTCTCGATCTACGACGCGGCCGACAGCCAGCGACTGATGGCGATGGTCGTGCGCGATCTGGACCTGGACCCCAAGCGCTACCCGCCGCGGTCGTTCAGCCACCAGGTCAGCAACCTCAAGAACGAGTTGATCGACGAGGAGACCTACGCCGGTCAGGTCAGCGAGGGCACCCACCAGGAGCGGATGCTGGCCCAGGCCTACACCGCCTACCAGCGCCGACTGCGGCAGGCCAACGCGCTCGACTTCGACGACCTGATCATGACGGTGGTCAATCTGCTGCAGGCCTTCCCGGACGTCGCCGAGCACTACCGGCGACGGTTCCAGCACGTGCTGGTTGATGAGTACCAGGACACCAACCACGCCCAGTACGTCCTGATCCGCGAGCTGGTGTCGGCGCACGTGTCCGATGCTGCGCTGGGCGAGTTGCCTCCGGCGGAGTTGTGCGTCGTCGGTGACGCCGACCAGTCCATTTACGCCTTCCGCGGTGCCACGATTCGCAACATCGAGGAGTTCGAGCAGGACTACCCGGACGCGAAAACCGTTCTGCTGGAGCAGAATTACCGCTCGACCCAGAACATTCTGCAAGCTGCGAACGCCGTGATCGCGGGCAACGACAAGCGTCGCCCGAAGAACTTGTGGAGCGAGGCCGGCGACGGCTCTCTGATCGTCGGTTACGTCGGGGACTCCGAGCACGACGAGGCGTCCTTCGTGGCGCGCACCATCGACGAGCTGGGTGACGAGGCGGGCGTGCGACCCGGTGACGTCGCGGTGTTCTACCGCACCAACGCGCAGTCGCGTGCTCTAGAGGAAGTCTTCGTCCGAGTTGGCCTGCCCTACAAGGTGGTTGGTGGCACCCGCTTCTACGAGCGGCGTGAGGTCAAGGACGCACTGGCCTACCTGCGGGTCATCTCGAATCCGACCGACACGGTCAACCTGCGGCGCATCCTCAACGTGCCCAAGCGGGGGATCGGCGACCGTGCCGAGGGCGCTGTCGCGGCGCTCGCGGACCGTGAGCGGATTCCGTTCATCGCCGCGCTCGGCCGCGCCGCCGATGCGCCCGGAATCGCGACGCGCTCGGTCGCGGCCATCTCGGCGTTCACCGCCCTCCTGGAGTCACTGCAGAAGGTCCGCGAGAGCGGCGCCGGGGTCAGCGACCTGCTGGAAGCGATCCTCGACCAGAGCGGCTATCTGGCCGAACTGCGCAAGAGTCCCGATCCGCAGGATGAGAGCCGGATCGAGAACCTCGCCGAACTGGTAGCTGTCGCAGGTGAATTCGACTCCAACTATCCTGGCGCCCCACTTGAGGACTTCTTGGAGCAGGTGTCGCTGGTCGCTGACACCGACGAGATCCCGGCCGACGACCAGGAGGACCGCGGTGTCGTCACGTTGATGACGTTGCACACCGCCAAGGGGCTGGAGTTCCCGGTGGTCTTCCTCACCGGGCTGGAGGACGGCACGTTCCCGCATATGCGGTCGCTGGGCGACAAGGACGAGTTGGCCGAGGAGCGCCGGTTGGCCTACGTCGGCATCACCCGGGCCCGCGAGCGCCTGCACATCTCCCGAGCACAGGTCCGCTCGGCGTGGGGATCGCCGCAGTACAACCCGCCGTCGCGTTTCCTTTCAGAGATTCCGTCGTCGCTCATCGACTGGCAACGCATCGAGACCACTGGTTCGCGTCCGTCGTCGACTCCGGCGGTGGCCCGGCTCGCCGCCCGGCCCGGCGTGCGCTCGCCGGGCAACCGGCCGGTCATCTCGCTGGACGCCGGTGACAAGGTCACCCACGACAGTTTCGGCGTGGGCACCGTGATCCGCGTGGAGGGCCAGGGCGAGCGCGCGATGGCGCACATCGACTTCGGTGGCGACACCGGGGTGAAGCGACTGCTGCTGCGGTACGCCCCCGTCGAGAAGCTTTGAGCATCTCGACCAGGGTCGCCGTCCCGCGGGATTGGGCGGGCACGTTCGAGCCGATGATCGTGCCCGAGCACCATCGGAAAATGGCGAGTGTCGATGCGTTGGTGCTCTCACTGACCGCCAAGGGCCTGACGACCGGGGAGATCAGCTCTCGCCTGGAAGAGATCTAGGGTGCCTCAGTGTCCAAGGACACGATTGCCCAGATCACTGACGAGGTCAGCGAAGAGACGACCGAGTGGTCAGCCCGCCCGTTGGATGCGATCTACGCTTCGATCTTCATCGACGCGATCGTGGTCAAGGTCCGTGAGGTCAGGTCGCTAGCCGCCCGTTCTACGCTGCGATCGGGGTCAGTGTCGATGGGTGCAAGCACGTGCTGGAGCTGTGGGCCGGCACCCCTGGTGATGGCGAAGGCGCCAAGTATTGGCTGGCGGTGCTGACCGAGCTGAAGAACTGCGGCGTCACCGACGCGATGTCCGTGGTCTGCGACGGACTCATGGGCCAACCCAAGGTCGTGGAGCCAACCTGGCTTGGTGCGATCGTGCAGACCCGTGTCATTCAACTGCTGCGCAACAGTTTTCGGCCGACCTCCCGTAAGTACTGGGACCAGATCGCCCGGGAGTTGAAGCTCGTGTACACCGCCGCGGCAGCGGCCAGGGCCGAGTTCGACAAGTTCGCCGACGGGTGGGGGCAGCGTTACCCCGGGCTGATCAGGCTTGAGACAACGCCTGGGAGCAGTGCACGCTATTCCTAGCCTACGGGGACAGGCACATGGACCATGCGACGGCAGCCGGCACTGAACGTGTTCGCGTCGGTCTTCGAGGGCCACTGGCCCACCGCAGGGCAGGACTAACCATGAGGTCTGGAAAGCTGATTTTCGGATAGCCCCGGGATTGAAGGCTCCGGTGGGTTCGGGCTCCGTCTTCCTGGGCGCGACCTGAACACCACCTACCAATATGTCGGGAACGGTCGTCCGGTGCTGGTTTGTTTCGTGAGGTGGAGACGGTGTCGAGTCACATTGCGCGGATCGTTACGGTCGCTCGATTTCGTTGCTGCACAGGCAATTTGCGATGTACTCCGCTAACAGATTGACGACTGGCTTCGGTCGACTGTTGGGGTTGGCGCCGACACGCCGTGAGTCCGCGCAGCCTCAGAGTGGGGCCAGGTTACTGCCAGGTTGTGTGCTGCCTGAGTTGCTGCCGTGTGGTGGCCGGGCGTGACTGAAGGGCTTCGGGGAATGCGCGCTTGGTCGATGCGGTGGTTGTCGTTCGCAATGCTGATGGTGATGGCTGCTGTCGTCGGCTTGGATTGTGTGGCTCCGCCGCACGCGGACGCGGACACCCCGGTCGCGGCCGGGGAGTACATCCCGGTCACCTCGACCCGGTTGATGGACACTCGTTCGTCGGGCGGGGCGTTGGCGGCGGGTGAGACCCGTAATGTGACGGTGAGTGGTATTGCCGGTGTTCCGACCTCAGGGGTGTCGGCGGTTTCGCTGACTATCGGTGGAACGGGTGCGACTGCGGACACCTGGTTCACGGCGTGGGCGGCGGGCGCGACGAAGCCGGCGGTGTCTCAGCTGGACGTGCCGGCCGGGGTCAGTGTTTCGAACGCGGTGATCGTCCCTGTCGGCGCGAACGGGCAGGTCTCCATTTTCAACAACACGGGTTCGGCCCACCTGATCGTTGACATCAACGGGTATTACGACAACAACCAAGCCACGAGTGCTGGGGGCACGTTCGTGCCGTTGACACCGACCCGGATCGTCGATTCTCGGTACGGGACGGGCACCTCAGCGGCGAAGTGGGCGGCGGGAGAGACCCGTGCGGTGCAGGTCACGGGCCAGGGCGGTATTCCGACCGCCGGGGTATCGGCGGTGGTGGTGAACATCACCGGTGCGCAGGCGTCGGCGACCTCATTCCTGCGGGCGTGGGGCGCTGGCTCGGCGCCGTCGACATCGGTGGTGAATATTGCCTCGGGTCAGGATGCGGGAGCGATGGTACAAACTGGTTTGACCAGTGACGGCAAACTAAACATCTACAACAACGCGGGCACCACGCACGTGATCGTGGATGTGGAGGGGTATTACTTGACCCCGGATAATGACGCGCAGGACTACTTCGTGCCAGTTACCCCGACCCGCATCCTGGCCACCTCGACCGGGTTGAACGCTAAGCAAGCTAAAATGACGCCCGGGTCGACTATCTCGGTGCCGGGGCGTGGCGCAACCGTGAACTCCACCATTGTCGTGCCCAACAGCAAGAATGTTGTCGCGGTGGTGGTGTCATTGACCGAAGCCCACAACAACGCCGGGGGTTTCATGACCGCCTACCCCAGTGACCAGGCACGGCCGACCGCGTCAGTGTTGAACTACACCTCCGGGAACAATCTGACCGGTACCGCGGTCGCGAAGCGGGTCTGTCCGGAACTTTGTGTAAGTGGCGTGGCGTGAGGTCCCTGCCGGAGGTGGGGTCTGGAAGGAAGATCGCGTCATGTCTGATGAGCAAGCGCGTGAGTTGGTGACAGTGTCGGCGACCGAGG
>NZ_LVCF01000019.1 GCF_001594145.1 Branchiibius sp. NY16-3462-2 | reverse complement strand
CCTTGCGGGCCACTGCCACGACGTCGTCGCGGAACTCCTTCGGATACGGCTTGGGCATGGTGAACATCCTTCCAGCGAGGACCACGATCCTCACAAGTCAGGTGTCAACCAAACCGGGGGCAAACCCTTGCCTCCGCGATGCTGGTACTGAGCTTGTGGACGATTACAACGGCGCCGACCGCGTGAGCGCGTTGCGCCGCCCATGCGCGTCGTTCGACTGACCAACTGTTCCAGTCCAGGACGACGTCGGCGCCGGTGGCTAGTACCTGCTGGGCCACCGACCAGATCAGATCTCGGGCCCGGTCCGCCTTAGGCCCGTACTCCGCCGAGTCGATGCTCACTTCGGGTTCTAGCCTGATCATCCATTCATCGAGTGTGAACCGGACGCCGCTGCCGCCACTGGTCAATTCGCGCGCGAGGGTGGACTTGCCCGATCCGGCGAGCCCAAACATCAGATGCACCCGGGGCATCCTCCGACGTTAGTGGAGGATGCCCTCCTCGATTGAGTCTGAGGTACAACCGTTTCAGCTGGGACGGTGTCAGCCCGCGCGGGGGCAATGATCGAGGCCGGACATTCGGGTCACATCATGGTGAGCAACGCAGGTCACCCCACCGCAATGCGCGTGCACGGGTCCCGCGAGCCGACTGGATCGGCACACAGATCCCATAGGGTATTCCAGCATGCGGCAACCAAGCCATAACGTTCGGTTTATCTCAGATACCGCCCACCAAAATCTCATCTTCGCTGCATCTCGACACTACTTGTCGAGAATCATCGAAGACTGCACGCGACACGCGGCGTACTTTGCACACGCGGGGAGTTTCCTACTAGCCGCGTCAAATAGGCCATCAGGTACGAGAGTCGACAAATGCAACGGACTTGGACATCGACATCCTTGAGCCCACCTTTCGCCACACGGGGCGGATCTATCTCACGGAACGCCTGCCGGGGAAGCGCAGAACCCAGCCGTGAACCCTGACGCATCTCCTACTCAGGCTCTCTCCTGAATCAATTGACGGGCCTCCGCAAGAATTCGCTCTGCCTGAATCCGTTCTTCGCTCTCGGCACGGAGTCGTCTAAAGCCACGCGTACGCATCTCGCTCGAGAGAAGGTCAAACGCAGGCTCGGGCTGCTCTGTCGCAAGAAACTGCAGAGCTCGAAGCGTCACCACTGGCAGCCGCAAGGCAGTTAAATCCCAGCGCCTAAACCGGAGAACGCTAAGCGCCCACTCTAGGATCTCCGTAGCCTCGGCAATGTCTCCAGCTCGGCGGCAGGTGGTGGCAGCGGCGCACGCCGTGTAGGACACGGCGGTCATAGCTCGGGCTGCTTCAGGCGGATAAAACCCCATCGCGTACGGGAACGCAGAACGAGCAAGGTCGAACGCCCGAGCCGCTGATATCTGGGCATCCTTCTCATCCCCCCGCTCTAACAATCGCCCAGCCACCGAAGCGAGAGCTATCGAGGCAGACAAGCGTGACATCCATAGTGGCCAGCTGAACACTTTCGGCCACGTTGTGGGTGTTAGAGTCTCCGTCCAGTCCGCAATGGACAAGATATGACCGAGCGTCATGCGGAAAGTCCCCATATTAGTCACCTCACCCGCTTGCCCCGTCAGGCGCACGTGCCTCTCCAAGGAGCTGGCGGCCACGAAGACGGCCTGCGACCGCTCGCGGGGATCCGCTTGCTCGATGAGAGTTCGTGCCACATGTTTATGAACAAATACCTCGTTGCGGTTGGGGCGGATCAACCCAACCCGACCCAGCGCAGCGAGAGCATCCACATAGCTGCTAACAGCTTGGGACCAGCTCGTGCCCCGCCGCGTAGCCCGCCAGATGTCCTTGACGATGCCAGGATCGATCCCGTTTTCGCCTTCCAGGAAGGCCAATGAAAGTACTAGTGCGCTGCGTTTGAAGTCTTCTGACGGTTGGCTTTCTTGAGGATGTCGTCTGCGGTCTTTGTCCAGACGAAGGGGTGTTTGCGGTCGTTCCAGCCGGTGATGAACGCGCGGATCTTGGCGT
>NZ_LVCF01000018.1 GCF_001594145.1 Branchiibius sp. NY16-3462-2 | reverse complement strand
GTCGCTGACCTGCTGAACACTCGACCCCGCCAAACCCTGGAATGGGCAACACCCGCCGAAGCTCTCCATCAGATACTCTCAACGCCACCAGAAACCGACGGTGTTGCAACGACCGCGTGAAACTGCCAGCGAGTTCCACCTGCAGAACGTCGATAGCTCCAAAATCGGCGTGGCTGCGCTCGCGACAACCTCCGCTCGCGCTTGCTCGCCGCCTCAATCCTCACCGAGGCGCTCGCTGCGCACTCCGCTCCGGCCGCCCCTCGCTGCGCTCGCGACAACCTCCGCTCGCGCTTGCTCGCCGCCTCAATTCGGCGCATCGCTCCCCGGCGGGTAGCATCGTGCGTCGCCTGGAGGATTCGCATAGTGGCCTAGTGCGCACGCTTGGAAAGCGTGTTGAGTGAAAGCTCTCGGGGGTTCGAATCCCCCATCCTCCGCCAAAGTGCTGCAACTCCCTTTTGCGGCACAAACTGCACCACGAGGGCCAGCCGGAAGCCCACGAAGCCCTGTTCGCGGCACCAACTGCACCACGACGTGCGCAGTGCAACCGCATGCAACCCTGTTGCCGCCCTGACAACGCTCCTAGCGTGACAAGCCCCACGTCACTCAATGAGGAGTTCGTCATGACTGTCGCCCACGTGACCGGTGCCGCCCGCGGTATCGGTCAGGCCATCGCCACCCGCCTCGCCGAAGACGGCCACGATGTCGCCGTATCCGACCTGCCGTCCATGGCTGAGGCACTTGAAGAGACCCGTTCCAAGCTGGAATCCACTGGGGTGCGAGCTATTGCGCTCACCGGCGACGTGTCCGACCACGACTCGGTTCGCGCACTGGTCACCGACACGGCGACCCAGTTGGGTTCCCTCGATGTGATGGTTGCCAACGCCGGCATCGCCCAGACCAAAGCACTGCTCGACGTCACACCGGAGGAGTTCGACAAGGTCCTCGCGGTCAACTCTCGGGGCGCGTTCCTGTGTTACACCGAAGCGGCACGGCAGATGATCGATCAGGGCACCGGTGGCAAGATCATCGGCGCGGCGTCCATCGCCGCGCACAAGGGCTTCCCGTTGCTTGGCGTCTACTGCTCGTCGAAGTTCGCGTTGCGCGCCCTCACCCAGGCCGCGGCCCAGGAGTGGGCGCCGCACAAGATCACGGTGAACGCCTATTGCCCCGGCATCGTCGACACCACCATGTGGGAGGAGATCGACCACGACCTGGGGGAGATCAACCACATGGGAAAGGGCGAGTCGATGAAGGCGATGGCCGCCGGGATCACCCTCGGCCGGGTATCAACCGGTGATGATGTGGCCAAGCTGGTCTCGTTCCTCGCCGGCCCGGACTCGGACTACATCACCGGTCAGTCGATCCTGGTGGATGGCGGGATGATCTTCGTCTGACCCATCAGAAGGTACGCCGAGTGGTCAGCTGCCGACGAGGTTACCGTCGATGAAGCGATCCGCCAGGTGCGCCGACGCGCAGATCAGGTCCGCATTAGGCTCATCCACTCGGCGTACCCAATCGCTCGCTGCGGCAGGCGTTTTCCCGAACGCCACGTGCCGCGCGACCAACCGCTCACGCCGCAGGGAGGGCTCCACCTGCACGAACCACACCTCGTCCAGCACCGCCCGCACCGCCGGCCACTGCAGCAGGTAGTTGCCCTCCGTCACGACCAACCGGGCTGAGCCCGGCACGATCAGGTCGGCCGCGATGGGCTGCTCGAGCACCCGGGAGAAACTCGGCACGTAAACCGGGCCACTCGCCGTACGCACCCGGGCCAGCACCGCGGCGTACCCATCGGCGTCGAACGTCTCTGGCGCCCCCTTGCGGTCGAGCAAACCCAGCGCGCTCAACGCCTGGTCACCGAGGTGGAACCCGTCCATCGGAACGTACGCCGCGTAGCCAGGTCCGTGCGCGCGCTGCAGGTCAGCGACCAGGGACTGGGCGATTGTGGACTTACCCGCTCCCGGGGGCCCGGTGATCCCCAGGAGCGCCCGACCCCGCGTGGCCAGCGCCGAGCCCGCTGAGAGGAGTTGCGCGTCCACGCACCGAACCTACGCCGGTGAACCGTAACGACTGCGTCACGTTCCTCCTTCCGCGATGCGGATGGAGCGCGGATTCACAGGTGGGCCTATCTACGATGAGCCCCGGAGGTCTCGGGTATGCAGGTGAAGGGCACAGGGGCGGCGTCGGCCGTGCTTGTCGCCCTGCTCGCATGCTCCGTGGTGACGGCATGTAGTTCCTCGGATGCGCCCAAGGCGTCGGCGACCGCCACGAACTCCTGCAGGCCCCTGCCCAAACCCACGGCAGCGATCGCCGCCAACACCATCCCGGTGCGCGTCTTCAACGCCAGTGACACCGGTGGTCTCGCCCAGGACGTCGCCATCGAGTTGCGGGCCCGCCAGTTCCGGGTGCTCAGTGCAGGCAACTACACCGGCGACTCAACCCCGGCGCCCTACGCGATGATCATCTACGGCTCCGTCGGCCAGCAGGTCGCGCTGACCTTGGCCCAGCAGGTCAAGAACCCGCAGCTGGTCCAGGACGACCGGGTGGATCCGTCGGTCGACCTGGTGCTCGGGTCCAAGTTCGCGCTGATCCCGGTGCCACCTCCTGCTGCAAGCAGGGTTCAGCTGAACGTTTACAACACCACCGCCGTGACAGGGCTGGCCAGCGAGGTCGCCAAACAGTTCACGGACCGCGGTTTCAAGGTGTTGAACACCGGCAACGATCCTGCCGGTCACTTCTGGCCCAATGACACCGCGGTTGTGCTCTTCGGCAAGGAGGGTGAGCCGTACGCCCGCCGAGTTGCCCTACAGATCAAGGGTTCTCGGATGGTGGAGGACGACCGGTCGGGCACCGTCGTCGACCTGACCCTGGGTAACAAGTGGGACGGCCTGGTCCCGGTCGCCCAGGCGACGCCGAAGCCCAGCCCTAGCAACTCCTCCTGCTGAGTTACTTCCGCAGCAACGTCCCGAAGATCGTCCGCGACAGTTCGCGCCCGATCACCGTTCCCGCCGAGCGCATCGCCGACTTCATCGGCGCCGAGTTCAACACCTGATCCAGCGCCGAGGGCTCGGGTTTCGGCTGCTTCTTCGAAGCGGGTTGGGCGGGCTGGGCGGTGGCTGCGGGTTGGGCCGGCGCGGTCTGAGCGCCATCTGCGGTTGCGCCTGCTGCCGCCCGGCTCGAGAGGATCTCGTACGCCGATTCCCGGTCGACCGCGTCGCGGTACTTGGGTGCCAGCTGGGATGCCGAGACGACTGCATCCACAGTCGCGTCCGGTGAAGGCGCCATCAGTGACTGGGGAGCGATGATCCGGGTCCACGCGACCGGGGTCGGCGCACCCTTCTCCGACAGCACCGTGATCACAGCTTCACCGGTGCCGAGCTCGGTCAGCAGCTTCGACAGGTCGTAGTCACTGTGCGGGAAGGTGCTGACGGTCGCCTTCAGTGCTTTGGCATCGTCCGGAGTGAACGCACGCATTGCGTGTTGCACGCGACTTCCCAACTGCGCCAACACATTTGCCGGAACGTCCTTTGGAACCTGCGTGACGAAGAAGATGCCGACGCCCTTGGAACGGATCAGCTTCACGGTCTGCTCGATCGAGGCCAGGAACGCCTTGGACGCATCGTTGAAGAGCAGATGCGCCTCGTCGAAAAAGAAGACGAGCTTCGGCTTGTCCAGGTCCCCCACCTCCGGCAGTTCCTGGAACAGATCCGCCAGCAGCCACATCAGGAAAGTCGAGAACAACGCCGGCTTGTCACCGACCGCCGGCAGTTCCAGCACGTTGATCAGCCCACGACCGTCCGGCGCCAGGCGCAGCAGATCGGCCGTCTGGAACTGCGGTTCGCCGAAGAACACGTCCGCGCCCTGGTCGGTGAACGCGATCAGGTTGCGCAGGATCACCCCCGCCGTCGCCGACGACAGACCGCCGAGGCCCTTCAGTTCTGCCTTGCCCTCATCCGACAGTAGGTACTGGATGACCGCCGTGAGGTCCTTGATGTCCAGCAGCAGCCAGCCCTTGCTGTCCGCGAAGTGGAAGATCAGTCCGAGGCTGGATTCCTGAGTTGCGTTGAGCCCCAGCACCTTTGACAGCAGCGTCGGTCCGAAGTCACTGACCGTGGCCCGGATCGGAATCCCCTTGCCCTGACCGCCGAGGGAGAAGAACTCCGTCGGGTACGCCGTGGGTGTCCACTTCTGCCCGAGGGCAGCCGTGCGCGCCAGAATCTTCTCGTTCGACTCGCCGGGGCTGGCGACACCCGAGACGTCGCCTTTGATGTCCGCAATGAAGGTGGGTACGCCGTGTAGAGACAACTGCTCGGCCATCACCTGGAGGGTTTTGGTCTTGCCGGTTCCTGTCGCACCGGCGACCAGACCGTGCCGGTTCAACGTGGACAACGGGATCCGCACGATGGCCTCGGGGTAGATCGTCCCGTCGAAGAGCGCCGGCCCTAGCCCGAGGGCTGCGCCGTCGGTCTTGTATCCGGCGTCGACCGTGGCGATCCACTGCGGCTCCTGCGGCGGTGTCTCCGGCGCGGCCGCCGGCTCCGGCTGGGTGGCTGGCTCCGCCGCCTCAGGCGTCGCTTCGGGCGTTGAGTCGTTGGTCACCACACGAGACTAGCGACCGATCTGCGTGTCACCTCGGACAACGCCGGGCTGGGTTCGTACAATCTGGCAGTGATCTTCAAGGCTGTCGGGGAGGGCCGCCCCTACCCTCCGCACGACCTCGTGACCCCGAGGGACTGGCGTGATATCACTCCGCGCATGGTCCGTCTCGATGAGTTGATCACCACCAAGCGAACCCTCGACCTGGGTGCCCTGTTGTCGGAGGACTCCACGTTCTACGGCGACATCTTCGCTCACGTCGTGCAGTGGAACGGTGAGCTCTACCTCGAGGACGGACTGCACCGGGCGCTGCGCGCCGCGCTCCAACAACGACCCGTGCTGCACGCGCGAGTGCTCGTTCTCTGACGCCGGGACCGTTGATGCCGGCCAACCGACCGATCACCGGACTGGAGCGCGCCCGGCGACGCCGCGAGCGCCGTACCCTCATCGCCATCGTGAGCGCCCTGGTCCTGGTGGGTGTGGCGGTGACGTACGCCGCGGCGTACGTCACCGGGCTCGCCCCGGGCAGCAAGCCGCC
>NZ_LVCF01000017.1 GCF_001594145.1 Branchiibius sp. NY16-3462-2 | reverse complement strand
GCGTGTTTCTTGAGAACTCAATAGTGTGTCGAGTGATTGATGCCAATTGTTTTTTGATTGGTTGTCAGCGAATAATTGTTGCCTGACGTTTTTGACGTTGGGTGCTCTTGTCGAGTTTGATTGCCAGTTTTTGGATTTTCTGTTTTTTTGCGGAGAGTTTGATCCTGGCTCAGGACGAACGCTGGCGGCGTGCTTAACACATGCAAGTCGAACGCTGAAGCACCAGCTTGCTGGTGTGGATGAGTGGCGAACGGGTGAGTAACACGTGAGTAACCTGCCCTTCACTTTGGGATAAGCCTTGGAAACGGGGTCTAATACCGGGTATGACTGCGCATCGCATGGTGTGTGGTGGAAAGCTTTTGTGGTGGAGGATGGGCTCGCGGACTATCAGCTTGTTGGTGGGGTAATGGCTTACCAAGGCTTTGACGGATAGCCGGCCTGAGAGGGCGACCGGCCACACTGGGACTGAGACACGGCCCAGACTCCTACGGGAGGCAGCAGTGGGGAATATTGCACAATGGGCGAAAGCCTGATGCAGCGACGCCGCGTGGGGGATGACGGCCTTCGGGTTGTAAACTCCTTTCGCCATTGACGAAGCCCTTCGGGGTGACGGTAGGTGGAGAAGAAGCACCGGCTAACTACGTGCCAGCAGCCGCGGTAATACGTAGGGTGCGAGCGTTGTCCGGAATTATTGGGCGTAAAGAGCTTGTAGGCGGTTTGTCGCGTCTGCTGTGAAAGCCCGGGGCTTAACTCCGGGTCTGCAGTGGGTACGGGCAGGCTAGAGTGTGGTAGGGGAGACTGGAATTCCTGGTGTAGCGGTGAAATGCGCAGATATCAGGAGGAACACCGATGGCGAAGGCAGGTCTCTGGGCCACTACTGACGCTGAGAAGCGAAAGCATGGGGAGCAAACAGGATTAGATACCCTGGTAGTCCATGCCGTAAACGTTGGGCGCTAGGTGTGGGATCCATTCCACGGGTTCCGTGCCGTAGCTAACGCATTAAGCGCCCCGCCTGGGGAGTACGGCCGCAAGGCTAAAACTCAAAGGAATTGACGGGGGCCCGCACAAGCGGCGGAGCATGCGGATTAATTCGATGCAACGCGAAGAACCTTACCAAGGCTTGACATACACCGGAATCATGCAGAGATGTGTGAGCCTTTTTGGCTGGTGTACAGGTGGTGCATGGTTGTCGTCAGCTCGTGTCGTGAGATGTTGGGTTAAGTCCCGCAACGAGCGCAACCCTCGTTCCATGTTGCCAGCACGTAATGGTGGGGACTCATGGGAGACTGCCGGGGTCAACTCGGAGGAAGGTGGGGATGACGTCAAATCATCATGCCCCTTATGTCTTGGGCTTCACGCATGCTACAATGGCTCGTACAGAGGGTTGCGATACTGTGAGGTGGAGCGAATCCCTTAAAACGAGTCTCAGTTCGGATTGGGGTCTGCAACTCGACCCCATGAAGTCGGAGTCGCTAGTAATCGCAGATCAGCAGTGCTGCGGTGAATACGTTCCCGGGCCTTGTACACACCGCCCGTCAAGTCACGAAAGTTGGTAACACCCGAAGCCCACGGCCTAACCGGTTTTTCCGGGGGGAGTGGTCGAAGGTGGGATTGGCGATTGGGACTAAGTCGTAACAAGGTAGCCGTACCGGAAGGTGCGGCTGGATCACCTCCTTTCTAAGGAGCACTCACCCGCCCTGTCTTCGTGCAGGGGTTCACCGGGTGTAGAGAAGACACTTGCATCACCAACACCGGTGCCCGTTTGTGGGTGGTGGGTTGTGTGGTGGGTGTTGCTCAAGGGTGGAACATCAATCATGGTGCCTCGTGACCACGAGTGCCGGCTCGACCAACTAGTACTGCCAGGTCCTGTGAGGGACTGGGCGTGGAGGGTTGGTGGTGTTGGTGGGTGTGGTGTGGGGGTTTCGGCACACTGTTGGGTCCTGAAGAAACACGTCAGGGCGTTCTGGGCCTTCCGTTGTTGGGGGGTGTGGGGTGTTCGGTGTTTTTTCTGGTGTGGCACGCATGCTGCTGGTCCTGGGCTGGTTTCTGGGGTTGGTGGTGTGGTGTGTGTGTTGTTTGAGAATTGCATAGTGGACGCGAGCATCTTGTTTTTATAGTGTCTTTGTGAATTTTGGTTGCTGCCTGCACGTGTGTGTGGGTGGTGGTCAAGTTTTTAAGGGCGCACGGTGGATGCCTTGGCACCAGGAACCGATGAAGGCCGTAGTAATCTGCGATAAGCCTCGGGGAGTCGATAAACGGGCTGATCCGAGGGTTGCCGAATGGGGAAACCCGGCTGGAGTTATGTCCAGTCACCTGCACCTGAATGTATAGGGTGTGTGGAGGGAACGCGGGGAAGTGAAACATCTCAGTACCCGCAGGAAGAGAAAACAATAGTGATTCCGTGAGTAGTGGCGAGCGAAAGCGGATCAGGCTAAACCTGCGTTGTGTGATACCTGTCAGGGGTTGCGGCGTGGGGGTTGTGGGATGCGTTGTACTGCAGCTGACACTGTGGTGGGTAGTGATAAATCGCGCGTGTAGTCGAAGCATCTTGAATGGTGCACCGTAGAGGGTGGTGGTCCCGTAGACGAAACATGTGTGACTGCCTGAACGTTTTTCCCAAGTAGCACGGGGCTCGAGGAATCTCGTGTGAATCTGGCAGGACCACCTGCTAAGCCTAAATATTCCCTGGTGACCGATAGCGGACTAGTACCGTGAGGGAAAGGTGAAAAGTACCCCGGGAGGGGAGTGAAATAGTACCTGAAACCGTGTGCTTACAATCCGTCAGGGCCTGCCCCGTTGGGGGTTGGGTGATGGCGTGCCTTTTGAAGAATGAGCCTGCGAGTTAGTGCTCAGTGGCGAGGTTAACCCGTGTGGGGAAGCCGTAGCGAAAGCGAGTCCGAAGAGGGCGTTTGAGTCGCTGGGTCTAGACCCGAAGCGGAGTGATCTACCCATGGCCAGGTTGAAGCGCCGGTAAGACGGTGTGGAGGACCGAACCCACTTCAGTTGAAAATGGAGGGGATGAGCTGTGGGTAGGGGTGAAAGGCCAATCAAACTCCGTGATAGCTGGTTCTCCCCGAAATGCATTTAGGTGCAGCGTCACGTGTTTCTTGCCGGAGGTAGAGCTACTGGATGGCTGATGGGCCTCACCAGGTTACTGACGTCAGCCAAACTCCGAATGCCGGTAAGTGAGAGCGTGGCAGTGAGACGGCGGGGGATAAGCTTCGTCGTCGAGAGGGAAACAGCCCAGATCACCAGCTAAGGTCCCTAAGCGTGTGCTAAGTGGGAAAGGATGTGGAGTTGCTGTGACAACCAGGAGGTTGGCTTAGAAGCAGCCACCCTTTAAAGAGTGCGTAATAGCTCACTGGTCAAGTGATTCCGCGCCGACAATGTAGCGGGGCTCAAGCACACCACCGAAGCTGTGGCAATCACACACTTCCCTAGTGACCAGACTTGTTCTGGTTGTTCAGGGGTGTGGTTGGGTAGGGGAGCGTCGTGTCACCAGTGAAGTCCCGGTGTGAACCAGGGGTGGAGGTGACACGAGTGAGAATGCAGGCATGAGTAGCGAATGACGGGTGAGAAACCCGTCCGCCGAATAACCAAGGGTTCCAGGGTCAAGCTCATCTGCCCTGGGTAAGTCGGGACCTAAGGCGAGGCCGACAGGCGTAGTCGATGGACATCCGGTTGATATTCCGGAACCGGCGAAGGACCGCCCATATCGAGGCGAGGGATGCTAACCACCCGAACCAGTCACGTTCCGTCACCTTCGGGTGATGGTGTGGTTGGGGAGCGTGGGACCCGATCTCGTAGTAGGTAAGCAAGGGAGTGACGCAGGAAGGTAGCCTCCGCGTGGCGATGGTTGTCCACGTCTAAGAGCGCAGCCCGATCGGTAGGCAAATCCGCCGATCATCCAAGGGTGAGGCTTGATAGTGACCACGAATGTGGGAAGTAGGGTGATCCTATGCTGCCTAGAAAAACTTCTAGCGAGGTCCGAGCCGCCCGTACCCTAAACCGACTCAGGTGGTTAGGTAGAGAATACTAAGGCGATCGAGTGAATCGTGGTTAAGGAATTCGGCAAAATGCCCCCGTAACTTCGGGAGAAGGGGGGCCCCAACCCTGAAGCAGCTTGCCTGCTAGGGGGGAGGGCCGCAGAGACCAGGGAGAAGCGACTGTTTACTAAAAACACAGGTCCGTGCGAAGAAGTAATTCGATGTATACGGACTGACGCCTGCCCGGTGCTGGAACGTTAAGGGGACCGGTTAACACGTAAGTGTGAAGCTGAGAACTTAAGCGCCAGTAAACGGCGGTGGTAACTATAACCATCCTAAGGTAGCGAAA
This sequence comes from Branchiibius sp. NY16-3462-2, assembly GCF_001594145.1. GTDB lineage: Bacteria > Actinomycetota > Actinomycetes > Actinomycetales > Dermatophilaceae > Branchiibius. The sequence continues at coordinate 1,304 of NZ_LVCF01000017.1, read as the reverse complement.
TTCCTTGTCGGGTAAGTTCCGACCTGCACGAATGGCGTAACGACTTCTCCACTGTCTCAACCGCGAACTCGGCGAAATTGCACTACGAGTAAAGATGCTCGTTACGCGCAGCAGGACGGAAAGACCCCGGGACCTTTACTATAGCTTGGTATTGGTGTTCGGTACGGCTTGTGTAGGATAGGTGGGAGACTATGAAGCCGCCACGCTAGTGGTGGTGGAGTCAACGTTGAAATACCACTCTGGTCGTTCTGGGCTCCTCACCTCGGACCATGATCTGGTTCAGGGACAGTGCCTGGTGGGTAGTTTAACTGGGGCGGTTGCCTCCCAAAGAGTAACGGAGGCGCCCAAAGGTTCCCTCAGCCTGGTTGGCAATCAGGTGTTGAGTGTAAGTGCACAAGGGAGCTTGACTGTGAGACAGACATGTCGAGCAGACACGAAAGTGGGGACTAGTGACCCGACGGTGGCTTGTGGAAGCGCCGTCGCTCAACGGATAAAAGGTACCCCGGGGATAACAGGCTGATCTTGCCCAAGAGCTCATATCGACGGCATGGTTTGGCACCTCGATGTCGGCTCGTCGCATCCTGGGGCTGGAGTAGGTCCCAAGGGTTGGGCTGTTCGCCCATTAAAGCGGTACGCGAGCTGGGTTTAGAACGTCGTGAGACAGTTCGGTCCCTATCCGCTGCGCGCGTAGGAAACTTGAGGAGACCTGTCCCTAGTACGAGAGGACCGGGATGGACGAACCTCTGGTGTGTCAGTTGTCCCGCCAGGGGCACCGCTGATTAGCTACGTTCGGAAGTGATAACCGCTGAAAGCATCTAAGCGGGAAGCACGCTCCAAGATCAGGTTTCCATCACCAACACGGTGTGAAGGCTCCCAGCTAGACGACTGGGTTGATAGGCCGGACGTGGAAGCACAGCAATGTGTGGAGCTGACCGGTACTAATAAGCCAACAACTTGACCACACCACACCCACCCAGGTGTGCAGTGCGGCAACAAACCAAAACACACAGAAAACACTTCTTAAAGCGAACTGCTTGCGTCCACTATGCGAATCTGAAACAACACCCCACAACCCAACCCCCGGCCACAACACACCGGGACAGGGAAAAACAAGTGGAGCGTAACCATGTTTCACCAGGTTACGGCGGTCATAGCGAAGCGGGAAACGCCCGGAAACATCCCGAACCCGGAAGCTAAGCCCTTCAGCGCCGATGGTACTGCACCCGTGAGAGTGTGGGAGAGTAGGACACCGCCGAACAACCCTTCCCTTTCAGGGCCACCACACGGTGGCCCTGAAAGCATTT
>NZ_LVCF01000016.1 GCF_001594145.1 Branchiibius sp. NY16-3462-2 | reverse complement strand
CACCCTCGCCGTTATGCAACCGGCGGATCTCCGCCCAGTCCTCCACACTCATCACCCGCCCAGAGTGCCGAGACAGGGGTCAACTTTCAGTCGGCACCACGGGGTCAGTATTCAGACGGCATCGACAGCCGGCGTAGGAGGCGCAACTTGCCTGCGATTTATACCAAGTTCCAACCACGTAGTAGTCGTTTCCGGCTGCGAGGGCCGTCGGCGCGGATTTGGTAGTGACGGCCGCCGTGGCTGATGCTTCGCACGTCGCCCCTAGCCCCAACAGCAAGGATGCTGTCAAAACTGCCAGCACCCGCCTCCCGGCAATGATCGTCTTGTTCAACTTGCTCCCCTTCCAGTTGTTGCTCTTGACTGCGCCAACGGCGAGGCCGTGCTTGCCGCCGCCAGGCCCCAGGTGCTCAGCCATCTCTTCCTCGGCCCGCAGTCCCCGAGTCTGGCACCAGGTACCGATAACCGCGACTACTGAAAACTCAACTGTCGCAAGGGGGCATTCAGCTACTTATCAACTAGCGGCCTGAGTTGGTCCGGAGCTGAGACGGCGCTGCTGCTTACGAGACTCGGCGATGATGCGGCGGGCGCTGCTGGCGGGGATGCCGAGCCGCTCGGAGATCTCCTTATAGGGCAGCTTCTCGACCTCCCGGAGTTGGAGGACTTGCTCGCGCAGAGCGGCCGCGCGGGCGAGATATTCCTCGCGCGGCTCCGCGACGATGCGTTGAACAGTGCGAACGGAGACCCCGAGCCGTGCGGCGGCTTCCTTGGCGGTCATCTTCCGGCGTTGGGGCTGCTCGGCAACCATCAGATGATCCCTTCGGTGCTAAGGCGAGTACGGGCTGACGCGATCGGTTGAAATCCGTGGGCTGTGTTCGCCGCTCTCATCTTCTCCGTCACGGTCCGTGATCTGCGGCCGCGTGCGGACTGGATCGCGGTGAAGGTGGCCTCGTAGGTGGCTGCGCCGTCGTGCCACATGCGGGATTTGGTGGTGATCCACCGAGTGATCGAGCTGGCGATCGCGCGGACCTCGGAGGCAGGCAGTGGCTCGCTGAAGTCGAGGTTTCGCAGCGCGGTTTCCTCCGCGATCGCCGCGCCCAGGCCGGGTGCGTCCCCGAAGTGGTGGCGGACCTCGCGGTAGGCCCAGTGGCGGGCGGTTTCGAACAGGGTGCAGTTACGCCCGAGGCCGACCGGAGCAGCGCGCCGGGTGCGGTTCCAGCCGGGGGCGGGCATGTTGCCGCCCAGGCCCTGGGCCAGTTGGCCTAGGGTGCGCAGCTGGCCGCCGAGCCAGTGGGTTTCCCAGGAGTCGTGTGCGGGGTTCTTGGTCATCAACCCCGAGTAGCCCTTATCGCCGTCCACGGCGCGGCGTAGGCCTTCGGTGACGGCGGCGGCGTACGCGAGGGGTTTGCGGTGGGCGTACTCGGTGCGGGTTACCGGTTCGGCTAGTGCCCACACGACGTGCGCGTGCCCATTGGCGGGGTTCTCGACCACGGCGGTAGGGGCGGGGTGCGAGCTGGTCGACGACAGCGCGCGGAGCGCGGAGTCGGGGTGGTCGACGTCGACCACCAGCAGGTTGGACAGGGCGTGCGGGTTGGCCTCGACGTACCGGCGCTGCATCGCGTCGCCACGGGCCATCCGGTACACCCCCGCTAGGAGCTCATCGGAGGCCAGGGGCCATAGCGGCAACCAGAGCTGATCCCACTCGCCAGCCGCGCTCATGACCGCCACCTTCCCACTACGCGCTCGATCGCTCAGGTACGACACGCCCAACCAAGTCAGATGTTTCACCGGATGCGCTTTCAGTCCGAGCGCAGCGAGGTCCGTTAGCCCAGGCCTCTGGGAGCTTCGCTGAGAGCTCAAACCTGGTTGGACGTGTGTAAGTAGGGGTTGAGTTGAGATCGCTCCTGTGGCGGCCACCTACGCAAGCCGTGACCCTGATCTGGAAGTGGTCACCCCGGACAGGAAGCCAAGAAAAAGAGGGGAGGGGGCTGCCCGGGGGTGTGCTGGTGAAGAACGCTGATCGAGCGGCGCGGTGTCGAGCGGCGCGGTGTCGAGCGGCGCCGGTGCGGGTTGGTGGGCGGCCGCGCCTTCGGCGGGCCGGTACGCGCCTGGCGGCGCGTTGGCCCTGCGGCTGGTGTCGTGGTGCGTGCCGTCTCGCCTGCGGCTCGACGATGCCACGACACCCGACCCAACCGCGATGCGAGGTATGATCAGAGTAACTCTCCGCTGGCGCTTCGTGTTACTGGCTGATCACCTCGCCCCTGGTTCGCTGCGCTCACGTCGGGGAAAGACATCCGCCCCGGCCGGGGCGGGAAGGTGGGTGGTGTGGGTGAGTGAGATGGGTGGGCCGGCTGTGCCGGTGGCCGGCGAGGTGCCGGCGGAAGGGCCGGCGACGGGGAAACGCGGCAAGGTGGTCGCGGTGCGGTTGTACCCGGCTGAGTGGGAGGCGTGGGTTGCGGCGGCTGCTGATGAGGGGCGGGCGGAGGTGGGGCGGTGGGTGCGTGAGCGGATCACCGAGTCCCTGAACGGGAGCGATGAGCGGGGGCCGGGCCGGGCGGAGGCGGTGGCGGAGTTGATGCGGACACGGGCGGAGTTGGCGCGGATCGGGAACAACGTGAATCAGGCGATGCGGTACGCGCACAGCACGGCGGGCGGTCCCGGCCAGGTGGCCGCGGTGGTCGAGTTGACGGCTGCGGTTGAGGCGGCGGCCGCGGCGATGAGCGGCCTGCGCCAAGAGTTGGCGGAGCGGTTGTGATTACGAAGATCACTCGGGGGTCTCGGGTGGGGGATATCGCCGCGTATCTACACGGACCGGGCAAGCACAATGAGCATGTCCTCGAGGACGGGCGAACCCCGGGCGGTGAAGTGATCGCTTCGAACATTGGGGCGAATGGGGATCGTGACCCGGCGTTTTGGGCGTCGCAGTTGAGGGATGCGCATAGGCAGCGGCCCGATATCGGTAAACCGATCTGGCAGTGCTCCCTACGGGCGGCGGAAACCGATCGGGTGATGGACGCGACCGAGTGGGCGGATATCGCGCAGGAGTTCGCGGAGGGGATGGGGTTCGCGGACTATCCGTGGGTCGCGGTCAAACACGGTCCGGACCATATTCACGTCGTTGTCTCACGGGTGCATGAGGATCCCGCGCAGCCGGTGTGGTTGGGTCGTAACGATCGGTGGGCAGCTCAGCAGGTACGGCGCGGCATCGAGCGATCGCATGGACTGTACGAGGCCCCCACGAAGAGCAGCCCCGACACGAAACGGGCGGCGGATCACCTGTTGAAGGGCGGGGAGTGGCGGCACGCCCAAACCACGGGTGAGGCACCGGTGCGGGTGCGCCTGGCCGCGGTGGTGGCCACGGTCGCCGCGCAGAGCAGGGGCCTGGGCCGGGAAGCGTTCGAGGACGCGTTGGCGGCGCAGGGAGTGACGGCACGGGCCAACGTCGCTGCCACGGGCCGGATGAACGGGTACAGCTTCGCCGAGCAGGCCACCACGGACCGGGACGGGGAACCGATCTGGTTCAAGGCCTCCCGGCTGGATAAGGAGTTGTCGTGGGCCCGGCTCGGCCCGTTACTGGAGACACCCAGGGAGCCTTTACCGGCGAGGCCGTCGCCGGGGCGGACCCTGCTGGGTCGGGAGAAGCACTGGGACCCCGGGCAGCAGTTCGTGGCCGAGAGCCAGTGGCGGGCGCAGGTCGAAGCGGCCGGGCAAGGCTGGCAGCTCATCGAGCCGGGCATCTACCAGGAGCAACTAACCCAGGCGCGGACCACCATCGGGGCGTGGTGGGCCAGCAGGCAGCACGACGGCGCACAACGCGCTGAGCGGGCGTGGAAGAACGCACGGCCCCCGGCGTGGAGCGACTACGACCCCGAGCTACAGGACACGATGCGGACCCAAGCAGCTAGCTACGACCGGTACAAGGCCCGTAACGAGGCGATGCAGCGAGAGGACACCGTACGGGCCGCCGAACAAGGAGACACCCAGGCGATCGCGCAACTGAGGGAATGGGTCGGCCCAGGCGTGCCCGAGAGGCAGCTAGCCACCGCAGCCCGGGCCTACACCGCGCAGCGATACAACGACGCGATGCGCCAAGCCGCCACCCCGACCAGGACGAGCGGACAAACCACCACGGCGGCCGTCGTCACACCAGCTAGGCCGATCACCCCCGGCCAGGACCAACACCGCCGACCCGGGCGGGGTCGATGACACCCGGCACGCCTGCGGGCACCACGGGCACCTGACCGGGCATCATGGCGGGCATGGCTGACCATGATGCGGACACCCACCAAGGGCAGCCCCTGCCCGACATGCCCACCCCTGCCCGGCAGCGGCCCCGATGGTCAGCCGCAGAAGCAGCCCGCCGCTGCGGTGTCGGGCGCGCCACCATTCAACGAGCACTCGAAGACGGGCGGATCGCCAACGCAGAAAAGACTGATGACGGCTGGCAAATCCCCGTCGAATCACTCTTGGCAGCAGGATTCAAACCCACCGCCCAACCCGTAGTGAAAGCAGAGGACCCCACCCTGATCGAGGGTGACCGGGAACATGACCGGGCACCCTCGGAGGATGCCCGCACAGCAGAACTCCGGGCGCAGATCGAAGCACTCACTAAGAATCTGGACGCCGAGCGGGCACGCCGCGAGCACGCCGAGCAGGACGCCGAGCATGCCCGCGAGATCGCCGCTGAACGCGGCCGCCACATCGAAACCTTCACCATCGCCATGCGTCTCCTAGAGCCGACCAAGCCAGCCCCACCGGAGGCCCCCTCCCCCTCCATGCGCCCTGACCCCAACCAGACCACCGGGACAGGTGCGCCGGTCGGGCAACTAGGCCCGGTCAAACGCTGGCTAAGGCGGCGGTAACGCGGGGGTCGTGTCCCCTACTGCGTGGTGAGTCGTTCTCAGGGTTGAGATGTGTTGTGTTGTTCTTCTTTCCTCCCAGCGCCAGTCCACAGGCAGCGAGCACCACCAGCACTGCTCCTACGCCCGTGCTGGTGGTATTAGCCCTCGCGACGAGTAGCACCAGTCCAAGCACGGCTGCCGCTATCGCGGCGACGAGGAACCACCTGCTGAAGGTTCGTCCCCATCGTGTTGGGACAGGGGCTGTTAGCAAGCTCATCCTCACCACCATCCGATGCTGCTAACCAACTGGACGGAGTAACGGCTGCAACTGGAAGTGCGCGGCAGCAGCGCTAGAGTGTCGCCAAGCGACCCAGTCTTCGCTTACATAGCGAATCCCAATACAGAGATCTCGAATACCTCCGGGAGCCGAAGAACCGCTTACCCGGCCCACTGAGGGGACGAGGCTATCCGGGATATCCTCGACTAATCGCTCCACCTCTGATGGAGTGAAAATCTTCCCGTGTTTGGTGAGCTTCGGTGGCCGCGCCATTGCCCGGACCTTAATCGCCCGGACCTCAACAGAGTGGCCTGTCCACGTTCCGGTCACTCGTCCGTTCGCCGCAGTGGACGTGGCAGCGGCGAGGCCGTCTCTCTGAACCGACAACTCAATTGCGTCCGCCGTTGGCCCAGTGATGGCCGCGTCAAAGTAGTCCAGTAGCCATCCGTTTTTAACGAGCGAATGCTGACTGATCCACCCGTCCCCAAAGACCTCGTCGCCTGGCCTTACAACAAGACGATCAACGTCTACTGGTGCTGTGACCACGAGCCCGCACCGCCACCGCCGCCCGCAGCGTAGTAAACGATTAAAGTCCACCTGCCGGACGAGTTCTTTAGACAAGAAAAATCGTCGTACTGGCCCGGGTTCTGCATCATGAAGATGCCGGTGTCAACGCCGACTGAAAATTGACCCTTCAGTGCCGACTGGAAATTGACCCCCGGGATGGCGGGACTATCGCAGTTTCGGTGTTTCTGGTCCGTGACACGCCCACTGCTGTGGGCGGGATCGGAATAGGGACGCATGACACTGCAGGACATGAACGAAGAGCAGGTCGAGCCGACGCACGACACGGCT
>NZ_LVCF01000015.1 GCF_001594145.1 Branchiibius sp. NY16-3462-2 | reverse complement strand
GGTCGCAACACCTATCGTCCCAGGTCAGGAGCACTTTTCAGTTCACAACACGGCCGTCGACACCGACACCCGATGAAATCTCGAGGCTAGCGCGGCCGTTTTCGCAGGTCAAACGGCCTGTGACGGGTGCGGATCGTTCCCATAGGAGTTGCGCTCTCCGATGGTGCCGTCCATCTTCTTGATGATGTGTTCAGCTCCTCGATCCTTGGCCATCTCGCGCCCCACGCTCTGAGCGGCCGCCTTGGTCTCGTGCGTGTTGCTGGCGCGGCTGTTCCCCTGGGGCCGGTTCTTCCACTGGCCGCCTTCATGGTAGGTCTCGATGCTGTTCGCCATGTCGTTTCACCCCCTCTCCACCCTCGTCCTGCAATCAGCATGAAGGAGTTGAGGCACCTTAGGGTGGGTGCGGCCTTTACGGAGTTATGCACTGTGGCTCAAACGACTGTTTTCGCAACCTCGAGACTGGCCAATATGAGTGCCCGTGCGCACCCGCCGACTCGCGAGATGGATGCCCCGACGCGGTTGCCTCAGCCTGGAACATACAACCGCACTCTGGTTAGCTACAGGCAGACCCGTAATCCACGGGGCCCTCGATGGGCCGCTAGCTGGGGCGGTCGAAGGAGTGAAGGACATGGCAACTGGTAACCGCGCCGTGGTGTTCCACGGTACCGAAGACATGCGAGTCGACACCGTCGATTACCCCAAGCTCGAGATGCCGAACGGCCAGAAGGCCCCCCACGGCGTCATCCTCAAGCTCGTCGCAACGAACATCTGCGGGTCCGACCTGCACATCTACCGCGGTTCGTTCGCGGCGCCCGAGGGCATGCTCATGGGTCACGAGATGACTGGGCAGGTCGTGGAGGTCGGCCCTGACGTCGAGTTCCTGTCCGAGGGCGACCTCGTCTCCGTCCCCTTCAACGTCGCCTGCGGCCGCTGCCGCAACTGCCGCGCCCGCCACACCGAGGTGTGCGAGACGACGAACCCCGACGCCTCCTGCGCCGCCTACGGCTTCAACCTGGGTAACTGGGACGGCGGCCAGGCCGAGTACATGTTCGTGCCCTACGCTGACTTCCAGCTCTTGCGCTTCCCCGATAAGGACCAGGCCATGGAGAAGATCCGCGACCTGGCGCTACTGTCGGACATCCTCCCCACCGCATTCCACGGTCTCATGGAAGCCGGCGCCAAGCCGGGCTCCACCGTGTACATCGCCGGCGCTGGCCCCGTCGGACGCTGCGGCGCTGCTGCGGCCCGCCTGCTCGGCGCGTCGTGCATCATCGTCGGCGACTACGACCAGAAGCGACTCGACCTCGTCAAGCGCAACGGCTGCGAGACCATCGACCTGTCCAAGGACGTGCCCCTGACCGACCAGATCGAGGCCATCCTCGGTGAGCCGATGGTCGACAGCGCCGTCGACTACGTCGGAGCCGAAGCTCACGGCATCGGTTCCGACGCGGACAAGCTCATGCCGCAGGCCGCGATCAACCAGGTCATGGACGCAACCCGAGCCGGCGGCGCCACGGGCGTCATCGGTGTCTACGGGCCCGACCCGCTCGCGCCGACGCAGGAAGGCAAGGAAGGCACCTTCCCGCTCGACTTCGGCAAGGTATGGATCAAGTCGCCCCGCATCTCCGCGGGCCAGGCGCCGATCATGCATTACAACCGTGAACTCATGATGGCCATCCTGTGGGACCGCATGCCCTACCTGAGCGACATGCTCAACACCAAGGTCATCAGCCTCGACGAGGCCCCTGACGCATACGTGAAGTTCAACGAGGGTTCGGACGAGAAGTACATCATCGACCCGCACGGCATGATCAAGAACTGACAAGCCGCATCCCGTGAGTGGGGTCCTCAACCAAAACGGTTGAGGACCCCACTCACGCATGTAGCGCAAACGAAGGTTTTTGCAGGCTCATCCCAATCGGGGGTGTAGGAGTTGGGGTCTGAAGCCGCCGGTCTCGAGCAGGCTTCGGGCGATGTAGTTGGTCAGGTTGCGGAACCCGAGTGCGGAGCCGCGCAGGTGTTCGAGCCGTCCGTTGAGCGCCTCGGTCGGCCCGTTGCTGGTGCCGGGTCGTTCGAAGTAGGCGAGCACGTCAGCGGCTCGCTTCTTCAGGGTCCGGCCCAGGGTGGTGAGCTCGGTGAGCACCTTGGGGACGCCGGCGCTGAGGTCGGTGATCAGCTTCTCCATGAGCTCGCGACCACGTTGCCGGTCCTCGTGGCGATAGGCGGCGATCATGCGCTGGTAGACACCCCAGGTCGCCTCGACCTCGACGTGAGCGTCATCAACGAACAGCGCGCGTAGCCTGTCGCTCTGCTTGTCGGTGAGCAGGTCCGCGCCGGTGTGCAGCGTGCGCCGCGACTTGTAGAGCGGGTCGTCCCTGAACCCACGGTGCCCGTGGATCGCGAGTTGGACCCGGCGCCGGCACCTGTCGAGGGCGTCACCGGCCAGCCGCACGACGTGGAAGGGATCCATCACCGTGACCGCGTCCGGGATCTCCTCTGCAGCGGCGGTCTTGAACCCGGTGAAGCCGTCCATCGCGACCACCTCGACCGCGTCACGGAAGGCGTCGTCGCGGTCGGCGAGCCAGGTCTTGAACGCCGCCTTCGACCGGCCCTCGACCATGTCCAGCAGCCTTGCTGGGCCGGCGCCATCGCGGACCGGGGTGAGGTCGATGATCACGGTGACGTACTTGTCGCCACGCCTGGTGTGGCGCCAGACGTGCTCATCGACGCCAATGACCTTCACGCCCTCAAACCGCGTGGGGTCGTTGATCAGCAGCCGCTTGCCCTCAGCCAGGACCGCGTTGTTGGCGGTGTCCCACGCGACCCCGAGTCCCTCGGCGACACGGGCGACGGTGAGGTGTGCGACCACGATCCCTTCCAGCGCCCACCGCAGCCCGGTGCGCGAGAGCTTCGCGCGTGGCTCCCCCGCGGCGCTGGTGTCTTGGCGCCACACGTGTCCGCAGTCGGCACAGCGGTAGCGGCGCACTACAACTTCCAGCACGGTCGGTCGCCAGCCCAGCGGCTCGTGGGCCAACCGCCGGATCACGGTGTCACGAGCAGCGCCTTCGCTGCCGCACCGTCGGCACCACTGATCTGGTTCCACCACGCGGCACGCGAGGACCGCACGATCCGGTTCAAGTCGTTGTCCAGTCACGCTCAGACCGAGGCCGTCGAGTCGAGCGAAGGCGGTCAGGTCAGGGCGGCCGAAGCCGGCCGGCGGGGTAGCGTCGGTCACGTCGAGGTCTTTCGGATGGATGGCGTAGGAACCTCCGTCGTCGGGAGACCTCGACGTCTATCTGCGGACCGACGCGCCCGGCCGACCTTCACCCTCATCTGAGAAGCCCCCTGAAACGTCTTCGACGACGACGGGACCGGCGAGGAGGAGGGCGCGGTGAGCTAAAGGAATGGAGCTTGCTCGGCTTCGACGCCGCCGCAAGCTCCGGTGAAACGGTCGGTACTGGTCGGTCGTCGTCGGTCACCACCGGATGGCGGCGTCCCCCACGCTCGGCGTTTGCGCAGGTCAGCGGCTCGTTCGCCCAGTGGGCGCATCAAGCGGTAGACGCAAAGCCGACGTGATTAGGTCGTCGGTTCGATTCCGACAGGCGGCTCCGGCGAACAGCCCCTGACCTGCGGAAACGCAGGGCAGGGGCGGTTCGCTTCTGGTGGTCGCGCGATGCGCTGGCCTCACGGCTCTGCCCGACACCGACGTCGCTCTCCTCTGCGACGGACCCCTCGCCGGCTGAGCGCTCGCGGCCGGCATCCTGTCCGTGTGCCGATAGGCCTCGCACCGCTCGGCAACGCAGCGTGGCGTTGCGTCGCGACCTGGCGACGGCTCGGCGGGGCGCGATCGTCTCGTGCGTTGGCGGACTACGGGAGCTTGGACGCGAGGACGTCGGCCGCCAGGATCTCGGGTGCTGCGCCGAGGAGGTGCTGGTTGGCCATCAGGGCTGCGACGATGGCGCCGTTGGCGTGGGCGTCGCGAGCGGCCTCGTCGGGGAATGCATCGAAGATCCAGAAGGTGTCGGCGTGGGTCCTGACCGCGAACCAGACAATCGTTCCTACTTCTTCGTTGGCGAGCGCGACAGCGCCAGCGAGCAGATCGGCGAGCGCGTCGTGCTGTCCATCGGCCGCGACGATCTTGGCGACGAAGGCATACGGAAGTGATGCGGGTGTGGACATGAGGGGTTCTCCTAGGTGTCGAGGTTTCTTGATGAAGCGAGTTCAGCGTATGACGAGCAAGGGCCGGTGAGAAGTGGCGTATACGACAGTATTGCTATTGTTCACGCCATGCGTATCGGACTGATCGCGATCGACGGCTGCTTCGGTTCGGCGGTCGCGTCGGTCATCGACATCATGCGGGTGGCCGACGCAGCCCGCGGCGATGTCGACCCGCGGATCGACCCGATCGAACTCGCCATCCTCGGACCGAAACGGCGAGTGACCACGACAGCATCGATGACCCTGTCGGTGGACCACCCGCTGTCGGAGTCCGCAGAGTTCGACGTGGTCGTCGTCCCTGCGCTTGGAACCCTCACGGCCGCCGCTACCAACGACGCCCTCCAGAGCCGAGATGCTCGTTCGGTCATCGCCTCGCTCGGGCGTCTCGACGACGCGACCACCCGGATCGCCGCGGCGTGCACCGGCGTGTTCGCTGTCGCCGAGACCGGACGGATGCATCATCGGCGGGCGACGACCAGCTGGTTCCTGGGGCCGGAGTTCCTGAAGCGCTATCCGACCGTCGCCCTCGATCTCGACACCATGGTCGTGGTCGACGGGAACCTCGTCACCGCCGGCGCCGCGTTCGCCCACATCGACCTCGCGCTCTCACTCGTGCGATCGATCAGCCCCGACCTGGCCCAACATGTCGCCAAGCTCCTCATCATCGACGAGCGTCCGTCGCAGGCGGCCTTCGTCGCCTACGAACATCTCCGGCACGAAGACCCGATCGTCGTCGAGTTCGAACGCTTCGTGCGCGCCCGCCTGGACGAACCGTTCAACGTCGCCTTCGTCGCGCAGTCGCTCGGCACCAGCCGGCGCACCCTCGAACGACGAGTCCGTGCGGCGCTCAACCTCACTCCGCTCGGCTTCGTCCAACGGCTTCGCATCGAACGAGCTCGGCACCTCTCAGCAACCACGGACCTCACCTCCGCCGAGATCGCGCTACGGGTCGGCTACGCGAACGCCGAGACTCTGCGCTCCCTCCTGCGTAGGGAGCGACGCCGTTCCTGACCTATCGCCATGCCTGTAGCCGGTGTCCTAGTGCTCGACTGGAACCACCTCTCAGCACGTCGCGTCGACGCTCCTGCGTCGCCCCTGGACGACCCACTCGACACGCCCGCAGCACAGGCCATGTGACGTGTCCCGGCTTCCCGGACGGTCGGGGTTGGGTGGCTGTGATGTCGCTGCGTTCTCGTCGAGGGGGTCAGCAGACTCGATCAGGGTCGATTGAGATGAGACGCGAAGGCGGTCAGGTCAGGGCGGCCGAAGCCGGCCGGCGGGGTAGCGTCGGTCACTTCGAGGTCTTTCGGATGGATGGCGTAGGAACCTCCATCGTCGGGCGACCTCGACGTCTATCTGCGGACCGACGCGCCCGGCCGACCTACACCCTCATCTGAGAAGCCCCTTTTTGCACCCCTCCGTGTCGGTGACATCTGTTGTGGTCTGTATCCACCTATTACACGGGATAATTGAACAGAATCCCGCGTCACTACCGCCCTGGGCGGCTGCTCGCGCGATGATGCACCGGTGAGTATTGTCCAGCCCGACCAGCCGCCCGTTGCCCTCGGTGAGCTCGCCGCCGGCGACCAGGAGCAGCTGTCCGCGGCCGAGGCCGGCTACGCCGCTGCGGCCTGGGCACCCAACACGTTGCGCGGCTACCGAGCCGACTGGGCCGAATTCACCACCTGGTGCACCCAACATGGTCGCTCATCGCTGCCAGCGGACCCGGCCGCGATCACTGGCTACCTGACCCAGCTGGCCACCGCCGGCGCCAAGGTCGGCACCATCTCCCGGCGGCTGTCGGCGATCAAATTCGCCCATCGGATGCACGACCTGCCCGACCCCACCCTCAACGCCCGCGTCGTCACCGTCTGGGAAGGCATCCGCCGCCAACTGGCCACTCCCCCAGACCAATCCACTCCACTGCACCCACCGGTCCTATTCGACGTCCTGGACTCGTGCCCCACCACCTGGTCAACTAAACGAACCATCGCCAACCCTGAAACCGACCTGGGAGGGTTACGCGACCGGGCCCTGCTCCTGGTCGGATTCGTCGCGGCTCTACGCCGTAGCGAACTCGCCGACCTTAACGTCGACGAACTCGCCGACCACGAACTAGGTGTCAACGCCGACTGAAAATTGACCCTTCAGTGCCGACTGGAAATTGACCCCCGGGATGGCGGGACTATCGCAGTTTCGGTGTTTCTGGTCCGTGACACGCCCACTGCTGTGGGCGGGATCGGAATAGGGACGCATGACACTGCAGGACATGAACGAAGAGCAGGTCGAGCCGACGCACGACACGGCT
>NZ_LVCF01000014.1 GCF_001594145.1 Branchiibius sp. NY16-3462-2 | reverse complement strand
TCGTTCCCGAGCAAGCTCGACCGCCCGCTGACGAAACTCCGGGGACTTCGGTGCTGGCATCACAAGACTCCTCTCCCGAGACGATCATCGCCTCAGATCAGATGTCCGGGAAAGTGGGTACAGGTCAAGTTGCCCATCGCAGATGTTGACCGGGCTACGATCGGGCTCCGCCAAAATAAACGCTAACCATGAGGCGATGTACGGCTCACCGATAAATACGCCACGGGAACTTTCGCTAAGGGGTACAATGAACAAGTTTCAGAACGCGCAAGTCCGGATCATGAGTAGTCGGTTTAGTAATCATAGTAGATTTAAAATTCCTTCCGAGGCATGATGCTGTTAGTGGGGCCAAATAACGCCGAAAAAAGCCATGTACTTCAAGATCTCGCTGCGTGGGGCGCGCAGACGCGAATATACTGGCCGTGCAATTGTACCGATCAAAATAGAGAAGAATGCCAATTTTGATATTTACGAGTGGGTCCCCCATAACCTTCCTCAGATTAACCGCGACGGAATCAGTCGATACCAAGTTCCGGGTTGGGGTGAAGTTAGCAGCCAAGAGCGCTTCGCCTCAACGATGTCCTGGACATGGCCCCTCTTGGGTGTCAGCAGTACTGGAGCACAAACTTCACCAAACACCAGGGCGGGATGCTCTTGAATTTCTGAAAGGAATCCGCGACGCTGTCGCCGCTCTGTAGGCTCGTCTGGCGCCTCGAAGGTTCCTCGCAACAGAATCCTAAAATGTGTACCACTGCACCGCGGCGAGTGGCTCGCGACAGAGCCGACATGCAACGACCTACGCTGCTCCGCATGGGCCCGCTCGCCCCAAAGCGTTCCCCGGCGCCCCAACCGCCAACGGCTTACATTTGGTTTGCTTGACCGCCTTGGCACGAACGGCAACATGAGCTGGCCCGGCTGATGTTGTCGACGGGAACTCGCCGCCTGCACCAGAGGTGGCCCCGCCATGCGGCATTGGCCTAACTGCCTTGGGTTAGCTGCGGCAGCGGCCCGAGTGTTTCCGCCGGAAGTCTGCTGAGGCGTCCGTCAACTACAAGGCTATAGCCGAGGTGCCCCCAAGAATCGCCCGCAACACCGACGAGTGCGCCTGATTGCGCGGCCCAGACGGCCAGCCCATCGTCGAACAGTTGAAGACGCCACCCGGCTGGTTGCCCTGTGATGGCGTCCCAGATACGTACGATGCCGTCGGTGCTGGAAGTTGCAAGTTGGTGTCCGCTGGGGTGATAGGCCACCGCTTGCACCGCGCAGGAGTGGCCGGGCAGGGTCTGCAGGGTTTCCCCGCTGGTGGCATCGCAGATTCGTACGGTTCCGTCGGTCGCCGCGGTGGCCAGCTGGTGTCCGTTGGGGTGGTAGGCCACCGCCTGCACTGTGCCGGTGTGAGCGTCGAGAGTATGCAGGACTTTCCCGGTGGTGGCATCGCAGATTCGTACGGTTCCGTCGGTCGCCGCGGTGGCCAGCTGGTGTCCGTTGGGGTGGTAGGCCACCGCCTGCACTGTGCCGGTGTGCCCGTCGAGAGTATGCAGGACTTTCCCGGTGGTGGCATCGCAGATCCGTACGGTGCGGTCGTAGCCGGTAGCAAGTTGGTGTCCGTTGGGGTGGTAGGCCACCGCCTGCACTGTGCCGGTGTGCCCGTCGAGAGTATGCAGGGTTGCCCCGGTGTTGGCATCGCAGATCCGTACGGTGCGGTTGTAGCCGGTGGCAAGTTGGTGTCCGTTGGGGTGGTAGGCCACCGCCTGCACTGTGCCGGTGTGCCCGTCGAGGGTATGCAGGACTTTCCCGGTGGTGGCTTCGCAGATCCGTATGAGGCCGTCGGTCGCCGCGGTGGCAAGTTGGTGTCCGTTGGGGTGGTAGGCCATTGCGTGCACCCAGCTGGTGTGCCCGGGAAGGGTGTGCAGGGTTTCCCAGGTAGTGGCATCCCAGATCATCACGGTGCGGTTGTAGCCGGTGGCAAGTTGGTGTCCGTCGGGACGGTAGGCCATCGCTTGGCCGGGAAGGATGTGCAGGGTTTCCCCGGTGTTGGAATCCCAGATCCGTACGATGCGGCCGTCGCGGGTTGCGAGTTGGTGTCCGTTGGGGTGGTAGGCCACCGCTTGCACTGTGCCGGTCTGTCCGTCGAGGGTGTGCAGGGTTTCCCCGGTGGTGGCATCGCAGACCCGTACGGTGCCGTCGATGCTGGAGGCTGCGAGTTGGTGTCCGTTGGGGTGGTAGGCCACCGCCTGCACTGCGCCGGAGTGGCCGGGGAGGGTGAGAGCTTCCCCGGTGGTGGCATCCCAGATCCGCACGGTGCCGTCGTCGTAGCCGGTGGCCAGTTGGTGTCCGTCGGGATGGTAGGCCACCGCTTGTACCCAGCTGAGGTAACCGGGGAGGGTGTGCAGTGGTTCGCCGGTCGTGGCATCCCAGATCCGCACGGTGCCGTCGTAGCCGGTGGCGAGTTGGTGTCCGCCGGGGTGATAGGCCACCGCTTGTACCCAGTTGGTGTGGCCGGGCAGGGTGTGCAGGTTTTCGCCGGTCGTGGGATTCCAGATCCTTGCAGTGCCGTCGGTGCTGGTAGTTGCGAGCTGGTGGCCGTCGGGGTGATAGGCCAGCGCTTGCACTGCGTCGGTGTGGCCGGTAAGGGTTTGAAGGGTCTCCCCGGTGGTGGCTTCCCAGATCCGCACGGTGCCGTCGGTCGCCGCGGTGGCGAGGTGGTAGCCATCTGGGTGGTAGGCCACAGCTTGCACCTCGCCGGAGTGGCCGGTAAGGGCCTGCAGGGTTTCACCGGCGGGGATCGGCGCCTGAGTATCCGGCGCCCGCAGCCATTCGCCGGGTAAATGGTCCAAGCCTGGACTGAAGTGAGCCTGTGTCCTATAAACCAGCGCATCCTCGGTAGTGCATGAGCCGCGAACCCACCGGAAGATCGTGCCGACGAGATTGCTCCGATCGAGCTTGACACGATCGAGCCGGGCGTCAATAAATCTGGCCTGGCCAAGGTCAGCCTCGGCGAGGTCGGCATCGCTCATGTCGGCATTTTGGAAGGTTGCGCCGCGGAGCGAGGCTCCTCGAAGCTGTGCTCCGCGCAAATTCAATCTTGTCGTCCCTCCGGCGAAACGCCACCGCCGGAGGTCTGCGCCAGCAAGGGCGACCCCGGCTAGCGAGCACACTGGTGCGTTGTTAGTGAGGTGCGCGCGGCACACATAGCCTGTTGCCGTTGTGGCGGCACCGATCCGGCCGCTGGTGAGGATCCGGCGAATCGCTGCCAGTCGTTCTTCTGTGTCATTACCCGCGATCAGCTGACCGACGAAGTCAAAGGTTTCGGGGCTGGGGAGCGGTCCGTCCCAGCCGTCCACTGCATCTTTGTCGAGCGCGTCGACAAAATACTCGGCGAGAAAGAATTCGAAAAACGAGCGATGGGCAAACTCAAACTGGTCATCGCGGCGTCGCGACAAGAATGTCGCGGTACGCAGGTCGCTCGCCCACTCCGCCGGCGTCGGCGGCGGGGTCGGGTAATGGCGCATCAGACCCGGATGAGAAGCACGGTAATCTACGAGCCACTGCTCTACCTCGTCTGCGGACCACGAGGTTCGCTTGCTGCGCCACATCGCAGCTGCCAGAGCACGGGCAATTCGCGGCTTGTGCTGCGCCAGGATCCGGTGTTTGCCATCGTCTCGATCCAACCAGCGACGGACAAGGTTTGCGTAGAGGTCGACCTCCCGAAGCACACCGTCCGTGCGCACCATTCGCTCGAGGTCCTCGATGTAATCACGGATCATGGCAAGATTGACTGGGCGACTCAGCAGGTCCTCGCTTCCGCCCACAGCGTCGATGAGTCGTGTCGCCCGCTCGTCACTGAGGTCAGCGTTGTTGACCAGATAGCGATGAATCTGATGGCGCGAGAACGGCAAAAGGAGAAGTGCGACGTAGTCTCGAGACCGTGGCCCTTCGCGGTCCTGGCCAGTGAAGTGGGCAGCCTCGTCCGCTACGGTCCGGAAGTAATGCGTTCGGCAGGTAAGCAGCACTTTGCTGGGCCTGTTGACGTCTTGGGCGCCACTCGGGTGGTCTATTCCGACTGCGCGCCACACCTGCTGAGTGAAGCGGATCTGCTCCGTTGGCTTGAGATGGACGAGAACCTCATCCAGTCCGTCGACGATTACCACGCATCCCCCATCACCGATGCGGTCGATCACCGACACGACGCTGTCGGGTCGATCGCGCGAAGGCAACGCGCTGAATGCGGCGGTCAGGAGCCACTCGAAAGTTATTCCTTCGTCACGCTCCAGCTGGCGAGCAATAGCCTCGGCTCTGACGTCGCGCAGATCGAGCAGGAGTGGTAATACTCCCGATTTGGTTTTCTCCCCAGCGCCCAACAGCCGACGCGTAAGGGCACGCACCGTCGTGGTCTTACCCATGCCGAGGTCGCCAAGCAAAACAGCATGCTGCGTCGAGGCCGAGTCAATCGCCCATTCCAGAAGGTGCTCTAGGGCTGGCACATCGCCGGCGTCCATCGAGAAACGCTCCTCGTCCTCCCTAGCCTGTCGAAGCTTGAACGGGCGAGCGGCGGCGGCCTCTGCGATTTTTGGGTCCTGATCCGCACGCCCTCCTAGTGTTTGCTGGCTGAGTTGTGCGATCTGCCTGCCAGAATCCACCGATGGTCGCCGTATATTTGTGGGATTTGTTGCTGCGCTGATTGCGTCGACTAGCTCGAGCAGGCGTGTTTGTTTCGCTGTCTGGCCGAGCGTTGTGTACGGGTTGTGCCTCCATAGCACGGTGGTCCTATGGACGTTTAGTTCTTCGTAGGCAGACGGATCTACCACCGGGCTCCACGCTGCAACCACGCGCTCCTTGGCTTTGCGTACCGCCGCGCGATCAGGCCCAGCCTCGTCGGAGGCCAGGAAAGCTGGGGACGCGAGGGCCACAGCGACGTCCGCTTCTGCACCCTTCGTCATGCGCCACTCGGACTGATCGACGCCTGCGGGCATGTCGAAACGGGTGACGACCTCGAACACAGCGCGTTTGCTTGTCGCTAGGTGGTCCTTCAGTCTCTTAACGAACGGGTCGTACTGCTGCCGAGTAGAGGCGTCGGAGGCCGCCCAGGCTAGGTAAACGCGCACTCTCCGATGGCGTGTCAGGACAGTGGCCCGGGTCTCGACCACGCTTTCGGCAGTTTGTGCCACTCGGGCGGAGTATTCGGAGACCTCATCGTCGATTGCGCTTGTCCCCTCGAACCACGCAAACCGCTCACTGGGCTGCGCCTTCC
The DNA here is from genome assembly GCF_001594145.1 of Branchiibius sp. NY16-3462-2. Lineage (GTDB taxonomy): Bacteria > Actinomycetota > Actinomycetes > Actinomycetales > Dermatophilaceae > Branchiibius. Next base: position 1,351 of record NZ_LVCF01000014.1, on the reverse strand, counting down.
GATCGTCTACGACTAGGCGAAGGTCCGACCCGGCCTCGGCCAATTGGCCGTTCAGGTTGTTGCGAAACTTTCGGAAGGCATCCTGCTTCATTGATGCGCCAGCCGTGCCGATGGTCATTAGCAGATGATCGACGCGGATCAAACCGTCGTTGTCTAAAGCCCCAGCGATCAGCGTGAGCCTGCTTGCTACCAACACGGACAGCGCACCGGCGTAACGGTGCACGACCTGGCCCACTTCATCACGGTCAAGGCTCACAACGACCGCCATCCGCCATCACCGTTGAGGCGGCGTAAGACCTCGTTGCTAACGGTGAGGGCGAAACGATCTTTGGCCGCCTGACCACTAAGTTCGTTATAACAGCGCTGATTGGGGCCGTAGATTACCCACGCCTTTTCCAGGCCACCAAGGGTACGTCCGCCATCCAGATGCGGAAACGGCCGAAGAGCGACAGGGACAAACAGGTTTCGCTCAATCAGCTGCGGCAGCTCCTTGGTCATGATGTAACTGGAGGAGAAATAGCCAGGGGAGAGAAGAAGTAGCCCAAGATCCGCTTCTGACACTCGACGCTGAATGGTCGGATCAACGGTGTCGCCAGCGGTGAGCAGCGAGAACTCCCACCACTCGATTGAGTAGCTGCCGATGATTGACAACTGAGGCAGCAGTCGCTCGTCCACAAATGATTCCTTGGCACGCCGATCGCGGGAGCACCAGGACAGGAAGATCTTGACAGGTTGTGATGCGTCGGTCACGACTAGCTCCTACCTGCACGCGATTCCTGATCATTCCGGAACGGTTCCCGGTCTAGCGTGGCATCTCGGACCGTCCCCGTCAAGGTGCTGATCTCCCTGGAGTCGAACTTCCTTTAGCGATCTGCGTACCCCGCTACCTGCTTGGATCGACATCGATTGGCCTCGCCAGATGCGGCCAGGACCATTGTGCTGACGGTCGCCTGATACCAGCGATGGATTGGTGGGCTGCGCTGCTGGCGGTGCGATAAATGCGTGTTCCCGCTCCGGCAGTAACGGTAAAGGCTTGGCAGGGCGCGCCAGCAAGATGCACCACCTCGGCGTCAACACCGACACAAAGGCAACCCAGTCGGCATCATCACTCGGACCATCGTCACCGTCATCCACCAACGTGTCGGTCAGGTATTGGCCACCAACACGATCAACCCCGTCCGCACCTACTGGCGAAGCAACGACAAAGCGCCCGGCCAAATGGCCGGGACTATCCGAAATTCGGTGTTTCGGCCCTCATGGTTAGTACTGCTCTGCGGTGGGCCAGCGGCCTTCGAAGACGGTCGCGAACACGTTCAGTGCTGGCTTCCATCGCATGGTCCATCGTGCCTGT
>NZ_LVCF01000013.1 GCF_001594145.1 Branchiibius sp. NY16-3462-2 | reverse complement strand
TTTCCAGCGAACTCGTCGAAGGCCACGACGTCCCAGTAGCCGACCAGGCCGAGGCGGCCGTTGGAGTTGTTGACGAAGAGTTTGGGGACGGTGACCTCTCCACCGGAGATCAACATCCCGTGGGGCGAGAACTCCGAGAAGATGTGCGACTTTCCGGTGCCTTTGGGGCCGAGTTCGACAAGGTTGTAGTTGCGCTCGACGAACGGGATCAGCCGGACCAACTGTATGAGCTTGGCGCGGCGGCCGAAGAGTTCCGGGTTGAAACCTACGGACTGGATCAGCAGGTCGATCCATTCGTCGGTGGTGAACTCCCGGCGTGATGTGACGTAGCCGTCGAAATCGAAGTTGGAGAGCTGGATCGGCTTGATGGAGCCGAGAATCCACGGGACGACGCGGGCGTTGTCACTGTGCTGGTACTCGATGTCGCAGATGCACCACACGCCACCGACCAGAAGCTTCGGGTGAGCCTTGATTGTCGCTGGCGATACCAGGACCTGCTTGATGCCGAGGTTTGCGAACTCCGCCTCGTATGTGTCGTCCTTCTCGTTGAGCTGGACCTGCACCTTGTCGATGACTCGGTAGCGGCCCTTCTCACGGATGTTCGACTTGATCAGCTCGGCCTGGTTTCGGTGGACGTAGTGGTCCGCGAGGATCTTGCGAACGCTCTCGATGCCGGACTGGATCGTCGCCTCGTCGTCTGACGCGGCGTACTGCCCCAAGAGATACTCCAGTACGAAAGAGGGCACGATGGCGTTGCCCTTAACGGCCTTGACCAAGTCCTTACGGACGACGGCTCCGCCGAAGACCTCGTTGATCTTCTGATCGAGCGCGGACTTCACAGGCGCGCCCCCAGGAGCTGGCCCGTCATCGACGCCGTCGGGGAAATCGTCGACGGCCTCGGCGAGGTCAGTTTGTTCGGTCATCGCAGGAACCTCCTAGAAGTCGAAGTCCGTCGTGAACGAACGCTTAATGATGTAGCTGCCCTTCGAGAACGACTTCCACTGTGTCGTATTCGGGATGGGCTCCTCGAGACGCAACTCGACCGGGCGGTTGTTGAAGTCGTCGGCGTCCTGGGTCAGGTACAGGGTCGTCGACTGGTATCGCTGGCGCTGATCCTCGGATGGGCTGCCGAAGGTGAGGATCGGCTGGTCGGAGATCAGCGTGTCACCGACGTACAGGCCGAGGCGAACCTGGCGCGGCTGGACCTTGTCCGCTACCGGCTCCTGCTGAAGCAGCTTGACCGCAAGCTGGCCCGTTGTGATCTTGTCGGTTTCAGGCATGAGCTCGACGTTGACGCGGCGGACGTCGCTCTTGCGCTTCTTGTTGACCGTCACCACGGGGACGACGATCTCCTGGAGGGATGCGCCACCGTGGACGTAGCGTGTCCCGGCGCCGGGTAGCGGGATGCGGTGGATCGACCTCGGGATTTGGATATCGATGTCCCCAGCGAGACCGGCCTGGGCCGACGTGAACGTCATGAACGAAGGGGAAGGCTTCAGCGCCCGGCCCAGCACGTAGCGGCGGTTGATCTTCGTGACTGCATCACCCTGAGGTGACTCCGAGACGTAGTAAGACTTCTCCAGCGGGATGTCCTGATAGAGGAACCCGTGATCGGCCGTGAGCAGGATGTTGGTGGCGTTGGCGTTCGTCCACTTCTTCGCAAGGAGCAGCAACTCCCGGAGGGTCTCCTCGGCAGCCTCGAACACCGTCCGCTCTGTCGCCGCCTTGTCTCCGGCCGCGTCGATGCGATCGTGGTAGACGTAGAAGACTTGGTGCTGCTTGTAAAGCTCACGCAGCTCGTCGCCAGGCATCGCGAGTACGTCGGCGGCGGCGATCGCGTGCCCCTTGACCGCTTGTAGAACCTTGTCGCGGTTTGCGGTGCCGTTCGTAGGCTTCCCATCCGCGAGCACCGGCAGAGCGTTCGGATCGAGCTCAAGACTCGACTGCGGAAGTAGCGACGCCATGCCGAGTTGGGTGTAACTCGGCAACGATCCAAGCATCGCCGACAGCGATGCATCGAAGCGGTCTTCGCTACGGATCATTGATGCTAGTTCTTCAGCGACCTCGTAGCGCATGCCGTCCGAGATGATGACGACGACCTTGGTGCGTCCGTCCTTGACGATCGGGGCGACGTGACGGTCGAAGAACTTGGCCTGCGGTGCGAGAGCGGCAGACTTCCACTCGCCTGTGGGATCCAGTGTCTGCTGCCAGCGACCGCCGAAGTCGTAAAGGTACTTATTGGCGTATTGCTTGTCGACTTCGGTCTTGAGTGCTTCGAGGGGCTTCTGGAAGTCGGCGGTCTGATACGCGTGGGTGAACCACCGGTACTGCTGGTCGATGCGGAACCAGTCGGACTGGTACTTCTCAAGTCCGAGATCTGTCGAGGCGATCGCGTTCGGCAGGCCCGCAATGGAAGCCAGCAGTTCCGCAGCACTCTGAATGGCTTCGTAGAGCTTGGCGTACTTGGCCTTCCACAGGCTCTCCTGGCGCTGGCGCACCACGTCGGCAACTTCGCGTGGAGTCACCGACTGTGTCGCCACGGCAGCAGCGAGGTCGACGACCACCTTGCGGTCGATCTCCTCGAAGATCGTGACCTTGGCAAGATCGCGATAGCTGCGATGTTCGATCTTGGACTTGACGTCGAATGCCTGGGCAGCCCGCGAGGCGAGCTTCGTCATCATGGCCTGGCTGCGGACGTCGTAGCGAAGGCTGTTGAAGTCGCTTCGAACGTTGCGGAACTCGTCCGGAGTGGCGGAGGCGAAGTCCTCGATAGCCCGACTGAACATCCACAGGATGAAGTCATCCACGGTCGGCGTCTTGCTTGAGTACTTATAGATACTCGCGAGCCCCTCCCAGTAGAACTCGTCTAGGCCAAAGGTCGTCAGGTCCTCCCACTTGGCCGACTTGTCCACAGCATTCTCCGCGAGGAGCTCCCGAGTGATGTCGGTCAGCTTGTTTCCGGAAGCCTTGACGAGGACTTGGCACATCTTGGCCCGGAGACGGACGGCGTCGTCGCCCTCCGTTAGGAGCCTCTCCAGGTCCTGCTTACGACTGTTCGCAGCAAAGAACTTCTGGTGCTGCTCGATCACCGGGGCGAACTCTGGATCGTTGAGTCCGAGCTCCTGCAGGAGCATAGACGTCTTGTCGGCAGTGAAAACCCCGCCGTAGGCAAGCTCTAGGTCGAGGAGCCAGTTCGCCGTGCCGCGCTGCGTCTCCCCCACTCGGTAGACGAGGTAAGGGGTGACATGGTCGGCGAGGAGCGCACTCTTCACTGCGAACTCGTTGTCCTGCACTCGGAGAACCTTCGCCCCACCGAGGTCGAGTGCTTCGAGTTCGGCCGCGTACTCGCCCGCGGGGTCGAGCCAGAAGACGACTCGCCTGGCGGCGAGCCGCTTCCGGAGGGCGTCTTCAACGGAGGCCGGGTCAGTCACCAGATGCCTCCAGACCGGTGATCTTCTTCAGTGCAGCACCGAACTTCGGGTAGTTGACCTTGACCCCGTCGTCGAGGTCGATGATGACATTCTCAGAAGCCTTCGGGTAGAGCGTGTCGTGCTCGTACTCGTTCAGCTCAACGAGGATCTTGCGGAGCCGATCGCCTTCCTTCGCGTTCCCAGCGCGCTCCGCCTGCTGGAGGGCCGACTCCAGCTTCGTGACGTACTCCCGCAGATAGGTCAGGACCGTCGAGACCGTCGAGGGCGTGTAGCGGTGCATGTAAATCAGGGCGTTAAACGATCCCTTGGGGCTCGAGAAGAGCCAGTAGATCGGCCGCTTCCTGTAGCGCTGGACGTGGTCGTCGTAGAATTTCGACTTCCCAGCCCTGGTGATGAAATAGTCGCGCAGGTTCTTCACGCCGAGCGACTCGGTGACGAACCTCAAGTTCTCCTCGAAGTGCTGATCCCCGAAAGCCGTCCGGAGCAACTGCCGGAACAGCCCCACGACGTCGTCCTCGAACCAATCGCCGTTCACGATTGGGATCACATTGTCCGCGTCCGGCGTGAACGTCGGGCTCGGCACCTTCGCGAGGTAGTCCTGCAACGTCGCACCCTGGTCCGCGAGGATTAGGCCAGGCTCGTCGAGGCTGTAGCGACCGAACATGCAGCCAATGGCGTAGGCCACCAAATCTGAAACTGCATCGGCACACTGCGCGCTCGCTGCATCGTGCACGTTGGCCCGAGGGTAGGCGTAGGCAGCATTCACGCTCAACGAGATGACACGCGGATAGTCCGGGAGTCTGAACCAATCCGAAACGCCGTCAGGGTCTGCGAGAGTGTCCACCGCCACTTCCACGCTACGCAACTCGTCGACCTCGTCCCGCCACCGTGCAACAAGCGCATCGTAGGTGTGGCGCAGAGGTAGACCAGAATAAAAGTGGGTCAAGATTTCATTGCGTTCATACGCCATCGAGGTCTCTGACCGGTCAAAGTCTCGCCGAGACAGTTCAACCGCTCGCAGGGCGAGTTGCGCCATCGCGGCGCGGTCAAAATCTGGGACTGGAATCTTCGCAACGTCTCCTACTTGCGCGTGCATCGTCGAGTTGAGAGTCGAAAGGTACATCTGGAAAATACGAGAGTTTGAGTAGCCGAGCACCCAGTACATGTCTCCACCGTCTGGGTAGAAGCAATGACCCGAGATGTCATGGAAACTTCCAGAGGGAGAAAGACGAGCACTGAAGTCTCCACTCGTGAGGTCAGTCCAGGTGATCTTGGGGGCAAGGCCCCGATCGATAGTAAGTATCGTCGCATTGTTCTGACTGAGCACGTAGGCGGGATCGCCGTTGTAATGAAGCACGAGTTCGACGTTTCCGTACCAACGCCGGAACGGCCCGCCTTTCAGGTAGCTGATCCACTTGGACGTACCTGAAAGCGGCTCCGATGCCTCGGCGGCCGATACCTCCCACCACGAACGAAGGTATTTCGCGTTGTTCGATGTCTGCATGCCTACGCGAGGGGAAGCAATGTCGCCAAGTGAGGGTAGGCTGTTGAATGCACCTCGTGCCGCTTCGGGCAGCCAGTAGGCGAATGGGCTGCCTGGGATAGAGGCGAACGTATCTGCGGCGACCAAGAAGCAGCGCGATTCCTCGCCGCCACGAGCACATGACTGGAGTGCCGCCGACTTCAGCGCCTCAGATCCGAGGTCTGTAAGTCGAATGAACGTGGCGAGCTTCTCCTTAGCACCGGACTCGAGGACGAACGCGACCGTGGACACAACCTCGCCGCCGATACTGTCAAAAGCGCCTGTTCCCAAATGGGCCAGAGTTACTAACTCGGTCTCAGCAAGAAGCTTTGATCTCAAGTTCTCGTAGGTCGTGAGAGACATCCACGACTGCATAGTGATCATCGCTAAGTACCCGTGAACCGCAATCAATTCGAGCAACCGCTCTATGAAAGCCGAGTACAGATCGGCCTTGCTCGTCGGATAGCCGGACCTGAGTGCTCGTTGAAGTACGTTAGAGGTATTTCGCTGACCCATGTAGGGAGGGTTGGCTACGGCAACTGAGTAGCGACGGGCAAGGAACTCTGCTTGCCGGATTGCTTTCCAAGCCCACTCGATCGCGTCCGCTCTGTACATATCGCCCTGATCGTCCAGCGTCGCCAGGTGCTGTGCGAGGCGAGGGAGAAGAGTTGCGTCTGGGCGGACAAGCGATCCGAGGGTATGGGCCTCTGCGAACTGGTTCCAGAACGCCTCTTCTGCGTGGCGATCCCCACCCTTGGTCACGAGATAGCTCAACTCGTCAGAGCTGAAGGAGATCGGGTCGAGGACGCAGACGTTCGGCTCGACCGGGTTCTTGAGGAAGAGCTTGCGCTTGGCGCTGGCCTTCATCGTCAGGGCAAAGGCCGCCAAGGCTCCCGCTCGGGGGTCGATCTCGGTGCCATAGAGGTTGTTGGCGAGGATCAGGCCAGGGATCTCGGACGGCGCGTACCCCTCCTCCACGTAGATCGCGTAGAGGAGGTCGAAGGCGTAGGTGAGCATGTGGCCCGAGCCGCACGCAGGATCCATGACCTTGAGATCCTCAGGCTTGCCGATCTCGAGGAAATCGGTCTCCTCGTCGATCGGGGCGATGTAGTAATCCATCTGGCGTGCGAGACCCGACGACGGGCGGTTAAGCATCCAGAGACGGCCGAGGGAGTTCTCGACGAGGTAGCGAACGATCCAGTGCGGGGTGAACAGCTGGGTGGCTGCGGGGATCTCGTCGGCGCCGGCCTTCTTGTTCTTTTTGAATCCGGCGAAGACCTCGTCCTTCCGCTCGGAGATGTAAAACTGGTAGAGCCATCCGATGACTTCGACGTCTTGGCAAACGTCTTCGGTGAGCACCATGACGGACCGACTGAGGACCGAGTCGTCGGCGAGCAAGTTTGCCGGGATGAGCAGCTCCGTGTAGTCGCCCTCCCGCTCGAACATGAACGGCATGGCCATGTTCCAGAAACGGCAGTAGTCCGCAAGGAGCAGCGCGTACGCCTCGGCCTGGGCGTCGACGCCGGGGCGCGGCTGACGAGTGCTGTTTAGCAGCCCTGTGACCGTGCTCGCGCTGCTCCCGTTGACCACGTCGGTGTCGATCTGGCCACGCTTGGCCGCGGCGAGCACCTCGGGCTGGCCGACTTGATCGGTCGCAGGCGAGACGACACCGATCCCTGTGTACCCATTGGCATCCATGAACCGCAGCGCGATGATGCGGTTGAACCAGGTGTACGCGACCCTGTCGGCAACGTGTGCCCTCCCCGTGTCGCCTCCGCCGGCTCCGGCGATGGCCCGCTCCAGCGCGGTCACGGCCTTGGGCTGCTCCACGCGCTCGGGCGAGCCCTGGGCGAGCACAGCGGTGATCCGCGCGCCCACCTCGCGGATAAGTTCGGTACGCGCTGCGGTGGCAAACGACTTCAGCGGTGCGGTTTCTATCAAAGCGTGATTCGCTTTCCGTCGTTGAGGGTCTCGACGAGCGCAGCGCGCAGGGCGGCTAGATAGTTGTCCACATCGGCCTCGGATTCGAGGACCCCGGAGACGCCCGGGACATGGATCGTCTTGACCGACACCATCTGCTTCGGTGGCGGCGCACCGTTGCCTCCACCCCGCTGGGACGTGACGAGGCGACTGAGCAACTCCGGGTAGTCGTCCTGCTCGAAGGTCGATCCCACCTGGAGGATCAGCGCAATCTGGCTCTCGCCCATCAGCCGCTTGAGGATCTGGTCGATCCGACGGATGGCGCTCTCCTGTGAGTCAGAGGTGGCGTTGGCGTAGTAGGTGCTGGCGACGACCTCAGCCTTGCGTTCCTCGATCGCTGCGGTCACCTCGGCCCGCTTGTTGGAGACGGCGTCGTCGATCTGCCCTCGCAAGGTGTCGGCCACAGCTTTGAGCTGGTTCATCTTGCTGCCGCGGAACGCGTTGGTGTCCGCGAGGAGCGTCTTGACCGGGTCGGCGGTGCCGGCGGGCAGGTAGCCGAGATTTCCGGTGTTGGCGCTCAGAAGGGCGTCCGCCTCATCGAAGATCTTGGCCTGTTGGCCATTGAGGAAGGATTTGATCGGATCGACCAGGTCCTCCTTGGCCTCGATC
>NZ_LVCF01000012.1 GCF_001594145.1 Branchiibius sp. NY16-3462-2 | reverse complement strand
CAGTCCGACGAACGTCCCGGACGGCGCACCGGCGGCCCCTGGCGCGAGTTCGAACTTGAGCAGCTTGCGGGCCTTGGTCGCATCAAGCTCGCCCTCGCCGTACGACGGGCACCACTGGGCGACCGGGCAGACTCCGCACGCGGGTTTCTTGGCGTGGCACAGCCGGCGGCCGTGGAAGATCAGCACGTGCGAGAGCATCGTCCAGTCCTTGCGCGGGAACATCGCGCCGATGATGCTCTCGACCTTCACCGGATCGGTCTCGTCGGTCCAGCCCAACCGCCGCACCAGTCGCCCGAAGTGGGTGTCGACGGTGATCCCGGGGACGCCGAAGGCATTGCCGAGCACGACGTTCGCGGTCTTGCGGCCGACGCCGGGCAGCGTGACCAGGTCTTTCAACCGGCCGGGGACCTCACCGCCGAAGTTCTCCAGCAACGCGTGCGCCAGGGTCTGCACCGAATTCGCCTTGACCCGGTAGAACCCGGTCGGCCGCAGGATCTCCTCCAACTCGGTGCGGTCGGCCCCGGCGAGCGCCGCTGCGTCCGGGTAGCGCGCGAAGAGCACCGGCGTCACCTTGTTGACCCCGACGTCGGTGGTCTGAGCGGACAACACCGTCGCGACAAGCAGTTGAAGGGGGTTCTGGAAGTCCAGCTCACAATGCGCGTAGGGATAGGCCTCGTGCAGCACCCGATAGGTCTTGCGGGCCCGGCGCACCCGACCGGTCGGGGTCTCGGCGCTGATGTCCAGCCGTTTCAAGTGGAGCCGTCCTCGGTGTGGCCGCGAAAGCGTTCTTGTGTTGCATGGCACACTAACCCTGTGGAGATCGAAGCCGTACGTAAGGCCGCCCTGTTCGCACCCCTCAACGACCATGACGCCCAGGCTTTGTTGGAGTCGATGACCCCCGCGCGGGTGCCCCGCGGTCGGGAGCTCTTCCACGAGGGTGACCAGGGCGATTCGCTTTATGTGATCACCGAGGGCAAGGTGAAGCTGGGCCGGCGTTCCTCGGACGGCCGCGAGAACCTCCTGGCGATCCTCGGCACCGGTGAGATGCTCGGTGAGCTCAGCCTCTTCGACCCCGGTCCGCGCGCAGCGACCGCCACCGCGGTCTCCGATGTGGAACTGGTCGGCCTGGCTCACCCGGACATGACGGCGTTCCTGTCCACCCGGCCCGAGGTCGCGATGACCATGCTGGGGACCCTCGCCCGCCGGTTGCGCCGCACCAACGAAGCGCTCGGCGATCTGGTCTTCACCGATGTCCCGGGTCGCGTCGCCAAGGCGCTGCTGGACCTCTCGGAGCGGTTCGGCAAGCCGGTCGATGACGGCATCCTGGTCGCCCACGACCTGACGCAGGAAGAGCTGGCCCAGTTGGTCGGTGCCTCCCGCGAGACGGTCAACAAGGCGCTGGCGGACTTCACCTCGCGCGGCTGGATCAAGCTCGAGGCCCGGGCCGTGACCCTGCTGGACACCGAGCGCCTGCAGCGCCGCGCGCGCTGACCCTACGCCCGGCGGTGACCGACAGGGTTACCGGCTCAAATAGTCCAGCGTTGCGCGGACCGTGGCGTAGGCCGCCGGTCGCACCTGCCCCGGCACGTCCGCGTACACCGTGTTCACGACAGCATCCGCGGCGTCGGTGTCCTGGGGGTCGATCTGCCCCAGCGCTGCCCGCACCTGGTCGAGGCGTTCCTGCCGATGCTGCTGGTAGGAGGCGATGACGGCATCCGCATCGGGATGCGTCGGGCCGTGCGCCGGCGCTAGGGCGACGGTCCCGCCCTGCCCGGCGATCGCCGTACGTAACCTCTCCAGAGAGTCCAGATAGTCGCCCAGGTCGCCATCGGGGAAGGCGACCACGGTCGTGCCACGACCGAGCACTGTGTCCCCGGTGAGCAACAGATTCTCCTGCGGCACAAGGAAACTCACCGAGTCACTGGTGTGCCCGGGCGTGAGGAGTACGACGATCCCCAGGTCCTGCTCGTCCAGCACCTCACCCTGGGCGAAGGGCTCGCCCCGGCCGGCACCGCGGACCGGCGAGCCGGTCATCTCAACCCAGCGATCGACCCCACCGGCGTGGTCGTCGTGATGATGGGTGAGCAGCGTGAGGGCGACGCTCGCACCCCGGGCCGCCGCGGCGTCACGGACGGCGGCCAGGTGCTCCTCGTCGTACGGGCCGGGATCGACGACCACGGCCCGGTCCTGTGAACCGAACAACAGATACGTGTTCGTGCCGTCCAGGCTCATCGGCCCGGGGTTGTTGCACAGCACGATCTCCACGGTGTCAGTGACCGGACCGCCCCGCCACGGTGTTCCATCGCTCATGCAGCGACGATAACGCTCCGGCGCAATCCGCCCGCTGACAATGATGTCCATGGTGAACTTAAGTCACCTGTCGTCATTGCCGCCCGAAGGACTGACCATGAAGACCGTCGCCCGCACCCTGGCCAGTGCAGTCGTTCTGAGCAGCGCAGTCAGCGGTCTGGCCGCTGGCACCCAGGCCCGCGCAGACACCGTCCGGACCACCACCCACCGACCCCTGGATGCCCAGGCGCGTACAGCCGGCCTGACGACCGCTGGCGGCGGTTATCCCGGCTGGGCCCGTCCGACCACGACGGCACCACAAGCAAAGACGCTGGCCGCCCCGCGTCTGGTGGCGAATGCGCAAAAGGGCATCGACGTGTCGCGCTACCAGGGCAATGTGAACTGGGCGAGTTGGGCGGCCAAGGGTGTCACCTGGGCTTACACCAAGGCGACCGAGGGAACCTACCTGCGCAATCCGTACTTCGCCTCGCAGTACAACGGCGCCTACAAGCAGGGACTCATCCGCGGTGCCTACCACTTCGCCAATCCGGCCACGAGCAGCGCCAAAGCCCAGGCCGAGTACTTCGTAGCCAACGGCGGCGGTTGGTCAGCGGATGGCAAAACCCTCCCCGGCATGCTGGACATCGAGAACAACCCCTACGGTCCCACCTGCTACGGGCTCACCAAGACGGCCATGGTCCAGTGGATCCGCACCTTCGCGGCCCGCTACAAGCAGCTCACCAGCCGTGACGTCGTGATCTACACCAACTCTCCCTGGTGGTCGTTGTGCACCGGCAACACCACCGCGTTCCGGTTGTCCAACCCGCTGTGGATCGCGGCATGGACCACCAACCTGACCTCGCTGCCCGGGGGTTGGCCGACGTTCACCTACTGGCAGTACACCGACACCCCGATCGACCAGGACTACTTCAACGGCAGCTACACGAGGTTGAAGGTGCTGGCCCGCAACCACCTCTGAGCGCGGTCAGCGTGGATTGAGCCGGGTGACCAGCAGCCAGCCGTCGGGGCCACGCTGCGGGCTGGGTTCGACCGCGATCGGGATCTGGTGATGTCGCGGCGCGTGCGGTTCGTCGCGCAACAGCTCCAGTTGCAGCACCGTCGGAGGCAGCATCAAGGCCGACCCGGCGCGGTGGTCGTCGAGCAACGCCGTCGGCTCCACCCACTGGCTGGCGGCGGACTCGGTGGTCGCATCGTCCGGCTCCTGACCATCGGGCAGCACCGCCGTGAAGAAGAATGTGTCGTAACGGCGTTTCTCGAATCCCGGTGTGACCCAGTGGTCCTGGACAAACAGCAGATCGGAACGCACCGCCAGGCCGCGCTCGTGCAAGACCTCGGCGAACGACTTCTCGTGGGCGATCAACGCGGCCCGGTCTGCCGCCCAACTGTCGTCGATGTCGGTCACCACCGTGTCCGTGGTTCCGACCAGCAGCACGCCGCACTCCTCGAAGAGTTCCCGCAGCGCGGCCATCACCAGGGTCACCGCCACGTCCGCGGAGACCCCTAGCAGCGCCGCCCATTGCCCAGCATCAGGCCCGACCCAGTCGACCGACACCTCGGCATCCCGCGGATCGACCCCGCCGCCGGGAAAGACCCACATCGACGGCGCGAACTCCATCGTCGGCACCCGGCGGATCATGAACACTTCCGAGCCGTCCGGACGCACCAGCAGCACGGTGGAGGCCAGTTTGGGCTCCACCCCGGTCGGGCGGCCGTCAGCCTCCCACCGCTCCAGCGTCTTCGCGAGAGGCGGCGGAGCCGGGAAGGACCGCTCAGTCGTCAACCGACACCATGATCTCGACCTCGACCGGGGCGTCCAGTGGCAGCACCGCGACGCCGACCGCCGACCGGGCGTGAGCACCCTTGTCCCCGAGGGCATTTGCGAGCAACTCACTGGCCCCGTTGATCACGCCGGGCTGACCGGTGAAGTCCGGCGCGCTGGCCACGAAGCCGACCACCTTGACGACGGTGACGGAGTCCAGGTCCTCGACGATCGATTTCACGGCGGCGATCGCGTTCAGGGCACAGGTCCGCGCATAGCCGTAGGCATCCTCGGCGGACACCTCCGCGCCCACCTTCCCGGTGGCTGGCAGTGCGCCATCGACGAGCGGCAACTGTCCGGACGTGAGGACGAGGTTGCCGCTGCGGACGACCGGGACGTACGCCGCGACCGGAGCCGCGACGGGAGGCAGGACCAGGCCCAACTCGGCCAAGCGATCTTCGACGAGTGACATATCCGCTCAGGCCCCCTTCGGGCGCTTGAAGTAGGCCACCAGCCCGCCGCCGGGACCCTCGATGATCTGCACCAACTCCCAACCGTCGGCGCCGAACTGATCGAGGATCGCCTTGGTGTTGTGGATCAGCACCGGTGCGGTGAGGTATTCCCAGGTCGTCATGACCCTGACTCTACCGAGGTGCGGCCGACCGGGTTTGTGCCGATCAGCGCGTCGGCGAGAACGGCACCAACTCGCTGGGAGTGCGGCCCGTGACCATCTGCTCGGCCAGCAGTTTGCCGGACAACGGTCCCAACGTGATGCCCCACATGCCGTGACCACCGTTGACCCACACACCGGGCACGTCAGTGGCACCGACCAGTGGCAGCCCGTCGACGGTGACCGGCCGGCCACCCACCCAGGTGTCCTGACGGTCGTCCCAGTCAACACCGGTCAGCAGCGGTCGCCCGCCCTTGACGATGGCGTCGACGCGGCCCTCCTGCAGCGGGTCCTCGGTGTCGGCGAACTCCATCGTGCCGCCGACCCGCAACCGGTCACCCAGCGGCGTACAGGCGATCCGCTCGTAGGGGAAGTAGACCGGGCACGGCACCGGACGGTTCGCCGGATCGGTGACCGCCACCGAGAAGCTGTACCCACGTCCGGCGCGCAGTTGCACCTTCACCCCGCAGCGTTTGGCCAGCTCGGGCAGCCAGGCACCGGTTGCGATGACGACGTCGGTGCCGGAAATCGGTGTGCCAGAGACCATTTCGACGGTGACGCCACCGGGACCGTGCCGCAGCGCGCGGGCGTTGGAACCGATGACCAGTTCCCCGCCACGCTCCTTTACTGCTTCAGCCAGCGCCGCGACGTACTCGCCGGGGTTGATGTAGCGCTGTCCGCCCAACCGGATCGCCTTCTCGACATCGGCGGACACGATCGGCAGTTCGGCGCGCAGCGTGGCGTTGTCGACCTCGGTCGCTTCCAACTCCAGACCCGCGTCGTGGATCAGATCGATCTCGTGTTCCAGTCCGGCGGCGTCCTGGGCGCGCCGGAACGCGGCCATGATGGGTGCCTCGTGCGAGCGGGCCGCGACCCCGTGGGACTCCAACTCGTCGTACGCCTCGATGGCCTGGCGGTTGACGGGGACGAACTTGTCCATCGTCTTCTTCCACTGCCCGGGGGTGCAGCGGGCCGCGAAGCCGAGCAGGAAGCGCGCCAGACCAACGTCGGGTTTGAGCGGCACGTAGAGCGGGGAGTCCGGGTCCAGCAGCGCCTTCACGCCGTACTTGATGATCGACGGATCGGACAGCGGCACGCACAGACCGGGCGAGATCCAGCCCGCGTTACCCCACGAGCTACCGGCCGCTACGCCGGAGCGCTCGACCACCGTGACCTGGACGCCGTGCTCCTGCAGGTACCAGGCGGTCGACAGACCGACCATCCCTGCCCCGATGACCACGACATGACGTTGACCCTTCGCGAGGGCCGGACCGGCGACGGTCCCGGGCTCCTGCGACACGAATAACACCCTCTTCACAAGGAATTCGCCGACGCGGCCACGGCAACTTCGCCACAACTCACGCCGACGCCGGCGTCGCGCACTCCGCGACGCTTCCGACGCTATCAGCGCCCCCGACGGGCGGCGAACCGAACCAAGAAATGGTTAGGCTGCCGGAGTGACTGGGCGGTGGGAGCAGCGGCGGCTGCACATCGTCACGGGCAAGGGCGGGACTGGCAAGACCACCGTCGCCGCAGCCCTGGCGACAGCGCTTGCGGGGCAGGGCAAGACCGTGCTGATCGCCGAGGTCGAGGGCCGCCAGGGCATCAGCCAGGCCTTCGACGTGCCGCCGTTGTCGACCGACGAGACTCAGGTGGCTCGCGGACGGGACGGCGGTTCGATCACGGGTTTGTCGGTCGACGCGAAGGCCGCGCTGCTGGAATACCTGCAGATGTTCTACAAACTCGGCCGGGCCGGCGGCATGTTGGAGCACTTCGGTGTCGTCGACTTCGCCACGACCATCGCCCCCGGCGTGCGCGACGTGCTACTCATCGGCAAGGTGTACGAGGCGGTCCGGCGCCGCGACGAGCGCCGTGGGCACAAGGGCGAATATCCCTACGACGCAGTAGTTCTCGATGCTCCTCCGACCGGCCGGATCGGGAAGTTCCTCAATGTGAACGCCGAGTTCGCGGGACTGGCCAAGATGGGCCCGTTGCACAACCAGGCCGACTCGATCATGCAACTGCTGCACTCGTCCCAGACCGTGGTGCACATCGTGGCCCTGCTGGAGGAGATGCCGGTCCAGGAGACGGTCGAGGCGGTCGCGGAGTTGCGCGAGCTCGGTCTGCCGGTCGGCGAACTCATGATCAACCGGGTGCGCGAGCCCCTGCTCAGCGATCGCGCACGCGGCATGGTTCGTTCCGCCGCTGCCGGCGGTCGGGCCAGGACACGTGATCTGATCGCCGAGGACCTGCGGGCGGCAAAGGTCCGGGTCAGCGCCGCCATGGTCGACGGACTGCTGGACACCGCGGTCAACATCGATCAGCGTCTGGAGCTGCAGGACACCGAGCGCGAGGATCTGGCCGGCCTCGCCCTCCCCACGACCGAACTGCCGGACGTCCCGGGTGGGGTCGACGCCGGAGCACTGCGGGAGCTGGCCGACGTCCTGCGTGAGAGCGGAGCCATCTGATGCAGCGACGGTTGGACGTCGATGCCCTGATCGCCGACCGCAGTGTGACGACCGTGGTGTGCTGCGGCTCCGGCGGAGTCGGGAAGACAACGACCGCAGCAGCATTCGCGATCCGGGCCGCAGAAGCGGGACGGAAGGTCGCCGTACTCACCATCGACCCGGCCCGACGGTTGGCCCAGGCGCTCGGCGTCGGTGACCTGACCAACGACCCCAGTCCGGTCACCGCGATCAAGGGCGAGGGCAGCCTGGACGCGCTGATGCTCGACATGAAGCGCACGTTCGATGACGTCGTCCTGCAGCACGCCAGCGGGGAAAAGGCCCAGCAGATCCTGGACAACCCCTTCTACCAAGCGGTTTCGAGCTCGTTCGCCGGAACGCAGGAGTACATGGCGATGGAGCGCCTGGCCCAGTTGCAGGCGGAAAAGGGGCCGGACGGCGCCGCGGCCTGGGATCTGATCGTCGTCGACACACCACCGTCGCGGTCGGCACTGGACTTCTTGGACGCCCCCAAGCGACTCAGTTCATTCCTCGATGGTCGGTTCATCCGGATCCTGATGGCACCGGCCAA
>NZ_LVCF01000011.1 GCF_001594145.1 Branchiibius sp. NY16-3462-2 | reverse complement strand
ACAGGCACGATGGACCATGCGATGGAAGCCAGCACTGAACGTGTTCGCGACCGTCTTCGAAGGCCGCTGGCCCACCGCAGAGCAGTACTAACCATGAGGGCCGAAACACCGAATTTCGGATAGTCCCGGGATGGCGCGGAGGATCGCTTGGTCGACGCTGGCATGCTCAATGGTGTGAAGCACGGGTACACCAATTGGACCGAGCACAGCGGCGGGGTCGTTCGGAAGCTGTATGCCGGACCGGATGCCGAGGTTCGGCAGGCTGCGGAGTATCGCGCGCTGACGTCGCTCGAGGACGATTTTCCGGTGCCCCAGGTTGTGAGGCAGCGGCCGGGTGAACTCCTGACAAAGTTCGTCGGGGGTGAGCATGGGCAAGACCTGATGGACGCTGGCAGGGCCACCGCCGTGTTGTCAGCGTGTGGTCGGATACTGCGGCGATTGCATGATCTTGACCCACGGATGCTCGATCCAGCAGCGGGGGACGGTGTTGTTGTGCAGCATGGAGATTTCGGCCCCAACAATCTGTTGTTCGATGTCGATGATGAGCGCGTCACGGCTGTGCTGGACTGGGAATTCAGCGGCACTGGCGAAGCGATCACCGACATCGCCTGGTGCGAGTGGATCATCCGGATGCATCACCCCGACGCAGTGTCACAACTGCCCGCGTTCTTTCAGGAGTACGGCTGGACGCCGGGATGGAACGCCCGTCGAGCGGAGATGATCCGCCGATGTGGCTGGCTTGAAGCCTTCACCGAGCGGTGGGAACCAGGCGGAGAAGGAGCCACCACGTGGCGGAATCGAACGCGCATAGTCGAGGGCTGGACCGAGTGATTGCCTGACGTCGGATTGAGCAGTGGCCGTCAGTCGGTCGCAGTGTCGGTTTTGGCGAGGAGTTGTCGGCGTTGGCGGGTGCGGTAGGAGTCACCGGTGAGGGTGAGGACTTCGGCGTGGTGCACGAGCCGGTCGATCATCGCTGCGGCAACGACGTCGTCGGAGAAGGTTTCGCCCCACCGCCCGAAGGGCAGGTTGGAGGTGACCATGATCGACCCCTGCTCGTACCGGGACGCCACCAACTGGAAGAACAGGTTCGCGGCGTCGGTGTCGAAGGGGATGTATCCGACTTCGTCGATGATGATCAGTTTGTAGCGGCGGATCTTCTTCAACTCAACCTCAAGTCGCCCTGACCGGTGGGCGGTTTGGAGGCGGGTGATCCAGTTGTTCGCGGTATCGAACAAGACGGAGTAGCCGGCTTGGGCGGCCTTCACACCGAGGCCGATCGCCAGGTGGGTTTTGCCGATGCCGGGCGGTCCGAGCAGGATCACGTTCTCCGCTTTCGGCACGAACATCCCGGTGGCCAGGTGCGCGAGCACGTCCCGCCGCAGCGAGGGTAGGTGGTCGAGGTTGAAGTCCTCCAGGGTTTTCACGGTCGGGAAGTGCGCCGTGCGGATCCGCATCGTGGTCCCGGCGGCCTCCCGGTCGGCGACCTGCCGGGCCAGGACGGCGGCGAGGTATTCCTCGTGGGACCAGTTTGCTTCGCGGGCCTGGTCGGCCAATTCCTCCCACACCCGACCTATCGTCGGCGTTTTGAGCACGCGTGCGAGGTAGGCCAGTTGTGAGGGCACACCGTCCGCCGGACGAGTGGCAGCTGCCACCGATGGTGGTGAATCGTTGGCGGCACCAGCCGCATCGGGTTGTTCAGACCCGGTCGTGGGCCCGGCAGCAGTCCTGGGTGCGCGGGTCTTCGTCGTGGTGGCCATCATCCTTCTTTCTGGTCGGGCGGGTCAGTGGTGAAGTCGACACCGAACAGGGCGTCGTAGTCCGGTAGGGCGCGTAGGGCGACGGAGTGCCCGTCGCGGTGATGTTGTGGCGGCACGGTGGCCGTGCCAGGTGCACCAGGCACCGGGATCCCGGTCCGGGCGGCTTGGGCGTAGGCCACCCGCAGCCGGTGCGCGGCGTCCTTATGGGCGGGATCGGTGCGGATCTGCTGCTTGCCCCAGCACCGGTCATGCTCGGCGACCACGGCCCCCTCGCACGTCATGCGCACCCTCGTGAGGGACGCGGTGACGTCGACGAACTTGCCGATCACCTTCGGGTGGACAGAGTAGGAGTTGGTGTCGACGCGCACGTAGTAGTCCCGTGCTAGGCGGATGCGTTGCACCAACCCGATCGGCGGCACGACTGGCGGTAACGGAATCATCGCCTGGTAATCGGCCTCGAACCGATCCACTGGTCGAGCCTGAATCGACCGCACCGTCCGCTTGTTCGCCATCTCCGAAAGCCACTGCGACAACTGCGCATTGAAGTCCTGTGGTGAGGTGAACTCGCGACCGGGTAGGAACGAGGTTTCCAGGTACCCGTTCGCTCGTTCGACCAAGCCTTTGAACTCCGGGTCCCGCACTGGCGCGAGCTTGATCCGGGTGGCGAGGGTTCCGGCGAACGCGGCTGCCGATGTGCTGACGCGGCCGGTGCCGCCGATCGCTGCTTCCCGGTCCCACACCAGCGTTTTCGGGCACCGACCCCACCCGTGGATAAGCTGCCACATCCCGGCCAGGATGTCGCCGGCCTGCCGGGAGGGGATCATCACCGCGCTGATCGTGCGCGAGTAGCCCAGTGCCATCACCAGCACCGGCAGCACCCGGGCCGTGCCGTCGCCGACCGGGATCTTCGTGGCGGGGAACCACAGGTCACACTGCCCAATTTCGCCCGGGTTGTACTCGGTGCGGTCGACCGGGTCCACGCCCAGGTACTCCGGGCGGATCAACGCGACCCGGGCCCGGAAGATCGAGGAGGAATGTTGCCACCCGACGCGTTCGGCCAGCACCGTTGCTGGCATCCGCGGATACCTGACCAGCAGCGCCCGAACCGCGGGTTCCACAGTGTCGACCAGCGATCCTTTCGGCGGTCGCTGATAATCCAGTGGCCGATCGGCGCGTAGCGCCGCACGCACGGTGTTCCGGGAGACCCCGAGCAACCGGACGATCTCCTTGATCGGCACACCCTCGCCGTTATGCAACCGGCGGATCTCCGCCCAGTCCTCCACACTCATCACCCGCCCAGAGTGCCGAGACAGGGGTCAACTTTCAGTCGGCACCACGGGGTCAGTATTCAGACGGCATCGACACTAGGACTCGTCGCCAGCCTGCGTCACTCCAAAACCAACCAGCACGGCAACCTCGAACTGGTCGTTTTGCCCTTCGGCACCAACCCGGCACACTGCCCAGTCACCGCACTCCGTACCTGGCTCTCACAAGCAGGAATCACCGAAGGGCCGGTGTTCCGTGGGATCACCCGCGGTAACCGCGTACGCCCCGGCCGGCTCCATCCCGAATCCATCAACACCATCGTGCAACGCGCTGTAGCCAGGGCCGGCCTGGACCCCACCGGCTACTCCGCGCACTCCCACCGCGCCGGGTTCGTCACCCACGCTCACCTGCGCGGAGCCAGCGACCGGGCGATCATGCATCAAACCAGACACCGCTCCCCCGCCTCCGTTGGCACCTACGTCCGCGTCGAATCCGCCTGGGTCAACAACGCTGCCACCACTCTCGGCATCTGAAAAAGGCTGGGGCTCTGCCCAAAGCGCTCAACCGTTTCCGCGGGTGCACGGCTTGGTTTTCGCAGGGTTCGGGCTACGAGTTTGACGCCTGTTGGACCGCGAACGACGCGGTCATCGGTGGGCATCGGTAGGTTGGCCGGATGCCTCTGGGGAAACCACCTGAGAGGCATCCGGCGAGTGTTGTCAACACCGGGTATTCGAATAGCAGGTATGTGCGTCTAGCGTTATCGGGGTCGCCGTCGTTGCCCCTCGGCCCACTCGGCGGCCGCGGTGTGGTCCTTCGTTTCACTCATCAGACTCTGAGTGATTAACGCACCCGGGCGGATGCGCTGGATTTGCCGGAGCCCCGGGGTCGAGCGATGAGGACGCGAGCACTCACTCCGTGGTCAGGGAACGCCGAGCGTAGATGCGCACGCATTTCCTGGATGGCTTGGATGATGCTGGGGCCGTCGGTTTGTTGGTCGGGGTAGGCGTTAACCAGCACGGTGGTGGCCCGCCCGTCCTGGGTGGCGTTAGCCGCCACCGAGCTGAACGGTCCGGCGTCCTGCAGGGTTTGCGCGATGGCGTTCGCCAGCGAGGAAGTGTCCATGGTGATCGTCCCCTGCGGGCCGCTTTGGGGCATCTTGGTCGCTTTGATGGTGTTGCGCCGCAGGTGCGCCAGTAGCCACCACAAACCCAGCACACCCAGGAGCAGGGTGATCGCGGCGAAGGCCCATGCCCACCAGCTGGTATCGGCCCAGATCGCCAACGATCCCAACGAGATCTGCTTGGGGTACCCGTGCAGCACCAGGTGGTAACGCCAGTCGAGCAGCACTAATCCTAGGGCCAGCATCAGTATCGCGACCACGATTGTGGCGAGCCGGTCGATCTTGTACGGGGCTCGGCTCATGCCTTGGCCTCCTGTGCCTGGACCGTCACCGGAAGGTCGCTCAGCGCGCCGACACGGTCGCTGATGCTTTGGGTCGCGGTCTGGGTGATCTGGTCCCGGTCTGATCCGGGTGTGGTATGCAGACTGACTCTAATCCGACGCGCGGTTACCCTGGAATGGGCTTGTAACACACCGGGTACGTCCTCAGCGGCGGCAGTGGCCAACTGGCTTAGCGCCGCCGGGCTGATCCACACGTCGGCCGCGTCGCTCTCGTCGGGGACCGGGCGGTGGGTGGCGCGGCGGGGTTTGAGTGCTGCGTAGAGCAGCACCACTCCGATGAGGAGCGTGATGACCGCTAAGGGGACGACCCAGTCGGCGCGGGTGGCGCCATCGACTGCCTCGATCGCGTCGCGGGACCAGGAGCGTCCGCGTGACCAGTGCTGGGTGACTGCCAGGTCGTGGATCCCGACCACGGCCAACGCGATGAGCAAGAAGGCCACCAAGCACCCGGTCACCGCGGCTACCGGCGCGGCCCTGGGGGTGTCCTTGGGGTTCATCGAACCCGCCTTTCAGTGGTCTCGAATTGGTCGGCCGTTAGCACGTGGACGGTGACGTCCACGCGCCGCACCTGGCTACCTGATAACCGGCTGGTGTCGGCACGCACCTGATCTCGGACGTGCGCAGCGATCTTTTCAACGGGCCCGGGCCAGGCCACGGCTATCTCGAGGGTGATCCAGCTGGCGGCACCGCGGATCGTGACCTGCGCGTTTGGGAAACCCCGCCCGCGGAGCTTATCCAGCCCGGAACGGTGGGTCACCGTGCCGGGCACCCCCTGGGCGATGTGTTCGGCCAGGTGCTCGATGGCCGCCGCTCGCACGTCCAGGGTGCCGCGCTCGGCCGCGTCCTGAGTATCGGGAACGCCGCCGGAATGGACGTCAGCCACGCTTGCCGCGGGCCAATGCCGACAGGTCTAGCTCGCCTTCGAGGTACGCGCCCACGGCGAACCCGAGCACGCCGAGCACCAATGCGAGCAAGAATCCGGAGAAGCCGTCGACGGCGATGGCAATGGCCATCAACAGGCCGGCGAGAAGTCCAAGGGCAGATCGGTTCATGAGTAGTTCTCCTTGCGAGGGATGAGGTGTTGGACCCCAGGGGGATGGACGAGGCTTACAGTCGGCCGTACCGGCGTGCCCCGGGCCAGCCGCGGGGCAGTACCCCACGGATCGCGCGAACGGCGCCGCGTGTCCCTTTTTGAACTGAAGAAAGTGACGAGCTGCGGCGGACCACATAGGGCGGGGCGGACGCCGCCTGCCGTAGCCCACCGGACGACGTGGTACCGAACTGCCGATCCACGCGTTCCATGGCAGCTAGGTACTCCTGCGGATCTCCCCCCAGGTCGGGGTGCAGGCGACGCGCCACCGCACGCCGCGCGGCGGCGTGCGCAGCATTGCGGGGCGCGTCACGCGTCATCGTAGGGACTCGTCGGGGGCGGCGACATCTTCAACGGTCACGTCGATGCGGCCGGGGGCCACCCGTTGCACCGCGGCTCGGACGGCGTCAGCCGTGGCCGGCACCGGGTGGCCCCATGCGACCACGATGTGGATGTCAGACCCGGATTCTGCGGTGCGAACCCCGGCGACCCGGCGGCCGGGCAAATATGTGGCCACCTCACCGAACCTGCCGGAGTGCAGACCCTGCACGCCGGGGGTGGCCAACACAGCCTGGGCGATCGCATCAACGAGCTCCGGCCGTGCGGATCCACCCCCGACCCCCTCACTCGACACGTGATTGCTGTTGAGAGTCATCCTCGCTGCCGTCGTCGAGGAACACGTCATGGACGGTGATGTTGACCTCGGTGACCTCCAGTCCTGTCATCGCCTCGACCGTGCTGATCACATTGCGGCGAACCCCCGCCGCGAGGTCGGCGATAGCCACGCCGTATTCGGAGACCAGGTCGAGGTCGACCGCGGCCTGGCGTTCACCAACCTCCACCGTCACTCCCTGGGAGTAGTTGGTCCGCGAACCGGGAATCCTGTCCCGCAGGGCGCCGACCACACGGGCTGCGCCACCCCCGAGTTCATGCACCCCTGACACCTCCCGGGTGGCGATCCCAGCGATCTTCGCCACCACCGTGTCTGCGATCGATGTGCGCCCCTGGGACGTCACTAAGGGGCTGTCGTCCTCTCGCGACGACACCTCCGACCCGTGCTTGCGAGTGGTGGACTTTGCGGCGTCAGACGCGGCGATGTCGGACGAGGAATTGCCGTGCGTGTCAGTCATGCGCGATACCTTTCCGTGCTGAGATGGCTGATGTGTTCGGTGCGGCCCAGGGCCTGCGTACACCGTACAGGTTTGTTTTATCAGTTGCCCGCTCCTGCGGACCAGAGCGGCTCCCCGGATGCGATGAGGCCGCGTTCAGCGGTCGTCGCGACCTTGCCGCGCCGTGGCGTCGGCGTCGGTCTCGATCTTTTCCTTGCGGACTTCTTCGGTGACTTCCTGCTCACCGGCGACGGTCTCGGTGTCCAGCCTGACCCGCTCGACTGGCACGGTCTCCTTCTCGACCACGGGACGCTCGGCGTGCAGTGTGACCTCGTGCTCCTCCTCGGTTAGGTCACCGCCGACAATCGCGTCGCCGCGGTTCTGCTCGGTGATCGGTTCGCGCACTACCCGCACCTCTTCGTGGCTGACCGGGACCGTGGTGGTGACGTTCTCGGTCACGATGTATTTGCGCAACCGAGCCCGCCCAGTCTCCACTTTCTCCGTGCCCACGTTTAGCTGCTCCTCCGAGCGCGTCATGGCCTGGTCGGTGGTCGGACCGGAAGTGTCCCGGCCCTTGACTCCCGGCTCGCCCGCCAGGTCCCTGCGCCGTTCGCCGGCCCCGTCGTCGTCCTGGCTTTCCCGGCCCCGCGGGATGCCGACATTCCCGAACTCACCCTGCTCTTGGCCGGTCTTCGCAGTGTCATGGCCGTAGGCCAGCCCGTAGTACTCGTACAGTTTCTGCTGTTGGTCCACCCCCAGATGCTGGTCAGCGTCGATCCGAGGAGCGTCCTTAACCTTGTCCTTGGTGTAAGGAACCTTGAGGGCGTCCCCGTCCGCCTCGGCATCATTGAGGGGAACGAACGTCTCGGATGTACCGAACAAGCCGGTCTTGACCGTCACCCACGCAGGCTGACCGGACTGGTCGTCCAGGTACACCTGGCCAATGGAGCCAATCTTGGCATCACTGGGGTCGACGGCGTCACCGCCGATAAGGGACTGAATCTGCTCTACAGAGATCACGTGTGTCGTCCTTACGGATTGAGATGTTTCGGTGACGCACCACCGACGGAACCGGCCCGGGATTGTCCTACGAGGTTCCCGGCCCGGGGGCCAGCGCTGACCGCCTGACCCGTGTACACCGTATATTAAATACGCTGTACGCGATGCACCGCAGGACGCAAGGCCTCCATACCTGTCTCCGTGGCTATAATTTGCACATCAATCAAGGGCCGATATCCAACGGCAGGTGCCATATAGAGCGGCGTGTTGAGGGCAGGGATCGTGATCAAGAGGACGGACCCACACGCCCCCGGTCCCCGTCGGAAGTTGTCCGCCGACCGCTTGATCACCGAGACCCTGGCCTTGGTTGACGAGCAAGGCATTGCGGCAGCCTCAATGCGGACGGTGGCTCGCCGGTTGGATGTGCAGGTCATGACGTTGTATCGCTACGTCGACAACCGTGAAGACCTTTTCGACGCTGTGGTCGACCACATCGTCGACGAACTCGATGACGACCCAGATATCGAATCGGCGGCGGCCGCAGGACAGTGGCGGCCCTATCTCACCAGTCTCGCGTGGGGGGTACGCCGCTATGCCCTCACTCACCCGCACGCCTTTCCCTTGGTGGCCACCAGGCCCCCACAGGCCCCGTGGATCAACCCTCCCCTTCGCTCACTGCGCTGGATCGAGCAGATGTTGCAGACCCTCGCTGGAGACGGTTTCTCCGATGAGCATGTGCTCTACACCTATCGGTGCTTCAACTCCTTCCTCCTCGGATACCTGCTTCTAGAGACCAGCGCCATGGTCATCGCGGATCCCAAACCAGGTGATGGGTCCTTCCAGGCCGGAGATGACGGCGGACCAGGGGATCCTGTGGACTCCACAGACCCCGTACCGGGGTCGCTCAGCCCCACTCGCACCGAGGGCCAGCGCGAGGACATCGCCGACTGCGACACCAGCGAAGACCTCATCGCCGTTGACCCAGAGCGATATCCGCTCATCCACCGGCTACGCGAGGGTCTGACCGAAGACCACTTCGAAGAAGAGTTCCGTGGCGGTCTGGAATTGCTCCTTGACCGCATCGAAGAACAACTCCAACAACACCCCAGCTGACGGGAAGAAGAACACCCCGCATGGGGACCGCGGCCCGCGGACTCGATGCTTCATCACGACCCTCCCGCGCGCGACCGGCTCAACTCGGCGCCCCTCGAGCCGACCAGGAAAGCCTGGCGCCAGGTTCGTCCGCTGGTTTGGTTCGGAAGGTGGCTTCGCAAGTTGCCGTTATCAATCAGGGGTGGGCGACGGAAGTGAGGGTAAGGTCGCCGACTCCCCGGTGACTGCGCCGAGCCCGGCCCCCACGGCAACCAAAAACGAGGGGGTGCACCTCGCTAACCGCTGGTCTCGCGATCCGGATCCGGTCCTCACACCGCGCCCGCCGCCGGTGCCGCAACTCCAGGTTCGCCAGTTGCCCGCGGGTGGTGTTGGTCGCGAACGCGGTCAACCGGTACCCGTCGACGTCGTCGAACCG
>NZ_LVCF01000010.1 GCF_001594145.1 Branchiibius sp. NY16-3462-2 | reverse complement strand
GCTTCGCAACACCTATCGTCCCAGGTCAGGAGCACTTTTCAGTTCACAACACGGCCGTCGACACCGACACCCGATGAAATCTCGAGGCTAGCGCGGCCGTTTTCGCAGGTCAAACGGCCTGTGACGGCAAAACGTGGATGCCGCCAACCAACAAGGTATGGCTACCACCACATTCACCGAGTCCGCCCACCCACGCAACGCTGACGGAAGTTTCGCCGTCAAGCCCAACCGTGAGCCCGACGACGGATCGTGCCTCGCTACTCCTGGCCAGCAGATCGACACCGGCTTCCACCTGGACGACCCGGACGCCGAGCTGATGAAGACAGCCCGTGACGCCGTCCGGGCCAAGTTGGGAGAACTCGACGAGGACCTCGCCAGTGAGGCGTTGCTGCAATTCTTCGAGGCCCAGCAGCGGGCACAGAGCGCAGGCAGGCAGTTCGACCGGCCGACCAAGTACCTGTCGTCCATCGTCAATAACCTGATCCGGCAGCGGCGGATGGGCACCACGCGCGGCCCAGACATGAAGGCGATCGCCGCCCACATCGAGGCACGCAAGGTGTTCGAGAACGAGAACGGTCGGATGATGACCGCCGCCGAGGAGGACGAACTGTCCGAGCGCATCATCGCCGCGCAAGGCCAGGAGCGGGCCGAGCAGATCGCCGCCGGGCAAACGGCGGGGCTGACGCAGAAAGCCACCAAGGGTTACCACCGCCTGAAAGACCGTGCGGACCTGCCGTTCAGCGCGCTCCACGGCGGCTCCATGACCAGCGACCAGGTCGCCGAGACCTTGATGGATCGCGCAGCCGAGCGTGACGGTGATGAACTGTTCGAGGGCCGGGATCGGCTCTCGGAGCTCGACGTCCGCCGCGCCGACAAGACATTGACTACCTCCGGTGGCGCCCGAGCGGTGGCGCAGAAGGTACTGGACGGCACCGCGTCCGAGGCCGCGCACAAGGCTCTGTTCTCACCGTTCGAGGACGACCTGCACCCGCAGACCTCCCAGGTGATCGCGGAGAAACTGGCGAAGGCCAACTCCGACCAGGCGCGTGCGTTGTGGCGCGAACTCGCGGTTAACCCCGGCATGGCGGATCGTGTCGTGGAGGCTGCCCGCATGGGTGCGGCTAAGCAGCACCACGCAGGGGTTCGCGTCCCCGCACAGACGTTGCGTCGACTTGCGCCCGGAGCAGCAGTCGCCTGCCGGAAGGGAGTCGCCGCAGCAGGCGGGGCCGCCGCCGCGGCCCGGAAGTTGTCTCGCGGGGAGCTCACTGACCGACAGACTGCCGCGCTCCTGGCTCCCTGGGGCGGCGCGGACTGCCGCGCCAAGGACGCTCGTGCGATTTCCGCATGGCTGGCCGAGCAGGACGACGATGCCTGGAACGCTCACCTGGACGCAGTCACCAGGCCGACGGCGTCACCCGTTGCCGGCCCTGCCCGGCGTCAGGCAGCCGATGTGTAGAGGACAGGGGTAACGGTCGGTGTCTAACTTTGACAACGGTCAGCCGAGAGATCGTTCTGGACGCTTCGCCGGCCACCAGGCTGGTGAAGCGTCCATCGGGCTTCCGGCGACGCCTGCGTCGCAACAGCCGGAGCGATTTCCTCCAGACCGAGTGGAGGTAACACCGGCGAATCTTGACTTGGTGTTGCGTGACGCGGAGGGAGCTCGGCGTTCGGACCTTTCGCCGGCTCAGTTGACGAGGTTCTCGGACCCATCTGTCTCCGCCTCGCCGGTTCGCTTGGCGTTAGCCGCCAACCGCTCGCCCGGTGTCGCCTGGTGGGTTCGGGGCGATCCGTCGGCAACGGTGCGCGCGGTATCTGGGCGTACGTGCGGCGAGTCGGCGCAGGACGGTGCCGCGATGGCGGTTTCTCGATTGCTGTTCGGTTGATTACCCGGCTTGCTCCTGGTCGGGCGTTGGCTCGGCCTGGACGTCCAGAGAGCAGGCAGGCTCGCCGAGGCAGTAACCGCGCGGCAGCCACGCTGCGGCGCTGAGGGCCGACTCCATCGAAGCGACCGGACGCTGCGCCTTTGGGCGCCCGGATCGTGTCGGCCGGATGATCCCCGACTGGGGGTCGTCAAGATGATCGTCCCGCACAGCGCATAACTGTAGTTGGGTGTTACTCAGTGAACAGACCAGATCTTGACAGACCCTTCCAAGGTTCTCCCTCCGTTGGGTAAAGCTGTGGTAAAGAGTTCGCAAACGTGACCTGACCATGCGTCCAGGCCAAACAAAGGGGCGCTGTTTATGTTGACGTCACAACCCTCATGGACTTGACTACAGTTATGTTCTCGGAAGGATTGCCCTGGTTCGCTGAAAGACTCAACCGCCTGTTCGAGACGGTCCCTGCCGACGCAAAATCACGCCCGCCGCGATTCTTCACCAACGCACAGATCGCCGCCACGGTTCGAGATTTCGGCGTGCGCTGCAGTGAGGCGCACATGTCCCTGATGCGCAACGGTTCGCGCAACAACCCATCCGCAGCATTGGTCGTAGCCATCAGCGCCGCCTTCGGGCGCAACCCGATGTACCTCATCGACGCCAGCGGCTCCGACCTGGAGGTTCTCCTGGACGAGGAGTACGCCGCCCCGCGACTGGAAACGCTGCGCGCGTCAGGATCCGTCGTCAGCGACGCCTAACGGAAATGCCATGACCATCGCGAAAACCGCCCTCACCCCGTCCAACTCGCCAGAGCCGGCCGCCCGGGCAGCCGTGATTTCCTGGAACGGAGCAATCGCAGCATCGACGGCCTCGCCGAGCTGCCGTAGTTCGTCCGGTGTAAGTCGCAGAATGAAGTCAGAACTGACCTGCTGGCTGCCCCAGTCTGCGGGCGCGTGATCTTTCTCCTTCATCCACACCTGGACTCGGTCAAGACGGCGCTGAACCACCAATCGCTCCAAAGCCGCCTGAGCAGCCTCTAGTTCGCCCTCGTCGGACCTGCCACCAGGATCGGTTTCGGTGGTGACACCGCTGCGGTGGATTGCGAACTTCCCATCAGGCAACGTGTCGATGTACCCGGCGTTCTCCAGGATCCGCAGGTGGTACTTGATACTGCCCGAAGCTTGCGGGAGCGCAGTCGTCAACTGCCGCTGCGTGTGCGGCCCAAAGGCGACCAGTCGCTCGATGATGCTCAGCCGCACCGGGTTGGCCGCCGCCAGGATGCGATCGAGGTCCGGTACGTCAGGCACGGAGCAAAGACTAGACGGTTCAGGAGCCCTAGTATTGGCGTGCCGGAACGTAACACCCAAGAAGGAGAACCAGTGGATCCCGCACTGATCCAGGCCCTGCTCGAACTTGGCGTCCAGTTGCAATCGCCGTACAAAACTGTCGCTCCGTTGGTCGTTTGCGCCATGCGCTAACCGGGAATTGTCGGGTTGCTCTGGCAGGATGCACCCGTGCGAATCCTGCCGGAGCATGGCGGCTACCACTGGGTCTTCAACGACTCCGTGCGGATGAAGGTGCCCGCGCACCTCATGCCGTCAGGCGTGCCGCCGGAGATCGTCCGGCGAGCGTTCGACCAGGCAACAACGACTCCGGGCACATTTTCGGCCACTGTCCTGCCAACCCAGAACTGCCAGTTGGCGTGCCCTTTCTGCATCCAAAACGTCACAGTCCCGCGGGAAGGGGCGCGCGCCGACCGGGTTTCCTCAGCAAGAATGGTTCCCGAGCTCGCCTCTCAAACTGCTGACTACATCCGCCGTCGATCTATTCGCTCGGGAGTCACGAACACCCGCCTGATGCTTTTCGGCGGCGAACCATTGCTCGCACTTGACGCCTGCCAAACCCTGCTGAACGAGGTCGTCGCCGACTCGGCGCTCATCTGGACCAACGGGGTCCTACTGGATTCGCGCCGCCTGGACATCCTGGCCGAGTCAGGCTTGGACACGGTGTACGTCAGCTTCGACGGCGGGCCAGAATCTCACGATCAGACTCGCCGGATGATCACGGGCCGCGGCACCTACGACACGATCGTGCGCAACATCCTGACCGGAGCACTGCGCCATCCACAGATGCGCTGGGTGATCAGGACTTCTGCGATGCCATCGACGATGACTGGTCAGTCTCGCCTGTTGGAGGACCTCTCCGCTCTGCCCGCAGGCGATCGCGTTGCCGCGTACGTGATTGGCCTCGTCGATGACATAGGGATCGGTTTCGATGACGTGGCCGAGGTGTCCGGCGGAGCGGGCGTCGAACTCGCCGACCAGATCATCGAGTTGAACCGCAGGGCGCTCGAACTCGGTTTCACGGTGAGTCCACGCACGGACTTGGCGAACTGCCCGTTCTGTTCCGACCCTGACTTCGGTATCACGGTCGACGCCGATGGAACGCTCTACTCCTGCTGGCAGACAGCCGGCCGTAGCGAAATGGCGGTCGGGACCGTCGTTGACGGAGTGAATCACCAAGCAGCCGAGTCCAACTGGGTCCGATGCGACTTCAACGTTCGTCCACACGCCGACCCAGGCGCTGTCCAGCGTTTCTGGGACCGCATTGACCAGGACGTACTCGACACCACGCAGGAATTGCACGGCGACTGAGGGCTGAGCAGAATGTGCGGCGGGCTGGGACCTCAACGCGTCGCACCGTACCGGCATGACTGCTCAGCAAGCCACTGTCAGGGCCAACCATCACATTGCTTTTGTCGTCACCGACACGGACTACCCCGGGGAACTCGCGCTCACCATTGAGCACCGTGACCCGCAGGTGGTGAACGGGCAGTTCCTGTCCGCACCGATCACCGAGGAAGTCGTCGCCGGAACGTACGACGCCGACAGCGCCGACGCAGTTCTGGCCAGCCGCGGCCTGGTTCGTTCCGAACCTTGGGAAGTCGTCGGCGCCGGACTGATCGCGGAAGTCGTGCCGGTCGAGGAGGTCATCGCCCGATGACTGATCTGGTCGAGGTCGCGCTGCGACTGTCGGGATGCCGCAGCGTCAACGGGCTCTGTCAGACCCACGGTGGCGCGTTCAGCGAGAACCAGCCGTGCGCAGCCCTGGTCGACACCGCGGCCGCCGTTCAGGGGTACGCCGACGACACCATCACCTCCGATCCTGTCGTGCTGAGGTCCCTGGCCCTGCTGTTGAAGATGTGCAGCCTTGATGCCGCTGAGGATGACCGGGCTTGGCCCACAGCGCTGAGCACCGAGACCGTCCACGCCGCCGTTCTTTTGTACCGATTGCTGCGCATCGACCTGGGCGAGCAAGCCGCCACCACCCTCGAAACCCTCCTGGAAAGGCCCCTGGCCAATGCCTGACGACAACACTGCGCGACGTCCCTCCGTGAACGAGGAGATCGGCGAC
The DNA here is from genome assembly GCF_001594145.1 of Branchiibius sp. NY16-3462-2. Classification (GTDB taxonomy): domain Bacteria; phylum Actinomycetota; class Actinomycetes; order Actinomycetales; family Dermatophilaceae; genus Branchiibius. The sequence goes on along the minus strand of NZ_LVCF01000010.1, from coordinate 6,511 downwards.
CTGATGGCCGGTCCCGGTCGCTGGATCACCGGTATCGCGTTGATCATCCTGGGTGTCGTCCTGGTGGTGTTGCTGGTCCAGAGCATCGTTTAGCTGGCCCGACGCCCGTTCTATCTGACTGGGAACAGGCGTCGCACCGTCCCGGTATGGTCACAACGATTTACGGCGTGCCCGGTGGCGGACTCGATGCCGGCTTCTCCGGGCAGAAAGTCACGAGTAGGCATGCGATTGCGGCGGCAGCCAAGGCGGAACGCGACACCGCTGAGATCCTGAACCGGATTGCGGGAGTCAACGGTGCCGTCGTGCTGCACGACGTGAAGATCCCGGGCAAGTATTCGGCCAACATCGACCACATCGTGGTGACGGGGTCGACCCTGCACCTAGTTGACTCCAAGGCGTGGGCTTCGGGGTTCTTGTGGACGCTGGGACGCACGACCCGTCGCGGCACGAAGCGCTTCGCAGCGTGCGACAAGGGCACGATGAAGCTCGCCGACGACATGTTGCGCGCGTACCTGATGTCGCGTGCAGTGCGATTCGACTCGATCGACTCCACCGTTGTCGTGTGGCCTTCTTCTCGCGACGGTGGAGTGTCCACTTGGGCGGCTCGGTTCCCGCACGCGCGCCTGATCCATTCCGGCAAGTTGGACCGTCTTGCCGGCGGGTGGGTGCGCCGCAGTGCGCCTGCTGACGAACGCATCGTGGCCGCACTGGTCCCCCTGCTGGTCACCAAGCCCAGACCGTCCGGGCATCTCGCGGCCGGACTGACCCAGGCAATCCTCGACCCCGAAGGCTGGTAACTCGTGGCCCAGGCAACCCGTCGTACTCGCAACAACCAGCCAGCCACCAGCCTTGCCGCCCCGATCGTTCTGCTCGGGGCGCTGACGTGCGTGGCTGGTGCTGCGCTGCGCCTGCCCAGCGTGCCGTTCCTGTGGCTGTCGTTGGTCGTGGCGGCGTGGATGGAACCATCGGTCATCCTGACCGGCCCGCGAGACCCGGTGACCAAGTCCCCGACGGCGGCCGACGATTTTGAGCAGCGTCGCTACGGCAGCTACCTGTGGTGGCGGCAAATGAAGTCGGCCCTGCTGTTCCCAACGTCGTTGTTCAAGCCTGGTTGGCCCGTGCGGACAACATGGGTCCTGAGCGTGCTGGCGGGGCTGGTCGCGGTCTCGTTGCCGGTGGCGTGGCCGGTGTGGTTGAAGCAACCGGCGCAGCCCGACGCAGTTCCGCGGGCGATTAATGCGTCCCACCTGGCCAACTTCATCTGCGCCCTGGTCTTGGCGGCTGCGCTCACCTCGGTGCGCCGCACCGCCGAGCAGGGCCGCCCGGCAACACGGTTCAGCCATGTCCGGAAGGTGGTATCCACCGACCGGATCATCACGGCGCTGGCCGTCGGCGCACTCGTGCTGGTCGTCGCAGCCGGATTAGTCGTGCCGGGCATGTTCGGGAGCAACGACCAGATCGGGGTGTGGCTCGGTTCGTTCCCGACAGCCGGATGGGCAGCGCTGGGGCTCACCGCGACGCTCCTGATCCTGCATTTCGCCGCGACCAGACTGGCGGTCGACCAGTGGGAGCGCGTGCAAGCTGTCATTGCGGAGTGGGGGCCCCGCTGGGAAGCCTTGAAAGTCGCCCCCGCCCCGAGCGTCGAGGATGTCCGCGACGGTGACCCTTCCGGCGCCGTCGAAGGTTTAGAGGTGGTCAGCTTCACCGCCCCGCCCGGCCGGTCGGCGGCCGACATTGTCAAGCAGCAGGTGAAGATCGCCGCCGAAGTGGGTTCTGGCGCAGGCACATTCGTGATGACGTCACCAGTTCTGGACGGCACTGGCGCACCGCAACCGGGAACCGCCGACCTGAACAGGTTCCGGATCCTGGTGGCCGCGCCTGGTACCACTGACCTGTCGGCGCTGCCAACCGGTGAGCACATCGAACTGGCGACCTTACTGGTCGAGGCGGCGATGACGGTGGCTCGCACAACAGCGGCCATGGACCCCATGCCGATCGTTGCTGTGCAACCACTGTTCGAGCCGGACACGCAGCCGGGTGCCCGTGTCTGGGCGACAACCTGGTCCGGCGACCTTCGAGCGGTGCGGATGTCCAACATCCCGTTCCTGATGTCGCAGACACTCGGGGTCGACGTGCAGGTCGACCACCGCAAAGGCGTCTTGTATGTCGGCGACCTCAAATCAGCAGAGCTCGCAAAGGAGCTGCGCTGCGAGATCGACAACCTACGCACCGAAGACGAATGGGATCGCAACTGGGCCGATGGCGGACCAACCAAGCACCGGCTGAACCTGCCGGTGGCTCAGCACGGTGTACGTGAGGTGAGCACGTTGCGCGCCGGCATGGGGTCCATCCCCATCACCAGGTTGCCGTTTCTGGTCCGCAAAGGTGTCGACCCGCGCGACTACTTCGGCACGGAACAGCGAATGGCAGCAGCGTTGAACGCGGCCGGATTCGTCGCGATCACTGGCTGGCCAGGCAGCGGCGGTCGCCCCGGTGACCGGCATGCGCTTGGCCTGACCATCTACTACGCACCCAGCCAGACGGCAGTGCCGACCACGCTGACATTGCTGAGCAGCACCAAGCCGGGTGCTCTGCAGCCCATGTCAGGCAGCAACGCCGAGGCGTGGGTCGCCGCGGGCATCGTCAACACCGCGTTCACGGCAGCCAAACTCGCCCGACCCGAACTGATCGACGCGACATGCCTGACAACACCTCGCGCGGCTAAGAACCAGTTGTGGGAGATCTCCCTTCGCCTGCACGACGGAGTGACGATGGGCGACGTACGCGCGAAGGCGTCGGCGATGCGCGCGTCCCTGGGTGTGCCGTGGCTGCGGATGGAGTCGATCCCCGACGGGGTGCGTTTGTTCGCCGGCGGCGACCCCGACCCGGCGTTCCTGGTCAACCCCGGACGAGATGTGCTGCGCTTGACCAACCTCGACTGGTCGCAAGCATTCGCCGACGCCAACCTTGTCACCGTCGACGGTTCCGTCCCGACCGTCACCAGCGTCGGAGCCCTCGAACACAACGACGCGGTGCAGCGTCTGGTGATCTCCCTGCCGTCAGGATTGTCGGCGGAGCGATTCAAGGGTGCGCTGGCCAAACTGGCCACAAGCACCAACAACGCCTTCTGCCAGGCTTACCCGTCCCGACAAGGTGCCAGCTTCATCGAGTTGCTCGTCAGTCGCACGCACCCGTTGCCGGAGCGAGTCGCCTTCGACTTCGACGCCGTCGACGCCGCTCAACGCGACGCTGTGCCGTTCGCCACCGGCATCACAGGCGAACCCGTTGAGCAACGGTTCCGAGACCAGGCTTTCGTACTGGTAGCAGGCACCCAAGGTTCGGGCAAGAGCGTCACCGCCCAGGGGATCCTCTACGGCTGTGCGGTTCAGCGCATGCAGATCGTCGTCGTTGACTTCCAGAAGGCGGGTGTGGACTTCGCGTTCCTGAGCGACCACCAGCTTGCTTGTGTGACGACCGCTGCCAGCGCCGAAGCCGCGATGAAGGCGGTGTACGCCGAGGGTCGCCGGCGGCTCGCGTTGATGGCCAAGCATCACGTAGGCAACATCCTGGACCTGCCGGACGACATTCAACCCCCACGCCTGGTGGTCTTCTTCGACGAGTTCACCTCAGCCATGGGCCGGGAAGCCCTACCCGACGCAGGCAACGACCCGGAAGCACAGCGACTGCGCGCCGAGATCGAAGCTGACAACCGGGCCCGTGCCACTGTCGGACAGTACGTTGGCAAGATCGTTCGCGAGTTGCGCGCAGCCAAAATCAGTCTGATCCTGGCAACGCAAAAGCTGGACAAGACGGTCCTGGACAAGATCCCCGGCGGGGCTGACCTGCGAGACAACCTGGGTCGGTCGATCTTCGGAAACGCCAGCCAGGGCGCGAAGATGTCCGCGCTGCGCGAACCGTTCGACGCCCCCAGCCTGGGCGACTTCATCCCGAAAGGTCGGGGCCTGTGGGAGCCGTTGACAGCAAGAGTGGCAGAACCGATCCAGTGCTGGTTCGCCCCGCAAGGCACCGACACCGACGTTGCCGCCCCAAGGACATTCAAGTTTGAGCTCGACGCGCGCGTGCCGAAACTGGACCCGTCGGCGCGACTGGACCTGGAACCGTTCATGCCGAAGAAGGAAGTGCTGCCGGGTCAGATCATCGGTGTTCTACCGCCGTCGTTGCGCGGCGACCTCGGGGACGAACGGGCGGACGTGCCAGAGGAGATTATTGAGGTGGAGGTCTTTGACCTCGACCTGGATTTGGCCGATCTGGACCTTGCTGATCTCGGCACTACCGACGAAGACGACACGTCCCATGAGAAGGGGGTGCCCGACATGGAGTTTGACCTGGACTCCGGCAACGAGCCCGTTGAGCCCGGTCAGCCGATTGACTCGGAAACGGCTGCGCCGGAGGCAGATCCGAACGCAGTTGATAGAGACGTACCCGAACTCGACATGGCGTTCTTGGAAGACTTCCTGGCCGACCTTGCTTCCGGGAAATCAGACGATGAACCTGTGCTGGACACCGACCCGTTTGCTGGTGATGAGTTCGACGAACCGGCATCGCCGGTCCCCGAATCCGGTTCGGCAGACCAGCCCGGTTGGCCGAAATGGTCTCCTCCGCCGAAGGTGACCACGGACGACTGGTGACGTCGGGGAACCCACGTCGCACCGTGGCAGGCATGGATACCATCACGCCCCGACACACTCGGGTATTCGTTGACGGCGGCTGGCTGCTACTGGCCGCCGCTGCTGCCTTGACGCGCGCCCCGAGCGTCTCGCGGGAAGACATCCGTCTGGACCCGCCGCGAATGGTTGCCGCGTTGGCCGGGAAGGCTCAGGACCTCACCGGGCGACCGGTGTCGCGGATCCATTGGTACGACGGGGCACGCCAGGACAAGGATCCGACACCGGAGCACCGGGCACTGGCTGCGACCGTCGGGGTGGACCTGACGTTGGGTGCGCTGCGTCGTCACGACGGCGTCTGGCAGCAGAAGCGCGTGGATGGCTTGATCCAACGGGACATGACACATCTGGCCCGCACCGGCCAGACCCTTGACTTCGTCCTGGTATCCGGTGACGAAGACTTGGCCGTGGCCGCCGAGGAGGTCCGGGCCCTGGGCGGAACTGTTCACGCGCTCGGGGTCACCGAGACGGGCCGCTGGGCGATGTCGCCGTACTTCGCTTCCTCCTGCAACGATGTGCATCTGCTGACATCAGGCGACCTTGCCGGGTCGCTGTGGGTGCGCGGCGCACGCCTCACGTCACTGGCCAACTCCGGCATCGCCCGCGTTCTCGCGGCGAGCTAATCAGCAACAACAGGAGCGCCCGGACCAGAACGGTTCGGGCGCTCCTGTTGTTGCTGAAGGTCTGCTTCTAACCGGCGAGGTTGACCACCGCTGCGACCAGCAGCAGGACCAGGGCCGCGATCCCCGTCAACAGGACGGAGAACAGCGCGGCCATGGTGTGTCGTGCTTCGCCTCCTCGGATCCCAGCAACCAAGCAGGCGGCGAACGCGAGGTTGCTCAGAACGTAAGCGCTGAACATGGCGGCCGCTACGTACATCAGGAAGTTCGTCACGCCGGCACGGTGCGACGAAGCAGCGCTGTGCGTGCTTGTGCCCCAGGGACGAGGCAGTCGAAGCCGGGATCAGGCAGACCTTGCCGTCCTGGATTGCCTCATAGCCGCTGGTCAGGGCCTTCGCGGGCCCTGGCTCGGAGGGCGTGGCCCATGTCGATGGGTGTGAGGTCAGGCCCTGAACGTGTGACAGCGCAACCGCGTCGCACCGTTCCGGCATGCGCTTCAACCGACCCACCGGTACCGGCGCTTCCACCAACGAAGGAGGCAGCGATCGCCGCTACCTCGGCCGCGGCCGACCCCATCGACCCCTGGTACGGCCTCGGCAAATGGATCGCGCTGGCTTCCGAACACCCCTTGGTTGTCCCTGCGGGCACTCAACTGCCCTGCACCGGTATGGATCCGGAGTTCTTCTACGAACAACGGCACTGGCTGATGGCCCGTCGCACCTGCGAGGGATGCCCGATTCGGGAGCACTGCCTTCAGGTCGCGGTTGCCCGCGACGAGGACGGCATCTGGGGCGGCATGACCAAGAAACAACGGCAGCGGTGGGCCGCTCAGCAAGGACTCCTCGTGTCCGAACTTCGTACCCCCAAACGCTCCTCCGCTAGCTGATGACGACCACCACGAAAGAAGACCCGTATATGTCCGCACTGTCCATGGCCGCCCCGCCCCGTATCAAGTCCACCAAGGTCGACGGGAGCCTGGCCTCCATCGCGCTGCATCACCTGGGTGCGACGTTCTCCCAACATCGCCACGACGAAGACATGGGCGACATCGCCGCCGGGATCATCCTGGTCCCGGTCAACGGGGACTATCCGAAATTCGGTGTTTCGGCCCTCATGGTTAGTACTGCTCTGCGGTGGGCCAGCGGCCTTCGAAGACGGTCGCGAACACGTTCAGTGCTGGCTTCCATCGCATGGTCCATCGTGCCT
>NZ_LVCF01000009.1 GCF_001594145.1 Branchiibius sp. NY16-3462-2 | reverse complement strand
AGCGACGAGCAGATCGCCGAGATGCAACGGCTGCTGAACACCCGACCCCGCAAGACCCTGGCCTGGGCCAAACCAGCCAATAAGCTCAACGAGATACTCACCGTTGCACCCACCACTTGAATCTGCCGAGGGCGACGCCGATACCGGGCTGGCCCACCGAGGCGAGGTCAGTGCCGGGAATGATGTCGCGCAGCGCGAAGGTGATGGGACTGGTCTCGAAGACGACGGCGTGCGGAGGACCCGCAGGGGAACGAACGAGTCCGAGACAGCGCTCGTAGAACGCCTGCGAAGCGTCCAGGTCGGTGACCTGGATGGAGATGAAATCGGGTCCGGTGGCGGGCATGATGCTCCAATTCATTGTGTCAGTTAGTTGACATACAGAACGCTATGTCAAAATACTGACATGAGTCAAGACGTGGTCGACCTGGAGACTTCATTGGGCTATCTGCTCAAGGAAGCCTCGAGCGCACTGCGCGTCGCGATGGAGGACGCGCTGCGGCCGTTCGGGATGACCATCACGCATTACTCCTGCCTCGAGTTGCTCGCCCAACGGCCGGGGCTGACCAACTCCGAACTCGCGCGCGGGGCGTTCGTGACGCGGCAGTCGATGAACGTGCTGCTCCAGTCGTTGGAACGGGACGGTTACGTGAGCCGGCCGGCCGAGGCAGCTGTTGGCAAGACCCTCCCCGCACGGCTCACTCCTCGGGGTCGACGAAGCCTGGCGAAGGCGTCGGCGGCTGTAAGGGAGGTCGAGCGCAGGATGCTTACGGGGTTAACCGACGCCGAGCAGTCGGAAGCGTTTCGGATCTTGCAGAGCATGATCCGCTCGCTGCGAGACAACAACTAGCGCCCGAAAACCGTGAGGTCGTCAGTCGCCTCCTCGACGCGGCTAAGCGGGCGCAGATGCCGAATCGGATTGTGCTGCAACGCCGGTCGGTGACTGGCGAAGAATCAGCCGGTTCCGCGAGATGTCGTAGGTCTGGATGAATCGGTCTAGGAAGTCGGCTCCGATCAGGCCGTTCAGCGCGATGTCCTGGAACATCACCGTTGGGTTCTCGTGAGCCGTGGCGGGCGCAGAAGGCAGCGTCAGCGCACCACGGATTTGCTGGAACTGACGCAGATAGCTGTGACCGGTTTCGTCAATGCCGCGGGCGATTCGATCGGCATCGGCTGACGGATCGATCCCGCACGCGGGTTGGAAACGGGTGTCGAGGATAGTGCTGCCCGAACCGGTGTCGATCTCAACCTCGGTGACCTGCCCGTCCGGCAACATCAGATCGGTGAAGCACGCAACACTCGGGCCGTCCCTCTCCACCCGGATCGGCACGTCAAACCCAGCATCGTCGTACTGATCATCACCAAGGACGATCTCGCCGGCAAACGGGTCGATGGTTATCGACTGAGCCGCCAACACGTCGAGGCCGACAATTCCGTCGAACCCGTCTGGCCCGTTGCGTGGACCGAGGTCGAAGACGCCGACTGCGACGTCGGTCGCCGTGAACTGCCCAACGCGCAGACTCGGCATTCGATGAATTTCGATAGCGATGGGTTGGCCCGACATGCGGTGGCCTACGTGCACCTGATCAGTAGCAATGACACCGGCTGCTGATGCGATCTCCGGGTGGATCACCGTGATGCCGATCCCGGTATCGACGAGAAACCTTGCGGTTGTGTTGTTCTCGAGCATCACCGGGACTCGGACGAAATGTTGGACACGGTCGAACGTAACCCGGTTCACCATTTCGCCACCCTGCTCTTCATCGAACCTGCCGTGGGTTCATCCACAGGTCAACGATTTCGTCGTGCAACCGCCGATCATCAGGAGCCAAGCCGTCGAGTACGTCTTGGAGGGTTACGGCGGATTGCCGGACCTGCCGATACCGCGCCCGTGTCAAGAACAGATGTGAGTAGTCGGGGTCCGCAACGGTCTGCTTCCATTCAGGATCCTTCTGGTTCGCGTGGAGCGCTGACGGTCCGAATTTGACCTGCAGCCGTGTCTCACCAAAACTCTCGCCTTCGTCGTCCACGTCGAAATTGATGGTCCACTGGTAGGAACCGCGATAGTTCGAATTCACCCCTCGGATGAAACCGGCCCCCAGGGTGTCATTCAGCTGCGTCTTCAGGGGGCCACCGCAGTAGGACCTCAATCGCCCTTTCAGTCGCTGGAGGAGTTGCCGGCCCTCGACAAAACTCTCCTCTGCCTGCGCGGCAACCTCGGCCGCAAACGTTGTGGCGGCCGTCTCCTGCGGATTCCACGCATACCTCTCGGCGGCGCCGGTAGCGCACATTGCAGCAACAAAACTGAGCAACTCGTGGTCTTCCATTGGTCCTCGGTTCTTGACGAACTTGCGGTACATCTGCGCGATGAACGAATACGCCTCGCTATGCCGTTCCGTGTACGTGCGGTCCTCACCCACCAGCTGAAGAAGACGGTTGACCAAGGTTGCGTAGGTTACGACGATCGCGTGCTCCCAACCGTCGGCCTGACGCGCAATGTCGTGGCTCTGACAGAGCAAGACGACGACACCGGCTCGGCCGCCTCCCCGAGCAAAGCTCAGGTAGCCGTCGTACCTATGACCGTGGCCGTCGGAGGTGTAGAAGTTCTCGATGACCACTCGTTCCGAGTCGTTCTCCAACACGATGTCGGCGATATCCAAGGCCTCGTGCTCAGCCGAGGTGTTCCGTTCCTGCCACACCGCATACGACTGAGCCACGAACTGGTTCTCAGGAGGCAGACCCTGGTTGACCTCAGCCAGGAAGATCCGCAGGAAGCGGTCCTCGAGCCCGTGCGTGCCACGCTCGTCGAAGAGCCAGGCGAACACATTCGACAACTGCTTCTCGTGGCTGCCGTGCCGCATCACATCGAACACGTTGAACCCGGCCTCCTCCGACCGCGCCAACAGCGGCAGCAGACTAGTGACCAGAGCCTGCCCCACGTCGGGGGTACCGCTGCGTTGCGCGCCCATTGACTGAAGCTATCCAAAGCGCAGTCAGGAACTTGGGATTCGCGACAACCTAACTAGGCCTTGCAGGAATTGACTTCAGGAGTACCGGCGCTTGGCGCGCCTCGTCGCTCGCGAGCACTTCATCAGATAGCCCGGGCCGGGCGGAACCCACCCGAGTTGCAACTGCATGCCGACGTCATCGCGGTTGGCCCAGTGCTCGATCATCTGATTGTCGCGGAAGCGCATCCAGTGGGTCTGGGTCACCGTGAAGGTGCGACCGGTGGGCGCGAAAGCCCGGGCCACGGAACCGTCGGGGTCGAACGTCACGAAGTCGCCGGTGTGCCGTCCCGACATCGTGCCGTGCCAGACGGCGAGGTCACGTTCGCGGAGGATCTGATCCGTTTCAAAGGCCAGATCGGTGTACGCCGAGCGGAGCCACTGCGCGGAAGTCCAGAACGCCTCCGGGCCAGTCAGCCGCGCCGCCGGGGGCTCGTTGATCGACTCACGGTTCGTCGCCTCGGGGTGGACCAGGAGATCGAACTCCTGCCGCGTGCCGGTTGCCATCACGACGATGGTTCGGTCGACCAGGTCAACATCGAGATCAAGCATCGTCGCCTACTTTCGGTACAGTTAGCTGTATTCGTTTGTTACAGTAGACTGCACCGACGTGATGGTCAAGCGTGAGGACAGCGCACGCCGTACCGAGATCGCGGTGATCCATGCGGCCCGAAACCTGTTCTTGGACAACGGTTATGGTCCGACCACGATCAAACTGATTGCCAGCGACGCAGGCGTCTCCCAGGAGACGATCTATAAGCGTTTCGGGAGCAAGGCCGCTGTGCTCAAGCGCGTCTACGACGTGACGCTCGCCGGTGATTTCGAGGACAAACCGATGGCTGACCGCGGCCTGAGGGATCTGGCCAAGCAGCGGTCGGCGCGCGGGATGCTCGCTGGTTATGTGCGCTTCGCCCTGGACTTCTATGACCGGGTGGGACCGCTGGTCAGCCTCGCCAAGCAGGCCCAGGCCACCGAGCCGGACCTCGCAGACTTCGTGCGCACGATCGAGAAGGAGCGGCGAACCGGCGCTGGATTCTTCGTAAAGGCTAGTGCAGACAAGGGATTCGTCTCCTTCGACGTCGAGCGGGCAGCTGACGAGGTGTGGCTGCTGACGTCGTTCGAGCTTCTCGGAAACGCCCGATCCCTAGGCTGGCCGGACGATCGCATCGTCGAGTGGATCGTCACCTTGTTACGCGCCTCCGCGTTCAACTAGAGCCTGCGTCACCTCGCTCATGCGGCACTGAGCTGCGGCCCCACCAAGGAACTCGGACGGGCCTTATCACCTGGGCACCCGGGACTTGACCCGCAACGCGAGGGGCTATGGCAGCGATGAACCTGGGAAGCTCACGGTCGGGTAGATCTCGTAGACGAGGACACCCGCTTCGATCGCAGGGTCCTTCTCGAGGATCTCCTTGGTGGTCTCTAGATCGGTGGTGAAGACGCCGACTCCGCTCATTGCGGGGTTGCTTCGGACCGGAAGGATGATCGGCAGGTACCCGAGTCGCTGGAGTCCGAGGTTGCGGTTCCCGTGCCGGGCGATGACGTCCATTGCTCCAGCGGCCTCACGATTCGGCCCAGGTTTGAACACCACCATGGTGTACGGCTTCACGGTCTGCAGCGCAGCTCGGAAGTCTCGTTCAGCCAACGGTGTCGGCTCGGTGAAAGTCATGCCCTGCCTCCTACTGCGGCGACGTACCGCTCCAGAATTGCTTCCCGGCACTGGGCGTCCTCGGTGACCAAGGCGCGACTGTCGGCCTTCATTCCGCGCAGCATGCGTCCAGAACACACCGCAACCGCGCCGGACGCTACTTGTTTTCCCGGTCCTGCCCGTCGTGGGGGCAGTGCTCCGATGTTGGGTGCTCACCGCGACTGACCTTTCGAAGGCTCGGGAGTCGTGTCGTCTGCGACGATGAGGCGCGTGAATTCACCGGGGGGACGGTCGAGTATTTGGACTGAGCGCTTCAACCGCCTTGCGGCAAAACCTCCGAGGTGGATGCTGCTAAGTGGTTTGATCCTCGTCGTCCTGGTGGCGTTCGGCCTTGCATCCAAGCGCGGCGTCGCCGTGGGTGTTGTTGCTGGGGTCGTCTATGCCCTCCTGTTTGTCCCGATGTTGCTGTCCACTTCGGCAGTCGTCGGTTGGTCTCGCCGACACCCGGGGCTGGATGGCTCGATTCTCGGCCCACTGGTTTTTCTGTGCCTCGCCTACATCACATCGTGGCCACTTTGGGTGTGTCTTGTGATCGGCGTGGCCGGCGCCCTTCTCGGCGCGGCAATGGGGATGCGACGGGGCCGACTTCGAAGTACGCAGCAGTGGTGACGAAGTGGGGGTACAAGCCCTGTCCTCTTAGCACTCCAGGAGTTCGACCGAGCGACCGCCGCTGGGAGTCCTCGTCGGACACGGCGAGCGCCAAACCTGTTGCCGCAGAGTCGATCTCACGCGAGTTACCAAAGCGCAGCAGCAACAGCGACACATCATCCGCGATTGATCGGGATGCACCAGTCAGCGATATAAGGCTGCCTTCTGAAGTCATCGAGACACACCGTGCCAACGCGAACAGCTGATGCGGGAAGTGCCGAGTCTGCCGCTTCGACGCGTGGAACGGCGACGAAGGAACACCAACTTTTGGATCAGGATTCACGGAGGAGGCGCCCACCGAGGTGAATCCCGTTCCAAAAGTGGCCGCGAGAGCTGCCAGCCGCACCGCGTCGTCCCACGACCACTCCGAGCCAGCTGCGCTGCTACTACTTGTCGAGAAGCAAGGAAGATTGCACGCAACGCCCGGCGCACCTGGCACAAAGAGACCGCGGCGCTGGGTCAGGCGCAAAGTACAGGTCACTGACCGTAGGGCGGGGCAGCACTTAGTGCCGAACGAAAGTTGCCCTCTGGGCGCCCCCCGGCGCGACTATGTTCAGAGGGGTTGGATGTCGTACCCGCCTTTTGTGAGTACGACCCAGCTGTCCACCCCATACAATCTGTGCGGTGCAAAATGCGGGGGTGGATGCAGCGAGGCAGCGGTTCGCGGACGCACGATGCGTGCAGTTCGACGCTAAGGCAACCGCTGCGGTCATGCTGGCCGCGGCCCGCCCGGTCAGCACCTCCGGCGCCCTGCGACCTCTTCAACAAGAGCATTAGCCGCCCGCGGAACGACTCATGATCACCGCCGAGATTTTCTGCCGAGTGCTTCGTGTGCAGACGGAGCACGGTCAGCAAGGGACAGGCTTTCTCTTTGACCATGAGGACGGCCTAGCCCTTATCACGGCAGCTCATCTGTGCTCTGGAGAACGCGAGGAGCTAATTGGGTTCAAGCAGACCTGGGCCGACACGGTTCCTAAGATGGGTTATCTAACCAGGATCGGTGACCTCGCCGCCGCCGGTGACGTGGCCGCATTTGAGATCCCGGAGTACCTCTGGCCGGACTGGCTGGTGGGCTCGGTACCACTGCAAAGTGACGGCGTGGCGTACGGGCAGGACTGCTATCTGCTGGGCATGCCCACCGCACTGCTAAGTCCGATCGGCACTGACGGCAACGAAGTCTGCATTATCCGCAAAGGCATCATCGCGGGCCGCGACGTCGGCAGCCGCGACTCCCCCGCAACGTGGTACGTCGATGCCTTCGCGCTTCCGGGATTCTCCGGTGGTCCTCTGGTGTTGAGATCGGTCGAGACAAATCAGTACCACATCGCCGGAGTCGTTCAAGGCTCGGCCACGACGCTCTTTCCCGCAGGCTCACAACAGGCCGTACCGACCGGTATTTCGTATTGCACAGACACTGATCACGTCTTGGCTCTCGGCCTGCGTAACAAGGCTATCTAGTCGCGGACGGCCCACGTATCCCGCATCGTCGTCGGTCAAAGTTCTGTCCGGAACAACGTCCTGCTGAGGATCGGTGGTCTCAGTCGATCGGCGCCGCTACGCACTGACACTGGTCGGAGTCCTCCAGGTGCAATCGGTAGACCTGATCCTCTACTAACAGTTTCAGCCAGGTATGGCTGTCCAAGTCTCTACGCTCGAGCACCTGCACGTTCTGGAACAACGCGTGCAGTTACCCACGAGCGTGTAGTTCATGTTTCCCACCACCACAGTAAAAGGCAGGACGAGCGTGAACGACTCGGCGGTGGTCAACATGCTGGCGGCATTGCGTGCCACCTGGGCGAACAGCGCCCTGTCGTCGCCGATGTGTACTTGGATCTCCTCCCCGTCCAGTAGCTCTCCGACCCGTGCCCACTGCTCCCGGTTGCTGTCGGTCACCGCGGTGAGGTCCAGTGTGTTGATGACCTCGCGGCATCGTCCTTGGATAGACCGGAGATCGCGCATCACTTCGGCGGCCTCCGCCCAGTTGGCGCGCTGCTCAGGGTAGTTGTCCAGCAGACGGCTAAGCGATGTCTCATCAACGGCGCTCTGCGGCCACGCGTCACGGTTCCCGATCCGGATCCGATTCGGCGAACAGCACGCAGCCACGAATTCGACCACGGGCGCGACGACGCTAACCGGTTGGCCAGCGACGGGCTGGAAGGTCAGAGACATCTGGGTCGTCTGAGCGTGCAGGTCGGCCCTTATCTCAATCCTCAGTTGGTCGCTATCGTCGTCGGCGAGCACCGAGCGCAACCCATGGACCGCATGGCTGCGCTCGACGACCCGCACGTTCAGATCAGCGATGAGGACACCTGCGCTGTCGCGGGCGTCCATCCGCAAGCGACTGGTGTTCTCTGGCTCTTTGACGGGCAGGAGCCACACACGTGCATTCTCTATGGGACCGCCGAACCCTCCCGGCGCGGTCAGCGCCCCGGTGAAGGTGAGGTCATCGTGATCCAGCGGTGCGCCGTACCTGGAGAAATCCTGGAGTTGCTGGACCGCTTCCGGGCTCTCAGTCGGGGCCGCGAACGAGCCGGTAATGCTGATCGGCGCCAGCTGCGTGGCCACCGCGGTGCGGGCGACAATGTCGATCTGCACCCAGTGGTCCGGCGCGACCCATTGGACCGCCGACATCACCAGATTGGGGTGCGAGCTAGCCGCCGGGGCAGCCCGGAAGTCATGTGGCGCACCGTGGCCGGTGTGGACGTCGAAAAGATATAGCGGGTCGTGGTTGAGCGCGGCGACAGCGCGGCCGATCCGGTCGAGTTGGATGGCTGGCTCGGCGTCTGCCGACATGTTTTCCATCCCCATGAGCGCGACGAGCTTTAGGTGCGCCTTCTTTTGCCGCTCGCGCCCGCCGTGTAGGTAGTAGTCGACGACGTCGGGATACTTCGCGGCGAGTCCGTTCAGGAAGGTCTTGCCATGCCAGACCACGTCGATGTCCGGCCGGTGGGCGTGGACGAGGTCACGGACCCAGTGTTCCTGCTCCGGTGTGGGGTCCCACGGCATGACCAGTCGCCATGCGGTCACGTTCAGATCGGCCCAGCGCGGGTCTGTGAACAGCCGGTCGACGGACTCGCGGACATTCTCCTTTTGTTTATCGGTCAAGGTCTTGTGGAACTTCTTGACCTGATAGACGACGTCCTGGCCGGGACCGTCTCCGTCGCGGTGCAGGATATCCACCCCGCCGTCGCCCTTCGACGGTGTAATGCGCACCGAGGATGGATGCTCGCGGTTCACGAGCAGCGCGGCCAGCGCCTCGGTCTGCTCACCGGCCAGTTCTGTCCATTCGATTAGGCTCACGACTGCAGTATCGGCCGAGCACACACTCTGCAGAGCCAACATCCGCGATCAGTACGCCGAGCACATGGGCAAGGCGGGGGCAGGAAGCGCCGATCTGGCTGAATGCGTCGTTGACCCGCTGGGCTTCGTCGCTGGGGACGTCCGCCACGCAGTTCACATCGGCGTCCAGTGGAGACTGGAATACCGCCCCGAATCGCCTGCTGGTAAATGCTTGCGGCAGACGCAGCGTGCTTACCCGTGCCCAACTTGGTTTAGTTCTTCATGTCTGCGACCGGCGCTACATGGTCAGGAATCTCAACCATTTTCGAGCCTGGATTGGAAGTTCACTGACGTCGACGTCCTCGCTCGAACTGGTACTACTTCGGGCTGCTGGACAGCTCAGTGGACGCCGCATCGTCATCGTGAGTCAGCAGCGCGGTGAGGCGAACTCCTTTTGAGTCCTTACGCCTCACCTGGGATGTAGGTGACGGTTGGACTGCACCGCTCTCTCACTTTTTGTCGCGCGGCGGGTTCGGATCATTACCGGGAGCGATCGTGTCAGAGTCTCGGATCTGGCCGTTGCGGCCATGGATGACGACCTCGCCGCCCCCAGCGTTGCCGACGATCTCTCGTGCGCGTCCAATTGCGTCAGCCTGGGTGTCAGCGTGAGCACTCGCTCGCTGACCTCCCGGTGCTTGTACGTCCCACCCGCCCGCAGGGTTCGGCACGACGTGCCGGCGGTTCTGACTACTCATGGTCTCTCCTAACGCGTCACTTATCTGATGTTGCTCCAGGGGGCAACCGCCGCAGTTTGCTGCACTCCATGCGATCCCCGCCCGGACCACGGACTCCTGACAACCAGCAGGTGCTCCTTCTTCATATAGGAGCAGACAGCGCCGACACATCCACGTCGACACACCGTTTCCGCGCGAGTTTCCTGCGCATCTTTCTCGATGGTCCACCATATTTGCGCGACTTTTGACGCCTCTATGCGCGTCGACGACCTCGGACATGCTCCCTTATGGGCAATAATTGCGCACATCGAACTCCAAATTACGCGCGACCTATGAGGGACACGGTGACTGAAGCTGCTGAGAACGTTCATTCCTTGGCCGGGGAAGCGACCAAGGACCAATTGGACCTACCCGATCTCTGCGCACGACCGCAGTGTCGTAAGGAGTTTCGCCAATCGGTGGGCCGCGGACGCAAGAAGGATTACTGCTGCGAAACTTGCCGCCGCCTTGCGGATCGTGATTACAAGCGAGTGCGCGCCACCGTTGACCACTTCGAGAAGTTGGCCCGGCGGGCCAGGTACGACGTCTTGGCTTTCGGCCGCGCTGTCGATGAGTCCGGCGAGTCTTTGATCAGTGACGAGATAGCACTTGCGCAAGCGGTAGGAGCTCTGGAGCGCGCGGATGCAGTACTGCACTTCGCCAGCGACACGGACCCTCGGCTCGTCGCTGAACTTGAGGCGTTGTGCCGCGGGGTCCGACCGCTGATCTCGATGAACCATGCCACCGGCTGAACCCTCGTACCTGTCCGCGCCACCCACGCGCCCCAGGACGAACGATGGTAAGAGCACCACATCGTCGCCTGTGGAATACCGTCGCGGCGTGCGGAAAAACGTCCTCTGGCATTACACCGACGCGGCCGCGAGCATCGGACTCTTGTCGTCGAACACCCTGTGGGCCACGTCGATTCTTCACCTCAACGACAGCAGCGAACTCAAGTTTGGATTAGAGCGAGCAGATGTAGAGATCGCGAATTGTTCCGCAGGTGTCGACCCTGTAGCAGCCGGTTTCCTGAAAGCCATTCGCGACGAGCTTTGGACTGAGCAGTTCAGGCAGCGCTTCTTCGTCGCCTGTGCATCGACTGAAGAAGATGACCTGAGCCAGTGGCGTGGATATACGGGATCGACCGGCTACTCGATCGGTCTGGACATCGATACCTCCCAGATCTGGGGGATCGTTGTGCCCAATCAGTCCGGGCTGGATCCGACGCAGACCCCGGCAGACTCGCCAAGGTTCGAAGGACTCGGAAGATGGGCGCCGGTCGAATACGGACCTGAATCCCAACGAGAGCAGTTTCGCTTCATCCTTAACAGTGCGTGCGGGAGCGCGCAGGAGGTCGAGGCACCCGGCACCGCACCCCAGCGTCGCCGCGAGTTGCTCGCCATTCACGCCGGCTACTTGGCTCTAGCAGCCACACGGTGCAAAAGTGCGGGTTTCCATGGCGAGCACGAGTGGCGACTGGTTGTCGCTGACCCCAAAGTGGACGGATGCATCCAGTTCCGGGCCGGCCCATTCGGGATAACGCCATACCTCGCAGTCACGCCGCCCCCGGCTGACCTCGACGCATCCGTCGGCCAGTTCTACACCGGTCGAGCCAACACACTGTCAGTCCACGATGTCTGCGTGGGTCCAACCCGTGAACCCCAAACCGCCAAGAACGGCATGGACCGCTTGCTAGCGGAGACTGGTCGACGCGGTCTGGTGGCGAAGCTATCCGATTCAACCTACCGCGGGAGTTGACTCTGCCCACCGGCCGCAGGGGATCTCTCTGACTGCGCAGCGGTTGCTGGGAGCAGCCCGGCTTACCGAAAGTTGGCTTCATACCACTGCGACCACGGTGTCGTAGAGCCCGTACCGGCGCAGCCCCTTGTGGGATTCGATGCCGGTGTAGGACAGGGAGGCGTCTTCGTAGCGGCGGAACGCGAAGACGGCTTGGTTCATGTGGGTGGCGTTGAAGACGCCGAGTTCGACCAGCAGGTGGAAGTCGTCGACGGTCAAGCCGGTGACTGCTTTGAACAGGCCGGGTTCGAGTTTGGTGATGACGTCGCGCAGGGTGTTCTCGCGGTAGTCGGTGAGATACATGAACGCCGGGATGCGGGTCGCGAACTTCACCAGCTTTTCTTGGATCTGTTTCCGTTTGGACTTGTAGTCCTTCTCCTCCTCGCTCAGCTCCTTTTTCTCGGTCGCTGACATGTCCTCTCCGCGGTCCTTCTTGGCCGCGCGCACGGCTTCGCTCTTGTTCACGACCGTCTCGAAGATCGCCGAACCCAACGCCCGGAACCCCTCAATGTTCATCACAGCAGCCATCGCGGCATCGCTGCCCATGATCTTGCGCAGGGTGTCGTTGTCGACGTTCACCAGAATCGCCGATTCCCACTTGCGGGCCAGCAGGGTGGCTGAGGTGCCTGCCATGGCAATGTCGAGGATGCCGCCGGCGTCGACCTGGGTCATGTTCGACCCGTCGTAGGCCAGCACCGGCAGGAAGTTCACCAGTTCCTGCACGGCCTTCTCCGGGTTGCTGGTCTCTGGGGACAGCCCCATCCCGTAGTCGGCGACCTGTCGAAGTGCCCGGGTGGGCGCGAAATCGAACACGAAACACGCTGGTTTAAGGACGACCTCGCGGCTGGGGTCGTCCCCGTCGGGGTTCTTGATCGCCCACGGTGACTGCACCCGGAACGCGGCCTGGAAGTAGGTCTCGGGTGAGTCCAGGTTCCGCAGCATCAAAATCGCTGACCATTGTTTGACCGTGACCCCGGTCGTCAACTTCCCACACGACAAGGTGATCGTCTTCGTGTCGTGACCATCCCCGATCGCTGCCCGCACCGGCGGCAGCGCATCCAACCCGATACCCGCCTTCGCGCCAGCCACGACCAGGACCGTGTAGTCGTGCCAGAACACGTTCTGCTTCTCGGCCAACAGGGGGACTGCCCCCGATTTGGTTGACACTCGGGGTGTGTAGTTCTTAGGCCGCTTGTGCGGCCGTGTAGATTGTCTCAAACTCCACGGGGGTGAGCTTGCCGAGGCGTCGTTGCCGGCGGCGCCGGTTG
>NZ_LVCF01000008.1 GCF_001594145.1 Branchiibius sp. NY16-3462-2 | reverse complement strand
ACGCCAAGATCCGCGCGTTCATCACCGGCTGGAACGACCGCAAACACCCCTTCGTCTGGACAAAGACCGCAGACGACATCCTCAAGAAAGCCAACCGTCAGAAGACTTCAAACGCAGCGCACTAGTAGTATGTCGAGATGCAGCGAACATGTCATAGACCGCGCTTGTATGAAACATAAACCGGACGTTATGCCGGTGCGTTTGGCGATTATTCAGAGTTATGGACTGGAGTACGGTTGCCGTACCGGTGGCGGCACACGTGTGCGCACACGTGCTTAGAGCTCCGTCCTGGCCGAGGTGCCGAGCCGCGCGTTCCCCATCGGGCGAGTTGATTGGCTGTCCTTGTCGAGGGTGTCCGCAGTCTTGGGCGCACCGGACCACCTTGAGCGCCTGGCAACCCGCCCACGTGATGCCGCCCTTGGCACGAGGTGATGCTGAGACCATCCCCTACATGGGCTTTTTAAACAGGCTGACCGATGCCTTTGGCAGCGACAAACCCAGCGCTAACCTGGCCGACCTGGGGGGTGCGCAATGGGATGGTGCTAAGTGGACAGTCGATGGCGTCCCCGTGACGTATCGAGTGACCTGGAAGACCTACGACGGTGAAGATCACGAGCGCGAGTTCACCGACATTGATCAGGGTTACTCCTTCTACGAGGACATGCAGAAGGGTGCGAGCGCTTACAGAGTGACGTGGGAGCACGTGCCGCACTGATTCCCTCGACGACGTGCCCGTCTCCTCGCCGTCTCAAGGACGAGCTGCAGACTGAAGCTGATAGAGAGTGAAGAACGATGACTCGTCACGACCTCCAACGGCTGGGCCCTGTCGGTCTCCAGGACTTCGTCGCGGCCGTGGCGCTTAACGCGCTGGGATCCCAGGTGCGCCCGATGGGCTCGGGGAAGGACGGCGGCCGGGACCTGCTCGCCGATGGCCGCCTGAAGTGGAGTGCCGGATCTGACGATCAGAACGCAGAGGTCTGGGAGGGAACGACTGTCTTCCAGGTCAAGAATAAGGAGACGCTCGAGGGCACCACCAAAGACCAAGCCTGGTTCCAGAAGCAGGTGCTGGGCGAGCTAAAGGCGTGGGCCGACCCTGACTCCGGCCGGCGCGAGGTTCCCGACTACCTGGTATTCGCCACAAACGTGCGCCTGACCCCCGTTCCCGGCAGCGGCGGGTTCGATGCGATCACCGACAAGATCAATGAGTATCTCCGCAGCCTCAACGACGAGGCGGCCGAGCAGAACCTGGCAAAGTCGCGCGTGGCCGCAGCGCGCAAGCACCGTCACGCCCGCCGCGACCGGATGCACGGGCTGCGCAAGTTCAAGATCTGGGACGGCAACCAGCTTGATGGGTACCTCGACGCGTTCGAGGGGATCCGACGTAACTTCGATGCCTTCCTGACCGCCGGAGACGTCCTAGCTGACCTGTCGTGGCTGTCCGACAAGGTCGACCCGGAGCACCTCGGATCCGTGCTGCGTGACCATGCCCGTCACGCTTTGCTGTCCGAGCGGCGGATCTACTTCGATGAAGCTGGTAGCCCGGGCTCCAAAGGTGTTCCAGTCGAGGACGTCGTCATCGATCTGCCCGCCCTAGCCAGCGACCCACCCAAGCTCGTACCCGTACCCGTGATTCGCTACGTGATGGAGCGAGGGGAACACCTGCTGCGTCCCCGCTTGACGACGATAGACAGGCCGCGACACGTCATCGTCACCGGTGCACCGGGTAACGGCAAGTCCACGGTTGCGAAGTTCCTGACACACGCGTACCGGTCGGCGTTCGTCGACGAGGCCGACGAGCTAGGCGAGGAGCATGCGGCGGTAGTGGCGGCGACTAACAGCGCCTTGAGACGGCTGGATTTACGTCCGCCTGCGAACCGTCGGTGGCCAGTCAACGTAGACCTGGCAGCATTCGCAAAGGAATACGGCTTCGATGGCGGCGACAACCTGCTGCGCTGGATCTCCGAGAGACTTACTAAGCTGACATCCGCGAAAACCATCCCGCCGTGGGTGCTGCACACCTGGCTCAAGAGGTGGCCATCGATCGTCATCCTCGATGGCCTGGACGAAGTCACAGAGCCCTCCGTCCGCGCGAAGATCGTCGGCGAGATTGAGGCCCTTACAGGCACGGCAGAAACTGAGAACTGGGACGTCCTCCTGGTCGTCACCACTCGACCCACCGGCTACACCGGCGAGCTGCCCGAGACGTCTTTCGAGCGCGTCGACCTGACCGACCTGCCCGTCCAAGACGCACTGCAGTACGGCCGCGTGGTGACCGCGCTCCGAATCCCGGACGACGACGAGCGCCGAGAGCGCATCGTCTCGTCCCTGGAGCGCGCCGCGGAGGACGAGCGCACCCGCCACCTGCTGCGGACCCCGCTCCAGACCCTGATCATGTCGATCATCGCCGAGACGTCGCCTCAGATCTCGCCGAGCCGGTTCGCTCTATTTTGGGGTTACTACCTGACTGTTGAGAAGCGCGAGCAGACCAAGCAGTCGGGGCTGGCAAGGCTTCTGACAGAACACTCGCAGCTGATCCTGAAGCTGCACCGGCAGGTCGGGCTACGTCTGCAGGAACTCTCCGAGGCCGCCACGGGATTCGTCGCCGTGCTGTCCCCTGAGGAGCTGAAGGCCACCGCCTGGCAGGTGCTCCACGAGGACGAGTTCGACCTGATGGGGAAAGATGCCCACCTGCTGGACAGAATCATGCAGGCGGTGACCCACCGTCTGGTGCTGTTGGCACCGCGAGCCGACGACGGCTACGGGTTCGATGTTCGTTCGCTTCAGGAGCTGATGGCTGCCTTGGCGCTTACAACCGGATCGCTCGAGGAGACCCTTCCCCGGCTGCGCGCCATTGCACCGTCCCCGCACTGGCGCAACACGCTTCTGTTTGCCGCCGGCAGGTACTTTTTCGAACAGCAGCCACACGAGCACGAAGCGGTCAAAGATCTCGTGCTAACTCTGGACGCAGATGCCCCAACCAGGCTCGGCAGCGCCTTCCCCGTCGGCCCCGAGATCGCACCCGCGATCGTCAACGACGGCATGGTGCGCACGCCAAAACACTTCATGCCGCTGTTGGCCCACGCGCTGCAGAACTTATATGAGCCAGCTTTAGACCTCCCGAACTACACCCGAATGCTGATGGCCGCTGCCACCGAGGCCGCCGCCCGCGACCAGATCGGGGCCGCGCTGCGCTCCGCTCTCTACGGCTCTGCCGTGTCTCACTTGAATGCCGAACAGGTACGACTGCACATCCCCGAGATCGGGAGAGCCCTTGGTGTACCGGTGGAGGTGCTCGGCCTCGCCAGCGCCGGGCCTGCAGTACCGGTGCCGCCGGTAAGGAACCGCACGGCCGACTGGTCTGCGTTCAGCAACGAGCTTTACCAGTGGGATGAGCCCGACACCCATGACCGCCTACGAGTTGCGATGGAAATCCTGAAGAGGACGGAAGAGTCGCTGTGGTTCGAGGGCACCGATCTGGACGACCTGCTCCGCTTGGTCGACGACCCAGACATCGCGTTCGTCCTGGATCGGACGCTGCGTCCGCTGATCGCCGGTTCTTACGAGCTCGGGGCGGCTCTCCGCCTCGAACTGATGGCATCGATCTGGCGACGACCAGTTCAGTTCAGCGAAGAGCCGTAGGAGAAATCTGGGTTGAACCCTCGCGCACACCAACGTCGGCAAAATCCGGCAAACGTTGCGGCCCGCAGGGGCACGACTGCCAGGGTGGCCCTATGAGCGGACAGCGCGTTCGCCGGGCACTTGTTGCCGTCGTCGGGGCCTCTGTCTTGAGCGGATGCGGAACATCTCACAGTCCTACTCACCCCACGGTCGCCAGCAGGTCAACACCGGCGTCGGCATCGATTGGCATATCCGAACCACCTGCCGCCGTTTCTGGTGGCGCGGTCTCGTCAAGCACCACACCTAGGGTGTCTCTACCTACGCCTAGCTCGACTCAAGGCCAACCCGTCCCGGCGCGTGACCTGTCCGTTTGCCCCTCCGCCATCGCGGTGAGTCACGCCGTCGGCCGATCTCGGGCTGTCTCACGCTTTCTTATGTGATGTTCTCGCGCAGATTCGCGGGAGTCTGTGCGCTGATGTGTTGACGGGTAGCGGCAGGCGGTGCCGTCAGAAGCCCCTGGCGTTCAGTGGATACCCCTTCGCGTTCGACGCTGCTCGACTTCTCCCCGGAGAGGCGCGGTGTTGTGATTGGGTCCGGTTCAGGAGCGCACGAGCCGGTGGATGGCGTCGGTGGCTTCTTGGATCTTTTCTATAGCGGCCTCGTCGCTGAGCTTGGCGGCGTCGAGGACGCAGTGCTTGAGGTGGTCGTCGAGCAGTCCGGTGGCTACGCCTTGCAGGGCGCGGGTGAGGGCGCTGACCTGGGTGAGGATGTCGATGCAGTATTTCTCGTCGTCGATCATCTTGGCGATGCCGCGGGCCTGGCCTTCGATGCGCTTCATGCGGCTCAGGTAGCGGTCCTTGTCGTTGATGTAGCCGTGCTGATGGACCGGTGCGTCGAGCTCGGTACTGTCAGTGCTGGTGTCGGGACTCATAGTCGTGTCCTTCACTTCTGGTGCTCCAGGACGGAGCGGGTGCTGGCTTCGGGTGTGAGGTCGATGCGCCGCAGGAGCTGGGCGTTGAGGGCGACCACGACGGTGGAGGCCGACATCAGGATCGCGCCGACCGACATCGGCAGGACGAATCCGACCGGGGCGAGGATGCCGGCAGCCAGCGGCACGGAGATCAGGTTGTAACCCGCAGCCCACCACAGGTTCTGCTTCATCTTCCGGTACGCGGCCCTCGACAACTGGATGACCGAGAGCACCGACCGGGGGTCGGAGCTGGCCAGGATCACCCCGGCCGAGGCGATAGCGACGTCGGTGCCTGCGCCGATCGCGATGCCGACGTCTGCCTGCGCCAGGGCCGGGGCGTCGTTGACACCGTCGCCGACCATGGCGACCTTCTTGCCCTCGTGTTGCAGCTGGGCGACCTTGGCGGACTTGTCCTCTGGGCGGACGCCGGCGAAGACGCGGTCGATGCCGAGCTCTTTGCCGACCTCGTTCGCGACGGCTTCGGCGTCGCCGGTGATCATGACGACCTCGACGCCGAGGGCGTGGAGGGCGTCGACGGCATCGCGGGACTCGGGGCGGATCTCGTCGGCGAGCCTGAGGCCGCCGATCACCTGGCCGCCGCGGAGGACGTGCAGGATGATCGCGCCCTCGGAGCGCCACTGGTCCGCCGCGGCGACCTCGTGCTGGCCGGTCTCCTCCAGCAGCCTGGGGCCGCCGACGCGCACCTCCTGACCGGCGACGGTCGCGGTGACGCCGACGGCGGGTGAGGAGGAGAAGCCGCTGGCCTGTTCCAGGGCGAGGCCCTTGTCCTTGGCGGCGGTGACGATGGCCTTGGCGAGCGGGTGCTCGCTGTCGGCCTCGGCCGAGGCCGCCAGGGCGAGGACCTGGTCGGCGTCCAGCTCACCGGTCGGCTCGACGCCGGTGACGGTGGGCTCGCCCTTGGTGAGGGTGCCGGTCTTGTCGAATAGCACCGCGTCGACTTGCCGCATGGACTCCAGAGCGAGGCGGTCCTTGACCAGCACGCCACCGCGGGCGGCGCGCTCGGTGGCGATTGAGACCACCAGCGGGATTGCCAACCCCAGGGCGTGGGGGCAGGCGATGACGAGCACGGTGATGGTGCGCTCGACGGCGTCGTCGGGCATGCCGATCAGGGTCCAGACGGCCGCGGTGATCAGCGCCGCGCCGAGGGCGAACCAGAACAGCAAGGCCGCGGCCCGGTCGGCGATCCGCTGCGCGCGGGAGGAGGAGTTCTGCGCCTCGGCAACGAGCCGGTTGATGCCGGCCAGGGCGGTGTCGTCGCCGGTCGCGGTGATCTGCACCCGCACGCCGGAGTCGGTGGCAACGGTGCCGGCGGTGACGGTGTCACCCTGCCCGCGGGAGACCGGGCGGGACTCGCCGGTGATCATGGACTCGTCCATGTCAGCGCGGCCGTCGACGATGATGCCGTCGGCCGGGATGCTGCCACCAGGGCGGACGATTACCATGTCGCCCACGTTCAGGTGGGCGGGTGCCACCTTGACGATGTTCTCGCCCTCGATGCGCTCGGCCTCGTCGGGCAGCAGCGCCGCCAGGGAGTCCAGCGCCGAGGTGGTCTGCGCCAGGGACCGCATCTCGACCCAGTGGCCCAGCAGCATGATGACGATCAGCAGGGCCAGCTCCCACCAGAACTCCAGCTCGTGGTGGACGAGCCCGAGCGTTGCCGCCCAGGAGGCGAAGAAAGCGACGGTGATCGCCAGGGCGATGAGCAGCATCATCCCGGGCGTGCGGGATTTCAGTTCGCTGACGGCACCGGTGAGGAACGGCCGGCCGCCCCAGACGTACATGACGGTGCCCAGCACGGCGGCGACCCAGCCCGCCCATCCGGGAACGTCGTAGCCCAGCAGCATCGCGAACATCGGCGAGAGGGTGACCGCGGGAACGGCGATGACCAGGTTGATCCAGAACAACCGGCGGAACTGACCCACGTGGTCCCCGTGGCCGCCATGCCCGCCGTGGGCATCGTGGCCGTCGTGATCCGTCTCGTCGGCGTGCTGGCTGTGCTGCCCGTGGTCTTGGTGCCCGGCGTGCCCGGCGTGCCCGGCAGCCTGCTGGACGGGCTGCGACGTGGCGACGGCCTGGTGCTCGCCGTGCGCGTTGAGATCGTCGCCGTGGTAGTGCTGGTGCGGGTTCGGATCTGTCATCGCTGGTTCCTTCCCTCGGTCGGGTCGTGCCTCGCGCGCCGCGGACCCCGCGGCTGCCGGCTTAGGAGGCCGGTTGGATCTCACTCTGCGTGACCCACTTGTGATTGGTCATTTCCATGCCGTCGGACTCGTAGTCGACCATGTAGACGGTCTGGCCGGTGGAGGAGGCGATGGTGGCCTTCGCGCCCTTCATGCCGTCCATGTGCTCGGCCTCCAGCGTGACCTTGGTGCCGTCGGCGAGGCGCTTGTCGCCGGCGTCCCTGATCTCCTGCTGGACGACCCATTTGTGGTCGGTGACCGGGTCGCCGCCGGTGGTGGGGGTGAAGTTCACGGCGTAGGTGTAGGTGTCGTACGCGCCCGCGATCGTGGCCTTCGCGCCCTTCATGCCTTCCATGTGATCGGCGGTGAGCTTCACCTTCGTCCCGACCGGATACTTCGGGCTGGCCGCGTTCTTGATCCCTGCAGGCGCGGGCCCGCCATCCATCGGATGATCCATCCCGGCGGCACTACTGCCTGTACCACCTGATTGACCGTTGCCGTGGCCTTGGTGACTGCCGCCGCTGGGCGAGGCCTGATCACTGCCACCCGACGAGCAGCCGGCAAGGACCAGAGCTCCGCCGAGGACTCCGGCGGCCAGTGCTGTCGCGATCGGTTTCCGCATGTGTGCTCCCTGTCTACTTGAAATCGATAACCGCATACCCCTATAGGGTAATCCACAGTTGTCTCTGGGGTCTTTCACCGCCCGCGATCTGGGCTCCTGCCCGGGATTCGAGCGGGACGACGGCGTTCTCGACGACGAGTCCTGCACCGGCTCGCCTGAGTTTCAAGGCGCTGGACGACGCTCGTCGCGGCCGTCGAGACGAAATCTGCCACCTGGGGCGCCGTCGCGGTAGGGGCCGCATCCGCAGACGCCGTTCCTCCCCCCAGGGCCGGTCGAGTGGCACGCGTCGGAGGTCACCCTGGGTGGTGGACCGCGGTTTCGTGGGCCAGGTGGCTGGCGGGTTCGAGTTGGAAAGTGGAGTGTTCGACGTCGAAGTGTCCGTGCAGGCATTGCTGGACCGGGTCCAGTAGTTGCGGGGCGTGCCCGTCGGTGAAGCAGCTGTCGTCCACGACCAGGTGCGCAGACAGTGCGGGCAGGTCGGAGGTGACGGTCCACACGTGCAGGTCGTGCACGTCGCTGATGTGGTCGACCTCGAGCAGGTGGGTGCGAATGTCGGCCAGGTCTGTCCCAATCGGGGCTGCTTCGAGCAGGATGCGGCCGGAGTCACGCAATAGGCCGCGGGCGGCGTGCAGCATCAGCGCGACCACGATCAGCGAGGCGATCGCGTCGGCGCGGGTCCATCCGGTGACCAGGATGACGCCGCCGGCCACGACTGTGCCGATGAACCCGTACAGGTCGGTGAGGATGTGCTGGTAGGCGCCTTCAACGTTGAGGCTGGACCGGTTGGCCTTGGCGATCAACCAGGCTGCGGCGATGTTGACGGCCACTCCGATCAGCGCGACCGCCAGGACCGGGCCGCCTTCGACGTCCGGCGGGTGGATCAATCGGCGTATGGCCTCGACTCCCACGATGCCGGCGACGACCAGCAGGGTGATGCCGTTGATCGCGGCGGAGAGGATCTCGGCGCGTTTCCAGCCGAACGTCCACACACCCCTGGCCGGTCGGGCGGCGAGTTTCATGGCCCACAACGACCCGGCGATCGCCCCGACATCGGAGAGCATGTGCCCGGCGTCGGACAGCAACGCCAGCGAACCAGACGCGAACGCGGTGATGACCTCACCGACCATGAACAGGCCCAACAAGACCAATGCGCTGGTCAGGTAGCGGCGATCGGCATCGGCGGACACGCCGTGGGAATGCCCGCCGTGCTCGTCATGTCCGCGGGTGTCGTGATCAGTCATGCTGCAACATCCTCAAGTGATATTGGGCTCCCAGTGCTGGTCCGACGCTGGTGCGGTGCCGGTCCGACGCTGGATCGTTGGGGTGCTTCATCGTCGGCACTGCCCTGGGCCCCGGCTGGTGGAGTGTTCGGTGAGTGCGCGCAGGGCGCATCGGGTCAGGCAGCCGGCTGCCCACCAGGCGACCGCCCGGGCTCTTCGCGCCACCAGGGGGTGGTGCGAAGAGCCGGTCAGCTGCCGGGTGTTCACAGCGTGGAGCGGAATCGCTTGAGCCGCAGACTGTTGGTGACGACCGACACGGATGAGAAGGCCATGGCGGCGCCGGCGAGCATCGGGTTGAGCAGTCCGGCGGCGGCGATCGGGATGGCGATCACGTTGTACCCGAATGCCCAGAACAGGTTGCTCTTGATCACGGCGAGGGTGCGCCGGGACAACCGGATCGCGTCGCCGGCGACGCGTAGGTCGCCGCGCACGAGGGTGATGTCGCTGGCCTCGATCGCGACGTCGGTGCCGGTGCCCATTGCCAGGCCGAGGTCGGCCTGGGCCAGGGCGGCGGCGTCGTTGACGCCGTCGCCGACCATCGCGACGACCCGCCCCTGGGATTGGAGTGTGGTGACGACGTCGACCTTGTCGGCGGGCAGGACTTCGGCGAACACATCGTCGGTGTCGATGCCGACCTGGGCGGCGACGGTGTGCGCGACCCGCGTGTTGTCTCCGGTCAGCAGGATTGGGCGCAACCCGAGGCCCCGCAGGTTGGTGATGGCCTCGGTGGAGGTGTCTTTGATCTGGTCGGCCACGACCAGGACGGCACGTGGTTGCCCGTCCCAGCCGACCGCGACCGCGGTCTGACCCGCCTCTTGGGCCTGGTCGAAAGCGTCCTGCAGGTCGCCGGTGAGGTATTGCGACCATTGGGCGAGCAGTTGCGGGCGCCCGACCAGGACCGCGTGCCCGTCGACGATGCCTTGCACGCCGAGGCCTTCGATGTTGGCGAAGTCTTCGACCGTGCCCAGGTCGCCGCTTTCACGCGCCGCATCGGCGATGGCGCGGGCGATGGGGTGTTCGGAGGCGTCTTCCAAGGCCCCGGCCAGCCGCAGCACCTGCGTGGTGTCCTGCCCGTCGGCGACGTGCGTGCCGGCCAGGGTCATCTGCCCGGTGGTGACGGTGCCGGTCTTGTCCAGCACGATCGTGTCGACCGTGCGGGTCTGTTCCAGCACTTCGGGGCCCTTGATCAGGATGCCAAGTTGGGCGCCGCGGCCGGTGCCGACCATCAACGCGGTCGGGGTGGCCAGGCCGAGGGCGCACGGGCAGGCCACGATCAGCACGGCGACCATGGCGGTCAACGCTCCGGCCGCGCCGGCACCGGTGCCGAGCCAGAACCCGAACACGCCGACGGCGATCGCGATCACGATTGGGACGAAGATCCCCGAGATCCGGTCGGCGAGGCGTTGCACGGCGGCCTTACCGGTCTGGGCGTCTTCGACGAGCCGGGCCATTTGCGCCAGTTGGGTGTCGGCGCCGACCCGTGTCGCGGTGATCACCAGCCGGCCACCGGCGTTCACGGTGGCCCCGACGACGGTGTCGCCGGGGGTGACTTCGACCGGCACGGACTCACCGGTCAGCATGGACGCGTCGACGGCCGAACGGCCTTCGTCGACGACGCCGTCGGTGGCGATTTTTTCCCCGGGGCGGACCACGAAACGGTCACCGACCACCAGTTGGGCGACCGGGATCCGTTGTTCGGTGCCGTCCCGTAGCACGGCGACGTCCCGGGCGCCCATGTCGAGCAGGGCCCGCAGCGCGGCGCCGGCGGTGCGCTTGGACCGGTGTTCCAGGTACCGGCCCAGCAGGATGAACGTGACGACGCCGGCGGCGGCTTCCAGGTAGATATTGGACGTGCCGTCGGTGCGGGCGATGGTCAGTTCGAAACTGTGCCGCATCCCCGGCATCCCCGCATCGCCCCAGAACAGGGCGTACACCGACCAGGCGAACGCGGCGATCGTGCCCATCGAGACCAAGGTGTCCATCGTCGCGGTGCCGTGCCGCAGGTTGGTCCAGGCCGCCTTGTGGAACGGGAACGCACCCCACACCACCACAGGGGCGGCCAACGTCAGCGACAGCCACTGCCAGTAGGTGAACTGCCACGCCGGGACCATCGCGACCGCGATCACCGGGACCGACAGGATCGCCGAGACGACCAGGCGATTCCGCAGCGATGTCAACGCCGCGTCGGCTTCCCGGTCAGCGGTCTCGGTGGGGGCCTGCGCACCTGGGGTGGGTCGATCGGCCGGTGGCTGCGGCAGCCGGGCGCCGTACCCGGCGGATTCGACCGCCGCGACCAGGTCCTGGGTGCTGACCTGATCGCTGTGGGTGACTTTGGCCTTCTCGGTGGCGTAGTTGACGGTGGCGGTGACGCCGTCGAGCTTGTTGAGTTTGCGCTCGATCCGGTTGGCGCACGAGGCGCAGGTCATCCCGGTCAGCAGGAGCTCGACATCGGTCCCCGCCGGGACCGGCCCGGTGCCCTCAGCCGGGATCGCCCCGGTCTGTGTTGCCGTTGCCATCTGGTCCTCCTTCATGCGTTGGTTGAACGTGGTGTGTCAGTGGTTGTCGTGACCCGAACCGGTCTGCTGACCGCCGGTGTCGCCGGTCGACGCGGTGGTGCCGCGGGCGGCGTCGAGGGTGAACGGTGCGGAGTAGACCCGCCCGTCGACCTTGAAGTCCAGGAACAGGTGGTATCGGCCCGGGCTGGGTACCTCGGCACCGAATCCGATCTGCGGGCCGGGGGCGGTCGTGCCGTCACCGGGCTCGCCGTCGGGGTGGACGTGCAGGTAGGCCTGGTCACCTTCGCGCAACGCGACCAGGTGCCCGTAGGCGCCCAGGTAGGGCTGCAACGTGGTGACCGGCTTGCCGTCCTGGGTGACCTTGAAGTCCAGCATCGAGTGCTTCCCCGACACCAGCGACCCGGTCACCGTGACCGTGTACTTGCCGACAGTCGCGGTCCGCTGCGGGTCTGGTAGGGACGGGTCTCCGGGGTCACCGGGCACCAGCACGTCGCTGGCCAGCACCAGGTCGGACCCACCGGCGGGCACGAAGTCGGCGTACACCCGCCACGTGCCCGAAGTCAGGTCCAACGGGACCGACCACGTCCCGGTCGCCGCATCCAGGCGGGGGTGCACGTGCTGGAAGCCGGAGAAGTCGCGGCGGACCGCGATCAGGTGCAGGTCCTTCTCGTGCGCGGCCCGGTAGGTGGTGACCGGTTTGCCGTCCGGTCCGAGGATCTGGAACGACACGGTCTGCGTGCCGGCCTTGTACCCGGTGGCCGGCAACGACAGGCGGTACCCGCCCCGCGCCACGGCCAGGCCCTGCGGCAGTGAACTGTTCGTGTTGTCAGTCATATTCATCTGGTCACCCTCCTTAGGAGTGCTCATCGAGGAATGGGTGGAATGCTGCGCTGCCGCCGGGCCGGCATCGACCTGACCGCCGAGCAGGTAGCCACCACCGGCCAACACCACCAGCGCGGCGCCGTAGGAGCCCAGCCGGGTCGCAGTGTTCATGCCAGCGCGTACCCGGCGTCGCGCACAGCCGTCTCCACGGCGTCACGGGCGACCGGCTGGTCGGAGTCGAACGTCAAGCTGCCAGTGGCCAGATCAACCACCACGTCACGCACGCCCGGGATGTCGCTGACCTCCTCGGTCACCGATGCCACGCAGTGCCCACAGGTCATCCCGGTCACCGTGTACGCCGGCTCCTGACCGATGGTGACGGACTGGGTGTTCTGGTCGGTCGTGGTGCCGCAGTTGCAGGAAGTGCACATGAAAGCGGTCCTCTCGGGTTTCTCGTGATCGGGGTACGAGCCACAACGCTCATACCCCATGGGGGTATTCCCCAAGGTACCCTAACGGGGTATGCGGACGCAGCTGCGGGTCGACGAAAGAGCCGACTTGCCTGGGGCATGGACGGGCAAAGAAGCAACAGGACGGCAACACCGCGTTCTACCGGCTGGTCGGCGAGCACGCCTCTGACCTGGTCAGTGACGCGATCATGCAGGCCGATCACACCCTCGCGGCTGGCCGACTCTGGAGGGGCTCGTGCGGCCCGACAGCCCCGACGATCTGGCCGGGTTCTATGCCCGCGCCGACGAGTTCCGCCAGTACATCGTCGATCACGGCACCATTATCGAAACCGGCACACAGTCCTACCGGTTCGCGCACAGCCGGGCAGCGAGCTGATCCTTCGACCCCCACGTCCGAGGCACTGTTAACCTGACGACGTGTTGACCGGACAGGCCCCGAGCCGCTCCCCGAAAGGCAATCCGGCCGTCCACTGACCAGGCTCCAGCCGGCCCCGACCGGCCGAGCCCCTCCGTCGGCGATCCGAACCATCGACAGTTCCGGATCCACCCACCCACGACGGAGAAACCAATGACAGCCACGTTCAACCACACCATCATCGCCGCAAACGACCCGACGGCGTCGGCCGCGTTCTACCAGCGACTGCTCGAAGCCAACGACGCCCCCGTTTGGGGGCCTTTCGTCAACCTCCAGCTCGATGACGGCGTGCTCCTGCAGTTCGCCGATCCCGCCGTGGAATTCACACCGGTTCACATCGCCTTCTTGCTCGACGACGACCACTTCGACCGGGCATACGCACAGATCCAGGCCGACGACATCGAGCACTGGGCCGACCCCCAACGACGCAAACCGGGCCAAACCAACACCGAGCACAACGGTCGGGGACTATCCGAAATTCGGTGTTTCGGCCCTCATGGTTAGTACTGCTCTGCGGTGGGCCAGCGGCCTTCGAAGACGGTCGCGAACACGTTCAGTGCTGGCTTCCATCGCATGGTCCATCGTGCCTGT
>NZ_LVCF01000007.1 GCF_001594145.1 Branchiibius sp. NY16-3462-2 | reverse complement strand
TCGTTCCCGAGCAAGCTCGACCGCCCGCTGACGAAACTCCGGGGACTTCGGTGCTGGCATCACAAGACTCCTCTCCCGAGACGATCATCGCCTCAGATCAGATGTCCGGGAAAGTGGGTACAGGTCACTCATCCCTAAACAACGGTGTCCCCGAGGAAACCCCCAGGGGCACCGAACAAACCCAGACCTACCGACTCGCCGACTACTTTCGTGCGGGTTCGAGTAAAGAGGTCTTGGTGCGGAAGGCGGGACTCGAACCCGCACGCCGGAGCACTGGTACCTAAAACCAGCGTGTCTGCCAATTCCACCACTTCCGCGCCCGCTTATCTTAGGTCGCGCCGACCGAGCCGAGGAAACGAGCGCCAGCGAGGCCCGGAGGCGAGGGCAGAGGCGCGACAGATGGCAGGTCGCGCCGACCGAGCCGAGGAAACGAGCGCTAGCGAGGCCCGGAGGGGAGGGCAGAGGCGCGACAGATGGCAGGTCGCGCCGACCGAGCCGAGGAAACGAGCGCTAGCGACGGTCGCTTCATGTCGAGTGGTGCCTCGCGGTCGACGCGAAGCCGACCGATCAGACGACCAGCGATCAGACGTCGAGCAGTTTGCGCAGCGACGCGACGTGTCCGGTGGCCTTCACGTTGTAATGCGCGACCTCGATGTTGCCCTTCTCATCGATCACGAAGGTCGAGCGGATCACGCCGGTGACGGTCTTGCCGTAAAGCTTCTTCTCGCCGTACGCGCCGTAGGCAGTCAGCACGCTCTTGTCCGGATCGGACAGGAGGGGATAGGTCAGCGACTCCTTCTCGGCGAACTTCGCCAGCTTGGCGACGGGGTCCGGCGAGAGGCCCACTACGGCGTACCCGGCGGCCTGCAGCGGGGCGATCGAGTCCCGGAAGTCGCACGCCTCCTTGGTGCACCCGGGTGTCATCGCCGCCGGGTAGCAGAACACGATCAGCTTGCGGCCGCGGAAGTCTGCCAGCGAGACCGTGGTGTCGTTCTGGTCCGCGAGCTGGAAATCGGGTGCTGCGTCGCCAACTTCGAGACGGGTCATTGCTGTCCTTCCGGATGCTGGGGTGAGGTCCTGCGTTATCGTCTCAGGCGAGTGAGACACGCAGGTGGCCCGTCCCCGGGATGCCGTCCGCAAAGGAGAACTGATGGCCAGCAACGCAGCACCGACCCAGGCCGAGCTCGAGGCGGAGATCGCCGCGACACGCGCTCGGTTGGCGGGCAACGTCGATCAGCTGACCAATCGGCTACAGCCCAAGGCGTTGCTGGCCAGTACGACGGACGCGGCCAAGGCGCGCGCCTTCGCCCAGGTGAGTGATTCCGACGGCAGCCTGGATCTGGAGAAGGTCGGCAAACTGGTCGGCGGCGTCTCTGCCGGCGTGCTGGCCCTCGGCGTACTGCGCCGCATCTTCCGCTGATCGCGGCATCTGTCGTGTCGGCTGGAGCCAGCACCGGGCTGCCGATCCGGATGCTGCACGACCGGCTGCTGATCAGCACCGAGAACGAGCCGGGGGAGCGCACTTCCGGTGGCGGGATCCTGATCCCGGCCACGGCGAGCGTCGGCAAGCGCCTGGCGTGGGGGAGTGTCGTGGCGATCGGTAGCCACGTGCGGCAGGTCGCGCTCGGCGATCGGGTGTTGTTCGACCCCGAGGACCGGGCCGAGGTCGAGATGGGTTCACGCACCTACCTACTGCTACGCGAGCGCGATCTGCACGCCGTGGCCAGTGAGCCCGAAGGCTCCGACCCAACCGGCCTATACCTCTGAGCTACGACCGCCCAGCACTTCATCACGCGCCGCGACGAAGGCCGCAACACAGGTGCGGATGTCGTCATCCGAATGGGCGGCTGACAGCTGAACCCGGATCCGTGCTTTGCCCTGCGGCACAACGGGATACGAGAAGGCGATCACGTAGACCCCGTGCGCGAGCATCGCGTCCGCGATCTGCCCCGCCTGCCGGGCGCCGTCCGGTCCGGGGAACATCACCGGTGTGATCGGGTGGCTGCCCGGCAGCAGATCGAACCCGGCGTCCGTCATCAACTCGCGGAACAGCTGGGTGTTGCGGGCCAGTTTCGTGCGCTGCTCCGGTGCCCGGGTCGCAGTCAGCAGTGCGGTGAGGGATCCGGCGACGACACTGGGCGCGACGGCGTTGGAGAAGAGGTAGGGCCGCGCACGCTGTCGCAGCAGGTCGACGATCTCCTGGTGCGCCGCGACGTACCCGCCGGATGCCCCGCCCAGGGCCTTGCCGAGCGTGCCCGTGACGATGTCCACGCGGTCGATCACGTCGAAGAGTTCCGGTGTGCCCCGGCCGTTCTCGCCGACGAAGCCAACGGCGTGCGAGTCATCGACCAGGACCATCGCGCCGAACTCCTCGGCCAGATCACAGATCTCGTCCAGCGGCGCGTAGTAGCCGTCCATCGAGAAGACCCCGTCGGTAACGACGACCATCCGGTGGGCGCCGGAGTCCTTCGCCGCCTCCAGTTGCGCCCGTAGATCGGCCATGTCGGCGTTCTTGTAGCGGTACCGCGCAGCCTTGCTCAACCGGATGCCATCGATCAGCGACGCGTGGTTCAACTCATCGGAGATGATGGCGTCACCGGCGCCGAACAGGACCTCGAACACGCCACCGTTGGCGTCGAAGCAGGAGGAGAACAAGATGGCGTCCTCGGTGCCGACCAATGCCGCGATCGCATGCTCCAGATCGCGGTGCTGGGCCTGGGTGCCGCAGATGAACCGCACGCTCGCCATCCCGAAGCCCCATTGGTCCAGCGCCTCGCGGGCCGATGCGATCACGTCCGGGTGATCGGCCAGGCCCAGGTAGTTGTTGGCGCAGAAGTTCAGTGCCGGGCCGGATTGCGTTGCGATGTGGGCGGATTGGGGCGTCGACAGTTCCCGCTCGTGTTTGGTGAGGCCGGCGTCGTCGATCTCGCGCAGGGTGGCGGCGAGTTCGTCCTTGATCAGATACATGGCTCCTCCTTCAGGACCAGTCCATGAGCACCTTGCCGCAGCGACCGGACCGGGCAGTGTCGAACGCTGCCTGCCAGTCCTCCGCGGGGAAGGTGTGGGTGATGACCGAACGTACGGCGTCCAGCAGGGTGCTCGAGGACTGCAGCAGAGCGCTCATCGCGTACCAGGTGTCGTACATCTCGCGGCCGTAGATGCCCCGGATGGTCAGCATCCGGGTGATGACCGGCCCCCAGTCGATGGCGTACTCACCGCTGGGCAGACCGAGCATCGCGATGCGGCCGCCGGAGTTCATATTGGCGATCATCTCGCGCACCGCGACGGGGTTGCCGGACATCTCCAGACCGATGTCGAAGCCCTCGCGCATGCCCAGGTCGCGCTGGACCTCGGCGATGCGGCGCTGCGAAACGTTGACCACGGCGTCAGCTCCCGCCTCACGAGCCAGATCCAGCCGGTAGTCGCTGACGTCGGTCACCACGACGTACCGGGCGCCGATGTGCTGGGCGATCGCGGCGGACATGACCCCGATCGGGCCGGCCCCGGTGATCAGGACGTCCTCTCCCGGCATCGGGAACGCCAGTGTCGTGTGGGTCGCGTTGCCCAGCGGATCGAAGACGGCGCACACGTCCAGGTCCAGGTCGGCCGGCTGGACCCACACGTTGCTCGCGGGGATCACCACGTAGTCGGCGAAGGCACCGTTGCGGTTGACGCCCACGCTGCTGGTGCGGATGCACAGTTGGCGGCGGCCGGCGCGGCAGTTGCGGCACTCGCCGCAGATGACGTGGCCCTCGCCCGAAACCCGTTGTCCCACAATGACATTGCTTACGTCGGCGCCGACCTCGACAACCTCGCCGCTGAACTCATGCCCGATGATCAACGGCGGGTGCACCGTCGCGGCGGCCCAGTCGTCCCACTGCTCCAGGTGGAGGTCGGTGCCGCACAGACCCGCGCGCAGGACCCGGATCTTGACCTCGTCAGGGCCTGGAACAGGCTCGGGAACCTCCTGCAACTGCAATCCTGGTCCTGCTGTTGTCTTCACCAACGCCCGCACATCCGCCAGTCTGCCTGATCCGGATCTCCCAGGAGTGGTTGAGTAACACCATGGCAGCAGAGACGACAGGGACCGACCAGCGTACGGCCCGCACCGCGGTTGGCAAGAGCTATCGACGTGACGTTCCTCTGGAATCGCATGCGAGCGTGCCGGCGCCCGCGGAGCGCGCCGATCCGGTCGGTCTGCTGGAGAAGCAGGCCGAGCAACGAGTGCCCTCCCTGGTGCCGATCCGCTACGGCCGGATGCTGGTGTCGCCGTTCACCTTCTACCGTGGCGCGGCGCTGATCATGGCCACAGATCTCGGCGCACTGCCGCGCACCGAGCTGACGACCCAGTTGTGCGGGGATGCCCACGTGTCGAACTTCGGGCTCTTCGCCTCTACCGAGCGGCGGCTCGTATTCGACCTGAACGACTTCGACGAGACGTTGCCCGGGCCGTTCGAGTGGGACGTGAAGCGGCTGGCGGCCAGCGTCGAACTGGCCGCGCGTGACAACGGCGTAAGCGAAAAGCGTCGTCGCACAATCCTGGTGGAGACTGTGCAGAACTACCGGGAGACGATGCGGCAGTTCGCCAAGGACAGCACGTTGAACGTGTGGTACGCGCGGTTTGACGTCGACGAGATGCTGGCCTCGGACAAGGGCTTGGAGAACAAGCGTGCTCATCAGACGGCGACCAAGCAGGCCGATAAGGCGCGCGGTCGCGACCGCACCCAGGCGTTGCGGAAGTTCACCACCGAGCAGGACGGCGTGGTGCGCATCGTGCATGACCCACCACTCGTCGTACCCATATCGGAAATGCCTGAGGTGTCCGACCCGCAGGCGATTCTCGACGAGGTCAACGGCCAACTGCGGACCTACCTGCAAACCCTCACCCCCGAACGCCGTCACGTACTCGACCAGTTCCGCGCGGTCGATGTGGCGCACAAAGTGGTCGGGGTGGGCAGCGTGGGCACCCGGGCGTGGATCGTGTTGATGGAGGGTGCGGCGCGCGACGACGCGTTCCTCCTGCAGGTGAAGGAAGCAGACGCCTCAGTCCTGGAGTCGGTGCTCGGACCGGCGGCGCAGGAGCAGAGCGGAGAGCGCGTCGTGCTCGGCCAACGCCTGATGCAGGTTGCCGGTGACCCGTTCCTGGGCTGGAAGCGGATGCCGGACCTCCTGGGCGCCGGTACGACCGTGGACTACTACGTGCGGCAGTTGCGGGACTGGAAGGGTTCGCTGCCCATCGATGAGATGACGCCCAAGGGTCTGGGCACCTACGGCAAAGCCTGCGCGTGGACGCTGGCGAGGGCGCACGCCCGCACCGGGGACCGGTTCGCCATCGCCGGCTACCTCGGCAAGGGCGCGGCGTTCGACCACGCGATCGCGGACTTCGCTGCGTCGTACGCCGATCTGAACGACAGCGACTATCACGCTCTGGAGGACGCCGTCAGCAGCGGACGAGTCCGCGCTCAGACCGGCGTCTGAGCCGCGAGCCGGCCGATTTCGGGTCTGGGGGTTTGCTTTGCTAAAGTCCTCAGACGTTGCGCCGTTAGCTCAATTGGCAGAGCAGCTGACTCTTAATCAGCGGGTTCGGGGTTCGAGTCCCTGACGGCGCACTTTTTCTTTGCCTCGGGACGGTGGCCGTGTTCGCCGTTCGGGTGGGGGCTCGCTCTAGGGTTGGGCCAACCCCAGCGAGCGGAGAGTTGCGATGAGTGCAGAGTCGCCGACGACGTACGTCGGCCCCTCCTCCACCTCGATCCTGGCGACCGCCAAGCGCGCGTTCGCCAAGTTCACCAAGGACGCCGGCACCGATGTGGCCGCTGGCCTGACCTACTACGCGGTGCTCGCGATCTTCCCGGCGTTGATCGCGTTGCTGTCGTTGATCGGGCTGTTCGCCGACCGCGAGTCGACCGTGAATTCGCTGATCAACATCGTTGCGGGAGTGGCCGGGAAATCCAGTAGCGATCCGTCGCTGGACGGGGTGCGCACGTTCCTGACCAACATCAACACCACGGGCGGCGCGGGTATCGCGTTGATCATCGGCATCGTGCTGGCCCTGTGGTCGGCCAGCGGGTACGTCAATGCCTTCTCCCGGTCGATGAACCGGGTCTGGGGCGTTCAGGAGGGGCGCCCGGTCTGGGTGCTGCGGCCCATGATGCTGCTCATCACGATCGCCATCACGGTGATGCTTCTGCTGGTGGTGATCGCCCTGGTCACCTCCGGCAGCATCGCTGCGGCGATCGGCCGCGAGCTGGGAATCTCGACCGCGACGGTGACGCTGTGGAACATCGCCAAATGGCCAGTCGTGCTCATCCTGATCGTGCTGGTGATCGGTCTGCTCTACTGGGGCACGCCCAACGTCGTGCAACCCGCTCGGCGGGTCGCCTCCTGGGGCGCCGGATGCGCCCTGCTGATCTGTCTGATCGCCACCGCCGGGCTGCTGATCTATCTGGCCCTCACCGCTGGCGCCAGCTACTACAAGACGTACGGCGCCTTCGCGACCTCGATCATCTTCCTGCTGTGGTTGTGGCTGATGAACGTCGGTCTGCTGCTCGGCGCGGAGATCGATGCTGAGATCGCGCGGGACCGCCAGCTACGGGCGGGCGTGGCCGCGGAGTCTGACCTGCCGGTGACCCTGCGCTCGGAGAAGCAATTGAAGAAGACCACCGAGAAGCAGTCGAAGCTCGAGGCCGAGTCAGCACGGATCCGCGACGAGGCGCGGGCCGAGGCATCGACGTCGGGCGACGACCACACCTGACTCAATACCCCTAGGGGGTATAACGTGGACGGTATGGACACGGACGAGCACACGCACTCCGGCCACCACGCTGGCGATATGGACCATATGGACCACATGGGTCATGGCGGGCACGGCGATCACGTCGCGATGTTCCGACGGCTCTTCTGGATCATGGTGCTGCTGGCGATCCCAACTGTCCTGTGCAGCAACATGTTTGCCGATCTGCTGGGCTATTCGTTGCCGGATGCCGCGTGGATTCGCTGGGTCTCACCGGTCCTGGGCACGGTCATGTATTTCTGGGGTGGCCGGCCGTTCCTGACCGGCGCGCTGGGGGAGATCCGCTCCCGCAAGCCGGGGATGATGCTGCTCATCTCCCTGGCGCTCACGATGGCGCTGGTCTCCTCGTGGGGATCCACGCTGCACCTGCTCAGCCACGACCTGGACTTCTGGTGGGAGCTGGCGCTCCTGGTCGTGATCATGCTGCTGGGCCACTGGATCGAGATGCGTTCCCTGGCCCAGACCAGCTCCGCTCTGGATTCCCTGGCCGCGCTGCTACCGGACGAGGCAGAGAAGGTCGAGGGCGACCACATCGTCAACGTCGCCCCGGCCGAGCTGCAGGTCGGTGACGTCGTCGTGGTGCGGCCGGGTGCGTCGGTCCCCGCTGACGGGCAGGTTGTCGATGGCTCGGCCCACGTGGACGAATCGATGGTCACGGGGGAGTCGGCCGCCGTACGCCGATCGGTGGGCGACCGGGTCGTGGCCGGGACCGTGGCGACCGATTCGGGCCTTCGGGTGCGGGTCACCGCAACCGGCAGCGACACCGCGTTGGCCGGTATCCAGCAACTGGTCGCGGACGCACAGGCGTCCTCATCCCGCGCCCAGCGCCTCGCGGACCGGGCCGCGGGCTGGTTGTTCTGGTATGCGGTGGGCGCAGGTGTGATCACAGCCATCGTGTGGACCGTGCTGGGCCACCCCGACGAGGCGGTCGTGCGCACGATCACGGTGCTGGTCATCGCCTGTCCGCACGCCCTGGGCCTGGCGATCCCCCTGGTGGTGTCCATCGCCACGGAGCGGGCCGCCCGCGCGGGCGTTCTGATCAAGGACCGCCTCGCGCTGGAGACCATGCGGACGGTCGACACGGTGCTGTTCGACAAGACCGGCACGCTGACCAGGGGTGAACCCGCAGTCACCGCCGTCGAACCCGCCCCCGGCTGGTCGGCTGATGATGCTCTCGCACTCGCCGCGGCCGCAGAGACCGACAGCGAGCATCCGTTGGCGAAGGCCATCGTGCGGACCGCCCAAGAGCGCAAGCTGACGGTGCCGCAGGCCAGCAACTTCAGCTCCGAGCCGGCCACCGGTGTCCGTGCCGACGTGAGTGAGCGGGTCGTGGAGGTCGGCGGACCGGCCCTACTCGAAGCCCGTGGGCTGGACGAGTTGCCCGTTGCGCGGGACTGGCACGCTGACGGGGCGATCGTCCTGCACGTCGTGGCTGACGGTGAGGTCATCGCCGCCCTGCAGCTGGCCGATGAGATCCGACCGGAGTCGCGGCAGGCCGTGGATGCGCTGCACAAGAGGGGGATTCGGGTCGTCATGATCACCGGCGACGCGGCCGCCGTCGCGAACTCCGTCGGCAGCCAGTTGGGCATCGACCGGGTCTACGCGCAGGTGCGCCCGGAGGACAAGGCCCACCGGGTCGCCGAGTTGCAGCAGGAGGGACGCACCGTGGCGATGGTCGGTGACGGGGTCAACGATGCCCCCGCGCTGGCGCAGGCCGACGTCGGGATCGCGATCGGGGCCGGGACCGATGTCGCCATCGCGTCCGCGGGTGTGATTCTCGCCTCGTCCGACCCGCGCTCGGTGCTGTCGGTCATCGAACTCTCGCACGCGACGTACCGCAAGATGCAGCAGAACCTCTGGTGGGCGGCGGGATACAACCTGCTCGCAGTGCCGTTGGCGGCCGGGGTGCTGGCACCCGTCGGATTCATCCTGCCCATGAGCGTCGGCGCCATCCTGATGTCCGTCTCGACGGTCGTCGTCGCGCTCAACGCGCAACTGCTGCGTCGCATCGACCTGGACCCGGCCCGGCTCGCCGCGAGATGACGAAGCGCCGCCCTCGAGAGGAGGGCGGCGCCGCTGGGGTGAGTGACGGGGCTCGAACCCGCGACATCCGCGACCACAACGCGACGCTCTACCAGCTGAGCTACACCCACCATGTGCCTGCTCGGTGAAGCAGGCAGCGCGGACTATCGTACCTGCCCGCCGGAGTGCTCCTGACCACCGTCCCGCTCTGTGGCGCTCGCAGGTACGCCGAACTGCTGGGCCAGCGCGCGCGCTGAGTTGGTGTCCGGTCCGGGAGGCGGCACGAACACGGCTTCGCGGTAGTACCGCAGTTCGGCGATCGACTCCGTGATGTCCGCCAGGGCACGGTGGCCGCCGTGTTTGGTCGGCGCGGCGAAGTAACTGCGCGGGTACCAGCGACGTGACAACTCTTTGATCGAGGAGACGTCGATGACCCGGTAATGCAACTGTCGGGTCACCTGCGGCATATCGCGGACCAGGAAGGCGCGGTCGGTGCCGATGGTGTTGCCGGCGAGCGGCCACTTGCCCGGCTCCGGCGCGAACTGCCGCAGATGCTCCATGACCTGCTCCTCGGCCTCGGCCAGCGGGATGCCGTCGTCGAGTTCGTCCAGCAGGCCGCTGTCGGTGTGCATGGCCCGGACGAATTCGCCCATCTGCGCCAGTGCCTGCGCCGGAGGGCGGATCACGATGTCCAGACCCGGGCCGACCGGTTCCAGGTAGAAGTCCGTGACCTGCACCGCGATCTCGATCAACGCGTCCGCGGCCAGATCCAGTCCGGTCATCTCACAGTCGATCCACACGATCCGGTCGGTCGCGGCGCGGTCAGTGGGCACATCACCACGATAGGGCCCCTAAGGTGGCGGCCGTGGATCATCACCTCGCGAACGTCCTGCGCCCGCCGGCATCGGTGCGCCGCAACGTGCTCATCCGCCGGATCCTGTTGTGGTCGGTGGTCGCGGTTCTCATCGGTGCGTGCGGTGTGACCATCCTGTCGTTGATCAATGCCCAATCTGGCGCCACGGCAACCGCTTTGGGCATCGTGCTGTCGGCGGTGGTCGTGGGGATCGTGGT
The DNA here is from genome assembly GCF_001594145.1 of Branchiibius sp. NY16-3462-2. Classification (GTDB taxonomy): domain Bacteria; phylum Actinomycetota; class Actinomycetes; order Actinomycetales; family Dermatophilaceae; genus Branchiibius. The sequence goes on along the minus strand of NZ_LVCF01000007.1, from coordinate 121,674 downwards.
GCCCGCCTTCTTGTGGGTCGACCGCCTCGAGCGTGAACCGATCCACCTGCTGCTGTTCGCCTTCAGCTGGGGTGCCTGCGTCGCGACACTGGGGGCCGCCTTCCTCAACGACGCCGGCGGCTACCTGCTCGGCGCCACCAGCGATGACAACAGCGTTGTGGCAGTCTTCGTGGCACCGGTCGTGGAGGAGACGCTGAAAGGCGCTCCCGTGCTGCTGATCTGGCTGTTTGCCCGGCGGGAGCTGGACGGGATCGTCGATGGCATCGTTTACGCCGGGTTGTCGGCGGCCGGGTTCGCGATGATCGAGGACGTCATCTACCTGTCCAACGGGTACGCCGAGCAGGGCGACGCCGGGTTGTTCCACACTTTCTTCGTGCGGGTGATCATGAGCCCGTTCGTGCACCCGATGTTCACCATCTGCACCGGGGTCGGCATCGGGATCGCGGCGACCGCCCGCACGTGGGGTCCGCGCATCTTCGCACCGTTGATCGGCTGGCTGTGCGCGGTCGGGCTGCACGCCCTCTGGAACGCCGGTGCCGTCCTGGCCGAGAGCGGCTGGCTGGCGTTCTACATCTTCCTGCAGGTGCCGCTGTTCGCCGGCTTCGTAGCGATCCTCGTTGCCGCGCGGCACTCAGAGGCGCACACCATCAGAGTCAACCTCACGCCGTACGTCGATCAGGGCTGGCTGTCCACGCCGGAGGTGCGGATGCTCAGCTCCGTGCGGGAGCGGCAGTACGCGCGGGCGTGGGCCAAGTCGCACGGTGCGGAACGTGAGATGCGCGAATTTCAGGACGCTGCAAGCGAACTGGCGATGCACCGCGCTCGGATCGAGCGCGGTGCCACCGATGCGAAGACGCTCCGTGAGGAGCGCGCCCTGTTGGACCTGGTCACCCAGCGTCGCCAGCAGTTCTTGGGTACGGCGTTGTACCGCTGGCCGGAACTGGCCGCCTGACGCGCTACTGGGTGACCGTCGTCGCGGCCGGGATCGGGCTCTCCTTGCGGATCTCCTGACGGGCAACCGTTTCGCGGTGCACCGCGTCCGGGCCGTCGGCGATCTGCAGGACCCGCGCCCACGAGTAGAAGTAGGCCAGCGGCGTCACGTCACTGACGCCGGCGCCACCGAAGACCTGGATGGCGCGGTCGATCACGGCCGTGGCCACTGCCGGCGCGGCAACCTTGATCTGGGCCACCTCGCTGCGGGCGTTGCGTGCGCCGCCCTGGTCGATCAGCCACGCGCACTTGTAGACCAGCAGGCGCGCCGAATCGATCTCGATCCGCGAGTCGGCGATGTACTCGCGCACGACACCCTGCTCGATCAGCGGTTTGCCGAAGGCCACGCGGTTCTTGGCCCGCTCGACCATGAGCGCCAGGGCCCGCTCGGCCATCCCGATCGCGCGCATCGCGTGGTGGATCCGGCCGGGACCCAGGCGCGCCTGCGCGATGGCGAAACCTTCGCCCTCACCGGCGATGATGTTGCTGACCGGGACGCGGACGTCGTTGTACTCGATCAGCGAATGTCCGTGCTGGTCCTGGTATCCGAAGACCGGCAGGTGCCGCACGATGTTCAGGCCGGGGGCGTCGCGCGGGACCAGCACCATGGACTGCTGGCGGTGGGCTGCTGCTGACGGGTCGGTCTTGCCCATGGTGATGAAGATCTGGCACCGCTCGTCCGCGGCGCCGGAGATCCACCACTTGCGGCCGTTGATGACGTATTCATCGCCGTCGCGCACGATCGAGGTCTCGATGTTGGTCGCGTCGGAACTGGCCACATCGGGCTCGGTCATGGCGAAGGCCGACCGGATCGTGCCGTCCAGCAACGGCTCCAGCCACTGCTTCTTCTGCTCATCGGTGCCGAAGAGCTCCAGGACCTCCATGTTGCCGGTGTCCGGCGCCTGGCAGTTGATCGCCTCAGGGGCGATGACCGGCGACCAGCCGGAGATCTCGGCGATGGAGGCGTACTCGAGGTTGGTGATGCCGGAGACACTGGGAAGGAAGAGATTCCAGAGGCCGCGCTCGCGGGCCTTCTTCTTCAACTCCTCCACGACGGGCGGGTGAGAGTGCTGGCCGTGATCGACCCGCCACTGGTCATAGACCGGCTCGGCCGGGATGACGTCCTCGCGCATGAACTCCCACATCGAATCGCACAGTTCCTGTGCCTTCGGGGATAACGCGAAATCCATTGCTACTCCTTGTGTTTCATTGGTTGCTGCGCAAACGATCAAGGCCGCGTTCGGCGACGATGCGCACGGTCTCGGAGAGGTCCCCGAAGTCCTGGCCGCCCATCACGCCGGCTTTGACCCGGACGTCGATGCCCTGGGCGATCGCCGCTGACTTGAAGTGGGCGAACGCCTCATAGAACGGCAGGTGACTGATATCGCGACCGCTCACCTCGGCGTACCGGTCGCGTAGTTCGGCGCGGGTGGGGAAGCCGGGCTGGTCGACCACGGTCGGGGTCAGCGCCGACTGGCCGTCACCGGGCTCGACCCAGTAGAACAGCAGCAGTCCGAGGTCACTCAGCGGGTCGCCGATCGTGGACATCTCCCAGTCCAGGACGGCAGCAACCCGGCCCGGGTCGGTGGCGTCCATGACGCAGTTGTCCAGCCGGAAGTCGCCGTGCACGATCGTGGAATCGCTCTGCGGCGGAAGGGCTTCGGCCAGAAGGGCGCGCAGTTCCTCCACCGGGTGGTCGGTGCTGGCACGCGTGGCTTCCCACTGCTTGCCCCACCGCGCCAGCTGGCGCTCCATGTAACCATCGGGCCGGCCGTGGTTGTCCAGACCCACGGCCTGGTAATCCACCGCGTGCAAAGCCGCGAGCGTGTCGATGAGCGCCATTCCCATCTGGTGGCGCTCGGCTTCGGTGGTTGCGTAACCGTCGGGCAGTTGGTCGCGGATCACATGTCCCGCAACGCGATTCATCACGTAGAACGGATAGCCGAGCAGGTCGCCCTCATCGTCCAGGACGATGGTGGGCACCGGGATGGGCGTCGGCGCGAGTGCCCGTTGCACCCGCACCTCCCGACCCATGTCGTGCGCGGTGGCCAGCACGTTCCCCGACGGTGGCCGCCGGAAGACCAGTTCGCCGGCCGGACTGGTCAGCAGGTAGGTCAGGTTGGATTTGCCGCCGGAGATCAACGAGGGCGACGGCTGCGCCCAGCGCTCGTCACCAGTAGCGGTGACCAGCGCCGGACCCAGCGTGTCGACGTCAACAAGTGCATCAGCCATTGGTGTCGCGCAACTCCCGTCGCAGAATCTTGCCCGTCACCGTCTTGGGGAGTTCGTCCAGGATCCGCACCTCGCGTGGATATTTGTAGGCCGCCATCTGGGACTTGGCGAACTCCACGAGCTCCTCAGGTGTGACCTCCTCGCCGTCCGTGAGAGACACGAACGCGCGCACGGTCTCGCCGCGGTACTCATCCGGGACGCCGACCACTGCCGCCTCGCGGACCGCGGGGTGGGTGTAGAGCACGTCCTCGACCTCCCGCGGCCACACCTTGTAACCGGCCGCATTGATCATGTCCTTCTTGCGGTCGACGACGAAGTACCAACCGTCCTCGTTCATGAATCCCACGTCACCCGTGCGCAATTCGCCGTCCGGCAAGGAGCTGGCGGTTGCCTCCGGCTTCTGCCAGTACCCCGCCACCACCTGGGGGCCGCTGGTCGCGAACTCGCCGACCTCACCGGGTGCGACCTCGTTGCCCTCGTCGTCGATCACCCGCACCACGGTGTTGTAGACGGGTACGCCGACCGACAGTGCACCGGAGGTCGGGTCCACGGGGGCCCGGACCCCGAGGGGTACGGCGTGTGAGGGCGACGTCGTCTCGGTCAGGCCGTAAACGTTGTGGATGTAGGCGCCGAAGATCTTCTCCAGCCGGTCGGCCATCGCGGGTGCGATCGGTGCGCCACCGGAGTAGAGGGTCCGCAGCGAGGCGAAGTCCTCCGGGGTCGCGCCCGGTGCGTTCGACAAGGCGAGGAACGCAGTGATCGCGGCGACCGTGAAGACCGGCTGGTGCTCGCGGATCGCATCCAGCGCGACCCCCGGCTCGAACCGGTGGAACAAGACCAGGGGAGCAGGCAGCAGCAACGCGGTCATCACCCCGGCGACCAGGCCGGTGATGTGGAACAGCGGGGCGATGGCAATGACCGGCTCGCCGGCCTTCAGGTGGATCCAGTCGCGATAGGTCTGGGCGTTGAACGCAAGATTCGCGTGCGTGTTGATCGCACCCTTGGGCTGACCGGTGGTGCCGGAGGTGTAGGTCAGCACGGCCAGGTCGTCGGCGCTCAGACCCGGATCGGGTACGTCGTGTCCGGCGTACCGCTCGACCAGCGAGTCCAGGTCCAGAGTTCCCTCGGGCGTGTGCTTGACCGTGCCACCCAGGACCCGTTCGTCATTCCGGCTCTGATGGTCCAGTGCCGAGCAGGTGATCACGACGCGGACTGTGCTGTCCGGTACGCCGATCACCTCCTTGGCGACCTGGTCGTACAGATCGTCCAGGCACACCAGGGCGACGGCTCCGGAGTCGCCCAGGAGGTAGGACAGTTCCCGTTGTTTGTTCATCGGGTTGATGGCGACGGCGGCGCAGCCGGCCTTCCACGTCCCGATCAGCGCGATGACGAAGGCCGGGTCGTTCTGCAGGTACAGGCCCACCCGGTCTCCACGCTGGAGGTTCTGGTCGAGCAGCGCGGCCGCGAACGCCGTACTGGCAGCGTCGAGTTCGGCGAACGTGATCGACTGGTCGAAGTAGCGGATGGCGTCCATCTGCGGCTGGGTCGCGACAGCGGCCCGGAAGATGTCCAACCCGGTGGCGTAGTCCGGGGTGATGTCCCCTGGCTGTCCCGCTTCGTAGCGGGACAGCCAGGGACGCTCGGTGTAGGTGGTCATCGGCTACTTGATGACCAGGGGGTTGACGGGGGAGCCGGCCGCCTTCGCAACGTTGAGCGGAGCGGCGGTGTACAGGAAGGTGTAGCGGCCGTCGGCGGCGCAGTCGTCCGCCAGGCGCTCCAGATCCGCAATCTCGGTCAGCGTCACGCCCAGGTTGCGCATCAGCGCACTGTGCAGGACGAGAGCCACGCCGTTGTTGGGGTCGGTGGTGACCTCGTTGGCGATGGTGTCGGTGACCAGGTTCGGAATCTCCATGTCCTGGAACCACTGCACCAACTCGGGGGAGTAGACCAGGCCCGGCTCGTTGAAGCCCTCGTAGAACGACTCGCCCTCGTCGAAGAACAACTGCAGGAAGTTGGTCCGGATGATCAGGATGTCGCGCGGCTGGATCTCGGTGCCCTGGGCCTTGGCGCAGGCGATCAGGTCCTCGTGGGTGAAGGTCTCGCCCTTGTCGAGAGTCTTCTTCCCGCGGAAGCGGGCCATGTCCAGCAGGATGCCGCGACCGGCCACCCCGCGCTCGGCGATCGGCGCGACGCTGGCCTTGTCCAGGCCGCCGACCGTGGTGCGGGCGTCGTAGCCGTTCCAGATCTGCCCGTCGTACCACAGGTGCCCGAGGGCGTCGTACTGCGTGGAGCCCTGCAGGAAGGCGTTGATCTTGTCGTCCGCGTAGTGCAGCCCGCCCGGGTAGTCCGGTGCGTCGTCGCCGTCCCAGCTGGACTCATCGAGGATCTGGGTGCGCTCGGCGGGGGTGCGCCCGGGCCAGACCGGGTCACCCTTGGGGTCGCCGATCTGCCGCTGCAAGGTGATGACCTTGCCGTCCTTGACCTCGGCGACGCCGCGCAGTACCTCGGCGGTGCCGAGGTAGTTCAGGGCGCCGACCTCGTCGTTGTCGCCCCACTTGCCCCAGTTCGTCGGTGCATCGGCGAGGAGTTCGGTGAGCTGGGGGACGGACTGGGGTGCCTGCGTCATTGCGTGCCTCCATTGGCAAGTCGTGAACGTCTCACTCGGCCAGTCAATCACCAAATTGTGAACAGGGTGAGTGATCGTTCGGTTTGTTCAGGTGTGATTAGTGTCACGACACTTCGGGCGTATTGTCAACGGATGTAGCCAATCGTCTTCTCAGAGTCGTATGTTGTTCATTGTGACTGAACAGAACGGCTCCGACGTCGTCATGGCGGCGGCACCGTCCGGTGTCGGCCCGGCGATCCGGCGTGCGCGTCGCAGCGCCGGTCTGTCACTGCGCGCCCTGGCTGCTCAGTTGGGCGTCAGCCCCGCCACCATGAGCGCGCTGGAGAACGATCTGACGCCGGTGACCGTTCAGCGGCTGATCGCCATCGCTGATGCTCTGGGGGTCGACCCGGCGGGGATCGTGGCCGACGCCGGACCCGATCCGGTGGAGTCCCCTGACCGCACCTTCTCGGTGGTGTCTTCGGGGCGCGGCTTCGATGACTGGCGGCACTTCGGGCCACTCGCGTTCGACCCCGTGCTGGCTGCTGCCATCCGGGTCTTCATGCGCACCGGGTATCACGGGGCGACGATGCGGATGATCGCGCTGGAGGCCGGGATGAGTGTGGCCGGTGTCTATCACCACTACGACAGCAAGTACGCACTGCTGGTCGCCGGTCTCGATCGCACGATGGCCGAGTTGCGGCCACGGGTCGAGGCGGCCAGGGACAGTGGTGCTGACCCGGTGGAGCGGTTCAGCAACATCGTCGAGGCGCTCGCGCTCTTCCACACCTATTACGGGGAGCTCGCGCTGATCGGTGCCAGTGAGATGCGTAGCCTCGATCCGGTGCAACGGGTGCGGATTGCCGCATTGCGCAACGAGATTCAGTACCTGATGGACGAACAGGTCCAGCAGGCAAGGAAACTCGGGCTGTTGAAGGCACAGGACTGGCACGACGCCGGCCGGGCCGTCTCCACGATGTGCACGTCCCTGCCGCAATGGTTCAAGCTGGGCGGAGCCTCCAGCCCGGAGCAGATCGCGCAGGAGTACGCCAGGTTCGCCCTGGGGATGATGCAGTACGACGCGACGGCTCACGCGGCGTACCGGGCGAAAAACTCTCAACCAGAAGGAGATTGACGTGCAGGTGGAAGGTTCGGTCGCGATCGTGACGGGCGCTGGCGGCGGCATCGGCGCTGCCCTGGTCAAGGAGTTGGTGACCCGGGGCGCCCGGGTGGTGGCCACTGACCTCAACCCCGACGCACTGGCCACGGCGCTGCCTTCGTCGGACGCGGTGCGCACGTTGCCGGGGGATGCCGCTAGCACCAACGACATCCGAGCTTCCATCGATATTGCCGAGCGGGAGTTCGGCCCGGTGGATCTGTACGCCGCCAATGCCGGCGTCCTGCGTGGGTTCGAGCCGGACGTGCAGCCGACCGACTGGGACGTGTCGTGGCGCGTCAACGTGATGGCTCATGTGAAGGCAGCGGAGTTGCTGCTGCCGGGTTGGCTCGAGCGGGGCAGCGGGCACTTCCTGTCGACCGCCTCCGCAGCGGGTTTGCTCACCCAACTGGGCAGCCCGACGTACTCGGTCACCAAACACGCAGCGGTGGCGTACGCCGAGTGGCTGGCCGCGACGTACGGCGACCGGGGCGTCGGGGTCACCTGCCTGTGCCCGATGGGGGTGGACACCGCGATGGTCCGCGACGGGCTCGCCTCGGATGACCCGGTGGTGCAGGCGGGTACGGCGGCCGTGACGTCCGCGGGAGACGTGCTCAGCCCGGAAGTCGTTGCCCGAGAAGCAATCCGCGGGGTGATCGAAGGCGGCTTCCTGGTGCTGCCACACCCCGAGGTCGCGACCTACCGCGAGCGCAAGACCGCCGACATCGACCGCTGGATCGCCGGAATGCAGCGCTACCGACGCGCTCTGGAAACCCGGTCGTGACGAACGTTCTGCGGATGAGCGCCTTCGCCGATGGCGAGGACGGCGGCAACCCGGCAGGTGTCGTACTCGATGCTGCCGACTTGAGCGACGACCAGATGCTGCGTATCGCCCAGGAGGTCGGCTACTCAGAGACTGCATTCGTCGGGGCGGTGGTGGACGAACCGTCCGGCCGTCGTTACAACGTGCGGTACTGGTCTCCGGCCGCTGAGGTTCCGTTCTGTGGACACGCGTCGGTGGCGACCGCGGTGGCCCTGGCCGAACGCGACGGGGTGGGTGGTCTGACGTTGGCCACGCAAGCGGGCGACGTGGCGATCGACACGAAGCGGGACGACCACGGCGCCATCCAGGTCGCCATGACCAGTGTGCGGCCCGAAATCCGGGACCTCGACCCCGTGGCGCTGGACTCGTTGTTGGACCTGTTGGGGCTGGTTCCGGCCGACCTCGACCCGCGGTTCCCGCCGCGAGAGTCCTTCGCCGGCAACTGGCACCCGGTGCTGGTGCTGGCTGACCGCGAGATCTTCAACCAGTTCCGGTTCGCCCCGAAACCCGTGGCCGAGTTGATGATCCGGCAGGGCTGGACCGGCACGATCACCGTTCTGCGAGAGGTAGGACGCAACGACTTCGAGGGACGAAACATCTTCCCGGTCGGGCGGATCACCGAAGACCCCGCGACGGGGTCCGCAGCGGCGTCCGTCGGGGCGTATCTGCGCAGCATCGGCTACACATCGCCAGAGTCGGCCATCACCATCCACCAAGGCAGCCACGTCGGTCGACCGAGTCTGCTCACCGTCACCGTGCCGGACGCAGGCGGCATCACCGTGGCAGGCAGCGCCACGCTGCTGTGAGCGGTCAGGAATGCGCCTTGGCCACGGTCAGTAACACCACGGAGTCCTCCACCGCGGTCAACGAGTGACGCGACAGCGGAATGTTCAGGTGGTCGCCGGTCGCGCCATCCCAACTGGTGTCGGCTGTGCTGAGCCGGACCCGGCCGGACAGGACCAGCAGGGTGGCTTCGCCCGGGCTGTCATGCTCGTCGAGTGCGCTCGTGGCCGTCAGTGCCAGAAGCGTCTGGCGCAGCGTGTGCTCGTGGCCTCCGTAGACGGTCCGCGCGCTGCGGCCGTTGCGGGCAGCCCTGGCGTCGTCCATCAACTCACGGCCAAGAGCGGTCAGTGACCTCTTCTCCACGGTGATCTCCTTCATCTGCGATGAGCTGTCGCAACTCCAACGCTGTGTCCGAAGGCGCCCCCGGCAGGACTCGAACCTGCGACCTAGGGATTAGAAGGCCCTTGCTCTATCCAGCTGAGCTACGGGGGCTGGGCGCGTTCAGTGTAGAAGGCGCGGTCAGGAGAAGAGGGTCTCGCCCACGTAGTGTCCGGTGGCCGGTGCGGGTGGCACCGCGAACAGGCCGGAGCCGATGTGCGAGATGTACTCGTTCAGCCGATCGGAGGAGCCCAGCTTCTTCTGCAAGGTGATGAAGTGCGCCGGGTCGTTCATGTAGGCGATGAACAGCAGGCCGGCATCCAACTGGCCGAACTGGTTGATGCCGTCGGTGTAGTTGTAACCGCGGCGCAGGATCTTGGTGCCGCCGTTGTTCTCCGGTGCGGACAGGGCGACATGCGACGTCGCGGGGATGGCGAGTCCACCGACGTCGCCGGCCTTGTGGAAGTCAGGAGTGTCGAACTCCTTGGAACCCGACAGCGGTGCGCCCTCGTCCTTGGTGCGTCCGAAGACGTGCTGCTGGTCGCTGACCGGGTCGGCATCCCAGATCTCGATGTCCATCTCGATCTTGCGCACGACCTGATAGGTGCCGCCGTCGAGCCATTTCTGATCGGCGCCTGCGATGGTGACGAATTTCGTGCGGTCGGCGTCCTGCGTGATGTTGCGGGTGCCGTCCTTGAACCCCATCAGGTTGCGGGGGGTGTACTGACTGGCCCCAGCGGAGGCGCGGCCGAATCCCATCACGCTCCAATGGGTTTCGGCGGTACCCCGCACCATCCGTGCCAGGTTGCGGATCGCGTGGTAGGCGACCTGTGGGTCGTCAGCGCAGGCCTGCAGGGATAGATCGCCACCGGTGAGCGCTGGCTGCAGGGAGTCCGAGGGCAGGTCCGGCAGATCGGTGAGCAACGCCGGCCGCTTGTCCTTCAGACCGAAACGGTCGTCGAACAGTGAGGGCCCGAGCCCGATCGTGACGGTCAGGCTGGCGGGGTCGAGGTTCAACGCCTCACCGGTGTCCGGTGCCACCGCTCCCGCCCGGGTGGGTTCGACAGCACCGATCGACTTGCCCTGGGTCAGTTGCGCGATCGCCGCCGACCAGCGGGCGAGCAGCGTCTGCAGGTCAGTGGCCGTGGTCCCCGCGACCATCGTGAACGTCATGAAGAGCGCATGCCGCTGCGGGGGAGTGAAGATTCCGGCCTGGACCCCGGATCCGTAGAACGGATGAGACTGCGACAGGTCGACCATGTCACGGTCGACTTCCTTATCGGACTCCGCGGCCGTGCTGGGGCGCCCGGTCATGGCCCACGCGCTGCCGCCGGCCGCCAGCGCGCCGACCGCCGCACCACCGGCGGCGCCCTGCACCAACCGGCGGCGCGACAGGCCGCGGTCCTCACCCGAGGTGTTCTGCGGGTCAGGGGTGTTGCTGCTCATAGTTCCATTTTCCCACTACGCAAGTAGTGCTCCGGCCACCATTACTGCGCGGTGGCGACCTTCTCGGCGATGCGGGACAGCGGGTCCTGCAGGGCTTGGACGGCCTTGCTCAACGCGGCGGCATCGGTCGCGCGCAACTCCGGTGTCCACGCCTTGTAGCCGCCGAGGGCGCTGTCGTCGCGGTACTTCTCCAGGGCCGTTTCGACGTTCTTGAACTGGGTGGCCACTTGCGCGGAAAGCGTCGGGTCGATCTTGTCCAGACCCGGCTTGAGGTAGGCGAACGCCTGCTGCGCACCCTCCACGTTCGCGGCGAAATCGACCAGGTCGAGGTGGCTGTAGGACTCCTCCTCACCCTTGATCTTGTTGCTCTGTACCTCTTCCAAGAGGCTCGCGGCGCCGTTGGCCAGATCCTCCGGCTTGTAGGTCAGCGACTTGGCCAGACCCGCGAGGGTGCCGACGTTCTTCTGCAGGTCCGCGGCGTACGTCTTGGTCTGGTCGGTGATCTTGCCGTTCTGCCACAGATCGCGCTCGATGGCGTGGAAGCCGGACCACCCGACGGCCGGGTCAAGGTTCGATGCGCGCATGTCGATCAGGTAGTCCAGGTTGAACTTGTTGTCCGTCGCGTCCTTGCCCGGCAGCACGAAGCCCTCGACGTCGGACTCGATCTTTTCGTAGAAGGGCCGGGCCTTGGCGTAGGCCTCCTTGGCCTTCGCCACGTCACCGGAGTCGACGGCGGTCTTGAGGTTGCCGACGGCCACGACCATGTCGGCGAGGGTGTTGGCGACGTAGGTTCCGTAGCCCTTGGCGCCATCGGCCAGCAGCTGCTGGGTCGTGCTCGCGCCCGTGCTGGCGGCGGTTCCGGTGACCGTGAACGTGCGGTTCTCCGTCGTGGCACCCGGGCAGTAGATCTGGTACTGCCCGCCGGTGAGGGTCAACGTGAAGTTGGTCGCGGCCAGTCCGGGTGCCAGGTTCTCCTTCTCCCCGAGGATCCGCTCCTGGCTGAGGAGCTCGACCTCGCTGATCCCGGGCGCGCTCTCGTTCTTGACGGTGAAGGTGACCGGGCCGGCGGCCGCGGTCGTGTGATCGACCGAGCAGTCGTTGTCCTTCAACGTGATCGCGACCTGCGCCGCGCCGTTCTTCACCGGGGCTCCGGTCGCGGCGCCCGAGGTTGCCGTGGAACCGGCAGCGCTGGACCCAGCGCCGGCCGAGGTGCCGGAGCCGCACGCGGCCAGAGCGGTGCACAGCGCGGCACCGGCCACAGCAACGGTCGCTGAACGGGGGAACGAGGACATGCGTCTACTCCTTGGTGATGACAGCGGACGGTGCTGTCGGTTGTTCGTCACGGTGTGCCGACCGGCACGCCCACGGGGGATTGGGAGGGAAGAATCGCGTCGGTCCGCCGGGACCGCCACGCGGCCGCCAGCAATGCCGCGGCGCTCAGCAGGAGCACGCCGGGGACGACCCAGCGCCAGAACCGGCGCTCGGCCTGCGCCGACGCGAAGTCGTTGAGTGCACTGGTGGCGGTCGCTACGTACGTCGGAGACACCGACCAGGTGTCGCCCGGCAGGCTGATCGTGCGGGCGGTGCTCAACCCGCCGCCGCTCACGGTTGCGACGATCTGCCGGTTGTTGGCCGCGTCCAGCAAGTGGTCCTGCGCGGAGTAGACCGTCACCGATCCGGTGCGGCTCTCCCGCACCGTGAACGGTCCCGGGTTGCGTTCGGCCACGACACCCACGGGCAGTCGCCCACCGTTCAGTTGCGCCAACTCGCTGAGGCTGACCGTGCGCGTGCTGACCTGCTCGTCGCTGCCGCCGGTCAGGAGGGTGGCCGGGATGCCCTGGTGGGTGCGCTGGCCGGCCGGGGTGAGAGCCAGGGTGCTCGTCGTGGCGTCGATCTGGGTGTGAAGGGTGTGTCCGGTCAGTGCCGCGCTGCCGATCGTCTGCCCGTCAGACCCCACGATGGGCGCCGATGCGGGCAGGCTGACGGTCGGCGTACGCACCCCGATCATCAGCGCGACGGCGACCAGCGCGCACGCGGCGGCGACCGCCACCTTGATCCGGCGGCTAGCTGCGGCGCCAGGGCGACGGGACTGCGGCCAGAAGATGATGAGCAGCATGGGTACGACGTACGCCACCCAGGCAAGCACCTCGATGATGCGGGGGTCGGCCGGGATCCCCAGCACCCCGGTGAGTACGGCGCCCCGCACCGACCCGGTCGGCGCCAGCCAGCCGAGGTCCACCGTGCGCTGCTGCGCCGCGTTCAGCCACCCGGCCTCGTGAGCCGTACGCAGCGCGGAGACCAGCAGCCCGGCAGCGACCAGGACCAGGAAGACGCTGGTGTATTTGAAGAACTTCGCGAGGTTCAGCTTCACGCCGCCGGTGTAGAGCCCGTAGCCGAGCACGACGGCCGCGGCGATTCCGAGCACGGCGCCGGCCGCGGCGAACCAGGTGTTGCTGGCCGCGGAAAAGGTGGCCAGCAGGAAGACGGAGGTCTCGAAGCCCTCTTTCAGGACCGCGAGGAAGGCCATGAGCACCAACGCGCGCGACGTGCCGGAGGCCAGGGCGTCGCTGGCGGCGGTCTCCAACTCGCGCTTCATGCCGCGGGCATGTTTGGCCATCCACAGGATCATCGTGGTGACCAGCACCACCGCGATCGCGTTGATGATCGATTCCATGCCCTCTTGTGCCGCCTGCGGCAGGCTGCCCTCGATCACGCTCAGGACAACACCGACCACAATGCTCAGGGTGACGGCTGCCGCAACGCCGATCCACATCGGCCGCAACGGCTGGCCGTTGCGCTTGAGGAACGTGGCCACGATGCTGACGATGAGCGCCGCCTCGAGCCCCTCACGGAGCCCGATGATGAACGTTGCCAACACGTCGACCTGACTCCTACCGTTCTTGTTATGAGGGTTGCCTAACCGATCTGAGGTTAGCCGTACCTGACTGCGGGCGTCCAATGAACCCGCCAACTCGTGTTGAGTTGGTCCGAGGGCCCGCGACGGGGGATGCTTGGGCCGTGAACGACGCGCCCGCCTCCACATTGCTGGAGTCATTGGTCGGCCTGCGTCGTGCTATCGCCGAGGTCCGGTTGCCGTTGCAGATCGACGGCGTCCAGGAGGCGCGTCGGCAGTGCGAGGAACTGACCGCGCAACTCGACGACTACCTGATCCCTCGGGCCAGCTCCCTGGACGCTCCGTTGCTGGCCGTCGTCGGCGGCTCGACGGGCGCTGGCAAGTCGACCCTGGTCAACTCGATCCTCGGCCACCAGGTCACCGCGGCCGGCGTACTGCGCCCCACGACCCGGGCCTCGACGCTGATCCATCACCCCGGTGACATCGACTGGTTCTCCGGGACCCGGGTGCTGCCCGGCCTGGCGCGCACGACCGGCGGATCGGGTGAGTCGGCGGACCCGCGCACGGTGCGCCTGGTGTCGGACGACTCGCTGCCGCAGGGGCTGGCCATCCTGGACGCGCCCGATATCGACTCCGTGGTGGAAGCCAACCGCGACCTGGCCCGGCAGTTGCTCGGTGCCGCTGATCTGTGGATCTTCGTGACCACCGCTGCCCGTTATGCGGATGCTGTGCCCTGGCAGCTGCTGCATCAGGCCGTTGCGCGCGGCACCTCGGTTGCCGTGGTGCTCAACCGGGTTCCCAGTGGAGCGATGGCCGAGGTGCGGGCCGACCTGGCCGGGATGCTGCGCGATAACGGTCTGGGCCAATCACCGATCTTCGCCGTCGGTGAAGTACCGCTGGTCGACGGATTGCTGCCCGCCTCGGAGATCTCCCGGATCCAGAGCTGGTTGCAGTCACTGGCCGCCGATGCCTTCGCGCGCAACGTGGTGATCCGGCGAACCCTTGATGGTGCACTGGATTCGCTCGCCGGCCGGGTCGACCAGTTGGATGCGGCGCTCGGCGCCCAGGAGGCGGCAACGGTGAGTTTGCGCGGGGCCGTGGACTCGGCGTACGACGACGCATTGACCCACGTCGGGGACGGGATGCGGGACGGGACGCTGCTGCGCGGCGAGGTGCTCGCGCGCTGGCAGGAGTTCGTCGGAACGGGTGAGCTCCTACGGCAACTCGATGCCGGCGTCAGCCGGATGCGCGACCGGGTGGGTGGATTCCTGAAAGGGCAGTCTGCACCCGCGGCCACCGAGCAGTTGGGCGAGGCGTTGCAGGACGGCGTCGCCGCTCTCATTCTTTCCGGGGGCACCTCGGCGCCGGCCACGGCCGTGCGTGCGTGGCGCCTGATTCCGGGTGGCGCGCCCCTGGCTGACGCCAACCCCGCCCTGGCCCACCCCTCCGAGCAGTTCACGGCAGCGGCCCAGCGTCTGGTGCGCGACTGGCAGAACGGCCTGCTGGACCTGGTGCGGTCGCAGGCCGGTAACAAGCGCATGACGGCCCGGTTCCTGGCCTTCGGTGTCAACGGCATCGCGGTCCTGTTGATGCTGGTGACCTTCTCCGCCACGGCCGGGCTGACCGGTGCCGAAGTGGGTATCGCCGGTGGGTCGGCGGTCGTGGCCCAACGGCTGCTGGAGGCGGTCTTCGGCGACCAGGCGGTGCGCAACCTGTCCGAGATGGCCCGTAAGGATCTGCTGGAGCGGGTCGAGGCGCTCTACGACAGCGAGGCGGCCCGGCTGGAAGCCGTCGTCCAGGACGAGGACATCGCCACCGTGCGTCACGACCTCACCGCAGCGACCAAGGCGGTGCACGCAAGCCGATGAGTAGGACTGAAGAACTGGACCGGTCCGGTGTCGCCGCGATCGATGACGGCGAGGTGCGGGGCCGGGGGGACGCGCTGCGCAAGGCGGTCAGTGCCAGTGCCGGGATCCTGCCCGATGCTGACCTCGACACCGCGCGCAAGGTTTTGGAGAAGGTGGGTCAACGGACCGCCATCGGTGGCTCGCGCACCGTCGTCGCGCTCGCAGGAGCAACCGGCAGCGGGAAGTCGTCGTTGTTCAATGCCCTTGCTGCAGAGCCGGTTTCGCGTATCGGTGCCCGCCGTCCGACGACCTCGCGGCCCAGTGCGGCGGTGTGGGGAGACGATGCCGCCGGGCCGCTGCTGGACTGGTTGGGGGTGGCCACGCGTCACCAAGTCCCGGCCGATGACCGGTACGCGGACCTGCTGGACGGGCTGGTGCTGCTGGACCTGCCGGACTTCGACTCCCGGGTGCCGGCCCATCGCCGTGAGGCCGACCGGGTGCTGGAGCGCGCGGACGTCTTCGTCTGGGTCACCGATCCCCAGAAGTACGCCGATGCGCTGCTGCACGACGAGTATGTGCGCACCCTGGCCGCCCGCCGGGCGCACACGCTGGCCGTCCTGAACCAGGTCGATCGACTGGATGCCGACAGCGCCGCGGCGTGTGCCGAGGATCTGAGCCGGTTGCTGGCCTCGGACGGCATCGAGTCCGTGGAGGTCGTGCAGACCTCGGCCGTCGAGGGCCGGGGGGTCGATGACCTCGCGGCACGGATCGGTGCGGTGGTCCAGGAGCACAACGCCGCCGAACGTCGGTTGGTCGGTGACCTTGCGAGCGCGGCGACGCGGCTGCAGCCCCTGGTCGGGTCGCGGGAGCCGGAGTTGTCCGCGGGCTCCTCGGAGTTGGTGGGCGCCCTGTCCAAAGCCGCCGGAGTGCCTGCGGTGGTGGATGCGGTACGCCGCGACTACCGCCGCGAAGCCAGCAAATCCGGTGGTTGGCCGCTAACCCGGTGGGCCGCGCGGTTGCGGCGCTCGCCGCTGGACCGGCTGCACCTGCAGGACGTGGTGTCCGAACGGATCGGCCGTAGCGAGGCCAAGCGGCTGCTGGGTCGTACGTCGCTGCCCGAGCCGACCGCGGCCGCGAGAGCCGAGGTGGACCTGGCTGCGCATCATCTGGTCGACGAAGCGAGCGCGGGTCTGCCCGCCGTGTGGGCGAATCGGATTGCCGACGTGGCGGATCCGCGGTCGGCCGACCTGCGGGATGCGTTGGACCAGGCCGTGCTGGCAACCGACATCAGTGCCCGTCGTCCGAAATGGTGGGGTGTCGTGTCGGCGATCCAGTGGGTCGCCTTCGCGGCGCTCGTCGTGGGAGTGCTCTGGCTCGTGGCCGCGGGGGTGCTGGGCATGCTGAACCTGAGCATCGGCGTACCGCGATGGTTGGGTGTGCCGGCCCCGTTCTGGTTGGTCGGCGGCGGTGCGCTGGCCGGAGTGGTGACCGCCATGCTGTCGCGTTGGTTGGCCGGTATCGGCGCCCGGCGGCGTGCCGCGGCCGTTGACCGTCGCCTGCGGGGTGCGATCGAACAGGTCGCGCAGAAGCAGGTCCTGGACCCGGTCCAGGAGGTCCTGGACACCCATCGCACGGTGCGCGAGAACCTCGCCCGGGCGGCGCGCGAGTAACTCGCCGTACGCACAATCCACAGGCCCTGGCGCGTTATCCACACAACGCGTTCACGGTCTGGTTTCTCTACCTGCTGCGGATCCACGCTGTATCCCATCGCGCGCACCAGCGCGCAGTCAGAGGGGAGTCAGCAATGAACAAGACATCAGTGACCATCTGCGGCCGCCTGGTCGCCGACCCGGAACGGCGCCAGACCGCCAAGGGCGACCTCGCGACCATGCGAGTCGCCGTCAACGAGCGCAAGAAGGACCCCGACGGCGGCTACTCGGACGGCAAGTCCAGCTTCTACACGGTGTCCGCGTGGGGCGAGTTGGGCAGGGAGGTCATGGAGTGCCTGCACAAGGGCAACGGCGTGGTGGTGCACGGGACTCTGCGGGTGAACAGCTACCCATCCGACGGTCGAACCGTGGAGCGCGTCGAAGTGACCGCCGAGCACGTCGGCCCGGACCTGCGGTTCGGCACCGCGTTCTACCGGCCGCGTCAGTGGGGTGGTCGCAGCGCCGACAACGCGGCGCCGGATGCGCAGAACGGTCGCTCGCAGTGGGCTGGGCAGCAACCCGGGGAGCCGTCGGAGAGCGAGACGGGGTACTCCGGCTCCTACGACGTGGTGGGCGACGAGGCCGGGCAGGGCGATACAGGTGACCAGGAGGCCCTGAGCGCGTGAGCAACAAGGTTCCGGGCGGGTGGGATGCCGCCCGGAACCGGTCGCCGGAGCCCGCGTCCCGGGCTTGCTGAAACCTGCCGGGCCGGGGTGCGCCTGTCGTTACAGTGGGTGGTCATGCGCATGGTGGGGCCGGCGGTCGCCGTAGCGGCGGTGTCGTTGCTGGCCGCGTGTACCGACACCCACCACGTGGCGGCGACGAGTCGTTCGCAGGCACCGGTAGCGGTTGCCGCACCCGCGGCGTCGGGCGGCTTCGACGTCCGCGCCGAGAACGCCAAACCGGGGACCAGCGCCTGGGGGCTGCCCGGTCAGGATTGGGCATCGGACACCCAACTCGCGGGGTGGGTGGACCACTCTTCGATCCGGCCGGGCACTGCGTTGAAGCTGCACGTCACCAGCACCGAGCACTCGTACACGGCCACGGCGTACCGGCTGGGTTGGTACGGCGGTAAGAAGGGTCGGCAGATCTGGAAGTCGGCAGCTCTGCGGGGCACGGTGCAACCCACGTGCGCGGTGCGGGCCAACCGGATGGTGGACTGCAGCAAGTGGTCGGTCGCAACCACGATCCCGACGACGAACTGGCCCGAGGGGCTCTACCTGATCAAACTGCTCGGGGCGGACGGCAAAGGCAAGTACGTACCGCTCACGGTGCGTTCTGCAAGCACCCGCGGTCGACTGGCGCTGGTCAATGCGGACGCCACCTACCAGGCGTACAACGCGTACGGCGGGTACTCGGTCTATCACGGCAAGCAGGGCTTCGGCGACCGTGCCTACACGGTCTCCTTCGACCGGCCCTACGACCGCTCGGGCGCGCGCTATGTCACTGCCGGGGAGCAGGAGATCACCGGTGAGGCAGAACGGCTCGGTCTGCCGCTGGCGTACGTCACCGATACCGACATCTCCGCGTACTCCCACCTGCTGGACGGCGCGCTCGGCGTGGTCTCTCCCAATCACGACGAGTACTGGGACACCGCGATGCGTGACTCCTACCAGGCGGCGCGCAACCGGGGCACCAACCTGGCGTTCCTCGGTGCTAATGCGGAGTACTGGCGGGTGCGTTTCGAAGCGGGCAATCGGCACATGACGACCTACAAGTCGCCGTCACTGGATCCGGTCGCCAACGACCGGACGACGACGAATCTCTGGCGTTCGGCGCCTTACCCACGGCCCGAGGCGGCGTTGACGGGGCTGATGTACGAGTGCTTCCCGGCCCGCGCCGGTTTCAAGGTGTTCGACCCGTCGTTCTTCCTGTTCGCCGGCACCGGCGCGAAGCAGGGCTCCACCTACCCCGGTGTCGTCGGCGTCGAGATCGACCGCGCGTATCCCGTGAACTCCAAGACGCAGACCCCGTCCAACCTGCAGGTCGTGGGTCACTCGCCTGCCCAGTGCGCGAATAAAGGCATGACGTTCTCTGACTTCAGCTACTACACCGTGCCGTCGGGCGCAGGTGTCGTCGCGACGGGTTCGATGCAGTGGGCGGTGGGCATCAACCAGACCAACGGCCCCACCGGGATCACCGCGGCCTCCAGCGCGTTCGTCACCACCGTGACCGGGAATCTGCTGCGCGCGATGAGCCAGGGACCGATGGGCAAAGCGCATCCGGCCAAGGGCAACCTGAGCGTGATCAAACCCAGCGGGAACTTCGGAACCGGCACTGGCGGGATCCCGACCCTGGACGCCGACGACCGCTGAGTTCTCGATTGGGTGTGCGGTTGGGCGCCCGATAGCCTTGCGGCATGGCCGAGTTCATCTACACCATGACCAAGGCGCGTAAGGCCGTTGGCGACAAGCTGATCCTTGACGACGTCAGCATGTCGTTCTACCCCGGCGCCAAGATCGGCGTCGTGGGGCCGAACGGTGCCGGTAAGTCGACGATCCTGAAGATCATGGCCGGTCTGGACCAGCCGTCCAACGGTGAAGCGCGCCTGAGCCCCGGTTACTCCGTCGGCATCCTGCTGCAGGAGCCGCCGCTGAACGAGGAGAAGGACGTTCGCGGCAACGTCGAAGAGGGGATGGGCCAGATCAAGGCCGACCTCGACCGGTTCAACGAGATCTCCGCGCTGATGGCCGACCCGGACGCGGACTTCGATGCGCTGATGGCCGAGATGGGCACGCTGCAGGAGAAGATCGACGCCGCCGACGCATGGGACCTCGACTCCCAGATCGAGCAGGCGATGGACGCGCTGCAGTGCCCCCCGGGCGACGCCGATGTCACCGTGCTGTCCGGAGGTGAGCGTCGACGCGTCGCGCTGGCCAAACTGCTGCTGTCCAAACCGGATCTGCTGCTGCTGGATGAGCCCACCAACCACCTGGACGCGGAGTCGGTGAACTGGCTGGAGCAGCACCTGGCCGCCTACCCGGGCACCGTCCTGGCCGTGACCCACGACCGGTACTTCCTGGACAACGTGGCGCAGTGGATCGCCGAGGTCGACCGCGGGCGGCTCTACCCCTACGAGGGCAACTACTCGACGTACCTGCAGAAGAAGGAAGAGCGCCTCCAGGTCCAGGGCAAGAAGGACGCCAAACTCGCCAAGCGGTTGCGCGATGAGCTGGAGTGGGTGCGCTCCAACGCCAAGGCCCGCCAGACCAAGAGCAAGGCGCGTCTGGCCCGCTACGAGGAGATGGCCGCCGAAGCCGACCGGACGCGCAAGTTGGACTTCGAGGAGATCCAGATCCCGCCGGGTCCCCGCCTGGGTGCCCAGGTCATCGAGGTGGACGATCTGAGCAAGGGCTTCGGCGAACGGGTGCTCATCGATGACCTGTCGTTCACCCTGCCGCGCAACGGCATCGTCGGCGTGATCGGTCCGAACGGTGTCGGTAAGACGACGCTGTTCAAGACGATCGTGGGTATGGAGGAGCCGGACGCCGGCTCCGTCAAGGTCGGTGAGACGGTCCAGATCAGCTACGTCGACCAGAACCGTGCTGGCATCGACCCCGACAAGTCGCTGTGGGAGGTCGTGTCCGACGGCCTCGACCACATTGTCGTCGGCAAGGTCGAAATCCCTTCTCGTGCTTACGTTTCGCAGTTCGGCTTCAAAGGCCCGGACCAGCAGAAGAAGGCGGGCGTCCTCTCCGGTGGTGAGCGCAACCGGCTCAACCTAGCGCTGACGTTGAAGCAGGGCGGCAACCTGTTGCTGCTGGACGAGCCGACCAACGACCTGGACGTCGAGACCCTCGGGTCGTTGGAGAACGCGCTGCTGGCGTTCCCCGGATGCGCCGTCGTCATCAGCCACGACCGGTGGTTCCTGGACCGCGTCGCGACGCACATCCTGGCCTACGAGGGCACCGATGAGGATCCCTCGAAGTGGTACTGGTTCGAGGGCAACTTCGCGGCGTACGAGGAGAACAAGATCGAGCGCCTCGGTCCGGATGCGGCGCGTCCGCACCGGGTGACGCACCGGAAGTTGCACCGCGACTAGCGCGGCGACGTCCTGCGAAGTGGAGGTTGTCGACGGAGCGCCAGCGGAGTCGGCGGCCGGAGCGGGAGCGGGGCGGAGCGCGCAGAAAGCACAGCTTGGCTAAAAAGGTCTAAGAGTCGTAGCGGCTCTTGGTCGTGTCGTCCTTGACGCGGACCATGCCTTCTTGCGCAACCGTGCACGCCAGCGTGCCGTCCTGCGTATAGATCTTGCCGATGCCGAGCCCCCGGCCACCGGACGCGGACGGCGACTCCTGGGTGTAGAGCACCCACTCGTCAATGCGGGCCGGGCGGTGGAACCACATCGAGTGATCCAGGCTCGCGGGGCGCAGCCTCTTGTCGGACCACACCAGACCGTGCCGGCGCAACACCGGCTCCAGCAGGGTGTAGTCGCTGGCGTAGGCCATGACCGCGGCGTGGATCAGCGGGTCATCGGGCAACGGCTCGACGGCCTTCATCCACACGTTCTGGCCGGCGTAACGCTGGCGTCCGGGCTCGAAGTAGAGCGCTCCCTCCACCGTGCGGACATCGACCGCCCGGTTGATCCAGTGGTCGACCGCGGGGTGCAGACCGGCCAGGCCCTCGAGTTCTTCAGCCGCGGTCCACACCCGCTCCGGGTCCGGGACCGCGGGCATCGGTGCCTGGTGGTCCAGGCCCTCGGCGGGCTCCTGGAAGGACAGCGTGCCCGACAGGATCGTCTGACCGCCTTGCTGCGCGTGGACCCGCCTCTGGGAGAAGGAGTTTCCGTCCCGCAGGTTCTCCACGGCGAAGTTGATGGGCGCCGAGGAGTCGCCCGGCCGGATGAAGTAGGCGTGCAGGCTGTGGATCCGTCGGTCGGGCAGGCCGGCGGCGCGCACGCTGAGACCGCCCGCCATGACCGTCTGGGCGAGCACCTGGCCGCCGAAGGCGCGCCGTTGCGGTGTCGGTTGGCTGGTGCCGACGAACAGTTCCATGTCGCGTTGCGACCCGTCGCTGAAGGCGCCGGTAGTGTCACTGACCTCCAGCGACCAGCTGCCGGCAGGCTGGAGGTCGAGCACCTCGAGCAACTGCCGGAAGGTACCCGCTGCGCTAGGGGCGGCGTCATCGGAAGGCGGTAGCGAACTCACAGTCGCTGACTCTATCCAGGTCCCGCCCGACCGCTTTGCAAGGATGGACCCATGCCCGAATCGCCGACCATCGTGACCGTTGACCTGCGCTGGTCGGATCTGGACGCCCTGCGGCACGTGAACAACGTGCAGTTCCTGCGGCTGCTCGAGGAGGCGCGCATCAAGGCCTTCCACGAGTGGTTCGGCCCGGTGCGCCGCTCGAACGGCCTGCTGGTCGCCCACGCCGAGATCGACTATCTGGACCAACTGCACTTCCGCGGTCAGGCTGTCGCGGTGCACCTGTGGGTCTCCCGGGTCGCAGGCGCGTCGTTCGACACCAGTTACGAGTTGTACGACTCGCCCGAGTCGGACGCGAAGCTCTGCGCCCGCGCGCTGACAACCCAGGTCGCCTTCGACCTGACCGATCAGAAACCGGTCCGGATCCCCGACGACCTGCGTGAGGTCCTCGACGCGCACAGCGGGCCTCCGGTGGCGATGAAGCGGCGGGGGGCATGAGCAGTCTGCACCTGGCCGACCAGGAGACGTGGGCGGACCTGACGACGTACGTCGCCCGCGCCCGCCGGTTGGAGGAGGACGGTGCGATCCGTCTGCAAGCCTCCGGTACGTCGCTCGCTGCCTGGGTGGGAGTCGTCAAGGGCCGTGGTCTGCTGGGTGAGGGGACGACCGTCGGCCTACGGGTCCTCGAACTCGCGCAACCTGCGAATGTCGATGTGGTGGTGGGTCTTTCAGCGGTCGCGGACCGGCTGGCCAGACCCACGGAGGATCATGAGTTACCGATTCCGCCGATGACGGTGCAGACGACCTGGGCGGCGGTCTCCCCACCGCGCAGCGGCTGGCGACCGGTCACCCAGGTCCCCGTCGAGACGTTGCGGCGTACGGCGACGGACGGCCTGGAAGCGCTGGCGGTGTCCGCGCGGGAGCCGCTGAGCGCCGTACGTCAGGAGTCCGAACGCCAGCGGGTGTGGTCCGCGAGCATCCCGCTGCCGGCCGCCGCGGACGGCCTGAGCGCCAGCGTCGCTCTTGGTGCGCACGCGCTGGGCTTCCTGGTCGGCGACGAGGCAACGGTCTACACCGCCGGCCGGTGGTATCGCCTGACCACTCCCGCCGGCCACGTCCTCGTGCGCTAAGGAGTCAGGACATCGGTCGCAACCAGACGGCCGCATCCGGCGCTACCAGAGTGCTGTCCCCGGACAGGTCGGAGCCGACAAGCACCTCGTGACCCGCGGGAATGGCCACCGACTCCGCCGACAGGTTGGCCAGCAGGGTGGTCTGCTCACCCGTCGCACCGTGCACCGTGAAGCTCAACACGTCGGGTCCGGCCTCGTTCCAGGACAACGTCCCCGCGCCGATACCTCGCTCACGGCGAGTGGCCAGCAGCCGCCGGTAGAGCTCGAACGATGATCCGGCGACCCCGACCTGTTGATCCGCGGCCAGGTCAGCGAACTCGGCCGGCTGCGGTAACCACGAAGCCCCGGTCTCGTTGAATCCGTAAGCAGGAGAGTCTTTTTCCCAGGCCATCGGGATCCGGCAGCCGTCCCGCCCCAACTCCGCACCCGCCGTACGGGCGAAGGTGGGATCCTGGCGCACCTCGTCCGGAAGCGCGGTGTGCTCGGGCAGCCCCAGCTCCTCGCCCTGGTAGATGTAGGCGCCACCGGGCAGGGCCAACATGATCGCCGTGGCCGCCCGCGCGCGGTGCGCGCCCACTTCGGGATCCGGCTGGGTGTCTTCTGCCCCGATGCCGTTCGGGCGGGGCGTGCCCACCGGCAGACCGAGGCGGCTGACGTGCCGGACCACGTCGTGGTTGGACAGCACCCAGGTCGTCGGCGCGCCGACGGCGTCGTCAGCGGCCAGTGACGCGGTAATGGTCTCGCGCAGCGAGTCGGCCTGCCACGGCGCGTTCAGGTAGTCGAAGTTGAACGCCTGGTGGAACTCATCGGGGCGCACGTAGCGAGCCAGCCGCTCGGGCGGATCGACCCACGCCTCGGCGCACATCGCCCGGTCCCGGGACGGGTCATGGTCAAGCGCCTCCGGCGGGTTGTAATCGTCCAGGATCGCCCGCCACGATCGATAGATCTCGTGGACACCGTCCTGGTCCCACATCGGCGGTCGCTGCGTCGGGTCCGGCAGGTCGAGCATGTTCATCGGCCCGGACCAGGCGGGCAGCCCCTCGGCCTTGACCAGTCCGTGCGCGACGTCGACCCGGAAACCGTCCACACCCCGGTCCAGCCAGAAGCGCAGGATGTCCTCGAATTCGGTTCGTACCTGGGGGTTCTGCCAGTTCAGGTCGGGTTGTTTGACATCGAAAAGATGCAGATACCACTGACCGGGCGACCCGTCGGGCTCGGTGATCCGGGTCCAGGCCGTCCCGCCGAAGACGCTGCTCCAGTCGTTCGGCGGTTGCGAGCCGTCGACGCCGACGCCGTCGCGGAACATGTACCGGTCGCGTTCGGGAGAACCCGGGCCGGCCGCGAGCGCCGCCTGGAACCACGCGTGCTCGTCGGAGGTGTGGTTGGGGACCAGGTCGACGATCACCCGCAGACCCAGTTCATGGGCACGTGCGATCAGGGCGTCGGCGTCTGGCAACGTGCCGAAGACCGGATCAATATCGCGGTAGTCGGCCACGTCGTAGCCGGCGTCGGCCTGTGGTGAGACGTAGAACGGCGACAACCACACGGCGTCGACGCCCAGGTCGGCCAGGTAGGGCAATCGGGCAGTGATACCAGGCAGGTCACCGATCCCGTCGCCGTTGGCGTCCGCCCAGGAGCGGGGGTAGATCTGGTAGATGACGGCTTCGCGCCACCACGGCGCGGGGCTGGTCACGAGATGGTCTCCTGCTCGTCGTCGAGGGTGTTCACCAAGGAGTACGCCGCGCGGGTCAGATAGTCGCGCAGGATCAGGTCGTGTGTCGGGTCGAGTTCGAGGCTGTCGACCGCACTCATCATGTGCAGCAACCACCGGTCGCGCATGTCCGGAGTGACCGCAAACGGCATGTGCCGCATGCGCAGGCGAGGATGTCCGCGCTCCTGGGAGTAGGTGGTCGGACCGCCCCAGTACTGCTCGAGGAACATCCGCAGTCGCCGCTCGGCAGGTTCGAGGTCCTCCTCGGGATAGAGCGCGCGGAGGGGCTCATCGGAGCGCACTCCCTCGTAGAAGGCGGTCACCAACTTGCGGAAGGTCTCCGCGCCGCCGACCTGGTCGTAGAACGTGTCCGTCACTGTCCCAGTCTCCCTTGGGCGTCCATGTCACGAACCGGTCGGGGGTGTCGCGCCGGTCGCCGGGGGAGTGGTCGCCATGACGATACCGGCGTTATCCATGGCGACCTTCACACGGGTCCGGAACTCGCGGGCCGCGGGCAGTTGCTGCCCCGGCAGGCAGGACAGGATGGTGGTCAGGGTCACCGCACCACCGGCGACCGAGTCGACGCCCACAACATCGGGTTGGTCAACCAGGACGGCGTTCCACGTCTCGTCGGCAGCGAAGTCGGCCGCAACGCCCCGCAGGACCCCCAGCGCCTTCTCGACGTCCTGGTCGTAACGGATGGGCATATCCACCCGCGTGTTGGCCCAGCCCTGGGACTTGTTGCCCAGGCGCAGGATCTCCCCGTTGCGGACGTACCAGACCACGCCCTGCGCGTCTCGCAGACGGGTGATCCGCAGCGTCACTTCCTCGACGGTGCCGATGGCCTGGCCCGTGTCGATGACGTCGCCCACGCCGTACTGGTCCTCGATGATCATGGTGATACCGGACAGGTAGTCCTTGACCAGACTCTGCGCGCCGAAGCCGAGGGCCACACCACCGACGCCGGCGGTCGTGACCAGCGGCGCGAGGGGCACTCCGAGCATGGCCAGGACGGTCAGTGCGATGACCACGGCGGTGACGACGGTCGTGACCGACTTCAGCAACGCACCCACCGTCAGCGCGCGCTGTTTGCGCCGTTCGGTCTCCAATTCATCTGCGGGGCGGACGATCCGCTGCCCGCTGGGGCCGCCGCGGCGCTCCTGGTTGTTCTGCATCACCCGTACACCACGATTGATCGCCCGGTAGATCAGCCAGCGGACAGCCACGCCGAAAGCGATGACGATGACGATGAGCAGACCGGTGTGAAGCAGCCACTCGTGAAGGGGTTGGCCACTGACCTGGTTGTCATCGAGCCGCCAGAGCCAGTCCAAGACACGCATGGCACCCATCTTGGTCCCTGGGCTCTGACAAACTTGCATCATGGCGGCCGACAGCACGACCACTGACCCGAAACCCTCTGCAGCGCTGCTGGAACTGGCCGGTGTGTGCGGGGTCGCGACCGAGTACCACGACTGGACCGGCAACCATGTGCAGGTCGGCAGCGACACCATCCGGGCGGTGCTGGGCGCGCTCGGTGTCGTGGTGAGTGATGACGAGTCAGCCCGGGCGGCACTGGAGGATCAACGCTCCGCCGCCTGGCGCCGTACGTTGCCCCCGGTCGTTGTCGCCCGGGAAGGGTGGACGCCGACGGTCCTGATCCACCTGCCGCACGGCGAACAGTTCACCGCCCAGGTCCGTCTGGAGGACGGGGGCACAGTGCCCGTTCGCACCGTCGAGCACGTCGTGGAGCCGCTGACGATCGACAAGGTCCTCATCGGCGAGGCGGCGGTGGCCCTCCCGGGTGACCTGCCGACCGGGTATCACCTCCTGGAGGTGAAGATCGCGGGGCAGCCGCCGCAGACCGCCGAGGTGATCGTCGCCCCGAACACCCTGGACCTGCCCGATTCCCTGGCGCAGCAACCGGCCTGGGGTCTGGCCGCCCAGGTGTACTCCGTGCGCTCCGAGCGGTCGTGGGGACTGGGCGATGCTGCTGACCTGGCGGAGCTGGGGACGTGGGCGGCCAGCAACGCAGCCGACTTCCTGCTGGTCAATCCGGTGCACGCCGCCGAGCCGATCGCGCCGATGGAACCCTCTCCGTATCTGCCGACCTCGCGCCGGTTCGTCAACCCGATCTACATCCGGGTGGAAGAAGTGGCCGACATCGGCTACCTCGGTGCCGCCGAGCGGCAACTGATCGAATGGCACGCCGACGATGCGCGACGGTTGAACGAATTCGACTTCCTGGACCGCGATGCGGCCTGGGCGGCCAAGCGTGCGGCCCTACGCGTGCTGCACCGCGGC
Source organism: Branchiibius sp. NY16-3462-2 (assembly GCF_001594145.1). Taxonomy (GTDB): domain Bacteria; phylum Actinomycetota; class Actinomycetes; order Actinomycetales; family Dermatophilaceae; genus Branchiibius. The sequence goes on along the minus strand of NZ_LVCF01000007.1, from coordinate 94,568 downwards.
CAGCGCAGCGGGCGGCACTCCCGCGACTTCGCCGCGTTCTGCGCCCGCGAGGGGCAGGCGCTGATCGACTTCGCGACCTGGTGCGCTTTGGCCGAGAAACACGGCCTCCCCGCCGGTCAGTGGCCCAGGGAATTGCACGACCCCCGTAGCGACGCCGTGGCCGCCGCCCGCACCGAACTGGCCGACGAGGTCGATTTCCACTGCTGGTTGCAGTGGGTCGTGCAGGACCAACTCGCCAGTGCGCATCGGGAGGCCCGGGCCGCCGGGATGCGCGTCGGGGTTGTGCACGACATCGCCGTCGGTGTGCACCCCGGTGGCGCCGAGGTGTGGGCCGGTCCGGAGATCTTCGCTGCGGGCGTGTCCGTGGGCGCGCCGCCGGATGACTACAACCAGCTCGGACAGGACTGGAGCCAACCGCCGTGGCGCCCCGATCGCCTTGAGCAGCAAGCGTATCGGCCGCTGCGGGACATGCTGCGCACGACTCTTGCGATGGCTGGCGGGTTGCGCATCGACCACATCCTGGGCCTGTTCCGGCTGTGGTGGATCCCGCAGGGGATGAAGCCGACCGATGGCACCTACGTGCGCTACGACCACGAGGCGATGATCAGCGTCCTGGTGCTCGAGGCCCACCGGGCGGGTGCGGTCGTCGTGGGGGAGGACCTGGGCACTGTGGCGCCCAACGTGCGCGACTACCTCACGGACAGAGGCCTGTTGGGTACGTCGGTCCTCTGGTTCGAGAGGCAACAGGACGGCCGCACGCCGCGGCCGCCGGCCACATACCGCAAGCTGGCGCTCGCGACGGTCACCGTGCATGATCTGCCGCCTACCGCCGGTTATCTGCAGGGTGAGCACCTGCAGGTCCGCCGCCGGCTCGGCCTGCTGACCCGCGACTGGTCGGAGGAGCTGGCTGAGGACAGCGCGCAGCGCGATGCCATGGTGTCGGCGTTGCGCGGGGCAGGACTGCTTGGGCAGGACGCCTCGATCGAGGACATCGTCGAGGCGCTGTATGTCTACCTCGCCGCGGCGCCCAGTCGGTTGTTGGGTGTCTCGGTCAACGACCTGGTCGGGGATGTGCGCACGATCAACCAGCCCGGCACCAACGACGAGTACCCGAACTGGCGGCTACCGATTGCCGGGCCGGACCGCCGTCCCCTGCTCCTGGGCGACGTCATGCGCTCCCGACGCGGCAAGAAACTGCTGCGCAAGGTCAACGACGCAGTGCGCCGCGCCGAAGGCGACTGACCAGCGGTCAGTGCGCGGCGTCGTACGCCTGGGCGGTCAGCGCCCGCTCCAAGCCATCCCGGTGGTCGGCGACCGCCCGGCGGGCTCCCGAGGGCGCCTGCGGATGGGCGTCGAGCCAGGTGTTGGTGGCGTCCAGCAACTCCTGATCGGCCAGCGAGCCCGGGAACGACAACGACGTGATCGCCTGGGCAATCGCGAATGTCCTTGCCTCCCAGATGTTTTCGAGCTCCTGGAAGTAGGGTTGGACGAACGGGCGGAGCAGCTGCGGGTCGTGCGGTGTGCTGAACCCAAGAGCGATGGCGTTGATGGTCTGGTTGGGCACGGTGGGGTCGTTGATCAACGTGTCCCACGCCGCTTGCTTCGCTTCCGCGGTCGGGATGGACGCCCGCGCTCGCGCGGCGCGTTCGTGACCAGTGGCGGACGGGTCGCGTTGCAGCTCCGCCTCGATCTGCTCATCGCCGGCGGCACCCATGGAGCACAGGCCGGTGAGCAGGGTCCACCGCATCTCGGTGTCCACCGCGAGGCCGGGCAGCTCCGAGGAGCCATCGAGGAGGGCGCCGAGCCAGGCGACATCCTCGGGGTCGGTGGCAGCCGCCGCAAACGCGCTGACCAGTTGCAGTTGTGCGTCACTGCCGGCCGGCGCCTGCTGCGCCGCGGCGCGTAGCTCGTCGGCGATCTGGGCATCGACCTGTGCCCGATGCTGCGGTGCCACGAAGAAGCGTGCCGTGTGCGTCATCTGCCGCAACACGGTGCGCAGCATCATCGAACTCATCGGATCGGTGATGCTCGCCAGGACCATCGTGACGAAATCCCGACCGGACATGGCGGCGTCGCGAGTCATGTCCCAGGCCGCGCCGAGGACGACCGCCTGTGCCAAAGAGTCCTTCAGCGCCAACGGATTTGCCACGACTGTCTGCAGGGAACGCGCGTCCAACCGGGTCTTGATGTATCCCAGGTCCTCGTCGTTGACCAGGAGCAGGTCGGCCTGGGGCTGCCCGACCAGGTCGGTGACGATGCTGCGCGGACCGTCGACGTCGAGGCGCACCTGCAGGCGCTGGTGCAGCGTGTTGTCGATGAGGTCGAACAGTCCGACGGCGATCGCCTGCGGCCGCAGGGTCGGATGCTCTGCCGGTGCGGTCTGCTCCAGAACCACCTCCTGGTATCGGCCCTGGTCATCCAGCGTGACGACCGGTGTCAGAGTGTTGACCCCGGCCGTCTGCAGCCACAGGGAACTCCACGCCCGCAGATCCCGACCCGACGTTGCCTCGAGTTCAGTGAGCAGGTCGTCCAGCACGGTGTTGCCGAAGGCGTGCTTGCGGAAGTAGTTGCGCAGGCCAGCGACGAAATTGTCGCGGCCGACGTAGGCGACCAGCTGCTTCAGGACGGAGGCGCCCTTGGCGTAGGTGATGCCGTCGAAGTTGCTCTCCACCGCCTCCAGGTCGGGAATCTCCGCCACGATCGGGTGCGTGGAGGCCAACTGGTCCTGGTTGTAGGCCCACGCCTTGTCGGCAACGGCGAAGGAGGTCCACACCGCTGACCACTGGGTGGCCTCGGCGGCACAGGTCGTCGCTGACCACTCGGCGAAGGACTCGTTGAGCCACAGGTCGTCCCACCAGCGCATGGTCACCAGGTCGCCGAACCACATGTGCGCCATCTCGTGCAGGATCGTCTGCGCCCGGGCCTCGACGATGGCCTCGGTGACCGCACCACGAAAGACGTAGGCCTCGGCGAAGGTCACGCAGCCGGCGTTCTCCATGGCCCCTGCGTTGAACTCCGGCACCAGGATCTGGTCGTACTTCGCGAACGGGTACGGGTAGTCGAACATGTCCTCGTAGTAAGCGAATCCGCGCCTGGTGACATCAAAGATGTTGTCCGCGTCGAGGTACTGGGCCAACGATTTACGGCAGCCCACGGCCAGGGCCAGTTCGCCGTCCCGGGTCTGCGCGCTCGAGCGCACCAGGTGGTAGGGCCCGGCGACCAGTGCCGTGACGTACGACGCCAGGCGCGGCGTGGGTTCGAACCGCCACGTCGCGACGGGTTCGGGCGACCCACCGGGACCGACATAGGTGCCGTCCGCGGGCTCCGGCTCCGGAGTGGGCTGGTTGGACAGGACCTCCCAGCGAGCCGGCGCGGTGATCGTGAAGGCGAAGGTGGCCTTCAGGTCCGGCTGCTCGAAGACGGCGAACATCCGGCGGGCGTCGGCGACCTCGAACTGCGTGTAGAGGTAGACCTCCTGATCGGCAGGATCGACGAACCGGTGCAACCCCTCGCCGGTGTTCATGAAGCGGCCGGTGGCCCGGACCTCCACGACGTTGTCCACGCCGAGTTGCGGCAGCTCGATCCGAGCGCCGTCGTAAACCGCTGCAGGCATAAGGGATTCGCCGTTGAGGACGACGGACTCGACGGATTCCCCGATGAAGTCGAGAAAGGTTGTCGCCCCTGGCTGCGAGCAGTGAAAGGCAATCGTCGATCGGGTCGAGAAGAACTCGGCGCCCTGCGTGACGTCGACGTGCACGTCATAGTGCACGACGGTCAGGAGCAGTGACCGAGCGTTCGCCTCGGCATGGGTCAGGTTGGTCCCCGGCATGCTGATCATCCTGTCACGCAGCTGCGTCGGCATCCGCCTGCCGTTCCGGTGGTGCGGTCGCGCACCCGGTGCGGCACGATGGGGCGGTGACTACCGAGAACGTTGAGATGTGGTTCGACCCGTTGTGCCCGTGGGCCTGGATGACCTCGCGCTGGCTGATGGAAGTCGAGAAGGTCCGCGATATCAACGTGACCTGGTCGGTCATGAGCCTGTCGGTCCTGAACGAGGGCCGGGACCTGCCGCCGGACTATCGGGCCATGCTCGACCGCGGTTGGGGCCCCGTGCGGGTGGTCATTGCCGCGGCGCTGGCCCACGGCGAAGAGGTGAAGAAGCAGTTGTACGACGCCATCGGCACCCGTCTGCACCCCGGCGGCCGCGGCAAGGACGCGGACGACCTTCGGGCCGTGGTCGTCGAATCCCTCGCCGACGTCGGCCTGCCGCCCGAACTGATCGACGCCTACGACAACGTGCCCGGCGACGAGGTGGACGTCGCCCTGCGGTCCTCCCACAAGCGGGCGATCGCGTTGGTCGGCGAGGACGTGGGCACCCCCGTTGTCAGCGTCGCCGGTACGTCGTTCTTCGGCCCCGTGGTCACGCCGGCCCCCAAGGGGGAGGCCGCCGGCAAGCTCTGGGACGGCTGCGTGCTGGTGGCCAGCACCCCTGGTTTCTACGAGTTGAAGCGGACCCGGACCAAGGGTCCGGACTTTTCCTGACCTTCCCCGAGCAAGGAGCGAACATGCGAGTTCATCTGGGCGGCGACCATGCGGCGTACGACCTGCAACGGGCACTGGTTGCCTGGTTGCCGGGGGAGGGTTACGAGGTGGTCGACCACGGTCCCGTGGAATACGACGCCGAGGACGACTACCCCGTCTGCGTGCTGCGCGCAGCGGAGGCGGTCGCCGCCGACCCGGGGTCGCTCGGGATCGTGCTGGGCGGTTCCGGCAACGGTGAGCAGATGGCCGCGAACAAGGTCAAAGGCATCCGGGCGGCGCTGTGCTACACCACCGAACTGGCCCAACTGGCCCGGGAGCACAACGACGCGCAGATCATCTCCTTCGGGGGTCGCTTCACGACGTTGGAGCAGGCAAAGGCGATGACCAAGATCTTTCTGGAAACGCCGTTCTCCGGTGTCGAGCGGCATGCGCGGCGGCTGGCCGAAGTGGCGGCATACGAGGAGTCCGGCGCGCTGCCTCCGCAGGGGTGAATGCTTGTCGGGGCTGATTCCAGGTTGCGTCTCGGTGAGTTAAGAACACAGTAAAGAAACTATTTTCACCGGCCTCGCACATCGTAGTTTCCGAACATGGTTATCGACGCGGCGCTCGCGCCACGCCGCCTGCTCGGTCGGGACGCGGCAACGGCACGCCCGACCCGTGCCTGGGCGATGACGGCGATCATCGTCGTTCTGACGGCATCGATCACGGCACTCGTGGTGCGCTTTCCCCATTCTGTGTCCTACGCCGCGTTCGTCTTCGTCGCGGTGGCCGCTGCAACGTTGCTGCACGGCACGCAGCTCCTGGCCAGCTACATAGCGCTCGGCGCGGCCGGTGTGGCCAGCAGTCTGGTGCCGGAGGCTCCCAAACACACGGTGGGCAGTTTCCTGGTGGTGCTCGCGGTGACAATGGGGGTTCTGCTGGTCGCGGACCGTCGTCGCGGCGAGGTCGGCATCCCGGCGGCAGTCGGTACCTCCATGTTGGTCGACCTGCGCGAGCGGCTGCGGGCGCAGGGGCGCCTGCCGGTGCTGCCTTGCGGCTGGAACCTTGACTCGTGCATCGCTCCGGCGCACGGCGACAGTTTCTCCGGTGACTTCGTGGTCGCCGACTGCCCCACGACCAGCACGCTGGAGATCGCGGTCGTGGATGTGTCGGGTAAGGGCTGCACGGCCGGCAGCCGGTCGCTGCTGCTGGGCGGAGCGCTGTCGGGTCTGCTTGGCGCGGTCGAACCCGACCGCTTCCTGCCCTCGGCCAACCAGCATCTGGTGCGTCAGGGGTGGTCGGAGGGCTTTGCGACGGCGATCCACGCGGCGATCGACCTGGACACCGGTCAGTTCAGTGTGGGATCCGCGGGTCATCCGGCGGCCGTGCACTTCCAGGCCGGCCGGGGACGGTGGCAACCGGTGTCCGGAGCCAGCGGAGTTCTCCTGGGTGTCCTTGACCAACAGGGTCCGGCGGACTACCCGCGCGCCCACGGAGTCATGGAGCGCGGCGATGCGTTGTTGTTGTTCACCGACGGTGTGATCGAAGCACCCGGGTTCGACCTGTTCCAGGGTCTTGACCGGTTGCTCGGCCAGGCCGACCGCGCCGCTGCCACGGGATTCAGTGGCGCTGCCGGTCGGCTGTGTGCCGCGGCGCGGTCGGGGGAGACCGACGATCGCGCGATCGTGCTGCTCTGGCGTAACTGACCGCCGCCGCGCGCTACGCACGCGGAAAGGAGGGCCGGGATGATTCCCGGCCCTCCTTCGTGGCGTCTACGGCTCAGTTCGGGCCGTCGAGCTTGTCAACCTGCTCCTTGGCGAAGGACTGCGCCTGGTCGACCTTGTCGGCGTACTTGCCGCCGGTCTTCTCGTCCACGAAGTCCCCGGCCTTCTCAACGGAGTCGTTGGCCTCGTCCTTGTGCTCGTGGATGAACTCCTCGACCTTGTCCTTGGCCTCTTCGAGCTTGTCCTTGGCGTCGTCAAGCAATCCCATGTTGTTCTCCTTCGTCGTTCTCCGCCCCGAACGGCGGTCCTGATGCCTCCGGATGGAGTTGACCACCAGTCAACCCCAGGATGACGACGAACGGAAGGGTATTGCGCGAACTGAGATGTGGTGTATACGCCGCGTGAGATGCAGTGGACAACGGAAACGCAACAATGCTGGAGCGGGTGACGAGAATCGAACTCGCGTAGCCAGTTTGGAAGACTGGGGCTCTACCATTGAGCTACACCCGCGTGGCTGATCTGCGGTGCGTTCCGGGCCTGCGATGGGAGCCCGGTCACTGGCTGGATCTGCCGAGCGGTTAGCCTACTGCCCGCAGGTCGTACCACCCAAAACGGGCGATCAGCCGCGGGGTATGGCGCAGCTTGGTAGCGCGTCCGCTTTGGGAGCGGAAGGCCGCCGGTTCGAATCCGGCTACCCCGACCGTTAGCATGGTCTCTTGGTGTGACGGCCACTGATCGGTCGTCCGGATTGATGTCAGAGCAACCTCTGATGCCCACCCCGAACTCAACTTGGAGATCGCAGCAGTGAAGAGTGCCGTAGAACATGTCGGCCCCACCCGGGTCAAGCTCACCATCGACGTGCCGTTCGAGGAGCTGAAGCCCAGCCTCGACGCCGCGTACGCGACGATCGCCAGCCAGGTGCAGGTGCCCGGTTTCCGGCAGGGCAAGGTTCCTGCGCGGATCATCGACCAGCGGGTCGGCCGCGGCGCGGTCGTCCAGGAGGCGGTCAACGAGGCCCTGCCGCAGTTCTACAGTGACGCTGTCGACCAGCAGGAGATCCAGCCCATCGGTCAGCCCGAGGTCGATGTCACTGCGGTTCCCGCGGCGGACGGTGACGACCTGAGCTTCACCGTCGAGGTCGACGTCGTCCCCGAATTCGAGTTGCCCGCTTTCGAGGACGTCACCGTCGAGGTCGACCCGGTGTCGATCAGCGACGACGACGTGAATGCCGAGTTGGACGCTTTGCGTGAGCGGTTCGGCACCGTGGCCGCCGTCGACCGCGCCGCCCAGGACGGCGACACGGTCAACATCGGCCTGCGCGCCGAGATCGGCGGCGAAGAGATCGACGACGTTGCCGCCGTCGACTACCTGATCGGTGCGGGCAACATGCTCGACGGTCTGGACGAGGCGGTCATCGGCCTGTCGGCAGGTGACACCAAGGACTTCACCTCCCCGCTGATCGGTGGCGAGCACGAGGGCGAGGACGCCGCCATCACGGTGACCGTCAACTCAGTCTCCGAGCGCACGCTGCCGGAGCTCGACGACGACTTCGCGACCACCGTCTCCGGTGACTACGAGAACCTGGACGAACTGCGCTCGGCGATCCGTGAGCAGGTCGAGCGAGGTAAGAAGATGGAGCAGGGCGTCCAGGCTCGCGACAAGGTCCTGGACCACCTGCTGGACACCTTGGACCTTCCGGTCCCCGAGGCGCTCATCGAGGCTGAGGTTCACTCGCACCTGGAGGGTGAGGAACGCCTTGAGGACGACGAGCACCGCGCCGAGGTCACCGAGTCGACCCGCAAGCAGATCCAGACCCAGTTCGTGTTGGACCGCATCGCCCAGGACGAGAAGGTGGAGGTCGGACAGCAGGATCTGATCGAGTTCATCATCGCCAGCGCCGGCCAGTACGGGCTGGACCCCAACCAGTTCGCACAGATGCTGGACCAGCAGGGTCAGATCCCCTCGATCATGGGTGAGGTCGGCCGCCGCAAGGCGCTGGCCGCTGTGCTGGAGAAGGTCACGATCAAGGACACCAACGGCGAGGCGGTAGACCTCAACGCCCTGGACACCGAGTTCGAGGACGAGATCGACGACGCCCTCGAGGATGAGATCGACGACGAGCTCGAGGACATCGACCTCGACGAGGCGGAGCTGGACGACGCCGAAGAGATCGAGGCCGACGAGAAGGGCGAGTCGACACCGACCGCCTGATCACCGCGCCGTACTTCACGAGCCCGCCGCCTGCATCGCCAGGCGGCGGGCTCTGTGCTGCGGAGGGTGCTCTTGCGCTCACGGCGAACAGGGCGGGTATCCGGGACGAAGCGGCCGGATGCGGGCGTTAGGGTCCAATGAAGGCCAGCAATTCAACGATGTGAAGAAGGACGACGTGAGCGGAACAGTATTGGCGCAGCCCACTGCGGCCACCGAGCGAGCCGGCGGACTGGATGACCAGATCTACAACCGGCTCCTGAAGGAACGAATCATCTTCCTGGGTTCAGACGTCCGCGACGACAACGCGAACGCCATCTGCGCGCAGCTGTTGTTGCTGGCCGCAGAAGACCCGGACAAGGACATCTGGCTCTACATCAACTCCCCGGGCGGTTCGATCTCGGCGGGTATGGCCATCTTCGACACGATGAACTGGATCCCCAACGATGTCGCGACCGTTGCGATGGGTATGGCCGCCAGCATGGGCCAGTTCCTGCTGTCTGCGGGCACACCGGGCAAGCGCTACGCGACGCCGCACGCGCGGGTGATGATGCACCAGCCGTCCGGTGGGATCGGGGGCACCGCCTCCGACATCAAGATCCAGGCCGAGCAGTTGGTCTTCATCAAGCGCCAGATGGCCGAGCTGATTGCCGAGCACACCGGACAGACCGTCGAGCAGATCACCTCCGACTCCGAGCGGGACCGCTGGTTCTCCGCCGAGGAGGCCAAAGAGTACGGCTTCGTCGACCACGTCTTCGAGCGGTCGACCGACGCACCGGACAGCAACGCGGGCGGGGTGGCGGAATGACCGGCCGACTGTTCGACCCCACCTCCGTCAACCTCCAAGCAGGAGCCACGATGAACCCGACCTCGCGCTACATCCTCCCGCAGTTCGAGGAGCGCACGTCCTACGGCATGAAGCGTTCCGATCCCTACAACAAGCTCTTCGAAGACCGCATCATCTTCCTTGGCGTGCAGGTTGACGACGCTTCGGCGGACGACATCATCGCGCAGCTGATCGTGCTGGAGAGCCAGGACCCCGACCGGGACATCCTGATGTACATCAACTCCCCGGGTGGCTCGTTCACCGCGTTGACGGCGATCTACGACACGATGCAGTACATCCAACCCGACGTGCAGACCTTCGTGATCGGTCAGGCCGCCTCCGCCGCGGCGATTCTGTTGGGCGCCGGCGCCAAGGGCAAGCGGTTCGCCCTGCCCAACGCGCGGATCCTGATCCACCAGCCGGCCATGGAAGGCACCGGGGGTACCGCGACGGACCTGGAGATCACCGCCAACGAGATCTTCCGGATGCGTGAGTGGCTGGAAAAGACGCTGGCCCACCACACCGGTCGCGACGAGGAAGACGTTCGCAACGACATCGAGCGGGACAAGATCCTCACCGCCGAACAAGCCGTCGAGTACGGGTTGATCGATCAGGTGTTGTCCAGCCGCAAGGCCTCGTTGCAGCCGTAGGACCGAGGCCGGCCAGTTGCGCCCTGAGCAAACACGCTCGACGCGCTGGCCGGCAAGCCGGTCACAATGGGCTAGAGATAGTTCAATAGGACGAACGACCGCAGCACGATGATGACAGCAGGGGAAGGAGCCACCCGTGGCACGCATAGGTGAAGGTGGCGACCTGCTCAAGTGCAACTTCTGCGGCAAGAGCCAGAAGCAGGTCAAGAAGCTCATCGCCGGCCCCGGGGTCTACATCTGCGATGAGTGCATCGAGTTGTGCAACGAGATCATCGAGGAGGAGTTGGCCGAGACCTCCGAGCTGGGGCTGGAGTACCTGCCCAAGCCCAAGGAGATCTTCGACTTCCTCGAGCAGTACGTCGTGGGGCAGTCCGATGCCAAGCGGGCGCTCGCCGTCGCGGTCTACAACCACTACAAGCGGATCCGGGTCGCCGAGGAGATCGGCAAGCACGGAGACGCCGTCGAGGTGGCCAAGTCCAACATCCTGCTGATCGGCCCGACCGGTTGCGGCAAGACCTATCTGGCGCAGACGTTGGCCCGGATGCTCAACGTGCCCTTCGCGATTGCGGATGCGACCGCGCTGACCGAGGCCGGCTACGTCGGTGAGGACGTCGAGAACATCCTGTTGAAGCTGATCCAGGCTGCGGACTTCGATGTGAAGAAGGCCGAGACCGGCATCATCTACATCGACGAGATCGACAAGGTTGCGCGCAAGAGCGAGAACCCCTCGATCACCCGGGACGTGTCCGGTGAGGGTGTGCAGCAGGCGCTGTTGAAGATCCTGGAGGGCACCTCGGCGTCGGTGCCGCCGCAGGGTGGACGCAAGCACCCGCATCAGGAGTTCATCCAGATCGACACGACGAATGTGTTGTTCATCGTGGGTGGCGCGTTCGCCGGTCTCGAGACCATCATCAAGGACCGGATCGGCCGTCAGGGACTGGGCTTCGGTGCGCAACTGCGCAGTAAGAAGAACGAGCTGGAGAGTTTCAGCGACGTCCTGCCCGAGGACCTGGTCAAGTTCGGGCTGATCCCGGAGTTCATCGGTCGGTTGCCGATGATCACCACGGTCGAGCCGCTGGACCGGGAGGCGCTGGTGTCCATCCTGACCGAGCCGCGCAACGCCCTGGTCAAGCAGTACCAGCGGATGTTCGAGATCGACGGTGTGGAGCTGGAGTTCACCGACGACGCGGTCGAGGCGATCGCCGATCAGGCCATGTTGCGCGGGACCGGCGCACGCGGCGTACGGGCAATCATGGAGGAAGTCCTCCTGCCGGTGATGTTCGACGTTCCCAGCGATGACGACATCGCCCGCGTCGTCGTGACCCGGGAAGTCGTCCTGGACAACGTGAACCCCACGATCGTGCGCAAGCAGACCCCGATCCGCAAACGCGCCCCGCGCAAGGAATCCGCCTGACGGATCGCTCCAGGCGACTCAGTCGGCGCCGCGCACCGAGAACCACACCGCCGTCGCTGCGATCGACAACAGTGCGAGGGTGACCAGGACCGGCGATCCGATGGCGACCCGACCGGTGACCGCGAGCACCAACGCGCCGAGGACGGCGCATCCGGCTGCCAGCAGCCCGGTGCGGACCAGCCACACCCGCACCAACGGCCGCGGAAGCGGCGCGTTGTGCGGGCCGGCTCCGGCCAGCACGCACAGGGACCAACTAACGGCCAGCAGAACCACGGCAGGCAGTACCCACCAGGTGGTGGGTGATGGCGAACTGACGATCCAGTCGAGCAGGAGGGCCGCCGCGAACAGCGCGAGCCCCGCCGCCGAGCCGTCCACCAGCGCCGCGAGCCAGCCCAGCACGATCAGCAATCCGCCCCACAGCACCAAATGCCCTGCAGCACTTGCGCATCCGAGGAATATCAGTGCCGCCACGCCGGCGACCAGATAGGCCATGATCCGGGTGCGGTCGAGAACGGCCAGTCGCGGCCACCAGGTCATGACCGCACCCGCACCGGTGGCCGACGCGCCAGGCGCCGCATGGGTAGTTCGAGGCTTCCAGCGCCGACCCAGGGGGTGACCTGGGCGCCGGCCTGGGTGAGTCGCTCGATCACGGTACGGCGCTCGAGCAGTCGAAGTCGCAGGGCCAGCTGGCTGAGCGGGTCTTCGATGTCGGGGGCGTCCGGCACCGTGTCCAGCACGATCATCGGCACCCCACGTTGGGCCAGTGCCAGCGTGATCGTGGGTGCGACATCGGTGAGGATCGAGGACAGCATCAGCACGGTGCAGCCGGGCCCGACGGGCAACCGCACCCGGCGGGGCGGCTCGCTCGGCGCGGGTTCGCGGGCGGCGCTGAGCACATCGGCGATGCGATGGTAGTTGCGCAGGCCGGCGCCGTAGGGCAGGTACGCCGGGCGACCGGCGCCGAGGACGACCAGTGCGACCCGGTCGCCGTGCCGGATGAAGAACTCAGCAACAGTGGCTGCGCCCTGTAGTCCGCGTTGCCAACTCGGCCCGCCGCCGGACCCGTCGACGACCACCAGGACCGCCGCGTCCTGCTCGGCGTAGTTGTCCCGGACGTGCAGTTCGCCGGTGCGAGCGGTCCGTGGCCAGTGAATTGCCCGGAGCCGATCCCCGGGCCGGTAGGCGCGCACGTCGGCGAACTCGGATCCGGACCCTCGCGCCGAACTGCGATTGGCTCCGACCAACCCCACCGGATGCGGCAGCTGCAGCTGGCCTGCGACCGGGGACGGTTGCGGTCGCACCCGGACCTCGGTGGCCGGGATCCGCAGTGGGCCGACCCGGTAGGCCGCCCAGGGAGAGATGAGTTCGGTGAGCGCGGCGCCCACACTGGCACCACCGATCCGTTCTGCGGTCCACCGGCCGTCCAGGCGGGAAGCGGATGCGCGGAGGTAACCGCCGAGAAGGTCCTGCTCCCAACGGATTCCGTCGGCGGGGGAGCACTGGGCCCACCATTGCTCGGCGCCCTCGAGCTGACGCCCGTGTAAGGACCACACGCTCTGCTGACCGGCGGCGGTGGTCGGTGAGACGCCCGCCGGGTCGAGCTCGGGGGTGACCGACGGCCGCGCGGCCAGGGACCACAGCGCGATCCCGGCGGGTGCGAACGAGAGGATCAGCAGGTCCGGACGGCGCAGCAGGACGGCGAGAGCGAGCCCGGTCGCGGCGACAACGACCGCCCCGATCAGCCACGACGTTGCTCGCCAATTCATGATGACCCGATCAGGCCGGTAGGTCGGTCGTCGGTGACGCGCCATGGGTCGGTGGGGTGGGAACTGCCGAAATGAGTTCGCGGACAACGCTCTTGCCGTCCACCTGGGTCATCCACAACTCCGGGCGGACGGTGACGCGGTGGGCCAGGACGCTGACGGCGACGTGTTTGACGTCCTCCGGTGTCACGTAGTTGCGGCCGCGCAGCACTGCCAGGGACCGTGCAAGCAAGAGAAGGCCGAGGGAGCCGCGCGGTGATGAACCGATGGCGAGCCGTTCGTCGGTCCGGGTGGCGCCCGCCAGGTCGACGCAGTAGGTCATGACGCTCTGCTCGACCGGCACGGTTTCCACGACCTGTTGCATCGCCAGCAGACCATCGGCGTCGGTGATCGGATCCAGCGTGGTCTGCTCGGTGCGTCGGCCCACCCGTCGGGCGAGCACGTCGAATTCCTCTGCCGCAGTGGGGTAGCCGAAGCTGACCCGGGTCAGGAACCGGTCGAGCTGGGCTTCGGGAAGTGGGTAAGTGCCCTCGTATTCAACGGGATTCGCGGTCGCGATGACGTGGAACGGTCGGGGTAGTCCGAACGTCTCGCCCTCGATGGTGACCTGGCCCTCCTGCATCGCCTCCAACAGCGCCGCCTGGGTCTTCGGCGGCGTGCGGTTGATCTCGTCGGCCAGCAGCAGCCCGGTGAAGATCGGGCCGCGGCGGAAGTCGAACTCACCGGTGCGCTGGTTGAACAGGAACGACCCGGTCAGGTCCGCCGGCAACAGATCCGGCGTGAACTGGGCCCGCGTGAACTCCAGGCCGAGGGATTGCGCCAGGCTACGGGCGGCGAGCGTCTTGCCCAGGCCCGGGTTGTCCTCGATCAGGACGTGCCCCCCGGCGAGGATCGTGGCCAGAATCAGCTCCAGGGCATCGCGTTTGCCGACCACGACCTGTTCGACCTGGTCCAGAACCCGGCCGGCGAGAGCCGCCGTGGTGGGGACGTCCTGTGCGGTGGGTGTGCTCATGTCTCCTCGATCAACGTGACGATCCGGGCAAGGGAGGCGGCGTCGATGCGACGTACGTCGGGTAGCGGCCGGCCGGGTGCCAGGGCCGCCAGGACTCCCGCGAGTTCCGCTGCTTCAACGTCGGTGGCTGCGCCGCTGGTCACCTGGGCGCACAACCGCCGCAACCGCCGGGTCCGGGGATCGGACGGCAGGGCAGCGGCGCCAGGCGGATCCTCGTCGCCGCGGATCGGCCAACGGTCCTCGATCCACCCGGTGCCGGCATCCAGGATCATCGCCACGATCGCCGTCAGGACGAGGGCCACGGCAAGGACTCCCGGCAGCCAGGGGCCGAGGTAGAAGTACGACATGACCAGCCACGCGATAGCTCCGACGACGACGGCAGCCAGGCCTCGGCGTACCCACTGGCGGGTCAGGCTGCTCATGCGGTGGGCACCCGGGCATCCAGGTCGTCGCGGATGCGCCGGAGATAGGACGCGGCCAGCTCGCGCTGGTCCTCGTTGATCGGATCGGAGCCGAACCGCGCACGCCGGTAGAGCAGCGAAAGCTGTTGCAGCGCTTCGGAATCCACGTCAAGTGAGTCCAAGAGACGCAGCGTGAACTCGGCCGATGTGTCACTGGCCAGCGGGGGCACACCGCTGCGCGCAGCCGCCTCTTCGACGGCCATCCAACAGGCCACGATGGCGTTGGCGGGCTGGCCACCGAGCAACCGGCGCTGGGCTTCATCGACACCGGCGAGCAGTTCCGGCACGGGCTCGGCGACGCGGACGGGCCGGTCGGATCGACGGGGACGGCGGTCCCACCAGGCCAGGAACAACCAGCCCAGGCCGAAGATGGCCCCGAACAGCAGGATCAACGCGAAGACGATGACCACCCCGGAAAGGGCCTGCGGCACTAGCTCGTTGCCATGATGGCGGCGCTCCGAGATGGTCGCAGCCGGAATGGAGTAGCTGGGCTGGGCGTAGTGGAACAGCGCGAAGTCACGGTCCTTGCTGGGCGCGTGGATCATCGGCGGTGACTGAACGACCACCGCCGCAATCGTGATGACAGCGAGCGCGAGACCGGCACCGAGGACCGCCCCGCGACCGTGGAGTCGTGGGAGGTCGCGCGGCACAGGCCGAGCCTAGCCCGCGACCAGCGCCAAGCGGTTAGTTGCGCGGCGGCGGGGGCACCAACTCGACGTCACGGACCTCCAGGACCTGCCCATCGGCGTACGTCAGATCAGTCACCTTGCCGGCGGCCCGCAGATCCGCCTCGGCGGCACGCACCAGGTCCTGCGTTGTCGCCGGAGCCGCCAGGGTCATCGCGGTCACCTGGGCCCGCATGCCGAGCTTGGCGTCCGACTTGGCCTTGCGGATTCCGGCGAGCGCTGCTCCCAGGGCTTCCAAAGCGGCCGGGTCGCCGCCCTCGCCGCACTCTTCCGGCAGCGGCCACGGCGCGCGGTGCACCGAGCCGGACTGCCACCACGACCACACCTCTTCGGTCGCGTAGGGCAGGAACGGTGCGAACAACCGCAACTGGACATCGAGGGCGATCCGCAGCGCGGCCTGCGCGCTCGCGGCCGCTTCTGGACCCTGAGCGCCGTACGCGCGGTCCTTCACCAACTCGATGTAGTCATCGCAGAAGGTCCAGAAGAACTGCTCGGTCAACTCCAGCGAGCGGGTGTAGTCCCACGACTCGAAGCCCCGCGTGGCGTCCTGCACGACCGTGCGCAGATTGGCGAGCATCCCCAGGTCCAGCGGGTGGGTGACCTGCGCTGCCAGGTCGCCCTCGGGCCGGCCCATGGTGAGCGCGAACTTGCTGGCGTTGAGCAGTTTCATCGCCAGGCGTCGGCCGACCTTCATCTGACCCGTGTCGTACGCCGCGTCGGTGCCCAGGCGGCCGGACGCGGCCCAGTAGCGCACGGCGTCGGCGCCGTGTTGCTGCACGACGTCCTCGGGGGTCTCGGCGTTGCCCTTGGACTTGGACATCTTCTTGCGGTCCGGGTCCAGGATCCAGCCGCTGATCGCAGCGTTGGTCCACGGCACGCTGTCGTGCTCGAAGTGGCTGCGCACGACCGTGGAGAACAACCACGTCCGGATGATGTCGTGCGCCTGCGGGCGCATGTCGGCCGGGAACGCGGCCTCGAAGAACTCCGCGTCGTTGCGGCCGCCGGCGTCGCTGGCGACCGGCCAGCCGAGGACGATCTGCGGGGTGAGGGAGGAGGTCGCCCAGGTGTCCATGATGTCCGGGTCGCCGACGAATCCGCCTGCGACACCTCGCTGTTCGGGCGCGAAACCGGGCGGTACGTCGGTTGCCGGGTCCACCGGCAAGGTGTCCTCAGCGGCCAGGATCGGGTGCTCGTAGTCGGTCTCGCCGTCGGCATCCACGGGATACCAGACCGGGAAGGGCACGCCGAAGAAGCGCTGGCGGCTGATCAACCAGTCGCCGTTCAGGCCGGCCACCCAGTTGGTGTAGCGGCTGCGCATGAAGGCGGGGTGGAAGTCGATCTGCTCACCGCGCTTGATGAGGGCGTCGCGCAGATCGGCGTCGCGGCCGCCGTTGCGGATGTACCACTGCCGGCTGGTCACGATCTCCAGCGGCTTGTCGCCCTTCTCGTAGAAGTTGGCCTTGCGCTGGGTGGGCTTCGGCTCGCCGTCCAGGTCGCCGGACTCACGCAGCGCGTCCACCACGGCCTCGCGGGCCGAGAACATGGTCTTGGTGGCCAGCTTGTCGGCGTAGAGCTCCTCGCCCGGGCCACCGGCGATCCAGTCGGGGGTCTCGGCCTGCATCCGGCCGTTGCGGGTCACCAGGGAGCGGATCGGCAGCTGCAACTCGCGCCACCACATCACGTCGGTCAGGTCACCGAAGGTGCAGCACATCGCGATACCGGCACCCTTGTCCGGCTCGGCGGCACTGTGGGCGAGGATCGGCACCTCGACCCCGAACAGGGGCGAGGTCACCGTCGTACCGAATCGATCGGCGTACCTCTCATCGTCCGGGTGCGCAATCAGGGCCACCACGGACGGGATCAACTCCGGGCGGGTGGTCTCGATGTAGATCGGGCCGTCGGCGGCATGGAACGCCACCCGGTGGTAGGCGCCCGGATAGTCGCGCGCCTCCAACTCGGCCTGCGCCACGGCGGTCTGGAAGGTGACATCCCACAGCCCGGGCGCCTCGGCCTGGTAGGCCTCGCCCCGCTGCACGTTGTGCAGGAATGCCTGCTGCGCGACCGCACGCGAGCGCTCGTCGATGGTGCGGTAGCTCTGGGACCAGTCGAAGGAGATCCCCAGGCGGCGGAAGAGCGACTCGAAGGTCTCCTCGTCCTTGACCGTCAGCTCATCGCACAACTCGATGAAGTTGGCGCGGCTGATCGGCTGCTGGTCGGCGGCCTTGACCGACTTGCCCTGCGCGCCCTGCAGCGGCGGGGTGTAGTCGGGGATGTAGTCCTTGGTCGAGTCACCGCGTACGCCGTAGTAGTTCTGCACCCGGCGCTCGGTGGGCAGACCGTTGTCGTCCCAACCGATCGGGTAGAACACCTCCTTGCCGCGCATCCGCTGGTAGCGGGCCATGCAGTCGGTGTGGGTGTAGGAGAAGACGTGCCCCACGTGCAGGCTGCCGCTGGCCGTCGGCGGCGGGGTGTCGATCACGAAGAGCTGTTCCCGGGGTCCGGTCAGCGCCCGCGCACGGTCGAAGGTGTAGGTGTTCTGCTCCTGCCATACCGCGCCCCAGCGCTCCTCGAGGCCGTCGACGGTCGGCTTGTCGGGGATGCCCTGCGGTGCGGCGTTGGTGGGATCAGTCATACCTCCCATCGTCCCATCCGCACCGCGACGCGAGCGAATCGGTTTCCCGGCGTTGCGGTGCGTGCCCGGTTAGATTGGCGTCGTGACCGAGTCTGATTTCTCCCCTGAGCCGATCGTGCTCGAACCCTTCGTCGCCGCCCTGCCGCCGGACCCGGGCGTCGAGGTGCCGGACGAGGACTTCTTGACGTACGCCGAGGGCCTGGTTCCCCACGAACTCGTCCAGTTGTGGCGCGTGCACGGCCTGGGGTTCTACGGTCAGCAGCGCCTGGCGGTCGTCGACCCGGGGGTGTGGCTGCCGGCGCTGCAGGCGTGGTTCGGGGCCGGTGTGGTCAGTGTGCCGATCGCGGTCAGCAGTTTCGGGCACCTCTACCACGTGACGCCGGACGGAGTTGTGGAGTGCCTCGACCCGCACTTCCAGGTCAATGCGGTCGTGGCTTCGGACGTCGCTTCCTTCTTCAACGACCATCTGCCCGGGCCGTCGTCGCATCTGGCCGACCTTGCCGGACCGCGCGATGGTGCGCGCTCGAAACTGGGTCCGCTGGCCGAGGGGGAGACCTACTACTTCACGCCGGCGTTGGTCGATGGCGGGCAGGTGTCCCCGGATTCGCTGGACAAGGGTGACGGGGTCGCCCAGCTGATCGCGATCCATGCGTCGGCGGCGCGGCTTCACTCTTAAGGCGGCTGCTGGGCTGCAGACGCGCGGGTTGTTCGCAGATGCGCGGGTTGTAAACCGCGCAGCTGTCGATACCCGCGCATCTGGTTGGAAGGCGGATAGATGCAGCAGGACATCGCTATCTCCGTGGTGACTGGTGAGGCCGCCGTGTCCCTGGGCCCGACCGTCTGGCCGTGTTACGACGAGGTGTTCGGCGACGTCTCCAGCTACGAAGCGTGGCGCTCCGACCTGTTCGAACGGCATGCTCGCCGAGACGGATATCGTCTCGCCCTGGCGCGACGCAGCGATCACGTCGTTGGGTTCTCGTGGGGGTACATCGGCCAGCGCGGCCAGTGGTGGTCGGACGCTGCGGCCGAAGCATTGCCGGCAGGGGTGGCTGCACAGTGGATCGGCGGCCATTTCGAGTTCGTGGAACTTGCCGTCCGTCCAAGCGACCGCGGCAAGGGCGTAGGCCAGGCGCTTCACGACCGTCTGCTCGACGGTGTTCGACGTCGATGCCTGCTCAGCACCAGTGACGATGACAGCGATCCTGCCGTCCGCCTCTACCTAAGGAATGGGTGGGGAAGGTTGGGGAGTCTGCAACCCAATACTCAGATCATGGGTCTCGACCGGACGTAGCCGCCCGTAGCCAGCTGCAGACGCGCGGGTTGTTCGCAGATGCGCGGGTTGTAAACCGCGCAGCTGTCGATAACCCGCGCATCTGGTCGGCGAAACGCATTCGCGGGGGGCGGGCGGCGCGCCGTACACTGATCGGCAACAGCGTTCGAGCCGTCATCAGCGGCGAGCTTCCGGAAGAACAGCGGGTGACCGCCTACTAGAACCGGACGGGACGAGCCCGTGACAGCTCAAGCTCGTTGCAAAGCGGGCGAAGCGGCCGTCGCGTCAGCGCCGGCAAGCGGGGTGGTACCGCGGAGGATGCGTCCTTCGTCCTCGCACCGATGAGAGCGACGAGCTAGCGAAGGTGCCACCCGATGTCCGGCAACGTGTATCCCAAGGTCGATCTGACCGCGCCCGACGACGCCGCGCGCGGTGTCGCGGCCACGCCGAAGTTCCCGGCCATCGAGCAGGCGGTCCTGGACTACTGGCAGCGCGACGACACCTTCTGCGCGTCGGTGGAGGCACGCGATCCGGGCACGGACGGTAACAACGAGTTCGTCTTCTACGACGGCCCGCCGTTCGCCAACGGCCTGCCGCATTACGGCCACCTGCTGACCGGATACGTCAAGGACCTCGTGCCGCGCTATCAGACCATGCGCGGCAAGCGGGTCGAACGCCGCTTCGGGTGGGACACCCACGGGCTGCCCGCCGAGTTGGAGGCGATGCGGCAACTGGGACTGAAGACCAAGGACGAGATCCTCGAGATGGGGGTCGACAAGTTCAACGACGCCGCGCGCGCTTCGGTGCTGCGCTACACGGGGGAGTGGGAGGAGTACGTCCACCGGATGGGCCGGTGGGTCGACTTCGAGAACGACTACAAGACGCTGAACCTGACCTTCATGGAGTCGGTGCTCTGGGTCTTCAAGAGCCTCTACGACAAGGGCCTGATCTACGAGGGCTTCCGCGTGCTGCCCTACTGCTGGAACGACGAGACCCCGCTGTCCAACCACGAGTTGCGGATGGACGAGGACGTCTACCAGATGCGCCAGGACCCGGCGGTCACCGTCGGCTACCGGCTGGAGACCGGCGAACTGGCGCTGATCTGGACCACGACGCCCTGGACCTTGCCGTCGAACCTGGCAATGGCCGTGCACCCGGACATCGACTACGTCGTGGTCGAATCCGACTTCACCGGCAAAACGGAGCGTTACGTCCTCGCCGAAGCCCGCCTCGCGGCGTACGCACGGGAACTCGGCGAAGACGTCGCCGAGCGAATCGTGCAGCGGCTCAAGGGATCTGAACTGGTGGGTCGTCGCTACACCCCGCCCTTCGACTACTACGTCGGCCACCCGAACAGTCACGTGATGCTCGCCGCCGACTACGTCACCACCGAGGACGGCACCGGCATCGTGCACCTCGCGCCGGCCTTCGGTGAGGAGGACAAGGTGCTGGCCGACGCCCACGGCATCGAGTCCGTGGTGCCCGTGGGTGCCGACGGCAAGTTCACCTTCCCGGTGCAGGAATACGCCGGGATGCAGGTTTTCGACGCCAGTCCGCACATCATCGACGACCTCAAGTCGCAGACCAAGGGGCTGGGCGGTGGCCGCACCACCGAGGGCACCGTGCTGCTGCGCCGCGAGACCTACGACCACTCCTACCCGCACTGCTGGCGGTGCCGGAACCCGCTGATCTACATGGCGGTGAGCTCGTGGTTCGTCGAGGTCACGAAGTTCAAGGACCGGATGCTGGCCAACAACCAACTGATCAACTGGGTGCCGGGCAACGTGCGCGACGGCCAGTTCGGCAAGTGGCTGGAAAACGCCCGCGACTGGTCGATCACCCGAAACCGCTTCTGGGGCAGCCCCGTTCCGGTGTGGCGCTCGGACGACCCAGCCTATCCGCGGATCGACGTGTACGGCTCGTTGGAGGAGTTGCAGCGCGACTTCGGCGTCGAGGTCACCGATCTGCACCGCCCCTACATCGACGAGCTGACGCGCCGGAACCCCGACGACCCCACGGGTCAGTCGGTGATGCGCCGGGTGCCCGATGTGCTCGACGTGTGGTTCGACTCCGGCTCGATGCCCTACGGCCAGGTGCATTACCCGTTCGAGAACGCTGACTGGTTCGAGCACCACTATCCGGCCGACTTCATCGTCGAATACATCGGGCAGACCCGCGGCTGGTTCTACACGCTGCACATCCTGGCCTCGGCGCTGTTCGACAAGCCGGCGTTCGAGAACGTCATCTGCCACGGCATCGTGCTAGGCAGTGACGGGCTGAAGATGTCCAAGTCGCTGCGCAACTATCCCGACGTCAACGAGGTCTTCGATCGCGACGGCGCCGACGCAATGCGCTGGTTCCTGATGGCCAGCCCGATCCTGCGCGGCGGCAACCTCGCGGTGACCGAGCAGGGCATCCGTGACGGTGTGCGGCAGGTGATGATCCCGCTGTGGAGCAGTTGGTACTTCTTCTCCCTCTATGCGAACTCTTTCGGGGAGAACGGTTACGAGGCGACGTGGCGCACCGACAGCACCGATCTGCTGGACCGCTACCTGTTGGCCAAGACCCACGATCTCGTCGTGGACATGACCACCCGGATGGACGAGTACGACATCGCCGGTGCGTGCGAGGCCGTCGCCGGCTTCGTCGACGTGCTGACCAACTGGTACATCCGCCGCTCGCGCGATCGGTTCTGGGCCACGGGCTCCGCAGCGGACACTGCCGCCTTCGACACCCTCTACACCGTGCTCGAAGTCGTGAATCGCGTTGCGGCACCGCTACTTCCGTTCACCACGGAGCAGGTGTGGCGGGGTCTCACCGGCGGTCGATCGGTGCACCTGACCGACTGGCCGGAGGCGGACGACCTTCCGGCCGATCCGGACCTGGTGGCCGCGATGGACCAGGTGCGCCAGGTCTGCTCGACGACCTCCGCGCTGCGCAAGGCACGCGGCCTGCGGGTACGTCTGCCGCTCAACGAGTTGACGGTGGTCACGGCCGATCCGGCTGCACTGCAACCGTTCTCGGCGTTGATCGCTGACGAGGTGAACGTCAAGAAGGTCACCTTCGCAGACCTGGCCAGTGCCGGAGCGCAGGAGTACGGCGTGGCGCAGCGGCTGTCGGTCAACGCCCGGGCCGCGGGTCCGCGGCTGGGCAAGGACGTCCAACGGGCCATCAAGGGCAGCAAGTCCGGCGACTGGTCCGTCGCCGAGGACGGCACGGTGAGCAGCGGCGGTCTTGCCCTCCAGGAAGGTGAATACACCCTGGAGACAGTCGTTTCCGAAGACTCCGGTGCCGGTGCGCCCGCGATGCTGCCCGGTGGCGGGTTCGTCGTGCTGGACACCGAGATCACCGACGAGTTGCGCGGTGAGGGTCTCGCGCGGGACCTGGTGCGCGCCGTACAGCAAGCCCGACGCGATGCCGGGCTGGACGTCGGGGACCGGATCTCGTTGACGGTCGTCGGGGACACCGACGTGCTGGCCGCCCTTGCGGCGCACCAAGCACTGGTGATGGGTGAGACGCTGGCGGTGAGCGTCGGCGCCGCGCCGACCGGCACACCGGTCGATGCCGAACCGGTCGACCTCGCAGACGGGAAGAAGGCGCAGATCGTGGTGCAGAAAGCATGAGTGGGGCTCCTGACGCGGCGCGCCGCGAGGCCGAGCGCAAGCTGGAGTTGCGCAAGCGGCTCGATGAGATCGAACGCGACCTGAACTCCCGGGCGCCGGAGAACATGCCCGAGCCGTCATTGGAGCGGGTCCGGCAGGTGATGGAGTTGCTCGGTGACCCGCAGGACGCCTTCCCGGTGATCCACCTGACCGGCACCAACGGCAAGACCACCACGACCCGGGTGATCGAGCGCATCCTGCGCGAGATCGGGCTGAACACCGGGCGGATGACCTCCCCGCACCTGCACGACATCAGGGAGCGGATCGCGTTCAACGGCCAGCCGATTGACCCCGAGACGTTCGTCGCGACGTACGACGAGGTGATGCCTTACGTGCAGATCGTCGATGAGCGTTCGGTCGCCGAAGGCGGTCCCCGCACCACCTATTTCGAACTGCTGGTCATCATCGCCTACGCCGCGTTCGCGGACGCGCCCGTGGATGTCGCAATCGTCGAGGTTGGGCTGGGCGGCCTGTGGGACGCGACCAACGTCGCCGACGGCAAGGTCGCGGTGATCACGCCGATCTCCCTGGACCACACCCGGCTGCTCGGCGACACCGTCGAGGAGATCGCCACCGAGAAGCGGGCCATCATCAAACCGGGCGCGCTGGCTGTCATCGGTCGGCAACTGCCCGAGGTCGATGAGGTCATCCGCGAGCACGTCGTCGTTGTCGAGGCCACGATGCTGCGCGAGGACGAGGCTTTCCTGGTCACCGAGCGCGACCAGGCGGTCGGCGGTCAGCAGATCACGGTGCAGGGTCTTGCCGCCATCTACCCCGATCTGTTCGTGCCACTCTTCGGTGACTACCAGGCGCACAACGTCGCCACGGCCATCGCCGCGGTCGAGGCGTTCATCGGCGGCGGGGAGCAGCCACTGGATCTGGAGTTGCTGCAGTCCGCACTCGCGGCCGTCACCTCGCCGGGCCGGTTGGAGATCGTGCGGCGCAGCCCCACCGTGCTGGTCGATGCTGCGCACAACGCCGGCGGTGCCATCGCGTTGGCGGAGGCGCTGACCGACTCGTTCGCGTTCACCCACCTGGTCGGCGTCCTCGCGGTCCTGGCCGACAAGGATGCCGAGTCGATGCTGCAGACCCTCGAGCCGGTTCTGGACGAAGTCGTCGTCACCCGCAACTCCTCACCCAGGTCGCTGCCGGCCCAGGCGCTGGGGGAGTTGGCGATCGAGATCTTCGGGGAGGACCGCGTGCGGATCGAACCCGTGCTCGTCGACGCCCTGGACCGGGCGGCCGCCCTGGCCGACGACGCCGGTGTGGGTGCCGGTGTCATCGCGACCGGCTCGATCATGACTGCCTCGGACGTGCGAGCGCTGCTCGGCAAAACCAACGAAATATGAGGTACGTCGGCTCGATGCTGGTGTACGGCGTCGGGGAGAAGATGACCCGGCGCCTGGCCGGGGTCGTCATCGGCTGTCAGTCGCTGGTCGTGTTCTTCGGGACCCTGGTCGCCTTCCAACTGGGGCGGGCAAACGGAGAAGCCAGCCACTCGACGTACCTGATCGTCGGTCTGGTCCTGATGGCTGCCTGCATCCTCGCGGCGGGAAGTTTGCGCCGACCCTGGGGTGTCACGCTGGGTTGGCTGCTGCAACTGGCTACGCTCGCCTCGGCGCTGATCGTGCCGATGATGCTCGTGGTCGGGGTCATATTTCTGGCGTTGTGGATGACAGCGCTGGTGCAGGGCCGCAAGATGGACCGGCTGAGTGCTGACTGGGCGGCCGCCCACCCCACCGCCGCCCACCCCACCGAATAGGAGCCATCCCGCGTGAGCTGGTTGCAAGCGATCGTCCTGGGGATCGTGCAGGGTCTGACCGAGTTCCTGCCGATCTCCTCCTCAGCCCACCAGCTGATCGTCTCCCGGTTGTTCTTCGGCAACGACGGCGGCGGCGCGGCGTTCACCGCGGTCACCCAGCTGGGCACCGAGGCGGCAGTGATCGTCTACTTCGCCCGCGACATCGGCACGATTCTCAAGCACTGGTTCTTCTCGCTCACCGGCAAACTGCCGCGCAATGACCCCAAGGCCCGGGAGGGTTGGTACGTCATCCTGGGCACCATCCCGATCGGCATCCTGGGTCTGGTGTTCAAGGACGCCATCGAGGGACCCGCCCGCAACTTGTGGCTGACGGCCAGCATGTTGCTGATCTTCGCGCTCGTGATTGCCGTCGCCGACAGCACCGCCCGGCAGACCAAGACGCTGGCCGACCTCAACGTCAAGGACGGCATCTTCTTCGGTCTGTGGCAGGCGTTGTCCCTGATCCCCGGCGTGTCCCGCTCCGGCGGCACCATCTCCGGTGGTCTGTTCATGGGCTACGACCGGGCCTCGGCGGCCCGCTATTCCTTCCTGCTGGCCATCCCGGCGGTGCTGACCAGCGGCCTGTTCGAGCTCAAGGGCGCTCACGCGGGGGACGACGGTGGCTGGGGACCGATCATCGTGTCCACCCTGATCTCGTTCGTCATCGGGTACGCCGTGATCGCCTGGTTCCTGCGGTGGATCTCCACGCACAACTTCCGCCCGTTCGTCTACTACCGGATCCTGCTGGCGGTGCTGCTCTTCGTGCTGCTGGGGGTAGGGGCGCTGTCGGCGACCTGAGCGGCCGTTAGGGTCGTGGGTGTGACATCGCTGGAACGCACCCTGGTCATCGTCAAACCGGACGGCTATCGTCGCGGCCTCACCGGAGAGGTGCTGCGTCGCATCGAAGCCAAGGGCTACACGCTGGCGGCCCTGACGGTGCAGACCCCGGACCGTGATCGCCTGGCCCAGCACTACGCCGAGCACGAGGGCAAACCGTTCTACGAGCCGCTGATCGACTTCATGTCCTCCGGGCCGGCGACTTTCGTCGTTGTCGAGGGACACCGCTGCATCGAGGGCTTCCGGGCGCTCGCGGGGGCGACTGACCCGACCGCTGCGCTGCCGGGCACCATCCGGGGCGACCTGGGCCGGGACTGGGGCGAGAAGGTACAGGCCAACGTCGTGCACGGCTCCGACGCGCCGGAGTCCGCCGAGCGCGAGATCGGCATCTGGTTCGGCTGATGACCGGCTGACCGGCTGACCGGCTGAGCTCAGCTGTCGAGTGCGTCGTCCAGCCCGGCGATCGCCCGCTCCAACAGATCGGCGAGCGTCTCCCGCTCGCGCTCGTTGAGTTGGGCAAGCACATCGGACTCGACCACGTCGCTGGCCTGGATGGCCTTGCGGAACATCTCCCAGCCCGCGGAGGTCAGGGTGACGATCATCCGGGTCCGGTTGGCCGTGTCGGGGGTGCGCAGGATCAGCCCGCGCTCGGACATCTTGTCCAACCGGTGGGTCATCGACGACGGTGCGATCGCCAGCGCCGCGGCCAGCGACGACGGAGTGCTGATCGCGTCCCTGGGTGTCGTGGCCAGGCGGGAGATGACGCCCCATTCACCCGCGGAGACGTCGAGGTCGACCAACTGGGCGTTGTAGAACTGCGACAAGCGGCGGGTGAGGCCGTGGACGGCGGTGATGACGCGTTGGGTCTGCTCGTTGCCGCCGGCCGCGATGTACGCGGCGACCTCGGCTTCGTACACCGCGGTGGCGCTGGCGCGCGGCGGTCTGCGCGGGCTCATGGTGCCCCATCTTGCCAGTCGGCTCCTGTCCCCTCACCGGGCGGTTAGCATTCACCAGTGGCGACGCGGTGGGGGTTAGGGGCGGATCTGGCCATCGACCTCGGCACCGCGACCACCGTCATCTACCAGCGTGGCGCGGGCGTGATGCTCGACGAGCCCTCGCTGATCGCCACCGATCCCCGCACCGGGGCCCTGCTGGCCGTGGGTCAGGACGGCTACGAGATGCTCGGCCGGGCCCCCGGCCAGGTGCAACTGGTCCGACCGCTCGTGGGGGGCGTCATCCGGGATCCGGTCGGCGCCGAGCGGATGGTGCGCCATCTCGTGACCTCGCTGCGTCCCTCGCGGATCGTGCGGCCGAGGATGGCGGTGGCACTGCCCGGTCACGTCAGCCCGTTGGAGCGGGCCGCGGTCGAGGATGCGGTGCTGCGCAGTGGTGCCCGGTCGGTCTTCACGGTGGACGGCACCCTGGCGGCCGCTATCGGAGCGCAGGAACAGGTCAGTGGTCCGGCGGCATGCCTCATCGCTGACATCGGTGCCGGCAAGACCGACCTGGCGTTGATCAGCCTGGGTGGGACGGTCGTGGCCCGGACGCTGCCCATCGGCGGTGACACCTTGGATCGTGCGATCGTGGACTGGATGACCCAGGAGCACCGATTGCTGCTGGGTATCCGCACCGCCGAGGACATCAAGGTCCGGATCGGTTCCGCTGGTGCCCGTGGCCCGGTGGGCCCGATGCGCGTGCGCGGTCGTGACATCGACTCCGGACTCCCTCGAACCGTCGTGGTCAGTCCGGATGACGTGCGTGCGGCTCTTGCGCCGGTCGTCGCGGAACTGCGGGATGCCCTCGCCGCCCTGATCGGGCAGGCGCCGCCGGAACTGGCCGGTGATCTGGTCAATGGCGGGCTCACGCTGACCGGGGGCGGAGCCCTGCTGCACGGGTTGCCGGAGTACCTGTCCGAGGGACTGCACGTGCCCGTGCGGGTGGCCGAGAACCCCCGGTGGAGTACGGCGCTCGGCGTGGGCCGCTGTGTCGAGGACTTCCGCGGGATGCGATCCATGCTCACCGAAAGTGTGCGCTGAGCGGTGCGACGACCATCGGCGAAGGCCTGGGTGGGGGTGGCTGCGGCGGCAACGTTGGGAATCGCCGTCGTCGACCAGGCCAGCCCGCACCTGTTCACACCCGTGCGGGACGTCGCCGCCGACGTGTGGTCGCCTCTGCAGCGCGCCGCGGGTTCGACCGACGAGCGGGTGCGCACCCTGACCGAACAGCGTGATGCCGCCACTCGCCAACTGGCCGACGCCCAGCAGTTGCGCGCGGACCGCGCCGCCGTGGAGAAGCTGCTGGGATCGTCGGCCGCCGCCGGCCACACGTTGCGGGCGGCCCAGGTCATCGCCTTTGAGACCAACCCGAAAACGGCCGTGGTGCAACGGATCACCCTGGACGTGGGGAGCAACAACGGTATCCATCAGGACCGGGCCGTGATCAGTGCGGACGGTCTGGTGGGTCGGGTGACGGCCGTCGCGAAAACCAGCTGTGAAGTCACTCTGGTGACCGACCCGTCAAGTGTGGTGGCCGCCCGGGTGGGAAGCGGCGTACTGGGAACGGTCACGGGCAGGTCGCCCACGGGCGTCGCGGCGCACCCACCCGGTGACGTCAGCGTGATCGTCGTCGCCGGGGGACAGGTCGCTCGCGGTGACCAGGTCACGACTCTGGGAAGCCTCGGTGGCACGCCCTACCCGCCGGGTCTGGTCATCGGCACGGTCACTGCTGTCGACCCGGCCAGCGACACCCGGGCGCCGTCGGCGACCGTGCGACCGGCCATCGATCTGAGCAGTCTCGACGTCGTGGGGGTGCTCACCTCATGACGTTATGGCCGCCGGGGCTGCGGGCCTGGCGCATCGGGTTCGCGCTGGTCGGCGTCCTGCTGGCCGGGACGGTCCTGCCCCGGTTCCCGCTCGCACCGGACCTGCTGGCGGTGCTTGTGGTGTCGGTCGGGTTGAGCGCGGGACCGGTTGCGGGCGCCGCGGCCGGCCTCGCCGTCGGCTGGCTACTGGACCTGGTGCCCCCGGGCGGGCAACCGTTGGGCGTGGGAGCACTCAGCTATCTGCTCGTCGGCCTGCTCGGCGGGGTCTGTGCCCGGTGGTGGCGCACTTCAATGCTGGCTCCGGCCCTCATCAGCGCCGCGGCGGCAGCCGTGGTCCAGGTGATCCGGCTTCTGGGCCGGGCCGCGCTCGGTGCGTCGCTGCCGATCGGCCCGGCGCTGGGCATCGTCGCGTTGACCGCACTGCTGGGTGCGCTGCTGCTGCCAACACTGGTGGTGTGGCAACGCCGGCTCGCGGCGCGGAGGTGGGCGTGACCGGCGGGGCTCGCTCGACGGCGCGTCTTCTTGCCGTGCTCGCTGTGACCGTTCTGGTGTGCCTCGGGTTGATCTTCCGGTTGGGCCAGATCCAACTGACCGACGCGACGCCGGGTTCGGCCCTGCTGGGGCAGAGCGCGACCCGGTCCATCCCGGTGACCGCGCCCCGTGGGCAGATCCAGGCGGCCGATGGGACGGTGCTGGTCGGCAATGCCCTGCACCCGGTGCTCACGATCAGCCCGACGGTGCTGGCTGATCAGAAGGACGGCGGCACCGCGCTGCTCACCCGCGTCGCTGCGGGACTGGGGGTGCCGGCAGCCGACCTGATCGGACGGAGCAAGGTATGCGGCACCAGGGGTGCCGCGGTGGTGCCCCTGTGCTTCAGTGGCAGTCCGGTCGCGCCGATCCCGATCCTGGACAACCCGCCGATGACGCAGGTCCTGGGGATGCTCGAACAGCCGACGAACTATCCCGGGCTCGCGCTGCGGCAAGACCCCGAGCGCAGCTATCCGCAGGACCACCCGGGTGGGATCAACCTCGCGCAGGTGCTGGGCTATCTGGGTGCGGTGAACCAGCAGGAGCTTGCCGCTGATTCCCAGCTGACCGCACAGGACATGGTGGGACGCGCCGGTCTGGAGCGCACGTACAACGCGGCGCTGCAGGGCACACCGGGCACGATCACCTATGCCGTCGATGATCGGGGTCTACCGGTTTCCGTTGCGGCACAAAGCGCTCCGGTCCAGGGCGACACCGTGCGAACCCACCTGATCCCTGCCGTCCAGCACCAGAGCGAGGCGGCGCTCGCGGCTGGCCTGGCCAAGGCGAAGGCCCCCGCCGGGGCGGTAGTCGTCCTCGACGCCAGTGATGGCGGTGTCGTGGCGATGGCCAGCGCGCCGACGTACGACCCGGCGGTATGGACCGGAGGTATCTCGCAGGCGGACTACACCAAGATCAGCAATGCCCTTCCCAACCGGGCGATCTCGGAGGTGCAGCCGCCGGGATCAACCTTCAAAGCAGTCACCCTGCCCGGAGCGATCAACGCAGGCGCCGACCCGTCGGGGACCTATTCGTGTCCGTCCTCGCTACGCATCGGCAACCGCGACTTCACCAACTTCGAGTCGGAGTCCTACGGCTCGATCTCGATGACTACAGCCTTGGAGGTGTCGTGCGACACCGTGTTCTACCGGTGGGCCTACGAGCAGTGGCAGAAGGAGGGCGGTCTGGCGGCATCCCCCTCCACCGCAAGCCCGTTCGCGGTCTCGGCGCGGGACTTCCGCCTCGGGCAACGCACCGGTGTCGATCTGCCGTCGGAGGTGGCCGGGCTGATCCCGGATCGTGCCTGGAAGCTGGAGCAGTGGCAGCAGACCAAGACGCAGGTCTGCGCGCGGGCGGCGAAGGGTTATCCAGAGATCAAGGACAAGGCCCGCGCTGAGTATCTGACCGCGGTGGCCAAGGAGAACTGTGCGGCCGGTTACCAGTGGCAGCCCGGCGACGCGGTGAACTTCGTGATCGGGCAGGGATCGGTGTCGGTGACCCCGTTGCAGTTGGCGGTCGCGTACGGCGCCATCGCCAACGGCGGCACGCTGTGGCAACCGCACGTGGCGGCAGAGACCATCACGGCTGCCGGGAAGACCCAGGGCGTTGCGCCGGTCAAGAACGGCTCGGTCGCGCTGTCGGCACCCGCGCGATCGACCCTGGAGACCGGGCTGTGCGAGGTGACGGCGGGTGATCGGGGTACGGCGTTCGCTGCCTTCCGGGGGTTCGACCTGTCCAGCTACCGGGTGTGTGGGAAGACCGGCACCGCAGAGGTTTTCGGCAAGCAGCCGACGTCGTGGTTCGTGTCGTACGGGCCGAAGACCGCCGGCGGCCACCAATACGTCGTCGCGGTCATGCTGGAGCAGGCGGGCACGGGGGCTGATGCGGCAGCACCGGTAGCCCGGCAGATCTGGGACGTGCTGCGCACCCAGGGGTGATCTCGGCACCAAGTGTTCACTCGGCGTACGTCAATCCCTCTTCCGAAGGCGCGCCCGGGCGGCGCTGTCGGGCTACGTTGGGAGCATCAACGGGTTTCTCTTCTGATGGCCGGGAGGCACTGATGACCGACACCAGCACGGCGCCGCTGAGCGACGAACAACTGTCACAGATCGACGCGTACTGGCGGGCGGCCAACTATCTGTCGGTGGGTCAGATCTACCTGCTGGACAATCCGCTCTTGCGCGAGCCGCTCAAACCCGAGCACGTCAAGCCGCGGCTGCTCGGCCACTGGGGGACGACGCCGGGTCTGAACCTGATCTACGCGCACATGAACCGGTTGATCAAAGAGCGCGATCTGAACGTCATCTACCTGGCTGGTCCCGGTCACGGCGGCCCGGGGCTGGTCGCCAATACCTACCTCGAGGGCACGTACTCGGAGTTCTACTCCGCGATCGGGCAGACCGAGGACGGCATCCGGAAACTGTTCCGGCAGTTCAGTTTTCCCGGCGGGATCCCCAGCCACGTGGCGCCGGAGACTCCGGGGTCCATCCACGAGGGCGGAGAGCTGGGTTACTCGCTGGTGCACGCCTACGGTGCGGCGTTCGACAACCCGGACCTGATCGCGCTATGCGTGATCGGCGATGGTGAGGCCGAGACCGGCCCACTGGCCGCCAGTTGGCACTCGAACAAGTTCCTCGACCCGGCACAGGATGGTGCGGTCCTGCCGATCCTGCATCTGAACGGGTACAAGATCGCCAACCCGACGGTGCTGGCGCGGATCCCCGAGTCCGAACTCGAGTCGCTGTTGGCGGGGTATGGCTACGAGCCGATCTTCGTCACCGGCGACGAACCAGCGTCCGTGCACCAGCAGTTGGCCGCGGCGATGGAGAAGTCCGTCGACCAGATCCATGCGATCCAGGCCCATGCCCGCGAAGGGCACGAGGGGGAGCGCCCGGCGTGGCCGGCCATCGTGCTGCGCACGCCGAAGGGCTGGACCGGGCCCAAGATCGTCGACGGGCTGCCGGTCGAAGGGACGTGGCGTGCGCACCAGGTGCCGCTGGCCGAGACCCGCACCAACCCCGAGCACCGCGCCCAGCTCGAGGAGTGGATGCGGTCCTACAAACCGGAGGAACTCTTCACCGAGGAGGGCGCGCTGATCGACTCCCTGGCGGAGCTGGCGCCGGAGGGGGAGCGGCGGATGGGTGCCAACCCGCACGCCAACGGCGGGGCGTTGCTGCACGATCTGGTGCTGCCGGACTTCCGTGACTACGGCATCGAGATC
Organism: Branchiibius sp. NY16-3462-2; assembly: GCF_001594145.1. Classification (GTDB taxonomy): domain Bacteria; phylum Actinomycetota; class Actinomycetes; order Actinomycetales; family Dermatophilaceae; genus Branchiibius. The sequence continues at coordinate 62,532 of NZ_LVCF01000007.1, read as the reverse complement.
GAGCGCCCGGGAGTCACCGTCAGTGAGGCCACCAAGGTGCTCGGCACCTGGTTGCGGGACGTCATCCGGATGAACCCGGACAACTTCCGGCTGATGGGACCGGACGAGACGGCCTCGAACCGGTTGCAGGCGGTGTTCGAGGCCACCGACCGCGCGTGGGAGGGTTCGCGCCTGGACACCGATGAGCACCTCGCGCCGAACGGCCGCGTCATGGAGGTGCTCTCGGAGCACCTGTGCCAGGGCTGGCTCGAGGGGTATCTGCTCACCGGACGGCACGGCCTGTTCAACTGCTATGAGGCGTTCATCCACATCATCGACGCGATGTTCAACCAGCACGCGAAGTGGTTGAAGACGACCAACGACATCCCGTGGCGCCGGCCGATCGCATCGCTGAACTACCTTCTCTCCTCGCACGTCTGGCGTCAGGACCACAACGGATTCAGCCACCAGGACCCCGGCTTCATCGACCACGTGGTCAACAAGAAGGCAGAGGTCGTGCGGGTCTACCTGCCGCCGGACACCAACACGTTGCTGTCGGTGGCCGACCACTGCTTGCGGTCGCGTCAGTACGTCAACGTCGTCGTGGCGGGTAAGCAACCGGCGCTGACCTATCTGACGATGGATGAGGCCGTCGCGCACTGCACCCGTGGTCTGGGTATCTGGGAGTGGGCATCCAACACCCGCAACGAACCCGACGTCGTGATCGCCAGCGCCGGTGACATCCCGACGCTGGAGGCGCTCGCGGCCACCGACATCCTGCGGCAGAAACTGCCGGATCTGAAGGTGCGGTTCGTCAACGTCGTGGACATGATGCGGTTGCAGGACGAGCGCGAGCACCCGCACGGGATGTCCGCCCGAGACTTCGACACGTTGTTCACGACCGACAAGCCGGTCATCTTCGCCTACCACGGCTACCCCTGGCTGGTGCACCGGTTGACCTACCGCCGGACCAACCACAGCAACATCCACGTGCGCGGCTACAAGGAGGAGGGCACCACCACGACACCGTTCGACATGGTGATGCTCAACGACCTGGACCGCTTCCACCTGGTCATCGACGTGATCGACCGGGTGCCGGGGCTGGGTTCGACGCAGGCGGTGTTGCGCCAGGAGATGTCCGATGCCCGGTTGGCGGCGCGGGCCTACACCAGGGAGTACGGCGAGGACGACCCGGAGATCAGCGGCTGGTCCTGGCCCGGCTGACCTGGCTGCGTCGACGTTGCGCGGCTTATCGACAGATGCGCGGGTTGTAACCCGCGCGTCTGTCGATGACCCGCGCATCTGCGGCTGCGTCCCTTTTGTACGTCGTTGTACGATCGTGTACATGACCGATCCGATCAGTGCCTCCGTGGCGCGACAGACCCTGCCCGCGCAGTTGGATCGCGTCGAGGCGGGGGAGCAGGTGGAGATCACCCGCCATGGCCGGGTCGTCGCGGTCCTGGTCAGTCCGGATCAGGTGCGCACTCGGCGTACGTCGAAGGTGTGGCAGCGCGCCGACGAGATCGGTCGGCAACTTGAGGAAGCTCGGAACCAACCCCTCCGCGACGAGGGAGGGTTGTCGGCTGCGTTTGCGGAGGACCTGATCCGGCAGATCCGGGCAGATCGCGATCGGGACTGATGCCGCCAGTCGTTGCGTTCGACGCAGATGTGGTGATCTACGCGGGAACGCCGAGCCACCGTTGGCGGGCGCCTATTCGCACGGTTATCGAGGATGCCGCGACTGCTTGCGTGGGGTCGGTCCTTCTCCTTCCCGAGACGCTGGCGAAACCGACCCGACTCGATCCCGGCGGTATCGAGGTCGCCGAGATCACCTCATTGCTCGCACAGGTGGAGTTGAGGAGTCTCGACTCCGCGGTGGCACAGCTGGCGGTCGTGTATGGAGCGGACTTCAAACTGCGGGCGGCCGATGCGGTCCATCTGGCGACGGCGGTTGCAGCAGGTGCGGACGCGTTCCTGACCAACAATCGCAAGGACTTCCCGAAGACGATCGAGGAAATCGAGGTCTTCTATCCCGACGACCTGCCGTAGGTGTGGAGACTTGCGCGGGTTAGCAACGGATGCGCGGGTTGTAACCAGCGCATCCGTCGATAACCCGCGCAACTAGGTGCGGCAGTCGCCGATTCGGTCGGTGGGCGCGCCGCTGGTAGCCTTGGATCGCCGTACAACCGGCCGCGGACGCAGAGCGCCCTGGTGGATATGCCCAGGTGCACCGCGCAACCTCACGAGAAGGAGTCGCCCGACTATGCCGTTGGACACCGCCACCAAGGCCAAGATCATTTCCGAATACGGGACCAAAGAGGGCGACACCGGTTCGCCCGAGGTGCAGATCGCGATGCTCACGCAGCGCATCACCGACCTGACCGAGCACTCCCGTCAGCACCCCCACGACCACCACAGCCGGCGCGGCCTGCTGCTCCTGGTCGGCCAGCGCAAGCGCCTGCTGCGCTACCTGGAGGATGTCGACGTCGAGCGTTACCGCTCGCTCATCAAGCGACTGGGTCTGCGTCGCTGAACCAGAGTTACGACCGAGAGGCGGTCACCCACGGGGTGGCCGTCTCTTCGGCGTATGTAGGGAAAGCCCGCGCACAACGATGATGCGCGGTCTGACATAAGAAACAAGAAGAGGAGGGCCCATGGAGGGTCCAGAAATCACCTTCGCTGAAGCCGTCATCGACAACGGCGACTTCGGCACCCGCACGGTCCGGTTCGAGACTGGCCGTCTGGCCAAGCAGGCCGCTGGTGCGGTGCTGTGCTACTTGGACGACGAGACGTCCCTGCTGTCGACAACTGCCGCGGGCAAGCAGCCCAAGGACCAGTTCGACTTCTTCCCCCTGACCGTCGACGTCGAGGAGCGGATGTACGCCGCGGGCAAGATCCCGGGCAGCTTCTTCCGTCGCGAGGGTCGCCCGTCCACGGACGCGATCCTGACCTGCCGTCTGATCGACCGGCCGTTGCGTCCGGCCTTCGTCAAGGGTCTGCGTAACGAGGTGCAGATCGTCATCACGGTCCTGTCCCTCAACCCCGACCACCAGTACGACGTGCTGGCCATCAACGGTGCCTCGGCGTCCACCCAGATCTCGGGTCTGCCGTTCTCCGGTCCGATCGGTGCGACCCGCGTGTCGCTCATCGACGGCCAGTGGGTCGCCTTCCCGAACTTCTCCGACATCGAGCGTTCGACCTTCGACATGGTCGTGGCCGGTCGCATCGTCGGTGACGACGTCGCGATCATGATGGTCGAGGCGGAGTCCACCGAGTCCACCTGGGACCTGGTCAAGAACCAGGGCAAGCAGGCGCCGACCGAAGAGATCGTCGCTCAGGGTCTGGAAGCGGCCAAGAAGTTCATCCGCGTGCTGTGCGAGGCGCAGCAGCAGCTGGCCGCCACCGCCGCCAAGCCGGTGCAGGAGTTCCCGCTGTTCCTGGATTATCAGGACGACGTCTACGCCGCCGTCGAGCGGGTCGGCAACGACCAGGTCGCCGCCGCGTTGACTATCGCTGGCAAGCAGGACCGCGAAGAGAAGCTCGATGAACTCAAGAACGCCCTGAAGGCTGAATTGGCCGGCGAGGGTAAGGAATTCGAGGGTCGCGAGAAGGAAGTTTCCGCGGCCTACCGGTCCTTGCAGAAGAAGCTCGTGCGCGAGCGGATCCTGCGTGACAAGGTCCGCATCGACGGCCGTGGCCTGGCGGACATTCGTGCGCTGTCGGCTGAGGTCGAGGTGCTGCCGCGGGTGCACGGTTCGGCGATCTTCGAGCGCGGCGAGACCCAGATCATGGGTGTCACCACGCTGAACATGCTGCGCATGGAGCAGCAACTGGACACGTTGTCGCCGGTGACGCGCAAGCGCTACATGCACAACTACAACTTCCCGCCGTACTCCACCGGTGAGACCGGCCGCGTGGGTTCGCCCAAGCGGCGCGAGATCGGCCACGGCGCCCTCGCTGAGCGGGCCCTGATGCCGGTGCTGCCGACGCGTGAGGAGTTCCCCTACGCGATCCGTCAGGTCTCCGAGGCGCTCGGCTCGAACGGGTCCACCTCGATGGGTTCGGTCTGCGCCTCCACCCTGTCGCTGCTGAACGCCGGTGTGCCGCTGCGCGCCCCGGTCGCCGGTATCGCGATGGGTCTGGTCTCCGCGCAGCTCGACGGTCAGACGCAGTACGCCGCGCTGACCGACATCCTGGGCGCCGAAGATGCCTTCGGCGACATGGACTTCAAGGTTGCCGGTACCCGCGAGTTCGTCACCGCGATCCAGTTGGACACCAAGCTCGACGGCATTCCCGCCGACGTGCTGGCCGGTGCCCTGACCCAGGCGCGCACCGCCCGCCTGCACATCCTGGACGTGATGAACGAGGCCATCGACGCTCCGGACGAGATGTCGCCGTACGCCCCGCGCGTCATCAGCGTCACCGTCCCGGTCGACAAGATCGGTGAGGTCATCGGCCCGAAGGGCAAGATGATCAACCAGATCCAGGACGACACCGGCGCCGACATCTCCATCGAGGACGACGGCACCATCTACATCGGTGCGACCGACGGCCCCTCGGCCGAGGCGGCGCGGGCCGCGATCAACGCGATCGCCAACCCGCAGATGCCCGAGATCGGCGAGCGTTTCCTGGGCACTGTGGTCAAGACCACGACGTTCGGTGCGTTCGTATCGTTGCTCCCGGGCAAGGACGGCCTTCTGCACATCTCCGAGGTGCGCAAGCTCGTCGGTGGCAAGCGGATCGACGCGGTCGAGGACGTCCTCAAGGTCGGCCAGAAGGTCCAGGTCGAGCTCAAGGAGATCGACCCGCGCGGCAAGCTGTCGCTGGGTGTCGTCGAGGAGAACGCTCCGGCTGACTCCTCTGACGCGCCCGAGGCTCCCGTCGAGTCTGCCTCGGTCGAGTCCTCTGACGTGGATGACGTTGCGGCAGAAGACGCTTCGGATTCCTCCGACGAGCGTGGCGAGCGTCGTCCGCGCAACCGTCGCCGTCGCGGCGGTGGCAACCGCAACCGCAACGAGGGTGAGCAGTCCGGCGCCGAGCCGGTGAGCTCCGACGCTGAGTAACTGATCGACGTACGCCGATCGGCCCGGTTCCCCGAGAAGGGAGCCGGGCCGTTTGGTTCAGTGGGCGTGGGCCGTCAGCGGCGGCGCCGTAGGCTGGGCAGGTGCCTGATGACAACCGTGCGATTCTGACCTGCGCGGTCGGTTTCGAGGATCTGGTGCGAGGAGACCTGATGGAGCAGTACGCCGTCCGGTCCCGTCAGGTGGGCCCTGGCGAAGTTTCCGCCGAGCAACTACCGCCCGTGCTGAACACGATGATCGACACGGTCGCGCTGCCCTGGGACGGAACCCCCGGTCAACTGCAGGCACTCGTAGCCCCACTGGTCGACGATGTCACCGGATTCCGGGTCCAGGTCACCGAGCCAGCCGCGCGCGAGGAGCTGGTGGATTCGGTTGCGGCAGCTACCGGTTGGGTGAACCGACCCGGTGACTGGCAGGTCAACCTGGACCCGGGTCGTGGCCGGGTCGAGCTCGGTCCGCTTGCGTGGGCGGCCCGTTTCGGCCGGATGCGCCGCCTTCCGGCAACGACCCCGCCGACGGTGGCCGCCGGGTTGTTGCGGTTGGCAAAGCTCAAACCCGGCATGAAGTTGCTGGATCCGTGCGGGGGAGTGGCGAGCATCCCGATCATCGACGCGATCGAGCGTCCCGAGGGCCACGGCTGGTCGATCGATGCGGACAATGCCGCGATCGCCGACGCGTCTGCCAACGTGGCTGAACGTGGTCTGACCGCCCGGATCGACGTACGCCGAGGGGACGCCACCGCGCTCGACCTGGCCGATCTGTTCATCGACCGGGTAGTTTCCGATCTACCGTTCGGCAAGAAGGTCGGCACGAACCAGGAGAACCGCATGCTCTACCCAGCGATCCTGAAAGAGGTCGAAAGAGTGCTTGCAGTGGATGGTCGAGCCGTCTTGCTGACCGACGACAAGCGGTTCTTCGAACAGGCAGTCCAGCGGGCGCGCGGGCTGAAGGTCGTCGCCCAGCGGATCGTGCGCTACAACAACGTCACCCCGACCGCCTATGTGTTGCGACGCAGCCGGAAGCCGCGGCGATGACTCGGCCCGTGCTGATCCTGTGCGCCCACGGAACCGCGAATCCGCAAGGACAGCAAGTCGTTTCGGACTTGCATGAGATGGTGCGCGATGCCCGGCCGGATCTGCAGGTCGAACGCGCCTACGTCGATGTGCAGAGTCCGTCAGTCGTCGACGTAGTGGCCCGGTGGGCACCTGATGCACCCCAAGTGGTCGTCGTGCCGGTGCTGCTCGCCACCGGCTACCACGTCCAGGTCGACATCGCCGACGCCGTGGCACCGTTAGAAAACGCCCGCAGCGCAGACCCGCTCGGCCCTGACCCGGTCCTGTCCGAGATCCTGGCCGAGCGCATCGCGGCGGCCGGTCTCCAACGCAATGATGCGCTGGTCGTGGCCGCTGCTGGGTCGAGCCGTCCGGATGCGAAGTACGCGCCCCAGCAAGCGGCTCGCGAGTTGGCCGAGCGGCTGGGCCGGCCGGTGACGGTGGGTTACGGCGCGTCCGCCGAACCGAATGTCCCCGAAGCGGTCCGTGCGGCCCGCGACGGAAACCCGCGGGTCGTCGTCGCGTCGTACCTGCTGGCACCCGGGTACTTCCACGATCAACTGCAGAAAGCGGGCGCCGACGTGGTGACCGAACCGCTGGGTCCGGACCCGCGGCTGGCGGCCCTCATCGTGCGACGGTTCGAGGAAGCACGGTGAAACCGTTCATCCTTCTGGGAGTGCGACCCGAACAGGCCGCCGCAGACGACGAATACGCAGCGTTCGCCCGGTTCACCGGTCTGGGATCTGACCTGCAGCGGCACGCCGTCGACCGCGAACCCTTCACCGGCGATCCGAGCGATTACGCCGGGATCATCATCGGCGGCAGCCCGTTCAACGTCAGCGATGCGGCCAAATCGCCGCAGCAGCAAAGGGCGGAGGACGACCTGGGCCAGGTCGTCGATATCGCTCTGGCAGAACAGATTCCGCTGCTCGGCGCCTGTTACGGATTGGGCCTGATGGCCCGCCGCCGGGGCGGTGTGGTCGACAGCACTTTCGGCGAGCAGATCGCGGCTGTCCCTGTATCCCTCACCGTTGACGGGCGGGCCGACCCCGTCTTCGGCAGCCTGCCGGAGGTGTTCAGCGCCATCGTCGGTCACAAGGAGGCGGTGTCCACGCTGCCTGCGGACGCCGTAATCCTCGCCGGCTCGCCTGCCGCTCCGGTGCAAGCGTTACGGATCGGCCCGGCCGCGTACGGCACCCAGTTCCATCCCGAGCTGGATGCCGACGGCCTGCACGTGCGGATGACGACCTACCGCGACGCGGGGTATTTCGACCCGCAGGAAGCGGACGCGATCATGGCGCTGGCCCGGGCCACCGATGTCACCCATCCGCCCGAGGTACTGCGGCGGTTCGTGGAATTCGCGCGGGCGTTCAGTCCTGCTTGAACCGGTGGGCGAAACGCGGATCGTCCAGCCACCAGGGCCGATCGGTCTCGGGCTCATCCGGATCGTCGCTCACCGGCCGCGTCGCATCAAGGACCAGATCCACCTGCGCGGCCTGACGCTCGTCGTGCCGCATCCACTGTGCGAACAGCACCGCGATCATGGGCAATCCGATCGACTCGGCCGTTGCCAGTAGTGCACCGCCAGCCCACTTCTGCTGCAGGTGCGGATCCGCACCGGCCCGTGCGAAACCAGGAAAGCGCGGCATCAGCAACGTCGTCATCGTCATGACCACGATGCCCGGGATCGCGTCGATCAGTCCGTCGCCCAACGCGATCAACGTCCGCACCGGCGGTGTCGCCCAGTCGGGCAGCACGCCTTCCTCCAGGAGCGGGAGCGAGAAGACCAGACCGACGATCAGCATGTGCAGCACCAGCACCACGCCGATGACACCGGAATCCAGCGCCGCCTGGCCGTACCCGGTCAGGAACACCGCGAGAATGCCTGCGGCATCGACGATCACAGCCAGCAGCGGGAACGTCACGATGCGCGCGAGCCGCCCGGTGAACAGGTGCTGCCAGCCCAGCAGCCGCACTGGATCGCCCATCGCGAGACCCACCGGAGTGAGGGTGCCCAGCACCGCGACGTGCAGGGCGAACATCCACAGGTACGTCGATCGCAGAGCCCCGATCGGACCGCACGTCGCGTAGAGCAGACTGCCGATCCCGAGCAGCAGGTAGGTAGCGACACGCCACGCCGGCCACGGCATCCCGGCACGGTGGGCACGGACCAAGCCCGCGGCGTACGTGATGGTCAACAACACGGCCACCACAACGCCGACGGCCCCCACCGCGTCGAGTGACCAGGAGGTCAGCCAAGCGGAGGGGGCCGGTGCGTTCACGGCGGTGATTATCGTCCAGCCAGCTGGGATTCCTTCCCAGCATCGACCGCCGGCTCCGGCGCAGTGTCATCGTGCACGTACTTCTTGCCGCGCATCAGACTGGCACCGGCAGCGATCAGCATCATGATCGCGGCACTGATGAAGACCACCACCAGACCGTCGTGGAACGGGCCGGACATCAGGTGCGGGAAGAACTCCTTGCCGGTCAACGTGTCGACGTTGCCGCTCGGCAGGTGGTGCAGCACCCCGGTCGGACCGAGCAGGGACTCGATCGGGTTGTAGCCGAGGAAGGCAGCGAACAGCATCGCGACCGGCGGCAGCGCGGCGATGCCACCCGCGATCGCCTCGGGCACGCCCTGGCCGGTCAGACCGGAGTGCATCGCCTCGGGCAACGAACCGGACAGGCCCACGATCATCAGCGAGAAGAAGATGCCGATGGACAGCGACGTGCCGGCGTTGAAGAACGTCGCGCGCATCCCGGAGGCGACCCCACGCTGGTTGGCGGGCACGCTGTTCATGATCGCGGTCGTGTTGGGTGCGGAGAACATGCCCGAGCCGATCCCGTTGAGGAAGAGCAGCAACGCGAACACCGGGTAGGAGAAGTTCACCGGGATCAGGATCAGACCGATGAAGGTCACCGCGTTCAGCAGCAGCCCGCCGCTGGCGAAGGCCCGCGCGCCGAAGCGGTCGGACAGGAAGCCCGACGCCGGCCCGGCGATCAGGAAGCCAACGGTCAACGGCAGCAGGTAGATTCCGGCCCACAGAGGCGTGGACTCGTAGTCGTAACCGTGCAGCGGCAACCAGATGCCCTGCAGCCAGATGATCAGCATGAACTGCATCCCACCGCGGCCGATGGAGGCCAGCAGACCGGCCAGGTTGCCGGCGCTGAACGCCTTGATCTTGAACAGGGACATCGAGAACATCGGGTCGCTGCTCTTGGACTCGATGATGCAGAACGCGACCAGCAGCAGCGCGCCGCCGATGAGTCCGAGGAGCACCCACGGGTTGGTCCAGCCCATCAGGTGACCGCCGTAGGGCTGGATGCCGTAGGTGATCGCCACCAGGATCGCGGTCAGGCCGATACCGAAGGTGAGGTTGCCGGGGACGTCGAGTTTGCCGCGGCGGGTGGTGCCCAACTCGTGCAGGGAGGCGTAGGCCCAGATGGTTCCGGCGATGCCGATCGGCACGCTGACCAGGAAGATGGCGCGCCAGTGCCATTCGGACAGCACACCGCCGATGATCAGGCCGAGGAAGGATCCGGCGATGGCCGACACCTGGTTGATCCCGAGGGCCATTCCGCGCTGGTGCGCGGGGAAGGCGTCGGTCAGGATGGCCGCCGAGTTGGCCATCAGCATGGCGCCGCCGATGCCCTGGATGATGCGCCCGATGATCAGCCACATCGCGCCGGCCGAACCGTCGAACGGACACAGGAACAGCGCCAGCGAGGCGAGGGTGAAGACCACGAAGCCGAGGTTGTAGATCTTGACCCGGCCGTACATGTCGCCGAGGCGGCCCAGGGTGACCACGAGCACGGCGGAGACGACCAGGAAGCCCATCAGCATCCACAGCAGGTAGCTGACGTTGCCCTGGTCGAGGGGGTTGAGGTTGATGCCGCGGAAGATGGCCGGCAGCGAGATGATCACGATCGAGGAGTTGATCGTGGCCATCAGGATGCCCAGCGTGGTGTTGGACAGGGCGATCCATTTGTAATGGGGATGGTCGGCCTCATAGCGACGCCGCCGACCGCGCTGCTGCTGGTCGGTCTCGGCCTCACCGGGCTCGGTAATCGGTTCTGGGGGTACGGCGCTCACAGAAGTCTTTCGTTGCTCGGGGGTCGCCAGGGACGCCGGTGTCCCATCGCGAGAAAGTTAGCTTAGGTAATCAATATAGAACCTATGCTCCACTCCCGGCAACCCGGCCCCCGTACGCTGGCGCCTGTGACGAAGACCAAAGTTGCAGTGATCGGGGCGCAGGGCCGGATGGGGACCGAGGCCGTCGGAGCAGTGGGTTCAGCGGCCGATCTGGAGCTGGCCGGGGCGTTCGACAAGGACGACGCGCTGGGTGACCTCGGCGGGGCAACGGTTGCGGTGATCCTGTCGGTGCCCGACGCGGCGCCGGAGAACGTCGCGTATTGCATCGAGCGCGGCGTGCACTGCGTGGTCGGGACCACCGGCTGGACCGACGAACGCCTGGACGCCGTGCGCGCCCAGTTGGCGGACCATCCCGGGGTCGGCGTGCTGATCGCCCCCAACTTCGCGATCGGTGCCCTGCTGGCGCTGGAGTTCGCCCGCCGGGCCGCGCCCTACTACGAATCGGTCGAGGTCATCGAGCAACACCACCCGGACAAGGTGGACGCTCCTTCGGGTACGGCGGCGCGCACCGCCCGCGTGCTGGCGGCCGCCCGCGCCGAGGCCGGGTTGGGTGACGTCCCCGACGCCACGACCTCGGACCCGCTGGGCGCCCGGGGTGCCCGCGTGGACGGGATCCCGGTGCACGCCGTACGTCTGCGCGGTCGGGTCGCCCACGAGGAGATCCTCTTCGGCGGACCGGGGGAGGCACTCACCATCCGGCACGACTCGTTCGACCGGGCCTCGTTCATGCCCGGTGTCCTGGCCGGAGTCCGGGCCGTCGCCGACCACCCGGGTCTGACCGTCGGGCTCGAGCACTATCTGGACCTCTGAGCCATGGCGACCCTCGATGACGTACGCCGCGTGCTGGCCGACCTGCCGGGCGTCACCGAGATCGAGAACGGCTGGGGCGCATTGTGTTGGCGGACCAAGGCGGGGCAGATCGCGTGGGTGCGCGCGGCCAATCAGTCCGATCTGGACCAACTCGCCGAACTGGGGCAGGCCTGGCCGGACGGCACGGTGATCGCCGTGCGGGTCGCGTCATTGGACGAGCGGGCGGCGCTGATCGATGAGGATCCGGACGTCTTCTTCACGATCCCGCACTTCCGCTCCTGGCCCTCGGCCCTGCTGGTGCTCGACCGCATCGATCCCGAGCGGTTGGAGGAAGTGCTGCTCGACGGCTGGATCCTGCGGGTGCCGAAACGCGTGTCGAAGGCGTGGCTGAGTGAGCACGGGTTCGACGAGTGAAGCTCGCACTCATCGAGAACGACCCGGACAGCGGCCCGGGGCGGCTTACCGACTGGCTGCCCGGTGCGACGGTCCTGCGGGCGCACGCCGGCGAAAAGGTACCAACAGCAACGGATTTCGACGGTTTCGTGCTTCTCGGCGGCGGCTTCATGCCGGATGCCGACCACGAGGCGCCGTGGCTGCCGGCCGAGCGGGACCTGATCAACGCGGCCGTTGCGACCGGGACACCGCTGCTCGGGATCTGCCTGGGTGCTCAGCTACTGGCCCACACCTGCGGCGGTGCGGTCCGGTCGGCGTACGGGTTACCCGAGAAGGGGGTGACGCCGTTGCGGGTCAGTCCCGCAGCGGCCGGCGACGCGGTCTTCGGCGGGTTGCCCGGCGAGGTGCGCGCGGTCGAGAGTCACCAGGACCAGATCACGGCGCTGCCGCCGGACGCGGTCTGGTTGATGTCCTCACAGCGGGTGCCGCACCAGGCGTTCCGGGTCGGCAGTGCGGCCTGGGGTGTGCAGTTCCACCCGGAGGCGTCAGGGCAGCGGGTGCAGAGCTGGTCGGACGACTCGATCCGGTCACGCGGTTTCGATCCGGATCAGGTGCGGGCCGAAGCCGCAAGTGCCGCAGACGAACTCGAGGACACCTGGTCGGCGTGGTTCGCGCGGTTCGTTGACCTGTGCGTCACTCGCCAAGGGTTGCGCTGAGCCGGACCTCGCGGGTGGTGCGTCCGTCGGCGTCAATCTCCCGGTCCCGCCAGGCCCCGTCGGGAGCCAGCCCGGCCGCGGTCAGGAAGGCCCGCAACTGCTCGTCGGTGGCGGGGATCCACACCTCGACCGCGACGGCGTTGCCCTCCTTCAGCAGGTCGGCGACCGCGTTCAACAGCCTTGAGCCGTGGCCCTGTTCGCGTGCGGCAGGGCGCACCCCGAAGAGGCTCAGCTCGGCGACGCCGTGCTCCGTGCTCGGGACGACCGCCGCGAGCCCCACGACCTGCGCCCGCTCGTCGGAGGCCAGGAGCAGGAAGTGTTCGTTGCTGGGCGGGTTGGTCAGCGACGTGCGCCACCCGTCGGCGAAGGCCTGCGGCGTCATCGCCTCCAGCACCTCGGCAGCGAGCAGCTCGCCGTACGCCGATCGGAACAGATCCGCCTGCGCCTCGCCGATCGCGTCGGCGTCCTGGGGTCCCGCTAACCGCACGGATGCATCAGCCATCAGGTGAACACCGTTGGGGTATCGACAGGTTCGAACGCAGCATCGACCAGGGGACGGTGCGTGACAACGATCGGCAGGCGCATCGTCTCCGAGCGGGTGAACCACCCGACCTGCGTGACCTCGTCGGACAGCCCGGCCTCGTCGTCGGTGCTGGCCCGGAAGCAGACCCCGAAGACCTGGTTGCGCCGGCCGTCGGCGTAGACGATGACCGCGTCGGGGTCGGCATAGACCGCCAGGACCGAGTCGATCCGCACCTGCAGACCGGTCTCCTCCGCTGCTTCGCGCGCCGCCGCCTGCGCCCAGGTCTCACCGGCGTCGACGCCTCCGCCGGGCAGACACCACAAGCCGTTGTCCTCGCGGCGGGTGAGCAGCACACGGCCGTCGCGCATGATCGCGCAGCTGGCGCCGACCTTCTTGTCGGCGCCGGCGGCTGCCCACGGTGCGCGGATGACCTGCGTGCGCGGGCGGGTCCGTTCGTAGGTCCGGACGATGAAGCCCGGGTGATCCTCCTTCGAAACCTGTTGCCAGGCAGGGTCTTTGGCGATCGGCCAGCCGGGGAACGAGGTGTCTCCCTCGGCGGCGAACGGGATGTCGGTGAGGACCAGGCGGTCGGCGTACGGCAGGAATTGCTCGTAGACCTTCGAGCCGCCGGCGATGAAGATGTCCCGCTCCTGGCTGAGCAGCAGCACGTCGTCCACACTGTGCGCGACGGTCACGCCGCGCGCGGTCCACTGCGGATCGGAGGTCAGCACCACCATCTTGCGGCCGGGCAGCACACCCACCGATTCGAAGGTCGTGCGCCCCATCACCAGGGGATAACCCATGGTCGTCTTCTTGAAGTGCGCCATCTCGCCGGGCACCTTCCAGGGCATGCCACCGGCGCGACCGATGATGCCGTTGCGAGCAACGGCGGCAATCAAGGAGATCGTCATCAGACTGCGATCGGGGCCTTGATCGTCGGAGCGGCGACGTAGTCCTCCAGGGTGATGTCCGCCAGATCGAACTCGTCGATCGCTCGCCGCGCCGGATTGAGCCGCAGGGTCGGTAGTGGGCCGGGCTGCCGGGTCAGTTGCAACCGGGCCTGCTCGATGTGGTTGCTGTAGAGGTGGGCGTCGCCCAGGGTGTGCACGAACTCACCGGGGACCAGATCGGTCACCTGGGCGACCATGTGCGTCAGCAGGGCGTAGGAGGCGATATTGAACGGCACCCCGAGGAAGACGTCCGCCGAGCGCTGGTAGAGCTGGCAGGACAGCCGACGCTGACCGGTCGCGTCGGCGGGCGCCACGTAGAACTGGAACATCGTGTGGCACGGCGGAAGCGCCATCTGGTCGACCTCGGCGACGTTCCAGGCGGAGACGATCAGCCTTCGGGAGTCGGGGTTGGTGCGGATCGCCTCGATGACGTTGGCGATCTGGTCGACGGTGTCACCGGACGGCGTCGGCCAGGAGCGCCACTGGTGGCCGTAGACCGGGCCGAGGTCACCGGACTCATCGGCCCATTCGTCCCAGATGCTAATGCCCCGCTCGTGCAACCAGGCCACGTTGGTGTCGCCACGCAGGAACCACAGCAACTCGCCGATGATCGAGCGCAGGTGCAGCTTCTTGGTGGTCAGCGCCGGGAAACCGTCCGCGAGGTCGAACCGCATCTGATAGCCGAAGGTGGACAGGGTCCCGGTGCCGGTCCGGTCCTCCTTGGCCTGGCCGTGCTCGAGGACGTGATTCAGCAGATCGAGGTATTGCCGCACGAGGGCAACCCTAGCGGCGGACCCCGACTACACCGAGAACGCAGGACAGCAGTAGCCCAAAGTGTTACCGGCCCAGGGGCGTGATCCAGAACATATTTGAAACTTTGAGTAACACTGGGAAGACCCTGCACGATGTACCTGGTGATCGCGTTGTCACCCGGACCCCCGAGCGGGTGACAACGCGATTTCATAACTCCCGGTCCGGCGCCCGCGCCGACGGATCGATTTTCTTGCGATTGCGCCCGCCCGCACGGCAGGATCCGGGGCTGGCTGGCACCGACTCCGCACGACTTGCGGCGAACCCCGCGAACGGCGGGATAGCGCGGATTCCGGCCTCGTGGAGCACCGGTCACCGCGCACTAATCTGGCCTCATGACTGACACTCCGTTCGGGCGCATGATCACCGCGATGGTCACGCCCATGACCGACGACGGCGACCTGGATCTCGACGGGGTGCAGAAGCTGGCCAGTTACCTGGCCGACAACGGACATGACGGCCTGGTGGTCAACGGCACGACGGGGGAGTCGGCGACCACTACTGACGAAGAGAATGTGGAGACCGTCCGGGCGGTCGTCGAGGCCGTCGGCGACCGCGTCAGGATCACTGCCGGTGTCGGCACCAACGACACCCGGCACTCGGTTGCCGCCGCCAACGCCCTCGTCGCCGCGGGAGCGCACAACGCACTGGTCGTCACGCCGTACTACAACAAGCCGCCGCAGGCCGGCATCGTCGAGCACGTGCGAGCGATCGCCCAGGCGGCCGACGTGCCCGTCATGCTCTACGACATCCCCGGGCGCACCGGAATGCCCCTGGCCAGTGACACGATCAGGGCGCTCGCTGAGATCCCGCAGGTCCGGGCCCTGAAGGACGCCAAAGCCGACCTCTACGCCGCCAGCCAGTTGATGGCCGAGACCGACCTGCTGTGGTACTCCGGCGACGACGTGCTCGCGCTGCCCTGGCTGGCGATCGGCGCGGTCGGCCACGTGGCCGTGACCGGACACGTCGCGGGCAACCAGTTCCGCGCGATGATCGAGGCCGTCGACCGAGGCGACCTGGCCACGGCCCGTGCGATCCACACCGCCCTGATCCCGGCCATGAACGCGATCATGACCGTCACCCAGGGCGCGATCATGGCCAAGGCCGCGTTGAAGCAACTCGGCGTGATCAACTCCGACTTCTGCCGGTTGCCTCTGCTGCCCGCCAACCAGGAGCAGCACGACCTGTTGCGTACGGCGCTCGCGGCCTCCGGTTTGTCCTGACCCTCTGGCGTCCCAGGGGATAGGGCACGATAGAGCGGTGAGCCATCCGCACCCCGAACTGACCCTGCCACCCCCACTTGCCCGCGACGGCGTCCGGGTGGTCGCCCTCGGTGGACTGGGCGAGGTGGGCCGCAACATGACCGTCGTCGAGTACGACGGCCGGTTGCTGATCGTCGACTGCGGCGTGCTCTTCCCCGAGGATCATCCGGGCGTCGACCTGATCCTGCCGGACTTCGAGTACATCGAGAGCCGCCTCGATGACGTCGAGGCCATCATCCTGACCCACGGCCACGAGGACCACATCGGTGCGGTGCCCTACCTGCTGCGCCTGAAGCCGGACATCCCGTTGATCGGATCGACGCTGACCCTCGCCCTGATCGAGGCGAAGCTCAAGGAGCACCGGATCACGCCGTACACCATGGGAGTTCGCGAAGGACAACGCGAGAAGCTGGGCAACTTCGACTGCGAGTTCGTCGCCGTCAACCACTCGATCCCGGACGCGCTCGCGGTCTTCATCCGTACCCCGGGCGGCAGCCTGCTGTGCACCGGCGACTTCAAGATGGACCAGTTGCCGCTGGACGGGCGGATCACCGACCTGCGGGCGTTCGCGCGGATGGGCGAGGAGGGGGTCGATCTGTTCCTGACCGACTCCACCAACGCCGAGGTCCCGGGCTTCACCACCCCGGAGAAGAGCATCACCCCGGCCATCGAGCAGGTCTTCCAGCAGGCTGAACGCCGCATCATCGTGGCCTGCTTCTCCTCCCACGTGCACCGCGTGCAGCAGGTCCTGGACGCGGCGCAGAAGCACGGCCGCAAGGTCGCCATGGTCGGCCGGTCGATGGTGCGCAACATGGGCATCGCTGCCGACCTGGGCTACCTACACGTGCCGGACGGCGTGCTGGTCGATGCCAAGAAGCTCGACAAGTTCGAGGACAACAAGATCGTCCTGATCTGCACCGGGTCGCAGGGTGAGCCGATGGCGGCGCTGTCGCGGATGGCTAACCGCGACCACAACATCGACGTCGGCCCCGGCGACACCGTCCTGATGGCTTCGTCGCTGATCCCCGGCAACGAGAACGCCGTCTACCGCGTCATCAACGGCCTGATGCGCTTGGGCGCCAAGGTGGTTCATAAGGGCAACGCGCTGGTGCACGTGTCGGGGCACGCGTCGGCGGGGGAGTTGCTCTACTGCTACAACATCGTCAAACCCAGGAACGTGCTGCCGATCCACGGCGAGTGGCGCCACCTTGAGGCCAACGGTGAACTGGCCGTGGCCACGGGTGTCCCGCGCGAACAGGTCCTGCTGGCCGAGAACGGTGTGGTCGTGGATCTGGTGCGCGGGAAGGCGGCGATCACCGGCGCCGTGCCCTGTGGCTACGTCTACGTCGACGGCTCGTTGGTGGGTACGACGGACGAGACCTTGCTCAAGGATCGCCGGATCCTGCGCGACGAGGGTTTCGTGACGATCATCGTGGTGCGCGATGCCGCATCGGGCAAGATCGCGGCCGGTCCGGAGATCCAGACCCGTGGGTTCGCCGAGGACGAAGCGGTCTTCGACCAGGTGCGACCCAAGGTCGAGCAGGCGCTCGAAGAGGCCCGGGCCAAGGGCATCACGGACACCTACCAGTTGCAGCAGATCATCCGGCGCACGGTGGGTGGTTTCGTCGGTGGCAAACTGCGCCGCCGGCCGATGATCATCCCGATCGTCATCGACGCCTGAGTTTCGCCCTAGAGGAGCAGGTGGGCGGCCGCGACGCAGCTCAGGGCGACCAGCCAGCTGACGAAGCTGCCGACCAGGAAGTACTCGGTCACCGCATCGATGCCGACACCCTGGGTCTCGGTGCGATCCCGGCGGACCGTCAGCTCAGGGAACCGCAGGAGCCCTTTGGCGGCGATCACGATGCCGGCCGCGGTCACCTGACCGGCCAGTGCCAACCCGAGGATGAACACCCGCTCCATCGGCCCGAGCAGCCGCCCTCCGCGTAGCGTGTCGGACGGTTGGGGCTGACCCGGCGGCCGGATCGCACCGATCGCGCGCAGGATCAACCGCACGATGACGTTCCCCGTGCTCAACTGGACCAGGAACAGACCGATGATGAGGGCGGCTCCGTCGACGCCGACCCGGTCCAGCCCCGGGATCGCTGCGCGATCGGCCCAGTGTGCGAGCACGCCGCCTACCGGCGGTCCGGCGTTCCAGCACAGCAGGAGCACTGCCAGCCCCAGCGCGAGCGCGGTGAACGCGAAGGCGGGATGCGGCGTACCCGAATCACCCGGAGCGGACAGCACCTGCCAGAGCACACACGTCAGCGCACCCACGATCAGCAGCGGTATCGCTGCGCCGTGGGCATCGGTCAGCACACCGAGGACCAGCACCACGACGGGCCCGACCAGGAGCCGGGCACCGCGGACCGGACCGGCGCCGTGGGTCAGATCCGCAATGCCGATCGCGATCAGGGTGATGGCGAAACTGGTCACGAACCGATGGTGCCAGGGGCCACCGACAGCCTCGCCCAGACCGCGTAGTGATCAGTGCCGCCGACCTGGTCCACCCCGGAGGCGACGACCGGCGAAGGCTTGCCGGGCACCCGCACCAGGATGTGGTCCAGCTGGATGAAGGGCGGGATCCGGGACTCGTTGGGCCAGGTCCGCACCCAGCCGGCGCCCGTGGCACGCAGGCTGTCGGTCATGGTGTCCGCGATGCCGCGAAATCCCGGCATCGCGCTCGAGGCGTTGAAATCGCCTGCCATCACGATGGTTTCGGTAGTCGGTTGGGCCTGCCGCCACCGCTGGAGGGTTGCCAGCTGCTCACGCCACAACGGAGTGTTGCGGCCGATCGGCGCATAGGTGTGGACCGCGTGGAGCAGATAGCTGTGGCTCGCCTCGACGGTGACGATGGGCTGGTAGAAACCGGCACCGTCGACGCCCAGGCCGCGCAACGTCAACGGGTGGCGACTGAGCACCATGGTGCCCGCGTAGGGGTAGGCGGTGCGCCCCTCGCGGTGGGGCAGGAGGGCGGACAGGCCGGCCCGGTCGAGGCCGGCCAACCCGTCGGCAGTCACCTCGGCAAGGACCAGGGTGTCGACGTGGTGCTCATTGACCAGATGGATCAGAGTGGCCGGATCCGCACCGCCCGCCCGCATGTTGGAGAACATCAGGATCTCGTCAGAGTCCGCTGCGGCGATCGTGTCCGATCGGACGGCGCCTGCGGCCAGGGCGAGCGGTAGAAGGGCGACGACACAGGCGGCGACTGCGAACCGGCAGCGCCGGGTGACGGCGGCTGCCACCAGGGCGGTCAGTGCCAGCGCGACGGCGACACAGCCGGCGATCGGGAAGGCCGACTGGACCACCGGGAGGTGCCACCGGGTGGTGTCCAGCCAACGGGTCGCCAGCGCGCCGGCGGTCAACGCCAGGACCAGCCAGCCCAGAGCGGTGATCGCGGAGCGCACGGCGACCTTCATTCGGTACAGATGAAGCTAGGGACTTCATTTCCGGAAAATAAAGTCATATCCTTCATTCATGACAGGGGCAGTCGTCGCGACGCTGATCGGTGATCTCGTGGGCTCCCGAGGGGAAACCGACCGTCGTGCTTTGCACGATCGTCTCACTGCGGCGCTCGCAGAAGGCGCCGACGCGCTCGGCGGGGATCTCGTCGCGACGGCGCCTCTGCAGATCCAGGCGGGAGATGAGTTCCAGGGCGGCTTCCGCACCATCGGTGCCGCGCTGCATGCGGCCCTGCTCATCCGGATGGATCTGCGCGTCGGGCGGCCGGATGCCGACCTGCGCTGCGGGCTGGGTTGGGGCCACGTCCAGGTGCTCGATCGGCGTACCGGTGTCCAGGACGGTCCCGGCTGGTGGGCGGCCCGGGACGCGATCGTCGAGGCCGAGCGGTTGGAGCGTGCCCCATCCAGCCGCACGGTGCGCACGATCGCCCGCCTGGGGCCGGACCAGGAGCAACTGCAGGACGCGGTCAACGCTGCGCTGGCCACCCGCGATCATCTGCTGGCCCGGCTCGACGACCGGTCCCTGCGCATCCTGCACCGGATGTTGCGCCAGGAGACTAAACGGCAGATCGCGCAGGCCGAGGGGATTTCGGCGTCGGCGGTCAGTCAGCGCGCCTCGCGGGACGGTCTGGACGCGATCGTGCGCGACGCCGCCCTCTTGCGGGGGATCTGACTGCAGCCGACGAACGGTGGATAGGTCACCGGGTGTGCAGGCGCCCGCCGTAGGGTGTGACCCGTTCAGTTCTCCAGCCACCGACCCGTGATGGGACCGCATCGTGAAGATGGCGGAGTGATGAAGCGCATCCTCACCGCTGTGACGCTTGCCGGGCTCGCTCTGGCTATAGGCACGCCCAGCGCCCGCGCAGATGACACCTCGGACCTGATCGCTGCCGCCCGCGCCAAGGCCGCCCGGACACCAGGGCTGGGCAACCCGACAGCGGACTTCGAGCGGGCGACCGCCTACGGCCTGGCGGGGGTCTACCGGAGGTATCAACACGGTGTTGTTGCCGCGACGACGGGTGGCGCCTTCGTCGTGGGCTCGGGGATCCAGTCGGGTTGGGTGCCCTCGTGGGGTTGGCCGACCCAGGACACCCAAAAGGTCACCCGGATCAACGGATACACCGGTTTTGCCCAGGCCCTGGCCCGACCTTCCCAGACCCCGTCCACTGCGGCCGCCTACCGAACGATCACCGGATCGGCGTACGTCGTGGGCGGACCCATGTTCGCCCGCTTCACTGCCCTGGGCGGTCTGACGGGCGCCGGGTGGCCGACCGGTACCGAGACGCCGCTGGCGCGTTGCGCGACCACCGTTCAGCCCTTCACCAGGACGGGCAATCTGACGCCGGACAGCAGATGGTGCCCGGCCGCGCCGTACGCCAATCCCTATCTCGCCCAGGCCGGTAGCGGGGCTGGCAACGTGCAATACCCCGGATACAACGGCACCGCGGTCTATCTGATGCAGCGCGCGATCGGCATGGACCCGGGCAAGATCACGGACCGGTGGGGGACAAAGACCCAGGCGGCGCTGGATGCCTTCATGAAGAAGGGCGGCTATCCGCCGGTCACGAAGCTGGACGCCACGGTATGGAGTCGGCTGCGATCGCCGAGCCCGTTCAATGTCTCGACCTGGGTTGCCCCGTTGGGAGCCGGACCGAGCGCGAGTCGCGCCCAACACGTTGCTGCCGCAATTGAATTCGCCAGATCAAACCTGGGCACCGACTACCTGTGGGGCGGCACCGGCAATCCCGGGAGGTCGGTGGGGTACGACTGCGCCGGGCTCGTGCTGCAGGCGTACCGCGCCGGCGGCGTTGACCTCACCAAGGTCTCGAACTGGTACGACCAGTACCCGCCGAGCGACCTGTCCAACCAGCTGTTGCACGACGACGAGTTGCAGCCGGTGACGGCCTTGAGGTCATTGCTGCCCGGTGACCTGCTCTTCAGCGGGACCTACGATCGCGACGGCGCCGGCCATGCTCGCCACGTGATGATGTACATCGGCAACGGGATGACGATCCAGGCGATTCACGCCGGAGTCAGCTACGTCCCGCTCTACACCAAGGGACGCCTCTTCACCGGGGGCTGGCCCTATCTGGTGGGCATTCGTCGGCCGGTCGCGAGTGCGCAGGTCAGGGGTACGGCGCGCGCGGCCGCCGCATCGATGGCCGCGGCCGGTCTCCGGTCACCCCTGGCATCCGTGCCGCAGGCTGCGAACGCGACGTACTGGGCGCTCAACTCCTGGGCAGTCGCGCTGCCGCAGCAACCATCCGGACCCTTGGAACGACCCGGGTGGCAGCGGGTCACCGCCGGCTCCCGGGTTAACGCCACAGGCGGGACGCTGATCTTCGCCGGCGCCGGAGCGGCCGTCGGCATCGTTCCGAGTGCCCGCGGCAGTTATCGGGTCCCCGCTGGCGCCGAGGTGGCGCTGCTGGTGTCGCCCTCCGATGGTGCGGGTGTCGAACCCGGATCGCCGGTGTATGCGACCTCGGCAGGTTGACGGCGTCAACATTGGCGCTGCCGCTGGCCGCGCCCAGGCTGTGCCTCATGAGCATCGATACAGATACGGCGCCGCGGGCGCCTCGCGGACTGGCTGGCCTGATCGTGGCGGACACCGGGGTCGGTGACGTCCGTGGGCAGGAGGGGTTCTTCCACTATCGCCAGTACGACGCCACCCAGGTCGCGCGGCACCGCACCTTCGAGGACGCCTGGCATCTGGTCCTGCGAGGCACGCTCCCGGCGACACGGCAGGAGTCTCTGGAGTGGGGTGACACGATTCGGGCCGCTGCGGAAGTGACTGCATCAGTGCGTGATTCGCTCCTCGAGACAATCCGGGCGAGTTCCTCGGGTACACCGTTGGCCGATCTGCGCACGGCCCTGTCGGCACTCGGCGCGCTGACCCACGACCGGCCGCTGTGGGATCTGGCGACGGCCGAGCGGGAGTCGGCGGCGCTGCGTGTCGCAGCCGGCCTGCCCTGGCTGGTGGCCGCATGTCACGCGGTCGCCCGTGGTGAGCAGCCGCGCGATCCGCGGCCGGATCTGGGCTACGTCGGCAACTATCTGTGGTTGGTGACCGGAGCGGATCCGACGCCGCAGCAGGTGTGGGCCCTGAGCCGCTACCTGATCCTGACGATTGACCACGGCTTCAACAATTCGACCTTCACCGCGCGCACGGTCGCCTCCACCGGCGCCGACACCACTGCCTGCGTCGTGGCGGCCCTCGGCTCTCTGTCCGGCCCGCTGCACGGCGGTGCACCGAGCCGGGCGCTCGATGCGCTGGACGCGATCGGCACCGCCGACCGGGCGGCCGTCTGGGCGAGGGCCCAACTCGCCGCGGGGGACCGGGTGATGGGCTTCGGCCACGCGATCTACCGAGGGCTGGATCCTCGCTCGGAGCTGCTGCGCGAGACGGCAGCCGAATTAGGTGGTGACACAGCGCAATTGGCGATCGCTGCCGAGAACGAAGTCGTGGCGGTACTGGACGAAGCCAAACCGGGGCGCATGTTGCGGGCCAACGTGGAGTACTACGCGGGGGTCGTGATGGATGCGTGCGGCCTGGACCGGACGTTGTTCACACCGACCTTTGCCGTGAGCCGGGTGGTGGGGTGGACGGCGCACATCCTCGAACAGGCTGCGGACACCAAGATCATCCGACCGTCGTCGCGTTACTGCGGTCCGGCCGCTCCGGTGCCGGTGCCGGGATCGCCGATGTAGTCCGCCTGCGGCCGGAACCGCAGCGGCTGTCCCTGTTCCTCCATGGCGTGTGCTGCGAATCCCGCCAGGCGCGCGATCAGGAAGATCACCTCGCCGGCCCACCGTTCCGCGCCGGCGGCGATGCTCAGTGCGGCCAGCGCCAGGTCGACGTTCGGCGCAGCGCCATGCACTCGGCGTACGGCGATGGTCAGGTCGTCGACGCGCCGCACCACCTGGGGCGCCCACGGTTCCATCGTCGCGATGAGTGCGTCGAATCGCGGATCGGTGTCGCGGTAGACCAGGTGACCGAAACCGGCTGGCACCTGGGCGAGTTCGGGTCTCACGATCAGGGCGTCGTACGCCGCGCCGGAGGCCGCCCCATGCGCCGGTCCGGCCAGCGCGGCAGCACCGGCGAGCAGCACGTGGTACGGATCGGCGCGGGTGCCCGCGGTGGCGCGGGCCACCACCGTCGAGGTGGCCAGTTCATGGTCGGCGAGCAGGATCAACGCTGCGTTCAACGTGCTGATCCGCTGCGGATCCGGCTGCTGGGCAGTGAGTTTCGGCCACAGCTGCTCCGCAATGGTTCCGGTGGACTCGGTGCCTATCACCGGTAGCGATGCCACGGCGGCGTTGATGGAGCGCCGCGCCGCGGTGGGGAAGTCGTCGTGGCGACCGAGACCGGTACTGAGGATGGCCGCCCGGATGCGGTCGCCGGAGGGCACCTCACGCGGATCGATCGCTTCGGCCATCAGCGGCCAGGTTGTGGAATCGTCAGTGCCCCAGAGGATTTCAGCGGCATCCTCGAAGCGCTCGGTCGCCGCAAGTTGGGCGACGTCCCGCCCGCGGTAGAACAACCGGCCCGCGGGGTCGATCCGGGTGATCTGGGTCTGGACCGCGAGCTCGAACGTCCCCGCGCGGGTCCGCTTCCGGCGCTGCACCAGGCCGGCAACTGCATTGCGGTCGAATCGTGAACCCCGCGAGCGAGGTTGGCCCGGCAGCGGCGAGAGGATGCCGCGACTGACGTACGCATAGATCGTGGACACCTGGACACCGAGCAGGTCAGCGGCCTGCTGGGTATCCACGGTGTCGCTCACCCAGCCAGGTTAGGACCCGGCCTGGCGTAGGGCGTCGCGCACCTGCCGCTGCGCCTCCTCCAGTGCCGCGAGGACGGTCTGGCGTAGTTGCGGGGTGGTGTGCTTGCCGGTCGCGGCCTTGCGGACCGCTTTGCTCAGATCCCGCAGGCTCCGTTCGATAGCCGCGATCTCCGGGCCGGAGCCGGAGAACCCCTGCCACGCGGGCGATTCCATCTTGTTCGCACCGGGCACGGTGGTTGCCGTCCGTCGCGCTTCCCGTGCCGCCGCCTTCAACTCCGCCCGCAGGTCTGTGGCGCTGCCGTGGACCCGAGCCCGCACCTCATCGGCCAGTTCCCGGGCCGACCGTTCAAGGTCAGCCTGGAGTTCACCCAGGTCCTCCTTGCGGTCGCGCACCTCCTTGCGCCCGGCCTCGGTGATGACGTACGTCGCTTTCCGGCCGTCGTCGGTCCGCGACACCAGGCCTTCCTCCTCGAGCTTGGCCAGGCGCGGATAGACCGTGCCAGCGCTCGGGGTGTACAGCCCGCCGAAGCGTTCCTCCAGGTCCCGGATGATGTCGTAGCCGTGCCGCGGACCCTGGTCGAGCAGGGCCAACAGGTAGAGCCGTAGCTGGCCGTGTTGGAAGATCGGTGTCATTGCTCGACCGCCTGTGCTCGCATCACGACGACGTCGCCGGACACTGAACTCGCCTTGATCCGTAGCGTGGGATTTCCCTCCGACAGCCGGCCGCCACCACGCGTGCCGGGGTTGCCGATGCGCTGCCCGTCCACGATCGCGGCACCGCTGAGACTGCTCAACTGCACGTCGAAGCCGTCGGCGTCGGGCACACGGACCAGCACATCACCGGAGACCGCGGTCGAGGAGATCGAGGTCTTGGCGCTGAGCAGGTCCAGGGTGATGTCGCCGGAGACGGTGTTGAGTTTGACCGGGTCGATCCGGCTGCGATGCACCGTGATGTTGCCGGAGACGCCGTTGGCCTTCAGGGAGCCGACCAGGCCGTGCAGCTCGATCGTCCCTGAGACGGTGTTGACGTCGACCGCGTCGGTGATGTGGTCGAGTGTGATGCCGCCGCTGACGGTGTTGATCTTCGCCGGTCGGGTCAGGCCGCTGGCCAGCACCTGCGCGGAAACCGTGTTCAGTTTCGCAGTGACGCCCTCGGGGACAGCGATCGAGATGCGGGCCCGGTCCTGCGCTGCTGATGAACCGAGACGTTTGAGCGTCTCCCAGATGTTCTCGCCCTCGACCTTGAGGTGCGTGACCTTCAGCGTGTTTCCGTCCCAGGTCACCTGCAGCGGTCGACCGCGCAATTCGTGGACCTCGAGGGTCGCACCGGCCGCGTCGCCGTGGGTGACGACATCGACCTGGCCGCCGACGATCGACACCGACACGGTGCGAACGGTCGCGGGCCCGTCGTCGCCGATCTTCAGGGTTTGCGGCTCACGGATCTCCCAGGCCTGCATCTACCTCTCCCATCACGATATATCGCGTTGTCGAGAACACGTTATATCGCGAGTGAGGAAGGTCGCAAGAGCCAACCCGGCTGGGGAGAGGGCGAAGGGCAGGCGGGTGGTGTCGGTCTGTATGGGTGCTACCAGGGGCGGGGCTGGCTCAGGTCCCGCGGGTCGCCGATCGCTTCCCAGCCCTGACCGGGCACATGGCGGTAGGGCAGGGCGGAGCCGGAGGTGACCAATCGGCGTACGCCGGCGATCAAGCGGTCCACGTGATCCACGGTCGTGGCCAGGCCGAGGCTCGCGCGCACGGCAGCGGCGCTCTGCCCCACCACGGCGTCGCACAACAGGTGCGCACAGAAGCGTCCGTCGCGCACCGCGATGCCGTCCTCATCCGAAAGCACTTGCGAGACTAGCGAACTGTCCCAGCCATCGACGGTGAAGGTGACCACGCCGACGTTCGGCCGGTCCGGTCCGAGGGCCGACACGATGCGGACGCCGGGGATGTCGCCCAGGCCGGAGCGCAGACGCGCGGCCAGGGCCTCCTCGTGCCGGTCGATGGCCTCGCGGTGCCGGGTCAGCGTGGCGCAGGCGGCCGCGATGGCGATGGCGCCGAGGGCGTTCGGGGTGCCGCCCTCGTGTCGGGCCGGACCGGTCTGCCACCGGATGCCGTCATCGGACACGGTGTGCGTGGCGCCACCGGCGGGCAAATACGGTTCGGCGGCGTCGAGCCAGTCTGCCCGGCCGACCAGGGCGCCGGCGCCGTACGGGGCGTACATCTTGTGACCGGAGAACGCGATCCAGTCCGCTCCGAGGTCATCCAGGTCGACCGCTTGGTGCGGCACCAATTGGGCGCCGTCGACGACCACCCGGGCATCGAACGCGGCTGCGACAGAGGCGAGTTCGCGGACCGGCCACACTTCACCGGTGACGTTGCACGCGCCCGTCAGGACCACCAGCTTGGGGGCGGACGGGTCGGCAGTCGCGAGCGCTGTCTGCAGCAGATCCACTGCATCCGCGACGCTGGTCGGCACCCGCAGGGCCGTGGTGCGCCCGGCCGGCCACGGCAGCAACGCCGCGTGGTGCGCCGACTGCCAGGCGAAGACCAGCGCGTCGCTCGGCAACGCGTGCGCGAGCAGTCGCAGTGCGTCGGTGGTGTTGCGCGTGAAGATCACTTCGTCGTCAGGCCGGGCACCGACGAACCGGCCGACCTCGGCGCGAGCTTCCTCGAACCAGCCGGTGGTGACGCGGCTGGCGAATCCGGCGCCGCGGTGCACCGAGCCATAGGTGGGGCTGACCTTGTCGACGGTCTCCTTGACGGCGACCAGTGCGGGCGTGGTCGCGCCGTGGTCGAAGTTTGCGATGTCCACGACTGTGCGATGCACCGTGGGTACGCCGATCTCGTGCGCCACCGTGCACGGCAGACCGGCCGCGGTGAGACCGCCGCGACCACGGCGCGGCAGATCGGTGACGATGCTCAACCGGCGGGCGCTGGGGTGCTCGGGATGGGGGACGGCGGTCGGCGCCTGGTCGGGGAAGCCGGTGCTCGGCGTACGGGTGATGCTCGTGACGGTGCTGGTGATGCTCATAGCTACGCTCCTCGTCGGTCCAAGGGACCAGCGAGCGCGCCGAAGGAGGCGAGCGGAGAACTGGTCCGCGCTTGCCGTCACGCTGTTTGCGATCCGGCCGGGTCGTCACCCGGAGCACCCCACCGCGGAAGGAGGGTTGCCGCTCAGTCAGCCGGGGCTTACGACTGAGACTCTTGACCTGGCCAAAACTGTAGCAGCGCGGACCCGATCAGTCGCACGACACGTCGATGCCGTCCGCAATGCGGTACGGCGCCGCGGTGATGAGCGCCCCTGCGGCGCGGCGGAACCGGCTGATCTCGGCGCGGACGGCCACCTCGTGCTCGCCATCCCCGAAGAGCCGGGTGCTCAGGGCGGCGGCGGTCATGCCCTGCGGTGCGCCCGCGAGCAGGCGCAGGATCTGGGCGTGCCGGCGACTGAGCGGCACCGTCCACGGTTGGTCTTCGCGTCCGCCCGCCAGGTGCAGCGTGTCGTCGCGACCCAGCCGGGCGGACAGTCGCCGGGGGCTGGGGGCGGGGCGCACCAGCCAGCCGTCGCCGACCCGCTCGGGCAGACACATACCCAGCCCCGGCACGGCCAACGGCCGGTCTGCTCGGGGCGCTGCGATGCGGTCGCGCACGCTGACCCCTGCGCGATGGGCGACCCACCCGTGGTCATCGACCAGCAACATGGGACTGCCGGCCGTGGCGATCAGGTGACCCGACTGCTCACGCAGCCGACGCAACTGCCGCTCGTGGTGCTGCCACAGGGCGCCCTGGGCCAGTTGCACGGCACTGTCGACCAGCGCCACGAGGGCCGGGTGCAGGGTCATCGCCGGCCCGCTCACGTCCACGATCCCCAGGAGCGATCCGTCCCGCGGATCGTGGACCGGCGCCGCGGTGCAGTACCACGGGTGCTGGCGCTGCTCGAAGTGTTCGGCGGAGAACAGCTGGACAGGCGCCTGCTCGGCCAGCGCTGTCCCGATCGCGTTGGTGCCGACGTAGGTCTCCGCCCATTGCGCGCCGAGGGCGAATCCCAACGAATCCGCTTGCCGCAGAATGGCTGGTGAGCCCTCGCGCCACAAGATGACGCCGTCCCGGTCGGTGATGACCACGATGAACAGGGAAGCGTCGGCAACCCGGGTCAGCACGCTGCGTATCTGGTCGGCGACCAGGGCCAGTGCGCTCTCGGACCGCCGCGCTGCTACCTGGTCGATCGGCAGGATGTCGCGATGCAACGGGCGGTCCGGATCGAGGCCGAGGGACATCATCCGCGCCCAGGAGCGAGCTACGACCGGACGAGGTTTCTCCGGCGGCCGCGATCCGGACAGGACGGCGTCGTGCAGGCGCACCAGGTGCCGCGCGTGCAGGCCCAGGTCGACGCCGGGCGCGACGGCCGCCGCTGACGTCGAGCGCATCGGATCCCACTTTCGCCGCGTGCAACGTGATGCAACGGTTCCGCCCCGGTGGCCGGGGCGGTGTGCTGTAGATCACACCGTACGACATGAAGGAGTTGAGAGCCCATGACCCACGTTGCCGATCACCCGGTCTCGACGGCGACCGACGCACAGACCCGGGCCCAGAACTGGTTGTCCTCGTTCGAAACCGCGTTGCGCGATCGGGACATCCCGGCTGCTGCTGCGCTCTTCGCGACGGACAGCTACTGGCGGGATCTGGTGTCGTTCACCTGGAACCTCGTCACCGTCGAGGGCCGTGATGGCGTCAGTGACCTGCTGACGGACACGCTCGAGCGCACCGACCCGGCTTCCTTCGAGACCAGTGAGCCGACCACCGAGGACGGGGGTGTGGTGACCGCGTGGTTCACCTTCGAGACCGGGATCGGCCGCGGCCAGGGTCTGGTGCGGCTGACGCAGGAGGAGGGTGAGGACAAGGCGTGGACGCTGCTCACCGCCCTGCGGGAGCTGAAGGGCCACGAGGAACCACGCGGCGTACGGCGCGCCAAGGGTGCCGAGCACGGCGCCCGGCGCGATCGCAAGACCTGGGCCGATCGTCGCCAGGAGGAGGCCGAGTCCCTGGGCTCCACTACCCAGCCGTACGCGCTCATCATCGGCGGCGGCCAGGGCGGCATCGCGCTGGGCGCCCGGTTGCGGCAGTTGGACGTGCCTGCGCTCGTGATCGACAAACACCCCCGGCCCGGTGACCAGTGGCGGGGCCGGTACAAGTCGCTGTGCCTGCACGACCCGGTCTGGTACGACCACCTGCCCTACCTGAAGTTCCCGGACAACTGGCCGGTCTTCGCACCCAAGGACAAGATCGCCGACTGGTTGGAGTCCTACGTCAAGGTCATGGAGGTGCCCTACTGGTCCAACACCGAGGCCAAGAGCGCTTCGTGGTCCGAGGAGCGCGGTGAGTGGACGGTGCAGGTCGAGCGCGACGGACAACCGGTGACGTTGCGGCCCAGCCAGTTGATCTTCGCGACGGGGATGTCGGGCAAACCCCGGATGCCCGAGGTCGAGGGCATGGACGTCTTCGAGGGCGACGTGCACCACTCCAGCGCCCACCCGGGCCCGGACGCCTACGCCGGCAAGCGCGCCGTGGTCATCGGGTCCAACAACTCCGCCTTCGACATCTGTGGGGCGCTGTGGGAGAACGGCGCCGACGTCACGATGGTGCAGCGCTCCTCGACGCACATCGTCAAGAGTGAGTCGCTCATGGAGTACGGCCTGGGCGACTTGTACTCGGAGCGGGCCGTGGACGCGGGAGTGACCACGGAGAAGGCCGACCTGATCTTCGCCTCGCTGCCCTACCGGATCATGCACCAGTTCCAGATCCCGGCCTACGAGAAGATGGCCGAGGTCGACAAGGACTTCTACGACCGGTTGGAGGGCGCCGGGTTCTGGCACGACTGGGGCGATGACGGCTCGGGCCTGTTCATGAAGTACCTGCGACGCGGCTCCGGTTACTACATCGACGTCGGCTCGGCGGATCTGGTGGCCAATGGTGACGTGAAGCTGGTCCACGGACAGATCGACCACCTGAGCAAGGACGCGGTGGTCCTGGCCGACGGCACCGAACTGCCCGCTGATCTGGTCGTGTTCGCCACCGGCTACAACTCGATGAACGGCTGGGTCGCCGACCTCATCGACCCGCAGACCGCCGATCAGCTCGGCAAGTGCTGGGGGCTGGGTTCGGACACCACCAAGGACCCCGGACCGTGGGAGGGCGAACAACGCAACATGTGGAAGCCCACGAACGTCCCGAACCTGTGGATGCACGGGGGCAACCTGCACCAGTCCCGGCACTACTCGCTCTACCTGGCGTTGCAGTTGAAGGCGCGCTACGAAGGGCTGGACACGCCGGTCTACGCGCTGCAACCGGTGCATCACACCGCGTAGGTCGCGCCGCCGCCGCGATCGGTGCGATTCGCGCTGATCGCGGCGGCGTGTGACGCAAGTGAAAGATGTGACTGTCCTCTAGCCTGTTTCGGTGGCCACCCGTCAGCCCGCGAGCCGCGGGACCTCCTCGACCAAGAGCCGGGCTCGCAGCTCGAGCGCGAAACCCTCCGGTGCGAAGTCAGCCCGCCCTGCAGCCAAGGCTCCCCGCGCCTCGGCCCCGGCCAGCCGCACGAAAGCACGCAGCGGCGGACTGCCGATGCCGGTGCGCGCGGTGCAGTCGGCGTGGATGGGTGTGTCGCACGCCGCCGGCGGGACCGCGCGCAGCGTCGCGATGTCCGGTCGCGAAGTCACCCCGGAGCAGCGTCGCGACGGTCTGGGCTTCCTGCTGATCGCCCTCGCGGTGGTCGTTGCGCTGCGCGAGTGGTGGGGGGTGAGCGGCACCTTCGGTAATGCGATCTACGCCGTCGCCGCCGGAACCTTCGGCATGGTGGCCCTCGCTCTACCGATCATCCTGGTGCTGCTGGGCGGTCACCTGTTGCGCTCGCCCAAGGGTCACCAGGCCACGCACCGGGTATTGATCGGCCTCGCCCTCTTCCTGGCGGGGGTCTGTGGCCTGATCAGCACCGTCAAGGGCATCCCGGCTCCGGCCATGACCGATGACATTCGCAGCGCCGGGGGCATGGTCGGCTTCCTGGCCTCCAGCCCGATCGCCGCTGCCATCTCCTCCTGGGGTGCTGCGGCAGTGTTGGTGATCGTCACCATCTTCGGGGTGCTGGTGATGACGGCGACTCCGGTACGCGAGGTGCCGGTCCGCATCCAGCACACCTACCGCTGGCTGATGGGTCAGCACGGCCCCGAGGACGACGGGTCCGGTCCGGTCGACGCGGTGGCGCAGGACCTGCACGGTGACCAGATCGATGGTGGGCGACCCCGCAGGCGGGGACGTCGGCGTACGCCCTCCGACGACCCGGCTCTGGACGGGGACGAACCCTTCGAACAGGCCGCCCAGGTGCTGCCCGTCCGGGCCAAGGGCGGACCGGCCCCGGCGCCGGAACGCACGTCACCCGATGGCCGGGTTCTGCGACCGGGGGAGAAGGCGGCGCCCGAACCGGTGGATGTCACGCCGCCGCTGGAGGCCCCGCCGGTGGCCCCCATCCCGCAGCGCGTCGAGCAACTCGCGCTCGGCGGCGACGTCACCTACACCCTCCCGGCCAACCAGATCCTGCTGCCGGGCACGCCCCCGAAATCGCGCTCGGAAGCCAATGACCGCGTCGTCGAGGCCCTGCGCACCACCCTGGAGTCCTTTGACGTGGACGCCCAGGTCACCGGGTTCACCCGGGGCCCGACGGTCACCCGATACGAGGTCGAACTGGGCTCGGGGACCAAGGTCGAGCGGGTGACCGCGCTGTCCAAGAACATCGCGTACGCCGTGGCGTCGGCCGACGTGCGGATCCTGTCCCCGATCCCGGGCAAGTCCGCGATCGGTATCGAGATCCCCAACACCGACCGCGAGAAGGTCAGCCTGGGCGATGTGCTGCGCAGCCAGGCGGCGCGCAGCAACGAGCACCCGATGGTGATGGGGGTGGGCAAGGACGTCGAAGGCGGGTACGTCGTGGCCAACCTGGCCAAGATGCCGCACCTGCTCGTCGCGGGAGCGACCGGAGCCGGTAAGTCCAGCTTCGTGAACTCGATGATCGTCTCGATCATGATGCGTTCGACCCCTGAAGAGGTCCGCATGGTCCTGGTCGATCCCAAGCGCGTGGAACTGACTGCCTACGAAGGCATTCCGCACCTGATCACCCCGATCATCACCAATCCGAAGAAGGCCGCGGAGGCTTTGCAGTGGGTGGTGCGCGAGATGGACACCCGCTACGACGATCTGGCCGCGTTCGGCTTCAAACACGTCGACGACTTCAACAAGGCCGTCCGCGCGGGCAAGGTCACGCTGCCACCGGACAGCAAACGCGACCTGCAGCCCTACCCGTATCTGCTGGTGGTCGTGGACGAGCTGGCCGACCTGATGATGGTCGCGCCACGTGACGTGGAGGAATCAATCGTCCGCATCACCCAGCTGGCCCGGGCCGCCGGTATCCACCTGGTGCTGGCGACGCAGCGTCCCTCGGTCGATGTGGTGACCGGCCTGATCAAGGCCAACGTACCCTCCCGGATGGCGTTCGCGACCTCGTCGTTGGCCGACTCCCGAGTGGTACTCGACCAGCCAGGGGCGGAGAAGCTGATCGGCCAGGGTGACGCGCTCTTCCTGCCGATGGGGGCCTCCAAGCCGATCCGCGTGCAGGGTGCTTGGGTCACGGAAACCGAAGTGCACGAAGTGGTTTCGCACGTCAAGAGCCAGCTACAGGTGCACTACCGCGACGACGTCACGGTCGTCGCCCCGAAGAAGCAGATCGACGAAGAGGTCGGCGACGACCTGGATCTGATGCTGCAGGCCGCCGAGTTGATCGTGACGACCCAGTTCGGCTCGACCTCGATGCTGCAGCGCAAGTTGCGGGTGGGGTTCGCCAAGGCGGGCCGGTTGATGGATCTGCTCGAATCGCGCGGTGTGGTCGGTCCCTCGGAAGGATCGAAAGCCCGTGACGTCCTGGTCAAGCCCGACGACCTGCCGACGACTCTGGCACTGTTGCGAGGTGAGGATGTGCCCGCCGCGCAGGACGTGTACGACGCCGAGACGTCGTCGGACGAGGACGGATCCGAGGACGCGTGGAGTCTGACCGAGCACGGCCGCTGAGTCGCTGGACCGGTGCCTTCGGCGTCGGTCTGACGGCCGGGCTCGCCGGGGCACTGTGCCTGGCTGCCTCCAGTCTGCTCGGCTCGCTGCTGCAGCCCAACAACCTGGGTTGGTCGGGGCTGGTGCGGATGGCCACGCTGGTCCTGTGGCCGTGGTCGGACGACGGTCACCCGTTGCCCAACTTCGTGGTGGCGCTGCTCGTCGTCCTGCTGGTTCCGGTGATCCTGGTGTCACCTGCTGCCAGGGAGGTCACGCCAGGCCGCTTCGGATACACGATGATGTGGGCCACCTGGGGGGTGATGTTGGTCGCCGGCGCCCTGGCTGGGGCAGCCGCCGTCGTCATCACCGCTGCTGGGTCGCCCACCATCTCCAGCCTCGACGTGCTGCCCTCCGGCCTGCAGGCGGGGGCGGGCTGGGCCCTGCTGGTCGGCTGGATCCCGGCCCTCATCGCGGCCGGCGTCCACGCCGGCCGGCTGCGTCAGGACGTCGCGGACTGATACCGCACCAGGCTCGGCGGTTCACTGCCCTGCAGGTCGGCCGCAACGGCTTCCGCGTCGTGCAGCACGCGCAGGATGTTGCGGTTGGCCAGCTTGGCAAGATCCTCCTGCGACCAGCCCTTGTCCCGCA
This sequence comes from Branchiibius sp. NY16-3462-2, assembly GCF_001594145.1. Classification (GTDB taxonomy): domain Bacteria; phylum Actinomycetota; class Actinomycetes; order Actinomycetales; family Dermatophilaceae; genus Branchiibius. Next base: position 28,823 of record NZ_LVCF01000007.1, on the reverse strand, counting down.
ACGCGGCCAACAGCCGCGGGTAACCGCTGACGTCCTCCAACCCGTCGGGTAGTTGGTCGACGCCGTCGTAGTCGCCGCCCAGACCGACGTGATCGATCCCGGCGACCTCACGCAGGTGCTGCAGGTGGGCGATGACGTCAGTGATCGTGGCGCGTGGCGCCGGGTGCTGCTTCTCGAACTCGGCGCGGAACGCCTTTATCGCAGCGTGATCCTTGGGATCGATGCTCGCCGCGATGGCCGCGTCCTGCTGTTCCTTCCAGTAGTCCTTGACCGCCGGGGAGATGAATCCGGGCACGAACGTGGCCATCACGATGCCGCCGTTGTCCGAGACCCTTGTCAGTACGTCGTCCGGCACGTTGCGCACGTGATCGCAGACTGCCCGGGCACTGGAGTGGGAGAAGATCACCGGCGCGCGGGTCGCATCGAGAGCGGCTTGCATCGTGTTGGGCGCGACGTGCGACAGATCCACCAACATGCCGATGCGGTTCATCTCCCGGACCACCTCGACTCCGAACGCAGTCAGCCCGCCGGGCAGTTCGACATCGGTCGCTGAGCCTGCCCACGGTGTGTTGTCGTTGTGCGTCAGCGTCATGTAGCGCACACCCAGCACGTAGAGCATGCGTAGCGCGGCCAGTGAGGAGTCGATCGACTGACCGCCCTCAGCGCCCAGGAGGCTGGCGATGCGGCCGTCTGCCAGGGCAGCCCGCACCTGCTCGGCGCTGCGCGCGAACTGCAGGTCGTCGTACCGTGCGATCAGTTGATGGGCGGCATCGATCTGCTCGAGCGTCGCGGTCACGGCCGTCGCGCCGGGCAGGTCCGACGGGACGAACACCGACCAGAACTGCCCACCGACGCCACCGGCACGCAACCGGGGGATATCGGTGTGGGTGCGCCCGGTGGTGTCCGCACCCACGTCCAGCCGGTCGAAGTCGTAACCCACCTGCTTGCGGGCCTCCCAGAGGAGATCGTTGTGGCCGTCGATGATCAGTAGCGAAGAAGCGTCAGGCACCTGGCCATTCGATCACAACGGCGGTTCGGAACCTGTGCATCGGCGCCATAGACTGGCGGGCGGGGTTTTTGGGGGCGTCGACGAGATAGCGGGTCGCAGCGTGGCGCTGGTGACCCTGGGATGTGCACGCAACGAGGTCGACTCCGAGGAACTGGCCGGGCGCCTGAGCGCCGAGGGCTGGCAACTGGTCGACGACGCCGCCCAGGCCGACGTCGCCGTCATCAACACGTGCGGCTTCGTCGAACAGGCCAAGAAGGACTCGATCGACGCATTGCTGGAAGCCGGCGACCTGAAGGAGACCGGCCGCACCCAGGCGGTCGTGGCCGTGGGTTGTCTGGCCGAGCGCTACGGCAAGAACCTCGCCGAGCAACTGCCCGAAGCAGACGCCGTGCTGGGTTTCGACAGCTACCAGGACATGTCCTCGCATCTGCAGGCGATCCTCGCCGGTCACGCGCCTGCTGCGCACACCCCCGGTGATCGCCGCAAGCTGCTGCCGATCTCTCCAGCGGCCCGGCAGGACAGCGCGGTCGCGTTGCCCGGGCACGGTGATGTCCGGGCCCCCGCCGCAGACGTCGCGATCGAGTCGCCGGTCGCCGCACCGCGGGTGATCCGGGCGCGCCTCGACGGTCGCCCGTGGGCGCCGTTGAAGATCGCTTCCGGGTGCGACCGGCGGTGCGCGTTCTGTGCGATCCCGTCCTTCCGCGGTGCCTTCGTGTCGCGCCGGCCGGCGGACGTCTTGGCTGAGGCGCGCTGGCTCGGTCAGCACGATGTGCGCGAGATCTTCCTGGTCAGCGAGAACTCCACGTCGTACGGCAAGGATCTGGGCGACCTGCGGCTGCTGGACACGATGCTGCCGGAACTGGTTGCAGTGGAAGGGATTTCGCGGGTTCGCGTGTCCTACCTGCAACCCGCGGAGATCCGGCCGGACCTGCTGGAGGTCATGACCTCGACGCCCGGCGTCGTGCCGTACTTCGACATCTCCTTCCAGCACGCCTCCGAGCCACTGTTGCGCCGGATGCGCCGGTTCGGCTCCCGGGAGTCCTTCCTGACGCTGCTGGACGACGTTCGTCGGCGCAGCCCCGAGGCCGGAATCCGGTCCAACGTCATCGTCGGGTTCCCCGGCGAGACCGACGCCGATCTGCACGAGTTGGAGCAGTTCCTCACCCACGCCGATCTGGACGTCATCGGCGTTTTCGGATACTCCGACGAGGACGGCACCGAGGCGGAGAGCTACGAGGGAAAGCTGCCCGAGCACGAGATCGCTGCCCGAGTGGCGCACTTCCAGGCGTTGGCCGACGAGCTGACCGCGCAACGGGCCGCTGAGCGCGTCGGCCAGCAGATCGACGTACTCGTGGAATCCCTCGGCGACCCGGACGACGCCGACGATGACCAGATCCGCGGCCGGGCCGGGCAACAGGGTCCCGACGTCGACGGCGAGACCATCCTGACCGGCGATGTCGCCGACCTCTCGGTCGGCGACATCGTGCGCGCCACCGTGATCGACACCGTCGGGATCGACCTGGTTGCGGAGCGCAGGGCGTGAACGAGCACCGATCCCGGCGCGAGCCGCTCACCGCCGAGCAGATGCGCCAGCGGATCGAGGCGCACGCGCCGGCGCTACAACCCGACCCGGCGTCGACGCCGCCGAACGACGTCAGCGTGTGGAACATCGCCAACGGACTGACCGTCCTGCGGATCCTGCTGGTCCCCGTCTTCGGCTGGCTGCTGCTGCACGACGGCGGACACCAGACCTGGTGGCGGGTTGCGGCGTTCGTCGTGTTCGCGGTGGCCTCGATCACCGATCAGGTGGACGGTCATCTGGCGCGCTCGCGCAACCTGGTCACGGACTTCGGCAAGATGGCCGACCCGATCGCGGACAAAGCCCTCATGGGTACGGCGCTGGTGGGCCTGAGCATCATCGGTGCCCTGCCCTGGTGGTTGACGATCGTCATCCTGGTGCGGGAGATCGGCATCACCGTGCTGCGTCTGATCGTGCTCAAGCACGGTGTGCTGCCGGCCAGCCGGGGCGGCAAGTTGAAGACCCTCCTGCAGGCGTTGGCCATCGGATTGTTCGTGCTGCCGCTGACTGGGTTCCTGCACATCGTGGCGTGGGTCATCATGATCGCGGCGCTCGTCGTGACCGTGGTGACGGGTGTCGACTACGTCTTCCGCGCGATGGCGTTGCGGTCGGCGGGGACCTCGGGGCCGGCGTCCGGCGGAACGACGGCCGGCCAGGGCAAGGCTGCGGCGTGACTGCGGCGTCCCCGGCCATCCGGGAGTTGACGGCGGCCGGTCTGTCGGTCGCTGTCGCCGAGTCATTGACCGGTGGTCTGGTCACTGCTGCTCTGACCGGGATCCCCGGAGCATCGATGGTCGTCCGTGGCGGCGTGGTGAGTTACGCGACCGACACCAAGCACAGCGTCCTGGGCGTGGACGACTTCTTGCTGCGGGCCGGTGGGCCGGTCCAGGCGGAGGTCGCCCGGCAGATGGCGCACGGGGTCCGCCGGGTGCTCGGCGCCGACCTGGGCATTGCGACCACCGGGGTCGCGGGGCCGGATCCGCAGGGCAACGCACCGGTCGGCCGGGTTTTCGTGGCCGTCGCCTGGGAATCGGGGGACGACGTGCGCATCCTGTCGCTGGGCGGATCCCGGGAGGAAATCCGGGCAGCCAGCGTCGAAGCTGCGCTGGGGCTGCTGATCGATGCGGCACGCGGCGCGGCGTAACCCCCTCGGGAATGTCCGGGGTGGCGGCTACAGTTGTCCCCATCGGACCAGCAGGTCCGGCTTGGACCCGGTGGGCAGGAGGTGACGCCATGATCGTCCTACGGCGTGAGCTGGGTGACGTGCTGCGCCGCCTGCGTCAGAGCCAGGGCCGCACCCTGCGCGACGTTTCTGCCGCGGCGAGCGTTTCCCTGGGCTACCTCAGCGAGATCGAGCGCGGTGAGAAAGAAGCCTCCTCCGAGGTGTTGGCGATGATCTGCGATGCGCTGGATGTGCCCATGTCCGAGGCGTTGCTGCTCGTCTCCGATCGGGTGGCAGCCCTGGAGTCGCTCGTCCGGCTGCCTGTTCCCGTCGCCGCCCCGGTCGTGTCCGCCGCCTGAGCCGCCTTTCTACCGTTGGCTGCGCGGGCCTGAGCTCAGCGGGTTCTGCCGCTTACCGTCGTCGGTCGGCCCCAGACCGCCCTGGCAGGTGGGGCAGTAGAACATCGTGCGCTCCTGGGGCGGGTCACCGATCATGGCCACGCGCACCGTCCCGCCGCAGCGCAGACAGGGCCGGCCGTTACGGGCGTGCACAGCAGACTCCTCGAGGGTCGACACCTGCTCCATGACGTCGCGGATCGGCTGCTGCATCGAACGCAGCATCATCCGCCGGGCGCTGGCCAGGATGGCCTCGACATCGCTGTCGGCCGCACCCTGCCACGGCGGGGTCCGGGTGGCGAACAGCGACTCGGCGGCGAACATCGTGCCGATCCCAGCGACGTTCCGTTGATCCAGCAATGCCGAACCGATGGTGCGCTCACCGTTGGCCCGCAGGTTCCTCACCGCACGGGTCGCGTCGAAGTCCGCGGCCAAAATGTCTGGTCCGAGGTGCCCGACGACCCGGTCCTCATCGGCGGTGGCGAGCAGTTCGAGCATGCCCAACCGGTAGCCGATCGCGGCCCACTGCTCGTCGGCGACGATGGCCCGGATATCGGCGCGCCGGGCGACTGCGGGGGTGACCTGTTCCGTGGGTCGGATGCGCCACGAACCCTCCATGCGCAGATGGGTGTGCAACGTGACCCCGCCTGCTATCCGGTGCAGCAGATGTTTGCCCCGGGCCACCACCTCCACGGTGTCGCGGCCCCGCAGTTCGACATCGGGCACGTTCGGCCAGCGCAGATCCACACCGACCAACGGCGCTCCGGCCAACGCCGCATTGAGCCGATCCGCGGTCTTGTGGACGACGTCTCCTTCGGGCACTGGCTCAGGTCCGGATCCGCAGGCCCCGAGGGGTCACATGGAATCCGGCCTCGGCCAATGCAGCCGCGAGCGGGTGGTCCGAACCCAGGACCGGGTCACCGTCCGCCGACCGCACGGTGAGCGGCCCGAGGGCGCCCTCGCGGACCGCGAGGGCAAGCGCGTCCGCGGCCGCTCGCAGATCCGCGGGGTCATCGGAGTAGGACAGCAGCGTGCGGCCGCCACGCTCCACGTAGAGGATCAGAGCGCCCTCTACCAGCACCACCAATGCACCGGCCTTGCGGCCGGGTTTGTGGCCGGAGCGGGCCGGTTTGCCCAGATCGTCGCCGGCAGGGTCTGCGGTGCGGTCCGGCCACGGCAGGGCGGCGCCGTAGGGGTTCGCCGGGTCCGCCGCGGCGAGGACGAGGGTGCGACTCTGATCCACCGGCGCGGGGCCGTCCCATGGATTGCGTGTGGTGCCAACGGGTTTGCTGGATGCCCGGAGCCGGTCGACCGCACCCCCGGAGGCGAACTGGGCCGCGCCGAGGCCTTCGATGAAGTAGCCGCGCCGCACCCGGCCGGCTTCCTCTGCAGCAGCCAGGACGCGGTAGATGCCGGCGAAACCGCCGTCGATCCCTTCGGCGGTCACCGACCCGCGGGTGACCACGCCGTAACGGTCCAGCAGGACTTCGGCCCTGGCCAGCATCCGCGTGGTGGGATTCGCATCGGGCAGCGGCAGAAGGGTCCATCGCCCCACGGCATCCGCCGGCGTCGCCCCGCCGCCCGCCAGACCCGAACCCAACGAGACCCCACCTGGTCGGCCGCAATGGGCCCGGCGCGGGGCACGGCTTCGCGACCGGTGCGCGGGCCGGCCGCCGCCGAGGCGCGCCCGCAACGCCGCAATGGTGTCGCCGCTGACCTCTCCGGCCCAGACCAGATCCCATAACGCCGCCACGAGTTCCTTCTCACTGACCTTCTCCTGCCCGGCCCGGCGGACGGCGTCCAGCAGCGGCCGGAAGAAGAAGGCGCCGCCCCCGGCCAGGGCGAGCCGGATGGCCTCGTGCACCGGTCCGTCGGCGCCGCCGTCACCGGTGAGCAACGTCAACGGTGCCGCGTCGGCCAGATGCAACGAGACCCAGCCGTCGTCCCCGGGCAGTGTCGCGTGCCCCTGCCAGAGCACATCACCAGTGGACATCGCCTCATCGAGCATGGCCGGGGAGTATCCGGGCACCCGGGCGGGCAGGACCAGGGTCTCCAGGGCACTGGCCGGCAGTCGTGCACCGGCCAGTTGCTCGACGGCGCGGAACAACCCGTCCATCCCGCGCTGTCCGGCGCCCATGCCTTGCCAGGCGGGCAGGAACCGGGCGAAATCCTGGGCCGGCACCGGTTCGACCTCCGCGCGCAGGCTCGCCAGTGACCGCCGTCGCAACAGTCGCAGCACCTGGGGATCGCACAGGTCCAGGCCACCCGCGGTTCCGTCCGGGCGCAGTTCTCCTTCGACCAGGCGACCCTCCGCCACCAACCGCCGCGCACCGGTGCTTGCAACCGCCCGGCCCAGACCGAAGTGCTCGGCGAGGTCGTCGACCGCGAACGGCCCGTGGGTGCGGCCGTAGCGGGCCAGCAGATCGCCCAATGGGTCCGGGACGCTGTCGGTGAACGCACTAGCGATACCCGGCGGCAGGCCGACACCGAGCGCGTCCCGCAGGCGGCCGGCGTCCTCGATAGCGGCATAGTGCTCGACGCCACTCCACCGGGCCGGGAAGATCTGGCGGCTCTGCTCCAACTGCTCCAGCCATTGCGGCACCTGATCACGGCCCTCGACGGCAGTGCGCCGCGCGATCTCATCGGCGGGTAGCGGACCGAGTGCGCGCAACAGGTCGACGACGTCCTCGGCGTCGCGAGCCGCGCGTTCGGGGGTGAGCCGCTGCAACTCCTGCTCGGTGGCCGCAACGACCTGGGGATCCAGCAGATCGCGTAGGGCGGCACCTTCACCGTGGCCGAGCAGATCGGCCAACAGGGACGGGTCCATCGCCAGGGCCGCGGCCCGGCGCTCGGCCAGCGGTGAGTCGCCCTCGTAGAGGAACTGCGCGACGTACCCGAAGAGCAGGCTGCGCGCGAACGGGGACGCGTTGGGGGTATCGACCTGGGTCACGCGGACCCGCCGTGACCCGATGTCGCGCATCAACCCGGTGAGCGCGGGAACGTCGAAGACGTCCTGCACACACTCACGGACCGCCTCCAGGATGATCGGGAAGGACGGGTAGCGGGACGCCACTTCGAGTAACTGCGCGGACCGCTGACGTTGCTGCCACAACGCCTGGCGGCGGCCGGGCTGGCGGCGGGGGATGAGCAGGGCGCGCGCCGCGCATTCGCGGAACCGGGAGGCGAACAGCGCCGAGCCGCCGATCTCCCGCGTCACCAATTCGGCGACTTCGTCGGGGTCCAGCAGGATCGCATCGAGCAGCCGTTGCCCGACCGGTTGGTCGCCCTCGTCGACCTCGAAGTCCAGCATTCGCAACACGATTCCGTCGTCGCCGTGCATGGCCTGGACCTCCAGGCCGAACTGCTCGCGCAGCCGGGCGGAGATGGCCAGGGCCCAGGGTGCGTGGATCTGGGCACCGTACGGCGAGTGGATGACGATGCGCCAATCGCCCAGTTCGTCACGGAAACGTTCGACGACGATCTGCCGGTCGGTCGGCAACTGACCGGTGGCTTCCTGCTGCTCACGCAGATAACCCAACAGGTTGTCCGAGGCCCAGTCGTCCAGGCCGGCCGCGCGAAGCTCATCCCGGGCCGTGGGATCGTCCTGCGCACTCACCGTCCGGACGAATTCACCGACGGCTCTACCCAACTCGGCGGGACGCCCCAGCGTGTCGCCCTTCCAGAACGGCAACTTGCCGGGCTGGCCCGGCGCCGGTGAGACCAGCACCTGGTCGTGGGTGATGTCCTCGATGCGCCAGCTACTGGTCCCGAGCGTGAAGACGTCGCCGACCCGGGACTCGTAGACCATCTCCTCGTCCAACTCACCCACCCGGCGCCCCGGACCGGTCCCGGAAGCCAGGAACACGCCGTACAGGCCGCGGTCGGGGATGGTGCCCCCGCTGGTGACGGCCAGCCGCTGCGCGCCGCGGCGCCCGGACAGCGTGCCAGCGATGCGATCCCACACCAATCGCGCTCGTAGCTCAGCGAATTCGTCGCTGGGGTAGCGCCCGGACAGCATGTCCAGCACGGACTCCAGCAGCGGCCGGGCCAGCGTCGCGAAGGACGCGGAGCGGCGCACCACCCGCTCCAGATCGTCGACAGTCCAGTCGTCCATCGCGCACATCGCCACGATCTGCTGGGCCAGCACATCCAGCGGATTGGCCGGCACGTGCAGCGCCTCGATCTGCCCGGTGCGCATCCGCTGCGCCACGACGGTGGTCTGCAGCAGGTCCCCGCGGAACTTGGGGAAGAGCACGCCGTGCGAGGTGGCGCCCACCTGGTGCCCGGCCCGGCCCACCCGTTGCAGACCACTGGCCACACTGGGTGGTGATTCGACCTGGATGACCAGGTCCACCGCGCCCATGTCGATGCCGAGTTCGAGAGAACTGGTGGCGACCACCGCGGGCAGATCACCGCGTTTGAGAGCGTCCTCGATCTCGCCGCGCTGCTCCTTGCTGACCGAGCCGTGATGCGCCCGGGCCAATACCGGTGGTGCCCCCTTGGTGGCGCCTGCCTGGGCCATGACCTGGGCCGGTGGTCCCGAAACCTCCTGCGCCGCATCGGGATCCAGTCGTTCGGCCCAGATCTCGTTCAGTCGCGCGGTCAAGCGCTCGGCGAGCCGGCGGGAGTTGGCGAAGATCAGGGTGCTGCGGTGCTCGGCCACCAGATCCACGATGCGTTCTTCGACGTGGGGCCAGATCGACGTACGCTCCACCGGCCCCGCAGCGGCACCGGACAGGTCCCCGGTCACCTGACCCAGCTCGGACATGTCCGGGACGGGCACCACCACCTCCAGGTCCCAGGACTTGTCGATGGGCGGTTGCACGATGCTGACCGGCCGCCCGCCGGCCAGGTAGCGCGCCACTTCCTCGACGGGCCGGACCGTTGCGGACAGGCCCACCCGCTGGGCGGGGTGCTCCAGCAACTCATCGAGCCGCTCCAGCGACAACGCCAGGTGGGCGCCGCGCTTGGTCCCCGCGACCGCGTGGATCTCGTCGATGATCACGCTCTGGACCCCCCGCAGGGATTCGCGGGCGGCCGAGGTCAGCAGCAGGAAGAGCGACTCGGGGGTCGTGATGAGCACATCGGCCGGTGTCTTGGCGAAGACCCGCCGGTCCTGTGCCGTGGTGTCACCGGATCGTACGGCGACCGTGATGTCCGGCTCCGGCTCACCCAATCGTGTGGCGGCGTGCGTGATTCCGACCAGGGGTGATCGCAGGTTGCGCTCCACGTCGACGGCCAGGGCCTTCATCGGCGAGATGTAGAGGATCCGGCAGCGCTTCTGCGGATCTTCAGGAACGCCCTCTGCGGCAAGCCGATCCAGCGACCACAAGAACGCCGACAAAGTCTTGCCGGATCCGGTCGGCGCCACGACCAGGGTGTGCTGGCCGCTGCTGATCGCCTCCCAGGATCCGGCCTGGGCCGGGGTGGGCGCGCGGAACGTGCCCTCGAACCACGCGCGGGTGGCGGGGGAGAAGCGATCAAGGACGGTGGTCATCACCGCTCAGGGTGCCACGCGCCACCGACAGCCTGGTTCCGATGGGGCTTCCACCGGGTTCGGATACAGATTGCGGGTCCGATGAGGCCAAACCCGCCGGTCGTATCCGAACCCGCCCGTGAGGAGACGCGTCAGTGCGCGGCAGGTTCCTGCTGGGTGATGCAGTGGATGCCACCGCCACGGGCGAACAGTTCGCGCGCGTCGACGCCCATGACCTCCCGGCCGGGGTAGACCGCTTCGAGGATGTCCAGCGCCCGGTCGTCGTTCTCGTCATCGAAGATGCACGCAACGACCCCACCGTTGACCACCAGATGGTTGACGTAGGACCAGTCGTTGGGACCGTCCTCGTCGTAGCAGTTCGCGGGCGCCGGGATCCGGACGACTTCCAGGGAGCGTCCCCGGGAATCCGTTGCAGCAGAGAGGACTTCGATGACCTGTTGGGTCACTGCGTGGTCCGGATGCGACGGATCTTCCTGGTCGTGCACGAGCACGACTCCAGGGGAGGGGAAGGTCGCGACGATGTCGACGTGCCCACGCGTGCCGAACTCGCCGTAGTCGCGGGTCAGGCCGCGGGGCAGCCAGATGAAGGTGTCGACGCCGAGGGTGCGGGTGAACTCGGCCTCGATGTCCTGCTTCGTCAGCGACGGATTGCGGCCCGGGTCGAGCTGGACGGTCTCCGTGAGCAGCACGGTTCCCTCGCCATCGACGTGAAAACCGCCGCCCTCGTTGACGATGGGTGACTCGATAAGCTCCGCGAAGGCTTGTGCCGCAACCGTCCCCGCCACCCGCGCATCGTGGCCCCACGAGGCCCACGACTGCCCGCCCCATCCGTTGAAGACCCAGTCGACCGCACCGAGCTGGCCGCCGGCGCCGAGAACGAAGGTCGGACCGATGTCACGCATCCACGCGTCGTCCAGTTCGGTCTCGATCAGGTCGATGCCGGCATCGAGCAACTCACGGGCCACCTCGGCGTCGTCGTGGGTGACCAGCATGGTGACCGGTTCGAAGACCGACACCGCATTGGCGACCGCTGCCCACGTGGCGCGGGCGATCTCGGCGTCCTCCTGGGTGTCGCCGAGCGTGTAGCCCGCCGAGGGGAAGGCCATCCAGGTCCGCCGGTGTGGTGCGGTCTCCGGCGGCATGAACCACGCGGTCACGACAGCCCCCGCTGGTGCTCGGGGCGCACCGGAGCCGCCAGCTCGGCGTACGTGTCGGGGCGCCGGGTGGCCAGGAACGGGAACAGGTCCAACCAGTCCGCGCGCTGGGCCAGATCGAGGTCGGCCACCAGGGCCGCCTGCTCGTCACGCGGTGCCTGCACGAGTATCCGGCCGTACGGATCGGCGATGAACGAACTGCCGTAGAAGCTGATCAGCCCCTCGGTGCCCGTGCGGTTCGGCACGATCACGAACAGCCCGTTGGCGATCGCGTGCCCGACGATGGTGGCCTGCCACAGCGGCTCGGTGTCGAACTCCGGGTGGTCCGGCTCAGAACCGATCGCCGTCGGGTAGACCAGCACGTCGGCACCACCCAACGCGTAGCTGCGGGCGACCTCCGGGAACCACTCGTCCCAGCAGGTCGGCAGCCCCAGGTTCATGGCCGAGTCCGGAAGGGCCACCACCGGGTAAGCGTCCTCGGCCGGTCCCGGACGGAAGTACTTGTCCTCGTAGTAGCCGGCAGTCACCGGAATGTGGGTCTTCCGGGTGCGGGCCAGCAGCCGGCCGTCCGGACCGACGAGGATCGCGGTGTTCAGGCCCAGTCCGTCGTCGGCATCCGCTTTCTCATACAGCGACGCATGGACGAAAATGCCCAGGTCCGTAGCGGTTTCGCGGGCAAACGTGATCGTTGGTCCGTCGGTGAGCGACTCAGCGGTGGCGCTGGGCACCCCGGTGGGCAGGGTGTCGGCGGGGTAGCGCGACAGGGTGAGTTCGGGCAGGAAAACGTACGCCGCGCCCGCGCCCGCCGCCTGTTCGACACCTTCGCGCAGGGTCGCCTTCAGGCGCGTCGCGTCGGGGTCCCAGGCGTGCTGCACCAGGCCGACCCGCACGGTGGGTCGGCGGGGTTCGTGCACGCGGGACAAGGAGGGGAGGGGGCCGTCAGCGACGATCAACTGCATGAGCAGCAATGTACGGCGCCTGCCCCGTCGTGGGCAGCGCTTCGGTGGGCCTGGAACAATGGCGGCGTGCGCACCAGCGAGTTCTGGCGATTGATGAACGACGAGTTCGGCGACGCCTACGCCCGGACGCTGGCGTCCGGTCATCATCTGCACGCGCTGGGTGACCGCACCGTCATGACGGCCCTGGACGACGGCGTCCGGCCCAAAGAGGTGTGGTCGGCGCTGTGTGACGACCTGCAGATCCCGCCGGAGCGGCGCTTCGGCCGCGACCTGCCCCTTCGCGAGAGAGACGTCTAGATGCAACGCACTGTGACTGCCGACCTGTCCCTGCAGGCCGCTGCCCCCGCCCGCCTCGTGCTCGCCATCGCGGTGGCGCGGTGTCCTGGCCTGGAGATCGACGAGCATCTGCAGATCGCGGCGGGTGACCAGCAGCTGCAGGCCCAGGAAGTGGCAACGGCCCACCACGGCGTACGTCACGTGCTCGACCTGCCCGCGGGGGACGTGACGATCCATTACGACGCGACGGTCGAGGGCGTCGAGGAGTACGCCGACGAGGGCGTGGCCGAGCAACTGAACCATCTGGTGCCCTCCCGGTACGCCGAGTCCGATGCGCTCTTCGGCACAGCGGCTGAGTTGTTCGAAGGGCGCAGCGGGTCCGATCTGGTGATCGGCGTGGCGGACTGGGTGAGGGGGCGTACGGCGTACATCAGCGGCTCGTCGCGGCCGACCGACGGCGCGATCAACACCTTCCTGCAGCGCACCGGCGTCTGCCGGGACTTCGCTCATCTGACGGTCGCTGCGCTGCGCTCGCGGGATGTGCCGGCCCGGTTGGTCGCCGTCTACGCGCCGGGATTGTCGCCCATGGACTTCCACGCGGTCGCGGAAGCCTACGTTGACGGGCAGTGGTGGTGTCTGGACGCAACGGGCCTTGCGCCCCGTCAGTCGTTGTTGCGGATCGCCACCGGCCGGGACGCGGCGGACACCTCATTCATGTCGGTGTACGGCGGGCAGGTCAGCCTCGGGGACATGACGGTGACCGCGACTATGCAACCGGCGCTGCCCCTGGATAACCACACCGGAATGGTCCAGCTCGGTCGCTGATCGGCGGCGACCGGCAGGTCGGACACGCAGGGGCCGACACGCAGGTGCGTGTCGTTCGTACGGATGTCCGAACCGTCAGTTAGGTTGTGGACAGGTGCTCCACCGCGACCCGTTATCCACACACGCAGGATCTTGTTCACGTGGTTGTCGGTGGTCGCACCTAGCGTCTGACCTATCGCGTCGTCGACGTCGTACTCCGGGTTGCTGGTCAGCTCGAAGGGGGCGGAGCGTGCCGATGCCGCAGGGTCGCCGGTAGGCGCGTCCCGATACGAGCAAGGAGAAGGCCGATGGCCGCAGCATCCGCGGATCCGCGTGACAACAAGTTGAAGTCCCTCGACGCCGTGATGGCGCAGATCGAGAAGTCGCACGGCAAAGGCGCGGTCATGCGCCTGGGCGACGACATCCGTCCGCCGATCGATGTCATCCCGACCGGTTCGATCGCCCTGGATGTGGCGCTCGGGATCGGTGGCCTGCCGCGTGGTCGTGTCGTGGAGATCTACGGCCCGGAGTCCAGCGGTAAGACCACCGTCGCCCTGCACGCGGTCGCCAGCGCGCAGCGGGCCGGCGGAATCGCGGCCTTCATCGACGCCGAGCACGCTCTTGACCCGGAGTACGCCAAGGCGCTCGGCGTCGACACCGACGCACTGCTGGTCAGCCAGCCGGACACCGGTGAGCAGGCGCTGGAGATCGCCGACATGCTGATCCGGTCCGGTTCGTTGGACATCATCGTCATCGACTCCGTCGCCGCCCTGGTGCCGCGCGCCGAGATCGAGGGCGAGATGGGCGACAGTCACGTCGGTCTGCAGGCCCGGTTGATGAGCCAGGCACTGCGCAAGATCACCGGTGCCCTCAACAACTCCGGCACGACGGCGATCTTCATCAACCAGTTGCGCGAGAAGATCGGTGTGATGTTCGGCTGCTTCTCCTACGGGACGCGGGTCACGCTGGCCGACGGTACCCAGGAGAAGATCGGCAAGATCGTCAACCAGAAGATGGCCGTCGAGGTGCGCACCTACGATCCGGCCACCAACAGCATCGTGAACCGACCGGTCACCAACTGGTTCGACAATGGTCCGGCGCAGCGGTTCCTGCAGTTCACCGTGGAGAAGTCCGGCGGCAACGGCAAGTCCCAGTTCGCGGCAACCGAGAACCACCTGATCAGGACCCCCGGCGGCTGGCGTGAGGCCGGTGACATCATCGCCGGCGACCGGGTCATGGTCAGCGAGACCGCTCGCCTCAGCGATCAGCAGTGGCAGGCCATCCTCGGTGGACTGATGGGTGACGGGCATCTTGCCCCGAACACCCGGGGTCGGCGCGGAGTGCGGTACCGGATGGGTCACGGCGCGAAGCAGGTCGAGTACCTCGACTGGAAGTGCGAACTGCTGGGCAACATCGGCCAGTCCCGCACGGTGCGCCCGAACGGCGCTGTGCACGTTGACCTTTCGCCGCTGCCGGAGCTCTCGGAGTTGCGCGAGGTCGTCTACTGGGGTGACGGCAAGAAGCACCTCAGCGAGGAGTACCTCAAGGCGTTGACGCCGCTGGCACTGGCGGTCTGGTACATGGACGACGGCTCGCTGGCCGTACGGTCCAAGGGCGTGCAGCAGCGTACGGCGGGTGGCAGCGGCCGCGTGCAGTTCTGCGTCGAGGCGCTCAGTGAGGGTTCACGGCAGCGGTTGGCCGACTACCTTCGCGACACGCACGGGGTTGAGTGCGCCGTGCGCACCTCAGGAGCCCGGGCTAAGGCTGTTCTGACCATGACCCGGGCGGGCACGGACACCTTCCTGGAGTTGGTGGCGCCGTACGTGCATCCGTCGATGGCCTACAAACTCCTGCCGTCGTTGCAGGGCCGGTTCGATGTCACCCCGCAGTTCACGCAGCCGCAGGAGGTGTTGATCCCGGCTCGCGTCCTCGACGTCCACGTCAAACCGCAGACCCGGTCGATGCACCGGTTCGACATCGAGGTAGCCGGCACCCACAACTACTTCGTCGACGGCGTGATGGTGCACAACAGCCCGGAAACCACCACGGGCGGTAAGGCGTTGAAGTTCTACGCCTCCGTGCGGTTGGACGTGCGCCGGATCGAGACCTTGAAGGACGGCACCGACGCGGTCGGCAACCGCACCCGCGTCAAGGTCGTCAAGAACAAGGTGTCCCCGCCGTTCAAGCAGGCCGAGTTCGACATCCTCTACGGCCAGGGCATCTCCCGCGAGGGCGGTCTGATCGACATGGGCGTCGAGCACGGGTTCGTGCGCAAATCGGGTGCTTGGTACACCTACGAGGGCGACCAGCTCGGCCAGGGCAAGGAGAACGCGCGCAACTTCCTGCGCGACAACCCCGACCTGGCCGATGAGTTGGAGAAGAAGATCAAGGAGAAGCTCGGCGTCGGACCGCGCATCGACGCCCCCGCCGAGGAAGACATCCCGGTCGAGTTCTGATGGGCAGTCCCGGACCTCCCGGACGCAGGACCCGGTCGGCGGCACCTGAGCACGCCGCCGACCGGGAACCCGACCCGTATGACGTGGCCCGCAGCATCGTGTTGCGGCAGTTGACGATGGCACCGCGCAGTCGTCAACAGCTCGAGGACAAACTTCGGGCCAAGGGCTGCGAGGATGAGGTTGCGCAGACGGTGCTGGACCGGATGACCGACGTCGGGCTGGTGGACGACGAGGCATTCGCCGGCATGGTTGTCCGCTCCCAGCAGGCCACGCGAGGGCTGGGACGGCGGGGGATCGCCCAGGAGCTGCGCCGCAAAGGGGTCGACGATGAGTTGATCCGCGAGCAGTTGGACGGCATCGACGACGAGTCAGAGCGCGACCGCGCGTTCGCGCTCGCCCGCAAGAAGGTACGCACCATGCACGGCGCCGAGTACATCGTCCAACAGCGCCGGTTGGCGGGAATGCTTGCCCGTAAAGGTTATTCGCCGTCACTGGTGATGGCGGTGGTCCGAGAGGTGCTGCAGGAGCAAGAGGTGAGCGATGACTGACATCCGGATCGAATACTGCACCCAGTGCAACTGGTTGCTGCGGGCCACGTGGCTGGCCGGCGAGGTGCTGTCCAGCTTCGGCACCGATCTCGCGTCAGTGACGTTGGTGCCGGGGACCGGCGGTGTATTCACCATCGCGATCGGCGACGAAGTCATCTGGGACCGGCGGCGGGACGGCGGGTTCCCGGATGCGGCCGAGCTCAAACGGCGGGTGCGTGACGTTGCCTGGCCGGAGCGACCGCTGGGCCACGCCGACCGGAGTCGCCCGACCGGGTCCGACGAGACAACCTCAGACGGGGCGCCCTAACGGACAACACGTAGCGCTCCGGGGAAGACCTCGACGGTGACCGGCAGTTCCGCGATGAACTCACCATCGCCGTACGCGCTGACCCCGCTGCTCTCGATGCGCACAGTCCGACCGCGCAGCACGGTCACCTCCGGCGCCTTGATGTGCGTCCCCTGGTAGACAGTCGGCAGCAGCCGCAGCAACCGTGCCCGGTTCGGGGCGCCGAGCAGGACGACATCCAGCAGGCCGTCGTCCGGGGTCGCGTCGGGCGCGATGTGCATGCCGTTGCCGTAGTAGCCACCGTTGGCGACGATCGCGGAAACGCCCACGTATTCGTGGCCGATTCCATCGACCTCGACCCGGTACGAGCGCGGAGTGAAGGTCAGGATCGACTGCACCGCTCCCAGGGCGTAATGCAGCGCAGGAGGCACCCGGCGATACCCGTTGACCACCTGCGAGACCTGCGAGTCGATACCGGCGTAGACACGCGTCGCGGCATAGGTCACCTGCCCGTCTGCATGCACCCGCAGCGCGTCGACCGGAGTCACCAGCCCCGCGCCGGCCAGCCGCACCGCAGCCTGCGGATGGGAGGGAATCCCTAGTTGCCGGGCGAAGTCGTTACCCCGGCCGGCGGGCACCAGGGCGAAGTCCACGTGGTGCTCGACCAGCGGCCCGGTCATGGTGTGCAGGAATCCGTCGCCGCCGACCAGCACGGCTCGCTCGCCACGCGCTGCGGTATCCGCGATCAGATCGCCGGCGCCCGCGATCGCCCCGCAGCGCGACACACGGACGCCGTGTCCGGCCGAGCGCAGCGTGGCTGCTACCCGCTGCACGAGGGCATCGTCGACTCCCCGCGCAGCCGGGTTGCAGATCACATGCAACCGCTGCATCGCCCGATCGTAGGGCTACGGCGCTGGCGTGAAGCCCGGTTTTGCGCGGCTACCATTGACGGGTTATGTCGACCACGCAGGACACCCGCCGGACCTATGACGTGCGCACGCACGGCTGCCAGATGAACGTCCACGATTCAGAGCGGATCGCGGGCCTGTTGGAGACCGCGGGCTATACGGACATCGCGGCGCTACCCGCCCAGGACCGGCCCGACACCGCTGATGTGGTGGTCTTCAACACGTGTGCTGTCCGCGAGAACGCCGCAGGCAAGTTGTACGGCCAACTGGGCCACCTGCGTCCCGCGAAGGACGCCAACCCCGACCTGCAGATCGCGGTCGGCGGCTGCCTGGCCCAGAAGGACCGCGCCACGATCGTGGACCGCGCCCCGTGGGTGGACGTCGTCTTCGGTACCCACAACGTGGGGGCGTTGCCGGTGCTGCTCGAGCGGGCGCGGCACAACCGCGAGGCCCAGGTCGAGATCCTCGAGTCCCTGGAGACGTTCCCGTCGACACTGCCCACGCGCCGCGATTCGGCGTTCAGCGGCTGGGTGTCGATCTCCGTGGGGTGCAACAACACGTGCACCTTCTGCATCGTGCCGTCGCTGCGGGGCAAGGAACGCGACCGTCGCCCGGGGGAGATCCTGGCTGAGATCAAGGCGCTGGTCGACCAGGGCGTCGTCGAGGTGACCCTGCTGGGCCAGAACGTCAACACCTACGGTGTCGAGTTCGGTGACCGTCAGGCGTTCGGCAAGTTGCTGCGCGCGTGCGGAGAGATCGACGGTCTGGAGCGGGTGCGCTTCACCTCCCCGCACCCGGCCGCGTTCACCCAGGACGTCATCGACGCGATGGCGCAGACGCCGAATGTCATGCCGTCCCTTCACATGCCGCTGCAGTCCGGCTCCGACCAGGTGCTCAAGGCGATGCGGCGTTCGTACCGCTCGGAGAAGTTCCTGCGGATCCTGGACGATGTGCGGGCCTCGATCCCGGACGCTGCGATCACCACCGACATCATCGTCGGCTTCCCGGGTGAGACCGACGAAGACTTCGAGGAGACGCTCCGGGTGGTCGAGGCCGCCCGGTTCTCCTCGGCCTTCACCTTCCAGTACTCACCGCGTCCCGGGACCCCCGCTGCGACGCTCGACGGGCAGTTGCCCAAGCAGGTGGTCCAGGAGCGCTTCGACCGGCTGCTCGCCCTGCAGGAGGCGGTGTCCTGGGCCGAGAACAAAACGCTGGTCGGGCGGCAGGTCGAGGTTCTCGTCGCCGCGGGCGGCCGCAAGGACGAGGCGACCCATCGGTTGTCCGGCCGTGCACGCGACAACCGGCTGGTGCACTTCGCCGTGCCCGAGGGCGGCCAGCGTCCGCGTCCGGGTGACCTGGTCAGCGTCGACCTGACGTACGCCGCGCCACACCACCTGGTGGCCGACTCGGCTACGTCGGGTGGCCGGTTCGAGGTCATCCGGACCCGCGGTGGGGACGCCTGGCAGTCGCTGCAGGCCGACAGCGAGGGCGGCGTTCGCAAACCAGCCGTCTCACTGGGTCTAC
This sequence comes from Branchiibius sp. NY16-3462-2, assembly GCF_001594145.1. Lineage (GTDB taxonomy): Bacteria > Actinomycetota > Actinomycetes > Actinomycetales > Dermatophilaceae > Branchiibius. Next base: position 10,266 of record NZ_LVCF01000007.1, on the reverse strand, counting down.
CCTCGGTCGGCCGCCCGGAACAGCCGCCGATCCCGGTGTGCTCGGCCGGCTGAGAACCACCTCAGCGCGGAGTACGTGTGGGAGTTGTCCCACCGCGGCGTACCGCGAGGATCTGGTCCACGCCCATCCGGCCCTGTTCGAACGCCAGCTGGCCACCCGCCAGGTACAGCTCCCACACCCGGACCTGTTCGTCGCCGACTAGGTCGCGCAACTTCTCCTTATGCGCTTCGAACCGGGTGGTCCAGGCGCGGGCGGTCCACGCGTAGTGCTCGCGTAACGCCTGCACATCGCGGACCTCCAGGCCACCCCGCTCGAGGAGGGCGATCGTGTTGCCGACCGGCCGCATCGTCATGTCGGGCGTGATGAACGACTCGATGAACGGGCCCCCGCCGGGGTGTTTGCCCTGCCGGCTCATCTGTTGGACGAGCACTCGTCCGTGCTCAGCGACGTTGCGCCGCAACGTTTCCACGAAGTCGGGATAACCCTTGTCGCCCGCGTGTTCGCCCATCTCCAGGGACGCCACCGCGTCGAACGGTCCGCAGTCGGCGTCCCGGTAGTCCTGCAGGCGGATGGTCACCAACGAGTCCAGGCCCTCCATCGCCGTCCGGCGGTCGATGAATGCCTTCTGCTCAGCAGCGATCGTCACCCCGGTCACCCGGACGCCGTAGGTGCGCGCGGCGTACAACGACAAGGATCCCCACCCGCACCCGACGTCCAGCAACGTCTGGCCGGGCCGTTGGTCCAGGCCCAGTTTGCGACAGACGAGGTCCAGTTTGTCGCGCTGTGCGTCCTCCAGCCGGTAGGTCGGCGTCTCCGCGCCGTCGAGCGGGGCACCCGTGACGTAGGCGCATGAATAGGCCATGTGCTCATCCAGCACCGCCTCGTAGAAGGCGCTGGTGATGTCGTAATGGTGGGCTATGACCTGCTCGTCGCGCGCTTTCGAATGCAGCCGGCCGCGCACGACGACCTGGCTGTCCGGGACCGGCGGCCGCGGGCCGATGACGCCGGCGTCCTTGGCCAGCGCCGCCACCGAGGCCAGCAGCCGCGGGGTCACCCGCACGCCGGACAGGTTGCGCGAAGCCACGACGGACCACGCGTGCCGCAACCCGGCCACGAGGTCGCCCTCGACCTCCAGCTCTCCAGTGACGTACGCCTGGGCCGCGCCCAGTTCCCCTGGCGCCCAGAGCAATCGGCGCAACACATTGGGGGAGTTCAACCTCACGTGGGGAGCGTCCTGCGGACCGGCGGTGCTTCCGTCCCACGCCGTGAGGTGCACGGGCAGGTCGCCGCCGACGACTGGCTCGAGGGCGCGCGCGATCCGCCCGGCGATCCCGCTCACGCGACGTCGTAGGTCAGTTGGTGCACGTCCAGGTACCCCGACCGGAACCCGCCCTCGGAGTAGCGCAGATAGAACACCCACATCCGCCGGAACACCTCATCGAAACCGAGCGACTCCAACCGGTCAGTGGCACCGATGAAGCGATCGGCCCACGCGTCGAGGGTCCGGGCGTAGCTCTGACCCATCGACAACGTGCCGCCGGGGCGCAATCCACTTGCCGCAGCGGTGGATTCGAGGATCTCCAGGCTCGGCAGGGCGCCACCGGGGAAGATGTACTTGTGGATCCAGGTGTAGGTGTTGCGCGTCTCCAACATGCGGTGGTGCGGCATGGTGATCGCCTGCACCACCGCACGGCCGCCCGGCCGTAAGCAGGACCGCAGGGTCTGGAAGTAGGTGGGTAGGAACTCCAGTCCCACGGCCTCGATCATCTCCACCGACAGCACGGCGTCATACGTGCCACGCACCGTGCGGTAGTCGCCCAGCTCGATCTCGACCCGGTCAGCCACACCGGCGGCCTGTGCTTTGGCGCGGGCGCATGCCAACTGTTCGGAGGACAACGTGATGCTGTGCACGCTCGCACCGCGCTGGGCAGCCCGCAGTGCGAGTTCGCCCCAGCCCGTACCGATTTCGAGTACCCGACTGCCGGGACCGACCCGGCCCTGGTCGAGCATGCGGTCGATCTTGGCGTGCTGGGCGGTGACCAGGTCCGCGGCGCTGGCCGTGCCCGTGGCGGCCGGATCGAACAGCGCCGACGAGTAGGTCATCGACTCGTCCAGGAACGTCGCGAACATGTCGTTGGACAGGTCGTAGTGCCGCTCCACGTTGCTGCGTGAGTTCTCGGTGCTCGGCCGGGTCGTGGTCGGTTGACGACGCAGGTACGCCGATCGCAACCGTTTGAGGGGCGCCGGAACCAGATCGTCGACCCCCTGGGCGAACGCGGCGATGAGGTCCGCCAACCGGGCACTGTCCCATTCGCCGGCCAGGTAGGACTCTCCGAAGCCGATCAGCCCGCTGTCGCCGAGACGGCGCACGAACGGTCGAAGTTGATGCACGGTCATCTCCGGCGCGCTGGCATCGTGAGCCGCTCCACCAATGACAGCGCCGCCGGGCAGGTGTACCCGGATCGGCAGTTGGTGGACCGCACGGAAGAACAAGGACTGCGCAATCCGTTGAGCAGCAACGGCCTTCAGGCTGCCCGGAATGTAGGCAACATCCGGCCAGCGGACCGGGTCGATGCTGACCGACGTGTTCGCGAGGGTGGTCATACCGCCTCCTGCGGATGGTGCTGTGGTCGGGCGACGATGGGTAGTCGTCGTAGCCAGAGTTTCACGCCCTGCCAGTGGATGCGGGCAGTTACCAGATGCGCGGCCAACGGGGTTCGCAGCACTGCGAGCGCCACCTGCGCGGTCGAGCGCGCGGGTTTCCCGGTCCACGTCGTGACGAACGGTGGCTGCCCATCGCGGTGGAGCACGATCCGCACGTCAAGATCCGGTGCTGGCGGCGGGACGCTCAGCTGGTAGTAGCCGCGGACGTCGTTGAACGGCGAGACGTACATCGCTTTGTCGGTGCGGGCGCCCCCGCGGTCGTCCGGCTGCACCAGGTAGACGTGCCGGTCGCCGTAGGTGTTGCGCACTTCGGCGATGACGCAGGTGAGACGGCCCGACGGCTGGTGGCACCAGTAGAGAGTGATGGGATCGAACGCATAGCCCAGCGTGCGCGCACCGCTGAACGCCTGAATCGGACCGTCGCCCACCGTCATACCTCGCGCTGCGGCGAACGCGATCACGTTGTCCCGCCACGAGGTGTGGGGGTCACCGAGGTGGTCACGGGCCCGGAAGCCGACGACGGGGGACAGCCAGCGCGGCAACGGCGCGGAACCGTCGAGATCGACCAACCAGGCGATCCCGCGGTAGCGGAAGTCGTTGCCGACGGGGCCGGTCCGGATGTGCCGCACCGATGTCAGGTAAGGCCGGGCGGTCACCACACCCCGCCGATCCGCCCGGCTGCCCGCAGACCGGAAAGCGCACCGTCCTCGTGGAACCCCCAGCCGTGATAGGCACCGGCGAAGGCGATGGTGTCGTCGCTGCACCCGGACAGCTCCTGCTGCGCAGCAACCGTCCGAGAATCGAAGAGCGGGTGCTCGTAGGTCATCTCCGCGATCACCGCGGCTTTGTCGATGCGGTCCGCTCCGTTGAGCGTCACCAGGATTCGTTCGCCGGCGGGTGACGGCAAGTGCATCAACCGGGTCAGGTCGTAGGTCACCAACACGCCGGCATCACCGTCCAGCCGGTAGTTCCACGACGCACGAGCCGACGGCGCGGTGGGCAGCAGTGATGAATCCCTATGCAGCACAGCCTGGTTGATGCTGTACTCGATCGCGCCGAGCACCCGTTGCTGCACCTGGGTCGGCTCCGGCAGCATGGCCAGCGCCTGCTGGGGATGGGTCGCCACGACGACGGCATCGAAGTCCTCGCTGCCGCCGCAGGCGTCGACGATCCGCACTCCGCCGGTGGCGCGCCGCGAGATACCGACGACGGGAGTGGTCAACCGGACGTCGGCCACCCGCTCGAGCACCTTGTCGACGTAGACGCGGGAGCCACCGACCACGGTGCGCCACGCCGGCGACCCGCCGACGCTGAGCATCCCGTGGTGTCGCAGGAAGGTGAACAGTGAACGCGCCGGGTATTCCAGCGCGTTGTCGTCCTCGCAGGACCAGACAGCAGCGACCAGGGGGGTCATGAAATAGCGATGGAAGGTGTCGCTGAACTCCCGCTGCGCCAGCCAGTCGCGCAGCGGGACCTCGGGCTCGTCGCCCTCGAGGAAGGCCTGGGCCGCCCGGTGGAACCGGCGCACCTCGACCAACATCCGCAGGAACGCAGGACGGCTGCTGGTCCGCAGATCGGCGAAGATGCCCCGCAGACCCTGGCCACCGGCGTACTGCCATCCCTCAGCCGGGGAGAAGACCGACATGCTCATATCCGTCGGCTGCGTTGCGACGCCCAACTCGGCGAACAGCCAGCCCAGGGTGGGGTAGGTGCGGTTGTTGTGCACGATGAAGCCGGAATCGACCGGTACCACCGTGCCGTCGGCCAGGGCGACGTCGTGGGTGTGGGCATGCCCGCCCGCCCGGTCGTCCGCCTCATAGAGCGTCACACGGCTCGAGCGGCTCAGAACGTGCGCCGCGACCAGTCCCGAGACGCCGGACCCGACCACGGCTGTACGGCGGCTCACATCAACTCCAGAAGTGCCATGCTCGTCGTTCGACGCCACCGGGCTTCCGGATGGGGGCACTCGGTTCTCCTGCCGTTGTGCGTCTTGGGACGATAGGACGGATGCACGATCACGATAACGAACCGGCCGCCACGAAGTCCGCCCGTCCTGACCCCGTGGTGGCGATCGTTGGCGCCACCGCTACCGGCAAGTCCGACCTGGCGATCGCGCTGGCGAACCGGTTGGGCGGTGAGGTCATCAACGCGGACGCCTCACAGCTCTACGCCGGCATGGACATCGGGACCGCCAAGGTGCTGCCGGAGCAGCGGCAGGGCATCCGGCACCATCAGATCGACGTGCTCAGCGTTCGCGACGAAGCCTCCGTGGCCGCCTATCAACGCGCCGCACGTCTGGATATGGCCCGCATCCGCAGCCGCGGCAACGTGCCCGTCCTGGCTGGCGGTTCGGGCCTGTACGTGCGCGCGGTGCTGGACCGGTTCGAGATTCCACCCACTGATCCGCGGGTCCGGGAGCGCTACGAGGCGCGCCTGGCCACCGAGGGCGCCGCTCGCCTGCATCTGGAACTCGCCGCGGCTGATCCTGTCGCCGCCGCCCAGATCCTGGCGACCAATGGCCGACGGATCGTGCGCGCGCTGGAAGTGATCGAACTCACGGGACGGTTGTTCAGCGCGACGCTGCCGCGCCGGGAGTTCCACGAGCCGGCCGTGCTGATCGGTCTGCGCGCCGAGCGCCCCGTCCTGGACGAGCGGATCGCGACGCGCACCCAGCAGATGTGGCGCGAGGGTCTGCTGGACGAGGTGGAGTTCCTGCTCGAAGACGGCCTGCGGGAGGGGCGTACGGCGTCCCGCGCTATCGGCTACGCGCAGGCCCTGCAGCAGATCGACGGCCAGCTCGCCGAGCAGGAAGCGATCGAGGCGACGATCGCCGCCACCCGGCGGCTGGCGCGACGGCAGGGTTCGTGGTTTGCACCCGATCGGCGCGTGCACTGGCTGGACCACGACGCGCCGGACCTGCTCGATCGGGCGATGGACGTCGTACGCGCCGCCAGCGCCACTGCGGCAGACTGACCGCGTGCGCACCATCGACTTCGCCAAGGGACACGGCACGCTGAATGATTTCGTGCTGGTGCCCGACCTGGATGGTTCGCTGGAACTGTCCGAGACGGACGTGCGTTTCCTCGCCGACCGGCACGCGGGGATCGGTGGCGACGGGGTCATCCGGGTCGCGCCGCTCGCCGCCGCGCCGGCTGAGGTCGGCGAGGCGGCACCGGACGCCCGGTGGTTCATGGACTACCGCAACGCCGACGGCTCCGAGGCGGAGATGTGCGGCAACGGAACCCGGGTCTTCGCCCAGTTCCTCGCCGATCGAGGTCTGGTGGGCAACGTCGAGTTCCCCATCGCGACCCGCGCCGGGCGCAAGCTGATCAGCCGGGTCGAGCACGGCTTCCGGACCGATCTGGGCCCCTGGACGCTGTCGCGCGCCGATGAGGCGCGCGGCCGGGGGATGGACAGCGTGGTGCAGGTCGTCGGCTCGCCGGACCCGTTGCCGGCGATCAGCCTCGACCTGGGCAACCCGCACACCGTCGTCGCGTTGCCCCCGTCGATCTCCCTGGAACACCTGGATCTGTCCGTGGCGCCGCGGGTGGACCCCGAGCCGCCGCACGGCACCAACGTCGAATTCGTCCGGGCCATCGGTCCCCGGCACATCTCGATGCGCGTGCACGAGCGCGGTGTCGGGGAGACGTTGTCGTGTGGCACCGGCGCCGCTGCCGCCGCCCTGGCGACGTGGTGGTGGGCAGGTACGCCGAGTGATGAATTGGCGTGGCGGGTGGACGTGCGCGGGGGCACGCTGATGGTCGACATCGACGGCGGCGGCGTGGGATTGGCCGGCCCGGCACACATCGTGGCGGCGGGACAGGTCAGCCTGCCGGACTGATGAGCGAGCACTACTTCACCGCCGAACCGGCCAGCGCGAGCGAGCGCCGGGAGATCCGGATCCCGCTCGCCGGCCAGACGCGGGCCGTGCAGGTGGCCGGTGGGGTGTTCTCACCGGACCGCCTCGACCAGGGCACGACCGTCCTGCTGAACCACGTACCGCCCCCTCCGCAGGCCGGGACGTTCCTGGACCTGGGCTGTGGTTGGGGTCCGATCGCGTTGACGCTCGGTTTGCTGCGACCGCAGGCGCAGGTGTGGGCGGTCGACGTGAACGCCCGGGCCCGCGACCTCACCGCCGTCAACGCCGCGTCGCTGGGTCTCGACGGTGTCCAGGTGGCGTCACCAGGGGAGGTGCCACCCGACGTACGTTTTGACGTCATCTGGTCCAATCCGCCGATCCGGGTCGGCAAGGAGGTGCTGCACGAGATGCTGCACACATGGCTGCCGCGGCTGGTGCCGGGCGGATCGGCGTACCTGGTGGTGGCCAAGAACCTCGGCTCGGATTCCCTGCAACGGTGGCTCATCGACCAGTTCCCGGCCCTGGAGACCACGCGGCTGACCAGCGTGCGGGGTTTCCGGATCCTGCAGGTCAACGCCCCCACGGAGGCATAAAGCACTCGCGCCCAGCGTTTTCACCTGTAACCCTATGAAGAACATGACTGCTGAACACACCATCCTGAACCGTCGCGCCGAGGCCCTGGCGGAGACCGGCGAGGACGAACGCTACGACGAGTACGGCTTCCTGGTCGAGGACGAGGGCACCGACGGTGACCAGTTCGACCGGGAGGCCCGATCCGCGCTGCGCCGCGTCGGCGGACTGTCCACCGAACTCGAGGACGTCACTGAGGTCGAGTACCGCCAGTTGCGCCTCGAGCGCGTCGTGCTGGTCGGCGTCTGGACCGAGGGCACCGTCGAGGACGCCGAGGCCAACCTGCGTGAGTTGGCTGCGCTGGCCGAGACCGCCGGGTCCGAAGTGCTGGCCGGTGTCCTGCAACGGCGCACCAAACCCGACCCCGGCACCTGGCTCGGCTCCGGTAAGGCCAAAGAACTGCGCGACGTCGTGATCGCGGAGGGCGCTGACACCGTCATTGCCGACGGTGAACTCGCGCCCAGCCAGCGCCGCGCCCTGGAGGACGTGGTCAAGGTGAAGGTCATCGACCGGACCGCGCTGATCCTGGACATCTTCGCCCAGCACGCCAAGTCCAAGGAGGGCAAGGCGCAGGTCGAGTTGGCCCAGTTGCAGTACCTGCTGCCGCGACTGCGTGGTTGGGGTGAGTCGATGTCCCGGCAGGCCGGTGGCCAGGCCGCTGGCGGTCAGGGTATGGGCTCCCGCGGACCCGGTGAGACCAAGATCGAGTTGGACCGCCGGCGGATCAACTCCCGCATCTCCAAGCTGAAGCGGGAACTGTCCGGGATGAAGACGGTGCGTGACACCAAACGGCACTCCCGGAAGGTCAATCACGTCCCGTCCGTGGCGATTGCGGGTTACACCAACGCCGGCAAGTCCTCGATCCTGAACCGGCTGACCGGCGCGGGTGTGCTGGTCGAGAACCAGCTCTTCGCGACCCTGGATCCGACGGTGCGTCGCTCCCAGACCCCGGACGGCCGGCCGTACACACTCACCGACACCGTCGGCTTCGTGCGCGAACTGCCGCATGAGCTGGTCGAGGCGTTCCGTTCCACGCTGGAGGAGGTCGGCGACTCCGATCTGCTGCTGCACGTGGTCGACGGCTCGCACCCAGACCCCGAGTCGCAGATCACCGCCGTGCGCGCAGTGCTGTCCGACGTTGGCGCGACCGATGTCAAAGAGGTCATCGTGATCAACAAGGCTGACGTCGCCGAGCCCGAGGTGATCGACCGGTTGACCCGCGCCGAGAAGCACTCGGTCGTCGTATCCGCCCGCACCGGAGCCGGATTCGACGAACTGCTGGCTCTGATTGCCGACGAACTGCCGAGGCCGGACATCCGGGTGGACGTGCTGCTGCCCTACGACCGTGGCGACCTCGTGTCGCGCGTGCACTCCGAGGGAGAAGTGCTGGCCAGTGAACACACGGCCGACGGCACCCGGGTCCAGGCCAAGGTGACCCCGACGCTGGAAGGTGAGCTCGCGGCGTACGCCGTGTGATCAGGTTCCGCAGTAGGTGACGTAGTCGCCGAAATCGCTGGGCGCTGGCCGGGCGTAGTCCTCGAACCCCGCACGGACAGTGAAGGGTTCGCGCAACACGTCCAGTAGTTGGTTGACGGGTTCGAGGTCGCCCGCGACTGCGGCATCGAGCGCTGCCTGCACCAGGTGGTTGCGCGGGATGTAGACCGGGTTCGCGGTCGCCATGGCCTGCGCGTCGGGGTGGTGGGTCAGCCACCGGGCCAGCCACTCGGCGTACGCCGGTCGGTCGGCAAAGGTGCCCACCTCGCCCCCTGCCACCCGAGTGAGGTCCTGGAAGAGCAGCGTGATGTCGGCCTGCTCCGTTTGCATCAGCTCGACGAGGTCCTTCACCAGGGCGCGATCCGCTGTCTCGGGATCCAGGCCCAACCTGGTGGCCATCCGAGCGGCGAACGCGTCGTCGTAGTGTGAGGGGAAATCGTTGATGACCTCACTGGCCAGTTCGACTGCGGTGTCGACGTTTTCGTCGATCACCGGCAGCAGCGCTTCGGCGAACCGGGCCAGATTCCACTGGGTGATCCGCGGCTGGTTCCCGGACGCGTAGCGACCACCCTGGTCGATGGACGAGAAGACCGCCGACGGGTCGAAGGTGTCGGCGAAGGCACACGGCCCGTAGTCGATGGTCTCGCCGCTGATCAGGACGTTGTCGGTATTGAGCACGCCGTGCACGAAACCCAGGCTCATCCAGTGCGCCACCAGTCGCGCCTGCGCCTGCGCGACCGCGGTCAGCAGCGCGAGCCCCGGCCGGTCCGCGTCAGTCAACTGCGGGTAGTGCCGGTCGATCGCGTGCTCGGTCAACCGGTCCAGCAGCCCAGCAGGCGCGTGTCCACCGGCGACCAGGGCCGCGGCGTACTGGAAGGTCCCGACCCTCAGGTGACTGCTCGCGACCCGGGTCAGCACGGCGCCCGGCAGCAGAGTCTCGCGCGCGACCTCGGCCCCGGTGCCGGTGACCGCCAGCGAGCGGGTCGTCGGCACCCCGAGGGCGTGCATCGCGGTCGCCATCACCTGCTCGCGCAGCATCGGGCCGACGGTGGCCCAACCGTCGCCGCCGCGGGAGAACGGGGTGCGCCCCGAGCCCTTCAGGTGCAGATCGCGCAGCGAACCGTCGGGTGTCACGATCTCGCCGAGCAGCAACGCCCGGCCATCGCCCAGTCGCGGTGAGTACCCGCCGAACTGGTGCCCGGCGTACCCCTGCGCCACCGGCCGCGCACCCTCGGGCACGTCGTTGCCGATCAGGAACCGCAGGCCGGCGGGGGAGCGCAGCCAGTCCGGGTCCAGACCCAGTTCGCGGGCGAGGTCCTCGTCCAGCGCCAGCAACGACGGCGAAGGAGCCGGTACCGCCTGCCAGTCGAGCGACAACTCCGGCAATGTGTCGGCGAAGCGGTGCTCGAGTAGCGCGGATGCGGTGACGGTCACTTCTCCACGGTAGGCGGCTACCTCCCCACTTTTGGAACGCGATTCACCCGAAATCGCCGGCTGGTTCAGGCGGTGGGTGCAACACGAACCGTGGAGGTTGTGTTGCGAGATTTGTCTGCAGAGCGTCGTCGGGCGTTGCGGTTGTTGTCGCAGGGTATGAGCGCTGAGCAGGTCGCGCGTGGTGT
>NZ_LVCF01000006.1 GCF_001594145.1 Branchiibius sp. NY16-3462-2 | reverse complement strand
GGTTACCGGGGGCGGCGGGACCGGAACGTCCATTGCCGTGGCCAGCGGTGCAGATTGCGTCGTCCCGGGCGGTAGTGGTCCTGCCAGTGCCGGAGCGGACGGCAGTGTGCCGAGCGCGCCGGCACCGGTGAGCGCGAGCAGGACCGCAGCGATGTGTCGTCGCGCGCTGCGCCGACCTTCGGTGCGCGGGTCCGCGTGGCTGGCCCCGGCGCGCAGGACGCGCGCGATATCCGTGCCTGCCGCGGCAAACGCCAGAGCCAGCCAGAGCAGCAGGGGGACCACGCACATCAGCAGCACGTGCAGAAACACCGCGGACGGAGCGCTCTCGCCGCGTACGTCGACCGCGAGTTCGCGGCCCGCGACGACTCCCAGCCGGACGGCTGCGATAGCCGACAGAGCGGCGATCGCGAAGCCGAGGGCGGCTGACACCCGCAGGCGATCTGTGCGTCGTTCATCGTGCATGAAGAACATTGAAGCGGATCAAAAGGTATCAAACGACATTAAGCGTCATTGAATGTGGATAAGCGGGCTGATGGCGGAGCGAACCCGTAGGTTGCTGACCATGCGGTGGGAGGACCTGTTCGACGATCTGGAGGCCCAGTGGCTGCGCGAGCAGCAGGCCGACCAGGAGGCGCTGTTGCCGGAGTTGGTGCGCGCCGAACGAGCCGCCGTCGGATGGGCGGACCGGGTCGCGACCGCGGTCGGACAGCCACTGACGATCACCACCGCCGCGGGACGGGTCAACGGGGTGCTGCAGGATCTTGGCCGCGACTGGCTTCTGCTCGAGGAGCAGCGACGATCAGTACTGGTCCCCGCGTTCGCGGTGCTCGGAATCTCCGGTCTGCCCTATCGCAACCGGTCGGAGATCTCGCGCGGCCGTCGTATCGGTATCGGAACCGCACTGCGCGGTATCGCGCGCGATCGCAGTGCGGTGACGGTTCACGACACGGCCGGTGGTCTGACGACCGGTTCGATCGACTGGGTGGGCGCCGATCACTTCGACATCGCCGAGCACCCGGCCGACGCGGTGCGGCGGCCGGATGCCATCACGGGTCGTCGGATGATCCCCGTCGCGGCGGTGTCGGTCATCCGCCGTGCGGACTGACATAATTCGGCAGGCCCTGGGGGAGGGGCGTTGTAGCAGGAGGTCGGAATGCCACCGTTCGGAATGAACCAGGACGGCAAGAGCCATGAAGCCGCAGTAGCGCAGTACGTGCACGAACTGGACCAGCTGGAGGCAGCCGGTGAGCCGGTCGGCGGCTGGGGACCCACCCCGGCGGCTCTACTCGGCCCACGCACCGAGTTCGCGGGTCTGGTCACCACCGGACGTTGGACCGGTTGGGAAGTCAGCGTGGTGCTGCTGCAGCGCGCGCCGGGACTGCTTGGCCGGGTGGGGAACCGGCATGGTCCTGATGAGGCGTTCGGGGTCGAATACTGGCCGGCGGCGCCACAACGCGTCGATGAGCAGGAAACGTCCTGGATCTTCGAGAGCTGGCGGGAAGTCGAGAACGAGCTCGCAGGACAACAGATCACCTGGTACTCGCCGGTGCACACCTTTCGGCTGCTCACCGGGCCGGTGCCGGTCGTACCGCCACCCTCGCCGCAGGTAGTCACGACGTTCCCGGTCGCCGACGCTCCAGGCCCCGAGGTACCCGCCGTGCGCGACCGCGCGACCCGTGCGGCGTTGCTGCGTCGAGCCGCCGTCGCGCTCATTGTCGGAGTGTTCGGAGTGGGGGTTATCGCTGCGACGACCAGTTTCGGAGTGGACGACAACGGGGACACCCGCGAAGGGGTTCCCGACCTGGTGGTCGGCGCCGGCATTGTTGGCGGGTTCTTCGCCTTCGCCTGGGCGGTCCTCACCGCAGTCCTGCTGGTCCATGCCGTCACCGTGCTGGCGAGGCATCCCTGGCGGCAGGTGGGTGCGACGCTGAACGAACCACAATCAGCGGCGTTCGCCAACGGCCAGCCGACGCTGGCGCTGAACGATGGCGACACGACCTGGTACCTGACGGTGCGGGCGCTGCCCTGGAACCGCGCGCCGTACGCCGTTCCAGGGCTATGGTTCGCCGGCCAGTCCGGTGGCGGTGGGATGGTCGCGACGCCGGACCGTCGCCGCATCGCCTGGGTGGCACGTTCGTGGACAGCCACGCGCACTCGGAAGGCGGCGCACGAGGTGACCGCTCCGCGCTGAGGAGTGGTTCAGGTCTGGGATTCGTCGAACTCCGGGTCGGAGGCCAAGGTCCCGTCGGCGACCTGCTGGCGGGTCGCGGCGTACGCCCGCTTGATGTAGGCCTCCAACTCCTCGGCCTCGATACGCCAGGACCGACCGACCTTGATGGCTGGCAGCTCCCCGGTCGTGACCAGGGAGTAGGCCTGCCGCACGGAGATGTTCAGGATTTCGGCGACATCGGTGATCTGGAGGAATCGGGCCGGCATGACCCCATTCTGGCCGAATCCCGGCTTTAACACTTTCTTACCTGTGGAAAGCCCAGCGCGCCGCATGCGACGTGCCACGATCGGACGCAGTCGGGCTGGGGAGGTCTGGCGGGTGCCGCTGAGGCGGCGCCGCGCTCACGGGGAAGGGAGCGACCATGTCGCTGGCACCAACACGTTCACGCGCCGGGAGTGCTGGCGAGCGGGACAGCGCCCTGCCGGCTCCACGCGCAGGCCGGTTGCAACGACCGTCCTGGCGTGATGGCCGCCTGATCGCGGGCGTCCTCCTGGTCCTGTTGGCGATGATCACCGGCGCGCTGACGCTGCAGCACTTCAACAACTCGGTCACGGTGTTGCAGGCCAGCCACACCCTGGAGCCGGGGGATGTTCTCAGCAAGGACGACGTCACGGCCGTCGAGGTACGCCTGGATTCCCCACAGCGCTACCTCAGTTCCGTGCCGACCGACGGATCGGGTCGTGTGGTGCGGGAAGTACCGGCCGGAGAACTCATCGCCCGCACGGCCATCGGCGATGCCGCCGCCCTACAGGTACGGGCAATCGCGGTCCCGGTGACCGGTGCCTCCGCCGCGACCCTGCAGCGCGGATCCAGCGTCGACGTCTGGGTCTCACAACGGGAGTCCGACGCCACGGGTACCACCTCCTACAAGGCGCCGCAGCGGCTGTTGGAACGGGTGTCGGTCGCATCGGTGCCGAGCAGCGGCGGCGGGCTGAGTGGGGCAACCGGTGATCCGGCCGTTCAGGTGATGGTGCCGCAGGACCAGGTCGCGGCGCTGCTGGCGGCCATGAACAGTGGTGGCAAGGTGGATCTGGTCCCGGTCAGCGCCGGATCCGCGCCATGACGCGGGACATCACGGTAGCGACCGCCATCGGACCGGCCCAGGAGGCCGCAGTCGCTGAATACCTCTCTGCAGCAACGGATATCACGCTGGTCCGGAGATGCGCTGACCTCAGTGATCTGCTGGCGGTCGCTGAGGCGGCGCGCGTGTCGGTGGCGGTGGTGTCGGCCGGATTCCCTGGGCTGGACCGGTCCGCCGTCGGCCGGCTGCGCGAGTGCGGAGTCACCGTGGTCGGGGTCGTCTCGCCCTGGGACGAGCACGATGCGCTCGCCGCCTGGTCGGTGCCGAGCACGGCGCTGGAGGCAGGGCCGGACCAACTGCTCGCGCTGGTGCGTGCGGTCGGCGAACCCGAAACTGCGGCGGTCGCGCTCGATCGGGACGACACCCCCGATCTGCCGCCGGTTGAGCTGGAGAACGACACTGCCGACGGTGCCCAGGCCACCCCCGAGGAAGGCATCGTGGTGGTCGTCTGGGGTCCGCCGGGGGCTCCTGGCCGCACCACGCTCGCCATCAACCTCGCCGCCGAGTTGGCCGCGGGTGGTGTGTCTACCTTGCTGGTCGATGCCGACACCTACGCGGCGAGCGTGGCCCAGCACCTGGCGTTGCTGGACGAGGCACCGGGCGTGGCAGCGGCGACCCGACTGGCCGACGCCGGCCGGCTGGACAGGCGGTCGTTGGCCACGGTCGCGCCGGTCGTGCTGCCGGACCTGCGGGTGCTCACCGGGCTGCCGCGGGCCGATCGCTGGCCGGAGATCCGCGACGAGAGTTTCACCCACGTGTTGCAAGTGGCCCGATCGCTGGTCGCGGTCACGATTGTTGATGTCGCCGCGCCGCTGGAGGAGGACGAAGACCTCAGCTACGACACGCGTGCCCCGCGTCGGAACGCAGCGACCCTGGCGGCGTTGCGGACCGCGGATCGCATCCTTGCCGTGGGTGCTGGCGACCCGGTCGGGCTGCAACGACTGGTCCGCGGACTGGCCGACCTCGCCGCGATCGGCAAGAACGACGCGGAGGTGGTCGTCAGCAAGGTGCGCAACAGCGCGGTCGGCTCGCACGCACAGAACGTCATCGCCGACTCGCTCGACCGGTTCGCTGCCGTGACGGACGCCGCGTTCATCCCCGACGACCGCGATGCCCTGGACGCCGCGCTCCTAGCCGGGCGCGTTCTGCGCGAGTGCGACCCGTCCTCACCGACGCGACTGGCGATCGCCGACCTGGCGACCCGGTTCGGTGCCGTCGCTGCGCGCAGTGGCCGCCGAAGACTGCGTCGGAGCCGTTGACCGCCGTGACACGATGACCGCGTGACCACGGGACGTGTCTACCTGCCGACCAGCCTCGAGCGCCTGATCGCGTTGCGCGACGAGCGCCGCATCGACGGGCCGCTCATCGCCTACGCGCCCACCCCGGCACTCGCCGCCGCCGTGGGCGGCAACCTGGACGAGGAGGAGTTGGAGTACGCCGCGATCCAGGAAGCAGCGACCATCGCTGCCGCGCTGGAGGACGACGTCGTCGTGGCGGTGGACGTGCCCAGCGCCGAACTTGCGGCCGCCATCGAACGCAGCGGACCGCCGGACTCGCCGGCCGCCGTACGTTTCGCGGGCCCTGTCCTGTTGCGCCAGGTCGTCAGCCTGCACCGACTTGACCCGCCGGGGGAGCGCGACGCCGACTCCGATCTGGACCTGTCCTGGTACGACGTGACCGAGTTGGCAGCGCTCGTGGCGGACCTCGGGGCCTAACCAGCCAGGTAGGCCCGGCCCTGCTTCTCCTCGACCTTGAAGCCATGGGTGAGCGCAGGCGCAACCGCGCCCTCGATCCGCCCGCCCATCAGCGGGATCGAACAGCGCACGTCACCGGCCACCTGCAACTGACTGCCGTCACCGCCGGGTTGCAGTGAGCACATTCCGTCGAAGTTGACCGGCTTGTCGCGCACTTCGATGTGCATCGTGCCCGTGCGTGAACCGTCGGCGCCGGCCGCGCCCCACCGCTGCTGGACGACGATGTCCAGCTGGTCACCGACCAGCTTCTTGAACGCCGACGGCGCCCCCTCGGTCGACATGGTGCGCGCGCTGGTGATCACCGTGTCCGGCCCCTCCTGCGTGACGGTTGCCGTCACAGTGACCGCACCGGCTGCCTCGCCGGTGGCGCGCTGGAATGACTCGTCGGTCATCATCGCGAAGACGGCCGTCGGATCGGCGGGCAGGGTCCAGGATCGCTCGATGTGCGTAGCCACGGCAGGCAGCCTACGCGGACCGGGTGCGCTGCGGGCGCAGCTGACGCCTATCGTGGAAGTGGATCGACAACGAGGTTGGTCCCGATCGAGCGTGCGAAGGTGCGTGCTATGCCTGCGGTGAACTCCGCGACCGTGTCGGTTTCCGACAAGCTTCCCGACGACCTGGTGTCCGGTTATTTCGAGCACACCGCGGCCGAAGACCTCCAAAATCTCACTCCGCCAGACGTTTCGGGCATCGTGCGCTCGCACCTGGCGCTGGCTGCCCACCGGGCGCCAGGGACGGCCAACGTCCGGGTGTTCACTCCGCATCCGGATACCGACGGGTGGGGCCGGGGTCTGGTGGTCGCGCAGATCGTCACCGACGACATGCCGTTCATCGTCGACACCGTGCTGGCAGCGCTCAGCCGCGCCCAGCGCTCGGTGCGCTTGCTGGTGCACCCGCAGTTCGACGTACGCCGATCGGCCGAAGGCACTCTGGAGTCGGTAACGCCCGTGGCCGCGGGGTCCTCCCCCGAGGGGGCCAAGCGGGAGTCCTGGCTGCACGTTGAGTTTGCCCGCGCGCGCAGTGCCGCCGACGACGAGCAACTGCAGCAGACGCTCACCCAGGTGATGGGGGATCTGCACAAGGCCGTCGAGGACTGGCCGCAGATGCGCGAACGCTGTTGGGAACTGGCGGGTTCCGTTGCCGAGGAGGTCGGCGAACGGGTTGATGAGGACCAGGTGCGCCAGTGCGTCGAGATGCTGCGCTGGCTCGCCGACGACAACTTCACGTTCATCGGATTCCGTGACTACCGGCTGGCGCGGCGGGACGGTCAGGACGGCCTGGCCCCGGTCGAGGGCAGCGGCCTGGGGGTGCTGCGTGACGACGACCCGGACACCTTCCGGGCGTTGACCCCCGAGGCCGCGCGCACCGCGCATGATCCGCGGTTGCTGACGATCACCAAGGCCAACTCGCTGTCCACGGTGCACCGGTCAGCACATCTGGACTACATCGGGGTGCGGGTCTTCGACGACTCGGGCGCGGTGATCGGTGAGCGCCGGTTCATCGGATTGTTCGCGGCGCGGGCGTACAACGAGACCGTGCGACGGGTGCCAGTCGCTCGCGACAAAGTCGAACAAGTCCTGGCCGCAACGGGTTTCGCCGCCGACAGCCACGACGGACGGGACGTGCTGCAGACCCTGGAGACCTACCCCCGTGACGAAGTGCTGCAGGCGGAAGTCCCGCACCTGGTGCACGTGGTGCAGGTGGTCTCCCGGTTGAAGGAGCGCCGGTGTGCCGGGGTGCTGCGCCGCGACGATGAGTTCGGGCGGTTCGTCTCGGTCGTGGTCTACGTGCCGCGCGACGCCTACGACACCACCCTGCGGCTGCGCATGACCAAGGTGCTGCACGAGAGCTACAACCCGCGGCACATCGAGCACGAGATCCGCCTCGCCGACGACGACCTCGCGCATGTGCACTTCGTGGTCTGGCTCGGTGACGAACGGCCGGCGCCGATCAGCGACGAGGACTTCGACGGGCGCATGTTGCGCAGCGTCCAGACCTGGGGCCAGCGCTTCTCGACCCTGGTGCGCGGTCAGTACGGCGATGAAGCCGCCGCGCGGATCACTGCCGATTACGTGCACGCCTTCCCCGAGGCCTACAAAGAAGACTTCAGTGCCGCCCAGGGGCTGGCCGATCTGCAACGCATCGAAGCGCTGGACGGGCCGGACCCGGCGCTGTTCGCGCTCTACCGGGAGAGCGGCAGTGACCCGCGCGAGCGCCGCTTCAAGATCTTCCGACGGGACCGGCTGATCCTGACCGACGTCGTCGGCATGTTCACCGACTTCGGCGTCGAGGTCACCGACGAGCGGCCGTATTCGATGCGACTGCCGGATGGTTCGGCCGTCTGGATCTACGACCTGGGCCTGCGTTCGCAGTCGCCCGCCGCCTGGGGTGGCGAGGACGCGGACCAGGTGAAGATCGTGCGCGGCCGGTTCGAGGACGCCTTCGCCGCAGTCTGGGACCGCCGCGCCGACAGCGACCGTCTTGGTGGCCTGGTGCTGTCCGCGGGACTGACCTGGCGTCAGGTCGCGGTGCTGCGCACGGTCGGCCGGTACCTGCGGCAGACGGCGTTCTCCCTCAGCTACGGCTACATCCAGGACGCCCTCCTGGCCAACCCCGACCTGGCCGCGCTGCTCAGCGAGCTCTTCGAGCAGCGGTTCGACCCGGCACGGCGCCTCGAGGAGGACGAACGGGAGAGCAACCAGCACCGCATCCTGCAGCGGATCGACGCGGCCCTGGCCGATGTCGCGAGTCTTGACCACGACCGCATCGTGCGAGCGATCCGCGATGTGATGCGAGCGACCCTGCGCACCAACGCTTTTCAGTCCGACGACGACTCCCGGGTGATCGCCCTGAAGCTGGACTGCCACCAGGTACCGGATCTGCCCGAGCCGATCCCGATGTTCGAGATCTGGGTGCACGGCCCCGATGTCGAAGGGGTGCATCTGCGGTTCGGGAAGGTGGCCCGTGGCGGCCTGCGCTGGAGCGACCGCCGTGACGACTTCCGCACCGAGATCCTGGGCCTGGTCAAGGCGCAGATGGTGAAGAACGCGCTGATCGTGCCGACCGGTGCGAAGGGCGGCTTCGTGGCGCGTCACCTGCCCGACACCAGCGACCGTGACGCTTTCAACGCAGCGGGAGTGGCGGCGTACCAGCAATTCATTGCGGCGCTCCTGGCGGTCACCGACAACCTGGTCGACGGCGCGGTGGTGCCGCCGCGGGACGTGGTCCGCTACGACGACGATGACACCTATCTGGTGGTCGCGGCCGACAAGGGGACCGCGACGTTCTCCGATATCGCGAACGACATCGCCCGCGAGCACGGCTTCTGGCTCGATGACGCGTTCGCCTCGGGCGGCTCGGCGGGGTATGACCACAAGGCGATGGGCATCACCGCGCGCGGAGCGTGGGAGTCGGTGAAGCGGCACTTCCGCGAGATGGGTGTCGACACCCAGACCCAGGACTTCACAGCCGCCGGTATCGGCGACATGAGTGGTGACGTCTTCGGCAACGGCATGTTGCTGTCACAGCACCTGCGACTGGTCGCCGCCTTCGACCACCGGCACGTCTTCCTGGATCCCGATCCGGATGCGGCCACGTCCTACGCTGAACGCCGCAGGCTCTTCGAGCTGCCCCGCTCCAGCTGGGATTCCTATGACCGGCAACTGATTTCAGAGGGTGGCGGGGTTTATCCGCGCACCGCCAAGTCGGTGCCGATCACCGATCAGGTACGCCGAGTGCTTGGCCTGGGCGAGAACGTCACCGCCCTGACCCCGGCCGAGCTGATCCGCGCGATCCTGCGTGCACCGGTCGATCTGCTGTGGAACGGTGGCATCGGCACCTACGTGCGGTCCTCCCTGGAGACCGACACCCAGATCGGTGACCGCAACAACGATGCCGTGCGGATCAGCGCAGATCAGTTGCGCTGCAAGGTGATTGGCGAGGGCGGCAACCTAGGGCTCAGTCAGCTGGCCCGTATCGAGGCGGCGCAGAACGGCGTGCGGGTGAACACCGACGCCATCGATAACTCCGCCGGGGTCGACACCTCTGACCACGAGGTCAACATCAAGATCGCAGCGGCCGGGTTGGTCCGGGACGGCTCGCTGGAACTGAGCCAGCGCGACGAGCTGCTGGCGTCGATGACCGACGAGATCGCCCATCAGGTGCTGCGGGACAACTACGAGCAGAACGTCCTGCTGGGCAACGCCCGCGCGCAGGAGCACGCCATGCTGCCGGTGCACCGCCGGTTCATGGCCGCCGTCCCGGGACTGGACCGCGAGTTGGAGTTCCTGCCCTCCAACGAGGCACTCGACGAGCGGGACCGGGCCGGCCACGGTTTGTGTTCCCCGGAGTTCTCCGTGCTGGTCGCCTACGCCAAGCTGGACGCGAAACGGCAGCTGCTGCAGACGAATCTGCCGGATGACCCATGGTTCGAAGCCACGTTGAGCGGCTACTTCCCGCAGGCGATGCGGCGCTACGACCGGGCCATCGCCGCACATCCGCTGCGGCGGGAGATCGTCACGACCTGCCTGGTCAACGACCTGGTCAACCGCGGTGGGATCACCTTCGTCTTCCGCGCCCAGGAGGAGACGGGTGCCACCGCCGACCAGATCGCCCGGGCCTTCGTGATCGTGCGTGAAGTGTTCGGGATGCGCGAGTTGCTGGCGCGCATCGAGGCCACTGACAACGTGGTGTCGACCGACGTGCAGACGCGGATGTACCTGGAGGTACGGCGGCTGCTGGACCGGGCCACGCGCTGGTTCATCCACAACCGGCCCGCAGACGGCTCCATCGCTGAGGAGATCGAGCGGTTCCGCCCGGTCGTGAAGCAACTGCGCCCGCAGGTGCAGGACTTCCTGCGTGGCAGCGAACACGATCGCTGGGCGGCGGACGCTGAGCAGTTGCGCCAGGACGGGGTGCCGCAGGATCTGGCGGGGGAGATCGCTGCTTTGCTCGATGCCTACGCGTTGTTGGACATTGCCCGCCGCTCCCAGCTTGCGGGGGCCGATCCGGCCGAGGTGACGCGCACCTATTTCGCCTGTTCCGAGCGACTACAGATCGACCGGTTGCTGCACGCGGTGTCGGCGCTGCCGCGGGACGAGCTGTCCGATGCCCTGGCGCGCAGTGCGCTTCGGGAGGACCTGTACGGCGTCCTGGACTCCTTCGTCGACGTCGTGCTCCGCTCGACCGACGCAACCCCGGACCGCGTCGAGCAGTGGGCCACCACGCACCAGGCCGGTGTCGAGCGAGCCGCACGGGCCGTGGCGGTACTGCCGCCCCGGTCGCAGGAGCCGCCGACCCTGGCGCAGGTGCTGGTCGCACTGCGGGCGCTGCGTTCCGTAGCGACAGTGGGGGACTCGCACACCAGCTGACCCGCATAGGCTTCGCTGCGTGCCGTCACTGCATGAGGTCATCGACGAACAGGCCGGGCTTGAACCTGCTCAGGCCGACTGGTTGCACAGCCTGGTCGGCGACTGGCAGTTGCTGGCCGACCTGTCCTTCGCCGATCTGGTGCTCTGGTTGCGCCGCGGCGACGGCAGCTGGGTCGCCGGTGCGCACGTGCGCCCCACGACCGGCGTCGGCGTCTTTCTGGAGGACCTCGTCGGTGAGGCATTGCCCGACGTGCGGCGGGCTGCGGTGGACGAGGCGTTCGAGACGGGCACCATCATGCGCTCACGCAGTACGACGTGGCGCGACGACGTCCCGGTCCGGGAGGAGATGATCCCGGTCGTGTGCCGCGGGGAGGCGATCGCCGTACTCTCCCGGCACACCAACATGGCCGCGATGCGCACCCCCAGCCGGCTGGAGGTCACCTACCTGGCCACCGCGGACGCGCTCGCCCGGATGATCGCCACCGGCGCATTCCCGCACCCCCAGGACACCCCGACTGCCAGCCGGGGCACCCCGCGGGTGGGCGACGGCGTCCTGCGCCTGGACGCGGACGGGGTGGTGCGCTATGCCAGCCCGAACGCCGTGTCGGCGATGAACCGCTTGCGGTACGTCGGTCCGATCGTGGGCGTGCGCCTCACCGCCGCGCTGGGGGAGGTGCTGCCCGATCGCGGGCCGGTCGACGAAGAACTGATGGTCACCTTGTCGGGAAAGGTCTTCTGGCAGACCGAGATCCAGTCGCGGTCGGCGTACGTCTCGGTGCGGTCCATTCCGCTGAGCGAGAACGGGCGGCGGATCGGAGCAGTGCTGTTGGTCCGCGACGTCAGTGAGTTGCGGCGCCGGGAGCGCGAGCTACTCACCAAGGACGCCACGATCCGGGAGATTCATCACCGGGTGAAGAACAACCTGCAGACCGTCGCAGCGGTCCTGCGGCTGGAAGCGCGGCGACTGCCGGACCCGAGTGCGCGCGCGGCCCTGGAGAACGCCGTACGCCGGGTGGGCACGATCGCCACGGTCCACGAGACGTTGAGCTTCGGACTGCAGGAGACCGTGCCCTTCGACGATGTCGCGACCCGGACGGTGCGGCAGGCGATCGACCTCGCCAACCGCACCGAGACGCGGGTGCGTGGTGAGGTCATCGGTCAGTTCGGCACGCTGACTCCCGAGGACGCGACGTCGCTGGCGATGGTGCTGGCCGAACTGGTGCAGAACGCCGTCGAGCACGGCTTCAAGTCCCAGGGCGGCACCGTCACGGTTCGTGTCGATCGCCGCACTGGTCCGGACGAGGAGATCCTCACCATGGACGTGCAGGACGACGGCGCCGGACTGCCCGACGGATTCGAACCCGGGCAGGGCGGTTTGGGCAACCAGATCGTGCTGTCGCTGGTGCAGGATCTGCGGGGCACGATCCGGTGGGAGCGTGTGGAACCGCACGGCACCCGGGTGCGGCTGACTGCGCGGTTGCGCGCTATCTCACGATGAGATCCAGCAGACGGTTACCTCAACCGGCGCGACGGGCCCGGGCGTTGCGGCGCTTGAGCGCCCGGCGCTCATCCTCGGACATGCCACCCCACACGCCCGCATCCTGACCAGACTCCAGAGCCCACTTCAGGCAGGTGTCGACGACAACACATCGACGGCAGACTTTCTTCGCTTCTTCGATCTGGGCGATCGCCGGGCCGGTGTTCCCGATCGGGAAGAACAGCTCGGGATCCTCATCCAGACACGCAGCGCGGTCGCGCCAATCCATCAGTAGTAGCTCCTTGCACAAGGTCGATCGTGCGCGAGCGCACGGAACGACATCGGTCCGTTAGGTCTAGTGGTCCGTCGCGGTGACGATCCGGCGGGTGATGCTTCGCCGTGGATCGCTCTACGTTTCACAGCCGCGGGTGCGGCCTGCATTCGCAATAACGCGCGCTACGGCATACCTGTTCCAATCCTCACTGGTGGCTACAGATGTCACAAGGGCTTTGGCGCAGAAATTCGTTATCGAACATGAGGTGTTGGTCACATGACCAAGTTGGGCGTACGCCGTTTGCGCAGGTCCTGAGGCCGCTCGCGGGTGCATTAGGGTCGGGTTATGTCCCAGCACCAGCCGGTGAGTGCGACCCGGCCGGTCGCCGTCCTTCTCTTCCTGCAGGCCGGGCTGCTGGTCCTCAGCGCTGCATGGGTGCTGATCGCCGACCTCGGCGACGGTCGCCAGCAGACCGGTCAGACGATCGGGGAGACCGTTCTGATCCTGGTGCTCGCCGCCTGTGCCGCGGCGCTGGCGATCGCGGTACGCCGGGGGTGGGACCTGGCCAAGACACCCGTCCTGCTGTGGGGAGGCATGGTCGCGCTGTGCGGCCTGACCCTCGCCACCGCCGGCGCGCCGATCCTTGGGGTGGTGGTCGGGCTGCTGGGTCTGGCCACCATCGCCGCCGGCAGTCGGTTGCGCCGCTACGTCGATGAGTCGGTGACCTCGGATGAGTCGCGATGAGTGAGGTCCTGCTCGCCCTGTTGCTGGCGATCGGCCTGCCCGCGCTGAGCGCAGCCGCGATGTTTATCTACTTGCGCGGTCACGGCGGGTCGCAGCAGTACGCCGGGGTCACCCCTGGTCTGATCCCGACGGATGTCGACAGCGCAGAGGTGGTCCGGGCCGGTCAGACGCCGGTTCCGGTGCAGTTCAACCCGCCACCGGCGTCCGCGGGTCTGGTCGGCACGCTACTGACCCAGCGCGCCCGGCCGCGGGAGATCAGTGCCACGGTCGTGGATCTGGCCGGGCGCGGCTACCTGCAGATCCGGCAGGTCCCGGCTGCGGATGGTGTGGCCGAGGACCGGTGGTTCACCCGCACCGAGCCGGCGGTGCCCACACCCCTGGCGGATTACGAACAAAGCGTCCTCGACGGATTGTTCGAGCACGGTTCACCGGTCGCGATGTCCACGCTGCGTTCGTCCTTCGGTCGCGCGTCGGCGAAGGCGATGGGTGAGCTCGAACGGGAGACGTTGCACCGTGGCTGGTTCGACCGGCCACCGCACGAGGCGCAGGCCGGGGCGCGTGGCCTGTCAACCGTGCTGATCGTGTTGGGCTTCGTGGCCCTGCTGCTCACCGGCAACCAGCACTTCGGCGCGGCCGGGATCGGTGCTGCGGTGGGTCTGCTGGGCTCTGGTGCGGTCATCGCCTACGGTGCCCGGCGGGTGGGTGCGCGTACGGCGAAGGGTACGGCGATCGCCGTACAGGCCCTGGGTTTCCGGCGGTACCTGGAGACGGCGGAAGCCAGCCAGATCCGCTTCGAGGAGGCCGCCGGCCTGTTCAGTAAGTACCTGCCCTACGCGATTGTGTTCAACCTGGCCGACCACTGGGCCAAGGTCTTCGGAGACGTGGCGCGCGCGGCGCAGGCCGAAGGGTACGACGTGCCCACGCCGGGCTGGTTCGTGGCGGACGATCTGTCGCTGCTCACCTTCAGCATGCTGGCGTTCTCGATGGACGACTTCGCCGGCGATGCGATGTTCGGGGATGACTCCGGCGGCGACTTCGGTTCGGGTGACGGTGGGTTCGGCGACGGTGGCGACGGCGGTTCCGGGGACGGTGGTTTCGGGGACGGCGGCTCGGGCGATGGCGGCGGCTGGTTCGGCGGTGACGGGGGCTCCGGTGACGGGGGTGGCT
>NZ_LVCF01000005.1 GCF_001594145.1 Branchiibius sp. NY16-3462-2 | reverse complement strand
CCGTGTCGTGCGTCGGCTCGACCTGCTCTTCGTTCATGTCCTGCAGTGTCATGCGTCCCTATTCCGATCCCGCCCACAGCAGTGGGCGTGTCACGGACCAGAAACACCGAAACTGCGATAGTCCCAACGGTCGCGGTGTCTACCTTCTCGACCCATCAGGCAACTACTTAGCCTCGATCCACCGATTTGCCGTGCCGCCGTAGCGAATCCGAGTTTCAAGGTTCAGGGTCGCTGGTGAGCGTGCTGGATTGCCCGGCCTCGCTGCCAGGGTGTTCCACGGGTCGTTGGTTCGGGCCTTTTCGGCGATTCGGTCAGGGAGTGACCGTCCCGGGCGGTCCGCAGGTGCTGTTGAACAGCCGTGTCCAGGCATCCTTCCACGGCCACCGGGTGGGCAGGTGGAGCGTGAGGCGTCGTGCGGAGGATGCGATACGTGCGGGCACGTTGATCAGCTTGCGCCGGATGCTGGTCGTAGTGGCCTTCGCTATGACGCTGCTGCCGCTGAGTGCTGCAGCCGCTCGGGTGAGGTTGAACGCCATCACGGCCAGCACGAGCCACGCGGCGTTGGCGGTGAACCGGCCTGAGGGCAGATGCGCCAGCGCGGACGCCTTGAGGTCGGCGTGGACCTGCTCGATGATCGCGTGCTGCCGGTGAGCTTTGTCGGCCGCGACGGTGTCCAGCACGTCCGAGTTGGTGGTGGTGAAGAACGCATGGAACCGCCACGAGTCGAACAGAGTGCCCTGACCCTCGTCGCTCTTGGTGCTGAGGTCGGGGATACGCCGGACCACCAGCCGTCCTGGCACTCGTTGGCCGCGTTTCTTGGAGCTGAAGGCGGTAAAGTCGATCTCAGCGACTTCGGCACGTGAGATCCATTGACCGGTGGTCTCGTCGAAGAGGGCGTCGGTGTACTCGATGGTGGTCCATGCCTTTTCGGAGATCGTGCTGATCGCGGCACGGACCTTGGGGTCGAGGCGGACGGTGACCGACACGTCCGCGCCCGCTCGTAGGGCGGCACTGACGGTGGGGAACCCGTAGAAGGCGGAGTCCGCGCGCAGCAGAACCTGCCCGCGACTGTTCGGGCCACGCATGGTTCTGAGCGTGGACAGGGCGTCGGCCACGATCCTGGCCGCGCCACGAGGCGAGCCGCACGCTCCCTTGCGCAGGCGTTGGGACAGGATCACCGGAGCCGCCTGGCTGGTGGTGACGGTCGCGATGAGCGCGTTGAGGCCACGGACACCGGAGTACCCGTAGCCCGAGCCCTGTTTGGTGTGCCCGTGGACCTCGATGATCGTGTCGTCGATATCGACCATCACCGGGCCATCGAGTCCCGTGGTGACCGGCGTGGAGTTGGAGAGGGTGGTCAGGAAACGGGACGCGACGGCGTCGAGCTGTCGCACGTGTCCGAAGGCGAAGGAGCGCAGGAACGAGCCGAGTGTGGAGGGCGCGTACGGGCGGGTCAGTACTTTGGGCATCGCACCGTGTCGCAGCAGGCCCATGTCATCAATGCTGTCCGCGCCAGCGAGCATCCCGGTGACCAATGAGGCAACCTTCAGTCCCGCATTGGCTCCCTTGTCCGTGGGCACTGTCAGGTGCTGCTCGGCGAGAGTGACCAGCCCGGCGGACTCGGCGAGACGGTGCACCGGCACCACCCCCGCGGACCCGATGAGATTCGGGTCGTCGAAGACCGCCGATGCGACGTGGTTGACGGCTGATTGCCGTGCATCATCGCGGCGTACGGCCATCGAACGCGACCTGCTCAGCGCAGCGACTTAGCGGGTAGCCGCGCACCAGACTCATCTGTCGTCGGATTGCCGCGGTGGGGGCGGGTTGTCACGGCGGCGATCAGCCCTGCGAGCAGGTACGCCGCCGCGACGAAGCCGAGGGAGAGGTGTAGCCCGTGGTACCAGTCAGATGTGCTTTGCAGGACGAGGCCGATGATGGCGACTCCGACCAGGATCCCGAGCTGACGGTTTGTGTTGAGTACTGCACCCGCATGATTCGCGTGTTCGTCGCCGGCTGCTTGTACGGTGGCCGCTGTCATCGATGCGGTTACCAACCCGGCACCGCTGTTGGCGAGGCCAAGGATGACCGCTAGGTACCAATAGGGCGTGGCCGTGTTTACCGGCAACAAGAGAACGGTTGCGATTCCCGCGATCCCGAGGCAGGCCGCCATGATGGTGGAGTTGCTGACTCGGTGGTGGATCTGGGTGTAGGCCAAGTTCCCCAGCGGAAAGCACACTGTCATCGGCAGGAGTTCTAGGCCGGCCTCGATCGCGCTGACGTGGCGGGCGGTCTGAAAGAACAGACCCATGAGGTAGAGGCACCCGTAGAGCGCTCCGCTGTAGAGGAACCCCACGGCGTTGACGCCGCTGAACGAGCGGCGTCCGAATAGCCGCCAGGGCATGATCGGGTCACTCACCCTCAGTTGGTGGCCGGTCAGCACTGCGGCCGCGACGATCAATAGCAGGACAGCTATCAGGATTTGGGGTGCACCAAATCCGCTGGTGTGCCCCTGGATCAAGACGAATGCTCCGGACGCGACGGCGACGAAGAAGAGGGCATTGCCGACAGTTGAGACCCGCTGTCCGGTGCCAGGAGTCGCAGGGATGACGCGAGTCGTCAGAACGATCCCGACGATCACGACGGGAATGTTGATCAGGAAGATGCTGCGCCAACCGAATGCGCCGACCAGGATCCCGCCGAGCGACGGGCCGATGGCCGCGGACGTGGCAACCATCGCCGACCACAGGCCGAGCATCCGCGCTCGTTGGGCAGGTTCGGTGAACATCCCGACCAGCAGAGCCAGCGAGCTCGGCATGAACAGCGCCGCTCCAGCACCTTCGACGGCCCGCGCCACGATCAAGGTTGCCTCGTTCGGGGCCAGAGCACACCCGATAGACGCCAGGAGAAACACGGCCATGCCTGCCAGATATAGACGCCTACTCCCGTACGCCGTGGCCAGCGCCCCGCCCAGCAGCAGCAACGACGCGAAGGTCAACACATACACGTCGACAATCCACGTGATGCCGGTCAACGAGCTGTGCAAGCTCTTGCCAATGTCGACCGCGGCAACGTTGACCACGGTGGCGTCCACCGAAGCCATCACAAACCCCGAGGCCAGCGCCGCCAGCACCAGCACAGATGACGAACGAGGTGAAGATCCCACAACCACTCCTAAGCGGACGAGTAAGTTCCGATTACGACGCTAGCCTAAGCGGAACGTTCTCGTCCACTTTGATAGTGTTGTCTTCATGAGGAAGGACTCCGCGGCACGAACGCTGCTCTTGGGTGATCAGCCACCCCGGGCGGACGCCGAACGCAACGTTGATGCGCTGCTGGCGGCGACACATGCGTTCGTCCTCGCCGGAAACCTCGACCCGTCAGCGGCCCAGATCGCAGCCCGAGCTGGTGTCGGCGTCGGAACGCTCTACCGCCGAGCGCCCAGGAAAGAGACCCTCTTGGCCGCAGTCGTCGTGGATCTGCTCGACGACGTCAGTGCCCGGGCCACGCTTGTCGCAGACGGCTCGGCCGACGCATGGGGACAGTTCAGAACGTTCGCACTGGCTTATCTCGAGATCCGTCAGATCACCTGCCGGATCAGCCACGCCCTGGAAGAAGAGTTCAACGGCGCGGTCGGCGCGGCCATGGCACGAACCAGGGAAGCCTTCAGTGCAATGACGGCGCGGTTGCACGACCGCGGCGCGATCGACAGCACGCTCACCGCCGAAGAACTCATGGTCATGCTCGCCTCCATCGACCCCGTTGACGCAACCCTTGGCCTACGACCCGACACACAGCGCCAACAGGCGGCCACACGCCGCATCATCGACAGCCTTCGACCACACGCGTCCTCCCAGTAATCAACAGCTCGGACCATCGATCGCCGCCACGGGTCCCGACCAACACCCCGCAGGTGAAGAACCCTGCCCGCTGCGCCTCGCTCGAATGCCGCTGCGCAGCAACGGAATCCATGCCAGGAAGGCATCGCGCGATCATCACAATCGGTGGATCCGGGCTTAGAGCTGCTCACGCGCCCATACCTCTAGACCGCCGTACCGGGGCGATTCAGTGTGGGCACCGTCGTCCCTTTGGCTCGGGTGATTTGTCGTTGACCTCGGGCCGTACTCGAGGACGTCTCGGCCTTGGGCATCGAACCAGAGGTGGCCGGGGGCGTATTGGAATCCGTGCTCGTTGAGCCACACCAGAGCTGCCGTAACGAATCCTGAGCGATGCCCACGCGGCACGATTTTCTACTTTGCGCAGTCCGGCCCACTGGCGCCGGAACGTGCAACGTTCGCCCGGCAGAATTGTGCAGTCTTGGCTGCATCTCGACATTCGTTGTCGAGATGCAGCCAATCTTGCGCAACCTCAAAGGCTATGTAACATAAACGTACTGTTATGGATCCCGATTAGGATCGGCCAAGACGTTATAGAGCCCGTCGGTGACTGCTCGTCGCCGCCGGGCGTCTGCCACACGGTCACGGCGGCAAGAGCAGCCAGCGGACGACGCGGTGCCGCACTAGCCCTCCTGACCGGCGACGACTCGACGAGCCTCCGGCAGGACGTCTCCATCTATCTGGCGGGCGCCCTGGACGGGCTGACGTGGTTCCGAGCTCTAGGCACGGGGTAAATAGCCTTGCCCGCTGCCATTGGGCAAGGACTCCCCGCTGTCGCCGACTACCCTCCGCACCTGGCCTGCGTGGGGCTAAAGGTGTCGCATCGGAAACCGCGATTCCCATAGGTTCGCCGGCATGCGTACGTATGAAGAGCTTGTCGCCGAAGCCGCAGCGGCTGATGTGACCGGTTGGGACTTCAGCTGGCTCGATGGGAGGGCCATCGAGGAGCGCGCCCCGTGGGGCTTCGCCGACCTCCTCTCGGCCGCTTGGCGAACGTCGACAGCGCCTTGGACATTGACACCGGCGGCGGTGAGATCGTCAACGAGTCGTCGCGGCTGCCTCCACACATGGTCGTGACGGAGTCGTGGCCGCCCAACGCTCAAGGGACTGCTGCACCGATAGGTGACAGGTTGGGTCAAGCAGCCTGAGTGGCTGGTGTGGTCATGATGGTCTCGTACTCGATGGGGGTCAATCGGCCGAGGGCGTCTTGCCTGCGGCGGCGGTGGTAGGTCCTCTCGATCCAGGTGACGATCGCGATTCGCAGCTCTTGCCGGGTGGCCCAGGAGCGGCGATCGAGCACGTTCTTCTGAAGCAGGGAGAAGAAGCTCTCCATGGCCGCGTTGTCACCGCAGGCGCCGACTCGACCCATCGATCCGATCATGGCGTGTCGGCCCAGTGCGTGGACGTGCTTCCGGCTGCGAAATTGGGATCCTCGATCGGTGTGTAGCACGCAGCCGGCCACGTCACCCCGCCTGGCGACGGCGTTGTTCAGGGCCGCGACCGCCAGCCGTGACTTCATCCTCGAGTCGATCGAGTAGCCGACGATCCGGTTGGAGAAGACGTCCTTGACCGCGCAGAGGTAGAGCTTCCCTTCCGCGGTCCAGTGTTCGGTGATGTCGGCCAGCCACAACTGGTTCGGGCCGTCCGCGGTGAAGACGTGCCGGGTCACGCCGTGCCTGTCCACGACGGCGCACCGGTCGTCGTGGACCGGCGGTCCGGCCTTCTTGCCATTGCGGGCGCGCTTCTTGCCGAACGCGGACCACCAGCCCTGCTGGGAGCAGATCGCCCACGCGGTCCGCTCGGTCATCACCTGCCCGGCGTCGGCCGCTTCCTCGTGCAGGTACCGGTACCCGAACTCCGGGTCCTCGCGGTGAGCGTCGAACAGCGCGTTCGCCCGGTGCGCCGCAACCCAGTCAGCGTCGGTCACCGGCGCCTGGAGCCACCGGTAGTACGGCTGGCGAGCGATCTTGAGCACCCGGCACGTCACCGTCACGGGGATCCCGTCAACGGCCAACTCACGGACGAGCGGGTACATCATTTTCCCGGCAGGTTCGCCTGCGACAGGTACGCCGCCGCCCGCCGCAGCACCTCGTTCTCCTGCTCCAGCAACCGGTTGCGCCGCTTGAGCTCGCGCAGCTCGGCCAGCTCTTCACGGCCCGGACCGGACTTCACGCCGGCGTCGCGATCGGCCTGGGTCATCCAGTTCGTCAGACACGACTCGGAGATCCCGAAGTCCTTCGCGACCTGCTTGAGGGTGACCCCGTCCTCGCGGGCTCGGGCCACCCGCACGACATCGTCGCGGAACTCCTCGGGGTAGGGCTTCGGCATGGTGCACATCCTCTCCCGCGGCACCTCACGGCACCACAGATCGGTTGTCACCTATCGGTGCAGCAGTCCCGACAGCATCATCTCCGGTTGGGGGGTTAGCGGGACCGCAACGACGAACAGTTGGGCTTGGCGTCGAAGATCCGCCGGGATCGGGTCCCGCTCGACGTATCTGGCCAGTTCGTGGCGCGCTGGCTCCACGTCTGCTGCTCTGCCTGCGTGCAGGCGCCGTACCTCCTCGTCCGAGAGCCGCGTCCGTGTCTTGTCGCCTCGGCCGTAGTACACGCCCTCGACCATGTGGGGGGCTTGCCCAGAAGCTGCAACCTGCACGACGAGGTAACCCATGCCGGCGTCCTTGCCGCCTTGAATCGGGGCTGTTGTGACCGCGAGGGGCGGGTCGACCAGTGAGCGAGCAACCTGCTCCACGCGTTCGCTGAGTCCGTGTAGCGGCTGGGGTTCCAGTTGGGGAAGGGAGTCCTTGACCTCCGCAACGCCCACAAGCAGCGTGCCGCCGTCGATAGCGAACTGGGCGAGGTCGCGAGCAAGCTCCTTGTTGGCGGCTCGACCTGGCGCGATCTCGCGCTTCAGATCGAGGAAGTGCGTTTCCTCGAGCAGCCCATCTCGCAAGGCCGATTCGATGTCACCCTCCGTTGTGGGCGACCACCGTGGTGTCCGCGGGCTGAGGTATGCGTCAGTCACGAACGTGATCATCCCTGATAAGTGCGCCGCACCGGTCGGCTGAGCCAGGACGGACTCGACCGGCGCTGCGTCATGCCAGGCCCAGCGTGATCGTGAACGACGCGCCCTGCCCGAGACCGGGGCTGTCCGCGGTCAGGCTGCCGCCATGGGCGTCGACGATGGCTTTGCTGATGGTGAGACCGATACCGGAGCCGGTGCGGTCCCGGGTCCGAGCAGAGTCGCCTCGGTAGAAGCGTTCAAAGGCGTGAGCGAGCTGTTCTGTGGTCAAGCCCTCCCCGTTGTCCGCGACGGTGATGGTCGCCTCCCGATCGGCCCGGCCGCCGACAATGGTCACGGTCCCCCCGACAGGGGTGTGCCGGAGCGCGTTGGACAGGAGGTTGGTGAGAACCTGTCCGATGCGGTTGCGGTCGACGGTGACGTGCAGACCCGCGATGGCGTCCGTGTCGACCACGAGGTTGACGCCCTTGTCGGCGTAGTGGTCTCGCATGCCCTCGTGGGCGGCCCACAGCAGTGTGGCCAAGGGGATGTCTTGCCGGTCGAGTCCGAGGCGGCCCTCCTCTGCGGTGGAGACTTCGTCGATGTCGTCGGCCAAGCGGGCCAGCCGGCCGGTTTGCTCGGCCAGTGCGGTGCGGGACTCGGGGCCAAGTTGCGCCACCCCGTCGTGCAGTCCCTCGTGGTAGGCGCTGAGGGTGGCGATCGGTGTCCGCAGCTCGTGGGCCAGGTCGGACAGCATGCGCCGACGGGTGTCCTCGACCCCTTCCAGGCGTGCGGCCATGTCGTTGAACGTGTCGGCGAGGGTCTCCAGTTCGGTGCCGGCCCCCATGCTCGGCACCCGGGTCCCGTAGTGACCTCGGGACAGTTCTCGGGCAGCACCAGTGATCTGGTTGAGCGGATCCCGTAGGCGGCGGGTGAGGAACCAGCTGACTGCGGTCGCAGCCAGTAGCGAGATCAGCAGTGCGCCACCCACGGAGATGAGGGAGGCATCCCGGTAGGCCATCTCGATGTGGGCCAGCTCGGGCGAGTTCTCTCGATGGCCGGACTGAAGAAGGTGATCGTGGAAGATCGGGGGACCCACCAAGGTGGCGACCAGCCCGGCGGTCAGGGCCCCGGCGAGCAGCACGATCGTCTGACCTGCGAGAAGGCGACCGGCCAGACCTCGTGGCCATGCCCGGCTCGGAGCTTGTCTGGCGGTCATCCTCGGCCCATCCGGTAGCCGACACCCCGGACCGTCGCGATGTACTGGCCGCTGTCCGGGCTGTCCCCGAGCTTCTTGCGCAGGTGGGCGATATGGACGTCGACGAGGTGCTCATCGCCGACCCAGCCGCCCCCCCAGACCTCCTCGATGAGCTGCCGACGGGAGAAGGCCATGGTCGGACGCGCGGCCAGGACCATCAACAGGTCACGTTCGGTGGGTGTGAGGGCGACCGGTTCGCCGTGCAGGTGGACCTGCTGACCGGCCGAGTCCACCCGCAGCGCGCCGAACACCCACGCGGGCTGACTCTGGGTCTGTGCCGGTGAGCCGGCCCGCGGGCGGCGCAGGACGGCTTGGACGCGCGCGACGAGCTCACGGACGCTGAAGGGCTTGGTGACGTAGTCGTCTGCCCCCACCGACAGCCCGATGAGGGTGTCGACCTCGTCCTTGCGGGCGGTGACGACGATGACGTAGCAGTCGCTGAAGGTGCGGATCTGCCGACACACCTCGATGCCGTCCAGGCCGGGGAGCCCCAGGTCGAGGATCACGACCTCCGGTCCGGACTCGCGGACCAGCGCCAGTCCCTCCGGACCGGTGTGGGCGACCAGGGTCTGGTACCCGGCGCGGGACAGGTAGGCGGCGACCATCCCGGCGAGGGTGGTCTCGTCCTCGATCACCAGCACGGTCGCTGGCGCATCTGATGCTGTCGTCCTCACATCCGCCAGTCTCTCCCACGCGCGTGCCGCGTCCACGGGTGCCTGCGCACGACCCCACGGGGATCTTCGTCAAACCTGAACCTGGCGGCAGTTGGGCCTTCAGACCGGGACCCGACGCTGGATCGTGCCGGGCACCTCTCACGTCCGGTCAGATCGGGAAGGAGCCCGCCGATGATGTGGGGAAACGGCTACGGCATGACGTGGTGGATGTGGCTGGCGATGGGAACCGGAACCTTGGCGTTCTGGGTCGTCATCGTCCTGGCCCTGCGGGCACTGCTCCCGGGTCGGGAAAAGAGGGACGTTACGCAGCGTCCTGACCCGTTGACCCTGCTCAAGGAGCGCCTGGCCAGCGGCGATGTCAACCCGGAGGAGTACGAGCAGCGGCGACGTCTGATCGTCGACGGTCACTGACTCACCAACGCACTGCACGAAAGGCACCATGAGCACTCACGCACTGACCCGCCGCAACCTCCTCCTGGGCGGCCTCGGGGTGGCAGCCACCGCGACCCTGACGGCCTGCACCGGCGCCCGCGGCACCACCGGCACCCCCACACGCACCAT
The DNA here is from genome assembly GCF_001594145.1 of Branchiibius sp. NY16-3462-2. Lineage (GTDB taxonomy): Bacteria > Actinomycetota > Actinomycetes > Actinomycetales > Dermatophilaceae > Branchiibius. The sequence continues at coordinate 6,493 of NZ_LVCF01000005.1, read as the reverse complement.
CGGGGCACCGGCCCCGGTCACACCATCGGCCGGGCAGAGGGTCGTCGAGAAGGCACTCACCGCCAAACCGGTGACCTTGGACCTGGGTGGCCGGTCGGTATCGACATGGGCCTACGGCGAGACCGTGCCCGGTCCCTTGGCGCGGGCCAAGGCAGGTGATCTCCTGCGAATCAACCTCGACAACCAGCTCCCGGCCGACACCACGATCCACTGGCACGGCATCCGGCTGCGCAACGCCGCCGACGGCGTGCCCGGACAGACCCAGGACCCCATCCGGCCCGGCTCCACGTACGTGTACGAGTTCACCGCTCCCGACCCCGGCACGTACTTCTTCCACCCTCACGTCGGAGTTCAACTCGACCGGGGGCTGTATGCCCCGATGGTCATCGAGGACCCCAACGAGCCCGGCAACTACGACACCGAATGGACTCTCGTGCTGGACGACTGGGTCGACGGCACCGGCACCACCCCGGACGAGGTCCTCAAGAAGCTCATCGCCGACGGCGGCCCCGCCACCGGCTCCATGGGGGGCATGGGTGGCATGGGTGGCATGGACCACGGCTCCATGGGCGGCATGGGAGCCGGCCCCTGGGGTGACGCCGGGGACGTCGCCTACCCCCTGTTCCTCATCAACGGGCGACCACCGAACGACCCGGATGTCCTGACCGCCAAACCCGGGCAACGGGTCCGGCTGCGGATCATCAGCGCCGCCTCCGACACCATCTTCACGGTCGCCCTCGGCGGGCACCGGCTCACCGTCACCCACACCGACGGGCACGCGGTCGAGCCGGCCGAGGTCGACGCCCTCTACATCGGCATGGGTGAACGCTACGACGCGGTCGTCACCCTCAAGGACGGGGCCTTCCCTTTCGTGGCCAGGCCGTTCGGCAAGACCAGCGGCGGCCAGGCCATGGCCCTGGTCCGCACCGGGAGCGGGACCCCTCCCGGTGCGGACATCACCCCGAACGAACTCACCGGACAGATTCTGATCGGCTCCCAGCTCCAGCCGGCCCCATCCGCGAAACTCCCCGAGCGCGAACCGGACGCCCAGGCCCAGCTCACCCTGAACGGCTCCATGAAGCCCTACCAGTGGGGCATCAACGGCGCCACGTTCGGCGACAACGACCCACTGACCGTCAAGGCCGGGCAGCGGCTGCGGATCCACGCCACCAACATGACGATGATGACCCACCCGCTGCACCTGCACGGTCACACCTTCGCCCTGCCGTCGGGGCTGCGGAAGGACACGGTGCTGATGGCGCCGATGCAGTCGTTCGCCATCGACCTGGACGCCGACAACGTCGGGGACTGGATGATCCACTGCCACAACATCTACCACGCCGAGGCCGGCATGATGATCGCCCTCAACTACACCGCATGAGGCGCCTGCAACGAGATGCTCTCGTCGCCGCCGGGATCGTCGCGGCGCTGGCCACGCTCTCAGCGTGCGCCGGTTCGGTGACCCCGCAACCGGGACGTGCCACATTCTCGACGATGACCAGCGCCCCCGCCGCGGAGCAGGGTTCGTCCACCCGGCTGCCGACAGCTCAGCCGCCGATCGCGATCACCCATATCCATGCGGTCGCCCGCCACCCGAGGACGGGAGACTTGCTGCTGGCCACCCACGAGGGCCTGTTCCGGCAGATCGACGGGCAACTGCGCCAGACCGGGCCAGTCATCGACCTGATGAGCTTCGCCGTCGCCTCCGACGGCACCTTCTACGCCTCTGGACACCCCGGAACCGAAACCGACCTGCCGCAACCCGTCGGTCTCATCACCTCCACCGACGGCGGCGCCACCTGGCAGGTCGCGTCACGCGGTGGACAGTCCGACTTCCACGCCCTGACCGTTGGTGCCGGCACGGTCACCGGCTTCGACGGTGCACTCCGCACCACCACCGACAACACCACCTGGACCCAGCACACCATCCCTGCGCCACCACGCGACCTGGCAGCCGCTCCCCGGACTGGCACCCTGCTCGCCACCACCAGCAGAGGCCTATTTACCAGCACCGACAACGGCACCACTTGGACCACGCTCTCACCGCCCGAGGTCGCCGTGCTGGCGGCCTGGGCCGACGACTCCACCGCCGTGATCGTCACCACCACCGGCCGCCTGGCCACCAGCACCGACTCAGGACGTACCTGGACCCTGCACCCCAAGAGCATCGGCGCAGCCGAGGCACTGCACGCCCAACGCAGCCCGGACGGGCAGCTCGAGATCATCGCCGTCGTCGGCGACACAGTGATCCGCACCATGGACGCCGGCGCCAGCACACAGATCCTCGTCCAGTAACGGCGCCAGGGATCTTGACCCGTCCTTCACCCGACCTCGATGTCGCCAACACGGTGACCTAGGACTCTGAGATGTCAGGCACCAACGCCCGGACCCTAGGAAGGAGAGACCCAATGAAGTCCCAGCCGCAGAACCCCACGCAGAGCTACGCCCCGTTCGCTCCGCCTCCCCCCGCCCCCACGGATCAGCCGACGCCGGAGCACTCCCCCTCCGGGGGTCATTCCCACGGATGGCTGATGTGGCTGATGTGCCTACCCATGCTCATCCTCGTCGGTGCTCTCATCGTCACCGGGGGACTGGGTGCCGGCGGGCTCCTCTACGCCCTCGGCTGCCTGGCCATGATGGGCGTGATGATGCTGTGGATGAACCACGGCAACAACGGCGGCATGAGGCATTAGCCAGCTGGGCCAAGTGACCTTGACCAAATCTCAGCCCCACCACTGTCGGACCGCGACGTGTGTGGCGAAGGCTCGACCAGACACCCGAACCCCCCGAGGAGACCTCCGATGCCCAGCCTCACCACGCGCGCCGCGCTGCTCACAGCCGCCGGTGTCCTGACCGCCGCCACGCTCACTGCGTGCTCGAACACCACCGACAGCTCCATGCCTGGCATGGACCACAGCGCGACACCCATGACGAGTAGCGCCACCGCCGGCTCCTCCGCCGACTCCAAGGCCGGGGACGTCATGTTCGTCCAGATGATGATCCCGCACCACCAGCAGGCGATCGAGATGGCCGACATGGCCCTGTCGAAGACCACCGCCTCAGGGAAGGTCAAGGGGCTGGCCACCGACATCAAGAAGGCCCAGGACCCCGAGATCGCCACCATGCGCGGATGGCTGACGTCATGGGGAGCCTCGCCGTCGGCCAGCGGCGGGATGGATCACGGCAGCGGCATGATGAGCGCCGCCGACATGAACAAGCTCAAAGCCGCTCAGGGCGCGGACTTCGACCGGATGTGGATCACGATGATGATCGACCACCACCGAGGAGCGGTGTCGATGGCCGAGCAGGTCCTGGCCACCACCCAGGACCCGGACGTCAAGAAACTGGCCGACGCGATCATCACGGCTCAGAAGGCCGAGATCACCACCATGCAGGGCCTGCTCTGACCCACCCACCCCACGCTGGAGAGACCATGACCGAACACCACCAGCACGTCGGCCATCCAGCCGCCGCCGAGCAGCTGGTCCGCGACCCCGTGTGTGGCATGACCATCGACCCCACCACCGCGTTGAGCGCCGAGCACGACGGCCGCCGGTTCCACTTCTGCTCAGCACACTGCCAAGCCGCGTTCACCGCGAACCCCGCCAAGTACATGGAGACGGTCTCGGAGGATACGTGGCCCGCGCCGCCATCCGACACCAACGGGCATGGCGACGCGGTCGAGTGGACCTGCCCCATGCACCCGGAGATCCGCCGGGACGCACCAGGGTCATGCCCGATCTGTGGGATGGCGCTCGAGCCGGTCACGCTCACCGCAGACAGCGGGCCCAGCCCGGAACTAGCCGACATGACCCGGCGGTTCTGGATCGCCACCGCACTCACCATCCCCATCGTCATCCTGGAGATGGGCCGGCACTTCATCCCATGGCTGCACGACACGATCCCGGGCCCAACCTCCGTCTGGCTGCAGTTCGCGCTCGGCACACCCGTCGTGCTGTGGGCAGGGTGGCCCTTCTTCACCCGCGGCTGGGCCTCGCTGCGCACCCGCAACCTCAACATGTTCACGCTCATCGCAATGGGCACCGGCATCGCCTGGCTGTTCAGCGTGATCGCCACCCTCGCGCCGGGCGTCTTCCCCAGCTCATTCCGTGGGGAGGATGGCACCGTCGACGTCTACTTCGAGGCCGCAGCGGTCATCACCACCCTGGTCCTGCTCGGGCAGGTCCTCGAGCTGCGGGCTCGCGAACAGACCTCCGGAGCCATCAAGGCCCTACTGGACCTGAGCCCCAAGACCGCCCGCCGCATCACCGACGACGGCACCGACGAAGAGGTCCCCCTCGACCAGGTCCAGCTCGGGGACCGGCTACGGGTCCGCCCCGGCGAGGCCGTCCCCGTCGACGGCACCGTCCAGGAAGGTCGGTCTGCGGTTGATGAGTCCCTGGTCACGGGTGAGTCAATGCCCGTGACCAAGGAGGCCGGCGACACCGTGATCGGCGGCACCATAAACGGCAGCGGTGGGCTCGTCATGGTCGCCGAGAAAGTCGGACGCGACACCATGCTCGCCCGCATCGTCGCCATGGTCGCCGACGCGCAACGCTCCCGCGCCCCCATCCAGCGGATGGCCGACAAGGTCTCGGGCATCTTCGTCCCGATCGTGATCGTGGTCGCGGTCGTCGCGTTCATCGTCTGGGCGCTGGTCGGGCCGGACCCCAAGCTGGCCCACGCCTTGATCGTCGCCGTCGCCGTCCTCATCATCGCCTGCCCTTGCGCCCTGGGCCTGGCCACCCCCATGTCGATCATGGTCGGTGTCGGGCGCGGCGCCGGCCTCGGTGTCCTGATCAAGAACGCCGAGGCCCTCGAACGGATGGAAAAGGTGGACACCCTCGTCGTTGACAAGACCGGTACCCTCACCGAGGGCCGGCCCACTGTGACCAGCATCGTCGTCACCGACGGGCGCAGCGAGGAGGACCTGCTCCGCATCGCGGCGGGCGTCGAACGCGCCTCCGAGCACCCCCTCGCCCAAGCGATCGTCACCGCAGCCAGCGAGAAGAACCTGCCCATCCCCGACGTCACCGACTTCGACTCCCCCGTCGGTCGCGGGGTTCTCGGTACCGTCGACGACCACCGAGTCGTCATCGGCAGCGCTGCCTTCCTCACCTCCGAAGGCATTGACACCGCCGGCTTGGCCGAGCGCGCCGACCAGCTTCGCGCGGACGGGGCCACCGTCATCCACATCGGCATCGACGGCCGACCCGCGGGGCTGTTTGCCATTGCCGACCCGGTCAAGCAGACCACCCCGGCTGCCCTCGAGGCACTGCGCAAGGAAGGTATCGGCGTCGTCATGCTCACCGGCGACAACCGCGTCACCGCCAACGCCGTCGCCAAGACCCTCGGCATCGACCGCGTCGAAGCCGAAGTACTGCCCGACCACAAGAGCGACATCGTGTCCAAGCTGCGCGCCGAAGGCCACGTTGTCGCCATGGCCGGCGACGGCATCAACGACGCCCCAGCACTGGCCGCAGCCGACGTCGGCATCGCGATGGGTTCAGGCACCGACGTCGCCATGGAAAGCGCCGGCGTCACCCTCCTCAAGGGAGACCTCACCGGCATCGTTCGCGCCCGACGCCTGTCCGAGAAGACGATGTCCAACATCCGCCAGAACCTGTTCCTGGCCTTCATCTACAACACCCTCGGGATCCCCATCGCAGCCGGAGTCCTCTACCCCGTCCTCGGACTGCTGCTCTCCCCGATCATCGCCGCTGCCGCTATGGCTTTGTCCAGCGTCAGCGTCATCACCAACGCGCTACGCCTGCGCACCCAGAACATCACCTGACACAGCCACACTCAACCGCGGAGGGCACGCGCTGCGCTAAGAAGCCCAGTCGCCCCGGATATCACGAAGGGACCCGCTGGCATGCCCGAGACAACTGCCGCGCAGCTCGACACCGAGCCAACAGGCAACGACGCTCCCGAAAGCCACGACACCGGCACTCGGGGACGGATCGCAGCGGCATGGGTCTGGCTTCAAGGCAGCCATCGGGGTGGCCCTCGGTCTCCTCCCACACCTCGTCCACCACATCGGACTGCTCGCTGGCGTCGCCCTGCTGACCGGTACCGCAGGCAACCTGCTGCTGTACGTGGTCGGGCTGGTGTTGAGCATTCCCCTGCTCCGACGCCTGCACCGGCGCTTCCACACCCGCTGGGCCCCCACCCTGGGAGTCCTCGCCTTCAGCGTCATGTTCGCGCTCTCTGCCTTCGTCGTCGGACCCGCCCTCACCGCCGGCGACACACCCTTGCCCGCCCCGACCGTCACCATTCCGCCCGACCACAACAGCCACCACTGACCTGCGTCACCCCTGCCAGCCGAATCCATGACCCCCGACATTCTCAACCCCCTCGGTCAAGGGGACTATCCGAAATTCGGTGTTTCGGCCCTCATGGTTAGTACTGCTCTGCGGTGGGCCAGCGGCCTTCGAAGACGGTCGCGAACACGTTCAGTGCTGGCTTCCATCGCATGGTCCATCGTGCCTGT
>NZ_LVCF01000004.1 GCF_001594145.1 Branchiibius sp. NY16-3462-2 | reverse complement strand
CTGGCAATCAAACTCGACAAGAGCACCCAACGTCAAAAACGTCAGGCAACAATTATTCGCTGACAACCAATCAAAAAACAATTGGCATCAATCACTCGACACACTATTGAGTTCTCAAGAAACACGCCGACATGACTAGCTGAAACCCCGAAAGGTTTTGCTCGGTCAAGCGAATGTTTTGCCTCTCGGCTCTTGGGCGTCAGACCGACCGACTGGCCGTTCCTCGCGCGCTTGGCTCCGAGAGGACCCTCAGCATATCACGCGAACTGGGTTGTTTCCAACTCGGTTCTGCGTCCTGCTCCGGGCTTGTCTGCCGCGCTCGGCGGCTGACATGGAAGACATTAGACGAGGGTTCGTGTGGCTACCAAATCCGCAGGTCAGAGGCCGATCACCGCGTCCGCCTAGGCTGACCGGGTGACCTCCCACGACCCTGCCCGCGCCGTGGTTGTCGGCAGTGGTCCCAACGGACTGGCCGCCGCCATCCGGCTGGCCCAGGCCGGCCTCGAGGTGACCGTCGTCGAGGGCTACCAACGCGTCGGCGGCGGGATGCGCACCGAAGAACGCACCGTCGCGGGCCTCCTTCACGACGTCTGCTCCGCTTTCCACCCCACGGGCGTCGCCTCGCCGTACTTTCAATCTCTTGACCTGGAGCGGCACGGGTTGCACTGGCGCTGGCCGCAGATCGACCTCGCCCATCCGCTCGACGACGGTCGCGCCGGCGTCGCGGCTCGCGATCTCGACGTCACCCGGGAGTCGCTGGAAATCGACGGCGACCGGTGGGCGAGGATCTTCGAGCCCCTGGTGCGGCAGTTCGACGGGTTGGTCGAGGACGTCTTCCAACCGGTCATCCACCGGCCACGCCACCCGCTGGTCCTCGGCCGCTTCGGTGTCGGCGCGCTGCTGCCGGCGACGGTCGCCGCGCGGGCGTTCTCCGATGACCCGGCCAAAGCCCTGTTCACCGGGGTCGCTGCCCACGCGTTCGACGACCTGCGCGGGCCCCTGACCAGTGCCGTCGGCCTTCTCCTGACAACCGCGGCCCATGCCGTCGGGTGGCCCGTGGCCGAAGGCGGCAGCGAATCGATCGCCCGGGCACTGGCCGCCGAGCTGCAGGAACGGGGCGGCCGGATCATCACCGGGGCACCGATCAGCAGACTGGACCAACTCGAGCAGTACACCGACCGGCGACCGGACATCGTGATCCTGGACGTCGCACCCGCGGGCGCCCTCCGGATCGCCGGCGACCGGCTGCCAGGTCGGGTGCGCCGGGCGTTCGAGGCGTACCGGTACGGGCCGGGCGCGTTCAAGGTCGACTACGCCATCGAGGGTGACATCCCGTGGACCAACGCCCTGGTACGTCGCGCCGGCACAGTGCATCTGGGTGGTCGGGCCCAGGACATCGTCGCCGCGGAGGCACTGACGACGAGGGGCCGGATGCCTGACCGGCCGTTCGTGCTGCTCGGGCAGCAGTACCTCGCCGACCCCGGCAGAAGCGGCAACGGGATCAACCCGATCTACGCGTATGCCCATGTGCCGCAGGGATATTCAGGCGATGCACAAGAGCACGTCACCCGACAGATCGAGCGATTCGCGCCCGGTTTCCGCGATCAGATCATCGCGAGCACGACCGTGGATGCCGCGCAGTGGGAGGCTTACAACCCCAACTACGTCGGCGGCGACATCGGCGCCGGCGCGAACACCGCCCGCCAACTGGTCTTCCGGCCCCGGGCTACCACCAATCCCTACTCGCTGGGGGTGCCCGGGCTCTATCTCTGCTCGGCCGCCACCCCGCCCGGTGGCGGCGTGCACGGGATGGCCGGCTTCCACGCCGCCGAGGCGGCGCTGGCCGAACTCAGTCGATCAGCAGCGAGAGCAGATCGGCCCGGGTGAGGACACCCGTCGGCTTGCCGTCCTCCACCACCATCACTGCGTCGCACTTCTCCAGCAGTTCGCGGGCCGCACTGACCGGCTCACCCGCGCCGATCAGCGGTAGTGGCGGCTCCAGGTGCTTCTTGACGGCATCGGCCAGGTGGGCACGGCCGGCGTACAACGCATCCAGTAGTTCGCGCTCACTGACCGAGCCCGCGACCTCTCCGACGACCACAGGCGGTTCGGCATTGACCACGGGCATCTGGGACACGGCGTACTCGCGCAGGATCATGATCGCGTCGCGCACGGTCTCGCTCGGGTGGGTGTGCACCAGCGCCGGCAACGTGCCCGCCTTGCGCGCGAGTGCCTCACCGACGCTGACCTCATCGCTGGCCGAGAGGAACCCGTAGGAGGCCATCCACTCATCGTCGAACATCTTGGACAGGTAGCCGCGTCCGCCATCAGGCAGGAGTACGACGACGATCGCGTCCGCGGGCAACGTCGCCGCGTGTTTGAGGGCGGCTACGACCGCCATTCCGCACGAGCCGCCGACCAGCAGCCCCTCCTCGCGGGCCAGGCGCCGGGTCATCGCGAAGGATTCGGCGTCGCTGACCGCGATGATCTCGTCGGGCACCTTCGGGTCGTAGGCGCGGGGCCACATGTCCTCCCCGACCCCCTCGACCAGGTAGGGCCGGCCGGTGCCGCCGGAGTAGACCGAGCCTTCGGGGTCGGCGCCCACGATGTGCACCCGGCCGCCCTCGCGATCCGCTGAGACGTCGCGCAGATAGCGGCCCGTGCCGGTGATGGTCCCCCCGGTGCCGATCCCGGCGACGAAGGAGGTGATCCGGCCGTCCGTGTCCTCCCAGATCTCCGGACCGGTGGAGTGATAGTGCGAGTTGGGACCCTCGGGGTTGGAGTACTGGTCGGGTTTCCAGCCGCCCGGCGTCTCTCGGACCAGGCGGTCGGACACCGAGTAGTAGCTGTCCGGGTCGTCCGGTGCGACCGCGGTGGGCGTGACCACGACCTTGGCGCCGTACGCCTTCAGGACATTGCGCTTGTCCTCGCTGACCTTGTCCGGGCACACGAAGATGCACTGGTAGCCCTTGCGTTGGGCGACCAACGCCAACCCGACGCCGGTGTTGCCGGACGTGGGCTCGATGATCGTGCCGCCCGGTTGCAAGGCACCGCTGCGCTCGGCTGCCTCGACCATCCGCAGCGCGATCCGGTCCTTGACCGAGCCGCCGGGGTTGACGTACTCCACCTTGGCCAGGACCGTGCAGTCGATGCCGTCGGTGACGTTGTTGAGTTTGACCAGGGGGGTGTCGCCGACCAGGTCAGCGATGTGTTCGGCGTACTTCACCCTGGCAGTCTCCCACCCGGCCACCGCGGAACCCCGCTGTCGGTGTGCTGCGTTAAGTTCACAGGTACTGGAGGTGACCCATGGGACGCGCACGACGAGCACAGAAGATCGCTGCCGCGGCTGCTTACGGCGGCGGCCTGGGCGCGGCTGGCGTTGCCACCGCATGGGGTGTGCTGGTCGGCGAGGCCAAATGGGCCCGGCGAGTCGTGGGTACGCCGTGGGGTGAGGGTCTGGAGGATTCGGGCCGGTACGGCGCGGGGCCTGGTGAGCCGCTGCACATGGTGGTCCTGGGTGACTCCTCTGCTCGTGGTCTTGGCGTCGATGCTCCGCACGAGACGGTGGGCGCCATCGTGGCCACCGCCGTGGCGGCGTTCTCCGGCCGCCCGGTCGACTTGCGCAACTTCGCTGTGGTCGGTGCGGTGTCCGCAGATCTGGCCAGCCAGATGGAACTCGTGCGGGAGGGCTCGGCGCCCCAACTGGCCGTGATCATGGTCGGCGCGAACGACGTCACCAAGCGCACGCCGCGGGCCGCAGCCGTCCGATCGCTGATCGAAGCGGTCGATGAGTTGCGCGACATGGGGGCCGAAGTCGTGGTGGGCACCTGCCCGGATTTCGGCGTTGTCCGCCCGGTCGCCCAGCCCTTGCGATTGTTGGCCCAGCATCTGTCGCGCGACCTCGCTGCCGCGCAGACGGTCGCCGTGGTCGAGCACGGTGGCCGCACCATCTCACTCGGCGGCTTCCTGGGGCCGGAGTTCAAAGCGACCCCAAAGGTGATGTTCTCCGCCGACCAGTTCCACCCCTCGCCGGCCGGATACGCCCGCGTGGCAGCGGCATTGCTGCCCAGCGTGCTCGATGCCCTGGGCGAACACACCAACGTCCGCCCGGTTCTGAGCCGGCTGGGAACCGGTGTCGAGCCGGCGGTCAGTCCCGTCAGCGTCGCCGCGAAACGTGCCGTGAGCCATCCGGGGACCGAAGTCACCGCCACCGAGGTCGACGGTGCGGGACACAGTTCGCGGGGTCGGTGGGCCACGCTGCTGCGCCGCTCGTCCGCACCCAAGCCGGAGCCGGGCCAGGCACCGGGGCAACCGGCGACCGACGAGGGGACCGCCGAGGAGACGTCCACGGACGGGACCACACCGCTACCGGCCGGTCACCAGCCGTAGAATAAGCCGACCCTGCAACGACGGAGGACCCATGACCGAAGCAGTAATCGTCGCCGCCGCCCGCACTCCGATCGGACGCGCCTTCAAGGGATCGATGACGACGATCCGCCCTGACGATCTGGCCACCCAGATCGTCCGTGCCGCGCTCGGGCAGGTGCCCCAGCTCGACGCCACCACCATTGATGACCTCTACCTCGGCTGCGCCGAGCCGTGGGCCGAACAGGGCGCCAACATGGCCCGTGTCGTTTCGGTCCTTGCGGGCCTGGACTCCGTGCCGGGTGCGACCGTCAACCGGTTCTGCGCCTCTTCGGTGCAGACCACCCGGATGGCCGCGCACGCGATCAAGGCCGGTGAGGGTGATGTGTTCATCTCCGCCGGTGTGGAGTGCGTGTCCCGCTACGCGAACTTCTCCGGAGCCGGTGGCACCGCCGACGACTGGCGCAACCCGCTGTTCGCCGAGGCCATCGCCCGCACCGAGGAGACCGCCAAGACCAACGCCACCTGGACCGATCCGCGGCTGGACGGCCAGTTGCCCGACGTCTATATCGCAATGGGTCAGACCGCTGAGAACGTCGCGACCTCCCGCGGTGTCTCACGCGAGCGCCAGGACGAGTGGGGTGTCCGCAGCCAGAACCGCGCCGAGGAAGCCATCAAGGCCGGCTTCTTCGAGCGCGAGATCACCCCGATCACGCTGCCCGACGGCACGGTCGTCAGCACCGACGACGGCCCGCGCGCTGGGGTCACGCTGGAGAAGGTCTCGGCCCTGAACCCGGTCTTCCGCGAGAACGGCACCGTCACCGCCGGCAACTGCTGCCCGCTGAACGACGGCGCGGCCGCACTGGTCGTCATGAGCGACACCAAGGCCAAGGAATTGGGGATCACCCCACTGGCCCGCGTCGTCTCCACCGGTGTCACCGGTCTGTCCCCCGAGATCATGGGCCTGGGTCCGGTCGGCGCGGTCAACCAGGCACTGGAGCGCGCCAAAATGAGCATCGGCGACCTGGACCTCTACGAGATCAACGAGGCCTTCGCGGCGCAGGTGCTGCCGTCGGCCGACGACCTCAAGATGGACTACGACAAGCTCAACATCCACGGCGGTGCGATCGCGCTGGGCCACCCGTTCGGTTCGACCGGTGCCCGCATCACGACGACCCTGCTGAACGGTCTGCGGACCGTTGACGGCACGTTCGGTCTGGAGACGATGTGCGTCGGTGGCGGCCAGGGAATGGCCATCATCTACGAACGCCTGAGCTGAGTTCTCCCGCATACGAAAGGGCCTGATCGCGACAGCGATCAGGCCCTTTCGTGTGTTCAGGCAATCGTGCGGCGCAGGGCGGTCAGCCGCGCCGCGACTTCGGTGGGGTCCAGACCAGCCTGCAGGGCGTCGTACGTGATGACCCGTAGTTGGTCGGCTAGGACGCTCACACCCAGCTGGGGTACGTCGATCGCCGGGCGCCCGCAGGCCCTCGCCGTTTCGTCGGCGAGGGCCTGCGTGACCTCGTGCACGGTGGGCGCCAGCCCGGCGGCCCGCTCCTGCGGCAACTCGTGCCAGCGGCGGACGATCCGGGCCAACTCGGCGCCGGGGTCGGTGTCGGTGATCAGTCGCGCATCCGGGCGAACAGACGCAGCAACTCGACGTACAGCCACACCAGGGTGACCATCAGACCGAAGGCCATCAGCCAGGAGTACTTCTCCGGCAGACCGGCCTGCACCCCGCGCTGGATGCTGTCGAAGTCGACGGCCAGCGAGTAGGCGGCCAGTGCGACGGCGAAGACGCTGATCAGGATGCCCCACGGCCCGTTGCCGCCCACACCGAAGCCGGACAGCACGCCGGTCCAGACCAGGATCGCGTTCACCACGGCGAACAGGACGTACCCCAACAGCGCCATCATGAAGATCTTGCGGGAGCGCTCGGTCACCTTAATGACACCGGAGAAGAACAGCGCGTACATACCGACGAAGACGCACAGCGTGGCAATGACCGCCTCGATGACGACGCCCTGCCACACGTTCTCGAAGGTGCGGCTGATCGCGCCGAGGAAGACACCTTCGACGGCGGCGTAGGCCACGATCAGCGGCGGCGACACCACCTTCTTGAAGGAGATGATGAAGACCAGGATCAGGCCGATGACCGCGCCACCGATCCAGAACGGGACCGTCAGCGAGGGGTTGCGGTCGCACAGGAACCAGGCCCCTGCGGCGAAGGCCACCAGGATCGCGAACAGACCCAGACTCTTCATCACGACGTCATTCATCGTCATGCGGCGGGTCTGCGCGGCCGTGGCCGACGGGGAGTTGTAGAGGTCCTCGAGGTTCTGCTGGTAGGCAGCCGCACCCGCGGCGGGGGCCTGCTGGGCCCACCCACCCGGCATACCGGGCTGCTGCGGCTGGGCGTACTGGCCGTACTGCGGTTGACCGATGGAGGCGTACTCGCCCTTACTCAAGTCCTTGTCGAACCGGTCAAACACCGGATTGCTCGCCATCACGGGATCCCTTCTCGTTGGCTCACATCATTATCTGTGTGGTGCAACGTTTCGCGAAGCCAATCTGTGCCGACCGGCCGATCTCACACTGATAACGATCCCTGCACCACGGTGTCGGTGTCGGTGATCTCGATCAATGGTGCGTAGAGCGCCATCGCGTCCAGCGCTCGTTGGTGGTCGGCGGGGCTGGCACCTGCGCACGCGTCAGCGGCGACGCGCACCCGCACCCCTGCGTCGGCAGCAGCCAGCGCGGTCGACAGCACACAGCAATCGGTACTGACCCCGGCGAGCACGATGGCGTCGGGGTTGCCCATCGCGCGTTGCGACTCCGCATCCCACTTGCCGAAGGTGGTGCGTTCGATCAGCGTGGCGCCCCGCGGCTCGAAACCGGGCATCAGCGAGTAGTCGGCCTGCGCAGGGTCCAGCGCGAACGGCCAGACCTCGAAGTACGGACCCCAGGCCCCCGTGACCGGATCGGGCGGCAGGTAGCGGGTGATCGCCGTACGGTCATCGGAGTACGCCGCTCGCAGGCGCCGCGCGTGACCCTCGGCCTGCGGGTATTGGCCCGAGGCCCACGGGCTCGGCGGCTTCGCGAACACCGCCTGCATGTCGATAAGCATCAGCACTTCGCGCTCACTCACGGGGCCGGCTCCTCGATGTCCAGGTTGGCCTCGGACTCATCCAGCGGGATGGCCTCCTGCTCCCGGACGCTGCGACGGCCGAGCAGCAGGTAGCCGACGAAGCCGATAAGCAGCGCCGCGACAACCCCCAGGTTGGCGCCCGCCCAGTCGCCCTCCTTGCCGCCGATCGGGCCGAGGAGATAGCCCTGCCACTGCAACCAGTTGGCCGCGGTGTTCGTGACCAGTCCCCACCCGACGGCGGTGCCGACGACAACCAGGCCGACGGAGACCCAGTTGACGTTGCCGTAGCGGCCGTTCGGGTCGAAGAGTTCGCGCGAGGCGTAGCCCTTGTGACGCAGCAGCAGATCGGCCAGGAAGACCCCGCACCACGCGGAGATCGGGACACCAAGAGTGATCAGGAACCCCTGGAACGGGTAGAAGAAGTTGTCTGCGATGAAGACGAAGTAGATGGTGCCCAGGATCATGATCGTGCCGTCGATGCCGGCGGCCACCGGTCGCGGCACGTGGACGCCGACGCTCATCAGCGCCAGCCCGGAGGAGTAGATGTCCAGGACGGCTCCCCCGATCAGACCGAGGATGGCGACCACCAGGAAGATCAGCAGGAACCAGTTCGGCAGGACCGACGCCAGAGCGCCGATGGGGTCGTTGTTGATCGCCTGGCCGAGGTCCTGTGAGGAGCCGACCAGCAACAGACCGATGATCAACAGGATCGCCGGACCGAGCGCGCCGCCGAGGGTCGTCCATCCCACGACGCCCTTGCTGGAGGCAGAGCTGGGCAGGTAGCGGGAGTAGTCGCCGGCCGCGTTGACCCAGCCCAACCCGAAGCCGGTGGCCATGAAGATCGCGCCGCCGATCACCTGTGGCGCTCCCCCGGCCGGGATAGCGCTGACGGTGGACCAGTGGATCTGGTCGACGACCAGGATCACGTAGACCACGGTGAGCACCGCGGTGATGATGGTGATCCATTGCTGCAGCTTCATCACGAAGTCGAAGCCGATGACGCCGCCGCCCACGATCAGCGCAGCCACCACGATCATCGCGATGACCTTCGTCGCGGTGCCGTCGCTCCAGCCGAGTTCGTTGAAGACGGTGCTCGTGGCCAGTACCGCCAGCGAACACAGGACGGTCTCCCAACCCACGGTGAGTAGCCACGAGATCAATGACGGGAGCCGATTCCCGTTGACCCCGAAGGCGGCTCGCGACAACGTCATCGTCGGGGCATGCCCCCGCTTGCCGGACAGCGCGACCAACCCGCACAGCAGGAACGAGACGAAGATCCCCAGGAGGCCGACGATGACCGCCTGCCAGAAGGAGACCTTGAAGTTCAGCAGGTAGGCGCCGTAGGCGATCCCCAGGACGGAGATGTTGGCGGCGAACCAGGGCCAGAACAGTTCTCGGGGTTGGCCTTTGTGCTCGGCGTCGGGGACGGTGTTGAGACCGTTCTGCTCGACGCTGAGAGCGGACTCGGTGACGGGTTGGGTCATGGCTACCTTCTCCTTCGGTCGCTGACCCGAACGCTAGCGGCAGCGGTCCCGTACTCGCGGATGTTGTGCAGAGTTGTGAGTAGTTAGTACTCGTCGATCACGATCTTGTGCTGCTGCATCATGGTCGCGTAGGCCCCCGGCCGGCTCATCAGCTCCTCGAAGTTGTCCGGCGTGACCTGCCACGAAACGCCGAACTGGTCCTTGCACCAACCGCATTGCTCAGCTTCGGGGACGTGCGACAGGCCCGCCCAGAAGTGATCGATCCCCTCCTGACCATGGGCGTAGACGATCAGCGACAGACCCTCGGTGAAGGTGAAAGCGTGCTCCACCGGCGAGTCCATGGCCACGAACCACTGGTCTCCGAGGGTGAAGTCACCGAAGAGCAGGGAGCCGGCCGGGGCATGGCCTTCCGCCTCCGGTCGCGTGACGATCTGGCCGGGATGCGAACCCTCGAACAGACTGCCCCAGTGGGCAATTGCCTCCTGCGCCTTCCCGGTGACGGGGCCGCTGAACAGGAAGCTGGGCATGATGTGCGGACGTGGCTCCCCCGCGGGGTCGGTCAGAATGAGTTGCCAGCTCACGCCGTACTTGTCATTGACCCAGCCGTAGTGGGGGCTGAACGGGTACTCGCCCAGCTCCATGAGGACCTGCCCGCCGTCGCTGAGAGCGGCCCAGACCCGGTCCAAGGAAGCTCGCGCGTCGGGATCTTGCGACGGATCGAAGTTGACCATGAACGACAGCGCGGGTGTCGGGTGGAACTGGGGCCCGGCGTTGAGCCCCATGAACGGCAGCCCGGCCAGCTGGAAATCGACGGTCAAGACCATTCCGGCCCGGTCGAGTTGGAAATCGGCCAGGCCCTCCTCGGCCGAGGTGGGATAGTCGACCGTTCGCATGATTCGTGAGTCGGGGAACAAGGAGACGTAGAGTTCGGCAGCGTCGACGGCGTCGTTGTCGAACCAGATACAGGGAACGATGGGTGACATGACCGGGCTCCTTCGCATCGGATCCGTCCAGCCTGCCAGGGAACGCCGGTGCGTTGGTGCCCTCGACGGGACTCGAACTCACCGACCGTCGAGTGATTGCGGCCGTCTAGTGGCCTACTGCTGCCGTGGTGTGAACACTCCACTGGTAGACGAACGGCGTCACTACCCCGCTGGATACGATCAACGCCGATCCGACGAGCAGCACCGTGGCAGCGATTCCCGAAAACAGCCCCAGCCCGTATGAGGGGTTCTCGGCCACCAGGTTTCCGCGGTGCTCTTCGTCGTGCCAGCCCAGAATGAACGCACGCCAGCTCAGGATCAATGTGACGAAGGCGGCATTCAGGATAAGTGCTGCAGAAACGAGCGCAACACTAGCGACCCAGTGATCAACCCCGCTCATCGCGGTCCATTCCGCGACTGGATCACCGCCGACCAGCGACTTATGTACGTCAGCAAGGTTGCGTCCATGAAAACGCGCTGCTGGAGCCCACTGGGACGCCACCATGAGTGCGCCAGCGCACACCGCCGCCGCTCCCGCGGTCCATCTAATGCGCGATAAGGATCGTGAACGCACAAGTTGTAGAACGAGAACGCCCAGTGTTGCTCCGAACGTCGCTTGGACGATGAGCTGGATCAGCGTAAATCCAAAAGTCGCAATGATCACCGCTCCCACGACAGCGGCAACCACCGCGACGACCAGCACGCCCCACGGGGCAGGCCCGGTCGTCGACGAGTTGTGGTGAATGTCTACGCGCCGTTTGTCCTCGTAGCGGATGTTGGTGTTGGTCTGTCGATTGACGACCCAGTTGTTGTCGCCATCGATCCGCGTACGGCTGATGTTGCGCTGATCCACTCCTGCTCTTGCCTGAACGAGCCGTGCGTGCCGCCTATTGGCGAACCAGCCTGGAACGAAAGACAAAGCGAAGAAGATGGTGCCAGTGACCACACCGCCCCACTTACCAGTTAGTACCTCAACGACCAGCGATACCATCGCTCGTCCTTTCGTTGGGATGCGGTATCGGCCGATCACCACATCGAGATAGCCAAGAGGCTAAAACTGGGCACCGACAGCCCCCGGGCGACCGATAGCGCACCCTGCGTTGCAGTCGAGAAGATGGCCGGCTCTCAGGCCAGCGACGAGTTTTCTTAATTTGGCGTTCTGATACTGGACTCACCCGCCGCGGTCCCAAGTCATACCTCGAAGCATCCGCCGTGACGACGGGTTCACCAGACGCGTCGACGTCGTTGGTGCCCTCGACGGGACTCGAACCCGCACTCGAGCGATTTTAAGTCGCCTGCCTCTGCCGATTGGGCTACGAGGGCGCGCTTAGCGTACGACGAGTGGCGGCTATCCCTGAACGCCGCAGCAACCGTTCGCCCACCACTGGGGCAGCGCCGCGAGGGCTTCGTCACCGAAGGGGTTGACGCCGGGGCCTGCGGCCAGGGAGTGCGCGACCAGGACGTGCAGGCATTTGACCCGGTCGGGCATCCCGCCGGCCGAGATCCCCTCGATCTCCGGGACGTCACCCAGTTCGGCCCGGCGGCGCAGATAGTCCTCGTGCGCCCGTCGGTACGCGGCAGCCAGGTCCGGATCCTCCTGCAGCCGCTGCGACATCTCGCGCATCAGGCCACTGGCCTCCAAGGTGCTGATCGCGCCGGTCAGCCGGGGACACGTGGCGTAGAAGGTGGTCGGGAACGGAGTGCCGTTCGGCAACCGGGGCAGCGTGCGCACGACGGCCGGGCAACCGCAGGGACATCGCGCCGCGATGGCCACGACACCGCGGGGGGTGCGGCCCAGTTGCTGCTCGACCGCAGCGAGGTCTTCGTCGGAGACGGTCATCTGCTGGCGGCGGCGCCCTGCACCGAGGACCACAGCTGGCCGTACCACGGCTGCGTCGGTTTCGCTGGGATGACGTCCGTGCCCGCGGACTGACGCGCCTGACCGTTCTTGTCCACCGTGACCGTCAGCGTCTGACCCGGCATCACGAAGCCGAGGCGCGACTTGGCTTGCTCCTGAACGTATTTCGGGTCGTTCCACTGCTTGAGCTGACCCTGTTTGGCGGCGATATCCTTCTCCTGGGCCTCGACCTGCGCCTGGGCCTGGTTGATCTGCGAACGCTGCCCGAGGTAGCCGCGGACCGTGGGGGTCAACAGCACCGCCAGGAAGAGGAGTAGGGCACCGATGCCGACCATGCGCCGCATGGAGCGAGGCGTCCGTCGAGGGGCTGGGGCGGGCGCCGACGCCACGGTGGGTTTGACGCTGGGCCGGGTGGTCGGCGTACTTGAACGGGGTCGGCTGGCTGGCCGCGACGCGCACTTGGCCGTACGGCGCTGACTGGACGGACCTGCGCTCACCACCATCAGAATGTACGACGCCCGGCCCACCTCGTCGTGGAGGCGGGCCGGGCGGCGGCGAAGTGTCAGCCCTTGAAGCGGGGGAACGCGCTACGGCCGGCGTAGACCGCGGCGTCGTCGAGCTCCTCCTCGATGCGCAGCAGCTGGTTGTACTTGGCCACGCGCTCGCTACGGGCCGGCGCACCGGTCTTGATCTGGCCACAGTTGGTCGCGACGGCCAGGTCGGCGATGGTGACGTCCTCGGTCTCACCGGAGCGGTGCGACATCATGCAGCGGTAGCCGTTGGACTGCGCCAGGGTGACCGCGTCGAGGGTCTCGGTCAGGGTGCCGATCTGGTTGACCTTGACCAGCAGCGCGTTCGCGATGCCGCCGTCGATGCCCTTGGCCAGGCGCTCGGGGTTGGTGACGAACAGGTCGTCGCCGACCAGCTGCACCTTGTCGCCGATCTCGTCGGTCAAGGTCTTCCAGCCGTCCCAGTCGTCCTCGTTCAGCGGGTCCTCGATGGAGACCAGCGGGTAGTTGTCGACGAGGTCGGCGTAGTAGGCCGACATCTGCTCGGCGGTCTTCTTCTCGCCCTCGAAGGTGTACTTGCCCTTGTCGAAGAACTCACTGGCCGCGACGTCGAGAGCCAGCCCGATGTCCTTGCCCGGCTTGTAACCGGCCTTCTTGATGGCCTCGAGGATCAGGTCCAGAGCCTCGCGGTTGGAATCCAGGTTCGGGGCGAACCCACCCTCGTCGCCCAGGCCAGTGGCCAGACCCTTGTCGTGCAGCACGCCCTTGAGCGCGTGGTAGACCTCCGCGCCCCAGCGCAGTGCCTCACGGAAGCTCGCCGCACCGATCGGCGCGATCATGAACTCCTGGATGTCGACGTTGGAGTCCGCGTGCGAACCGCCGTTCAGGATGTTCATCATCGGCACTGGCAGCAGGTGCGCGTTCGGGCCGCCGACGTAGCGGAACAGCGGCAGACCGGCGGAGTCGGCGGCGGCGTGCGCGACAGCCAGGGACACACCGAGGATTGCGTTCGCGCCGAGCTTGCCCTTGTTGGGGGTGCCGTCGAGCTCGATCATCTCCTGGTCGACCAGTCGCTGCTCGCTGCCGTCGTAGCCCAGCAGGTGCGGGGCGATGTCCTCGGTGACGGCGTCGACGGCGTCCTGGACGCCCTTGCCGAGGTAGCGCTTCTTGTCGCCGTCGCGGCGCTCGACCGCTTCGAACGCACCGGTCGATGCGCCGGAGGGGACTGCCGCGCGACCCACGACGCCGTCGTCGAGCAGGACCTCCACTTCGACCGTCGGATTGCCGCGGGAATCGAGGATTTCACGGGCGATGATGCCGTCGATGCTGGCCACTGGAGCTCCTGGGTTTGAGGGTTACACGGGCTGTTTTGAGCCTATCGGGTGACTCGCGGGTAACAACCGGGCCCAGCGGGCTTTTGAGATGTGTGACTCCTGACAGGGCTTGGTCAAAGCAGGCCGCGGGCGGCGAGCGCCGGACGCACACCCTCACCCACGTGGTAGGCCTCTTCGAGGTGCGGATATCCGCTGAGCACGAACTCATCCAGGCCGAGAGCGTGGTACTCGCCGATCCGGTCGGCGACGTCCGCGTAGGAGCCCACGAGCGCCGTACCTGCACCGCCACGCACCAACCCGATCCCGGCCCACAGGTTGGGGTAGATCTCGAGGTTCTCCAGGCGCCCGCCGTGCAGCGCGGTCATCCGCCGCTGGCCCTCAGACTGGGCGCTCGACTGGGCCGCCTGGGCGGCGAGGACCTGCTGCGGTTCGAGCGCGGCCAGCATCCGGTCGGCGACCTGCCACGCCTCGTCGGCCGTGGGTCGGGCGATGACGTGCAAGCGGATCCCGAAGCGTGGTTCGCGATCGAAGCGCGAGGCAGCCAGTCGCACCCGGTCGAGCTTCTCGGTCACCTGCTCCGGCAGTTCGCCCCAGGTCAGATAGACGTCGCTGTACCGGGCGGCCACCTCGATCGCCGCCGGTGACGATCCGCCGAAATAGATGTCGGGGCGGTGCAATTCACCGCTCAGGACGGCTCCTTCCACCCACAGGTGCTCGCCGCGGAAGGTGACCGGTTCGCCGGAGAACAGTTCGCGCAGGACGTGCAGGAACTCACCGGTGCGGGCGTAGCGCGCGTCCTTGTCCAGCGCGTCACCGAACCGGCGCTGCTCGATGTCCTCACCACCGGTCACGACATTCAGCAGCAGCCGGCCGCCGGTGATCCGCTGGTACGTGGCGGCCATCTGGGCGGCAAGGGTGGGACTGAGTACGCCGGGCCGGAAGGCCACGAGGTACTTCAGCTTGCGTGCCACCTGGCTGAGAGCAGCTGTTGTGACCCAGGCGTCCTCACAAGCACTCGAGGTTGGCGTCAGCGCAGCCTCGAAGCCGAGTTGCTCTGCTGCGCAGGCAATCTGGCCGAGATACTCAAGGGTGGGTGCGCGGCGCGTGACCTGCGATGCACCGGGCGGGCCAACCGTGCCACTGACCGCGCTCACGGCGTCGCCAAGACTCAGATCGGTGCGTGAGTCGCCGTTGGTCGGCAGGAACCAGTGCAGTCGGACCGTCATACCCGATCACTTTAGTAGGGCATCAGTTTGCGCAAGGCGTCGCGCAGCGCGGCGTCGGCGCTCACACCGTCAGTGCGGGCCTGCGCCACCAGCGCCAGGAGCGCACCACCGAGGTCTGCGTCGGGGGTCAC
This sequence comes from Branchiibius sp. NY16-3462-2, assembly GCF_001594145.1. Classification (GTDB taxonomy): domain Bacteria; phylum Actinomycetota; class Actinomycetes; order Actinomycetales; family Dermatophilaceae; genus Branchiibius. Next base: position 129,873 of record NZ_LVCF01000004.1, on the reverse strand, counting down.
CTCGACACCCCGGCGGGCAGCGCGGTCCAGCACCTTCTGCGCGATCAGCAGGCTGGACAGTGACGCGGGGATCCCGGCGAGCAGATCGTCCTCGCCGCGCTCCGGCTTCTCGGCCGCCTTGATCTGCTCCCACGCCGCTTCGACCTCGTCGGGCGTCTGCGCATCCCCGTCGGCGAAGACATGCGGATGCCGCCGGACGAGCTTGGCGACCAGTCCGGCTGCGACATCGTCCACATCCCAGGGGTTTTCGGCTTCTTCACCGATGCGGGAGTGAAAAAGCACCTGCAGTAGCACGTCACCCAGTTCTTCGACGAGATGCTCGGCGGATCCGGTCTCGATCGCCTCCACCGTCTCGTGCGCCTCTTCCAGCAGGTACTTGGTCAGCGACTCGTGGGTCTGCTGCGCATCCCACGGACAGCCGCCGGGTGAACGCAGCGCGTCCATCGCCACGACCGCGTCCAGCAACCGGGCGCCCGGCGGATCCCAGGAGCCGACCAGCACCTCGACCTCGGGCGGATCGTCCAGCGCCGACAACTCCTGGGCCAGCGCGTCCGTCAGGCCCGGGTCACCATCGGGGGAACCCACCCAGACCACGTCGTACGCCGATCGCGCCAGTTCGCGGGCATCGGCGGCTCCCGCTCGGATCGGGATCCCGCTCGCTGCGATCGCAGCGGTCGTGGGGTCGCCCAGATCAGCTGCTCGCACCGCACCGGCGCTCTGCAGGGCGGTCCACGCGTCGCGGGTGAGCAACCCGGCAGGCAGACGCGGGCTGGTGACCAGCAGCGTCAGCCGGGGCACCGGATCAGGAGGCGGCAGCAGCCGGGGATGCAGAGATCCAGTTCGGCGCGACGCTCGTCGGGCCGACACCCTTCTGCCAGGTGCCGTAGCGCGGATTCAGTTCGACGTCGGCAGTGCTGATCAGCTTGGCCAACGCCGGCTGACCCTGCTCACTGGAGCGCAACGCCTGGAAGTCCATGCTCGACTGCACGACGCTGATCGCAGAGGTCGAGGGGTTCTTGACAGTCGCCGGGAAAGCAGCCTTGGCCTGCGCCGTGGAGGTCGCGACGCCGTACTTGCCGGCCAGCTGCGACAACTGCGGGTTCAGCGCCAGGAACACTGCTGCGGACTGCGAATCGAACTGGGCGTTCACCTTGCGCACGTCGAGCAGGGCGTCCTGCACCTGCTGGTTGGTGACGGTGTTGCCGTCGAAGCGGGCGGCGACATAGCCGTTCTGGATCAGACTGTTCGAACTGCAGCCACTCAGCGCCATCGCGCCAGCCGCCATCGTCGCTGCTATTGCCAGCTTCACCTTCGCGCCCATCACACCATGCATCATGCCAAAAGCACCTGCTCGATGAGTTGGGTGGCCCAATGCAGGATCTCGGTGTCCCGCAGCGGCTCCCCGCCCACCGGTGCGGTGCGGGGCATCGGCACCAGGATCTGTGCCATCGCTTCCTTGACCATCGTGCCCTTGTAGAGCCGCTCCAGCCGCAATTGTTGGCTCTCTCGCAGCGTGACCGGGCTGAACCGGACGAACTTGCCCTGCACGGCGATATCGCCGATTCCGGCCTGGCGGGCGACCGTGCGCAACCGGGCCACTTCGAACAGGTTGCGCACCGGCTCGGGGGCCTCGCCGTACCTGTCCTTCAACTCGGCACCGATCTCGTCCAGCGCGCTCAGGTCCTCCACGGTCGCCAGCTTCTTGTACGCCTCCAGACGCAGCCGCTCACCGGGGATGTAGTCGTGCGGCAGGTGGGCGTCGACCGGCAACTCGATCTTGATCTCGACCGGCTGGGTGTTCTCCTCGCCGCGGAAGTCGGCGACGGCCTCGCCCACCATGCGCACGTAGAGGTCGAACCCGACGCCGGCGATGTGGCCGGACTGCTCGCCACCGAGCAGGTTGCCTGCGCCCCGGATCTCCAGGTCCTTCATCGCCACCTGCATGCCGGCCCCGAGGTCGGTATGACTGGCGATGGTCTGCAGCCGGTCGGTCGCAGTCTCGGTCAGCGGCTTCTCCCCCGGGTAGAGGAAGTAGGAGTACGCGCGCTCCCGGCCCCGCCCCACGCGGCCGCGCAACTGGTGCAACTGCGAAAGGCCGAGCCGGTCGGCGCTCTCGACGATCAGGGTGTTGGCGTTGGAGATGTCCAGGCCGGTCTCGACGATCGTGGTGCAGACCAGGACGTCGGCCCGGCGCTCCCAGAAGTCGACGACGACATCCTCGAGGCGGTGCTCGGACATCTTGCCGTGCGCGGTGACGACGCGTGCGTCCGGCACGAGCTCGCGGATCCGGGAGGCGGTCTTCTCGATCGACTGCACCTTGTTGTGCACGTAGAAGACCTGGCCCTCGCGCATCAGTTCGCGTTTGATCGCTGCGGCGACCTGCTGCTCCTGGTACGCGCCGACGAAGGTGAGAACCGGATGCCGCTCCTCGGGAGGCGTTGCCAGAGTAGACATCTCGCGGATCCCGGTGACCGCCATCTCGAGGGTCCGCGGGATGGGTGTCGCGGACATCGCCAGCACATCGACCGCTGTCCGCAGCGCTTTCAGCTGCTCCTTGTGCTCGACGCCGAAGCGCTGCTCCTCGTCGATGACGACCAGGCCGAGGTCCTTGAACTTCACCTCGTTGCCGAGGATCCGGTGCGTGCCGATCACGATGTCGACCGCACCGGAAGCCAGGCCCTCGATGACCTCCCGCGCTTCCTTGTCGGTCTGGAAGCGGGACAGCGCCTTCACGGTGACCGGGAACCCGGCGTAGCGCTCGCTGAACGTCTGCACGTGCTGTTTGACCAGCAGGGTCGTCGGCACCAGGACCGCGACCTGTTTGCCGTCCTGCACCGCCTTGAAGGCCGCCCGAACCGCGATCTCGGTCTTGCCGTAGCCCACGTCGCCGCAGATCAGCCGGTCCATCGGGACCTGCTTCTCCATGTCGGCCTTGACCTCGTCGATGCTGGAGAGCTGGTCGGGCGTCTCGACGTAGGCGAACGCATCCTCCAACTCCCGCTGCCACGGGGTGTCCGGGCTGAACGCATAACCGGGCGTGGCCATCCGCGCGCTGTACAGCCGGATCAGCTCCGCAGCGATCTGGCGCACGTGCCGACGTGCGCGGGATTTCGTTGCCGCCCAGTCAGATCCGCCGAGCTTGTTGACCGACGGCGCCTCGCCGCCGACGTAGCGCGTGACCTGGTCGAGCTGGTCAGTGGGCACGAAGAGCCGGTCACCGGGCTGCCCACGTTTGGACGCGGCGTACTCCAGCACCAGGTATTCACGGGTCGCACCCTGGACGGTGCGCTGCACCATCTCCACGAACTTGCCGACACCGTGCTGCTCGTGCACCACGAAGTCACCCGGCCGCAACTGCAGCGGATCCACGACGTTGCGCCGTTTCGCCGGCATCCGGCGCATGTCCTTGGTCGAGCCTTCGGCACCCGTACCGCCGGTGAGATCGGCCTCGGTCAGGACCACCAATTCACTACTGGGCAGGGCGAATCCGGGCCCGAGGCAGCCAGTGGACAGCTCGATCGAGCCGGGCGTGAGATCCGCGAGTGCGCGCGTGGCCAGATCGTTCTCGGCGAGTACCTCGGTGATCCGCCGGCCCAGCCCCGGACCCTCGGTGACGATCAGCACCCGTTGCCCGTCCGCGACGTACTGGCGCAGGTCGGCGATCGCCAACTCGGTGTTGCCACGGTAGGCCGCGACCGGCGTACTGCCCAGATTGACTCTCTCACCGGGCAATTCGTCCTCGGTGAAGGCAATCAGGTCCTCATCGGTCGCGAAGGAGGCGAACGACCACCAGGGCCGTCCGGTCTTCAGCGCGTGCTCGCGCAACTCCTGCAGGGTCCAGTACGACGCGCTCCCGAGCACCGCGCGCAGGTCCACCGGAACCTGGTTGCCGGCAGCCGCGTTGCCCCAACTGGCCTCCAGGAACTCCTCGCTGGTCGCCACCAGGTCGTGGGCGCGGGTGCGCACCCGCTCGGGGTCGCACAACACGACGTGCGTGCTCGGGCGCAGTACGTCGAGCACGGTCTCCATCTGCGAGCCGAGCAGCGCCGGCGCAAGGGACTCCATCCCTTCCACCGCAATGCCTTCGGCGATCTTGTGCAGCATGTCGGCGACCCCGGGCAACTGGTCGGCCAGCGCGGCCGCCCGCGAGCGCACGGCGTCGGTCAGGAGCAACTCGCGGCACGGCGGCGCCCACAGACCACCATCGGCGATCTCCATACTGCGTTGGTCAGCGACCTTGAAGTAGCGCACTTCCTCGACGGTGTCGCCCCAGAACTCCACCCGCAACGGGTGCTGCTCGGTCGGTGGGAAAACGTCGAGAATGCCTCCGCGGACGGCGAATTCACCGCGTCGCTCGACCAGGTCGGTACGCGTGTAGGCCGCAGCAGCGAGGCGCTCGACCACATCGGACAGATCCGCATCCTGACCTGCGACCAGGGCTACCGGCTCCAGGTCGCCCAGGCCCTTGGCGATCGGTTGCAGCAGTGCGCGGACACTGGCGACCACCACGTCGATCGGGCCGTGACCGGTCTGCGGGTGGGCCAGCCGTCGCAGGACCGAGAGCCGTTTGCCGACGGTGTCGCTGCGCGGGCTGAGTCGCTCGTGCGGCAGCGTCTCCCAGCTGGGGAACTCCGCGATGCGCTCGGCCGGCAGGAAGGACCGCAACGCCGTCGCCAGATCGTCGGCCTCCCGGCCGGTGGCGGTCACCGCCAGGATCGGCACCCCGGCCTCGCCGCCGGCCAGGATCGCCAACAGCGGCGCGCGCAGCCCCGGCGTGGTCGCGACGTCGACGATGTCGGCGTTCAGGTGCCCCAGGGTGCGTTGGACTCCGGCGTCGGAGCGCAACAGGGTCAGCAGCGGGTCGAGAGTCACGAGCGGGTAGATCCTCCAGCGTGCACGGTGTTCTGCGCGTCGGTCAGGCCGCGCTCGATCAATAGTTCGGTCGCATCAGCCGCATCGTCCAGCAGGAACGGCAACTCCTTGCGCTCGGTGGCATTGAAGTCCTTCAGCACGAAGGCGGCCGGATCCATCCGGCCGGGGGGTCGGCCGATGCCGACCCGGACCCGCAGGTAGTCCTTCGTGCCGAGCGCCGCGGAGATCGAGCGCAGGCCGTTGTGACCGCCCTCTCCCCCGCCTCGCTTGAGCCGGATCGTGCCGGCGTCGATATCCAACTCGTCGTGGATCACGATGATCTGCTCGACAGGAACCTTGAAGAAGTCAGCCAATCCCTTGACGGGAGAACCTGATTCGTTCATGTACGTCGTGGGGATGGCAATGACTGCGGGCGGCCCGGAAGTGCCGGGCCGCCCGAGTCGGATGCTGGCGGCACGAGCGCGCGCTTTGTGGGCGCGCAGCGTCGTGTCGTAACGGTTCGCGAGTTCGTCGATGACCATGGCCCCGACGTTGTGCCGGTTGCCGGCGTACGTCGACCCGGGGTTACCGAGCCCGACGATCAACCAGGGGCTCACCGGCGTAGCTCGCGAGACATGATCACGCCTCGTCGGACTCCGCGGCGTCGCCCTCTTCGGCGGCCTCCGGCTCGTCCTTCTCGATGCCGGCCTCAGCCTCGGCCTCTTCCAGCTCGGCCTCGAGCTCCTCGGCGGTGACCTGGGCGGTCACGTTGACGACCAGCAGGTCCTCGGCGGCGACCAGCGTCGAACCGGCGGGCAGCGTGACGTCCTTGGCCAGGATCTGGCTGCCGGCCTCCAGGCCCGCGACGGAGACCACGATGTTCTCCGGGATCGACAGCGGGTCGCTCTCGATGGACAGGGTGTTGTTCTCCAGGACCACGTTGGTCTCCGGACCGGCCTCGCCCTCCAGGTGCACGGGCACGTCGACGGTGACCTTCTCGCCCCGCTTGACGATGATCAGGTCGACGTGGTCGATGACCGGCTTGATGGCATCGCGCTGGACGTCCTTGGCCAGGGCCAGCTGCTCGTCGCCGTCAATGATCAGGGTGAGGATCGCGTTGGGGTTCTTCAGCGCGAGCATCGTGTCGTGGCCCGGCAGGGTCAGGTGCTGCGGGTCGGTGCCGTGCCCGTACAGGACGGCCGGGATCTTGTGGTCACGGCGGATGCGGCGGGCAGCGCCCTTGCCGAACTCAGTGCGCTTCTCGGCGATCAGACGGTTGTCGGATTTGGTGGCCATGTCAGGTCCTTCAGGCTTCGCGGATGGATTCGGTGGCGCCTCGACGCGGGACGCGGCATGAACCGACGCGTGCAGGCACGAACACTGGCCTGAACCTTGTCGATCACGGACTCCGCTCGTGCAGCGTCCCTCGCCGAGGCAACGTCGTTCATGGTACGGCGCGTGGCCGCACCCGCCCAAATCCCGGCCGTTCGTGCGGCCGACCATTCAGCTTTCAATCAGTTCACTATCGGGGTATTGACAGAAACACCACAGGAATCTCTATGCTCAGCGCCACCCCTACCCCTACAGAAGGGCATTACCCATGCGCAAACTCCTCGCGATCGCCGCCGTTGCCACGGTGAGCTTCGCCCCCATGGTCTCCGCCGACGCCATCACCAAGAAGGAGGTCGCCAAGCAAGTCACCCTGGAACGGGTGTACGGACCCAAGTACGGAAACTACTACGGGAAGTACGGGCTCAACTGGGGCCACAACGGCTGCTCGATCCCGTCCGGCGCCGGGATCCCCGTTGCCCCGGTTCAGGCAGCACTGGCGGCTGTGAAGGTGTGGGGCGGCTTCTTCAAGAAGTCCTGCGATCGGCACGACTTCGGCTACCGCAACCACAAGATCAGCGGCTACAGCCGATCCACCGTGGACCGCAAGCTGTACGACAACATGGTGTACCAGTGCAAGCACAAGGACTGGCCCGGCCCGGACGCTGTCGCCGAGAAGCCGTGTCTCACGGCGGCCCAGACGATCTACCGCGCAGTCCAGGCGGGCGGGTGGACCCACTGGTGAGCCGACCCCGATGAGCGGTACGGACTAGTGGTCCGCCTCGAACATGCTGGTCACCGAACCATCTCCGAAGACCTGGGAGATGGCTTCGGCCAGCAGCGGGGCGATCGGCAGGACGGTCAGCCCTTCGAACTGCTTGTCCGGGCCGACCGGCAACGTGTCGGTGACGATGACCTCGCGGGCCACTGATTCGCTCAGCCGCTGCACCGCCGGGCCCGAGAAGATCGCGTGCGTCGCGGCGATGATGACGCTGGCGGCGCCTTCCTTCATCAGGGCGTCCGCGGCGTGGCAGATGGTTCCACCGGAGTCGATCATGTCGTCGACCAGGATGCAGGTGCGGCCCTGCACCTGGCCGATGACCCGGTTGGCGACCGACTCGTTGGGCCGGGTCACGTCGCGGGTCTTGTGGATGAAGGCCAGCGGGGCGTTCTGCAACCGCCGCGACCACGACTCCGCCACCTTGATCCGCCCGGCGTCGGGAGATACGACGACAAGGTCCTCATCGGCGTACTTCTCGGCGACGTAGTCGGTCAGGATCGGCAGCGCCTGGAGGTGGTCCACCGGGCCGTCGAAGAAACCCTGGATCTGATCGGTGTGCAGGTCGACGGCGATGAGCCGGTCGGCGCCCGCGGTCTTGAACAGGTCGGCCATCAGGCGGGCGCTGATCGGCTCGCGGCCGCGGGACTTCTTGTCCTGACGCGCGTAGCCGTAGTACGGCAGGACCACGGTGATCCGCTTGGCCGAAGCCCGCTTGAGCGCGTCGACCATGATCAGGTGCTCCATGATCCAGGTGTTGATCGGCGCGGTGTGGCTCTGGATGACGAACGCATCGCAGCCACGCACCGACTCCTCGAACCGCACGTAGAGCTCGGTGTTCGCGAAGTCGTACGCGGCGGTCGGCACCAGCTCGGTGCCCAGCTCCTTGGCCACGTGCTGCGCCAGATCCGGGTGGGCCCGCCCGCTGAAGACCATCAGGTTCTTCTCGGTGGTGCGCTTCATGCTGGTGTTCATGCGTTCTCTTCCGTGGCTGCCGACGCGGATGCCGCTGATTCTTCCAGTCCCTGTTGCGCCGCGGCGAGTCCCTGCGCAACGGCTGCTTGGGCGGCCGCGTCCGTGGCCGTCCCGGCGCGGCGGCGGGCGACCCAGCCCTCGACGTTGCGTTGCCGGGCCCGCGTCACCGCCAACTCCCCCGGGCCGACAGGTGCGGTGACCGCGGAGCCCGCCGCGACGTACGTGCCGTCGGCGATCGAACCGGGCGCCACGATGACGCTGTTGGACCCGACGAAGCTATAGCGCCCCACGGTGGTGTGGTTCTTGGTGACGCCGTCGAAGTTGGCGAAGATCGTGCCGGCGCCGATGTTGGCGCCCTCGCCGATGGTGGCGTCACCGCAGTAGGTCAGGTGCGGGACCTTCGCGTCGTCGCCGATCTGCGCGTTCTTGGTCTCGACGAATCCGCCGATCTTGCCGCGGGCACCCAGCGTGGTGCCGGGGCGCAGATAGGAGAACGGGCCGACGGTGGCCTGCGGGCCGATGACCGCGAGCTCGGCATGGGTGCGTACGACGCTCGCCCCGTCGTCGACCTCGGTGTCCTTGAGCGTGGTGTCGGGTCCGATCGTGCATTCGACACCGATACTGGTCGCGCCCAGCAGCTGGCAGCCGGGGTGGATCACGGTGTCCGCGCCGACCGTGACCTCCGCATCGACCCAGGTGGTGGCCGGATCGATCACGATCGCGCCCTGCTCGACCATCAGCTTCTTGACGAGGCGCTCGTTGAGTTCCTTGCCCAGTTGGGCCAGTTGCGACTTGTCGTTGACGCCCAGGATCTGCGGGGTGTCGTCGATGACCAGCGCCTCCACGCGACCGCCGTTGTCGCGGGCCAGCGCCAGCACATCGGTGAGGTACTTCTCGTGCTGGTTGTTGTCGGTGCCGACCTTCGGCAGCAACTCGCGTAGCACCTCGACGCTGAATGCGTAGATGCCGGAGTTGATTTCGTCGATCTCGACTGCGTGTGCCATCGGGCCGCCCTCGGCCTGCGCCGCCCGGGCGTCCTTGTCCTCGATGATCCCCGTGACGCTGCCGTCGGCGTCACGCAGGATCCGGCCGTACCCGCTCGGGTCGGGCACGTGCGTGGTGAGGACCGTGATCGCGTTGGCCGTGGCTTCGTGCCGCTCAGTGAGCGACACGAGGGTCTCGGCGGAGAGCAAGGGGGTGTCGCCGTACGTGACGATGATGGTGCCGGACAGGTCGGCGGGCAGCGCGGCCAGCCCGCACTCCGCGGCCCGCCCAGTGCCGGGGATGTCGTCCTGGTCGGCGATCACGGCCTCGGGGAAGCTGGCCAGCACCTCAGCAGCGACCGCGTCCCGGTGGGCGCGCACGGTGACCGCGATGTACGGCGCGTGGGTGCCGACCGCGGCGTGCACCGCGTGCGAGACGAGGGTGCGACCCGCGATCTTATGCAGCATCTTGCTGGTCTGGCTTCGCATTCGCGTACCGTCACCGGCAGCGAGGACGATCACGGCGGCAGGGGTGGCGCTCACTCGCGAGACTCCTTTGATCGAGCGGCCGGTCGCCCGTCGACGGGCATCAGCACAGGCGATGTTACCGGCTGGACACCTCGCGTTCGGACACGCGTCGCTACTCACTGGTGCCCTACGGTGGCCGCGTGGCTGTGCTCAGCGAGGTGATCGGCGTCCGTGGTGTGCGGGTCGGGCACTGGACCGACCCGGTCGCCCGCACCGGATGCACGCTGATGGACCTGCCACCTGGGACCGTCGCCTCGGCGGAGGTCCGCGGTGGTGCACCGGCTTCCCGGGAGTTGGACGCGTTGGCGCCGGACAAGACCGTCCAGAGCTTCGACGGCGTGCTGCTGGCCGGTGGCTCGGCTTTCGGTCTGGCGGCAGCGGACGGCGTGATGCGCTTCTATGCCGAGCGCGGCCGCGGAGTGCCCACCCCGGCCGGCAACGTGCCTGTCGTACCCACCCTCGCGCTCTTCGACCGCCTGGTCGGCTCACCGGAGGCCTACCCCGACGCGGCGGCGGGTTACGCCGCGGCCCAGGACAGCGCTTCGGTCCTGAACGGTCCGGTGGGGGCCGGGACAGGTGCCTGCGTGTCGAACTGGCGTGGCGAGGATCGCCGACCGGGCGGATTGCGGTACGCCGAGGCGCAGGTGGGCGAGTTGGTGGTGGGTGCGCTGTGTGCGGTGAACGCCTTCGGTGACATCGATCCCGGCACCGGCCCGGTCGACCTGGGCATCGTCGATGCCCTGCTGGCGGCGGCGCCCGATTACCGCAGCAACACCACGATCGGTGTGGTCGTGACCAACGCCGCCCTCAGCAAGACGGACTGCTTCCTTGTCGCGCAGGGAGCCCACGACGGGCTGGCCCGGGCTGTGACGCCACCGCACACCCGCTTCGACGGGGACGCGTTCGTGGCTGCGGCAACGGGCGAGGTCGCGGCGCACGTCGATGTCGTGCGACTGCTGGCGATGGACGCGGTGTGCACGGCGATCCGCGCCGTGGGCTGACTATGCCCGACACGCTAGCCGCGCCCCGGTCAGCGCTCTAGGCTGAAAGCAGGCCGACTTCCATCGCGCCCGACACCTCCGCCGAGCGTGATCCAGCCGCAACCTCGCGGCGTGAGCGAAAGGCAGGCGATCATGAAGGCGCTCGTATTCCACGGACCCGGCCAGAAGAACTGGGAAGAGGTTCCCGATCCCACGATCCTCAAACCCACCGATGCCATCGTCCGCATCGAACAGACCACTATCTGTGGCACCGACCTACACATCCTCAAAGGCGACGTTCCCGCAGTCACCGACGGCCGCATCCTGGGCCACGAAGGCGTCGGTGTGATCACCGAAATCGGTTCTGCTGTCACCGATCTCGCGGTTGGCGACCGCGTCATCATCTCGTGCATCTCCTCCTGCGGTAAGTGCAGCTACTGCAAGAAGGGGATCTACTCGCACTGCCTCGCGGACGAGGGCGCGAGCGGCATCGGCTGGATCTTCGGTCACCTGATCGACGGGACCCAGGCAGAACTGGTCCGGGTGCCCTTCGCGGAGACCTCGCTGTACAAACTGCCGGAGGGGGTGGCTGCCGAGGAGGCGGTGATGATCTCCGACATCCTGCCGACCGGTCACGAGATCGGCATCCGCTACGGCAACGTGCAGCCCGGCGACGTCGTGGCCATCATCGGTGCCGGACCGGTGGGCCTGGCCGCGATGGCCACTGCTGGCCTGTACGGCCCCAGCCGGGTGATCGCCGTCGACCTGGACGCCAACCGCGTCGAACAGGCGAAACGGTTCGGCGCGACCGACGGGGTGGTGGCCTCCGACGGCGATTGGCGCGAGCAGGTCTTTGCCATGACCGACGGACTGGGCGTGGACGTCTCGGTCGAAGCCGTTGGAGTGCCGGCGACCTGGGACATGGCGTTGTCGCTGGTACGCCCTGGCGGACACGTTGCCAACGTCGGTGTGCACGGCAAGCCGGTGGAGTTCCCGCTGGACACCAAGTGGATCGACAACATCGTGGTCTCGACCGGGCTGGTCAACACCAACACCTCGCCGATGCTGATCAAGATGCTCGCCCAGCACAAGATCGACGCAGGTGACTTCATCAGCCACCGCTTTGCCCTCGGGGACATCCTGCAGGCCTACGACACGTTCTCGCGGGCAGCGGAAACCAAGGCACTGAAAGTGATTCTGGAGGCCTGATTTCAGCCGGTTGTGACCTCTGTTGTGACCAGCTAAAAGCAACGCTCCTCCCCGTGGAACCGGGGAGGAGCGTTGTCTACCGCCTGACCTGCGGTGATGCTCCCCGGGTTGGAATCGAACCAACGTCGCTAATCCTGATTCAAAGTCAGGCGGCCCCTGCCAGCAGAGCAACCGGGGAACGACCTATCCACTCGGGCAGGCCACGGGCAAGCGTAAACGACACAATGGGTGGACAATGCATTGCTATGAAGCCTCAACGTCAGAGGATGACCGCGGCCGAGCGCCGGGAACAACTGATCACCGTCGCACGTGAAGTGTTCGCAGAGGAAGGCGTCCAAGGCGTCTCCGTGGAGCAACTGGCCTCCCGCGCGTCCGTCACCAAGCCCGTGATCTACGAGCATTTCGGCGGAAAGGAAGGCCTCTACGCCGTCGTCATCGACCGCTCGATGCGTGAGCTGGCGGATGCGGTGACCGAATTCCTGGGCGACTGCGACGGCGAGCGGGAGTTGCTGGAGCAGGCGGTGTGGGGTCTGCTGACTTTCGTCGAGGAGAAGCCCGCTGCGTTCCGGGTGCTGTCGCGCGACGCGCCGAGTTGGCACACCACGGGATCTCTGGCCAGTCTCATGTCGGAGGTGGCCCGGGCCGTCGAGGGCGCGCTGGTGCCGATGTTCGACCGCCACCAGATCGACTCGACGCCGGTACCGATCTACACCCAGATGTTGGTCGGCCAGCTCGCGTTGTCCGGCGACTGGTGGCTGGAGCGCGGATCGGAGTTCTCCAAGGAGGAGGTCGCCCAGCACATCGTGAACCTCACCTGGAACGGCATGCGCGGCCTGCAGCAGAGCCCGACCCTGAAGTACAGCGGTCACCTGCACGCCCGCGACGAGTCCCGGGAGACCGTCTCCGCGGCTGCGGACTAGGCCTGCTGGATTTCCAGGCGATTACCCACCGGGTCCGCGGTGTGGAACCGGTGCACGCCGGGGATCGACTCGTCGTAGGTGACGTCGTGTCCTGCTGCCCGTACGGCGCTCGCCACGGTTTCGAGGTCATCGACCAGGAGGCAGGGGTGCGCCTTGCGCGCCGGTTGGAAGCCCGGCTCCACGCCGCAGTGCAGTTCCTGCGGGCCGACCTGGAACCAGCAGCCACCGCGGGCCGCCAGGATCGGCGGTTTCGGGATCTCCGGCAGGCCGAGCACGCCGCCGTAGAACGCGCGCAGCTCATCCTCGCTGCCGGCAGGACAGGCGATCTGCACGTGGTGCAGCCCCATCGCGGCCATCAGATGGCTCCCACCGCGAAGACCCGGCGGAACTCGAACGGCACCCCGTACGGCTTGCGCGGGTAGGCCCGATCGTATTTCGCGGTGAGTGCGGCCTCGAACGGCTCGACCTCCTCCGGTCGCAGCCGGTCCAGCACCGGCCGCAGACCTGTGCCGCGCACCCATTCCAACACCGGACTGCGTTGTGCCGCAGCAGGATCCAGCATCTGCAGGTAGGTGGTCTCCCACACGTCAAGGTGCGAGCAATGGGTCGCCAGCAGATCGGCGTACCCGGTGGGGTCCTCGACCGCATCGGAGCGCAGGGCGCCGACCAACTCGGCCGCTCGGGGGTGCTCGGCGACGGTATCCCGGATCAGCCGGTGCGACGGCGCGTCGAAGTTGCCGGGCACCTGCATCGCGAACCAGCCGTCCTCCGGAAGCGCCTGGAGCCAGCGCGGGATGAGGTCACGGTGGGTCGGAACCCACTGCAGGGTGGCGTTGGTCATCAGCACGTCGGGCGAGGTGGCGGGGTCCCAGTCCTCGACGGTGCCGACCTGCCACTCGACGCGGCCCTGCGTGTCGACCTCCCGGGCGCGCTCGATCATCTGCGGCGAGGAGTCGATGCCGATGATGCGGGCGTCCGGCCAGCGCTGGGCCATTAACAGGGTCAGCGGACCGTTGCCGCAGCCGAGATCCACGACCAGTTTCGGATCCTGCGCGCCGACGCGGGAGAGCAGATCCAGGAACGGCCGGTCGCGCAAGGTGGCGAACTTCTCGTACTGCGTCGGGTCCCAGCTCGGCATCGTTGCCTCCGTCGTCGTCATTTATCTTGATATCAAGATAGTTTCGGGATATCTCGATGTCAAGAGACTTGACGCTACGATGACCCTATGGGTGCACCGGTCGGCGACGAGGTCGACGCCATCGTCGCCGCGTGGCGTCGTGAGCGCGGAGACCTGGATGTCGAGCCACTGCAGGTGTTTTCACGGATCTCCAGGCTCGACACGCTGTTGGAACAGGCCCGTGCCACAGCCTTCGACGAGCACGACCTGGAGACCTGGGAGTTCGACGTGTTGTCGGCCCTGCGACGGGTGGGAGCGCCGTACCAACTGTCCCCGGGCGTCCTGGTGCAACAGACGCTGGTCACCAGCGGGACGATGACCAACCGCGTGGACCGGCTGGAGCGACGGGGTCTGGTACGCCGACTGCCTGATCCGCGCGACCGGCGCGGAGTCCTGGTGCAGCTGACGCCCTCCGGACGCACTCTGGTGGACGCGGCGATGGCCGATCTGCTCGAGCACGAACGGGAGTTGCTGGCGCGGGTGCCGGCCCGGGATCGTGAGCGCCTCGCGGGAGCACTGCGGGCGCTGCTGTCGGCGGTCGAGTCGGGCTGAGGTCCTCGCGTCCACTAGGGGCAGGTCCGGTAGAGGTAGTCCGCGTCGCCGGGAACGCTCAGGTCGTGATCGCGAAGGATCATGGCACGGGGCCGGTTCGCATCTGCGCACGCTCGTTGGAAGCCGTCCTCTCCCAGCTCGTCGCCGTACTCGACATCCAGTACGACAGGGTAAGTCTTTGTGTACGAGGCGCATTCAGAGAACTGGTAGCACGACTCGGTGATGGCGAAGTCATAGCCCAACGCGTGGACCTTCGCCGAGTACTCGGCGGTGTTCTTCTGGGCAATGCCCAGTCCCGCCGCGTGAGCAGCCTTCGCATAGGCACCGGCGAGGGCGAGGTTGTCGTCGGCAGTCAAGGCGCCTTTGGAGCGGGTAAAGGAGTCCAGATTGTCGACCTCGACGGCGGAAAACCCGTCGCGGCCGCAGCCGGCGATCCAACCACCGACAATCGTGGTCAGCGCCGACCGCTTCGCCGGAGTCGAGGTGTCGAAGAGGTACTCATCAGGCCACCCGGGATCGACCAGGGGCCCCTTGGGCGTCTGCAGCACCAGGTCGGGGTGCTGCGCCGCGAACGACCTCGACTCCTCCGGCTGGGTCTGGAACCCGTTGACGTAGCAGATGTTGTAGACGCCCGCGGCCGGCTGTGCCGTACGGTCGCGCTCCACGATCCGCACACCCTTGGGCGGCGCGTACGGACCGCCCAACTGGTAGTCGAAACCGACCCCGGCCGGCGGCAGGTGGATCGCTGAATGTGTCTGAGTGGCGGAGTGGTGGGTCGGCGAATGCGCTGGTGGCTGGGGTGCGGGCGTGGCCCTACCGCATGCGGCGAGGCTGGCGACTGCGAGCAGTGCGACGGCAGCGCGTTTCACGAGGGCACAGTAGCGAGTCACGCTATCCAGTCAGGCTGACCCGGCGGCCAACTCGGCGTCGATCTACTCTCCCGGATCTCCCCAGCCCAGCCGCGTCACGCCGTACTTGTCGAGGGCCAGAACCGCCAACGCGGATCGGGGAGGCCCGCTCAGGTCGTCGACGAGTGCCTCATCCGGCCTGTCCTTCGCGATCATCCCGGCTCCATCGCTCGGTGCTGCAGCGCGAGGGTAGGAGGCGTTGCGCCACGACCTGCGGGGTTGAGCCCTGGGTGATTCTCGATGCAGGGTCTGTCGAGCGCTGCGGGAATTGCCCTGCTAGCTGACATGGGCAGAGGAGAGCGCACGGGTGGGACATAATGACGGGAGCGATCAATCTGGGAAGGCATGGGTGAAAGCAGTGATAGTGCCGCCCGGGATCGTCAGGACGGTGGCGCATATCGTTAGGTATAACAAGGACCGACGGCTGAAGGCGGTCGACGACCTTAACGACTTCTTGAAGTGGCTCGCTCCCGAGGACAGTGCTGAGCGGCCCAGTGATTGCAAAATCGTCGGTCGCCTCCTAGATGTCGCTCCACATTGGGCCGCCGACGGAGTGATCCCGCCGGTCATCTATGACGACATTGTTGAGGTGCGACAGCGACTGGAGGCACAATCGAACGCCACTGATGTTCAGCGAACAGACGCACGCGATGACCTGTATCGCATCATCAAGGACCAGTATGAGATCGCAGGGACGCCCGATCTAGTTACCAGGCAGTGGCGCGACTGCCGTCGGCTCCTACGGTGGGGCTATGACCGGCGGGCAGCCGATCGAAAACGTCGGATCCCCCGCGGCCTACCCCGCTGACGAGTCCGAGTACCGGCTGCCGGCGATCCATCGACGTCCTGGCGATGTCACCCCGCGATAGCCGAGACAGCTTATGCGAGAGCCACTTTCGCCGATGCTGCTGCCGATCTCGGTATTTCCGCGGGCGTGATCGCGCACGACTACGGGATGAAGGATCGCCTGTTTCTCGCCATGCTCCGCGCGCACGAGGGATTAAGTAGGCACCGTCGGCTTTGTGAACACATACCCCTACTCCGTTCGGTAGCGACAGCCCCCGCGCCTTAGGCTTGATCCTCGTGGCACATCTGCTCGGCGCTGAGAACATCGCGGTCGATTTCCCCACCCGCCGGGTCTTCGACTCCGTCACCGTCGGCGTCGACGAGGGCGACCGGATCGGGATCGTGGGCCGCAACGGCGACGGGAAATCCACCCTGCTGTCCGTGCTCGCAGGTCGCCTCACCCCCGACGCCGGCCGGGTGACGCACCGCGGGGGCCTGCGGATCGGCGTACTGGACCAGGCAGACCAGGTCACGGACCAGACGGTCGGGCAGAGCATCGTCGGCGACACCCCCGACCACGTCTGGGCGGGTGACCCTGCGATCCGCGACGTGATCAACGGGCTCGTCTCCGACCTGCCCTGGGACGCGCCGCTTTCGTCGTTGTCCGGTGGCCAGCAACGGCGCGTGGCGCTCGCTGCGCTCCTCGTCGGTGACTGGGACGTGGTGATGCTCGACGAGCCCACCAACCACCTGGACGTCGAGGGCATCACCTGGCTGGCCGATCACCTACGCCGCCGGTGGCGGGCTGGGCAGGGCGCGCTGCTGCTCGTCACGCACGACCGGTGGTTCCTCGACGAGGTCGCCACCAGCACCTGGGAGGTGCACGACGGGATCGTCGAACCGTTCGAGGGCGGCTACGCGGCGTACGTGCTGGCCCGGGTCGAGCGCGACCGACAGGCGGCCGCCACGGAGGCCAAGCGGCAGAACCTCATGCGCAAGGAGTTGGCCTGGTTGCGGCGGGGAGCACCCGCGCGTACGTCGAAGCCCAAGTTCCGCATCGACGCCGCCAACCAGCTGATCGAGGATGTGCCTCCGGTCCGGGACCGCATCGAGCTGACCAAGCTCGCGACGGCGCGTCTGGGCAAGGACGTCGTGGATCTGTTCGACGTCGGAGTGAGCTTCGGCGAAAAGCGAGTGCTGCACGACATCACCTGGCGGATTGCGCCGGGTGAGCGGACCGGCATCCTCGGCGCCAACGGTGCGGGAAAGTCGACGCTGCTCGGCGTGATCGCGGGACTGATTCCTCCCACCGAAGGCCGCGTAAAGCGTGGCAAGACAGTGCAATTGGCGATCCTGGACCAGCGGATGACCCAGCTGGAGCCGGTCAAGCACGAGTTGGTGCGCGACGTACTGGCGCGGACCAAGACGACCTACTTCGTTGACGGCAAGGAGATGACGCCGGCGCAGTTGTTGGAGCGGTTGGGCTTCCAGCGCGAGCAACTCTCCACCCGAGTCGGCGAGTTGTCCGGTGGGCAGCAGCGGCGCTTGCAACTGCTGTTGATCCTGTTGTCCGAGCCGAACGTGTTGATCCTGGACGAGCCGACCAACGACGTCGACACCGACATGCTGACTGCGATGGAGGACCTGCTCGACTCGTGGCCGGGCACGTTGATCGTGGTGTCGCACGACCGTTACCTGATCGAGCGCGTGACCGATCAGCAGTACGCCGTGTGGCAGGGCGGCCTGCGCCACCTGCCTGGCGGGGTGGACCAGTACCTGTCGTTGCGGCACGCGGTCCCTTCGAAAAACGTTGCGGTTGAGGCCGATTCGTCGCCTGAGTTGTCTGGTGCGCAGCGGCAGTCGCTGCGCAAGGAGCTCACCGCAGCCGAGCGCCGCATGGCCAAGATCGACGATCTGGTTGCCGGGCTACACGCGAAGATGGCGGGGCACGACCAGGACGACTACACCGGATTAGCCTCTCTCACAACGCAAGTGACGGAGTTGGAGGAGGAGAAAGTCGAGCTGGAGGACCGCTGGCTGGAGCTTTCCGACGCACTTGAGTAGTAAAGAACGCCCTACGTGCCGTAGCGGCTACTCCGAGAGTGCGTCCAGCCGATGTTGTAGGCCATCGATACCCCGACGGATCATCGCTCCGTATCCCCCATCAGGCAGAAGATGTTCTGCCGCAAGGGCCTTCGCGAGTTGCTCGCGAGCCATCTCGAGCTGACCGGCGCGAAGGTAATCGTCGCCAAGGTTGAGGTGGAGGCTGGGTGCGAACCCGGCGGCAGCGTCGATGCCCAAGGCCGTGAAGGCCGACTCCTCGACCTGGGCGTGCTCAGCGAGAGCACGCGCGTCCCACTCCGTCTCCAGATTGAGGTCGGTCTGTTGGTCAGCCAGATAGTGAGCGATCACGCAGCGCTCAGCGTGGTCGCTGGGCTGGGTGCGCTCCCAGCAGGCCTGCAACGTCTCTTGGGCGTCGTCGCTCCGGCCGGCTGTTGCAGCACCCACGGCTTCGAGGATGGGCTCCCACGAGTTCATGCGGCCGACTTTAGTCGCGCCAGCGTCGTTGCTCGTGGCCCAGCATGAATTGATCGGTGCGGGATTGACTACGAATTCCGCTGTGAGCGTAGTGAATTGGGCCGAATTCGGGCTGTGTATATCTGGTTCCGGGTGTCGAACACCAGTACACTATGGGTATGTCCGCGACCCGCTCCGTGATCCGCCAGAAGGCGCTGTCGGATGCCTCGGTTGCGGACTTGTTGGCGGCCGCTGAGCAGTTGCTGCAGGTCGCGTATGACCGGGCCGGTTCGGGTGCTGCTGCCCTGTCGGAAGAAGCGTTGCTGTCTGAGGTGGCGGCCGCGCAGCGGGTGCAGAACTCCGCGTGGGGTGTGCAGACCCACCGCATCACCCAGGCTGCGGCGATCGAGCACCGCGAGGACCCCAACACGGTCGAGGACGCGTTGCCGCGGTTGGTGTCGCGGGAGGTGCGGCATGAGCCGGGGTCGTACGTCGATGAATGGTTCCCCCTGGAACTATCCACCCGCCTGGGCTGGTCGGACCGGCAAGCCGGTAACCGGATCAGCGACGCCATCGACACCCTGTCGCAGTGTCCGCGGTTGCTGGACCGGGTCGGTGCCGGTGGGTTGGACCCGTTCAAAGCCACCGTCGTCGCCGACGTCACCCACGGTGCCCCCGAACACGTCACCCAGGCTGTTCAGGACCGGGTTCTGGCCGGTGACCCCGAAACCACCACAGCAGCGAAACTACGGGCGAAGGCTCGCCGGCTGCGGGTGCGCCTGGACCCGGTCGGAGCCGATGCCGCAGCGAAGGCACGGCGTCGTTCGGCGGTGGGGGTGTTCGTCCGTGAGCATCACGAACCAGGCCTGTCGGAACTGACCGCGGTGCTACCCACTCTGGATGCGGCGAAACTGATGGCCGCCATCGACCAATTAGCCCGGGACCTGCACTCAGTCACCACGACCGACAAGACGTTGGCGGAATGCCGGGTCAATGCCCTCACTGACCTTGCGCTGGCCGGGGTCGGTGTCGACACCCGGCTGACGTTCCTGATCCCGATCAACACCCCCGAACCAGCGGTTCCGTCTGTCCAGGACTGGGCGGACCCGTTCGCGGGTGACCCCGGCGAGGACCTGTTCGATGGGGTGGATTTCGACGAGGCATCCCTGCTAGCCCATGAAGCGCTGATCGAGCAGGACCTGCGCGACGAAGGGCTGGTCCCGATCAACGGCCGTGACCTGATGGACGACGAACTCCGGGCGCTGTTCGATGCCGAACTCGCCGAACTCAACGCCATCGCCACAGCCACGGAACTCCAGCGACAAACCAGTCCACCGGATGCACCAAGCGGCAGTCCACCAGGCTGTGAGCACGTGCCCGACCCGGACAACCTCACCCACCAGCACCGCCCACCAACCAAAGCCACCGGTGCCGGGATGATCGGTGACCTGCTGCTACCCCGGGTCGGGGTCATCCCCGCCCGGACCATCACCGAAATGACCCACCTACTCGGAGTGAAACTGTCCCGAGCCCTCACCGACGCCACCACCGGCACCGTGGTGGAAACCGGTGACCGCTCCTACCGGCCCGGTGCGAGGTTGGCCCGGTTCGTCCAAGCCCGCGACCAACACTGCCGCTTCCCCGGCTGCACCAGGCCCGCGAAACTGTCCGACATCGACCACGTCATCCGCTACCCCGACGGAGACACCACCGCAGGCAACCTGCAATGCCTGTGCCGACACCACCACCGCGCCAAACACGAAGGCGGCTGGAAAGTCACGATGTCCCCCACCGGGGTCTGCACCTGGACCAGCCCCACCGGCCGCACCTACATCACCACCCCCGGCGACTGAGCCGCGCAGCGGCACCTGCCCGAACATCGGGGTAACCGACTGCCATCGGCAGTGTCGGCCCCGGCTGGGAGTACTACCTCGACCAACTGGTCGCCGCGAGCGCCGGTGCACCGGCGCCGGATTGGAAAGACTAATTCCCTGCCCAGCAGGAGTACTTCAACAAACAGAGAGGCTGACGACTCTCTGCAGCCGACTGCCGTAATGTCGGGAGTGCACAGGCGCATCGACGGAGGGTCCCATGCCGAACACGGAAAAACTCGACCGGTTCCGCAACGCGGACGGATTCATCGCGGCTCTCGACCAGAGCGGCGGCAGCAGCCCCAAAGCGCTCGCGCAGTACGGCATCGACTCGTCGGAGTACTCCAGCGACGCAGAGATGTTCGACCTCATCCACGCCGAGCGCACCCGTATCGTCACCAGTCCGGCCTTCACCGGCGACCGGGTCCTTGCCGCCATCATGTTCGAAGACACCATGGACCGCGAGGTCGACGGCCGGCCCACCGCCGACTACCTGTGGTCGGTCAAGGGCGTCATCCCGTTCCTGAAGATCGACAAGGGCCTGCAGGACGAAGCCGATGGCGTGCAGATCATGAAAGACATCCCCGGCCTCGACGAAACTTTGGCGAAGGCCGCAGCTCAGGGCGTCATCGGCACCAAGGAACGATCCGTCATCCACTCTGCGGATCCGGACGGTATCCACCGGATCGTTGACCAACAGTTCGCTGTTGCCCAACAGGTGATCGCTGCCGGCCTCCTGCCCATCCTCGAACCAGAGATCGACATCCACGCCCCGGACAAGCAACGATCCGAGGAACTCCTCAAGGCCGCGATCCTGGAGTGGCTGCCCCGGATCGGCGACAACCTGGTCGCCATCAAGATCTCGTTGCCGAGCGTCGACGGTTTCTACAACGACCTGATGCGACACCCGAATGTCGCACGCGTGGTTGCCCTGTCGGGCGGCTACTCACGCGAGGAAGCCGACGAGCACCTGCGCCGCAACCCCGGCCTGATCGCCAGCTTCAGCCGCGCGCTGCTCGAAGGACTCAACGTGCACCAGAGCGACGAGGAGTTCAACGCCACGCTCGACCAGTCCATCGAGCAGATCTATCAGGCGTCGGTGGCCTGAACCGACAGACCACGAAGCACCCGCCGCACAACGCTCCGGGCGGCCACTTCGGCGTTGACCGCCGTCGCGATGCTGGTCCGTCCTTCCCCTGGCGCGAAACGCGTTGCGCCATCATCGGATACGACGACCCGCCCCGGCCGGGAGAACTCGAACAACTCTGGCTCGAGATACGCCAGTGCGGTCACCGGATCGTGTGGCACCTCGTAGTCCTCGTCCCACCGGGCCAACCACCCGTCGATTTCCCGGCCGAGGATCGCGCCCAACGGACCCGCCGCCGCGACCTGCCGCAACTCCCCGGCGTACAACCGCACCTGCCGCGTGACGTCCAGGCCGATAGCGAGAATCGTTGCGTCCGAGTCGAATACCGCCTGGGCCGCGTCCACGTCCGAGACGACGTTGTGCTCGGGTGCCGCGTGCCTCCGGAAGTCACCCCCCATCACCACCAGCCGGTCCAGTGCGGGCGGCACCGTCGGTGCGGCGGCGAATCCTGCGGCGATGGTAGTCAGCGGCGCGATGCCGAGTAGGATTCCCCCGCTGGCCAGTCCGAGGTCGACCGGCTCCAGTTCCGCAGGTGGCGCCAGCTCGCCGTACGCCGATCCCTCCTGACCCGACCACCACACCGGGGCGTCCGAGAGGGGACGGTCCTGCCCCACCGCGACTCGTAACGAATGACCGGTCAACGCCGCCATCCGTTGCGCTATGGACGCGCGAACCTGCACATCGCCGTACGACACGATCAGTTGCCGCAGGTCGAACTCCGATGAGCCCCAGACGAATGCGAGCGCCAACTCATCGTCGGGATCCGACCCGAGGTCGGTGTCGACAACCAGCGGAGCGCTCAGGAGCCAGTCGCCTTCCCCGCATTGGGACCCCACTTGGCCAGCACCGCCGACTCGATGAAGGTCGCCACCATGTAGAGCGCGATCGCAACCACGGTCACCGTAAAGGTCACCGCCCAGATCTGGGCGTAGTCGCCCTGCGCCTTGGCGGACTGCACCGCAGCGCCCATCCCCTCAAACGTGAACAACCACTCGTAGAGCATCGCTCCGGTGATCGCACCCGGCACAGCGATCCGCATCGCCGCGAAGAAGTAGGGCAGCGCCGTGGGCACAGCCACCTTGCGCAGGATGGTGAATCGGTTGCCGCCGTACACGCTCACGAGGTCCGCGGACTGCTTACTGACACTGCGCAATCCGAGCGTCACGTTCACCAGCAGCGGGAAGAACACCACGATCGTCCCGATCAGCGCACACGTCACCAACCCGTTACCGAAGATCACGTAGATCACCGGTGCCATCGCCAACAGCGGCACGGTCCGCAGCAACATCGCGATCGGCATGAACATGAACTCGACCGGCCGCACCAGCACGAAGATCGCTGAAACGATCACACTGGCCAGCACCCCGAAGACGAAACCGATCGCCGCGTGCCGGAGGGTCACCCACAGCAGCGACAGCAGGTTGGAGCGATGATCGGCGGCTTTGCCGTTCACGCCGTCCTGCGTCAGGTAGTTCCAGACGTCGATCGGCTTCTTCGCGATGAACGGGCTCACCCCGCTGCGCGACACGATGACGTGCCACAGGATCAGCAGGATGATTCCGGAGATCAGCACCGCACCAAGAGTTTTCAAGGATCGCGTGATGAAGTAGCGCCACTCGTTCGTAGTCGTCGACGCTGGCCCCGACACCGCATCGGAGGTCACCGCGGCCATCAGAGCACCCCCTGCTCTTCAGTGGAACCGGACGACCACGGCGCGACCAATCTGCCGATCAGACCGATCACCGCATACGCCAGCCCGGCGATAGCACCACAGGTGATCGCCAACGCCCACAACCGCACCGAGGCGTTGTCGGCCTGTGCAGCAAGCAACTGGATACCGATGCCGGAGTCGACCCCGCTGAGGAAGTACTCCCCCAGCACCGCACCCAGGAACGCCGCCGGCGCACCGATCTTCAACGCGGCGATGATGGCCGGCAATGCGGCAATCAGCCGTACCTTCGTCAATTGCTTGAAGCGGCCACCGCCATAGGCACTGACCACGTCCAACTGCGTCTGGCTGGCTGCCCGGAAACCGAGAATGGCGCCCACCACGGTGGTGAAGATGACACTGATCCCGGCCAGGAAGATGCTCGTGCCGCGACTTCCCGCAGGAGTCATCAACGTCACGATGGGCCCGATCGCGGTCAGCGGGATACAGGAGCACACCACGGCCAACTGGGTGACGACGCCCTCGGTGATCGGCAACAACAGCACCACCACGGCCATCAGGAGTCCGATGAGCGTGCCCCATAGGTACCCGACCAAGGCGGCGCCTCCGGTCGCAGCAACCGCCTTCCAGTAGATCGGATCCCCGAAGTCGCTGACGAGTTCCTTCACCACGTTGACCGGCGATGGCACCGCGCCCTCGGGTCCGAAGAAGATGATGGAGATCAACCACCACGCGGCGATGATCAGCAGGGTGCCGATCAGGCCGGAAACCCACGGCGGCAAACTGGCCAGCGAACGCCAGGACAACCGGCGTCCGGAGCCAGCCAGAGTGTCCGGTGACGTAGCGCTCACGCTCACGCCGATGCCTCCTGGGCCGTGTCCACTTCACCGTCGGCGACCTCACCGTGCGGGTCACCGCCGTGGCTGCCGAAGAGGATCTCCGACAACTGGTCCACGTAGGCGTGGAACTCCGGCGCCCGCTGCAGATCCGGGGTACGCGGCCGCGGCAGGTCGATCGGCACGACCTGGTCGATCTTGCCCGGCCGCGGACTCATGACGGCGACGACATCCGAGAGAAACACGGCCTCGGAGATGCCGTGCGTGACCATCAGAGTCGTCGCCGGACGCTCGGTCCAGATCCGCTGCAACTCCAGGTTCATCCGCTGCCGGGTCATGTCATCGAGAGCCCCGAACGGTTCGTCCAGCAGCATCAGCGTCGGCTGCACCGCAAGACACCGCGCGATGGACGCCCGCTGGCGCATACCGCCGGACAACTGGGCCGGCTTGGCCTTCTCGAAACCAGACAACCCGACCAGGGAGATCAGGTCGGCAATGAGCTTCGGATCCGCTTTGATACCAGCGACTTCCAACGGCAGCCGGACGTTGTGCTCAATGGTCCGCCACGGCAGTAGCGCCGAGTCCTGGAAGGCGATCCCGATCTCGTGCGCCCGCTGGATCTCCTTGGCGGACATCCCGTTGACCAGCACTTGGCCGGTCGAGGGGGTTTCCAGACCGGCGATGATCCGCAGGATGGTGGACTTCCCACACCCCGACGGGCCGAGCAACGAGATGAACGAGTCGCGCTTGGTGCCCAGGTTGACTTCCGCGAGCGCTTGAACCGACTTGCGGCCGAGCGAGAAGGTCTTGGTCAATCCCTGCAGGTTGATCCCGGTCGCCAGTTCTGGATTGGCCGCCGGATCACTGGTAGCGACGGTCGAGGTGAGAGTCGTCTCAGAAGTCATGCAGCGCAATACCTTTCAGGCCCGTGGCCCATCGTCCGGGTGCGGACCGCCCGACAAGAGCGGCCCGCACCCGAGACGTCAACTGGTGGGAATGGTGAACTTGACGATCAGGTCGGGGTTCTCCTTGAACACCTCTTCGATCAGCGACAGGTCGAACAACTGCTCCGCGGTGACCTCGGTGCCCATCGCCTTCAACGCCTTGATGTTGTTGGCGATCAGATCGTCGGTCATCGTGAACAGCCCGTTGGTGTTCACGTCCTCGGTGACGATCAGACCGTTCTGCGCCGTCGCCTCCGCGGTCTGTTCGGTGAGGTTCAGCTTCTGGTCGGCCCCGTACTTGTCCACCGCGTACTTCGCCGACTGCGCCGGGTCCTTGATCGCGGCGGTCCAGCCCTGGACGGCTGCCTTGAGGTACGCCTTCAACTTGTCGCGGTCGCTCTTGATCGAGGCACCGGTGACCGTGTAGGTCTCCGCCGTGAAGGGCAGTCCGTTGTCGGCGAAGCCGAGGACGACCGGGGTGTATCCCTTGGCCTTGGCCAGGATCGGCTCGTTGGTGATGTAGGACATGTGCGCGTCGTACTTGCCGGCGTAGAGCGGCGCCAGGTCGTAGAGCGTCGTGACCATGGTGACGTCGCTCGGCGACAGGCCGTTGGCCTTCAGGAAGCCCTCGAAGATCGTCTGGTTACCACCGGACTGCACACCGATCTTCTTGCCCTTGAGGTCGGCCACCGTCTTGATCGGCGTCTTCTCCTCCAGGGACAACAGGCAGAACGGGTTCTTCTGGTAGGTCGATCCGATGATCTTCAGGTCCGCGCCCTTGGCGACCTGCGGTGCGGTGATCGACGGGGAGGACAGACCCAGAAGAGCCTTGCCGGACAACACCGCTTCCTCAGCACCGGTGCTGCCGCCTCCCGCCAGCAGGTTGACATTGGAGAAGCCGGCCTGCGTGAAGTACCCGCGCTCGATCGCGAAGTACTCTCCCGCGAACTCGATGTTCTTGATCCAGGACAGCTGCACGGCGACGTCGCCGAAGCTGCCCTTGCCGCCGCCGGAGGTGCCCCCGGTCGCAGACGGTGACGAACTCGATGAGCTACTGCCACATGCGGACAGCAAGGCACCGCTGACAAGGGTTGCGCCGCCGAGCCCGGCGAAACGCAGCAGGCCGCGGCGGTCGAGAGACGGGCCGGGGGAACGATGAGAAGCGGTCAAGGGAACTCCTAAGCGGTCGGTCATCCGGCCGCGAGGGCCGGCATCGCTCCCCGGACGGAATGCGGGGAAGCTATGCCGAGACGCTAGCTACGGCCCGTTTCAACCAGATTTCCCGGCGGTAACGGCCGTCGATCGTCTGGGTCACCGTCCGGTCACCGCGTCGGAAAGGGTCAGAGCAGATCAGCCACGCCGAGCACGCCGGCGTGCGCAGGACCGGTCGCACGCAGCACCTCACCGGGAAAACCCTTCTGCGACAGGATGTTCGCCAGATCATCGGCGTCCTCGGCGTCCTCGGCCAAGAACGCGCACGTGGGCCCGGAACCGGAGACCAAGCCACCAACCGCGCCTTCGGTCAGTCCGATGTCGATCGTGTCGCGCAGGGCCGGAAGCAACGAAAACGCTGCTGGCTGTAGGTCGTTGTGCAATAACGGCCCGATCTGTGCGGCGTCGCCCTGCCGCAACGCCCCGAGCAACTGCGGATCCGCCTGCGGCACGGGGACGGCGCGATCTGCCCGCAGACGGTCGCACTCGGCGTACACCGCACCAGCTGACAGACCCTCCGGGTGCGTGACCAGAACCCACTCCAGCGCACCCGTGGCCAGGACCGGCGCGAGCAACTCGCCCCGGCCGGTGCCCAGCGCCGTCCCTCCGGTCAGGCAGAACGCGACGTCGCTGCCGAGGCGCCCGGCCACCCGCTCGAGTTCGGTCAGGGGCAGGCCCAGGTTGAAGAGCTGATCCGCCGCAAGGAGCGCAGCGGCCGCGTCGGCGGATCCGCCGGCCATTCCACCCGCCACCGGGACGCCCTTCTGGATCGTGAGTGCCACGCCTTCGGCGATACCGGTGAGCAGGCGCAACTCCTCGACCGCGCGGACCGCCAGGTTGGAGGAATCGGTGGGTACGGCGTGTGCCTGGCGACCCTCGACGTGGCAGGTGTCGGCCGCGGCCAACGCCAACTCGACATGCTCCCAGAGGTTGACCGCGTGGAAGATCGTCGCCAACTCGTGGAAGCCGCCCGCACCCCGAGGACCAACCCGCAGCTCGAGGTTGATCTTGCCGGGGGCGCGCGCGGAGACGGTGACGGGCTCCATGCCGCTCACCTTAGGTGTTCGGCGATCGCCGCGAATTGTTCGATCGTGAGCCGCTCGCCGCGTAGCCCGGGGTCGATCCCGGCCGCCCGGCAGGCAGCCTCGGCTGCGGCGGCTGACCCGGCCCACCCCGAGAGGGCGGAACGCAACGTCTTGCGGCGCTGCGCGAAGGCGGCGTCCACACAGGCGAACACCTGCTCGCGGGACGCGGTCGTCACCGGTGGGTCGCGGCGTACGAAAGACACCAACCCCGAGTCCACATTGGGCGCCGGCCAGAAGACGTTGCGGCCCACCCGATCGGCCAGCTGCACATCGGCCCACCACGCCGCCTTGGCGCTCGGGGCGCCGTAGACCTTGGATCCCGGCCGTGCCGCGAGTCGCTCGGCGACCTCCAACTGGACCATCACCAGCGCCCGCTGGATGCTCGGGAACCGCTCCAGACAGGTCAGCACGACCGGCACCGACACGTTGTAGGGCAGGTTGGCGACCATCGCGGTCGGCTGCGGGTCGGGCAGAGCGGTGAGGTGCAAAGCATCGCCGGGTACGACGGTCAGCCGGCTCGCGTCGTCGTGCTCGGCCACGGTGTGCGGCAGTTGGGCGGCCAGCCGCGGGTCGATCTCCACGGCGGTGACGTGCCGCACCTGCTCCAGCAGGGCCAGCGTCAGCGAGCCCAGCCCGGGCCCGATCTCCAGCACCACGTCCTGCGGACCGACCCCGGCCAGGCGGACGATCTTGCGGACCGTGTTGGGGTCGATGACGAAGTTCTGACCCCATTGTTTGGTGGGTCGTACGTCGAGCTGTGCCGCGAGCGCGCGGATGTCAGCAGCCGTGAGCAGACCCATGGCGCCACCCTAATCGGGTGCCGAGGGACGAACGGTCAGGCTGCGTGGCGGCAGCTCCACGGCTTCAGGCCCAGCTGGGCGTACAGGCTGTTGGCCACGGTGATCTGCTCCTCGCGGGAGGACTGGTTGGCGTTGTAGGAGAACGCCAGACCGCCACCGATACGCCACGCGTCGTGGGTCATCATCAGACCGCCGTAGTAGGTGCCGGTGCTGTTGGTGGCCACCAGGCTCCAGCGCTGACCGGACTCGCACCAGGCGATGCGGTCCCACATAGCCGCGCGGGCCAGGTTCAACGGCGGCGTGCTGCCGCCACCGGTGCCGCCGGTGGGTGGCGGCGTGCTGGGTGGCGGTGTGGTGACCGGCGGGGTCGTCGTGGTCGGCGTGCAACCCAGGGCCTTCCAGGTCACCGGACCGACCACGCCATCGGCCACCAGTGCCTTGGAGGACTGGAACGACTTGACCGCAGCCAGCGTCACCGGACCGAACCAGCCGTCGGTCTGCAGACCCAGGGCCTTCTGCAGCACCTTGACCGAGCTGCCGGTGGCGTTGTAGCGCAGGGTCGCGCCCACGGTGCAGGTGCGGCCGCCGTCCCGGGAGGTGCCACCGCCGGTCGCCGGGAAGCCGCCCAGGGCCTTCCAGGTGAGCGGTCCGACCACACCGTCGACCACCAGGTGCCTGCCGGACTGGAAGGACTTGACCGCGGCGAGGGTCTTCGGGCCGAAGACGCCGTCGACGCTGACACCGCCCACCCGCTGTTGCACCACCTTCACCAGGGAGCCGGTCGAGCCGTACCCGATCGTGACGATCGCAGTGCTCGTCGCAGCCCTGACCGCGGTGGGCGCGCTGAGGCCGACCTGTACCGCTGCGGCCGGCTTGATCGTGGCCGCGTCAGCCGCCCCCGCGGCGAGCAGCGAGGCACCGGCAGCCGTTCCGGCGGTGGCCGGGATCGCCACCGCTGAGATGAGCCCCTTGCCCGCGAGAGTGTTCAGCGTGCTGGGCCGCGGCCGCTGGTGGCGCGGTGCGGTCCGTGGCCGGGACGCGTCGAGCGTGGCGCTGGTCATGGTGCTCCCTGGTCGGCGGTAGGTCAGTTCTCTCGTAGGACTATGACGCGCCCGTGACCATTGCGAAAGATGGGAAAAATGTGACTGGTGTGACTGGAGTGACCTATCGCCACGCGGCGGTCTGCAGCCGCAGGATGCCGCAGTCTCACGGAACCGGCGGAATGGCGCCTCAGTCCCCGATCCTGGGCTGTTGAAACGACAACGATGTCATTTACCGCGGAATGCCGCGGAAATTCACCCTTCCGACCGTCTCAGCATATGAGATTATGGTGCGCGAAGGCCCCCGCACCCATCAAGGGTGCGGGGGCCTTCGTCAGCCGGTAGCTACCGATCAGGCAGCGCCGCGGCAGCTCCACGGCTTCAGGCCGAGCTGCGCGTAGAGGCTGTTGGCCACGGTGATCTGCTCGGCGCGCGAGGCTCCGCTGGCAACCGGAGCGAACTTCAGTCCGCCGCCGATGCGCCAGGCGTCGCGAGTCATCATCAGACCGCCGTAGTAGGTGCCGGTGCTGTTCGAGGCCACGAGGCCCCAGCGCTGACCGGACTCGCACCAGGCGATGCGGTCCCACATGGCCGCACGGGCCAGGTTCAGACCCGCGCCACTGGACGACCCACCCGAGGTGGACTGGGCAGGCGCCGGTGCCGGGGTGGCGACGGCCTTCTTGGTGCCGATGGTGACGACCTTGTTGACCGGCGCCTTGGTGACATCGCGGTCCACGGTCACGGACTTGACGACCTTGCCGCCGACCAGGGTCTGCTTGATGGTCAGCTTGGCCGAACCGGACTGACCGGCGGTGGTCACCTTGCTGGTGCCCTTGGCCAGGGTCGAGTCGTACTTCTTCACTGTGGAGAAGCCGAGGGTCGTGGTGTCGGTCACGGTGCGGGTCGTGGTGGCCGGACGGGCCTCGCCACGCGATGCCGGCTTGGTCGCCTTCGCGGTGGGCTTGGTAGTCGGCTTCGCGGCAGCCTTGCTCGACGTCGTCGTGGACGGGGTCGCGCTGCTCGGGGCCGCGGAAGAAGAGGGTGCTGCGGACGAGCTGCTGGTGGCGCTCGTCGAGGGCTTCAGCTGCAGGTTCGCTGCGGAGTCCGAACCGCTCGTGCCACACGCGGCGAGCGCGGACACGGCGATCAGGCTGGAAGCCGCCATGGTCATGCGGGCAGGGGTGATGCGAAAGGTCACGATTCTCCGATGTCGTACTTCCCCTCGGGCGGCGGTGGATGACAGGCGCACGAAGGCCCTCGGGATGAGGGTTCCGGCGCTTGTGGGACTGCGTCGACGACATCGCGTCGTGCGTCCCGACCCGTTTTCAGGTCCATCCGAGAAGGAGTCCGCTCTCGGGCTAACGACGTCTACCGTGAACGACGGCAGGGGGGAAGGTCAAATTTGGATAACGAAAGATCGTTCACATCTTGGCGTGGGACTGCTTTGCTGGTAAAAGCCTGTGATCGATCCTGGCGCGGTATTCCGCGGAATTCACCGAGTCGTAAGACAGCTGTAACGCCGGTGAGGACGATCACAAATTTTTTCACCGCCTCGTGCTGTGGGCCGGTCACCAGGGCCCGTAGACCGCCTCGCTGTTGTCCGAGAGCGCCCGGCACAGGGTGGGCACGTCCACAGTGAGCGTGCCGGCCATCGCCCGGACCGTGATCGGGATCAGGTACGGCGCGTTGCCGGACCCGCGGTACGGCACCGGGGTGAGGTAGGGGGCATCGGTCTCCACCAGGAGGCGGTCCAGCGGGGTCACGGCCAGTGCATCACGCAGGGTTCGCGCGTTCTTGAACGTGACCGTCCCGGAGAAGGACAGGTAGTAGCCGCGCTCGACGCACTCCCGCGCCATCGGTACATCACCAGAGAAACAGTGCAGCACCGTCTTCTCGGGTGCGCCTTCCTCCGCGAGGATCCGCAGCACGTCCTCGTGGGAGTCCCGGTCGTGGATCTGCAGTGCCTTGCCGGTCCGCTTGGCCAGATCGATGTGCCACCGGAACGAATCCTGTTGTGCTGCAACACCTTCCGGACCGGTGCGGAAGTAGTCCAGACCGGTTTCGCCGATCACCCGGATCCGTGGATGGGCCGCAAGCGCCTCGATCTCGGCCCACGCAGACTCCAGATCACCGGCGGCGGCGTGGCGAGGGGCCTCGTTGGGGTGGATGGCCACGCCACCCAGCAACGCGGCGTACTGGTCAATCATCTCGGCGGTGAACCGGGCACCAGCGAGGTCACAGCCGATCTGCACCAGGCGGTCGACACCCACGGCGCGGGCCGCAGCAATGGCCTCGGCGACGTCAGGCGGTGCTCCGCCGTCGCGGCCGATGTCCAGGTGGGTGTGGTTGTCCACCACCGGCAGCGGCAGTGGCGTGGGCGGCTCGGGGGCCTGCCCTCGTGACGAGTGGTGGGTCATGAGGGACTCAGGCGCGCAATCTCCTCCTCGACCACCGAGGGGTCGAGTTTGGTGAAGACGGGCGCGGGCTTGCCGATCGGCGTACCCACCGTGACCGGGACCGAACCCCAGCGCGGGGTGCGGGAGTAGTCGCCGGTGATCACCGGGTAGCTGCGCGAGGAGTCGTCGAGGTCCTCGACGGTCTCCAGCCGGGGCATCGGCATGAACTCCCCGGTCGCTCCGAGCACCTGGGCGACGCGGTTGGCCGCGTGCGGCAGGAACGGCGCCAGCATCGTGTTCAGATCCGAGACCGACTGGGCCAGCGTGTGCAGGATGGTGGCCAGCCGCTCCTGCTGGTCCTGCGACTTGAGCTTGAACGGCTCGGTCTCGGACACATAGGCGTTGGTGAGGCGGACCAGGCGCATGGCTTCGGCCAGGGCGGCCTTCTGCCGGTGTCGCTCGATGAGGTCACCGACGGTGCCGAACCCTTCGGAGATCTCCGACAACAGTTCCTTGTCGACCGGCTCCAGCTCACCCGGTGCCGGGATCTGCCCGAAGGACTTGTTGATCATCGTGGCGGTGCGGTTGACCAGGTTGCCCCAACCGGCGACCAGTTCGGAGTTGTTGCGCTGGACGAACTCGGCCCAGGTGAAGTCGGCGTCAGCGGTCTCCGGGCCAGCGGCGCTGATGAAGTAGCGCAACGGGTCGGGGCCGTAGCGGGCCACGACGTCCTGCACGTAGATCACGTGACCGCGGGAGGTGGAGAACTGCTTGCCCTCCATGGTCATGAACTCCGAGGCGACGACCTGGGTCGGCAGGTCCAGCACGCCGTACTCCCCCGGGGTGCCACCCTTGGCGCCGGCACCGGCGTACCCCAGCAACTCCGCCGGCCAGATCTGGGCGTGGAAGGTGATGTTGTCCTTGCCCTGGAAGTAATAGGAGACGGCCTCCGGGTCGTTCCACCATTCGCGCCACCGCTCGGGCTCGCCCAGCCGGCGGGCCCACTCGATGGAGGCGGACAGATAACCGATAACGGCGTCGAACCAGACGTAGAGCCGCTTGCCCTCCCAGCCGGGCAGCGGGACGGGGATGCCCCAGTCGATGTCGCGGGTCATCGCGCGCGGCTTCATGTCGTTCGCGATGTTCTTGGCGAAGTTGATGACGCCGGGGCGCCAGTCGCCGCGCTCGTCCACCGCGGCCAGCCACTCCTGCAACGCGTCGGCCAGCGCGGGCAGGTCGAGGAAGAAGTGCTGGGTCTCGATGAACTCCGGGGTCTCCCCGTTGATCTTCGAGCGCGGGTTGATCAGGTCGGAGGCGTCCAGCTGGTTCCCGCAGTTGTCGCACTGGTCGCCGCGCGCCTCGGGGAATCCGCAGATGGGACAAGTGCCTTCGAGGTAGCGGTCCGGCAGCGTGCGCCCGGTGGACGGGCTGATCGCCGAGGTGGCGGTCTGCTCGACCAGGTAACCGTTGGCGTGGATGGTGCGGAACATCTCCTGCACCACGGCGTAGTGGTTGCGCGTCGTGGTGCGGGTGAACAGGTCATACGACAGACCAAGGTCGACCAGGTCCTGGGCGATGATCGCGTTGTACTTGTCGACGACCTCCTGCACGGACAGCCCCTCCTGGTCGGCCAGGACCAGGATCGGGGTGCCGTGCTCGTCAGTGCCGGAGACCATGAGTACGTCGTGACCGGCCATCCGCATGTACCGGCTGAACACATCGGAGGGCACACCGAAACCGGCGACATGGCCGATATGGCGCGGCCCGTTGGTGTACGGCCAGGCGACAGCGGAGAGAACCTTCACACCGTGAATCCTAGGCGTTTGCGTTCTGCGCCCCCTACCTAGATTCTGGGGCCATGTTCGCGTTGCTCACCGGCCTCGGCCTCACCGCAGCCGCAGGGCTCAACGCCTACATCCCGTTCCTGATCGTCGGCGTGCTCGACCGCTTCACCACGGTCATCGACCTACCGCCGGGCTTCGCGTGGATCGGCTCGTGGTGGGCGATCGGGATCGCGGCGCTGCTGCTGATCTCGGAAATCGTGCTGGACAAGATCCCCGCCGTCGACAGCATCAACGACATGGCCGGCACGATCATCCGACCGCTGACCGGCGGGGTGATCGGCGCCGGCGTGCAGGCGTCATCCCAGCTGGATCACTCCCAGTTCATGCAGGACCATTCGTGGCTGGGCTTCGTCGGCGGTCTGGTCATCGCCGGCATCATGCACAGCGGTAAGACCGCCATCCGGCCCGTCGCCAATGTGTCGACCGGTGGGGTCGCAGCCCCGGTGCTGTCCGTCTCGGAGGACATCTCGGCGCTTTTCCTCAGTCTCGCAGCGGTTTTCGTCCCCATTCTGGTTGTGATCATTCTGGCGTTGATGGCGTGGGCGGGGTACGTCCTGGTCCGACGGGTGCGTCGCTTCACCCAGAGAAGGCGCAATGCCGAAGCTCTCCCCTAGGTTGTTGCTCCCTGTCCTCGTGCTGCTGGTGGGGGTCCTGGTCTGGAGACACGTGTCGCAACCGGCCGTCGTGGCGACCCGTGGGATGGCGGCGGGGTCCGTGGTCTCGTCCACCCCGTCCGGCTCCGACCTGTCGTTGCGGGTGGCGTACGTCGCGAACGGGCGTTCGCTGGAAACCACCGGGACCGTGTCGGCGGCTGAGTTCTCTCAGCAGGGCAGGATCGTATGGGTCTGCTTCAACCCGGCCGACACCTCGCAGACGACGCTGCGGCTGCCGATGGAGCAGTTGTGCGCCAACGGCGGCTGACCTGAACTACGAGGCCGCGTCCAGGGTGTGCAATGTGCTGCGCTGCAGAATGATGGGCCGACGCCCTGGTTCGTCCGCGTGACTGCGGACGCGGAGCAGCACCATATCGTGATCCCCGGCCGGATGAGCGGCTTCCAGCGCACAGCTGAACCAGGCGGCGCCGTGGTCCAGCAGGACCTCCCCTTGATCGCCGACCGACCACGGCACGGCATCGAACCGGCGAGCCCGGTCGGACCCCGCCAACTGATAGACGACAGAAGCTTGTTCGCCAGACAGCGCCGTGACACCAATCGCTTCGGCCCTGGCCAGCTGCGGCCAAGTGACCGAGCGATGATCGGCTGCGAATGAGGCCAACGGCGGGTCGAAGGACACACCGACGGTGAAGGTCGAGACGACCATGATCTCCGGGTGGTCATCGATCAAGGCTGCCAGTGCGACGACACCCTGGGTGAAGCGGCCGAAGGCGTGCTTGATCCGGTCTGGTCCGCCGACCTGGGTCAGCGCCGAGGCGATCCCTGTCGCCACTAGGCGCTCTCCTCGATGATGGCCGACTCACCCGCGTGCCCCGGATGCGTGGCGGCGAGTCGGTCCGGGTTCGTCGCTGCCCCGATGCCGAGTTGCGAGCGGAAAGTACCGGTATCTGGGTCGTCCGGCAGCAGCCCTCGCCGACGCAACTGCGGCACCACCAGCTCGACGAAATCGGTCAGGTCGGGTAGATCGAAGATTGGCTCCAGCAAGAAGCCATCGAGGCCGGTCGTCACCATCAGGTCCTCCAACTGGTCGGCGACCTCCGTGGGCGAACCGGTGACCTGGAAACCGCGAGTCCCTTTGCCGCGCAGATCATCGATGATCTGGCCGACTGTTGGCGCATCCGGCCCGAGGAAGCGCTCGATGTTGCTCGTACCCATCTGCCCGACCGCTCCCGTGCCGATCACCTGCTCCAGAGTCCCGGCCGGATCCAACGACAGCAGGTCGATGCCGGTGTTGCCCGCGTAGAGCGCATTGACCACGGCATCGTTCTGCAGGGCGTCGAAGGCTGCCCGCTGGTCGGCTGCCTCGGCGCTGGTGGGGGCGACCGTCACCGAGACCCCGGCCATCGTGATGACGGCGTCCCCGTCCCGGCCCATCTCGAACGCGCGTCGGCGGATGTCGGCGACATTGCCCGCCGTGTGGGACGGGGTCGTCCCCTGGACGAAGACGGTCTCCGCCCAGGTGGCGGCCAGTTGCCGACCCGCGGGCGAGGTGCCTGCTTGGAACAGCACGGGGGTGCGCTGTGGGGACGGGTCGACGGTGAAGTAGCCCGAGGACCGGTAGTGGGTCCCGTCGTGTTCGAGCCGGTGCAGCTTGGACCCGTCGGCGAAGACCCCAGTCGCCGGGTCCATCACCAGAGCGTCGTCCTCCCAGACGGTCTCCCAGAACTTGGTGGCCAGTTCGACGTACTCCGCCGCCTGCGCGTAGCGGTCATCGTGTTTGGCCATCTGGTCATGCCCGAAGACCTCGGCGATCACGTTCTGTGAGGACCCGGTCACGATGTTCCAGCCGATCCGGCCGCCGGTGAGGTGGTCCAGGGTGGCGAACCGCCGGGCCATCTGCACCGGGTGGTCCAGGCCGGTCGAGGACGTGACCACGAAACCGAGTCGCCGCG
Source organism: Branchiibius sp. NY16-3462-2 (assembly GCF_001594145.1). Taxonomy (GTDB): domain Bacteria; phylum Actinomycetota; class Actinomycetes; order Actinomycetales; family Dermatophilaceae; genus Branchiibius. The sequence goes on along the minus strand of NZ_LVCF01000004.1, from coordinate 93,970 downwards.
TCGCTTGGGCCAGGATCGGGATGAGCAGCATCGGGTCGAGGCTGCCGAAGTTGACGCCGTGTTGGACGGCTCCGGGCGCGATGTCCCCGTCGATCGCCGGGTAACCGTACCCGTCGGCGAAGAAGAGGAAGTCGAAGCCCGCCCCATCGAGGAGCTGAGCCATATCCACCCAGTACGACGGCTCGTGGTAGCGCTTTGAGGTTGCCCTCGGGTGGGGCCAGCTGAGCGTTCCGCCGACCTGGGGACCGGCGACTTCGAAGACGCCGAGACGCATCCGGCGGGGCGTGGAGTGCGATGCCATGCCTTTGAGTGAACCAAATGGTTCACTTTCGGCGGAAGGGCTGAAACACGATGTTTACACAGCAGATTCGGCGACCTGGACGACGAGGGCTTCGATGCTGCGGCGCGCGGCTTCCGCGACCACGACGGGATCGCCACCGCTAAGCAGGGTCAGTTGCAGACCACGCCACGTGGCCACCACAGCATGTGCGGTCGCCATCGCCTCGATCGGATCCCATCCGTCGCTGACGAGCGCTTCCTGTACGTGCGCTGACCACTCCGAACCGACGGTCGCCAGGAACCCGGCGAACCGGTCAGGGGCGAACCCAGCTAAGCCCAGCACCTGGAAGAACAGTCGATGGAAGGGCAGGTTCTCCTGCGCGCCGATCAGGTCCCAGGCCGAATGGAACCGTATAGCAGGGGGATTCGCCGTATCGTCCAACACCTCGAATAGCGAAACCATTCGAGGAAAGCGAGCGGCCGCTGATTCCAGAGCCGTGTGGATCAACTCGTCCCGGCTACCGAAGTAGTAGATCAACATCCGGTTGTTCGAACCCACCGCCGCGGCCAGATCGCGCAACGTCAGATCGGCGACACCGTGCTCCAGCACGTAGTCCACCACGCGGTCCAACAATTGGTCGCGGCGACTCTGCTCGCTCATGGACGACAGACCGTAGCAGCGATGCGCAAACGGTGACCGCTATGCGGTTCCGGGACGGGGGCCACGCTGACATGATCGCAGGATGCGTCGGTGGCCGGTTCTGCTCGTGGCCCCGCTCCTGGGCCTGAGCGGCTGCACGTCGTCCGCTGGCGAACCGTCGTGGCGATCGGTGAGTCTGTATATGCATTGCGGCATTCGCGATCTCCAGATCGACGCCAACTGGTTCACGCGCGTCGACGGCGTGCTGGACGACGGCAACGGAAATCCACCGTCCGGCTGGGACAACCCCGAACAACGCGGCGAGGTGAAGTTGGTGGGAGACCGCGTGTTCTTCCGCGACGAGCACGGACACTCCGAGCAATTCAAGCCCGCACCGGGCAACCAGCCGACCACGATCTGCAGTTGATTCCTACTGCAGATCGCCCTGCCCGGCGTCCCCCTGCACGCCGACGACCCGGCCGTTGCGCAGGACGGGGCTGACCGTGTCAGGGCTGAGCGGCCGGGCGGCGGCCCGTGCCGTCTCGTGATCGCGTAGTAACGCTGGTGTCGTCCAGCCGAGCAGGTCACTGGGATGCGGAGCGAGGACGCGCCGCTCACGCGGATACGCCACGAAGACCGGAGCATCCTGCGGGATCCCGTCGGCGATCAACCGGGCGGCCGCTGCTACTCCTGCCTCCTGCGCGGTCACGAAGACGGCGGGATCTGAGGGTGTGTCCTCGAGCGTCCCGAACCCATTGTCCGCCAACCACTTCCGGTTGAAGTAGGTCGACAGGTACGCGCGCCCCGAATCCGGCAGCAGGATCACGACGACGTCGTCGGAACCCAAGTCCGCCGCCACCCATCGTCCTGCGGCCAGGGCCACCCCGGACGATCCGCCCGCGAGGATCCCCTCGGTGGTCGCCAACTCCCGGATGGCGGCGATGGCGTCCTCATCGGCCACCGGGAGGATCTTGTCGATCAGGCTCAGGTCGAGGGCGGTCGGCCAGATATCGACCGTCGCTTCCGGATGCACGAAGTGACCCGCGCCTTCGATCGCCTTCTGGCTGCCGTCTCCCCCGGCGTACGACGAGGTGAGCGGGTCCGCGCCGATCACCCGGACGCGTCCTCCACTGATCTCCTTCAAATACCGGGCGGTCCCCGAGATGGTGCCGCCGGTGCCGATGGTCGACACGACGTGCGTCACCTGGCCGTCGGTGTCCGCCCAGATCTCCGGCCCGGTCGTTTCGTAGTGCGCCTGCGCATTGGCCGCGTTGTCGTACTGCGCCGCCAACCACGCGCCGGGTGTCTGCTCCACGAAGCGTTCGGCATGCGACCGCAGGCTGTCCGGGTGATCCTTCGGCACGAACGTGTCGACCAACTCCAGCCGCGCGCCGTACGCCGTGATCTGGTTGCGCTTCTCGCTCGAGATCTTCGAACTCGTGAAGATGACGCACGAATAGCCCAGATGCGCTGCGGCCATTGCTAATCCGATGCCCGTATTGCCGCTCGTCAGTTCCACGACGGTGCCGCCCGGGCGGAGCAGCCCGTCGCGTTCAGCCTGCCGCAGCATCCACACTGCGGCCCGGTCCTTGACGCTGCCACCGGGGTTGAGCCATTCCGGTTTGACGTAGACCCGCGGCCCGCCCGACGGGACGCCACGGGTGAGCCGGATCAGCGGCGTACCACCAACCGCCTCTAGCACGGATTCGTATCGGGCCATCACAACTCCTAGTAAGCAGTGAATTGGGTTGCGGCGCTGTACTGCTCGGTCTCGCTGGCCACAACGGTCAGCTGGGCCTGCCAGTCACCGATATCGGGGAGCACGACCACCGAACTGACGAACGTTATCGGGACGGGTTGGCCGGAGTGGATGGTCCCGGGGATGCGGGCGGTGAACTCGACCGGTAGCGCGCGGGTCGCGCCACCCGGCTGGTTCAGCGTCAGGTCGACCTGCTGGGCCAGCGGCGTGGCGTCTGCGGCGCCGGTCACCGTCACCCGGAAGCCGACCGGACCCCGGCGTGCGGGCGCGATGCGCAGCTCGACGGTGTACGGCCCTGCGGTGAGGGTCTGGGGCGTGGTGGGTGCGTACGTCGCCTGGGCGGGGTCGACTGAGGACAGCACTCCCGACACGATCACGATCGCGGTCCCGAGAACGGCCTCGCGCCGGGCGAACCGCCGCAGGCGCGCGGTCTCTCCTGGCTCAGGTCGGGTTGCTAGACGGGAATGCGTTGTCACCCAACGGTTTCCGCGGATCGCGAAGAATCCGGCGACGGCGACCAGCGCCACCTTGGCCAGTAGCACCCACCCGTACGTCGTGTGGACCAGCGCCGCTGGATACCGCACCTGCACGACGGCTTGGGCCCCGCCCGTCGCCGCGATGCCCGCGCCCGCAGCGCCGGCGTACCGGGCCCACAACGGCAACCGCCGCAACTGGGCCACCTCGAGCCGCCGGGTCAGCATCGCCCAACCCAGCACCAGCAGTCCGCCGATCCACGCGGTAGCCGCGATCGCGTGCGCCAGGGTCGAGACGAAGATCCAGCCGCCCTCGGCGCCGCCATGACCGTTGCGGACCACCGTCGCGACGACGAGCAACGCCACCACGACAAACACGGACAGCCACCGCCGCACGACCCACGCCAGCACCAGCAGGACCACGCGCAGGTAGATCGTCAGGGCATAGGTCGAACCGAACGACTGCACCAACCCACCCCAGGTCGCGCGACTGGCCGAGGCACCCCACAGGTACTGGACCGGGATCTGCAGCACGGAGCCGGCCGCGGCCGCCAGGAAGCCGGCGGCCACCCAGCGGGTCGGTAGCGAGACGTGCAGCAGTCGAGCAGCGATCGGAGCGCCCAGCGCCGCGACCAGCCCCAGATAGACCAGACCCTTGAGCACACCGTTGATCAGCTGCAGCAGGGAACTCGGTTGCGGTGCAGCAGGTTCGGCGACGGCCGTGGTCGGGACGCCCACGCCGAACTGCAGGGAGCCACCAACCGGGTGACTATCGGCGGAAATCACCGACCAGTTGGCGACGTAGACGTCTCTGGGTAGACTGTGCCGCAACGGAATCGTCAGCAGGTCCCCCCGCAGAACCGGTGACCCGTTGTCGACCCGCTCACCGGAGCTGGAGACTACGGACGTGGCAGTTCCCGAGGCAAGGGCGACCGGTTCGGAGAACCGCACGACGACCGCCGCCGGCGACGCCGCCAACTCAGCGCCGCTGGTCGGCGACTGTGAGATGACGTACGCGTGGGCGGCGGCCGTCGGGGCCGACCAGACGAGAAGGACCAGCAGGAGTGCGACCGCGGCGACGATGCGCCGCACTGCCTAGGCCGGGACCGAGGTGCGGTCCGCGGCCTGGTCCTCGGTCGACGTACCGGAATCCGAAACGACAGAGTCCGATCGACGGCGGGAGACCCGGCTGCCGACGACGCCACCCACGACCCCACCGAGCAGCGCGATGCCAGCCCCACCACCGGCAAGTGCCCACGGGTTGGTGCCACTGTCCGCCGCGGCGGGAGTAGCGGCGGCTGCGGTGATCTCGAAGCTCGGTGCCGGGGACTCCGGCTCCGCATTGCCCTGTGCCTGTTGGACCCAGTTGGAGATCTTGCCGTCCGAATACTTCTGCTGCGTGGGCAAGTACACGGTTCCGGACTTGGGCAGCGGACCGGCCTGGATCGCAAACTGACCGAACTGACCGGGGGCGAGGCCGCCGTCGGTCGCGGTCCACTCGACCTTGATCGGGGCCTTGGTGATGATGTTGCCGTCATCGTCCTTGACCGGGTTGGCGAGGTTCTCGGTGGTGACCTTCGCGGTCCAGCCCGGAGTCGGACGGACACTGACGTAGGTGAATGGTGTCGTGGTGGGCAGATTCACCGTAAGGGCAACGGTGTTCGCGGTGTCGGACTCGACCGGCACGTTGAACGTCAGCACGGAGTAGCTGCCCGGCGCCGTGGAGGAGGGGATGACGCGCACGTGGGCGGAGGCGACCTCGGCGACACCGAGGGTAAGGGCAAGCGTGGTCACGGCCGTGGCCGCGGCGCGGGTGATGAGACGCATGATGATGTTCCTTTCGAGAGGTTACGAAGCGAGTTCGTCGGGCGCAGTGGTGGTTTCTTCATCGAGCAGCGCGAGGATCTGCTGCCGCAACGCCACGAACTGCGGCTCGGACTGGTTGCGCGGCCGGGGAAGGTCGACGCTGATGTCGGCCCGGACGGTTGCCGGGCGCGGGGAGAAGATGATCACCCGGTCGGCGAGGGTGAGCGCCTCGGTGACGTCGTGGGTGATCAGGACGGCGGTGAACCCGCGTTGCTGCCACAACCGGGCGAGCTCACCTTGCAGCACGCGGCGGGTCAGCGCGTCGAGTTTGCCAAGTGGTTCGTCGAGCAACAACACCTTCGGGTCGCCGACCAATGCCCTTGCCAATGCTGCGCGTTGGGCCATACCACCGGACAGCTGCGCTGGCCAGGCGTCGGCGAAATCGGTCAGTCCCACGACGTCTAGGACCTCATCGATCCGGCCAGCGGACTGCTTCAGCTCGCCGCGCGCCTGCGGCCCGAGTGCGACGTTGCCCCGCACGGTCCGCCACGGCAGCAGGGTCGGATCCTGGAAGACCAGAGCGCGTTCCGGGTCAGGTCCGGTGACCTTGCGGCCATCGACGTAGACCGTGCCGAAGAGCGGCTTGTCCAGCCCGGCCAGCAGCCGGATCAGCGTCGACTTACCCGAGCCACTCGGCCCGACCAGGGCCACGAACTCACCGGGCTTCGCCGAGAAGGTCACGTCGTCCAGGACCGGCAGGTCCCGGCCGCGACTGCGGAACGCCTGCGTGACGTTGAGGATGTCGATCGCGGCACCGGTCACCATCTCGTCAACTCCTTCTCCCAGCGCAGCACCCAGTTGCGGCTGCGGAACAGCAGGGTCAGCAGGACGCCACAGACCACGACCAGGACCACGATCCCGGCGTAGACGCCCGCGTAGTCACCCCAGCCCTTCTTCCAGTTCAGATACCAGCCCAAGCCGGAGTTGACCCCGAAGTTCTCCGCCACGGTGAGGCTGACGAAGGACGCGCCAAGGGCCATGAAGGCACCGGTGAAGATGCTCGGCAGTGCGGCCGGCAGGCTGATCCGGGCGACCAGGAACGCGCCCTTGGCTCCGAGGGTCTGGGCGACGTCGAAGTAGGACCGCGGCACGCTGAGGACTCCGGCCCGGGTCAGGACCGTGATCGGGAACCACACGCTGAGCGCGATCATGAAGACCGCTCCGGAGTACGCCGAGGGGGCCAGCACGAAGACCAACGGCACCCAGGCGAGGGAGGGCACCGGCCCCAGGAAGATCAGAATCGGGTGCACCCAGTAGTTCGCCTGCTGGAACCAGCCGATCGTGACCCCGGTGACCAGCCCCGCGACCAGGCCGACCACGAAGCCAACGACCAGCAACAGCAACGAATTGCCCAGGCTCTCGGCGAGCAGGCCGTGGTCGGTCCAGATCGCGTTGAGCACCGCTTGCGGTGATTGGAAGTACGGCGGGGCGAGGGCTGCCGTCTTGGCCGTCGAGTACTCCCAGAAGAGCGCCCACAACGCCAAGCCGAGCAGCCAGGCCGCGCCGTGCGTGGCGTGGCCGTGTGCCCAGCGGCCGAGCCGGGAGTCGCTGGCCGACAGCGCCCAGATCCCGGCCCACGCGACGGCGACGAGCAGACCAGCGATCGCGATCGGCGTACGCATGGCATCGATCGCTTGTAGGTCCCGCAGGGACTGGGAGGACTCGTTGGGCATGAAGAGGACGACGAGGGCGAATCCGACCCAGGCCAGGATCCCGCCGCCGAGCAGCAACGGATTGATCCGGACCGGATGGGAGACTCTGTCGAGCGCAGCGTGGATGCGAGCCGGACCCTGGACGGTGACGTCCGGATCAGGCTGTGGCGCAGCCGCTTTCGCGGAGGCGGACGCTGTCCGCCGTACGGTGAGAGTGGACATCGCGCTCAGGCCAGCTTCAGGTCGACGAACGATTTGTCGGCCAGCACCTGGGGGTTGGTGGCCGCGGGCAGGAACCCGGTTTTAATGAACTTGGCAATCCCCGGCTCGAGGGCCTTGTGCAGACTCGCGGTCGAGGGGTCGAAGGTCAGGGTCCGCAGCACGGCCAGGGCCTCCTCGGGCTTACCGGAGACGTACTTCTTCTCGGTGACCAGGTGCGCGGCCTCCTCGAGGTTGGCACCCACCCACCGGGAACCTTCGATCCACGTGCTGACCAAGGTGGCCGCAGTGACCGGGTCCTGGGTGACGAAGGTCTGGTTCAGGGCGACCGCGCAGCACGGGTAGGCAGCGTTGGTCGACAGGTTGCGGTTGTTGGACAGTTCCTTGGCCCATCCGTCCTTCACCCCCTGGATGATCGGCAGGAAGCCGCCGGCGGTCGCGATCGCGTCGACCTTCTTGGACTTCAACGCCTCCGGCAGCAGGTCCTGCTCGATGACGACCCACTCGACCTGCTTGGCGGCCGGGCTGGAGTTGATGCCGGCGTCCAGCAGATCCAGGGAGAAGAAGTTGGTCGCCGAACCCTGCAGGTTGCTGACGCCGATCTTCTTGCCCTTCAAGGAGGCCACGGTGGGGACCGAGCCGTCGTTGCGGGAGTAGAGGTCCAGGCAGCCGTGGTGCAGACCACCGCTGAGCTTGACCGGTGTGCCGTTGTAGATCGGCCCGAGGAAGTTGAAGAAGATGCCGTTGGATGCGACGTACTTGCTGGAACCGACTGCGGCCGTGGTGTCTTCGTCGGTGCCGGACTTCTTCAGCACGACGTCGAGGCCGGCCTGTTTGAACAGACCCTTCTCGTACGCCGCGATGAGTGGCGCTTCACAGACCCCGCTGGGCGAGACCAGCGCCAACTGTTTCTTGGCCCACGAGTTGGTCACGGTGGGCGTGCCGGTGGCGGCCTGTACGTCGTGGTCCTGGCTGCGCAGGAACGCCCAGCCGCCGACTCCGGCGGCGGCCGCGACGACCGCACCGGCGGTCACCAGACTGCGGCGGCTGACGCCCTTGGGGGCATCGGCATCGACATTGGCTTCGACCCGCGCACCGCTGGGCAGGACCTGGTCGCCGGCGGGCGCAGCGTCGTGAGAATCGTTCTGCTCAGGGGTTCCGGGGGTGTTCTCGGTCATGGGGTTGGTCACTTTCGATCGGGGGCAGATCGCCCCGCAGTGGGTCGCACAAGGTTGCGGGCGCCGACGCTAGCGCCGTTCGTCGATAATGTCTAATTATTGATTTCAGTGGGTATGGTTATGCCATAGTTATCCGACAGGAATTATCTGACGACCTCGGGCCATGCCCGGAACCGTTGGACTGCAACGACATTCGCCATCCCACCCCTAGGAGTACCCATGGCTGTCCTCGTCACGGAGATCACCGAACTCATCGGCGACACTCCCCTGCTCGAACTGACCCGCTACGGCCGCAACCGCGACCTGGGCGCGCGTATCGTCGCGAAACTGGAGACCTTCAACCCGATCGGATCGGTGAAGGACCGCATCGCGTGGGCGATCATCCGCGATGCCGAGGAGCGCGGTGAGCTCCAGCCCGGCGGCCGCATCGTGGACCTGACCAGCGGCAATACCGGCATCGCCCTCGCAGCGATCGCCGCTTCACGTGGCTACGGCTCGACGTTCTACGCCGGCGACAACATCAGTGCCGACAAGGTCGCCCTGCTGCGCGCGTTCGGCGCTGATGTCATCGCCGTGCCCAACACGTTCTTTCTGGACCCGGATGCGCTTGTGCTGCTGCGCGAACGCGCGCGCACCGAGCACCCGGACGCCTACTTCACCGACCAGTTGGCCAACCCGGTCAACCCGCAGTACCACTACGACACGACCGGCCCGGAGATCTGGAAGGCCACGGGCGGTTCGGTCGACATCCTGGTCGGTGGCGTCGGGACCGGTGGCACGTTGTCCGGGACCGGCCGCTTCCTGAAGGAGAACAAGCCCGGGGTGCAGGTCGTCGTGGCCGAGCCCGGCTGGGGTTCGGTGCCGACGCCGGAGAACCCCTATCCCAAGGAGATCGACGGGGTGCACAAGATCACCGAGGCCGAGCCGCAGCAGGTCCCCGACAACTTCGACCAATCCATCGCCGATGAGTACGTCGCGGTGGAGACCGCCGATGCCTACCTGGCGGCGCAGGCCCTGGCCCGCGAGGAGGGTGTCCTGGCGGGCTCTTCCGCTGGTGCCATCCTGCACGTCGCCACGCAGTTGGCGCAGCGACCGGAGAACGTCGGCAAGACCATCGTGGCGATCGTGCCCGATTCCGGGGAGCGCTACCTGTCGGCGGGGATCTACGGCAACGTCACCGCGCAGGACAGTGCCGCCCTACCGGTCTGAGCCGGCTTCATCGCAGTCGGCCAGCCTAACGACGGTGGGCTCGAGGTAGCGGATGGCGATGATGTCACCCTGCGCGGTCGCGCCCCCGAGCCCCTTCGCATCGTCCAGCAACGCGTCGCCCTGGCAGCCCGACACTTCGTCCAGCGGTCCGCCGTCCCGCCCGAAGACCACGTAGCGCACCGCCGGCGCCGACTCGATCGACCACACCTGATCATGGGTGGCGACCAGGTAGGCGCCGGTGGTGTTGCTGGCCGCGATCGGTGCGTCCTTCGGGATCCGCGCACTGATCTCCTGCAGGTCGCGGAACCGCTGGGTGGGGGCAACGGCATGCCACGGCGCAGCAGCCACCTCGACCAGTTGGCTGCCGCCCAGACCGACGCTGATCACGCCACCGAGAACTGCAGCGGAGGCGACGACCGGACTTTTGGATCGGGATTCACCTGAAATGTCGCGCTGCGGGTGAAAAGCGTTCCAAAAGTGGGCGGACGGGAGGCGGGACATCGCGTGCGCCGCGGCGATCAGGGCAATGGGCACCAGGATGAGGTCGTAGTGGGTGTCCAGCCGCCAGTACGACGGGTTGTTGCCGATCATCCGCCAGGCCAGGGTCGGGATGGCCAGAACCGCTACGGGAGAGCGCAGTCCGACGAAGAGCGCGGTGACTGCGAAGAGAGCTAACGGTGCCAACCGCCACCAGGACCACCCGGTGTCGACCTGCTGCCCCATGGGCGTGCTGCCCGATCCCCCGAAGAAGACTCCGTAGCCCGACCCGCCGCCCACGACCCGCAGCACCACGGTCGCTGCGACCAGTCCCGCGACGCCGACACCTGCCAGCACCGCCGGCCGTCGCCACCCATCGCGGTGCAGCAACCACCACGTTGCAGCGGCCGCGATCACTGTCAGCCCCAGATCCTCCTTCACCAACACCAGGACGATGGCCGCACCGACGGCGAGGCGGAAGCGACCCCGCACAGCAGCCGCCGCCAACAGCGCAACGGTGGGCGCGGCGTACGCCACCTCGTGGAAGTCGAACAGGTCCGCAGCGATCGTCCCCCGAGCGATCAGGCCAACCGCGAACAGGGCCAGGGCAATTGGTTCGCCGACAAGTGTGCGAGCGACCCACCAGACAATCACCATCGCCAGGGCGATCAGGATCGCCTGCACCAGCAGCAGCACGCGGGGATCGGACCAGATCCGCCACCACAGACCGTTCAGCGCGAGAACCGGACTGAAGTGATCACCGAGCAGGTCGAGCCCGCGGATGTCCGAGCGTGGCCAGTGCCCCTGCGACCAGGACTTGGCCGACTGGCTGAAGATCCCCAGGTCGTACGACGTGGCCAGACCTGCGTTGTACCTCGCGATCGACCACATCGCCAGCCAGAGACTGCCGACCAGCCATAACAGCGCCGCCCGCAGTCTCACCGTGATGCGACCGCCGCGTCATAGAGCGCCTTCTTGGACAGCCCCGTCGCAGAGGCGATCTCGGCGCAGACGTCCTTCAGACGCTCACCGTCGGCGACCCGGGAAAGCACCTCGGGCAGGACGTCCTCGACGGCGACCGAGGCACCGCGCGCCCCGGCCACGACCACCGTGATCTCACCGCGGGCACCCTCGACCGCCCAGTCCGCGAGCTCGGCCAGGCCGCCTCGACGTACTTCCTCGTAGGTCTTGGTCAGCTCCCGGCACACCGCCGCGGGCCGGTCCGGCCCGAACGCGTCGGCCACCGCTGAGAGCATCTCGGCGAGCCGGTGCGGCGCCTCGAAGAACACCATCGTGCGCGGTTCGGTGGCCAGGGTGGCCAGGTGCCGGGCGCGCTCGCCTGGTTTGCGGGGCAGGAAACCTTCGAAGCAGAACCGGTCGGTCGGCAGTCCGGACACCGCGAGCGCCATCAACACCGCGGACGGACCGGGCACGCAGGTGACCCGCACATTCGCGGCGATCGCCGCGGTCACCAATCGATAACCGGGATCGGACACCGACGGCATCCCCGCGTCGGTGACCAGCAGCACGCTGTCCCCCGCACTCAGGCGCTCGACCAACTCCGGCGTGCGAGCGCGCTCGTTGTGCTCGTGGTAGCTGAGCACCCGGCCGCGGGGCGACACCTCCAACTGCTCGGTGAGGCGGTGCAACCGTCGGGTGTCCTCTGCCGCGACGACGTGCGCCTGGGCCAGCCACGAGACCAACCGGGCCGGTGCATCACGGGGGTCACCGATCGGCGTACCTGCCAACACCAACAGACCGTCCGCCATGTCGTTAGCGTCGCACGGACCACGCCAAGACGCCTCGGTTACCCTGTCGCGGGTGAGCTCCACGACCCTCGACGCACCCGCGCCCCCGGTCGCCGACTCACCGCTCCCGCTGCGTTACCAGTTGCGCCGACGGCTGCTCGGCCGCCCGCGCACCGCCCGGGAGAAGCTGTGGGCATGGCTCGGCCCGGCGCTGGTGGCGCTCATCGGCGGCATCCTGCGGTTCTGGGATCTCGGTCGCCCGCACCAGTTGATCTTCGACGAGACGTACTACGTCAAAGAGGGCTGGTCGCTGATCCAGTACGGCATCGAGCGGCAGCAGAACATCTTCGGCTCCCAGAGCGACAACCTCTTCACCATGGGCAGCCCGCAGGTCTACGGCAGCCAGGCCGACTTCGTGGTGCACCCGCCGTTCGGCAAGTGGGTCATCGGATTCTTCGAGTGGATCTTCGGGATCGACTCCTCCTTCGGCTGGCGCGTGGGAGTGGCGCTGGCCGGGACCATCGCGATCTATCTGATCGGCCGGTGTGCCTGGCACCTGTTCCGCTCCCCGCTGCTGGCAACGCTGGCCTCGATCCTGTTGTGTTTCGAGGGCACCGCCTTCGTGATGTCGCGGGTGTCGATCCTCGACGGACTGGTGATGTTCTGGCCGCTGGCGGCCTTCGCGGCGCTGCTGGCCGACCGGGATCGCAGCCGGCGGATCCTGGCCGACAAGGTGGCCGCCGTGCGGGAGTCCGGCGGGTCGGTCGCCGCGCTCGGTCCGTGGCTGGGCTGGCGGCCGTGGCGCTGGGTCGCCGCCGTCTGCCTCGGCCTGGGCATGGCCACCAAGTGGTCCGACGGGTTCTACCTGGCGATCTTCGGGCTCATGACGGTCTGGTGGGACCTGGGTGCACGCCGCGCGGCGGGTGTCCGCAACTGGATCGCCGGGACCTTCCTGAAGGACGCGCTGCCGGCGATGGTGAAGCTGGTCGGCGTCAGCGTGCTGACCTATCTGTTGTGCTGGATCGGCTGGTTCCGCAGCGACGACGGCTACGACCGCCACTGGGCGGCGGCCAATCCCGCGACCCAGGACAGTGGATTCTCCCCGGACAGTTCACTGTTCGCGTGGTTGCCGGACACGTTGCGCAGTCTGTGGCAGTACCACATCGAGATGTACAACTCGGCCAAGAGCATCACCTCCGAGCACCCCTACATGTCCAACCCGTGGTCGTGGATCCTGCAGACGCGCCCGACCTCGTTCTTCTACGAATCGCCCGGCAAGGATGCCGGGTGCACCGTCGACCAGTGCTCGAAGGCGGTCACGTCCCTTGGCAACCCGCTGATCTGGTGGTTCGGCGCGATCGCCTTGGTCATCTGCATCTTCTACTGGCTCTTCGGCCGGGACTGGCGCGCGGGCGCGATCGTCGGCGGCGTGATGGCCGGATGGTTGCCGTGGTTCAGCTACCAGGACCGCACCATCTTCACGTTCTACTCGGTCGTCTTCGTGCCCTACATCGTGCTGGCCTGCGTCTTCGTGCTCGGCCTGGTGCTCGGGGCGCCCGATGCGTCCGTACGCCGAGTGCGGGCCGGGCGGATCGCCGTCGGCTCGTTCACGGTGCTGACCGTGGCGCTGTTCGTGTTCTTCTGGCCGATCTGGACGGCACAGGTGATCCCCTACACCCACTGGCAGGCACGGATGTGGCTGCCGAGCTGGATCTGAGCGGATCTCACCCGTTGGCCGCCGAGGCCAACAGTGCATCGGCCAGTTCCGTGGCCCGGTCGGAGGTCACGTCGAGCACGGTGTAGCCCTGTTCGCCCGCGGCCGTGGCGAGTTCGACGCTGGCCACACCCTGTCGCCGTTGGAAGATCGACTGCCGCACCACGACGGCCACTGTGCCGTCGGTGCGCACCACGTGGGTCGCCCCACCGAGCCCACCGGTCCGGCTGACCAAGTAGTCGCCGGCGATGGTGTGCCCGAGACGACGGGCCCGGTCCCACGCGAGAAGGCCGGCGGCGGGCAACAGGATGGGCGCGGCGTACGCCACCCAGAGCGGCAGGGGGCCCAGGGTCGCCGCCAGCACCAGCGCGAGCACCACGACCAGGGTCGGCCACAGCGCCCGGGTGTAGCGCCGGCGGGTGGCGACCGGGCCGTGCGGTGCGATCGGATGGGCCAGCACGGCGGGGTCGATGACGTCGGCCGCCAGACCCAGCACGACCGGCACCGGTGACGGCGGCGCCAGCAGGTCGGCGTCGCCGCGGGAGCGGTCCTCATCGTGCCGACCGTGCAACCCGGTGGTGATCGCCGACAACCGACCGCCGCCGACCCAGCGCAACGGCACCGGCTGATGGATGGTGACACCGCGAATCCGTCTGGTGTCCAACGACGTTGACCGGGTCGTCAACAAGCCGCGCGTGACGTGCCAGGTGTGGCCGATGTCGTCGGCGGTGAGGCGGAAACCGTAGTACGCCAGCAGATATCCGGCCATCGCGAGGACTGCCGCGAGTGCCAGGATCGCCAGAGCAGACAGCGCTACCGCCAGGGGCAGGACCCGACCGCGCAACCAGTCGATGGCGTCATGGATCTCGGGGTTGCTGTTCGGATCGAGGTGCAGATCGTTGACGATCCGGAACACGAACCCGGCCAGCACCAGGACGATCACCATGTTCGACGGATTGAACGGCGCGAACCGCACCCAGGAGGGCTGCCAGGTCAGCAGCACCCGCTCGCCGACCGGGGCCAGCGGCTGATCAGCCTCGCTGGTCGTGGCCTGCAGCTGCGGGTCGCGGTGCAGCAGTTCCGCCCGCAGGTTGGCTGCCTGTGCGCCGGTCAGTCCGTCGAGCACCAGATCGTTCTCGCCGGCACCCGTGCCGATCCGCACCTTCGCCAACCCCAGCAGCCGGTGCAGCGGCGACGCAGTGACATCGACGCTGCGCACCCGATCGATCGGGGTGGTGAGCAGCTGCTTGGTGAACACCCCGTGCTGCAACTCCACCCGCTGGTCGGTGAACCGGTAGCGCGTGGTCAGCCAGCGCAGTGTCCCGATCACCACGAAGACCACGACCACGATTAGCACCCACCACCACGGGTCGTCGGTGGTGGTGCCGAAGATCGCGGCCGCCACCAACGCTGGCACGAAGCGGCCGATCTCCTTGAACGGGTGGACCAGCAGCATCCGTGGGGACAACCGCCGCCAGTCGTCCTGGTCCATCAGGTGGCGTCCCGGTGATCGGCCGCGCTGATCGCCGTCAGATCGGAGACCAGCTGGGTGGCCACGTCGACGTCGAGGGCCGGAATATGCAGAGCGCCCTTGGACGAGGCAGTCGTGACGGTCACCGTGCTCAACCCCAGCCAGCGCATCAACGGCCCACGCTCGGTGTCGACCGTCTGCACCCGGCTGATCGGCGCGACCCGCAATTCGCTGACCCACCAACCGATCTGGGTCGACACCGCCTCCTGGTTGACGTCCCACCGGTGCACCGCGAAGCGCCAGCGCGGCATCACCAGCACCTCGACCACGGCGATGGCGGCGACCACGAGCCACATCAGGACGGCCAGCGGCGTGGGCGGGTGCACGGTGAACTGCACGACGGCAGCGACAACCAGCAGAACCACGGCAACCAGGCCGCCGCGCAGCCGCCAGTAGCCCGGCGCCCGGGCCGACACGCGGCGCTCCGGTTGCGGAAGTTGCATGCCCTCACCCAACCATCTGCGTGCGGCGGGGTTAAGTTGCAAGGGTCCGTGTCGTCGTACGTCGATGTGCGAAGGAGTCCTCGTGACCTCCCCCAAGCCCGCCCACCTGGCCGCGACGCTGCCCACCGGGCGCCTGCTCATGGACCCCGACAAGATGGCCCCCTACCGCTGGGACCGCGCCCTGGACCCCGATGCGGGTACGCCGATCGCGGTCTTGTGCGCCAAGACCACCGGGGACGTGCAGGCCGGGGTGCGCTGGGCCGCCGAGCACGGTATTCCAGTCATCCCCCGCGGCGCGGGATCGGGACTGTCCGGTGGTTCCAGCGCGATCGACGGCTGCCTGGTGATCGCGGTCGATGAGATGACGGCCATCGACATCGACCCGCTGACCCGGATCGCCACGGTCGAGCCCGGCGCACTCAACGCGCACGTCAAGCAGGCGGCCGCGAAGCACGGTCTGTGGTACCCGCCGGACCCCAGCTCGTTCGAGTTCTGCTCGATCGGCGGCAATGTGGCGACCAACGCCGGCGGCCTGTGCTGCGTGAAGTACGGCGTGACCACTGACTACGTGCTCGGCATGACCGTGGTCCTCGCGGACGGCAGCGTCGTCGAACTCGGCGGTCCGCGCCTGAAGGATGTCGCCGGTCTGTCGTTGACCAAACTGTTCATCGGCTCGGAGGGCACGCTCGGCATCATCACCAAAGTGCTGCTGCGGCTGGTCCCGGCGCAGCGACCGCCGGCCACCCTGGTTGCGACGTTCGCGCGGCTGGACGATGCCACCCAGACCGTCGTCGACATCACCTCCACCATGCGGCCCTCGATGCTGGAGTTCATGGACAAGCCGACCATCAACGCGGTCGAGGACGTCACCAGGATGGGCCTGGACCGGGACGCCGAGGCGATGCTGATCGTGCAGTCCGACGAACCGGCCGGGCACGCCGGCGTCGAGATCGCCCAGATCACCGCGATCTGCGAAAAGAACTCGGCCACAGAGGTTTTCGACACCGACGATGCAGAGACCGGCGAACAGTTCGTCGTCGCCCGCCGGATGGCGATCCCGGCGGTCGAGCGCAAGGGGTCACTGCTGCTGGAGGACGTCGGTGTCCCGGTGCCGCGCCTTGGCGACCTGGTCCGCGGTATCGCCGACATCGCGCGGCACCGCGACATCCTGATCGCGGTGCTCGCGCACGCCGGCGACGGCAATACCCACCCCCTGTTGGTCTTCGACCCCTCAGACGAGGACCAGGCGCAACGCGCCCACACGGCGTACGGCGAAGTCATGGATCTGGCCATCGGCCTGGGCGGCACCATCACCGGCGAGCACGGTGTGGGCCGGTTGAAGAAGCCCTGGCTGGCCGACTACCTGGGCCCGGACGTGCTCGCGTTGAACCAGCGGATCAAGAAGGCGCTGGACCCGGCGGGGATCATGAACCCGGGCACGATGCTGGACTGATCGGGAGGCAGTCATCCGGTAGGCCGGGCGGCTCCGAACTACCGGTATGACGATCGAGGCGGCCCTCACGACCGGCTGGGGGGTGTCGGTTATGGGGGCGCCTGCGAAGATACGCGTGATGCCAATCGCCGAATCCGATCCACTGGAGGATCTGCTCACCGCCACCGCGCGCGGTGACGAGGCCGCCTTCGCGCGCCTCTACGACGCCGTGAGCGCCCGGGTATTCGGCCTGGTCCTGCGGGTCGTGGCCGATCAGACTCTGGCCGAGGAGGTCACCCAGGAGACGTTTCTGGACGTGTGGCGTCGGGCGGGCTCGTTCGATCCTTCTAAAGGAGCCGGGTTGTCCTGGATCTTCACCATCGCCCACCGCCGATCGGTGGACCGGGTGCGCTCGGTGGTGGCCGCGCGCAAGCGGGATGCGGCGTACGGCGTGCAGCACCAGGACCGGGATTTCGACAGCACCGTGGATGAGGTGACCGGGCGCCTCGATGCCGAGCGGGTGCGCGGCGCGATGGGCAGAATGACTCCGGTGCAACGCGAAGCGGTGGAACTGGCCTACTTCGGGGGCCTGAGTCACGCGCAGGTCGCCGACGAACTCGGGATCGCCCTGGGTACTGCCAAATCCCGGATCCGCGACGGGCTGCTTTGTCTACGAGGCGCGTTGGGCGGTGAGGCATGAGCGAGCACATCGAAGCGATTGATTACGTCATGGACGCCCTGGACCCAGCGCAGCGCGACGCTGCAGATCAGCACCTCGCGACCTGCGCCGAGTGTCGCGCCGAGGTGAGCGAGTTCCAGGAGCTCACGGCACCCCTGGGCGCCACGGTCCCCCCGGTCGCCCCGCCGCCGCACCTGCGGGAGGCCATCCTCGCGGAGGTGGCCACCACTCCGCAGGACAACGTGCGCGCATTGCGACCGCGCCGCCGCACCCAGTGGCTCGCGGCGGCGGCCGCCGCGGTCGTGCTGGCCGGTGGGGCGACGACCGTTGCCCTGTGGCCGCAGACACCGGCACCCGTGTCGGCAGTGCAACAGATCGAGTCCGCATCCGACGCGACGACATTCACGGCACCCCTGGGTGATGGCACGATGCGCGTCGTTGCCTCGAAATCATTGGATCGCAGCGTGATCCGCCTGTCGGATGTCTCCGCCCTGCCCGCGGGGAAGGTCTACCAGGCGTGGATGCTCGCCGACACCGGACCGGTCAGCGCCGGAGTGGTTGCTCCTGGTCAGGACGTG
Source organism: Branchiibius sp. NY16-3462-2 (assembly GCF_001594145.1). Lineage (GTDB taxonomy): Bacteria > Actinomycetota > Actinomycetes > Actinomycetales > Dermatophilaceae > Branchiibius. The sequence continues at coordinate 76,093 of NZ_LVCF01000004.1, read as the reverse complement.
CTGATGAAGGGTTCGCCGAACGCAGCGACCGGCGCGGCGGTGACCGTCGAGCCGGCGGGCGGTTCGCAGGAACCGACCACCAAACCGGTTTCTTCGGTGTCGTTCAGCTAGACCCATCCGGTACGGCAAGGCTGCCGAACTCCTGATGTCCTCCGCATCCGCGGTCGGACACCTCAGGAAGGAAGCAGTCATGGCATCTCGCACACTCGCTCTTTCTGCGGCGGCGGCCGGCCTGGTCGCTCTGCCCGCTATCGCCCTCCCGGCGATAGCGTTGGCTCCCGCGGCTCACGCCTCAGCTCCGGCGCAATCGGGCACCACGCACCTGTGGGGCAAACTCACCCAGTTGAACGACAGCGGGGCCTCCGGCACCGTGACCGCTTCGCTGACCGGCGACCAGCTGAGCATCAAGATCGTCTCCCACGGCCTGTTGGCGGGGGCTCCGCACGCCCAGCACCTGCACATCGGCGGCTCCAGCACGTGTCCCAGCAACGACACCAAGGGGACCGGCGTCGACGGCCACCTGCGCGTCGCCGATGCGATGAAGGACTACGGCATGATCGCCGTGTCGCTGACCACTTCTGGGGACACCTCTCCCAAGAGCGGCCTGGCCGTCACCCGTTTCCCGGTCGGTTCGACGACCTACTCGCGCACGATCACCGTGTCGGACGCGACGGCCGCCTCGATCCGGGCCGGGAAGGGTGTCGTGGTGCAGCACGGTGTCGACTACAACGGTGACGGCAAGTACTCCGGCAGTTCCAAGTCCGAGCTGGACCCGTCCCTGCCCGAGGAGGCGACCGACCCGGCGAACTGCGGTCGGCTCGAAGTCAGCCAGATGAGTGGGATGCCGACCGGCGGCGTCCAGACCGGTGCCGGCGCCTCGGATGACGCCTCGGTTGTCGCGTTCGGTGGTGCAGCGACCGCACTCACCGCGGCCGCGGGATTCGGCTACCTCGGCCTGCGTCGACGTCACACCAACCGGATCTGACCGGTTCCCCCGACCGCCGGCGTCTGGTGGGCGCACCCTCTGGCCACCCACCAGCCGCCGGCCCTAGGACCACCCATGACCGCCTCTTCACCTCGTCCCGCCACCCGGTGGCTGATCGCCGCTGTGCTGGCTGCGGTACTCGCGATCGCTGCCGGTGTCTGGGGAATGACCCATCGGTACGAGACCCCGACGCCGCCGGGCGTCGCACAGTCGGCGGCGACGACTGAGTCGCCCGAAACCGCTGGGCCACAAGGACCCTCGTCCGCCCCACCCTCCGTGCCGTCCAGCGGGAGTCCGGCGATCGGCGTACGTCCGGGGTCGCGGCCGGTGAGCGTGAGCATCCCGGCCATCGACGTGCAGTTGCCGCTGATCGAGTTGGGCCTGCAGTCCGACGGGACGCTGGCTGTCCCCTCCGGCGCGCAAGTCGGCAAGGGTGCGTGGTTCACCGGGTCGCCGACCCCCGGTGCGCCCGGTCCGGCCGTCGTCGAAGCCCATGTGACCACCACGACCGGCAGGGGTCCGTTCTTCCGGTTGGCGAGTCTCACCGCCGGTGACCGGGCCAGTGTGCGGTTGGCCGACGGCAGTTCGGTGCTCTTCACGGTCTACCGGGTGGCTCGCTATCCCAAGAACGCGTTCCCCACCGGCGACGTCTACGGCAACACCACCGGACCTGAGTTGCGGCTGATCACCTGCGGCGGCCAGTTCGACCGTTCCACAGGGCATTTCGATGACAACACGGTGGTATATGCCCGCGTGACGACACCGTCCTAGGCTGGGGTCATGCAGTTGGTTACCACCCCGGTCGACGATGAGGTCGCCCAGAAGTTACTCGACGACTACTTCACCAGCCGTGAACTCGGCTTCGCCACACATGCGGAGGGATACCGCCGGAGCAATCCGGATCCGGCCGCGTTCACGCCGCCGGAGGGCTTGTTCGTCATCGTGCGTAATGACCGCGACGAACCTGTCGGCTGTGGCGGCGTACGCCGAGTGGCGGATTATCTCCATGAGCCCACCTTCGAGATCAAACACCTGTGGGTCGAACCCGACCAACGGGGCCGGGGCATCAGCCGGACGTTGATGGCCGGCCTGGAGAAGGCGGCGATCGAGTACGGCGCGCACTGGCTCGTGCTCGACACCAACGAAACGCTCACTGCGGCCCAACAGCTTTACCGCAGTAGTGGTTTCGTGGAGATCGACGCGTACAACGACAACCCGAACGCGACGCACTGGTACGCCAAACGGGTGCACCACTAGGTCACCGCTCGCGTCCCGCTCCTGCTCTCAGATCAGGCTGGCGGTCAGACCTCCGTCAAGTACCAGCCCGGCGCCGGTGATCCAGGACTGCTCCGGGTCGGCCAGGAAGGCGACCGCCCGGCTGACGTCGCTGGCATCGCCCCACCGGCCCTGCTTGGCCACGATGAGGTCGCTGAAGCCCCCTGCGGGCAGACCGAGGTTGACCTCGAAATCCGCCGCGACGTCGGTGACCAGGTCAGTGGCGATGAACCCCGGCAGGACTGCGTTGACCCGGATGCCCAGGGGTCGCCACTCGATGGCCGCTGTCTTCGTGAGGTTGAGGACGGCGGCCTTGGCTGCGGCGTACGGAGCGATGAGGGCCGAGCCCGCCGTGGCGGTTACGGAGGAAATGGTCACGATGCTTCCCCCGCGGTCCTTCATGGCGTCGCCGGCGTACCGGACGCACAAGAAGACACCGTCCAGGTTCACCTCCAGCACGCGCCGCCACGTTGCCAGGTCGGTCGTGGCCAGGGGCTGCACGACTCCGATGCCCGCGTTGGGAACCATCACATCGAGGCGGCCGAGCCGATCCACCGTCTGGTCGATCAGCGAGACCACCTGGCTCTCGTTGCGCACGTCGCAGGCGATGGCGACCGCGCCGGGGATCGCGCTGGCCGCGCTTTCGGCCGCCGCGCCGTCGATATCCGAGATCACGACGGTCGCGCCGCGCTTCGCCAACTGCGTCGCGATCTCCAGGCCGATGCCTTTCGCGGCTCCGGTGACGATGGCGACCTGGTCTGTCAGTGGTGCGTTGCTCATGGACTTCTCCTTCGAAGCGGTTGTCATCAGATGAGGGATGCGGTGAGGCCACCGTCCAGGACGTAGGCGGAGCCGGTGATCCAGGTGGCATCGTCGGAGGCGAGGAGGGCGACGACGGTGGCGATGTCGTCGGCCGTTCCGAGTCGCCCCTGCTTGGCGGCGACGAGGTCGGCGAAGTTGGCGCCGGTGGCCGCCTCGAACTCGGGGCGTAGCCGGTCGACCATGCTGGTGTCCGCGAAGCCCGGGCAGACGGCGTTGACGCGTACGCCGCTGGGTCGCAACTCGATCGCGGCGACCCGGGTGAGCTGGACCAGCGCCGCCTTGGTCGCACAGTAGGAGCCCAGGAGCGGCGATCCGCCCAGCCCGGCGATGGACGCCATGTTGACGATGTTGCCCTTGGACTCCACCAGGTGCGGGATCGCCGCCTTCATCGCGACGAATGGTCCGCGGACGTTGACCGCGAAGATCCGGTCGAAGCTCTCGGTGGACTGCTGAACCAGCGGTGCCGCCACCTCGATCCCCGCGTTGTTGATCAGAACGTCCAGGCCGCCGAGCTGTTCGACGGCGGAGGCGACCGCACCCTGGACCTGCTCCTCGTCGGTGACATCGCAATTGGCGACGCCCGCGGCGGAGAGGGCCGAAGCGGTAGCTGCTGCTGCCTGTTCATCGCGGTCGCTGATGACCACGCGGGCACCGCGGGAGATGAACAGCTCCGCGATGGCGCGTCCGATCCCTGCTCCGGATCCGGTGACGAGGACGCGCTTGTTCGTGAGGTCAGACATGGGGGTGAAGCTCCTTCAGGTCGAGCCGGCGTCGCCGGCCTGGTGATGCGTAGGACAAATCAGGGTGGAAGGGCACGTCAGCGCAGCGTTTGCGGCGACGGCTCGGTGCGCACAGCGTCCGCCGGCAGTGCCCGCAGTGCTCGCTGGGCGGCGAGGTACCCGGAGACACCGTGGGCACCCGGCCCGGGAGGCACCGCCGCCGAACACAGATAGACCCCGTCCGCACCCGTTTCGTACGGGTTGACGGCCAGACGTGGTCCCAACAACATCTGCTTCGGCGTCTTGAGCCCGGTGACGATGTCACCACCGGCGAAGTTGGGGTTGTCGACGGAGATCTGCCGCGGGCTGCGCGGACTGATCTTGAGGACGCGGTCCCGGAAGCCGGGTGCGAAGCGCTCGATCTGCCGCAGGATCGCTTCGGTGGCGTCTCCGGTCCACCCCGCCGGCACGTGCGCGTAGCAGTCGATCGGGACGATGCCGTCCTGACCTCTTCCTGGGTCCGCGACGTGCTGTTGGCCGAGCAGGATGAACGGCCGCTCGGGCATCTGACCCTTCGCCACCTGCCGCTCCGAGCGCGCCGTCTCCTCGTAGCTGCCGGAGACGTGCACGGTGCCGGCGCGGCGAGCCGGCTCGTACGCCCAGGGGATGCCGCCCTCGACCGCCAGGGCCAGTTGGAACGCGCCCGGTCCGCGCTTGAAGCGGCGGTACGCGCGCACCGTGCGGTCCGGCAGCACCCCCGCTGCGATACGGGCCGCCACGTCGGGCGAGGTATCCAACATGACGATGTCGGCGTCACCCAGGTCTCGTACGTCGCCCACGAACCTCCCGGTCTCGACGCGCCCCCCGTGGGCCTCGATGAGGCCGACGAGTGCCTGGGCGATCGTGCCGGAGCCGCCGACGGCCACGGGCCACCCGTACCGATGCGCCGCGGCTCCCAGGGATGTCCCGATGGCAGAGCTGAACGGGACGCTGAATTTCGTGAAGCCATGCGCTGCCACCCCGGCCCACAGTCCACGTCCCTCAGCGGTCCTGAAAAGTTGTGCCGTGACCGCGGCGGGTGCGGGCGAACGCAGGCCGAGCTGCGCCAGGTGTAGGGGGTGGCGCGGGACATGCAGGATCGGTTGCAGGAACTCCTCAGCGATGGTGTCGAAGCGGCGGACGACCGGCCCGAAGAAGGCCTCGTAGCGCCGGGCGTCAGCCCCGAGGGTCTGGGCGGTCTCCTCGACGGACCTCACCACTGACGCTCCGCGGCCGCTGTCGAGAGGGTGCGCGAACTGCACCGGTGGCTGCGACCAGCGGACCCCGGCTGCCTGCAGGTCGAAGCGTCGACCGAACTGGGACGCAGCCGCGAAGGGGTGGAACCCCGAGCACTCGTCGTGGATCAGACCCGGGAGGGTCAGCTCCGCCGATCGGGTTCCTCCCCCCGCGACGTCGGCACCCTCGTAGACGGTGACCTCGACGCCGGCGGCGGCGAGGGTGAGGCCGGCAGCGAGTCCATTGGGTCCGCTGCCGACCACGACGGCTCGCGTCACGAGGTCGCTCCACTGCCGGCGACTGTTCTGCTGTCGTCGCGGCGCCACTCGACCTGGGTCGGGATGGGGCCGTTGGGAAGCCACGGCTGCTCAGCCACGAGGTCGTGGACGTTCCAGGTGCCCTCTTCGATGACGCCGAGCGCCGCGTCGATCACCTTGTACCGCTGGACCGACTTGTGGATCGGCTGCGACTCGACCCAGGCGACGATGAACTCACCGGGCTCAAACTGGCAGCGGCGCTGGATGGCCTCGATGAGACGGTAGTTGTGCAGGTGCCCGTCACCGAAGTTGAACCCGATCAGCGAGTTACAGGCGAACTCCCCTTCGCGGATCGTGGCGCGGTCCACGTCGGGGACGTGCGTCAGGATCAGCGAGAACAATCCCCGACCCTGGCTGTGCATCGAGCGCCAGCCGAGGGTCTGCTGCATGGTGATCTCGGCGACCTCAGCCGGGTAACCCATGGCCTGGAGCTGCTCGACCTGGTTCTTGGTCGGTCGCTTCACCAGGTCCAGCTTGGACTCACAACCCGGCTGGAAGGCCCACAGGGCCGAGGCCCAGTTACCGGCGTACTGCCGCATCGCAGGGGTGAAGGCGACCAGGTCCGGCCGCAGGTTGCCAAGGACCGGGAAGAAGCACAATGCGATCACCGCGGCGACGATCAGCCACGGACTGCTGACGTCCGTCACGGCGTACCCGTTCCAGGCCGGGAATCCCGCGAAGAGGAAGACGGCCGTGTAGGCGAACAACAGGTTCCACTCCAGGGGGACAGCCAGCGGGAAGGTCGAGGTGATGAACAAATGGAACACAACCATGAGGGCGACTGCCGCCAACGTGATGAACTTGTTGGTCGAGAACAACAGCACGAGCGGGGTGGCGATCTCGACCAGCGTTCCGCCCAGGTGGCCCAGCGCCTTGCCGGCGATCGACGGCCGGATGTCGTTCGGGAAGTCGCGGTAGTGCGCGCGTCGCAGCGCGCGGGTCGGGATGCACGGGCTGTTGGACACCATCGGGGGCACGACGTTGGCGAAGTGCACGCCGAACTTGGACACACCGGCCCCGATCCACACCGACACGATCAGCAGCTTCAGCAGGATGATCATGTCCACGAACGCGTTGCCCTGTCCGAATCCCAGGACTGGCAGCAGGGCGAACGCCAGGACGGCCGGTCCGTACTGCTCGGCACGGGCCGCGATGAAGATGGTCTTGTCGCGCAGGCCGATGATGACCAGCAGCACCAGCGGGATGATCATCAGCGCGGGCCGCACGAGGCCGTGGTTGTCTCCGGAGACGGCTGCGTCCAGCGCGCTCGACGACTGTCCGGGCAGCACGACTGGAACCGCGAGCGACACCAGCAGCGCGAGGTAGAGAACTACATCCAGCACCGTGCGGCTGTCGCCGGAGGTGCCCGGAACCTTGTCGGGCCACGGAGGCATCCGGATCGTCCCGGGACGGGCCCAGAACAAGATTCCGCCCGTCATCGGCTTGAACTTGCCGGCGATCGGACCCCAGGACCCCGCGACCCCGATCGCCTCGAGGAGCATCGTCCAGAGCACCAGCTTCTGGTAGACGATCGGCTGGTTCCACCACTTGTCTACCTCCCACGGCATCCCGACGCCGGAGGTCAGGGTGATCAGGGTCAGCCCGAGCCCGATGTACAGGAACACCAGCTTGACGACATACGTGGTCGGGATGATCTTCGGCGACCCGAACCCGTACTCGACCCAGTGCAGCGCGAGAGTCTTCACCCGCTCCATGAGTGGCTTGTCGAGGAAGGTATCGGGGTCAACAGGCGGGAACTCGCCGGTCTTGAAGCCCATGGTGAAGCCCTTTCAGTCCGAGGTCACCGGCGGAGCGAGCACGCTCGCGCGACGACTGCTGCGGCAATCGCCGCGAGTCCCGACGCTAGGTCGCCCCAGGGCCTGTGACCTACGTCACAGCATCACCAACCTCGCCCTACTTTTTGTCACTTACGACCAAACGGTGTGTTCCGCGCACAGGTCGAGGACCCGGCGTCACTCGAGCACGGAAGAGCCGAGGAGCCCGGCCAGGGTCAGCGCCACCTCCAGGTCAAGGCGATCCTCGGTGAGGCTGCGTCCGAGGGCTTTCTCGGCAGAACTGACGCGGTACTTGATCGAGTTCTTGTGCATCGTCATGGCCTCCGCCGTCGCGGTGTACGAACTCTGGTGCCGCAAGAAGACCTCGAGGGTCTGCCGGTGCCGTCGCGAGATCTCGTCGGCACCGGCGAGGTCGCCCAGGACGCGGCGCACCCAGGCGCGGGTGCTCTCGATATCGGTGGAGAGCAGTCCGGCGAGCGCCGCTCCCGTTTCGTCGTGGGAGATGACTTGTCGCTCGGTCCGCTTGCGCATCAGCGCTACCCGCTGCATCCGCACGGCTTCGTCGTGGCTGCGCCGGAAACCCTCGACCCCGTCGTGGGCGCTGCCCAGCGCGATCGCGGGCGCGGGCGTCTCATCCAGCCGCCACGAGGCCCACCCCCGGGTGGTGCCGACACTGGAGGGAACGTTGATCCACGCCCACGAGGTGGTCTGGTCATGGCCCACGATCAGCGGCGGGCGGGTCGAGCCCATGGCCCGCGCAAGAGACTTCAGTGCCCGCATCGAGCGGGACAGCTGATCCGAATGATTCTCCGAGTCGAGCCATGCGACAGCCGCAATGTGACGACCGCGCAGCCGGTAGTCCAGCGTTCGCTCCCAGGCGTCGAGCTGGGGAGGTTGGCCGGCCAGCAGGAGTCGTACGACTGCCTCACGCTCGTTGCGCTCGTTGGCCAGCCACGACTCACGCTCCTCCTCGTAGACGCCCACCACACGCTGGGAGATCCAGTCGATGTAGGTGAACACGGCGTCGTTGACCCGGGCGTACGTCGGACCCCGCAGGGACTCATCGTCCAGGGCGATGACGACGAGGAGTGTCTGCTGCATGAGGAACTGGTGACCGAGCCGGTAGGCGCGCACGAGCGCGTTGACGGGAACACCGCGCTGAGCCAGGCGGCGAGCGTATTCGTTGGCGGCGGTCGGCGGCTCGAAGCGCGTGACCTCGATGCCGTGTTGCAGTGAGTGCAGGATCGTATCGACGTTGCCCTCGATGCTGGCCCTGAGTAACTCCACGAGCGCAGGGTCACCGTCGAGCTCCGTGATCGTGGTGGCCAGCAGTGTCCGCATGTCATCCACGACATCGGCGAGGCGTGCGTTGAGGGTGGCCGCGGTTGCTGCGACCGCCGCCGTCACCCGCTCATCATCGGGCGGCTGCGGTCCGGTGGACGCTGTGTTCATGCCCTCACCCTAGATTCATGCGGGACCGTGATCGTGGGTCCGCGGTCGGGTGCCCGATGACGAAGCGATGGCTGATCTTTGGTTGTTGGGTACGAAGCGGCTCACAGCGTCCGCGGCTTACCGTGCGCCTGTGGACAGCTCCTTCGACCTCGCCCAACAGGCCACCACCGTGAGCGACCGCCTGGTCGACCTCCCCTCGTCCCGAGCGCACGAAGACCCTTCGGGTCCGTGTCTTGTCGATGGTCAGCGACGCTGGGACAACGCGACCTTCGCGGCGGCGGTGACCCAGCTGGCTGCCCGGTTCGCAGCCCTCGGCGTCGGCCCGGGCGACACGGTTGCGGTCATGCTGCCCAACCGGATCGAGATCGTCACAGCGATGTTCGCCGCGTGGTGGCGCGGCGCCGCACTGACCCCGATCAACCCTGCACTGACCGACGCGGAGGTCCTCTTCCAACTCGAAGACTCCAGTTCACGTGTCCTGGTGGGCGATCAGCGTTCGACCGGCCTTGCCGAGCGGCTCGGCATCGCATCGATCGACGTCGACACCATGGACGAGCACCCGGTTGCTGCTGACGACCTGGGCGAGCACCTGTCACCTGCGTTGGACGAATTCGCCCTCATCATCTACACCTCCGGCACGACCGGCCGGCCGAAAGGTTGCGTTCTCGACCACGCCAACATCGAGGCCATGGTCAACTCGATCCGGCAGCACCTTAGTCTGACGGCCGACGACCGCAGCCTTCTGGTGCTGCCCCTCTTCCACTGCAACGGCCTGCTCGTCGGTGTCCTCTCCCCGCTCCTCGCGGGCGGCTCCGTGATCATCTCTCCCCGCTTCGACCCGGCGACCTTCTGGGACCTGGTGGAAGAGGAGAAGCCGACGTACTTCTCGGCAGTGCCGACGATGTACGCCCTGATCGACGCACGCACCACCCGGGCTGTCGATTCCTCATCGCTGCGCTTCGTCATCTGCGGTGCGGCACCGATGCCTACCGAGTTGATCAGCCGGTTCGAAGAACGATTCGACGTGACGGTGGTCGAGGGTTACGGACTGTCCGAATGCAGCGTTGCGGCCACGATCAACCCCATTGAGGGGATCCGCAAAGCGGGCACAGTCGGCCTTGCCCTGCCCGGCGTCGAGATCCAGATCGAGCCGGCGGACGGGCACATCGCCGCACCCGGCGAGCGAGGTGAGGTCCTCATCAAGGGCGACATCGTCATGCGCGGATACCTCGGCCGCCCGGAGGAAACCGCCAAGGTGCTCGCCGACGGATGGCTGCACACCGGCGACGTGGGCTATCTCGACGATGACGGCTATCTCACCCTCGTGGATCGCATGAAGGACCTGATCATCCGAGGCGGCGAGAACATCTACCCCAAGGAGGTCGAGAGCGTTCTCTACGAACACCCGGCCGTTCTGGAGGCGGCCGTGGTGGGCCGCCCGGATAGCACCTACGGCGAGGTGCCCGTCGCGTTCGTGGCGTTGCGGCCCGGCACGAGTGTGACGGCAGCAGAGCTCGAGGAGCACTGCTCCGCCGTCCTGGCGCGCTTCAAAGTGCCCAGAGAAATCAACTTTGCTGCCTCGCTGCCCAAGAACTCGGTGGGCAAGCTGATGAAGTCACAACTCCTCTGAGCGCGGAGGTCTGCTGGATCCACCCGGCCCGCAAGGAGCTGCACGCGCGGTGTCATCATCGGGATACCCCCTTCCTCTCATAGGAGTTCCCATGGACACCTTGGCCAAGACCTTCTACACCGCTTCGGCGACCTCAACCGGTGACGGCCGCAGCGGGCACGTGCGCAGCAGCGACGGAGTGCTCGACCTCGACCTGCTCCCGCCGTCGGAGCACAGCACGCACACCAACCCCGAGCAGTTGTTCGCGGCGGGCTACTCCGCGTGTTTTCACTCCGCCCTGAAGGGCAGCGCCAAGCGGCTGGGTCTTGACGTCAGTGACTCCGCGGTCACCGCCGATGTGTCACTGGGCCAGATCGAGGAGAACCGCTTCGGCCTGGCCGTGACGTTGCATATCGAGCTGGGTGGACTGAGCCAGGAGGACGCCGACCGGTTGGCCGATGTCGCGCACCAGGCCTGCCCCTACTCCAACGCCACCCGCGGCAACATCGAGGTCACCCTGGACGTGCAGGTGGGTTAGGCCGCGAGCAAGACCATCACACCGGCTTATCGCACCCGCTCGTCCAGGAAGTCGAAGAACCGCTGCGCCGCGAGGCCTCGCGCCATGGGCTCGCAGTGACCGGCCGCACCCTCGGCCTCGGTGAAAGAGACGAGCTCCTTCTGCCCCGGCAGCATCTCGTAGAGCTGTTCGGGCTGGCCGGCGAAGTAGCCTTCGCTCTCCGGGTTGGCAATCAGCATCGGTGTGGTGATCCGGGCGGCGAGCTCGGGGGTGATCCGGTAGTCCTGCACCCGCTCGTAGGCCTGTGCGACGCTCGGCTGCCCGTACGGCTTGGTCCGCCAGGCGATCATCCGGCGGGCGGGCGCCGGCAGGTGTTGCAGGTCGGCCGCGAGACGGTCGTTCTCGCCCGCCTCGATCATCGCGATTCTGTCCTCGCCGAGCAGACCCCTCCATGCCGCCGAGACATCGACCACTCCCCCGTCGATGACCGCGGCGGCGAAACGGTGCTCGAACGCCAGGGCTCGCGGGCCCCAGAATCCGCCCTGGCTGACCGCGTAGAGGACCAGACGGTCCTCGTCGACCTCCGGTCGGCCCAGTGCGTAGTCGACCACGGGCCCCAGGACGTTCTCCCAGTCGTGCCGGAAAGGGACACCGCGCTCGAACAGCATCCGTTGCTGCCCCGGGCCGTCGAAGAGGATCACGTTGTATCCCCTGGTCGCCGCCTCCAGCCCGTATCCGGGATACAGGTAGCTGGTGGCCCCGTCGGCTCCGTTCGCCAGGACGATCGTCTTCTTCGGGCCGTCGCCGGGCGCCGCGAAGAACCACCCGGGCATCGTCGACGCGCCGGTCGCATCTGTATACGGGATCTCGATCGGCTCCGGCGGATTGTCAAGAAGAGCGAGGTATTGCTCCCAGCAGCGGCGGTAGGCGGCGAACGCGCGCGTCAGGACGGTCTCGGGGTCCTCCAGGCCATCGACCATCAGGATGACCGGTGTGTAATACGTCGCGGCGCGCAGGAGGGTGTTGCGTGCGCTGACCCGGTGCCCGCGCCGCAGGCTCTCTTCGCCGATCGACGCGACCCGGTCGGCTGTGGCCTCCCATTCCGCGACCCAGGATGCGACGTCCCCGTCAACGATCCGGTCGACGGTGGCGAGGGTCTCTCCGGTGTCGGCCGCCCCCACGTACACGCGACCGAGCATCGCCCTGGTCATGGAGTTCATCGCGCCGTCCTCGAAGAACGTTGAGCGAGCCCCGCTACGGGGCTGGACGGATACCACCATCGTCGTCTCCTCTCATTCACAAGAAAGTATTTACTTTCTAAACCCACGGTAGGTCATCTTGGCAAGAAAGGCAATACTTTCTAAGATCGCCTCGTGACCTCCTCCACGCCCACCTCGGCCCCTCGCCGCCGCCGCGGGCGCGAGCTCGAAGCCGCGATCCTGGATGCAGGGTGGGCCGAGCTCGTCGCCACCGGCTACGGCAACCTGACCATGGACTCGGTGGCCAGGCGGGCGGGCACCAGCGAGCCCGTGCTGTACCGCCGCTGGCCGAACAAGGACGAACTGGTGCTCGCGGCACTGGCGCACTACCGGGCCGAGCACACCCTCGAGCTGCCCGACACCGGGACGCTTCGGGGAGACCTGATTGCCGCCCTCACCGGGATGGGCGCATCCGGAGACAGCTTCTTCCTACCCGCTGTCGCCGCCGCATTCGGCGGGCTCGCAGCGCGGACCGGTCTCAGCCCGGAGCAGGTGCGTGACCGGGTCTTCGGCGACCAGCGCGCGTCGCGGATGATGACCCTCTACGAGCGTGCCGACGAGCGCGGCGAGATCGATCTGGCGCAGATCGATCCGGCCGTGCTCGCCCTGCCCTTCGACCTCATCCGGCACGACTTGTTGATGAATCCGGAGCCGGTGTCCGACGAGCGCATCAGAACCATCGTCGACACCATGCTTCTGCCCCTCGTGCGTCGCTGACGAGAGCCACGGGAGTGCGCACCGCACCTCACCATGAGAAATGACCGGGCGATCAAGCGTGCCCGGTCATCAGTGGTTTGGTGGAGCTGAGGGGATTCGAACCCCTGGCCTTCTCATTGCGAACGAGACGCGCTACCAACTGCGCCACAGCCCCTTGAAGCGGAAGCAACCATAACATCGGGCCGCCGCAGGCTCCGAATCGGTCGAGCGGCCTCAGCCGGCGCGGTAGACCGGACGCACGTCGTCGTCCTCCAGGTCCAGCGCCATACCGTCGAACGGCAGGTCCTCGACCGGCATCTGCTCGTACGCCGGGGTGACCGCCGCCGGCGCCGGAGCGGGCCGCGGCGCCTCTTCCTTCATCGTGTACGTCGGTCGCGGGACCTGGACGGGCTCCCAAGGGCTGCCGGTGGCCGGCTGGGGTACTTCGACCACGGATGCTGCGACCGGGGCCACGTCGTACACCTCGTGCACGGGTGCGTAGACCGGCTCGACGGTGTTCACGGCAGCCGGAGCCACGGGAGCCTGCAACGGCTGCCGGCGCGCACCGCCCACCTGCGCCGAGGTCCGGACGGCCGGACGAGGAGCCACTGGTCGACGTACACCGGATGCGGCCTGTTGCTTCAGCGCCGCCGATCGCAACCACGCGACCACACCACCGGTCACCAGCAGCATCAGGATGGGCGACCACCACGGCACCAGGCCGAAGGGCGCCAGCAGCGTCGTGATCACCAACAGCGCCAGCGACACCAGCAGGCAGACCCCGCGGACCTTGCGCCGGTCGAGGCGGCCCAACGCCTTCATCAACCGGTTGCCGACCTGGACCGGCGCCTGCATGATCGACGACTTCTCCTGCACGGCAACCTCTTCCGTCGTAGTGACTGCGGCATCACGGGCCGCCGGGAGGGACCCCGCACGCAACGAGATGCGCTCGGGTTTGACGCTCACTGCGGGCAGCGCGGGCCGCGCCTGCTCACCGTCGAGTTCCATGGCGACCGCACCGCTATCGGCAATCACGCCACGTCGATCAAGAACGCGCATGGCCTCGGAAAAGCGGTCGACCGAGCGCGCCGTCGCCAGTGCCTCGCGGCGACGGATCCAGTGCTGCAACAGATAAGCAGCCCAGATCAGGATGATGACGACGAAGATCAAACTGCTGGGCGCGGGCACGCTCCGACGTTATGGCGTGTGACCTCGGAAACCGCGGATTTGCCTGGTGTGTCGGGGATTCTGTGCCTGCGATGTGCCTGCGGTGGCTACTAACTGACCGTCGCCCGCAACCGTTCGACCAGTGACACCCCGCCGGTCTCCTCCGCGGTGATCGCGAAACTGCGGTGGTCGTGCCACGCACCGTCGATATGCAGGTAGCGCTCGCGGATCCCTTCGTCGCGCAGCCCGAGTTTGGCTGCGACGCGGAGGGATCGGGCGTTGTCCGGCCGGATGTTGACCTCGACACGGTGCAATCCACACGGCCCGAACGCGTGATCGATCAGCATCGCCAGGGCGCACGGCGTGATCCCCCGTCCGGCGAACCGTTGGCTGATCCAGTACCCCGCCGCCCCCGAGAGCAGTGCTCCGCGGCTGATCCCGAACAGGTGCATCTGGCCGCCCAGGCGACCATCCACCTCGACCGCGAACGGCAGCATCCGTCCGTGCCGGGCTTCTTGATTCTGCTCGCGGACCAGCTCCCCGAAGCTCACGATGCGCGGCCCCTTGGGGGAGGTCGAGTCCCAGGGTCGCGTCCACGCCGCATTGGCCTCCCGCAACGTCATGAACTCGCGCTTGTCAGCGCGAGACCGCAACGGCCGCAGGACGACCCGCGTGCCGTTCCAGTCCTGCTCCAACCGCACCGGCCACACGCTAGCCATGGTCGCCACCGGCGATCTGCTGGACGGCATGCACCAGCACCGGCTCCAGCACCGCGATCGCATCGCGCACGCCCCCGGACGAGCCGGGCAGGTTCACGATCAGTGTCCGGTCGGCCAGTCCGGCGAGCCCCCGCGACAGCATCGCCGTGGGGACGCCGGCCGTGACTCCAGCGGCCCGCAGTGCCTCCGCGATACCCGGCACCTCGCTGGTCAGTAGCGGCGCGGTCTGTTCCGGCGTCTGATCGGTGGGCGTCAATCCCGTTCCGCCCGTTGTGAGTACGACGTCCGCGCCCCCGGCGATGGCTGCACGCAACGCCTCCCCGACGGGTGGGCCATCGGGTACGACGACCGGTGGCGAGCACTCGAAACCCCACCCCCGCAGCGCGTCCACCAGCAGCGGGCCGGAGCGATCGGCGTACGTGCCGTTGGCGGCCCGGTTGGAGCAGGTGATCACGACGGCGTCAGGCATCCTCGGCCCAATCCCCTGACCGGCCACCGGATTTGGCGACGACGCGCACATCGGTGATCCGGGCGTGCTTGTCGACCGCCTTGATCATGTCGATCAACGCGAGCGCCGCGACCGAGACACTGGTCAGCGCTTCCATCTCGATGCCGGTGCGGTCCGCAGTGCGCACCGTGGCGTCGATCTGCACCCCCTCGTCGTGGACGGCCAGGTCGACCGACACCGCGTGTACGGCGACCGGATGCGCCAGCGGGATCAGCGCCGGGGTCGCTTTGGCGGCTTGGATCCCCGCGATCCGGGCCACCGCGAGCGCGTCACCCTTGGGTACGGTCCGATCGCGCAGCGCGGCGACCGCGGCGGAGGACAACAGGACCAAGCCCCGGGCGGATGCGCTACGGGCCGTGATCGGTTTGGCCGACACGTCGACCATCGCGGCGCTGCCGTCGGCCCGCACATGGGTCAGCCGGGGCGCTTCGTTGCTGGTCACCTACCTATTGTGCCGCGCGCCAACCACCAATTCTCGATTCGGCCGGACTAGCTGCGCAGGGTCTGGATCCACCGGCGGGTGTCAGCGGGCTCGATCACGTCGTCCAGTTCGAACACGGTAGCGGCGACCATCGCCTTGCCCTGTGCGTACGCCGCCGCAACCAGCCGGTCGTACTCCGCCTGGCGTTCCTGTGGGTCCTCGATCGCCGCGAGCTCCTTGCGGTAGCCCAACCGGACGGCACCCTCCAGACCCATCGGTCCCATCTCCCCCGTCGGCCAGGCGATGGTGAACTGGGGCGCCCGGAAGGATCCACCCGCCATCGCCATCGCGCCCAGGCCATACGCCTTGCGCAGGATGACTGTGCCCATCGGGACCCGCAGCGCGGCGGTGTCAGCGAACAGCCGCCCGAACCGGGTCACCGTCGCCTCCTTCTCGGCATCCGGGCCGACCATGAAACCCGGTGTGTCACAGAAGGTCACGACGGGCAGCCCGTGGGCGTTGCACACCCGCAGGAAGTCACGCAGCTTGTCCGCACCCGGTGCATCGATCGCGCCGCCCAGGTGCCGGCAGTCGTTGGCGACGATGCCGTACGCCGCGCCGGCCACCCGGCCCAGTCCCGTCCGGATACCGGGGGCGTAATCGGCCCGCAGTTCGAGGAAGGATCCCTCGTCGAGAACTCCGGTCAGGGCACGGTGCACGTCGTAGGAACGCATCCGGTCCTGGGGTACGGCGTGCTGGGCGATCCGGGGGTCCGGCGCCGTCCAGTCGCTCGAATCGCCCTGGAAATAGGACAGGTACGTGCGAGCGGTTGCCACCGCATCGGCGTCGTCCTCGGCGACGACGTGCACGACCCCGTTGCGTCGCTGGACCTCGACCGGGCCGACATCCGCAGCGCGCACGACCCCCAGACCACCGCCCTCGATCATCGCCGGACCGCCCATCCCGATACTCGCCTCGGGTGTCGCGATCACCACGTCGCAGACTCCCAACAACGCGGCGTTGCCGGCGAAGCAGTTGCCGGAGACGACTCCGACCAGCGGCACGAGCCCGGACAGCGCACCCATCGCACGGAACGTCCCGACGTCCAGTCCGGTAATGCCCGAGACGTCGGTGTCACCGGGACGCCCACCTCCGCCCTCGGTGAAGAAGACGACCGGCAGCCGACGGTGATGGGCGACCTCCAGCATCCGGTCGGTCTTGGCGTGGTTGCGCACCCCCTGGGTGCCGGCCAGCACGGTGTAGTCGTAGGACAGGACCACGACCGGCTGCCCGTTGATCTCCGCGGTGCCGCAGACCAACCCGTCTGCCGGCGTGTTGTCGACCAGGTCCTGCTCGCTGCGGCGGGCGCGTTGGGCCGCAATGGCCAGGCCGCCGTACTCCACGAACGAGCCGTCATCGACCAGGTCGGCGATGTTCTCCCGCGCCGTGCGCCGGCCCTTGGCGTGCCACCGGGCGATCGCCTCCGGCCGGGAGTCGTCCAGCAGCCGCGCCTGGCGGTCGCGCACGTCCTCCAGATCGTCGCGCGGGGCGTCCAGGTCGGCCTCGACCCTGTTGTCGCCGGAGGTGTCGGCGCCCACCGACTCGACCACGAGCAACGCCTGACCGGCCTCGACCTGATCGTCGAGGGACACCAGGTGCCGCACCACGCGCACCGGTGCCTCGTGCGTCAGGGGGTGCGCCATCTTCATGGCTTCGACGACGGCCAGATCGCTGCCGGCGGGCCGGTCGCCGCCGACCATCGCCAGGGCGGCCACCACGCCGGGCATCACCGAGTGGACCGCGAACTGCCCGGGCTCGAGAGCGTCCAGGACCTGCTCATCGGGCACCTCCTCGACAGCACTGGCTGCTGCGTCGGCGATGACGGCTGACCAGTCGTCCTCCAGCCAGGAGGTGCTCAGTCGCCCGCGGGTGAGTCCGTCGGTGGCGGCAATGGACTGCAGCACAGGGATATTGGTCCCCACGCCTACCAGCCGCGTCTCGCTCAGCGCCTGCAGCAATCTGCGCTGTGCGACAGCGCCGGTCGGCCCGGAGCAGATGACCTTCGCCAGCAGGGAGTCGTAGCGCGGGCTGTGCCGCAACCCGGCGTACGCACTGGTGTCGACGCGCACCCCCGGGCCACCCGGCCACTGGACCTCCTGGATCGTGCCCGAGGTGGCATGCACCTCACCGTCCGGGCTCAGCGTTTCGGCGTTCAGCCGGGCCTGGATCGCCATCCCCCGGACCTCGGTGCGCAGCACCTCCTGCTCCAGCAGCTCCGCCATCCTGGCCCCCTGCGCCAACCGCAGTTGGGCCGCCACCAGGTCACTGCCGGTGACCTCTTCGGTGACCGTGTGCTCGACCTGCAAGCGCGGGTTGACCTCCAGGAAGTACGCCGCGTCCTGGGTGACCAGGAACTCCACCGTGGCGACGCCCCGGTAGCCGACGCTCTCGGCGAGACGTTTCGCACCCTCGGCCATCCGATCCCGAAGAGCCACCGGTAGCTGCGGCGCCGGTGCCATCTCGATGACCTTCTGATGGCGGCGCTGGACCGAACAGTCCCGGTCGCCCAGGGTCAGTGCCACCTGACCGTCGGCGACGACCTGCACCTCGATGTGTCGGGCGCTGGTCACGAGCGCTTCGGCGTAGATCCGTCCGTCACCGAAACCGGCCTGCGCCTCGTCCCGGCAGCGCTGCATCTGCTCCTCGACCTGGTCGGGATCGGTGACCTGACGGATCCCGCGACCGCCACCACCGGCAACCGCTTTGATCATCACGCCGCCGGGATGCTCGGCCAGCAGGGCGCGCACCTGCGCCGGTTCCGGGTCGATGCCGGTGCCCGGTGTCAGGTCCAGGCCCGCTTCCGTAGCGGCCGCCCGGGCCCGGGTCTTGTCACCGAAGAGTTCCAGCGTGCCTGCCGACGGCCCGACGAAGACCAGACCGGCGGTCTCGCACAACCGGGCGAAATCGGCGTTCTCCGAACCGAATCCGTACCCCGGGTGGACCAGGGCACCCGCAGGTGCGGCCGCCACGATCGCGGCGAAGTCCAGATAGGCGGCCGGGCCACTCTGGGGCAGCGCCACGGCCTCGTCGGCGAGCCGGACGCCCATCGTCTCCGCCTCGTCTGCCGCATGGACGATCACCGTGCGCTGCCCCAGTTCCTTCGCCGAGCGAATGATCCGGACAGCTATCTCGCCGCGGTTGGCCACCAATACAGTCACAGCTAGCCATGCTCATTGACATTGACGTCAATGTCAATCACGATGACCACGTGACCGATGGCAACGGATGGGTAGTGCGCGATGCCCGCGAGCGCAGCCACACCCAGCGCCATCAGCAGTTGCTCACCGCTGCCGAGCAGGTGTTCGCCGAGCGCGGCTACGACGAGGCAACGATGGCCGACATCACTGCCGGCGCAGGAGTTTCGCGCGCCACCGCCTACGTCTACTTCTCCTCCAAGGAGGACGTTCTCCTGGCGCTGGCCCAGCAGGTCGTGGCCGAGTTCATCGCCGCGCAGGACGTGCCGCCCGGCGATCCGTGGACGGTGCTCTCGCAGACCTGCCGTCGCACGGCGCAGGCCCTGTGGGTGCACGGGCCCCTGCTGGAGGTCATGACCGAACGAGCCCGCCGCAACGAGGACATCCGGGCGCTGCACGACGAGTTGTGGCACCGCCCGGTCCGCCGCTTTGCGCGCTACCTCGAGCGGGAGCGCGCGGCCGGCACGATCCACCCGGTGGCCTCCAGCAGCATCGTCGCCGAATTCATCTCCTCGACCCTGCGCAGTGGGGCGCTGGACCGGCGTACCCAATCCCGTTCCGCCCAGAACAAATTCGTTGATTCCGTCATCGAGGTCGGAGCCACGCTCATCGGCATCGATCCGTCCTCGCACACCCACCAGGAGCAGTCATGACAGCAACGCCGCTGCGGCCCAGCTACGACTCGGCCCTCGAAGAGATCCGCTCGCTGCAGAGGGCGAACTGGCCCGAGCAGGTGCCGCAGGACCCGACGGGTCTGCCCGGCCTGGCCGGGATCACCGACTACCTGTGGCACTGGGCGGACCACGCTCCGGACGCACCGGCGCTCTCGTTCTACGGACTCACCTGGGACTACCGCACGTTGGCCGATCAGGCACTGCGGTGGGCGGGTTGGCTCCGGGCAGCAGGGGTCGAGCCTGGCGCCCGGGTCGGCGTCCTGGCCGGCAACTGCCCGCAGTTCACGGCGATCATGTTGGGCACGCTGGCCGCGGGATGTGTGCACGTGCCGATCAACCCGATGTTCCGTGAGCACGAACTGACCCACGAACTCACCGACGCCGGGGTAAGCGTGCTGGTTGCCGAGGAACCGCTGCTGCCCCTGGTCCGCTCGGTCCTGGACCGCACCCCCGTACGCCGAGTCCTGCGTCTGGCGCCCAGCGCACCGTTGGTCGCGGCCGGGCTACCGCTACCCGACGTACTCGTTGCGCCAATCCAGGATGCTCCGGAGCCGGAATGGCATGCCGCAGTTGCCGATTCGACACCCATCACGCCGCAGGCAGCCGATCCGGACGCCCTGGCCGCACTGAACTACACCGGCGGCACCACCGGTATGCCCAAGGGCTGCGAGCACACGCAGGGCGACATGGTCTACACGGCGGTCACCATCACGGCCGCCCAGGGACAGCGGGTCGGGCAGGAGCGATCGGCCAGCATCATCTTCGTGCCGATCTTCTGGATCGCCGGCGAGGACTTCGGCATTCTGGGTCCCCTCGTCAACGGCGGACAGGTGCACCTGCTGCGCCGCTGGGACGTGTCGCTGGTGCTGGACCTCATCGAGAACCAGCACGCGACGACCATGCTCGGCACGGTCGACAACTACGTGGAGTTGCTCGAGCAGGCACCCGGTCGTGATCTGTCCTCGCTTCATACCGCCCTGGCGATGTCGTTCGTCCTGAAGCTGACCCCACAGATCCGTCAGGAGTGGCGGGAGGTGACGGGCCACGTGATCCGGGAGGCGTCGTACGGGATGACCGAGACCCACACCGGTGACACGATCACGCTCGGCTTCCAGGACGGGGACCGCGATCTGACTGCCGAGCCGGTCTTCTGCGGACTGCCGGTGCCGGGCACCGACATCCTGATCGTCGACGACGAGTTGGGTCCGGTGCCGGTGGGCACGGCCGGGCAGATCATCGTGCGCAGCCCCTCGCTGCTGAAGGGCTACTTCGGGCGACCGGACGACACGGCCGCTGCCCTGCACGACGGGTGGTTGCACACCGGCGACACCGGTCGGCTGGACGAGTGGGGCGCGCTGCACTACCTGGGGCGCAACAAGGAGATGATCAAGGTCAGCGGGATGAGCGTCTTCCCCTCGGAGGTGGAGGCCATCCTGCGACTGCACCCCGAGGTCGCCACCCTGGCCGTCGTCCCGATGCCCGACGCCGACCGCGGTCAGCTTCCCCTGGCGTTCGTCGAGCTGATCCCGGAGGCGTCGGTCACCGCGGAAGAACTCACGACCTGGGCCCGCGACAACATGGCGCCGTACAAGGTGCCGGTCGTGGAGGTGGTCAGCGGACTGCCGATGACGGCGACGGGCAAGGTGAAGAAGGGCGAACTGTTCGAGCGGGCCCGCGAGCGTGCCGAGGGCTGAGTCAGCGGCCGGGGAATCCGATCACATCGACCCAGTCGCCGACGGCGATATCCGGCGATCCTGCGGGCACGATGGCCAGTCCGTCGGCTCCGGCGAGGCCACCGATCAGGTGTGATCCATGACCGCCGGCGGGCTCGACCCGACCGTCACCGGTGAAGCGGATCCGGGCGAACTGGGCGCGGTGGTCGACCCGTCGCCAGGGCGCCGCCGCCTGCACCCGCACGGTCCGGATCGGTGAGAGGTCACCGCTCATCGCGCGCAGCGCCGGCGCCACCAACACCAGGAACGACACGACGACGCTCACCGGGTTGCCGGGCAGCGCGAAAACCGGTGTGCCGTCGAGGATTCCGAAGCCCTGCGGTTTCCCGGGCTGCATCGCCACCGAGTAGAAGTCCAGCTCGCCGGAGTCCTGGAAGGCCAGCTTCAGCGGTTCGTAGGCGCCGGCGCTGACACCACCGGAGGTGATGATCGCATCGGCGCGGTCGGCAACGGAGGTAAGCACCCGGCGTACCTCGTCGGCGGTGTCCCCCACCCGGCCCACGAAGGTCACCTCGTGACCCGCGGCGGAAGCGAGCGCCGCGATCGTCGGACCGTTCGAATCCACCAATTGCCCTGGCAGCAGGTCGGATCCGGCCTCCCGCAACTCATCACCGGTCGACACAACCGCCACACGGGCAGGTCGGCGGACCGAGAGCACGGGCGCTCCGCAGGAGACCAGGGCCGACAACTGGGTCGGTGCGATCCGGGTGCCGGCGGTGAGCACGACGTCACCGGGCCGGACATCGGAACCAGCCGTGCGCACTGCCGTCCCGACCGGCACGGCAGCGGGGAACTGCACCGAAGAGCCTGATACGACAACGTTTTCGACCTGCACCACGGCGTCCGCACCCGCGGGCAGCGGCGCTCCGGTCATGATGCGGGCAGACGAACCGGCCGGCAGGCTCAGCGAACGGGTGTCACCGGCCGGGATGTCCAGGGACACCGGCAGCGTCGCGGGCAGATCAGCGGCCCGGACGGCGTACCCGTCCATGGCCGAGTTGTCGAAGCCGGGCAGCAGGACGTTCGACACCGCATCAGCGGCCAGCGTCGAGCCCACGGACTGCACGGGCGGCACGTCGACCGCCGCCAGCAGCGGCACCCGCTCGCACAACAGCGCGCGGTATTCCTCGGGAGTCAGCAAACCGTCAGCGCCTGCTCAGTGACCCAGATGTGCCGTCTTGCCCGACCGACCGAGCGCCTCATCCGAGCCAGCCCACGCCTGCAGCCACGCCCGGAAGTCCGGTCCGATGTCGCGGTGCCGGACAGCCAACCGCACCACGGCCTTCAGGTAGTCCAACCGGTCCCCGGTGTCGTAGCGCAGGCCCCGGAAGACGACGCCGGTCACGCCGCCGCCCTTCTCCGGCGAACCGGCCAGTTCCACCAGGGCGTCGGTCAGTTGGATCTCTCCGCCCCGGCCGGGCTTGGTGTGCTTGAGCACCTCAAAGACCGAGGGGTCCAACACGTAGCGGCCGATGATCGCCAGGTTGCTCGGCGCCTCACCCACCGCGGGCTTCTCCACCAGCGACTTCACCCGCACGACATCGCCGTCGAGCTCTTCGACGGCCGCGCAGCCGTAGAGATGGATCTGGTCCTCCGGGACCTCCATCAGCGCGACCACCGAGCCGCCGAACTCGTGCCGGGCGGCGATCATGTCCAGCAACAGGTGCTCGGTCTCGTCGATCAAGTCGTCGCCGAGAAGCACCGCGAAGGGTTCGAAACCGACGTGGTCCTCCGCGCACAGCACCGCGTGGCCCAGGCCCAGCGGCTCGCCCTGGCGGATGAAGTGCACGTTGCCGAGGTTCGCGGACTTCTGCACCCGCGCCATCCGCAGCTTGTCGCCCTTCTTCTCCAGCGCCTGCTCCAGCTCCCAGTGCCGGTCGAAGTGGTCCTCCAGCGCTGCCTTGTTGCGACCGGTGACCATCAGCACGTCGTCGATACCGGAGCGGTTGGCCTCCTCCACGACGTACTGGATCGCCGGCTTGTCGACGACCGGCAGCATCTCCTTGGGGATCGCCTTGCTGGCCGGCAGGAACCGGGTGCCCAGGCCCGCGGCGGGGATGACTGCCTTGCGGACCGGGTCCTCGATCGAGATCATGCGCACACCCTATGCGGTCGGGGACACTCGTCAGGTGGATCAGTCCGAAGCTGCGGCCAAGGTCGCATTGCGCCGCGACCTGCGGGGCGCCCGGCGCGAGCGGGTCGCAGCCTCCGACGAGTCGAGCCGCCGTGAGTTGGGCCGGCGCCTCGCGGCGCACCTGGCGCAATTCCTGGCCGATGCACGTACGCCGTGTGTGGCGGTTTTCGAGTCCCTCCCGACCGAGCCACCCACCGAGGAGATCATCGCGACCTTACGATCCGCCGGGTATCAGGTCATCGCTCCGATCCTGCTGGCCGACAAGGACCTGTCCTGGCGCGACCTGGCCACCGACGAGGACCTCGGAGTGACCGCGATCGCCGACGCCGCAGTGATCGTGCTGCCGGCCCTCGCGGTCGATGTGACCGGTCGCCGGTTGGGTCAGGGCGGCGGTTCCTACGACCGGGCGCTGCTGCGCAGCGACCCCGAAGCGCTCCGGCTGGCAGTGGTGTTCGACGACGAGGTGCTGACCGCCGTACCGGCGGATGATCACGACCAGCCGGTGGATGCCGTCCTCACTCCCGACCAGGGCGTGCGGCGCCTGCCACTGCCCGACTGAGAGAATCGGCGCACCGACCCCTACGCACGAGGAGGCCTGCCGCATGCTGCCCTCCTCTCTGAGCGCCATCACGTCGTTCACCCCGGAGGACCTGACCCGCACGCTGGTGATCGGGTCCCTGGTGCTGCTGGTGTCCGTCGCCGCGGTGCGGTTGGCCAACCGATCGGGCCTGCCGACCCTGCTGCTGTATCTGGGCATCGGGCTGATCCTCGGCGAGGCCGGGCTGGGCATCCAGTTCAGCGACCCGCGGCTGACGCAGGTGTTCGGGTATTCGGCGCTCGCACTGATCCTGGCCGAAGGTGGTCTGACCACCAGTTGGGATTCGATCCGACGCAGCGTCGCCCCGGCAGCGGTGCTGTCCACCGTCGGGGTCCTGGTGTCGATCGCCGTCGTCGGTGTCGCCGCGCACTATCTGCTGAACCTCAACTGGCAGGTGGCCTTCCTGCTGGGCGCCATCACCAGCTCCACCGATGCCGCAGCGGTCTTCTCGGTCCTGCGACGGGTGCCGCTGCCGCACCGCCTGACCGGGGTGCTCGAGGCAGAGTCCGGTTTCAACGACGCACCGGTGGTGCTGATCGTGGTCGCTCTCGCCGAGGGCGCGGCGCACCGCAACGAGAGCCCGTGGTGGGTCGTGGTCATCGAGGCGACCCTCGAACTGGTCGGTGGCGCCGCGATCGGTCTGGCCATCGGCTGGGCCGGGTCCTGGATCGGCCAGCGGATCACCGCGACCTCCTCGGCGCTGTTCTCCCTGGCCATCCTGAGCCTGACCGTCCTGGCGTACGGCGTGGCCGACCTCGCGCACACCAGCGGCTTCATCGCGGCGTACCTGTGCGCCCTGGTCATCGGCAACCACCGGCTGCCGCACCGGCAGGCAACCCGCAGTTTCGCCCAGGCGCTGGGCTGGTTGGCCCAGATCGGCTTGTTCGTGATGCTCGGCCTGCTGGCCTCGCCCAAGCGCCTGATGGACCAGTTGGTGCCGGCGATCGTCATCGGCGTGGTGTTGCTCCTGCTGGCCCGGCCGCTGTCGGTGCTGGTCAGCCTGACACCGTTCCGGTTCACGCCACGGGAGATGGCCTTCCTGTCCTGGGCGGGGCTGCGCGGAGCGGTGCCGGTCGTGCTGGCCACGGTCCCGTTGACGGTCGGCACCCCCAACACCGGCTGGATCTTCGACCTGGTCTTCGTCCTGGTGGTGGTGTTCACCATCGTGCAGGCACCGACGCTGCCCTGGTTGGCCCGCCGGCTCGGGATCGCAACCGCCGCGCACACCGTCACCGTGGAGGTCGAGTCCACGCCGCTGGATGAGTTGCACGCTGATCTTCTGCAGGTACGGGTCGGCCCGGAGTCGCGACTCAACGGCGTCGAGATCCACGAGTTGCGGCTGCCCGCGGGGGCGGCGGTGACGCTGGTGGTCCGCGACGGGACGAGCGCCGTTCCCGGCCCGAACACCGTCCTGCGGCACGGCGACGAACTGCTGGTGGTCACCACCGCCGATGCCCGCACGGCCACCTTGCGCCGGATCCAGGCGGTCAGCGCCGGGGGCCGGCTGGCGGGGTGGCGCAAACCACCCTCCAACCGTTCGTAGAATTGAGCCCATGCCCACTTACTCGTACGCGTGCAAAGACTGCGGGCACGCCTTCGACATCGTGCAGTCCTTCAGCGACGACGCGCTGACCGTCTGCCCCGAGTGCGGCGGCACGTTGCGCAAGCAGTTCAACGCGGTCGGCGTCGTCTTCAAGGGGTCGGGCTTCTACCGCAACGACAGCCGCGACTCCGGCAAGAAGTCCGCTGGTTCGGCGGACAAAGCTGACAAGAAGGCCGACGCGAAGCCGGCCGAGAGCACATCCCCGTCCTCGGACAGCAGCCCGACCAAGTCTTCTGACAGCGGCAGCTCGTCGTCGAGCACCTCGTCATCCACAACCACCTCGGCGGCCAGCAGCTCCTAGCCCCTACATTCGGGGCCATGAGCGAATCCCTCGTCGGCATCATCGGCGGCTCCGGGCTGTACTCCTTCTTCGGAGACGATGCGCAGCGCCGCAGCGTGGACACCCCGTTCGGTGCACCCAGCGACGACGTCGTGATCGGCGAGGTCGGTGGTCGTGAGGTCGCCTTCCTGCCCCGGCACGGCCCCGGCCACCGCTACCCGCCGCACCGGATCAACTACCGCGCCAACCTCTGGGCGCTGCGCAGCGTCGGCGTGCGCCAGGTCCTTTCCCCCAGCGCCGTGGGTTCGCTGCAACCGCAGTTTGGTCCGGGCACCTTCGTGGTGCCCGACCAGGTCGTCGACCGCACCTGGGGGCGGGCGCACACGGTGTACGACGACCCGGGCACGGTCGTGCACGTCGCCTTCGCCGACCCCTACTGCCCGCTGGGTCGTGCCGCACTGCTGGAAGCGGCCGACGGGGTCCCCAACCAGTGCGTCGACGGCGGCACTCTGGTCGTGATCAACGGTCCGCGGTTCTCCAGCCGGGCGGAGTCGCGATGGCACCAGCAGGCCGGGTGGAGTGTCGTCGGGATGACCGGGATGCCGGAGGCCTCGATCGCCCGGGAACTAGCGCTGTGCTACTCGGCGATCTGCCTGGTCACCGATCTGGATGCCGGTGTCGAACAGGACGACGGGGTCACCCACCAGGAGGTCATGGCCGCGTTCGAGCGCAACCTGGAGCAGGTGCGCGCCGTGATCTCGGCCGCGATCCCGGCGCTGCCCACGGCCGAGCCGCCGTCCTGCGCCTGCCGCCACGCCCTCGACGGACTGGCGCTGCCCTTCGACCTGCCGTGAAACGTCCAGCCCAGCGCTTGCTGCCGGATTCGTGGCGGGGCGGCAGTGTCGCGGCCACGGCACGACGGCACCGGGCCCGGCGGATCCTGGCCGCAGTGCTAGTCGCGATCGCCGCTCTGATGGTCGTGCAGCGCATCACCTCCGCGGGATCGACCCGACCGATCGTGGTCGCCGCCCACGACCTGAGCGCGGGACAACGGCTGACAGCAGCGGATCTACGGTCCGTGACCTGGCCGGCGAGCGTGCCGCTGCCTGACCCGCTGACCACGGCCCGGGCCCTGGGCGCCGTCGTCGATGCGCCGATGCGGGCCGGCGAACCGGTGACCGCCGCACGCGTCCGGGACGCCCGGACCTGGGCGGCGGGCGGCACCCGGGTCGTGCTGAGTGTCCCGGTCGAGCCGACCCTGGCCGCTGTGCTGGCCCGGGGCGATCGGGTGGATGTGTACGCCGGGGGGCGGCTGCTCGCGGCCGGCACCACGGTGGTGCAGACCTCCGCAGCTGCCACCTCGACCTCGTGGACCGAGCGGGACGATCCGCGGGTTCTGCTGTCGGTGAGGCAGAGCGATGCGGCGGCGGTCGCCGCTGGTGGGGACGACTCCGGCGGGGGTGGCCTCACGGTGGCGTTGCATCCTGCGGCCTAACGATGACCACTGGGTGATTGTGTTCAGCACTGTGGCATGGACCACACGTTCGCGCGTGTGAGGCGGTCGAACCGCGACGGCATTGTCGATAGATTCGGTCGGGACCGAATCCCCCGACCAAGGAGACTTCATGCTGAAGGGCTTCAAGGACTTCCTTTTCCAAGGCAACCTGATCGAACTGGCGACCGCGTTCGTCATCGGCGCCGCGTTCACCACGTTGGTGAACACCTTCACCAGCGCCATCATCGAGCCGGTGCTTAACGCCTTCGGCGGCAAGAACGCCTCGCAGGGCCTGGGCTTCCGGCTGGTCTCGGACAACCCGTCGACCTTCATCAGCATCAGCGCGATCATCAACGCATTGATCGTCTTCGTGCTGACCGCAGCGGTGCTCTACTTCCTGTTCATCGTTCCCTACGAGCGCTCGAAGAAGTTCATCGGCATCGAGGACGCGGAGAACGAAGAGACCGACAAGGACATCCTGTCCGACATCCGCGGTCTGCTGCGCGAGCAGCGTGGCGGCCGCGCCGACGGTTCCACCGTCGCCGACCCCGCGGACGGCTGAATCAGCTACTCCCAGTGCGGTGGTCGCTGCTCCAGCAACCACCGGTCGTCACCGCTGAGCGGCGGTTCGTCAGACTCACGGGTCTGCCGGGCCGCCGCTTTTGTGTCCATCACCGGCGGCTCACGGTGGTCGGTGTCGTCATCACCGGCGACCACCGGTACCTCACGCTGCGGGTCGCCGCCCGTCGCGGGCCGAACCGCCCGACGATGCCGACGCGGCGAATTCACCACAGCCCCAAGCTCATAGCGATTCCAGTACCGAGGCCAAGCGGTCGGCTTCTGCCGCCAGATCCTGCTGTAGGTCCTGGCCGTAGACCGTCTCGGTGCGCCAGCCACGAGCGGCCAGTTGCTCAGGACGCAGCCGCAGCCGGAAGCGCAGCGTCTCAGTGTGGTCGCTGTCGTCGGACTCCACCGCCACCACCAGCCGTCCATCTGCCCCGCCGACCGCGAGTTCGACCGGACGCCCGGACACGCCGTACGACGGGATCGCCGTCAGCCCACGCGAACGCAACTGCGCCCCCAACGCCTCGATCAACACCGGAACCTCGGGCCGGATCGTGGCGGGGAGTACCGGAGCATCGAGCACACTCCCGGAGGAGGCGGTTCGCCGCCGCCGGCGCGGCGTGCTCTGTTCCAGTGACTGCACCTGCAGCGACTGCTGGTCGCCACCAGCGGCGCAGTAGCGCAGATAGTCCCGAAGGGTCCGCGAGCCGGTGGTGCGCAACCTGTCCTCCGGGAAGGTCTGCGGGTCAAGGGTGCTCAGGACCATCAGGCGTCTGCGGGCTCTGCTTACTGCACTCCAGAACCGGACCATCGCGCCCTCGGCGCCCATCGCCTGCAGCAGTGCGGCACCGCCACGCTCGTCGGCGAGCACCACGATCGCGGTGTCCGCGGTGATCGATCGCGTGGTCACGACATCGCCGATCACGATCGTGCGCTCGGCGGCGGCCAAGCGCCGGCGGAGGTCCGGATCGTCGTGACGCTGCAGGAGTTCGCTCTGGATCCGCTCGGCCAGCATCGGGGTCCAGGTGACCACGACCAGAGACCCGTCCGGGTCCGCCGCCACCGCCTCCCGGATCGCTGACACCGCAGCGGGGACGATGCGATCCTCGTGCACCGTCCTCATGGCGATGACGTTGCCACCCCCGGCCGCCGGGAAACCAGCAACGTCCCCGGCGTACCGGCGCACCGCCCCGAACGCGGACAACCGTTCATCGAAACTGCGGTAGTCGTGAGTCAGATTCAGCTGTGGCGCAAGGGGTTCCAGCGCTTGGAACAGCGACGGCGCCGACGGTGACGTCAGTGCGCGCGGCAGGACGACCTCCTGCGTGCGGTCGCCGAAGACGACCACCTGGCCGGCCCGGGTGATCGCCGGCAGTGCCTCGGGCAGCGGCACCTGACCACCACCGTCGAAGATCACGACGTCGAACCACAGCCCGGTGGCCACGGTCGCCGCCACCGCGAGCGGGCTGACCAACCAGGCCGGCCGCAACGCGGTCAACAACTCGGGAGCCTGGCCCAGGAGGGCGCCGGGATGCAGGACCCGACTACGCACCGTCACGACCTGGTCCGGCAGGTCGACACGCACCCGCTCGACCTGTCGGCGCACCCGGTCGCGCACTGCCGCCGCACCGGCTCGCACGTGAGCGGCGTCGTCGTCGCGGTAGGCCTGTTCCAACGAACGCGCGGCGTCCGCGTCGTGCGCCGCCAGGACCGGGTCCGTGCGCTGGGCGTGCCCCAGGACCGAACTCCACCACACCCAGCGAACCTGCCAGGAGGCCTCGTCGGCGCTGGCATCCCGTGCGGCCAGATCGTCCAACAAGTCGCCGAATCCGTTGGCCCGCAACAGATCCAGGGTTCCGATGACTTCAGGAACCACCGCCAACCGGTCGTCAGCGTCGCGCAGCCGCTCGGTCAGCACCTGGATCTCATCGAAGTCGCTGTCGACCAGACTGCGGGCCGAGGTACTCCCGGCGAGCCTGGCCTCGAGCCACTCCAATCGGCCGCGCAACGATTCGACCTGGGCGGCGACCTGCGGGGTGCGCAGTGGGGCGGTCGGCACGCTGCCCTTGCCGGCGAGCGCCTGCCACCGGGTGCGCTGCTTGAGTGCCCGCTGCAACAGTCCGTGCAGATTGTGCGTGCTCGTGCCCGGCCGCAGCAGGCGCTTGGCCTGGCTGCGCAACCGCCGCCGTTCGAACATGCCCAGGTTGGTGGGTGCCCCCTCGCCGTCCGCGGTGCCGGCGACCATCTCCGGAAGACCTGCTCCGAAGACCTCCGGGCTGAAGGCCTCCAACGTCTGAAACACCCCGGCCATCAGGTCCAACTGGTCCTGGGCCTCCAGCAACGAGCGGGGTCGGGCCAGTCCGACCTCGTCGGACAACTCGGTGATCGTCGCTCGTTCTGCATCCAGACCGCCACCGGCCAGATCCGCGACGAGTTGGGCGGTGCGTTGGCGGTGTTCGGTGCCCACGACCCGCGCTCCGAACCACGGGTCGTTCGCCGATCCGCCCGACCAGGCGCCGGCATCGACCGCGGCGTGCAGGGCGTCGGACAGTGCGTAGAGGCGCTCCACGCTGACCGCCACCAGGTCGTCGATCGCCAACCGACGGTTGCTGCCGTCGTACTCTTGACCGCTCATGTCTGCCAGCGCCCGACGGCACTGCGCCGGGCTGACGCCCCACGGCGCGCGCAGCTCTTGCTCGGCCGCCCACTGTTGCTCGAGCGCGGCGACCGTCGCCGGCAGGGCCGCGGGCTCCGCGGCCGCCGGATCGTCGACCGTGGCGGCCAGATCCGCCAACTGCGCGCGCAACCGGTCGGTGAGGGCCGCAGCCGTCTGCGAACGTACGTCGAGGAGCACGTCGCCCAGGCCGACCTGCTCCAGGCGGTCCACCAGTGCGTCACCATCGGCCCAGGCCTGCGTCACGACCAGCGTGCGGCGACCGTCCATCGCCAACCCGGCCACCAGCCCGGCGATCGCCTGACTCGTGCCACAGCCGGGAGGGGCGTGCACCGTG
Source organism: Branchiibius sp. NY16-3462-2 (assembly GCF_001594145.1). Lineage (GTDB taxonomy): Bacteria > Actinomycetota > Actinomycetes > Actinomycetales > Dermatophilaceae > Branchiibius. The sequence goes on along the minus strand of NZ_LVCF01000004.1, from coordinate 45,210 downwards.
AGCTGGGCGCCGGCACGAACGGCCTCGATGACCCGTTGCTGATCGGCATCAAGGTCGAGGGGCACGAACTCCTCCAGCACCGACACCGGCGCCGCCGGCGGCGGCTCGGCAGCCACCTGCTGGGCCGCCGCCGGGTCACCGGCCAGCGCTGCCACGACGTCGTGGGTGCCGATCCAGGACCGCTGCCCGCTCAGATCGCGGGCGTTGGCCGCCTTCACGTAGCTGAAGGAATCGATGACCCGCGACCGCTCGATCCGGAACCGCGGAAGCGTCGCGGCCCGCTCGACGAGGTCGAAGGCCTGACTGAGGTCGAACACGTCACCGGAGCGCGAGACCCGCAGCACCTCACCGTCGTCCAGTTCGATCCCCTGGGCCCGCAGGTACGACGTAAGCGCGGGGTTGACCTCGATGTCACCGACCAGCTGGATCGTGATCCGTCCACTGTGATCACGGGCGATGTCAGCACGCCACAAGATGACCGGTGCGCGAGGGGTGTTACCCGGTTGCTCCCAGGTCGCCGTACCCATCGCCAGATAACAGGTGAGCAGACCGACCTGCTCGCGCAGCACCTCGACGCGTTGCTGCAGGGCCTCGGCGCGAGCGGTCAGTGTCGCCAGCGCGCTCGGCTCACGCACCAGCTCCGGTAAGCCGACGACGGCACCCGACAGCAACCGGGCCAGACCGCCGGGGTGGGCCCGCGACAGGTCCACTTCGGTGGGTTCACCGGGTGTCGCCCACAGCAGATTGTTGGGCCCGCCGAGGCCGATCAGGTGCCGCGACCACTCATTGACCGCTGCGTCCACCAGGGCGTTCCGGTCGGGTCGATCGTTCACTGCGACAGGCTATCCCGCCGGCAGAGGAGTTCCTCTATGCAGGAAGGCGTCGATGAACACGCCGGTGATCTGCTCCGGCTTGTCGACCTGGTAGAAGAGTCCACCGGTCGCAGCGCTGATGGACTTGAGGGCGTCCGGGTCGGTCTCGCGGGACAACGAGATGGTGACGATCTTGACCGGCTTGTCCTTGTTGTACGCGGCCTTCAGCCTGCCCAGGAGGGTGCTGAGATCGAGCGTGCCGTCCGGGTTGTCGTTCTTACCGTCCGTGAGGACGACCACCGCGTTGACGTACTTGGGGTCGTAGGACTTGGTCATGTAGTCGTAGGCCGCCCACGTGGCGTCGTACAGCGGTGTGTCACCGTGCTGCTGGACGTAGCTCATCGCGTCCCCCACGGCCTTGAGCAGTTGGCCCTTGACCACCGGCAGCGGCCGCACCCCATCGGAGAACCACTTGTACCCGCCGGGCAATGCGGTGCTGAACGCCAGGGCACCCATCTGCCCGGTCTGCGGAAGTGCCGCGAGCGCGAGTCGGGCTACTCCTTGGAACAGCGACATGCGGCTCGTGCCGTTGGCGTCAACGGGGTCACCCATGGATCCGGAGGCGTCGACCGCCACCAGCATGCGGTCGTCGCGCCCGAGATCGTTCCAGGACGTCAGGGTGCTGGTGCGGATCCGGTCGCTGGGCGCCTTGCTCAGCACGACGTCTGCGGCGACCGGACTACCGGCCGGCGGGTTGCTGTCCGGCACCCGGAAACCGGCCTGGCAGAACGCCGACTTGGCATCGCTGGAGGTCAGCGTCTTCTCCAGCAGGTCCCTGGCCTTGTCGGGTAGCGGCGTGGACCGATGGGGGTAGAGCACCTGATAGGTCAGCTGCGCCGCGCCCGACGCGGGCGCGACCGCACTCAACGGCGCGGTTTCGTGGTCACTGTTGTACGCAACAATCTCCTGCTCGCTGGCGACGAAGGCGCGGGCCGTTCGCGAGCCCTCGGCGGCGTGGGTCATCAACTCGGCGCGCGGCAGGGCGCTACGGGTCAGTCGCAACATGGCCAGGAAGTAGGTGGTCCGGTCGTTGTCGGTCCTGATCTGGGTGTTGGCGTCGGCGAGGGCCATGATCGTCGGGGTGGAGGCTTGCGGGTTCAGCACCGTCAACGGAACGTCCATGGCGAGCAGCGCGCTCCACGTCGGCGTTCCGGTGGCCCACCGCTGGGTCTTCAGCGAATGGGGCACCGCCACCACGACCGGACTGGTGGCGATCGTCGGCCCGGGGCTCGGCGCAGAGCTGCCCAGCGCCGTACTCACGTCCTGCGTCCACAGCGAGCTGTCCGAGATCCAGACGTCCGGTCCCGGGGCACCGGAGGTGAGTTGCTGGTCCTGGTCGTACGACGACACCGTGCTCACCTGGTAGTCGATGCACGAGCCGGCCTCCGCGCTACGGGTCAGGTCGTCCACGGTCGTCGCGATCGCAGCGGGAGCGGCGACACGCACAGTCGTACTACTGGCACAGGTCGCTATCGCTGGCTCGTTACCCTTGAGCACGCTGGAAGCACCGACGACGCCAAGACCGAGCGCGACGCAGGTGCCGCCGGCGATCGCTACGCGCTTCGGCCACCGGCCGCTGCTCATGGCGGACGAGGAGGAATGGCGTCCCATGACTGACGTAGGTTACCGCTTCGTAGTGTGTCGTTGCTCACAACTCGTGAGCCCGATTCAGACAGGAGACGTCGATGCGGCTGCCGACGAAAGGCGTGCACACGGTACAGCGCTCCGAACCTGACCCCGATCCGTTGGCCGAGCAGGACCCGGCTCCCCGGGCTGATCAAGCCATCGAGCGGACCACGAACGAGGGTGTCGACCGGGCGCAGATCATCGGCGACGGCGTGCGGTGGCTGGCCAGTTGGGGTCTTCGGCTGATCATCATCCTGATCGCGACCTGGATGATCCTGGAGGTCATCGGCCGGTTCTGGAGTGCGGTGCTGCCGGTGCTGTTGGCGCTGATCGCCTCCACCTTGCTGTGGCCGCCCACTCGCTGGCTGCGCAAGCACGGCTTCTCGGTGACCTGGTCGGCGGTGACCGCGCTGGTCGGCGGATTGGCGCTGATCATCGGTATCTTCGCGGCGCTCGCACCGTCGGTCGTCGACCAGGCCCCGCAGCTGAGTGCCAACGCCATCAAGGGCGTCAACCAGATCCGCAACTGGCTGCAGGGCCCGCCGCTGAACGTGCGCCCCGACCAGATCGACGATGCGGTCAATGCCATCACCCAGCGACTGCAGTCCAGCGGGGAGCAGATCGCCAGCGGCGTCTTCAGCGGCGTCGCAACTGCCGGGTCCGTGCTGATCACGTTGGTCGTGGCGCTGATCCTGACCTTCTTCTTCGTCAAGGACGGCTACCGCTTCCTGCCCTGGGCCCGCCAGACCTTCGGTCGGGGCGCCGGGGCGCACTTCACCGAGGTGCTGACTCGGATCTACGGCACCCTCGGCGGGTTCATCCGCACCCAGGCGATCGTGAGCGCGGTCGACTCGACCTTCATCGGTATCGGTCTGATCCTGCTGGGCGTGCCCCTGGTCGGGCCCCTGGTGGTGCTGACCTTCTTCGGTGGCTTCATCCCGATCGTCGGTGCGTTCGTCGCCGGGACCCTGGCCGTCCTGGTCGCCCTGGTCACCAAGGGGCTGACCGCGGCGATCATCGCGCTGATCATCATCATCGCCGTGCAGCAGATCGAGGGTCACGTGCTGCAGCCGCTGCTGCAGTCGCGGTCGATGCGGTTGCACCCGGCCATCGTGTTGTTGGCGATCGCGGCCGGTGGTGACACGTTCGGGATCATCGGCGCGTTCCTGGCGGTGCCCCTGGCCGCGACCGCTGCCGTCATCTGGCGCTACATCAGTGAACAGATCGACCTGCGCACCGGGGATGCGGTCCCGGAGGACCTCACCCCGCTCACCGCGGAAGGCAAGTTGGCGCAGGAAGCCGCGGCTCGGCGTACGTCCAGGGGTTAGCCGATCGCTGCGTGCTTGCGGGTGAGGTCGCGGTAGACCTCGGCGTTCAAGAGGATCCCGGCTTTCTCCTCGTCGGTGAGTTCGCGGCGTACCTTGCCGGGCACCCCGGCGACCAGGGATCCGGGCGGTACGACGATGCCCTGGGTGACCAGCGCACCGGCGGCGACCATGCTGCCGGCTCCGATGACGGCGCCGTTGAGGACGGTCGCGCCCATCCCGATCAGCACGTCGTCCTCGATGGTGCAGCCGTGCAGGGTGGCGTTGTGCCCGACGCTGACGTTGCGGCCGATCGTGAGGGAGTGGCTCGGGTCGACGTGCAGGGCGCAGTTGTCCTGGATGTTGCTGCCCTCGCCGATCTCGATGCTGTCCATGTCCGCGCGCAGCACCGCGCCGTAGAAGATGCCGACAGCTGCATGCAGGGTGACGTTGCCGACGACGGTGGCGTTGCTCGCCACCCAGGCGGTCTCGTCGATCACGGGCTGGTGGTCATCGAAGGTCAGGATCATGCGGTCATTCTCGCGGTGGCGCGATGCGTTTCCGCAGTGTGTGTCACTTTCGGGGCCTCGACGCCCGCTCACAGCCCCCGTTTGCGGCACAACCTGCGCTCGGGTCCCGCTCGGTGCTGCGGTTACCCTTGGTGGCGCGTACGGCGAGTGGTCGCCTTGCGCTCCCCGCCCTCGTAGCTCAGGGGATAGAGCACCGCTCTCCTAAAGCGGGTGTCGCATGTTCGAATCATGCCGGGGGCACTTTGGCAAACAGCCCGTAGCAAGCCAGTCGTTGTTCCAGTCAGAGACCGGCGATCCCCGCTCGCTGATTCCGGACAACAGGCACCAGATCGCTAACCAACTCCGCGATTGGCACGGTATTGCTGGGTCGGGCTCGAAACCCGACAATCCCGTTCCACGGGCGCATTTGAAACGCAAAGGCGTGCCAGTTGTTTGACCGGACAGCCAGCCTTCGACATGTCACGCACTTTGCACCATCCCTAGACTGACCAGCACCATGTCTGCCGACGATGACGTCACCGGTTTGCCTGCGAAGGCGCGCGCCCGGGCGCTTGCCACAACACCTGCTCGAGTGGCGGCGCTCCGGCGGGATGTACTGGCCGCAGGGTTCAGCGGGAAGCCCACTCGTCGGCGTTCGGACAATCGACCAATAGAGAAGTTGGCTTAGTGATCCCCGATTTCCAAACCCTCATGCGCCCGGTCCTTGCGTACCTGGGCGACGATGCGATCCGTCGGTCGCGCGACGTCAAGGACGCGATGGCGGACGAGTTCGCTCTCTCCGACACCGAGAAGGCTCAGCTATTACCAAGCGGTCGCCAGCGGACTTTCGACAATCGGGTCGGCTGGGCACTTACCTACTTATCGCAGGCCGGTCTTGTCGAGCGCCCCAATCGCGGCCGCGTGACCATCACCGACGACGGCCGCACGGCGCTCACTAACAATCCGACGCGAATCGACATGAAAACGCTGGAGTCCTACCCGGCGTACTTGGACTTCCGCGAACGGACACGGGATAAGAGCGCGACGGTGGTATCTACCGAGGAGCCGGTGACCAGCACCGCGACACCGAACGACCTTATCGAGCAAGCAGTTTCGACCAATCGCGCCGCGGTGGAAGGCGAGGTACTTCATGCTGCCCTTGCCCTCTCCCCTACCGGATTCGAAGATCTGGTGATCCGCCTGCTAGAGCGGATGGGGTATGGCAGAGCAGGATCCGTCGAACGGACCAGCGCCTCCGGCGACGCAGGAGTCGACGGCATCATCAGCCAGGATCCGCTCGGACTCGACCGCATCTACGTGCAGGCGAAGCGGTACGCCGAGGACCGGACCATCGAACGGCCACGGATCCACGAATTCGCGGGTGCACTGCTCGGCAAGCAGGGCGACCGAGGCGTATTCATCACCACGTCACGCTTCTCCTCCGGTGCGATTCAGGAAGCAGAGCGAATCAACGCCCGGATCGAACTCATTGACGGTCGGCGCCTCGCGGAGTTGCTCGTCGCGTACGGGGTCGGGGTGCAGGCGGACCAAACGGTAACGCTCTATCGACTGGACGAAGACTTCTTCGAAGACCTATAGCAATGCGTCCATTGGAACGACCTTCGTACCGGCCGCCCAACCTCCCGCACGCTGGGCACGACCTTCCGCGAGGTGCAGAACCGCCTTCAGGACGTGGCCAAGCCCAAGCGACTGATCCATGACCTGATCAATAGGGAGAACTGGTCACAGAGCGGCACCGACATCAACGGTCACGCTTACGACTCAGTGCTTCACTGCTCAGGCGTGCGGGGGAACCATTGGGCGACTATCAGCCGCACCTAAGCGCTCGGGATGTTGATCATGCTGTGCCGGCCGAACCAGGCGATCATCTCTCCACCGTGAGCGGTTGCGACATCAGCTATCGCGATCGCGTCGGACGGCTTGCACGGCACACGCAGCATGACCCGGCCACCCCGCAACGCCTCGTCGACCAGATAGAGCTCGTTCACGCCCGACCCCGCATGCTGCAGACCCCGGACCAAGTGCGCCCGTGAGCCGTGGGCGTTACCGGTGGCGTCAAAGATCCGGACTCCTTCCGGGCCAGACAGCATGTCAACATCTTCGATATCCGGAAATTGGCCAGCCAGCTGATCGGCAGCGGCGCGGGCTTGTTCCTCCGTGTCGAATACCGCGATGAGCTGGTCGAACGGGAAACTCGGGTTGCGGTCCTCGTTGACTTTGATCTTCATGGCACTACCTCCTGTGATGGTCACGCCTCCACCATCACCGCAGCAGCGAACGAATTACCAGGCTGATGAATTACCGCCGTCCCCGTCACAAAACCCGGCGCCGGGGACCGGCCATCGCGGCATGCAACCCCGGGGCGACCCACGGCACCAACTCACGCACCGTCATCGAGGCGATCGGCTCCAGCTGCAACCAGTACCGGGTCAGCAGAAGCCCGGCCACCTGTGAACCGAAGGCCGTCGCACGCGCGGTGGCACCGACGCCGCCGAACCGCTCGGCCAACTGCCGGACCATCTCCGTCTGCACGACTTCCTTGACCAGCCGGGCGACCTCCGGATCCTGGGTGGCTGCAGTCAGCATCACCCGCAGTGGCCCGCCCGACTCCGGATCGTCCCAGGTGGAGATCAGCACCTGGATCACCCGCTCGGGAAGGGTGGCCAGGTCACCGTCGATCGCTTTGTGCAGCAGTAGCGGGGGGTTCACCTCGAGGGCGAGCGCCGCGCTGAACAGGCCGGATTTGGAGCCGAAGTAGTAACTGAGGAGAGCAACATCCACGCCCGCCTCGGCGGCGATCGACCGCATCGTGGTCGCGGGATAGCCGTTCGCCAGGAACTGCCGCCGGGCGACATCCAGGACTGCCTGCCTGGTGCCTGGCTTGCCCCGACGCCTGCCCCGCGCCGGCGAATTCATCGCCCGGCCGCTGCTAGCGAGAGCCGACCACGGGGAGTCGCGGATAAGTAATTCATCATCCTAGAAATTTATCCACGGCCAGTGCAACGGTCAACGGAAGAGCCCGTCGATACCCACCAGGAGCCGCCATGACCGACCTGTCCGAAGCCGTCACCACACCAACCACTCCCTACCGGCGAAGCGTCCTGCCCGTCATCGTCATCGCGCTCGCGGCGGTCGTCTCCGCGATTTCGTCCTTGAACCTGGCCGCGCCCTCGATCGCCCGGGAGCTCGGCGCCGACGCAACCCAGATCTCCTGGATCGTGGACGCCTACGCCCTGTCGTTCGCGGCGCTCCTCCTGCTCTCCGGAGCGATCGGTGACCGCTACGGGCGGCGTCGCGCCCTCATCGCCGGCCTCGTGATCTTCATCGGTGCCTCGATCTCGGCACTCTTCGTCAACTCGCCGGGCCAGCTGATCGCCGTACAGGCCATCCTCGGCGCCGGAGCCGCACTCGTCATGCCAGCGACCCTGTCAACGATCACCAGCACCTTTCCCCCGGAGCGCCGGGTACGGGCGGTCGGCACCTGGGCCGGGGTATCCGGCGCCAGCGCCATCCTGGGCCTGCTGGCCGCGGGACTGCTTCTGCAGCAATGGAGTTGGCGGTCCATCTTCGTCTTCAACCTGACGATGGGGCTCATCGCCCTGATCGGCACCTTGCGGTTCATCCCGGAATCTGCCGACCCCAACGCCCCGAAACTAGATCTGGTCGGAGCACTGCTCTCGGTTGCCGGACTGGCCATCCTGGTCTACTCGATCATCGAAGCGCCGACCAACGGTTGGAGCAGTGCCGCGACCCTCGTAGGAATCGGCCTCGGAGTAGTCGTCCTGCTGGGCTTCCTCGGCTGGGAGTTGCGCCGCCGCGACCCGCTCCTGAACCCTCGGCTCTTCCGGCTGCGCGGCTTCTCGGCCGGCACCTTGAGCATCACAGCGCAGTTCTTCGGGTTCTTCGGTTTCGTTTTCATGATGGTGCAGTACCTGCAGTTTGTGCTCGGCTACAGCGCCCTGACCACCGCCCTGGGCATCGTGCCGCTGGCCGTCCTGATGATGCCGGCCGCCCGCGTCCTGGCCCCTGCGGCCGCCGAGCGGATGGGCACGGGTACGACGATCGCGGCCGGCCTGGTGCTGATCGCCGCCGGGTTCGCGGTGCTGGCCCAGTTGGGCCCGCAGAGCAGTTACTGGCTCGTCCTTGCCGGCCTGCTGCTGCTCGGACTCGGAATGGGTCTGGCCATGACGCCGGCGACCAACGCGATCACCGCGTCGCTGCCTACGGCCAAGCAGGGCGTCGCCTCCGCCATGAACGATCTTTCGCGCGAACTCGGCGCGGCCCTGGGCATTGCCGTCCTGGGCAGCATCCTCGACTCTGCCTATCGCAGCAATCTGAGTCTGCCCGGCGTGCCGACCCCTGCCGCGGAGCAGGCGCGATCGTCCATCGCCGTGGCGATGCACATGGGCCGACCGATCGCGACGCAGGCACAGTCCGCCTTCACCAGCGGGATGTCGGCGGGTCTGTGGTGGGGCGCCGGGGTGGCCGTCGTTGCCGCTCTCGCCGCTGTCCTGACCCTGACGAGCAAGCGGTAGCACGTACGCCGATGCGCGCGTTCCGACCCGCGCCACGTGCGCGGGTCGGCGCCGGACTCAGGCGCGCTGCGCCGCGATCCGGTCCTTTTCGTGGATCGCCAGCCGGGCGATCACAGCGGCTCGCGCGGCCGGATCCAGCGCATTGAGGGCAGCCTCTATGCCGTCAGCAGTTTCGTGAATCGGCTGAGCCTTTCGCTTCAGCGCCAGAACTCCGGCCACCGACGCTGCGGTGGCGGCGGTGACAGCCAGGATGGCGATGGCCCGGTCTGCGTCCGAACCGTGCCTAGGCATCGTGAGCACCGGCCGTGGTCTGGTCGGCAAGCTCCCGCACGTACAGCTTGGCGTCAAGAGCATCGAGGATCGCGACCCAGGCATTCTGAATGGCGACCCGGGCGAACACCACCGCATCCTCGGCGTAGGCCTGCGAGATGTCGGCCGCCCGTTGGGCCTGCCGGGCGTCATGCTGACGGCCGCGTTCGGCGACCTTGGCCTCGAATTCGGCCTTCTTGTCCGCCAGGGTGCTGCTGAACTCATGCAGGTGGGCGCTTGCCTCCGAGGACCCGGCGTCAACCTTGGCCTTCAGTTCGTCTGCCTTCTGCTCGGTGTCACCTGCCGCCTCGGCGATCCGTGCCTGCACTTGTTCGTGGTTCTCCTGCTCGGCGGATGAGTAGGAGTCGAGGACGTAGTTGATGTAGTCGCGCAGGTCGTCCAGACCGGCATCGACCTGTTGGGAGAAGCTGTCCCCGGTCACTGCCGAGTCTCCAGACCGGCATCGACCTGTTGGGAGAAGCTGTCCCCGGTCACTGCCGAGTCTTCTGAAGTGGTCATTTCGTTGCCTTCCGTATGTCGGGCACGACCACCCTGCGAGGACTGTCGGAGGACAGCCGCGCTGCTGGGGGAGGCTTTGTGTAGCCGTGTCCGCGATGAGTGGACATAACGAACGTAGGACGGTGGTATCGCGGGCGCCGCAGGACCGCACGATTTCACCGGGATCTGCCATACCAGCTACAGGGAGCTACCAGGATCGGGTGCATGGCGACGGCTCTCAGCAAGCGAAGGCTGCCGACCGGCGACATGGTCCCAACGAACCTGGTCAGCGGGGATCGGGCGTGCCAAACTGGCGAATTCGGGAGGGCAGCAGGTCGGTTCCAGGGGAGATGAGATGAGCAGGCTCGCACCAGGTATCCACGGACCCACCCGGCGCCCTCGACTGGCCATCGGGGTTGCGGCGTCCGCCATCGCCCTCGGCACCGCCGCTCCCCCTGCCGTGGCGGCCACCCCCTCAGCCGTCAGCACCACTGTGGTCAGCATGCGCGTGGTCTCCTCCGTGTCGACGTTGAATGTGCGCACGGGTCCGGGTTCGGCGTACGCCCGCGTCGGTTCGCTGACCGGCGGGTCCTTCGTGCTCGGTGTCGTGAACGGCGGTTGGCTGAAGATCAGTTCCGGCCAGTACGCCGGGCGATACACCTCCGCTGCCTACCTCGCGGTCGCCCGACCGGCGCCGACCGCAGCTGTCGGGAGCACTGTGACCGGCTGGGTGGCACTCACCGGAGGCATCCCGGCGAGCGTGCACAGCGCGCCCGGATACATCTACTCGGTGGGCCGCACCGTGCCCAGCGGCACGGCGGTCACCGGCAAGGTCATCAACGCTGACTGGATCAGGATCAACGGCATCGGTGGCTACATCAATCGCGGCACGCTCCAGACCTTGTCGGCGAATCTGACGTCGGTGAACGGCAACCTGCCCGCCTGGGCACTGTGCCGGGTGAACACGGCGTACAACTCGCCGCAACCGTTCGACCCCGGCTACACGGCAACCACCCAGCGCTACCTCAACTGCGACGCGGTGCGCGCCCTCGATGCGCTCCAAGCTGCGTACAAGACCACGTTCGGCCACTACGCGAGCATCGACCTTGCCTACCGCACCTACAGCGAGCAGCAGTACTGGTACAAAACGCTCGGTCCGAAGTACGCCAACGCACCTGGCGTCTCGAACCACGGCGTCGGTCTGGCCGTCGACTTCCAGGAATGGGAGGGCCACACCACCGAATTCGATTGGGGCGGAGCGGGTTCCAACTGGTTACGCGCCAATGGCGGCAAGTACGGCTTCACCCAGCCGTACGCCTACGGCACCGCTGGAGAGTCCTACCACTTCAACTTCACGGGATAGCCGGCGCCCGAACTCAACCTCCTTGCGGAGGGACATGCGGCAGCCCGCCGTGCGAGGCTCGGGCGGTCCCCAGGACAGCGTCGTCCTCTACCCCGACGTAGGGAGCACCCGTGTCGCATCACAACTCCGGTCCGCGCGCTCATCAGCTACCGATCGCCGACATCACCGACGCATACGCGTTCCCGGCGCCCGGGCAACCGGGGCACCTGGCCCTGGTGGTCAACACCGTCCCGTACGCCGATCCGAACGGCTTCCTGTCCGAGGCCTTGATCTACCGGTTCCGCATCCGTCCTCTCACGACAGACCCGTCGACGCCGGCGTTCTTCACGCCGGGTGCCGATGACACGCAGATCACGATCGACGCCACGTTCGATCCACCAACGGGCGACAAACAACAGGGCCATCTTGCTGTATCCACCGGCGCCACAGTCGATTTCGTCGTCAACCAGGTCGGCGAGGGGGATGGACTGCGGGTCTTCGCCGGCCCACGCTGGGACCCGTTCTTCAGCGACGCCCTCGCGCTGCAGGAGACGATCACCACCGGCAAGCTGTCGTTCAAGAACCCCGGCGCCATCTTGTCCGACGGCAAGAACGTCTTCAGCGTCGTCGTCGAGCTCGACCTGGCCAGCCTGCTGGGTGAGCAGACGCTGGTAGCCGTCGTGGCTGAGACCGTGATCAACGGCAAGATCCCCATCCGCTGGGAAAGGTTCGGTCGCCCCGAACTGGAGAACGCCGTACTGGGAATGAAGACCTATGACACGGTCAACCGGGACCTGGAGATCCGTGACCTGTTCAACGCCGAGGACGCCTTCAACCTGGGCCCGGACTACCTTGGCGCCTACCGCGCGCGACTCAACGCCAACCTGGCGTTCTGGGACGGCATCGACGGCAGCACCGAGTGGCCGCTGGCGCAGGACGGGACCCACCCGCTCACCGAGCTGTTGCTGGCCGACTATTTAATCGTCGACTACGGCAAGCCGTTCGCGCAGGACACATTCCTGGAGATCGAGCGAGCCGTCGTCGCCGGCGAGCCGCACCAGACCTGCGGCGGGCGATCCCTGAACGACGACTGCATGGACACCCTTTACACCTACCTGATGAACGGCGCGAAGGGCCCGCGCATCAGCGACCACGTGGACGGCCCGACCAGGCGGGCAACCCAGGAGTTCCCCTACCTCGTCGAGCCCAACCCGAACCCGCCGTCACCGCCCCAGCATCACTGAGGCGCGGTTCACCCGACCCGGGCGCCCTTGGGCGCGGCACCGTGCCAACCGTTGACCGCACCCTCGGTCACACCGCTCAGGCGACGTTTGACGGCCCGGGAGTACCGCGGCACAAACGCTTGGGAGGCAGCCGGTTTCGCGGCAGCAGGCGCCGCGGCGGGAACCTCGACGACCTTCTCGCGGTAGACGATCTGCGGCTCGGGATCGGCCTTGCCCGGGTACCAGTAGGGCTGCCATTCCTTCCAGCCACCGGCTCGCGGGTCGTCTATGACCTCCGCGGGCATGTTCCGGACCGTCAGCCCGGCCGCTTCCAACTCGGCGATGGTCTCCGGGGTGAAGGGATGGTTGCGCCACATGTTCGCGATGTAGGTGCGGTGCCGCAGGTAGTCCAGGTAGCGGCGCGCGTGCTTGTCGTTGGCCCCGATGTGCGCGAAGACCGCCAGCCGGTTCTCGTGCAGCGGCGCAACTTCCTCCTCGCTGAAGGAGTCCCACTCCTTCGGCTCCGGATCCGGCCGGTCCGGATCCTTCAGCAGGGTGCCGGCACCCGAGTGGGTCATCCGCATACTCCACACGAGCAGGTCCGTGGGCCGACTGCGCACGTAGGTGGTCTTTCCGCTGCTCAGGTCGCAGATGTCATGGGCGCCCGGTTTGAGGTTCAACCCGCCGCTGTGCTCGGTGTGGTCCTGCAGGTAGATCCCGAAGCGCAACTGGGTGTACCGGTCGTCCCAGTCGGGTGCCTTCTCATCCAGGCGGTCCGTGTTGTCCTTGTGCCAGACCCGGATCTTGCCGTTGATCGTCGCCGAGCTGCCCCCGCCGTAGATCACGTCGTCGGTGTCGAGCAGTTTCTTGGCCACCGCTGCCATCTTGCCGTCGGTGAGCACGTGCTTCAGCGGACCCGCGGTCAGCTCCCCGCCGACGGTCGCGTTCGCCATGACTTCGTCGCGCATCTGCGCGACTTCTTCCTCGGTGTAGACATCCGGCAGGATCGCGTAGCCCTCGGTCCAGAAGGCATCCACGTCCAGGTCTTGCAGGGACTTCTCAAAATCGGCCATTCCGTCAAAATAGTGAAGCGCCTCACGTTTGTCTGGATAGACGCTGGTGTTTCTTGAAAAACCTCCGCTGTATTCGCACCGAATTCCCGGGGAGCCCGGTTCGGCGGCTGGCGCATACGGCGCCGGGCGCTGCCGGTATAACTGGTCGTCACCAGCCGAGGAGATGACATGACGACCAGCACCCGACCCGGAGCGGGCTGATGAGCCTGGAGATCGCGGGCGTAGGTGTCGTGGGGCTCATCGGCGGCCTGGTCGCTGGACTCCTGCTTGCTCCCCGCCTGGCGACCCTCGGGCATCGCTATGAGGATGAGGCCGAGGTGCGCACCATGTCCTTCAGGTGGGTGCCGGCCGCGGCCGCCGTCGCCGCGGGTCTGGTCGGCGCCGCCCAGACCCATGTCGGCGGCGTCGTGCAGGGAGTGGTGTACGCCGCGTTGACCGTTCCGCTCATCGTGCTGGCGGCCATCGACCTGGATGTGCATCGACTGCCCGACCGGTGGACCGGCCCCACGTTCGTCGCCGCCCTGGCCGGTGTGCTGGTCGTGAGTATCGTTCGCGCTCAATGGCATTCGCTCCTGGTAGCCCTCTGCTGCGCGGCGGGCGTTGCCGCGTTCTACCTGCTCATCGCGCTCGTCGCCGGTGGCCAGGGCTTCGGTCTCGGGGACGTCAAACTCTCCCCCACCCTCGGGCTGATGCTGGGCTTCAACGGCGTCGCACAGGCCGTACTGGGAGTCTTCGCCGGCTTCGTCTCCGGCGCCGTTCTGGGTCTGATTCTCATTGTCTTCGCCGGGGCCGGACGCAAGACGGCCATCTCCTTCGGGCCGCACATGATCCTGGGCGCGTTGTTGGTGCTGGCACTCCCGCTCGTGGGTGCCCTGCATTGAGCGCTCGCCCGGTGAGCACCCGCCGTACTCTCGTGGTCGACGGTCGCGCGATCGGAGAGGTTCGGCTGCTCACCCGGCTTCTGGCAGCGCCAGCGGGGTTTGCTGGCCACCGCCGGGAGCAGCGGTGCGGTGTGGCTGAGGCCCTGTCGCAGCGTGCACAGCTGGGGGATGACGTACGCGCTCGACGTCGCCTTCGTCGCGGCGGACGACCGGGTTCTTGCCGTACGCCGATTGCCCCCGTGGCGGGGCCCGCTGCGGCCGGTGCCGGGTGCGGTCAGCGTGCTCGAAGCGCCCGCCGGTTGGTTCGCCAGTCGGCGGTTGCTGGTCGGCTCCCAGCTGGCCGCGCTCTAGCGACCGCGCGCCCCGGGTCAGCGGCAGGTGGCCCAGTTCACGAAGCGATGGCCATCCCAGTACTGCGCGCTGCTGACGCTGGCGCGCGGCAGCTTCAGGTTGCCGGTGATACCGACATCGGCCAGGATCTTGCCGCCAACCTTCACCCCCACGTCGGACCCAGCGTCGTGGTAGGTCAGTTTCGTCACCTGGCCGTGGCCGCCGGACGCGTCGAAGAACGCCTTCCACGTCACCGGGTTCACGTTGTAGACCAGATCATTGGCCGCCTGCCGGTCGGCTTCCGATGAGATCGGCAGGTTCCACGATTCGACGGTGCTGTCCTGCCTGGTGAGCCCGGTGGTACCGGTGAACTTCACCGAAGTCATCGTGCCGGTCTTGTCGTAGGACGCCTCGACCAGCGCACCGGCGTTCGGGTCGAACGAGGCGTTCTTCCACATCGCCGATGCCGAGGCGACGGCGCCGGCCGACGCGCGGCCGATCACGACGTACGACCCATCGGAGTTGGTCCGCACCCCGATGACCGCGTCGATGGACGCACTGCCCTTGAACTGACCGACGCCCAGGGTGTCGTGGGCCGACGCGTCCGCGCTGACACCGCCGTACACCATGGTGGAGTCGGGCGCCGGCGGCTCCTGCAGGCCACCGAGCTGCTCCGCGATCTTGTCCACCGCCCCACCGACGAACGGCAGACCTGCCACGATGCTGGTGGCCGGATTGCTTGCGACCAAAGCGTTTTTGGCGTCCTGGTAGATGTTCCAGTTCCGGATCTGGAAAGCCTGCTCCTTGGTGTTGACGATGTAGGTGGTCTCGACGCCTCCTTGGATCCGGGCCGCCGCGTCGGCACCGATGTCCCAGCCGTAGCCGGAGCCGTTCACGCTCACGCTGGCGTCCCAGCCCACGCCCGCTTCGGCACCGACCGACCCGCCCTTGGTCACGGTCACGGCGTACTGACCGTTGCTCAGGGTCTCGATCTGAACCTTGCTGTTGGAGCCGCCACTGATGCCCGCGGCCACCTCCCCTGAGACTTCATACCCCTCCGCGGCCGTGGAGCAGGGCTCGGTCGGTAGGTGCGGATCCGGCGCGGTCGATCTACCGGCGTCGCACGTACCGTTGCCCAGCGTCAGGATCTTGCAGACCGCGTTCGACACCGCGCGGCCGATCGCGTTGTTCTGCATCATGGCCAGGACGATGGCGCCGACCAGCAGGGCCGCGAGGACGATCATGCCGACCGTTTCCAGGCTCGCCGCACCCTTGTCGCGGTCGACCCGTCGCAGCCTCGTGAAGGTCATGGCACCCCTTTCCGCGCCCCACTGTGGTGCACGGCGGGGCTAGCGGGCATGGGCCCACGGACCTGACCGATCGGGGCCTGCGGGCCCGGGCGCCGGACCCGCAGGTCCGGCAGCATCCTCGGCATGGATACCTCTGCCCAGCGCACCCTTCGGTGGATCGGGCTCGCCCTCACCCTGGGCGTGGTCTGCGGCACTTTCGCGGTCATGGCGATCGCCTACGCGGCGGTCCAGGGCGAGGTCGGCCTCGGCATCACATTGCGGACCATCCTGGAATTGTTCGCGGTGCTCAGCATCGTGGCGTTCTACGCGCGGCGGTGGCCCGGTTACGGCTGGGCGTTCTGGCTCAGCTCGGCGACGGCCGGTTACCTCCTCAACCCTTTGTCGTGGACCGGACAGGCGCTGGCCGGTGCCGCCTTCCTGCCCGCTGGGCTACCCACGATGGCGCTCGACCTGGCGATCTGGCTCCTGGCGACCGCAGTGGTCGTGTGGGTGCAGGGCCGCCGGCGCGAGGCGGTTCCCGTGCCGGCCGACGTGAGAGAGTTGCTGCGATGAGATCGCAACTGCTCGCCACCGCGGCGGCCCTTGTGGTCACCGCCTCAGCCATGACCGGGTGTTCGCAGTCGAGCCAGGAGAACGCCATTCCCGACGCAGCCACGAGCCTGACGCCGACCGACCCACCCCCGGCATCGTTCTCGCCGCTGGCTACCGCACCGCTGAACTTCCGCACCCTGGCCGGCAAGGGCTTCCAGATCCAGGTGCCGGCGTCCTGGCAGGACAACGTCGTGCCCGCCACGACGACAGGCGGGGTGCCCGGCGTCGCTGCCCGTGAACCCGGCCGCGACCCGGCCCGGCCGATCGGTGTGGCGGTGGTGATCGACAACGACCCGTCCTCGGATGCGGTGGCCCAGTCCGAGGTCCTCGCGACCACCAAGTCGTCGCTGGGTCAAGCCAAGGACGTCAAGCGGTCGATGGTGAAGTGGCCGGACACCCAATACGCCGTCCTGGTGAGCTGGACCGAGACACCACAGGGCACCAGCGATGCGTACCGCGTCGAGCAGTTGTTCGCCCAGGTCTCCCCGAAGCTGATCGTCAACGTCGTGGGTAAGGCTCCGGTCGCAGACTTCGCAACATCGGGCATCGAGCGAATCATGCGCACGCTGGTCATCAAGACCTGACGGGCCGCCCGATCAGCACGAAGATCGCCGCCCCGACAGCCAGCACGAAGCCGCCGCCGGTCAGACCCAGGGCGTACGGGCGCCAGGTCGCAGCGCCGTCGACGGCGAGCAGGACAGCGGTGCCATCGGCCGCCGGGCAACTCACCGTGTGCCCCGCCGCCCATCCGTCCTCCAGCACACCTGCCTCATACCAGGTCCGCCCGTCGTGCTCTAGGGACGCGGAGGTGGCGCCGGTCCCCTCCAAGTGATCGAAGAACCAGAAATAGCTGCCGCTCGTCGTGCACTCCCCGGTCACCTGCGGGCGGTCGGTGAACACGATCAGCTTGGCCGGCCCGGGCGCCGATCCGGTGATCGTCACGGGCGCTCCGGTGGGCCCGGTCCCGTGGAAGGTGAGACCACTGGTGAGGGTGGCGATCCAGAAACCGACCGCACACAGCGCCACCACGGCTGCTCCGGCGAGGATCGGCCAGCGATACCTCCGCGCCACCATCACGACCGCCCCGGGCGATGCGGCCGGGGCGGCCGGGTCCACCCCGGTCACGCGTGACCGTCCACGGCGAGATTCCTTCTCCCGCGGGCGATCCCGGGGGAAATGCCGGGTCGGTAGTAGGTCCTGGGGCCCGGTTGCCGACGGCCCCCGGGCCCATGCCCATCACGTTCCCAGCCGACAGCATGAGACCTATGGATCGGTTCGGACACTCTCACCGTCCGAACCGTGTGAGACCGCGAGCGCGCGGATGCACGAGGGCGGCGGCACCGAGCAGCGCGATTCCCGCGACAACGAGTGACAGCGCCACCCGAGGTAAGCCGGCGTCGGTCGGTAGCACCCACATGGCGACGCCGGTGTCGGCCCGAGGCCCGGAGCAGGAGATGGTGTCACCCGCGCCGCTGGTTCCGATGGTCACGACCGGGAACAGGCTCTGGTCGTCGACCACCCGGGTGCCGACCAGGTCCGGATTGGGCGTGCCGCCCAGGGTCCGTGCGGCCGAGCCGGCCGTCTGCAACCGGCAGTCCCAGTCTCCCGGGGTGGTCCGTTCTGTGGGGTCGATCGCTGCGAAGACCGTCGACCCCGAGTCGAACCAGGGCGTCTGCCCGAGCGGGGTCGTGGCGCCGGCGGAGAGCTTCACCGGGTTGGGTTGGGGCATCGACCAGGCCACCGCACCGATGCCCAGCAGGATCAGCGCCAGCACGGCCATGACCGCCGATGCGGCCACCCCGACCAGGTGCCGACGCGACGAATCGGTGTATCCGCGCCGGTCAACCGTTCGCCTCACCGTGGTTCACTTCCCCCTCGATTCGCGGAAACTCCCGACAATTCTCGTCTCCTCCTGGTCGTCGTCAGCAGACAAGATGAAGACGTCCTGCCCCGAGCAAGGGGCACGCTGCCGCGAGTCGGCGAAGTTTTGAGGGGATTTCTCGTGCCCGTGATGGTAGTCGTACTCAGTCGCGCCGCCGAAGCCGACGTCGTGGGCTGGCCCGACCCGTCGGGCCCGGTCTGGATCCTGCGACCGGGTGCGACCGAACTTGCCGGCCACGTCGGCCGACACCGGGCCGAGAGCGTCGTCGTTCTCACCCGCCCCCAGGACGCCCGGGCCGGGCGACTGGCGATGACCGTCGCGGCTGGCGCCAATCCCGCCACCCGCTTTGCGATGCGCGTCGCTCCCGTGAGTGTTCTCGCGCTCGCCGCCCTCGGCCGGCAGGCGGTCGGGACCTGCGCGTCCGCTGCCGACGTGCTCCGGTGGGTCGATGCCCACCTCGATGACCTGCTGTCCGGCGTGTGCCTGACGCGGGTGGGCAAACTGGACCGGCCCTCCCCCGGGATCTGGCAGCACCTGCGCTCGATGCTGCCCGGCAGCCCGGGATTCGTGGTCACGTTCGGTGACCAGGCCCGGGTCTCCAGCACCCCGCTGGAGGTGGCACAGGAGGCGACCCTGCTGGTGGGCGCATCCGACCCCGCAGCCGCCGCGCCCCAGCTCCAGGGAGCGCGACCCGTGACCGTGCCACCAGCGGTCAGCACTCAGGAGTGCTACGGCAGCGCCGGCGCCGAGTTCGTCGCGCTTCCCCGGCCGCGGGAGCTCCCACCGGCCCGCACCACCTGCCGCATCTGCGACGAACCGTCCGATGACCTGACCTGCCCGTTCTGCCATGTCGTACTGAATCCCCAGGAGCACGTAGCGTGAACCCCCGCCAGCGACGCGGTCTCATTCTCGTCGTGATCTCAGCCATCGTGGCGATCGCGACCTTCTTCGTCGTGACCAGCTACGTGGCCTCGGTTAATACGCAGGTCGGCGACAAGGTCACCGTCTACCGGGCGACCGAGCCGATCGAGGCGTACACCCCCCTGAGCGCCAGCAATCTGCAGCCCGTCGAGGTCCCGGCCCGATGGACGTCGACATCGGCCGTCCTCACGATGTCGCAGTTGCAGGGCAGGCGGATCGGGTTCCGGATCAACGCCGGCAGCACGATCAGCTCGGACATGCTGATCCCCAGTTCGAGCCTCAACCGCGACGAGCGCGAGGTAGCCATCGATGTCAACCCCGTGACCGGTATCGCCGGGCGGGTGCGCCCAGGTGACCGCGTCGACATCTA
The DNA here is from genome assembly GCF_001594145.1 of Branchiibius sp. NY16-3462-2. Lineage (GTDB taxonomy): Bacteria > Actinomycetota > Actinomycetes > Actinomycetales > Dermatophilaceae > Branchiibius. The sequence continues at coordinate 25,613 of NZ_LVCF01000004.1, read as the reverse complement.
CGCGGTGTACGGCGACGTGCCCGGTCTGCCCAAGTCGGTGAAGGTGCTCACCCGTGACGTGCGGGTGGTCTCCATCGCCGGACAGCAGACCGTGACCAACCAGACCACCAGCGGCACCAGCCAGAGCCAGGTGATCCCGGTGACGCTGGCCCTGGTGCCCAAGGATGCGATGGCGGTGACCTACGCAGCCAACTTCGCCCAAGAGGTCCGGCTCATCGGCCTGCCGACCGACGTGGGTGCGCAGCGGGGCAACGAGATCAACGAATACGACGCCTCGCAGCTGGGCGGCAAAGCAGTCCCGGAGAGTGCGAAATGACAGACATCCTCATCGGTCTCGGCGACCAGAACCTGGTCGCGGACCTCACCGGCATCCTGCAGGAGATCGACAACGTCTCGATCAAGGCGATCGCCACGAGCAGCCAGGAACTGCTGGACCTCAGTCGCCGGATGCGACCCGACGTCGTCATCGCCTACCAGGAGATCGGGCAGGAACCGATCGCCGAGATCATCCGCGACCTCACGGCGCAGCGGGCCGATGTCGCCGTACTCGAGGTGTCTGACACCCGCACCCCCGCCACCGTCATCAAGGCGATGGAGGCCGGCGCCCGGGGCGTGATCGCGTACCCGTTCTCCTTCCCGGATGTGTCCAGCCGGCTCGAACTCGCCCAGGAGTGGATCTCCCACATCCGGCGGTTCCAGACCGGTGCGACCGCCGCCGGTCGCCAGCGCGGCACAGTGCTGTCGGTGGTCGGTGCCAAGGGTGGCGTCGGGACCACCACGATCGCCACGCACCTGGCTCTGGACCACGCGGCGAACCATCCCGACGCGAAGGTCTGTCTGGTGGACGTCGATGTCGAGAAGGGCGACGTGGGAGCGGTCCTCGACGTGCGCCAGTCCGTGTCGATCGCCGACGTCGCCAAGGTGGCGGAGGATCTGGGCACCCAGACCGTGATGGACGCGGTCATCCTGCACGAGACCGGTATCAGCGTCCTGCTCGCACCGGTCGATGTACGCGAGGCGGAGTTCGTCACCCCGGAGGCGCTCCAGGCGATCGTCGAGATCCTGCGGCGTGAGTTCGATGTCGTGATCCTGGACGGCGGCGGGCACGTCTCCCCCAGCCAAGCCGCCTGTGTGGAAGTCGCCGACGAAGTCCTCGTTGTCACCACCGCCGACGTCATGTCCGTACGCGCGATGCGCCGCCGGATGATGGCTTGGACCGCACTGGCCGTCGGCGACGAAGCCAACCTGCGGGTGCTGGTCAACAAGGTCGACAAGCAGAGCATTTTCCCCGCCTCAGCAGTGTCGCGCCTCACCACCGCGCGGGTCACTGAGGTACGGATCCCGCTGTCGACCCGGCTGCTCGAGGCCGCCCAGAACGAGCGGAACCCGCGGGCGATCACCGAGGTCGCCTGGTGGCGGTTGTTGTCCGGACTGCGCCGCGAAGTCGGTCTCGAACGGCCGTCCGCGCCGGCCGCCGCCCCGGCGCCGCCGCGCACCCGGCGCCGGAAGCGTGAAGCCGGGGCGATCTCGTTGGAGAACGCGGCGCTCATCCCCTTCGTGCTCATCCTCGCCGCGATCGCCTGGCAGTTGGCGGTCACCGGCCTGACCTTCATCTGGGCCGGTCACGCCACCAGCGCCGCCGCGCGGGAGTACGCAACGAGCCACCAGTCCTCCACCGCCCGGTCCGCGGCCGTCCAGGCCATCCCGGGCTCGTTCTCCTCGGGACTGAGCGTGGCCACCCCCAGCTCCCGGTCGATCTCGGTGACGGTCCGGATCCCGATGGGCTTCGGCAACCTGGTCGGGTTGCCCACCACCCTGACGACCAGCCGATCGGTGGTGGCCGAGCCGTGATCAACCACCGCAGGGCGAGAGAACGAGGTACGGCGGCCGTCGAGTTGGCCGGGCTCGTTCCGATCCTGCTGTTCGCCGCCCTGGTCGCTCTCCAACTAGGTGTCGTCGGGTGGGTGACCCTGTCCGCGGGCTGGGCCGCGAGGGACGCAGCCCGTGCAGCGACGCTCGGGCAGGATCCGGTGCAGGCCGCCCGGGGTGCCCTACCGGGCAGTCTTTCTGCCGAGTCCATCAGCGGGGGCGCCGCTGACCGCGCCCAGCGATACACCGTCCAGGTCCGCATACCCAGCCTGATCCTGATCGACCTGGGATCGGTTTCCCGTACCGCCGAGATGCCGGATATCAAATGAAACGTAGCTACGCCTCCTTTGCCGGCGCGCAGCCGGTCGGAGCGACCCGCGAGGATGACTCCCTGGTCGGCCGCTTTCGTGCCCTGCTGCTGGATGAAGTCGATCTCAACGCGCTGAGCAAACTGGACCCTGGGCAACGCCGGGCCCGGCTGGAGCGGGTGATCGCCCACCTCGTGTCGCGCGAGGGCGTGATCCTCAGTGCCAGCGAGCGCAACCAGCTCATCCGCCGCGTCGTCGACGAAGCCGTCGGGCTCGGTGTCCTTGAACCCATCCTCGCCGACCCCTCGATCAGCGAAATCATGATCAACGGGCACGAAACGATCTACGTCGAGCGACACGGGCGACTGGAGCGGTGGCCGGCCCCGTTCAGCAGCGAGGAGCAGTTGCTGCAGACCATCGACCGCATCGTGTCGACCGTCAACCGCCGCGTCGATGAGTCCAGCCCCATGGCCGATGCGCGCCTGCCTGCTGACACCCGGCTGCCCCGCGGCGCCCGGGTCAACGTGGTCCTTCCTCCCCTGGCCCTGAACGGACCGACAGTGACCATCCGGCTCTTCCCGGTCTCTCTTCCGCTGGGCCGGCTGATCGAGATGGGCACCCTGGACGCGCGCACCGCGGCGCTTCTGCGCGCCTGTGTCGAGGCGCGGCTCAACGTCGTCGTCTCTGGTGGAACCGGCTCGGGCAAGACGACCCTGCTGAACGCCATGTCGAGCTTCATCGACGGGCGTGAGCGGATCGTCACGATCGAGGACGCCGCCGAGCTCAGCCTGAACCAGCCACACACCATCCGGCTGGAGACCCGACCGGCGAACGTCGAAGGCCGGGGCGCAGTGTCGGTGCGCGACCTGGTGCGCAACTCGTTGCGGATGCGGCCCGATCGCATCATCGTGGGTGAATGCCGCGGTGGTGAAGCGCTGGACATGTTGCAGGCGATGAATACCGGTCACGAGGGCTCATTGACCACCGTGCACGCCAACTCCCCCGACGATGCACTCTCCAGGCTGGAAACCCTGGCGTCGATGAGCGATGTGGAAGTCCCGTTCCACGCCCTGCGCGACCAGGTCAACTCGGCCATCGACGTCATTGTCCAGTTGATGCGGTTCCCCGACGGCGCCCGGCGCGTGACCAACGTGTCGTTCGTCGCGAGCCGACGGCAGGAGCCGTTCGAGTTGAACGAGTTGCTCACCTGGGAGCCGGCCGACGGGCGCTCGCCCGGCCGGTTCGTGGCTGGCCCGCTGCCCGACCGACTACGCCAGCGTTTCACCAGCGGCGGGGTGAACTCCGGCGCGGGCTGGTGGACACCATGAGCGTCCTCCTGATCCTGGGTGGGTCCCTCGCCTCGATCTGCTTGTTCGCCCTGGGCATACGCGAATTCGCCGGGACCGCGGCCGCCCGCAGACGCGCCGTCATCGGCGCCGAGGGCGTCTCAGCCGCTGATCACGCCGAGGGCCTCATCGATGACGCCGATCGCCGACTCCGACAGACCCGCCTCGGGCGGTGGCTGGAAAGTGAGCTCGATCTGGCCGGCATCGACCGCAAGCCGGTGGTGGTGCTCCTGGCCGGCCTCGCGGTCGGCCTGGTCGCCACCTGGGCGGTCTGGAATTTCCTGGCGCCCGCCCTGGCCGTGTTCGGTCTGGTGGTCGGCGCGCTCGGGGTCCGGTGGTACCTGCGCCGTGGGCAGGCTCGACGCCGTGAGGCGTTCGTCGCCCAGTTGCCCGACCTGGCCCGCGTGCTCGCCAACGCCAGCTATGCCGGTCTGTCCTTACCCACCGCCATCGCCATCGCTGGCGATGAGTTGTCCGAGCCGGCCCGCACCGAGTTGTCCAGGGTCGCGACGCGGTTGAAGTTCGGCGCGCCCCTGCCGACCGCGTTGGAGGGCCTGCGCACCCGGGTCGGTTCCCGCGAGGCCGGCGTGCTCATCTCGACCCTGGTGGTGGCGTCGCGCAGTGGCGGATCACTGGTCACCGCGTTGCGCAACATTGCCGACACCTTGGAGCAGCGCAAGGAGACGCGGCGCGAGATCCGCACCACCCTGGCCCAGTCCGTCGCGACTGCCTACATGGTCATCGTCATCGGAGCGGGGTCGCTGCTCTTACTGAACTTCATCGAGCCGGGAACGGTGCAACGGATGACCACCTCGCTCCTGGGCCAGGTCGCGCTCGTCGTCGCTGCCCTACTCTTCGGCGGCGGATATCTGCTCATCCGACACATGACCAGGATCGACTCGTGAGCTGGCTGGTCGGCGCGGTGCCCGGCCTGGTGGCGATGGTCGCAGTCGTCGTCTTCGCCCGCGGCTACCGGATGCTGCGTTCGGACCCCGCGATGGATCTGGGGACCGATGAGATCGCGCTGCTTCGCGGCGCCGAGCAGCAGCGGTCCAAGGGCCAGAGCGCGCTGGCGTCCCTGTCCTACCGGTTCGTGCCGCTGTTACGGCGGATCCTTCCGGACCCCGCCCTGCGCTGGCTGCAACGGCAGGTCGACTCCGCCGGCCGACCCGACGGACTCGACGTCGACTCGATGCTGGCCCGCACCGCGCAGTGGTCGCTCATCATCAGTCCCGCCTTCGTCATCTTCTTGCTGAAGGGCAACCTGCTCTTCCTCATCCTGTGCGTCCTCGCCGTCACCATCCTGCCCCTGGCTCGATTGTCGGGACTGGCCCGCAAACGCCGTGAGCGCATCGACGCCGATCTGCCCGACTTCCTCGACGTACTGTCGGTCACGGTCACCGCGGGGATCGGCTTCCGCGCCGCGTTGGCGACCGTGGCTGACCGGTTCGGCGGCCCGCTCGGTGAGGAGATCCAGCTCACCCTCCGTCAGATCGACAACGGGGCAACGGTGCGGGCCGCCTTCGTCGGGTTGCGCGCCCGGGCCAACTCCGAGGCGGTGGAGGATTTCGTCACGGCGTACCTGCAGGCCGAGGAACTCGGCGCCCCACTGGTCGACACGCTCACCCACATCGCCGACGACATGCGCAAAGCCCACGCCCAACGTCTGCGGCAGAAGGCGGCTCGCGTCGAACCGCGGGTGACGCTCATCGTCACGATGGTCATGGTCCCGGGCATCCTGATCATCTTTCTGGTCGGTTTGTATTTCGCCATCGGCGGCGATCAGCTCAAGGGGCTGTTCGGTGGGAATTAGCGAAACCGCGGGCATCAACCGGGTCGCCCTCAAGGTGACCCAGGCAGCGTTCGTCGTCCGGCTCATCGCGATCGGCACGGCGCTGCTGGCGTCGTTCGGGCGCCCGCTCGACGCCGCTGCGCTCGCCGGTTGTGTTGTGGCGGGACTGACCAGTTACCTGGGCCTGACCCGCCCGGATCTGTTGGCGGCCGTCACCCGCCACCCCTCGATCGCGCTGGTCGATGTCCTACTCATCGCTTCCGCGACCGCCCTCGGCGGCCCGATCAGCCCGTTCGTACTGGCCGTCCTCACAACGGCCGTGCTCCTCGGACTGTGGATCGAGCTCGGTGCCGGCCTGATCGTCATCGCCACCCTGATCAGCGTGTACGCCGTCGGCATCTACAGCCGGGGACTGTCCGGTGATGACCACCTCATGACCATCGTCGTCGTGCCGTTCGTCTATCTCATGCTGTGGTACCTCGGTCTGACGTTGCGCCGGGCGCTGGACCAGCAGGACCGCAATGAGCGGACCCTTCGCGATGCTGTAGCAACTGCCGCCGCATCCGAGGAACGGGCCCTCGTGGGCCGGCAGCTGCACGATTCGGTCGCCAAGACCGTCCAGGGCATCGTGATGTCGGCCAGCGCCCTTCCGGTGTACCTCGCGCGCGACCCCGATCGGGCCGTAGACGTCGCGGCCGACGTCCAGGAGATGGCCGGGACAGCCGTGCACGAGATCCGGCAGATCATGGGCAATCTGCGTGCCCGGACCTCCGAGCAGCCCCTGGGCGAAGCGGCCCGGCACGTGGTCGCGACCTGGCAGGTGCACACCGGACGGACCGCTCACGTCGAGATCGACCCCGAGCTGGACACCCGGGACGAGGCAATTCGTTACGAGCTGCTCGTCATCCTCCAGGAGGCATTGGACAACGTGCACAAACATGCGGGCAGCACGGCAGAGGCCACGGTCAGATTGAGCATCGATGCCGACGACTGCGTGCTGGTGGTCACCGACAACGGCCGCGGAGTCGATCCGATCCAGGTCGAACGGGCGGCTCGAGCCGGTCACCAGGGGGTCAAGGGGCTGCACGAACGCATGGCTCGCATCGGCGGCCGCGTGCTGTGGCACAGCGCGCCCGGCGAGGGCACGACGCTCACCTGCACCGTCCATCCCCAGGGGTTGATCGAGGTATGACAACCACTCAGACCACACTCGGCGTACTCATCGTCGATGACAGCCCGGTGGTGCGAGCGGGCCTGCGCGCCCTGATCGGCACCGAACCGGACCTCGCGGTGGTCGCGGAGGCGAGCAATGGCGACGAAGCGATCCGCCAGGCGGCCGCGGCACGACCAGACGTGGTGCTGCTCGATGTCCGGATGCCACGGCGTGACGGGCTGTCCGTCGTGGCCGACCTCGCCGCCGGTTCCGCCGTCCTGATGCTGACGTTCACCGATGACGCCGCTGTGATCAGCCAGGCGCTCAGTGCGGGCGCCGTGGGGTATCTGGTTCACGGCACGTTCGACGCCTCTGCCCTGTCCCACATGATCCGCGGCGCCGCCGCCGGCATCGGCGCCTTCTCCGGGCCCGCTCTGGCAGCCTTGCGAACCACGGCGGCCATCGAGAGCCCGTCCGGGCTGCGCGACGGCAACCACACCCTCAGCCCGCGGCAGGTGGAGGTGATGGACCTGGTGGCGGAGGGCCGGTCCAACTCCGACATCGCCAAGCATCTGTTCGTCGCCGAGAAGACGGTGAAGAACCACATCAACCAGATCTTCGCCGCGCTGTGCGTCACGACGCGCGCGGAGGCGATCGCAGCCTGGGTGGGTCTCGTGCGACCACCGAACTTGGGCCCGTCGTTGGGCCCACGGACCCTGCGGCCCGGTTCGCCAAATCCGTAAATTCTTGGTTGTCGCCAAGGGGGCTCCTGGAGCCCGAAGGTGAAGCAACACAAGGGCTCCCGGCCGCAACCTCAAGTTCAAGGAGATCGAAATGCAGAACTTCCTCGCCGCTCGCATGATGGTCACGCTGCACGTGCTGAAGGCTCGCTACACCGACCGCGAGCGTGGCGCCTCCGCACTCGAATACGTCGGCATGGTGATCCTGGCCGCACTCCTGGTGGTCGCCATCATCAGCGCCATCAACCCCGCCAACATCAGGAGCACGGTCAGCGACAAGGTGAACGAGATCCTCACCGCGTCCTAAATGCGTCTCACCACACGTTGTGCGGGGAGTGGCCGGCGGCCACTCCCCGCACAGTCGCGTCACCGGTCAGGAGTCAGTGGGCAGATGCGCAGCGGCGAACGCGGCCAGGCAGTGACGGCGGTGGTGGTTGCGGTCACCCTCCTCCTGCTCGGTGTGGGCTTCCTGGCCTTCGTCAAATACGACAAAGCAACGGATCAGGCCAGCAACCTACAGACCGCCGCTGACGCGACCGCGCTCGCAGCGGCGCAACAGATCGCCAAGGACGCGCCCTCGGCGATCATCGACGCGCTCCTGCGCGGACGCGGCCTGTCCGGGCTCGGCCAGGACGCCGCCAACGACTTCGCCGGCCGCGGCGGTGCCAGCGTTATCTCCTACCACTACTACCCCGACTCCGACCGTGTCGAAGTGACCGTTCAGAGCCAGCGCAAACTGGAGTCCGGGCGACAGGAGACCCGCTCCGCGGTCGCACGCACCGGAATGCGACTCGGACCCTGCCGACTGCCCGATGCACCGACCCCCACTCCCACGCCGACACCCCCGCCGGCACCGTCCCCGTCGTCCTCGACGTCCGGTGCGGCCACACCGTCACCGACCACTTCGACCCCACCACCGGACACCGACGCGGTGGCGACCTGCGGAGATGTGCAGATCCCGATCACCTTCCCGGGCGACGGTGATCCGGTGCAGGCCCATCCGGGTCGGGTGGTGTTTCATTTCGAGCCGCGGTTGAGCAACTGACCGATGGCCAGAACGATTCGTGCAGCGAACCTCGGCTATGGTCGACAACCGTTGCCTGAAGACCGCATTCCTATCGATCCAGCAGGAGAACCGCTCGTGACTACCAGGCGTGTCAGACGACTTGCGGCCGTGGTCTGCGCTGCCACCGTCGCTACGGGATGGTGGGTCGCACCCGCCCGGGCCGTCGACGACACAGCGATCCCGGTCCTGGGCCAGGCGATCAGCCGGGGCACGATCAATCCCCAGTCCCCGGAAGCGGTCCTCACTGTGCACGGGGTGCGCCGGATCCCCGGTGGCACAGCGGTGTACTTCTCCGCCGGATTCCCCGCCGGGACCGCGGACCCGTCGACGTTGAACTATTCGCTGTCCCTGGTCGACCAGTTCCGCAAGTATGCTGCGTCCGGTCGCAACTCGGCGCGTGACGATCTGGGCATCGTCGCTGCCGTCGACCAGTCGGGAAAAAAGGTCTACAGCGCCCTGCTGGCTAGCGGCAACCGGTGTGTGTGCTCGCACGGCAGCGTGCTGGAGCACGCCAAAAGCGACTCCGCGGGAACCGCATTCGTCATGTACGTCGTGCTGCCGCAGCTGCCGTCGTCGGTGAAGAACCTCGACGTGGTGATCGGCGACAAAGTGATCCCCGACGTCCCGGTGCAGGACGGGGCAATGACGCCCACCGTGTCTGCTGATGAGCCCATCGCGCTCGGCAAGGGCTGGCCGGCCATCGACCAGAGCGCCCTGAGCAGCGTGACCGACCCGAACACCTCGATCTACGCCCTGACCCAACAAGTCACCTCCGGACAGCTGACGACGCGCACCAAGTCCGACACCACATCGGTCGACATCGCCTCCGATGTGTTGTTCGCCGTCGATAGCGCCGCACTCTCTCCCGCGGCCAACGCCACCTTGGCCAAGGCCGCCGCCGGGCTGAAGGCCGACCGGATCACAGGAACGGTCAACGTGATCGGCTACACCGACTCCGATAACACCGAGGCGCACAACCTCGATCTGTCCAAGCGCCGCGCCCAGGCCGTGGTCACCGCCCTCCAGCCGATGGTTCCCGCCGGGATCACGCTCGTCGCCCAGGGCAAGGGCGAAGCGGACCCGGTCGCCAGCAACGACACCGACGCCGGTAAGGCGCTCAACCGGCGGGTCTCCCTCTCGTTCAAGGGGGCCGGCCAGTGACCCGGTCCGTCCAGCAAGCCCTTCGTGGCACCGCGCTCCTGGCGCTGGCCGCGAGCCTCAGCCTGACTGCGTGCACCGGCGGTGGCGGCACGAACGATCCCACCTCCGCACCCACTGGTAACGGCACGAGCACCACCAGCCAAGGAACGGGGTCGGCCACCCCCACCGCCACCGTGCCGCCGGATTTGCTCAACTACAAGATCGACAAGGTCGCGGCTACCGCCAAAAGCACGGCATTCCTCAGCAACCACGCCGAGGCCACATTGTCGGTCGCCTCGATCAGAGCCACCCCCGACACCACCGTGCTCACCTTCTGGGTAACTACTGGCACGCCGTGGGCCTCGCCGATCTCCTCCAGCCGCCCGGAGACCTGGCCCGGCCTCATCGACGCCGGCACCAAGAACAGGTACGGGGTCAACACCTTCACCGGCGTCCAGAAGGGAACCTTCTGCGTCTGCACCGACGTCAACATGATCGAACCCACCCGCCGCGTGCTGACCGCGCAATACCCGCCGCTGCCCGCCGGCCTGTCGCAGGTCACCTTCCGTCTCTCCGGATTCCCCGACCTCACGGTTCCCCTCACCCGCTGAGCAACGTATGAGAACCTCCACCCGCCGCATCGCTGCTGCCGCTGTGGCGGTGGTGACCGCTTCGTTAGGCCTGACGGACACAGCCACCGCCGCCGATGAGAACACCGTGCCGGTCCTGGGTCAGGTGCAGGTCGGGTATGCCGGGTCCACGACGACGCCGCAAGGGGTGGTGACCGTGCACGGGGTGCGGCGGATCCAGGGCGGGACCGCGGTGTACTTCTCCATCGGTTTCCCGGCCGGCACCCAAGGTGCTGACTCCTTCAACCTGGGCTCCATCATCTACTCCGCCGCCGACCTCTCGGCGAAGGGAAAGGGCACGGACCAACTCACCAACGCCGGGGTGGTGGACTCGGCAGGGAAGAAGCTCTACGTCACCCTGCTCGGTTCGGATGACCGGTGCGTGTGCTCGCAGGGGGACTTTGGCAGCCACGTGGACGACGACAACGCGGGCAAGGCGTACGCGTTCTACTACGTGGTCCCGACCCTGCCCTCCAGCGTCTCCACGGTGGACGTGAACATCGCCGGCAGCATCATCCCCAACGTTTCCGTCCAGGACGGGGCCATGACGCCCACCCGGCCAGCGGACAAACCCATTGTGGTGGGCACCGGATGGCCGGCCATCGACCAGCCCGCGTTGGCCAAGGTGACCAACACCAACCAGTCGATCCTGCCCCTGACCCAGGCCGTCAGCGACCTCAGCGGCCAGATCACCGACCGCACCCAATCGGACACCAAGTCCGTTGACATCGCCTCCGACATCCTGTTCGCCGTCGACAGCGCCGCACTCACTCCCGCAGCCAACGCCACCCTTGCCAAAGCCGCCTCCGCCCTGAAGGCCGACGGGGTCACCGGCACCGTCAACGTGATCGGCTACACCGACTCCGACAACACCGAGGCACACAACCTGGACCTGTCCAAACGCCGCGCCCAAGCCGTCGTGGCCGCGCTCACGCCGATGGTTCCCACCGGGATCACCCTGGTCGCCCAGGGCAAGGGCGAAGCCGACCCGGTCGCCAGCAACGACAGCGCAGCAGGCAAGGCACTCAACCGGCGCGTCTCGTTGTCGTTCGCGAACCCAGGAGGTGCCCAGTGAAACGCTCCTCCGCGCGACTCAGCGCCGTGACCACCCTGCTCGCAGCCCTGACCCTGACCGGGTGCACCGGCAGCGACCCCAAACAAACCAGCAGTCCCGCTCCGCCGACCTCCTCCAGCGCAACCGGGAGCGCGACACCGGGTGCTGGCGCCACGATGCCCCCGGACATGTTGAATTTCCAGAACAAATCCATCGCCCAGGCCACCAGCAGCACCTTCCTGAAGAACGGCAAACAAGCGACCGTGTTCATCTCCTCGGTCCGCACCGGCGCCAAATCCACCGTGCTGACCTTCTGGTTCACCGCACCCCAGGGCGGGGACTCTCCCCTGGCACCGAATCTGTCCACCACGTGGCCGACCCTCGTCGACACGGCTGGCAAGAAGGCGTACATCGTCACCATGTTCTCGGCGTACCGCTTCGGCAGCAGAACACCCGAATGCGTCTGCACGCCCCCCAGCACCGTCAGCCCCCAACCCAGGGTCATGACCGCCGCCTACCCCGCCCTACCAGCCAACCTCACCGACATCACCGTGCGCCTCAAGGGCTTCACCGACCTCAAGGTCCCGATTACCCGCTGACCGAGGCGTCCCGAGCTGCCCGATTTGGGCCCGGGTTTGGGCCCGGCGACCCGGGTGCTGAGCACCGTCACGGACATACGGTCCACGCGTGACCAGGCGGAGCGCGGCTGAGCGAGGGGTATCCAGCCTCGAGTACATCGGTGCGATCGTGCTCGCCGCGATGCTGGTCGCGGCCGTCGTGCTGGCAGTGACCAAGGACAACTCGGTCAAAGTGGCCATGTGCAAGGCCGTCAACAGCATCCTGCGCAGCGACGGCACGTGTGGACCGGCACCCTCCGGGGGAAAGACCGACAAGGACTTCCAGCCTGATAAGTGCAAGTTCAACGAAAAGGGCCAGTCGTACAACTCGAAGGTCAAGATCTTCTTCATCGAGATCGGGGACAACGCCGGTCTGGTCGAGACCGTCTACAGTGACGGTTCCGTGGAGCTGACCGCCACCGACGGCGGCAGCGTCGGGGCCACCGGCGGCGTCGGAGCGGACGCGACGTTCGGCAAACTCGAAGCGGGCGCCAAGGTCAATTTCGGGGCCGGCCTGGAGTTCGACTACGGGTCCACGTGGAGCTTCAGCGGTCCCGACGGGAAGAAGAAAGCGGAGGAGTTCCGGACGGGTCTGGAGCACTATCTCGCCGACCAGGCCGCCATGGAGAACAGCCCCGGGTATGCCATCTACTGTGCGTTCGGCGGCTGCGCGGACCCGCCGAGGGACCCGGACTCGCAGATGACCAACATCAAACTCACCGGCGATGTCTCCGGCGAGTTGGGGATCAGCCTGACCAATAAAACGGGAACCGGCGAGAACAAAACCGGTGAGTCCGTCCCCGCCTCCCAGGTCGTTGGCAAGATCGGCCTCAACTCACAGTGGGCCGTCAACACCGACAACCTGACCGGGGACACGACGTACACCACCTCCCTGGGCATCGACGCCAGCGTGGGGTCGCAGCTGTGGACTGCCACGTGGGGCACCCAGGGCGCCGCCGACGTGACGATGGCGATCACCAAGAACAAGGACGGCAAGGTGGTGGGTCTGAAGTTCGTGAGCACCACCGAGGGCGGGATCTCCGGCGGATCGTCGGCATCCGGTGACACCCAGAACGGCAAGAAGAGCGGCGGCGACGGCAGCATCCTGACCAGCACCGACAAGACGAAGGCCACCGTCATCACAACTGATCTGTCCATCGACGCGAATGACACAGCGGCACAGCAGACCATCACCAACTGGCTGGGCGGTGACACGAACTACTCGTGGGCCGGCGCCATCGCCGCGGGCGGGATCGACCCGTCGTACGCCGATCCGAAGGACCCGTTCCAACAGCTCATGCACGACCGCGCCAGAGTCAGCGCCGTAACCTATGACAACGTGAAGGACACGACAGCGTTCGGGTTGAACGTCAAGGTTGGCGTCGCGTTGGGCTTCGACTTCAGCTTGGAAGACTCTGAGTCACAGGCAACCGCGGCCTCCTACTTGGGAGCACCCGACTCCTCCGGGAAGCGCGAGCCGGTTGCCTACTCCGATTGCGTCACAGGGGGCAACTGATGCGCATCACCGCCGCAACTGCTGCGCTGGCTGTGTGTGGCGTGCTCTTCACGAGTGCGTGCAGTTCGTCGACGACCGGGCCCGAACCCGGTGGGGGTGGGCAGGTGGAGTACGTCGAGGTCACCGAGGGTCACTTGATCTTCCAAGTGCCGCAGAGCTGGAAGAAGTCGAGCGACGCCAGCAAGCCGTTCACCGTGAGGTACTCGGGTGATGGCATGCAACTGCAGGCCGCCGGTGAACTGGGTGACGACAGTGGCGCCTACACCGCGCTGGCCCGGCTCGACCTTCCGGCGACGGTCGGCCTCAGCGGTTACCAGCCGGGGACCACCAATCGCATCACCGTCAACGGCGCGCACGACGCAGTGGCCCGCGAATTCACCTACACCGACGGCTCCAGCACCAAACACGGGGTATGGATCGTCGCGACCCAGTGGCCGTATCCGAAGTCGGCGGCCCTGACCATCACCGGTACGCAGGTGGATCCCGATGTGGCCTCCCACATCCAGGAGAACCTGCAGTTCAAGACCTACCACTGAGCTTCCCCGCCACCCAGGAGGACCGATGAACGCTGACCGAACCGAACCTTCCGCTGGGTCTGTCCTGCTGCGGGGCTTCTGCATGATGGCGGTGGGCTTCCTTGCCCCGGCCTTGTTGCTACCCAGAGTCGCGCGACCGTTCCTGAGCGGAGCCGACGGCACCGCCAGCACGTCGCCCCTGGTGGTCCTCGCGGTCGCCACCTGCCTGGCGTACGGCGTTGCCGGCCTGGCGAACGGCCTGCTGTTCCGCCTCGGGTGGCGCCCTGCCCTTGTCGCTTCCGCAGCGGCCAGCCTGCTCACCCTGGCTCTCGGCGCCGTCGCCGCCGTCCATCGCGGGGTCGAGCTCAACGTCCCGTTGCAACTGTTCTGGGCTGCTCTGAGCTGCGTCGTTCTGTGTGCTGGCGCCCTGCTCGGTGCCTGGGTGCGCGGTCAACTGGAGACCCGTCGTGCCCGCACACAGGCCTGGTCGCTCTAGCGCGGCCCCGTCAGGTCTTTTTCTTGTCCTTCTTCTCATCGAGCATGCTGCCGAGGTAGCCGCCGATCGCGCCACCGAGAACTCCTCCGGCGACGCCGCCCAGGATCGTGCCGATCGCCGCACCGATCCCGGCCAGTTGCTGACCGTGGCTCATCCGGGCAACACCCACCACGGACCCACCGTCTTCGCCGGGGCTGACCTGGAAGCTGCCGAGCCCCGCCCCGGCGATGACCACGGCCACCGGACTGACCGCCGGATCCGCCGCGATCTTGTCGTAGATCGCCTGCACCGCGAAGTAGGCCGCCGCCGGATCGTGTTTGGGTTCGCCCGCCTCCTGCACCCGTCGGAAGATGTCGAGCAGTTGTTCGGACTCCCCGCTGGTCAGCAGCTCGGCATCGATCAGCCGGTCCAGGATCATTGAGTGCTCCAGGAGCAGATCTCCATCGGCCGCGTCCATGATGCGCCGGGTCTCGGTCCGCATCGCGTGCATCAGATCGCTCATCCCGATCACGCCGGTCAGTGCTGTTTCCATCTCCGTACCTCCTGCTGTGCGGCCGCCGCGGGGGTACGGCGGTCACGAATGAGGAGGCAGCACAGCGCACTGCACGGACATCTCACCCGGCTGCTTGCCAGGCCACCTGCACCACGTCGGCCGTCGCGATCGTGTCCGGAAGGGCTTGCGGAAGCAGCGGCCCGACCGTTCCGTGCAGCCGGGTTGCGGCCGCGGCGACCACCAGAGGCTCGTCGAGCGCGAACCCGAGGTAGCTGCCGGTGAAACCCGGGTGTTCCAAAGCCACCCCGCCGCCGGGCAGGATCCGTCGGCGGAAGCCAACAGCCTGAGCCGGATTCACCGGCGAGGGTCGGGCGAAACGGGCGAGCACCGACCCAGGCACGAACCCCGAGCGCAGCGCCGATCCCAGCGTCACCAGGTCATCAATGGACGCGAACAGGCCAGCGTGCGCGGCGACTCCCCCAAAGGCATGGGTCGCGTTCCCGTCCGCGACCTCGCCGCGCACGACACCGGTGCGCCATCCGCCATAATCATTGGGCCCGAACGGAACTGGGTGCGGTGTACCGGTCGCCAGCATGGCGTACTCGTACCCGTCGCTGTCAGCCGACGCTGCCGCGAGTGCCGGATCCAGCGGGCCGAACCGCGCCGCCAACCCCAGTGGCCCGGCGACCCGCTCGGCGAAGGCGACCTCCAGTGACTGCCCGATCACCGCTGAGACCACGGCCCCTGCCAGCAGAACGCCGAGGTCGGAATAGTCGAATCGCGTGCCCGGCTCGGCGGCCAGCGGCAGCGCGCAGATGGTCGCGATCGGATCGTCCGGCACGCAGTAGAGCGGCCACCAGGCCTTGAGTCCCGCTGTGTGCGTGAGCAATTGCTCGACCGTGATCTGCGGATGCGGGAAGGCCGGCAGGTACGACGCGACCGGGGCTTCCAGCGACAACTCGCCCGCGGCGACCAGTTGCATCGAAAGCGTCGTCGTCACAGCCAGTTTCGTGACCGAGGCCAGATCGAAGAGCACCTCGCGCCACATCGGAACACCCGGGTCGCTCTCCGTTGGCAGGAGCGCCCAGCCGCCCCAAGCGACCTCCCGTTGGTCACCGCGTTGGACACCGATCGCCGTACCTGCCGGGTGCGTCCCGGCCGACCCGAGCGCAAGGATCCGATCGACGTACGGCGACAAGGAGTTCACGTGTCCGCTCGCCCTGCCCACGGGCTAGGCCAGGGTCGCTGTCACCCGGGCGTTCTCCCGCTGCGCGGCCACGTTGCGCACGCCGGCCCGCGAACCGGCCAACTTGGCGCGGATGTGCTCATCAACGGTGACGTCGTCGTACAGCCGCGGCCGATCCGCCGACACGAACGAATCCCACGGTCCCACAACGGCTTCCGCGTCGGCATCGAAGAAGTAGGCAGCCGAGCGCCGCCGCTCGATGGTGCCGTTGACGATCGGCGGTTTGACCCGGTGCAGGGTGGAGAGCCACTGCTCGTTGGTGAGGCGGGTCGTCAGGTCACCCAGGTTGATCAGCAGCGCGCCGTCGGCCGGGCTGACGTCGTGCCAGCTGCCGTCGTGCAGCACCTGCAGCCCCTTGACCTGGTCGGCCCACAGCAACGTGACGATGCCGTAGTCGGTGTGCTCGCCCATCCCGATCAGATCCTCGTCGACCTCGACGTTGGTCCCGGACGGCAGCGCGTAGTTGTTCATCCGCAGCACCTCGATCGGATGCTGCGCCAACGCCGCGAGCGATCCCGGTGCCAACGACAGCGCGTCTTCGAAGATCGCGACCATGGTCCGGGCGACCCGCGCTACCTCGTCGCGCCAGGCATCGACCCGCTCCTGGAAACCCGGGACGGCTGGCCAGGTGTTCTCGGCGTAGTGACCGTCCTGCAACTGATCGCCCGGGTAGTCAGACGCACTGGACCCCACATTGAACGCCTCGAAGAAGTCCTTCATCCGCTTCTCCGACTGCACCCCCAGGCTCAGCGCCAGCGTCTCCGATTTCGGGGGCGTATAGCCCCGGTTCTCAGCGGCGGGACGGATCCACTGTTTCTTGTCCGGCAACGGCAGCCCGAAGAAGTCGTCCATCGCCGAGGCCAATCCGGCCGCCGTTTGCGGCGGGATCCCGTGGCCGACGATCTGGATGAATCCGACGGAGCGACAAGCCGCGTCGATCTGCTGGGCCACGAGGGCGCGCTGCTCGGGGGTGCCGTCCCCGACGTACGCCGAGATGTCGACGGTAGGGACCTCGAACTGGCTCATGGGAAACTCCGCAGCCGTGGGATTGGGACTGCCCACCATTGAACACCCGCTCAGCCGACGAAACCGACCTGGCCGGCGCTGCTGGGGAACCGGTCGCGCAGCCGCTCAGCGACCTGCATGAGCACGGGCGCGATCTGCGGCACCTTTTCTTCGGTCACGCGGCTGTTGGGGCCGGAGATCGACACGGCGGCGGGGAACGGCAGGCCGCGGACCGCAGCCGCGACACACCGCACGCCCGGCTCCTGCTCCCCGTCGTCGACGGCGTACCCGCGCTCCCGGATCTGCTCGATGTCGGCCATCATCGCCTCGGGCGAGGTAATGGTGTGCGCCGTGATGGCGGGCATCCGGGTTCGCTTGAGCAGCGCGAGGATCCGATCGTCGGGCAGCTCGGCGAGCATCGCCTTGCCGACGCCGGTGCAGTGCGGCGACACCGCGCGGCCGACCTCGGTGAACATCCGCATCGTGTGCGGGGAGGGCGCCTGGCCGACGTAGATCGCCAGATCGCCCTGCAGGATGGCCAGGTTGGCGGTCTCTTCGAACTGCTCGACCAGACCGCCGAGTTCGCCGTGTGCCCAGACGTCCAGGCCGCGACTGGCCGACTGGCCGAGGCGGATCAGCCGCAGCCCGAGTGCGTAGCGGCGTGAATTGTCCTGTCGCACATAGCCTTCGTTGCTCAGGAAGCGCAGCAGTCGGTGGATCGTCGGCAGCGGGATGTCGCTCATCTCCGCTAGTTCGGAGATGCCGACCGGGCGTCCGGCATCGGCGAGGTGCTCCAACAGGCCGAAGGCACGATCCAGCGACTGGACCCGTTCGCTGGCCTTAGGCCCGTCGTTTTCCGTCATGCGGAAGACAGTAGCCGATATCTAACCCTTGACGTGCGGTGAGTCACGTCTTAGTGTTCCGTAATACAGAAACTTGTTTCCGTATTACGGAAGGTTGCTCATGTCTCTCCGCTACGCAGTCAACTGCTCCCTGCTCTTCACGGAGGTGCCGCTCCTGCAGCGCCCGCAGGCCGCCGCCGACGCCGGTTTCTCCGCCGTCGAGTTCTGGTGGCCCTGGCCGGACCAACCGGTGCCCGCCGACCAGGACGTCGATGCCTTCGTGAGCGCAGTCCGCGACGCCGGGGTGCAACTGATCGGGCTGAACTTCTGGGCCGCTGACCTCACCGGTCCGGACTGCGGCGTGGTGTCCCAGCCCGGGCGCGAGCAGGACTTCCGGGACAACGTGGCCGTGGTTGCCTCGATCGCCTCGCAGCTCGACGTGCCGGCGTTCAACGCGCTCTACGGCAACCGCCTCGAGGGCGTGGACCCCGCCGAGCAGGACGCCGTGGCCACCGACAACCTGAGGTACGCCGCGAAGACCGTCGGTGCCGATCGCACCGTGCTTGTCGAGATGGTCAGCGGACCCAAGCCCTACCCGCTGCGCACGGCCGCGGACGTGGCCGGCGTACTCGACCGGGTCGGGGAGCCGAACGTGCGGATGCTCTTCGACATCTTCCACCTGGCCAACAACGGCGACGACGTCTCCGCAGGCATCGACACGTACGCCGATCGCATCGCCCACGTGCAGGTCGCCGACCTGCCGGGCCGGCACGAGCCGGGCAGCGGCGAACTGCCCATCGCCGACCACCTCGCACACCTCGAACGCGCCGGGTACGACGGCCGGGTGGCGCTGGAGTACATCCCCGCCACCGACACCGCCGACAGCCTGACCTGGTTGCCGCGCGAACAGCGCAGCTGACCACGCACCGCCGAAAACCCTTAGGAGCCAGTAGTTATGAGCACGATCGCATTCATCGGCCTGGGCATCATGGGTGCCCCGATGGCCGGACACCTGGTCGACGCCGGACACACCGTTGTCGGCTACAACCGCAGCCAGCCTGCCATCGACGCTCTCGTCGCCCGCGGCGGGAAGGGCGCGTCCAGCGTTGCCGACGCCGTGGCCGAGGCCGAGGTCGTCATCACGATGGTCCCGGACTCCCCCGACGTGCTCGGCGTGGCGCTCGGTGAGGAGGGCATCTACGCGAACGCCAAGCCGGGCACGCTGCACATCGACATGTCAACGATCCGCCCGGACGTCGCCGTCGAGTTGGCGCAGGCGGGCGCCGAGCGCGGGATTCGCGTCATCGACGCACCCGTGAGCGGTGGCGAGGCCGGCGCGAAGGAAGCGGTCCTGTCGATCATGGTCGGGGGCGCGGACGACGACGTCGCGGCCGCCACGCCGTACCTGGAAGTGGTCGGCAAGACCATCGTGCACGTGGGGCCGGCTGGCTCAGGTCAGACCGTCAAGGCCGCCAACCAGCTGATCGTCGCGGGCAACTACGAGCTGGTCGCCGAGGCCATCGTGTTGCTGCGCGCGTACGGCGTGGACGCAGAAGCGGGGCTCAAGGCGTTGGCCGGTGGGCTGGCCGGGAGCACCGTGCTGGACCGCAAGGGCGCCAGCATGCTGGCCGGTGACTTCACCCCCGGCTTCCGGATCGACCTGCACCACAAGGACATGGGCATCATCCTGGAGTCCGCGCGGGCCAAGGGTGTTGCCATCCCGCTGGGGGCGGCGACCGCCCAGCTGATCGGTTCGCTGCGGGCGCAGGGCGACGGTTCGCTGGACCACTCCGCGCTGCTGCGTGGCGTCGAGCGCTTGTCCGGGCAGGAGGTGTCGGGCTCATGACGAAGATGCGAGCCGTCGACGCGGCAGTGAAGATCCTCGAACTCGAGGGCGCGACAACGGCGTTCGGGCTGCCGGGTGCCGCGATCAACCCGTTCTACGATGCGATGCGTGAGCACGGCGGGATCAAGCACATCCTGGCCCGGCACGTCGAGGGCGCCTCGCACATGGCGGAGGGTTTCACCCGCGCCGCCGCGGGCAACATCGGCGTCTGCATCGGCACCTCCGGGCCGGCGGGCACCGACATGATCACGGGTCTCTACTCGGCCAGCGCCGACTCGATCCCGATCCTGTGCATCACCGGCCAGGCGCCGGTGGCGCGGCTGCACAAGGAGGACTTCCAGGCGGTGGACATCGCCTCGATTGCCGCCCCGGTGACGAAGGCAGCCACGACCGTCCTCGAACCCGCCCAGGTGCCAGGCGTTTTCCAGCAGGCCTTCCATCTGATGCGCTCTGGTCGTCCCGGTCCGGTGCTGATCGACCTGCCGTTCGACGTGCAGATGGCGGAGATCGATTTCGACCCGGACACCTACACTCCGCTGCCGGTCTACAAACCGGCGGCCACCCGGGCGCAGATCGACCACGCGCTGGCGATGCTGGCGAAGGCGGAGCGTCCGGTGATCGTTGCCGGCGGCGGGATCATCAACGCCGACGCCTCGTCCCTCCTGGTGTCCTTCGCTGAGGCCGCGAACATCCCGGTCATCCCGACGCTGATGGGTTGGGGCGCGATCCCCGACGACCACCCGTTGATGGCGGGCATGGCCGGCCTGCAGACCTCGCAGCGCTACGGCAACGCGACCCTGCTGGAGTCCGACTTCGTCCTGGGCATCGGCAACCGATGGGCCAACCGGCACACTGGCGGCTTGGACACCTACACCGCGGGGCGCACGTTCGTGCACGTGGACATCGAACCCACCCAGATCGGAAGGGTTTTCGCGCCCGACTACGGCATCGTGTCCGACGCCGGGGCTGCCCTGTCGCTGTTCGTGGAGGCGGCGCGGGAGCGGGAGTTCCCCGACTGGGACGTGTGGGTCAAGGACTGCCAGCAGCGCAAGCACACGCTGCAGCGAAGCACCCACTTCGACTCGATTCCGATCAAACCGCAGCGGGTCTACGAAGAGATGAACCGGGCCTTCGACCGTGACACGGTCTACGTGTCGACGATCGGGCTGTCGCAGATCGCCGGCGGGCAGTTCCTGCACGTCTACGGACCGCGGCACTGGATCAACGCCGGACAGGCCGGTCCGCTGGGCTGGACGATGCCCGCCGCGCTCGGCGTTGCCACTGCGCGGCCGGATGCACCGGTCGTGGCGCTCTCGGGTGACTACGACTTCCAGTTCATGCTGGAGGAACTCGCGGTCGGCGCGCAGTTCAACATCCCCTACGTGCACGTCCTGGTCAACAACGCCTACCTCGGCCTGATCCGGCAGAGTCAGCGCGGCTTCTCGATGGACTACCACGTGCAACTGTCCTTCGAGAACATCAACGCCCCCGAGCTTGGTGGCTACGGTGTCGACCACCTGAAAGTCGTTGAGGGACTGGGCTGCCGGGGCATCCGGGTGCAGGACCCTGAGGAGTTGCCGCAGGCCTTTGCGGACGCGCAGAAGCTCGCCCAGGACCTGCGGGTGCCGGTCGTGGTCGAGGTGATCCTGGAACGCGTCACCAACATCGCGATGGGCACCGAGCTCGACAACGTGGTCGAGTTCGAGGACCTGGCGGCCGTCGGTACCGATGCGCCGACCGCGATCAGTCTGCTGGACTAGCAGACATGAGAATCGTCGTCGCCCCCGACAAGTTCAAGGGGTCGCTGTCGGCCTCCGGGGTCGCGGCGGCGCTTGCCTCAGGACTGCAGTCGGCGCTGCCGTCGGCGGAGATCGTGCTGCTGCCGATCGCCGACGGCGGTGACGGCACCGTTGCTGCCGCCGTCGCGGCTGGCTTCACCGAACACCAGGTAACCGTCGACGGTCCCGTCGGCGACCCGGTGTCTGCTCCGTTCGCGGTCAACGGCGACCGCGCGGTGGTGGAGTTGGCCGCGGCGTGCGGACTCTCGTTGCTGCCCGGTGGACGGCTGGCACCCATGACCGCCTCGACGTACGGCCTGGGGCAGGTCATCGACGCCGCTCTCGCGACCGGAGCCCGCGAGATCGTCGTCGGCCTGGGCGGCAGCGCCTCGACCGACGGGGGTGCCGGCATGCTCGCCGCCCTGGGTGCACAGCTGCTGGATGCTTCCGGTACGCCGATCGCCCGGGGTGGCGCCGGGTTGTTCACTCTCGCTTCGGTGTCGTTGGATCCCGTGCGGCAACGCCTCGATGGAGCAACAGTGGTTGTGGCGTCTGACGTCACGAACCCGTTGCTCGGATCGGACGGTGCTGCAGCGGTTTTCGGACCGCAGAAGGGCGCGTCACCCAGTGAGGTGGCGGCACTGGACGATGCGCTGGGACGGTGGGCCGACGTACTCGCACCGGTCGTCGGCACCGACTTCCGGGACGTTCCGGGGGCTGGCGCGGCCGGGGGTGCCGGTTTCGGTGCGCTGACCGGTCTCGGTGCGCGCCTCGAACCGGGAATCGATCTGATCCTGTCGCTGCTCGATTTCGATGCCGCAGTGGCCGGGGCGGACCTGGTGATCACCGGAGAGGGGTCGTTGGACGAGCAGTCGTTGGCGGGCAAGGCACCCGTGGGGGTGTCCACCGCGGCCGGACGGCACGGCGTTCCCGTGGTGGCGGTGGCCGGGCGGTCGTTGCTTTCTTCGGAACGTCTCGCGGACGCGGGAATCACTGCGGCGTGGACTCTTTCGGACCTCGAACCCTCGGCGGAACAGTCAATGGCGAACGCGCAGTCATTGTTGGAGCAGGTGGGCCGGCAGATCGGTGCGCAGTACCGCTGACCCGCCCTCCGCCTCGCCCTTCGCCCGGTTTGTGCGTCGATTGCCCACCACACCACGATTCGTGGGCCAGCCGGTCCCAAGGTCGACACGGTTAGTCTCGTTGCATGACCGATGTCGTGATCACGGATAACCCAGCCGAGAACCGCTACGAGGCGCACATCGATGGTGCGCTAGCGGGCTTCGCCGTCTACCAGCTGACGGACGACCTCATCGTCTTCACGCACACCGAGGTGCAGCCCGAGTTCGAGGGGCACGGCGTGGCCTCGACACTGGCGCGCGAGTCTCTGGCCGACGTACGGGCCAAGGGGCAGCGCAAGGTGATGCCGCTGTGCCCGTTCTACAAGTCGTACATGTCCAAGCACCGCGAGGATTACGCGGACCTGATCTACGGCTCGTGAGGCGCAGCAGAGTTCACGTCATGGGGGCCAGTGGTTCGGGGACGACCACCCTGGCCCGGGCGCTGGCGAACTACTGGTCGGTGCCACACGCCGACGCCGATGACTACTTCTGGCTGCCCAGCGACCCGCCCTACATCACGAAGCGACCAGAAGCCGACCGGTGCACATTGATGCGGCAGATGTTCGTCCCGCGCGAAGCCTGGGTGCTCTCCGGATCGATGATGGGGTGGGGTGAGGAGATCGTCGACGAGTGCGACGCCATCGTGTTCCTGACCCTCGACCCTTCTGCCAGACTGCGGCGTCTCGAAGCACGTGAGGTGCATCGGCGGGCCGGCCGACCGTTCGATGCCGACGCCTGGGCGGAGTTCCTCGACTGGGCGAAGGGCTACGACGATCCAGCGTTCGAGGGACGAAGCCTCGTCGGGCACGGGAAGTGGCTGGCCGAGCGCCGCCAGCCGGTCCTCCGCCTCGACAGCGCGGCCGACCAGCAGGCGCTTGTCGACCAGGTGCTGCAGTGGGAGCCCGATCGCTGACCGGGCAGCGGTGGTCCAGCGTTCAGATCTTCTCGACGACTGCGGTGAGTTCGCCGCCCGCGTCACCGGTGTTGACGACGCCGGCCGGCTCCAGCAACAGCGCCTTCACCTCGTCGTCGGCGCGGGGGCAGTGCTCCACTCCGCGCGGGACGACGAACAGCTGGCCCGGCCCGAGTTCGACGTCCCCGTCGCGCAGCTGGATGGTGAGCCGGCCCTCGATCACCACGAACAGCTCGTCGGTGTCCTCGTGCGTGTGCCAGACGAAGTCGCCTTTGATACGAACGACTTTCACGTCGTAATCGTTCAGGGTCGCCACCAGCTTCGGTGACCAGTGCTCGCTGAACAGATCGAACTTCTCGGCAAGGTCGACGACTGGTCCGCTCATGCCGTCAAGTATGCCGCTCTTACTTGTCAGCGACGAGATACGTGACCCCGGCTGCGACAGCAGTGACAGTCAACACCGACGGCCATGCGCCCAGCTTCTTGGCCAACGGGTGGGAGGCGCCGAACGCCGTCACGTAGAGGGCGCTGAGCCCGACCGTCGTCGCAATGCCCTTGTGAGACAGCCATTCTCGTCCTGCCGCGATGCCGGCGGCGGCAAGGACCGCACCACCCAGGGGACGTACGCCGCTTGCCCGGGCCACGCCGTACCCGCCGATCAGACCGGCGGCAACGAAAGGTGATGTGGGGTAGGTAGCCATGCCCTCACGGTAAGCGGTGGGTCGCGTTGACCCGGCGGCGGCCTGTGGATAGTGCGGCGGACGGTTGAGTTGTCCACACAACCGGTTTCTCCCGTGGTGGTTGTCGGTGCTGGTCGATAGGTTTTCTTCATCCGCACACGCGGTGGATCGGGCGACCTGGGGAGGTGGCGCTGCACATGAGAATAGCTGAATCATTCAGTGCTGCAACCGGTTCCAGCGTTGCCGACGTCTCATCGGTGTTTTCACCCGATGACGTGATCGCCGAGTTGATCGGTGCGGTGCACACGGCGCTGGACCGACTCGTCGCGTTCGACGCGTGGGATCAGGTCTCGCAGGCTGTGGCGCTGACCGCCTCGGGTCGGTTGGGTTCGGCGAAGGCCCGGATCGATGCAGCGTTGGTGTCTTCGGCAGATCGGCTTCGAGCGATTGCGGTCGACGCTGGAACCTCACCTGGATCGGTCGGACCGATGCTGGCGCAGCAATTCGGTGGGGATCGCCGCGAAGGCAACGCCCTCGTCCAGTTGGGTCAGCAACTGGCGGACGCACACGCGACGGGTGACTCGCTGGCCGCGGGGCAGGTGTCGAAGGAGCAAGCCCGCATCATTGCCCGCGGCCTGTCCGCGCTGCCGCCGTCGGTGTCCGACACGGACCGCGCGCGGGCTGAGCGTGAGTTGCTCGCGGACGCGCCGAAGATGCCCCTTCCCGATCTGGCCCGGCGGGCGACCCGGATGCGGGAGGCATTCGAATCCGTGCATGACGCGGACGCCCACGAGAACGACCAGTTGGTGGCTCGGGAGCAGTCCGCATGGGAGCAGACGGCGTTCTGGATGAAGGAGTTCAAACCCGGCCTCTTCAAGGGCGGGTTCCTCCTCCCGGAGGCTCAGGCCCGGATGCTGCAGACCTCCCTGGAGGCCATCAGTGCGCCGCGCCGACTCCACCTCATGAACGCCGACCCGACGAGCTCACGGGCCGGAAGCGGCGGCCCGGTTGCCAGTCCCCCGGACTGGGCGATCGGCGACGGAGCGACAGCGGCACCACCGCCGCCCGACCCGGGCACGGCCAATCAGGGCTGGGCCCGGACGACGAAGCAGGTCGAGGCCGAAATCGACGCGGCCGATGCTGCCGACGCGGGCGGCGCGCCGATGGACAAGTCGCATCGTGAGGGTCGGGCGTTGGCCCAGCTGTGTGAGCACCTGCCAATCGACAAACTTCCGGGCGCTGGTGGTGTCTCGGCGATCCTGACGGTCAACTTCGACTACGAGACACTGGCGCAGGGAGTGCGCGCCGCCACGTTGTCCACCGGCAGCTTCAAAGGGTCAGCGCAACACCCTGATTTGAAATGGGTGATGTGGATGTCCCGGCTTGGACCGTTGCGTGGTGACCAGCGCCGATTTTGGCGGCAGATCGCCGAGGGCAAGGAGACGGTG
>NZ_LVCF01000003.1 GCF_001594145.1 Branchiibius sp. NY16-3462-2 | reverse complement strand
GCGCGTGTGGCGGCACTGCGCGGCAAACCCTGATCTGCGGACCCAGCGCACCATCGCCCCGTTGATGCGCACTCATCCCGGCGTGGCCAAGGACCTGTCCTACACAACGCTGTCCCGCTACGAGAATGGCGCGGTCCCGGTGACGCTGGACCTGGTCACCGCATTCGAAAATGTGCTGGGGCTGCCGCCGGGCATCATCGGGGCGCACCTGCAGGACAGCGACGTGGTGCGGATCGACCGGTTCCAGCGCCGTAGCTTGCTGGACCGGATGGATGAAGGACTGAACGGCCCCGATTGGCAGCAACTCAGCCACCTGTTGACCGCGCCGACCGGTGGCCTGGTGTTGCGCAGCGATGACACCCAGGCACTGATCTCCCGGCTGATGACCGAGATGGCGGTTTCGCTGGGCCCCGCCTACCAGTTCCGGATGCAGGCACTGGTCCGGTTGGCCAAGGACGAATTCACCCAGGATCTGGTCGGCGACGCCGTCGAGGAGCACCTCACCGCGTGCGGCTACTCAGTCATCGGCGACGCCCTGGAACTGCTGCCCAAGGCCCACCACCCGCGCACCGCCGATGTCCTGATGGACAACTACCAGAATCTCAGCGGGGCGGCCCTGGTCCTCGCCGGCGGCGCGATCGAGATGGCCATCATGCAGGACCAGATCACGCCGCGCTTCTGGTCGCGGCTGTGCGAGCAACTGCTGGCCGACCTCAGCCAGCCCGGGTCACCCCGCTACCCGACGGCGTTGTTGATCTTCGACCTGCTGCTGCGCCCGGCGCAGGCCTATCTGCTCAGTCGGATGGGCGATAGTGCGCGGCGGGCCATCACCGATCACCACAAAACTCACTCAACGCTGGCCCGGAGCACCGAGGAGGTGCGGGTACTACGGGCCAGGTGCGACCTCATCGCTGAGAAGTTGCTCGAGCAGACCAAGCCGCACCGACCGGCCACCTTGACCGAGGGCCTCATCTACTGGTTGCGGGAAGCGCTCGCCGAAGAGACGCGTCCATTGGACGGCGCCATGGTGCTGGCGTCCAGCCCGTTCGCCGACGCGCTGTCCCGGCATCTGGAGCACCACGACCACGACCTGCCCGGCGCCGCCGCGACGCTCAACTCCTGCCAGCGGTATGACCCGGGCAGTCTCGCCGAGTCCTACCGGGTGGCTGCTCCTGCGGAGCGGGGCGGGCTCCTGGTCCCGTTGGCGCACAACCGGGTCTATCCCAAGGACGTCGACCTGGCGAAGGAGATGAAGGCCCCCGAGTTGGACCGTCGCCGGGTGCTTTATGCAGCCGGTATGTCCTCCCACCCGGAACTGGAGCAACTGTCGCAGGATTCCAGCCTCAACCCGTTCGAGCGCAGCGCTGCCCGGTGGTGGTCGCGGGTCGACATCCCGCCGGCCTGACCGCCCAGGGTTTCAGCTCCGATCGGGGTTCAGTTCCGCAGCGAACGCTCCAGGGGCGTAGGAAAGACGGGTGTGACCACGGCGCCCTCGAGTCTGGGCTCGAGATCGGCTGCGGCAGTAGCGATCGCGGTTAAGGCTTCGCTGCCGTGGTCACCGGGGATTGCGGTACGGATCTGCCCGCCGCTGCTCATCGCCCACGCTCCCACGAGTTGCCCGTCCCACCAGATCGTCGGCCCCAGGTTGCCGTTCCGGTCGAAGACCAGGGTGCGGTCCACTCCCATGAACCAGTCCCGCTGCTTCCACCCCATTGGCGTCGGGTCGAGGGCCGGCAGGAGGGTGGCAACGGGCGGATCATCCTGTGCCGCAGCCAGATCGGCCTCAAGGGTGCCTCTCAGCGCTACGCCGGGCAGACCGTGCAGATCGACGTCCTCCAGGGGCATGCTCTCGATCGCGTTGCGCACCGCGGTCTTGGTCCAGCCGGTCCACCATTGCAGGTCCTCCAGCGTCGCCGGTCCGAATGCTTCGAGCCACCTGCGCGCCCAATCCCGCTGCGCCGCGGTTACATCCGGTGTCGCGAGCCCATCGGGCCACCAGGTGTCGACCGGCTCCCACCGGTGACTCCTGACGGTCCAGGATCCGCCGGGGACTGCCCGCACCAACCGGCCCTGGGCGCTCATCATCGCCAGCAGCGTGCTGGTCAGATTCTGCGGCTGGTCCGAGGGCGCGCTCGGCAGCAGTCGGGTCGACAGGCGCGGTTCGGCGCGGCTGAGTTCGGCCCCGGTCGCCGTACCCAATTGCTGCAGAGTGGTTTCCGCGGCATCGGCGACGTCGTCCAGCCACTGCGCCGGGTCACCGTCGATCGGCGGCTCGGTGCCCGCGCGGCGTACCCGACTCACCAGCCGGGTTCGCAGCGTGGCCGCCAGCGGGGTGCTCACCGCCGCCTGCACGAGCGGGTTGTCCGCGCGGTCGAAGACGAACAGGGTACGCCGCATGGCCAACCACCGGACCAGCATCCGCTCGACGTACATCGCCTCCCAGACGTCACTCAGCCGGGTGGTGCGGCTGCGGGCAAGGACCGAAAGGTAGGGCGAGGCAGGGTCGGTCGAGTGCAGGGCGAGCAGCGAGCGCACGACCTGCTCTGGTCCTGATGCGTCGCCGGCGAGGTGGTGCCGGCGCGCGATGAGGCGTCGCCGCTGCTGCTCGGTGATGCGAACCGGACCGCGGCTCACGGGTTGGCCGTCAAGTCCTGGGCCAGCATCACGATGATTCCGCTCGGACCGCGCAGGTAGGTGAGTTTGTAACTGTCGCCGTACGTCGCGACGCCCCGCAGCGGGTAGCACCCGTGCCGTGCGGCGATCGCCAGGGACTCCTCGATGTCGTCGACCGAGAAGGCGACCCGGTGCATGCCGATCTCGTTGGGCAGGGTCGGGGTGGTTTCGATAGCCAGGTCGTCGAGGTACTCGAACAGTTCTAAGGTGCCCTGCCCGCCGGGGGTTTGGAGCTTGGCGATCTTGGCGTGGTTGCCGTCGAGCCCGACCGCGGTGTCGGACCATTCGCCGCTGACCTCGTCCCGACCAAGGACGCTGAGCCCGAGGTCAGTGAAGAAGGCCACTGCCTCCTCGATGTCACGTACGGCGATCCCGACGTTCTCCAGTGTGATCGGCATTCCCTCACGGTAGCCAGGCGCTCGGACAGGGTCAGCCCGCCAGAGCAGCCACCGCCGGGCGCCAGCCCAGCTGCGGGGCTAGGTTCTCTGCGACATCGGAGAGGATCTGTCGGTAGTCGTCCAGACCGAGCTCGTAGGGCAACTCCACCCGCAACTCCTCGGTGGCACCGAAGGCGGCATCTGCGTGCAGCTGTTCGGCGATCTGCTCGTCAGTGCCGATGAGGTCCGGAGCGAAGAGGACTCCACGTGGCCCGTGCGCGGTCTTCGTGCGCTCGGTGCGTGAGGCGACGTAGGCGCGGTAGCGCTCGCGGGTCCGCTGATCGGCACTGTCCAACGGCAGGATGACCCTTCCGAGGCCGACCCGCCGTTCAGCACCGCCACCCGCCCGGAACTGCTCGATCAGATCCCGTTGTGTTGCAGCGAAATCCGTCGCACCCTCACCGCTGATGATGTTGCCGGTCAGCAGGTGGTAGCCATGCTCGCCCGACCACCGCACGGAGCGGGCGCTGGTGCCGCCGTACCAGAGCCGGTCAACCAGACCCGGGCTGTAGGGCTGGATCCGCGGTCGCTGGATATTGCCGGGTGACTCGATGCGGGTGTCTTCGTCTCCGAGATATTCGCCGGACAGAGCTTCGCGGACGCGTTCGATCCGCTCGTAGCCCAATTCGTAACTGCGCCAGTCACCTTCGTGCACCAGATCCGCGAGGAGCTCCGGGTGCGGCATACCGGTGCTGAAGCCGGGTTGGAGACGACCACCGGAGAGTACGTCGACCGTGGCCAGGTCCTCGGCCAACCGGACCGGGTTTTCATACCCGATCGGGATGACCGCGGTGCCGAGTTCGATGCGGTGTGTCCGCTGGCTGGCTGCGGCCAGGAAGACGGCTGCCGCCGAGACGCCGTGCTCCAGGTGGCGCTGGCGGATCCAGCCGCCGTCGTAACCCAGCCGCTCGGCGTACTCGAAGAGTTGGAGGGTCTCCTCCAGGCCCTTACCCGGGCGGTCGTCCAGGTAGTTGCCGGGGGTGAGGAAATGCAGTTTGCGCAGCGTCACAGCGGGGTCTTCTCGCCGGCCTCCACCGCGATCGGTAGGCGGTTCTGGGCGGGCGGCAGCGGGCAGGTGGCGTACGGCGTGTAGGCGCAGGGCAGGTTGGTCGCGCGGTTGAAGTCGAGCGTGACCCGGCCGTCCGCGTCGGGCGCGGGGACCGACAGGGCCCGGTTCGCGGCGTACGTGCTGACGCCGCTCGTCGCGTCGCGCAGGAGCACCAGCAGGTTGTCGCCGTGGCCGGGGAAGGCGACCAGGGTCAGGTCCTGGCCGTCCTTGCTGAAGTGGATCTCGCCGGGTGCGTCGTAGACGTGCTGGAGGTCGTCGACGGCGGCGCCGACGGTGGTGGGGATGGGTTCGGCGTACGCCGTGTAGCGGCCCTCGAGGACCCAGGACGGGTCGGGGGCGAAGGTGGGGGTGCCTTCGTAGGCGGTGAGGATCTCGTGGTCGGGGTGGCGGGGGCGGATGATGTCCTGGCCGCCGCGCTTGGCGATCTCGATGACACCGTCCTCGAATCCGGCTGTGACACCGCCTCGTTCGGGGATGATACCGAAGTCGACCTGCTCGTCGCTGCGGGGTTGACCGTCGTAGTCGAGGATCTCGCCGGCTGCCAGGGTCACGTGGATGCCGGCGTCGTCGGTCCACCACTGGCCGGGGGCGCGTTCGAAGCGCTGCGGCTCGTCGGTGAGGTAGTGCAGACCGGTGACGGCGAGGAAACCGTGCTTGTCCGCCCGCGCTTCCTCGTGCTGGTCGTGCCACTGCTGCCAGTCGGCGGCGAAGTCGGTGCTATCGATGACGGCGTTACTCATGTGCTGCTCCCTCTCGCGCTTGCCCGCCGGGGTTCCGGTCGGGCCGGGCTTTCACCTGGAGCACCCCACCGCGAAGGAGGGTTGCCGGTCAGCAAGCCAGGGCTTGTCGCTGACACTCAATGCCTACTGTGACGGTAGGTTATTTTCAGCCGGGTTGTCCACTTCTGTTCGGACGGGGTTTCGGGGGGTCCATCCTGGCGCGGGTGCAATACGGTTCGTCTATGAAGAAGCTCAAGCTGACGCTCTTGGTGCTCGGCCTTATTGCGGGAATCGTCGGCGGAATCATGTTGATCATGGTCATCAGCGTCGACCTGAAGGTGATCTGGGAGATCGCCACGCGCTACCAGGGCGGCGGTACGACCAAGGGCCTGACCGACCCGCGGCCGAGGATCTTGTGGATCAGTGGGCTCGCGCTGGGTGCCGGTCTGCTGATCGGGCTGGGCTTGGGGCTGCCGCTACACCGGGCGCTGTCGCAGAAGAAGCTGGATGCATTGGTGGAGCAGCGGGTTCAGCAACGCCTGGCCGGCACCCCCGAAACCCCAGAGCAACCGGCCAACTGACCCCCTCGGCCGGTCACACTGCTGGGCTGGTTAAATCGCCACCGCTTCGCTGAGCACCCGGTCGCGCATCGGTCCGCGCAGGGAGTTGAGCGCGATCACGTCGACCTCGACCTGCAGCAAGTCGGCGAGGGCGAGACGAAGGCCGACTTCGTCGAGCAAGGTTGCCTTGTCGGTGAATTCAACCAGCAGGTCAACGTCCGACCCTGGCTGGTCCTCACCTCGGGCGACAGAGCCGAACACCCTTGGCTCGGTCGCGTGGTGAGCGTGGACCAGAGCCTCAATCTCTTCCCGACACTGGCGAACACGCGCCGACGGAAGTACGGCCAGCGTGCGGATGTCCACGGCTTCAGGTTAGGCCCGGGGAGTCATTGACGGCGATGACCGTTGTCGTTGCTGATGCATGTGAAGTGGTGGAGCCAACGGGACTCGAACCCGTAACCCCCTGCTTGCAAAGCGGGGTCATATTTCGTTATACCCGGAATTCCAAGCCTGTGAACTGCGGTTTTAGGGACACTATGCGACACTGGTGCCCGTCAATCTGGCACAGATCTGGCACAGATCTGGCACTGGCAGATTGAAAGCAGGGGGCAACCCCTCTTGCGGGGAGGTTGATCGGATGGTCAGCAAGGCGGCATCAGGCAACGTGCGGAAGGTGCACGTTGCGTCGTGTTCGCAGCGGCAGAAGTGCACCTGCGGCGGCCGAGGAACCCACCAGCGCTCATGCCCGAAGTCGGAACGCTGCCGATGCGACGGCCGGTGGCAAGCACGGGTGACTACGCCTGCGGGAGTGACGGTCTCGGCACCGTCGACGTTCCGGGCGAAGGTCGACGCGGAGGAGTGGGTGAAGGCCGAGCGCCAGCTGATGGAGGACCCGTCCGCGTACGTCACGCCGCAGCGCCGGATGGAGGCCGTCAAGGAGAAAGAGCGGCGCGAGGCGGCGAATACGTTTGCGGTGTACGCCGATCGGTACCTGACCGAGCGCGATCTGCGGCCGAACACGGGACGCGAATACGGCCGGGTGCTGCGGACCCAGCTGCTGCCGGTGTTCGGTGATGTGCCGTTGAAGGCGATCACACGGGAGATGGTCCGTGAGTGGCACTCGTCGCTACCGCGGTCGACGCCGGCCGGCAACGCGGCCACGTATCGGTTGCTGCGGTCGATCATGAAGGCGGCCGAGGACGAAGAGCTGATCGAACGCAACCCGGTGCGGATCCCGAAGGCGTCCGCGGCGAAGGTGCGCAAGGAGCAAAAGCCCTCTCCCGTAGACGAACTCGCGATCATTGTCGACGCGATGCCGGAGCGGCTGCGGCTCTTCATCGTGCTCGCCGCGTTCGGCGGGATGCGCGAGGGGGAGATCTTCGAGCTGCGCCGGTCGGACATCGACGCCTCGACCGGAGCGATCGCGGTGCGCCGGAAGATCGAGAAGGACGCGAATCCCGCTGCGGAGGGGGCATGTCCGGACTGCGGCCGCGTCATCGGGCCACCCAAGACCGCGAAGGGGACGCGGGTCGTGCACCTGCCACCGGCGTTCCTGCCGATGCTGCGGGCGCACCTGCTGGCGCACACGGCGCCCGGCGCTCTCGGTCTTCTGTTCCCCGGCGAGCGGAAGGACCACATGAGCGCGCGGTATCTGCTGTCGCGGTACGAGCTCGCGCGGTCAGCGGCGGGCCGGCCGGATCTCACGATCCACGGCCTGCGGCACTCGGCGCTGACGCTCGCCGGTCAACACGGTGCGACACCAGCGGAACTGCAGGCCCGCGCGGGACATGCGTCACTCGCGGCGATGGCGATCTACCAGCACGCCACCATCGACCGCGACCGCCAACTCGCGGACAGGATTGGTGACAGCGTTGAATTGTCGGCGGCGTGGATGCCAATTCTCACGGAGCGCTAACACGGCTGGTCATTTGGCCTCCTTGCCCTCGTTGATGTAGGTGACGCCAAAAGCGACTACTTGACGGAATTCTTGGCGGCGAGCGCCGATGTCGTACTGACTGCCAGATCCCTTTTGGAATATGTCTAGGCCGCGCCCAAGAAGGATCTTCCAACCGTTGTCGGTCGCGATCGAGCGGTCATGGATGCTCTCGTCCCACTCGACGTTGAACTTGATGCCCGCCGAAGCCGCGCCGTCCTGGATTTCCTTGAGCATCAGGAGGTGCTGCTGTTGGAAGTCGCCGTTGTCTTCCTTGGTGACGAGCTTGACGGCGATCTCGTCGGCTGGGTCCTTGATGGAGGCGACCAACGCGAGGAGGTCGACGAGGTTGCGTCCTTGGTGCGGCAGGCGAATGTACGGGTCGACGATCCGAATGTCCCTAGCTCCGCGCAGATACGGCAACAGAAGGCTCTCGTAGGAGACGCCGCGTTGGTTCTCTTGAAATTCGCGGTGCCCCTCGAAAAGTGGCTCCGGCGTGGGCGGGGCCTCGAACGCGGTAGCCGCAGCCGCAGAGTCGGTGGAAGAGCCGCTGTCCATCACCTCGCGACCGGCGTCAACGCCCCGCTCGTGGTAATAGGCCGGATACTCGTCCTCCTCAAGGGTTGTGACGCCGCGCCACTCGCCGGCTTTGTCGGAGTAGCCGAACTTCACCTCAGCCATCGTTGAGTCGATCCGCAGGATCTGATCCTTGACGCGCTTGCGACCCTCGACCGCGAACCGGAGGATCTCCTCGATTTGCTCCTTTGTCGCCTCCCCGTGGGGGTAGATAATCTTCATAAGGCCGGAGAACGTCTTGTGGATGCCGTCGCGGTCGCGCGTGGAGATATCCGAGCCGAGCGTGAAGTATTGCTGGTAGCGGTCGGAGTAGTCGGCGTCACGCATCGACTTCAAGACCTCGGCGATGTAGTCGACGACGAACCCGTAGCCGTCAGAGAACATCTCGCTGCGGATGGTGTCGACTTCCCAGCCGGGGATGT
Source organism: Branchiibius sp. NY16-3462-2 (assembly GCF_001594145.1). Classification (GTDB taxonomy): domain Bacteria; phylum Actinomycetota; class Actinomycetes; order Actinomycetales; family Dermatophilaceae; genus Branchiibius. The sequence goes on along the minus strand of NZ_LVCF01000003.1, from coordinate 8,140 downwards.
AGAAGTGGAGGCGGTCGAGGAAGGCCGAGTCGTGGTAGCTCTCCGGCAGTTCGTCGAAGAGGTCGGAGTGCTTCAGCATGTACGGCACGTTGTGCGAGGTGTTGCCGACGAAGACCATCGACGCCTCGGCTCCGAGCGTCTCGACGCCACGCGAGAACGACTTGTTCGCCATGTAGTTCTTCATGATGTCAACGAGCGCCTTGTCGGTGCGCTTCTTCTTTCCAGCGAACTCGTCGAAGGCCACGACGTCCCAGTAGCCGACCAGGCCGAGGCGGCCGTTGGAGTTGTTGACGAAGAGTTTGGGGACGGTGACCTCTCCACCGGAGATCAACATCCCGTGGGGCGGGCAGGTAGCGCGGTGCCGGCGGGCAGGTAGCCGAGATTTCCGGTGTTGGCGCTCAGAAGGGCGTCCGCCTCATCGAAGATCTTGGCCTGTTGGCCATTGAGGAAGGATTTGATCGGATCGACCAGGTCCTCCTTGGCCTCGATCAGCTCGTCGGCTTTGTCGAAGTCGCTGAGGTACCAGTCGATGGGCTTGCCGACGACCTGATCGAGCAGGCTGACGACGCCTGACAGCTGGCCGACGAACGGGTAGCGGCTACTGCTGACGAGGGCGTTGAGCTCGTCCCGCTTGGCAGCAAGTTTGTCCTTACCGAAGCGTGCCAGCTCGGTCGAGTCGCTTGGCACGGCACCCTCGTCGAAGAAGTCAGTGCAGAACGTCTTGAACTTGGCGACCTTCGTCGCGTCGTATGCCTTCTGCGGCGCGACGACGGTGTGCTGTTGTTTGCCGGTGTTACGGATGATGGATGGGGCCTCGGTCCGCGCGACCGGGTTCGCATCGATCGCAAGCGCGACCTTTCCGTTACCGACCAACCAGCCGAGCACGACCTCGATGGAGCCGAGGTCCCACCCGTAGGGCTTGGACTCGAACCGGTCCACGATCTTCTTGACGGTGACCTGCTCCCCAAGGTTGGTCTGGGAGATGATCCACGACTCCATCTCGGTGCCGGGCGAATTGAGGGCGCTCAGAGGTCCTGCATTGAACAGGCCCGGGTCATTCTGGACGGACCCCGCGACCTGCTGCTCCGGGTAGACCTTCCCTCCGAGCAGGCCGAGGTTCGTGTAGGTCCGGTTGACGAGTTCTTGGAACCCGTCGGAGACCCGGGACACGGCGTCCTGAGAGGAGGACGCGATCTCAGCGGCGTTGATGATCAGCTGAGCCTTGCCGACAGCTTGGCGGAGGCGCTCAATGAGTCCCTTCTCGCGGTCGGCGTTGAGCATCTGCTTGGATTGCAGGATAGCTTGCGTCGAGGGCGTGGCACCCGAGTTGGTCCGCTGCTTGGTGTACTTCTCGGTCTTGAGGAGCAGGCGCAGGTCCGCCAGCAGTCGCTTGTCACGGCCAAGAAAGACGCGCAGTTCGTCCTTGCCCATGCTCTGGGCCGCGATCTCAATGTCGGTGTAGTTCGTCTCGGGCGTGATGAAGTGGATCGTCAGCTCGCGCTGGTTGCCTTGGACGATGTCGTCGAGCTTGTAGCCGAACGGGAAGTCCTGGCCGTTCTTGGCGTACTTGAGCTTATTCGTTTTGAGGATGTCGGAGTAGAGGTACTTGAAGAGCTTCCCCGAGACCTCGGACGAGTCGACGTCGACCGACTTGATCTCCTTCTCGATCTCTTGTTCCTCATTCGTCAGGTACTCGTAGACGTTGCCATTGCGTTGGACGTACGACTGCGTCTCCAGCAAGTTGAGTGCCTCTTGCACCTGCTTGCCGAGCGCGTTGAGGTCGAGACCGAAACGGTCGTAGACGAGCACCGTGAGGTTGCGGGGCGTGGCCTTGAACGTGTCGACGTACTTGACCAGGAACAGCGCTTTCAGTAGTCGGTTAGCGAGAACCGTGACGTCGGATCCCGGGTCGGGAAGGTGCTTCTCGGCCTGGAGGATGGCACTCTGGGCTGCGGACTTCAGCGCCGCGCTGATCCCGGCGAACATCTGGTCAAACGTGGCCAGGTAGCCGACCTGCTCCGCACCGATGCGCTTAGCGACCTCCTGAACCACGCCGAGCATGGACCTCTCGCCGACCGAGCTGTTCTTGCCCTCAAACATGTTGTGTTCCGACAGGCCCTCGATGGCGGCTTGGAACATCGGGATCTGGTAGGTCACGAACGGGTAGGTGCTGATGAAGCGCCCGCCGTCAACGTAGTTACGGTAGGTCTTCGCACCGTCGACGAAGTCGAAGATCGTCTTGAAGTTCGCACCCTCCTTGACGTGGATGGCCATGAGCTCGGCCGCACCCGCGTCGTTCTTCTCAAGGAGGCGCTTGCTGATGACCTCCTCTACGTCCTGGCTGGTGAGTTTCACCTTTGTGCTGAAGCGTGCCTGGATCTTGGAGAAGTCGTTCGCCTGCTGCTTGGTCCGGTCACCAATGACCTTGTCCATGTCCTCCTGGGAGGTAACAAAGACCCACGACTGTCCCTTGCACTTCGTGTTGAGGGACTCGGCGATCGTCTGAAGGTTGAGCATGAGCTTCACGTCGTCGGCGATGAACTGGCCGACCTCGTCGACGAAGAAGTTGAGCCGGAAGCCGGGTTCCTGCTTGTCGATCCACGCCTTCACAGACGTGGCAAAGTCTTCGATGGAGACGGCGTACGACTTCTGGTATTGCGCGATGATGCCGGGGTTGGCCTCTCCGTTGACGTCGGCGAACGCCTTGTCGATGTTGTGGCCTTCGAGCGCCGTCTGCTCTCGTCCCTGCCCCCAGTCGATGCCGGCGTGATTCTGGAATGCAGTCTTGAACGCGTCGTACTGGCCGCGCTTGTCGAGATCCTCCTCGAACCGCGCGACGGCTCCGTCGTTGCCAAAGTAGCCACGACTCTCGTCGAAGACCTTGACGAAGACCTTGAGCAACGCGTCCGTCTGATCCTTGGCGATCAGTGTGGCCTTCTGGTCGATGTTGAAGAGCAGGCTCTTGGCGGGGATGGCGGCAGCCTTCTTGAGCGACGCGATCAGCATGGCGTCATTGGTCTTGCCCAGGAAGCTTTCGCTCACCTCCGCGCGCGGGAACGCCTGACCCTGAACGTCCCCGAGGAGGTGGGCGAGCATCTTCAGGAGGTGCGACTTACCAGAGCCGAAGAAGCCCGAGATCCAAACGCCGTTGGCGTTGGTGTAGTTGGTGTACTCCTCCAGCAACGGGGCCACGCCCTTGGCGGCGTCGTTCGTGAAGACGTACTCCTCGACCTCGATGCCAAGATGGTCGACATCGTCGGCCTTGACGACACCCTCAATCGATCGGGTGACGTCCTTGCGGAAGATCTCGTTGAGTTTCATCGGGTCATGCTTCCTGGTCGAGGATGCGCTTCGCGCGGTAGAAGGAGTCGTCCTTAAGCTGCCCGAACAGAACAAGGGCTGATCCCTGGGTCGCCGACACCTCGTAACGTCCTGGGAAGAACATCAGCATCGGCTTGTCAGAGACGACTGTTTGCAGGTTGTTGAGCACGGTGTGCGAGCGAACGAACGGGAACGCCTCGCCGATGCCTGTGAGGAAGAGGATGTGAAACGACGCCGCCTCGATACGTGCCTTGATGGCCGGCGCCAGGTGCATCTGGGGGTCCAGCATGTTCTGCAGCATCTTGAGGAAGTCGGCCTTGTCCATCGTCGGCTCGGCCGCCAGTACCCGATCCCAGACGTTGCGTTCCTTGAGGAGATCAACGCTTAGGTCGTACAGATTGATCTCTAAGACCTTGATGCCCAGATCGGTGTCCAGCTTCGTCTTGATGCGCTTCTTGGCCTGCGCAACATCGAGCGCCCACGCCGGGTCGTAGTCGTAGATGAAGTGGGCGACCTCGTTGCCCAGGCCCTCCATCTTGAGGAAGCGCTCGCTACTGAGCACCTTGAACAGGTGCTCCTCCTGCTGGGTCAGCGTCGACCTTGGCTCCACCGCTCTCACGCCGCTCTTGTCGGAAAGAATCGAATATCGCTCGGCGTGCGCTGGTGGAGACAGGCGGCGACGCGTGCCGAAAGGAGAACGGGTTCGATGTGCCCCTTAGAGTTCAGCAGGGCAGCTTCGAACATCATCCTGAAGAGTACCTGTCGAAGCTTCTTGTATGAGCTATCGGCGACCTGGTCCAACTCGTCGTGCCACATGGCTTTGCCGCGATAGAACGAGTCGTAGTCCTCATGCCACACGGTGCCCGCCAGCGTGAGGAACCGCTCACGGAGGACTTCCTCGGCGAACTCACCTATCAATGCATAACGCCGACACGCAGCGACCCACATGATGTAACCGCGATCCGTCGGCGTGGCATCGACGAGGAGCTCCAATTCTTCTGGGCTCAGCACTGAAAGCCGCTGGGCGACTTCCCGAGCAAGCCGGATACCGGCAGACCTCGTGCGCGCCTGCAAGAGGTTCCTTTCAAGAGCGATGTCGCGCACCTCCATCCAGTCCAGTCCGTCGAGGCAGATGGGTGCCACGGTGGCCGCCTCTCGCACTAAGAGACCGCCAGTGGTAAACGAGAGCGCGTACACCGGCGCTGCGGCCGAGCTGCTGTTGATGTGCACCCCTCCTGAAAGTCGCAAGTGGATCGCCCTACGTCAGGCTCTAGGGCTCATGCAGTTCCGAGCAAGACCTTAATCTGACCTTCGTTGGTCTGCCCCCGTCCCGGACTGCCGCCAACCTAGCCGAGCGCACAGCTAGTGCCTCACCGCTTCACCATCGCGACGATCCGGCGCACGTGCTCAACCGAGCTCAAATTCAAAGCCGGGCCAGCAACTCCACAACCGGTCCCGCGGCTGCATCCTTCAATTCTTAGGTCATCCGACACCACCCTCTGCATCTCCATAGCGCGGCCCACGACGCAGACATGACGATCTGTGACGACGATTCACGAATCTCGAACGAGTCCGGATCACAATGCCTTTCGGCCTTCCAACCAAGCGGCACGCATGCTACGAATGGTCGTAGAACGGTCCGCCCCTCGGGGCGGGCTTTCGTCGTTTCCGGGGTCATTGACGAGTAGTGACGAGGGTGGTGGAGCAGCGGATGCATGGTGGGGTGAAGTTCTACCGCGGCGCCGCTGGCGCCGCGCGCTTCTACGTGGAGAAGGATCACTCCCGCGCGGACGACTACTACCTGGCCGAGGGCTCCGGTATCGCCTGCCGGTACGTCGCCGACGTAACCCCAACCGGAACCGCCGCCGACCCGGCCACCCAACCGATCGCCGTACGTCAAGCGGCGGACATGGACGGCGACACCTACGAACAATGGGTCGCCGGCTACCAGGTCGCCACCGGGGCACCGAAGGGACGGCTGCGGACCGATGGGAACGCGTTGCGGTTCGTGGAGGTCGTGGTCAACGGACCGAAGACCTGGTCGATAGCCGCCGCGTTGCACCCCGACATCGCGGACGCGTACGACGCCGCGCAGGAGCGTGCGGCGCAGCAGATCATCACCTGGCTCGCGCAACACTCCACCACCCGTGTCGGCCCCCGGGGCCGGCAGGTGCAGGTCCCGGTCGAACAATTGGAGGCCGCAGTGGTCAAGCACTACACGTCCCGGGCCGGTGACCCCCACCGCCACCTGCACCTACAGGTCAACGCCCGGGTCTTCGCCGCCGGCGCCTGGCGGGGCCTCCACTCGGTCGGCACTGTCCAGAGCATTGAGGCCATCAACGGCATCGGGCACGCCGCCGTGATGTGCGACCCGGGCTTTCGTACCTCCCTCGAAAAGAGGGGGTACGAACTGGGTGACGACGGGGAGATACGTCAACTGGCCCCGTATCTGGGTGCATTCAGTCACCGGGCCGCACAGATCACCGCCAACGGTGATAGGTACGAGGCGGCTTGGCGTACCGAGCACCCCGGCCACGAGCCAGGGCCCCGGTTACGTCAGTCGTGGGACCGGCGCGCCTGGGCCGAACACCGACCCGACAAACCCACCCCACACGACGCCACACCGAATAGCGACGGTGGCGATCTGGTGGCGCGGTGGAACCAGGAACTGCTCGGCCTTGATTTCCACCCACCGGCCGCCTCGGTGCGCTCGGCGCCGGTCAGTGTCGATGCGATTCGCCGCGACGTCGCCGCTGACCTGGTCCTGTCCCGGCTTGGTGCGCGCCGGTCGTCGTGGAACGCAGCAGACATCCGCGGTGAGACCGAGAAGCTGATCGCGTCTGTCGGTGTGGTCGCGGACCCCGCAGCGCGCACGAACCTCGCGGAAAGCATCACCGGCCACGCTGTGTCGGCATCGGTTTCGTTGCTGGACCGGGACGACTCCCCGGAGCATGTGCGGGCCCTGACCTCGGCGCGGGTACTGGCCGTGGAAGCCGACCTGAACAGCCACATGGAGACCCGGGCCATCTCCGGTGCCCAGCCGGCGGTCATCACCGGCGCTGACCACCTGGACCCCACTCAACGAGGCGTGGTCGCCGCCCTGGCCGGCCGGACGGACCTGCTGCTGATCGAGGGAGCCGCCGGCAGCGGCAAGACCACCACCCTGGCCGCTGCCCGCACCGCTCTGAACATCCAGGGCCGCCGGTTGGTCGTGGTGACCCCGACCCTCAAGGCCGCCCACGCCGCGCAGGAACAAGTCGGTACCGACGCGTTCTCCGCGGCATGGTTGATCCACCAGTACGGGCACCGCTGGGACGGCGACGGCAACTGGACCCACGCCCCCAACCCGGCACACCAGCTCGATACCGCGGCGCGGCTGCGGCCCGGGGACGTGCTGCTGGTCGACGAAGCCGGGATGCTCGACCAGGACACCGCTCGGGCCCTGTTCGATGTCGCCACCTCAACCGGTGCCACCGTCGCATTACTGGGGGACCGGCACCAACTACCTGCCGTCGGCCGCGGCGGCATCCTGGAGCTCGCCGCCTCATGGGTGCACCACACCGCGCACCTGGAACTGTCCGCGGTCCACCGGTTCACCGACCCGGCGTACGCCGACCTCACCCTGGCCATGCGCGACGGACAACACCCCGAGCAGGTGTTCGACCAACTGCTCGCCCAGAGCCAGATCATCCTGCATGGCAGCGACGCCGAACGCACTGCCGCCCTCGCTCAGCTGGGTGCCGTCACGGGAGCCCTGGTGATGGCCGACACCCGGGAGCAGGTCTCCACCCTCAACGCGGCGATCCGTCATCAACGGCACGAACCCACCGACGCGGCCGGTGTGGTCACCCGCTCTGGGCAGCGGATCGGTGTCGGCGACCGCGTCGCGACGCGCCTGAACAACGCCGCCCTCGGGGTGGCCAACCGGGCCACCTGGATCGTCACCGGCCTCACCCCGGACGGTGGGATCACCGTGACTGACGGTGCGCGTCGTCGTGAACTGCCCGGTTCGTACGTGCAGGGGTTCGTCGAGTTGGCTTACGCCACAACCGTTTACGGCGCCCAAGGGCACACCGTCGACCACGCCCATCTACTCATCGGGGAAGCGACAGGTGCCGCAGCGGCGTACGTCGGCATGACCCGCGGCCGACACACCAACACCGCCCACCTCGTCGCCGAAAACCTCGACGACGCCCGCCGACTATGGGTGGATGTGTTCAACCGAGACCACGCCGACCTCGGACCCGCCCACGCCGCCAGCCTCGCCGCCGACGACATCGAACGGTACGGAACCCAGACACCGCGCCAAGCCGCGTCGGCCACACCTCGCCGGCCGGAACCGTCGATGCCGTCAATGAGCCCCAGTCGACAGGGCCATGGGATCAGCCGATAGCACCTTCGGCCACTGGGTCACCTCTCGTCACCAGCCAACTCGAGTAGCCGCTCGTACACGATGGTCGGCGTGCGAGAGAGCCAGGAGAATGTTTCGTCCGGTTGGCAGTAGGTCCGCCAGATCATTCCCGCCAGCACCTGAGGGATGGTCGCGCCTGCACAGGTGAACATCGCCTGGACGACATCGCCCGTCATCCACCGGAACTCGACGTCGTCTTGGACGGTCGTCACCTGCAGTTCGTCGCCGTCGGAGGGACCGGGATAGACCATGTGCTCATCTGTCCAATCGGCAGGCGTGGTCTTCCAGGTGTGCTCGGCTTCGTGAAGGCGGTGTTCACCCTGCTCACTCGGCTTCATCCCAACGCAGATCCTTCGGAGTTCCCGCTCGATGTTCGCGACGGCGCTGGTCGCTGACCGGTCAGCGACC
>NZ_LVCF01000002.1 GCF_001594145.1 Branchiibius sp. NY16-3462-2 | reverse complement strand
CCAGCGCATCGCTGGTCGCCCGCTCGAACCGGTAGGACCACTCGTTCCAGGCCACACCGGCTTCGGCGGACTTGTTCAGGATCTTGTCGTCGATATCGGTGACGTTGCGGACCAGGGTGACCTCGAGCCCGTGACCGATGGTCAGCCAGCGGCGCAGGATGTCGAATGCGACCGTGAAGCGGATGTGGCCGATGTGCGGTTCGCCCTGGGTCGTCAGCCCGCAGATGTAGATGCTCGCCTTGCCCTCATGGAGCGGCACGAAGTCGCGCCGCTCCTGGGTCAGGGAGTCGAAGATCTGCATGGCCACCTGCGGAGTTTACCGACGGGGCGAGCCAACAGCAGAATCCTCAGCCGGCCCGCCAGACGACTGCGGTCGCGATCGCGGCGGCCGCTTCCCCCCGGCCAGTGATGCCGACGCCGTCGGTGGTCGTCGCGGCAACCGACACCGGTGCCCCCAGCGCGTCACCAAGGACTCGCTGCACCTCATCGCGTCGCGGACCGAGTTTGGGCCGGTTCGCGATCAACTGCACCGCGACATTGCCGATCTCGAAACCGGCGTCCCGCACCAACCGGGCCGCTTCGGTCAGGAACGCGACACCGTGCGCACCGGCGAATTCCGGCCGGTCGACGCCGAAGTGCTGGCCGAGGTCGCCGATCCCGGCCGCTGAGAAGAGCGCATCGCAAATCGCGTGGGCGACGACATCGCCGTCGGAGTGGCCCTCCAGGCCGTTCTGGTCCACCCAGTGCACTCCGGCCAGCCACAGCGGTCGCTGCTCGCTTGCCCATCGGTGCACATCGATACCGATGCCGGTGCGCGGGATGACCGTCACGCCTGCGCCGCCAGCTGGGTCAGCAACGTCAGGTCGATCTCGGTGGTCACCTTGGCCGCCAAGGGCGAGCCGTCAATCACACGTACGACGCCCCCCGCCTTCTCGACCAGCGCCGCATCGTCGGTGGCCAGGTCGCCGGACGCATGTGCGGAAGTCAACGCAGCCCGGGTGAAACCCTGCGGGGTCTGGATCGCGCGCAGCACCGAGCGGTCGAGCGTGGCAACGACGTGCCCGGCCCCATCGACCTGTTTGACCGTGTCGGAGACCGCGAGCCCGGGCACCACGGCGTCGGCACCGTCGCGGACCGCCGTGATCACCGCTTGGAACAGTGCCGACGGTGTCAGCGCACGAGCCGCGTCGTGCACCAGAACGACGGAAACCGACGGCGGTAATGCCGCGAGACCGGCGCTGACGGAGTCGGTCCGCTCGGCGCCGCCGGCCACGACAGACACCTCGAAATCATCCAGCAGTGCGGCGAAGTCGGGCAGCAGATCACCGGGGGCGACCACGACGATCGGCCCGATCTGATCGCACGCCCGCACTCGGCGTACCGCGTGCACCACGAGGGGTTCACCGGCCAACGGCACCAGGGCTTTCGGCATCCCGGCGCCCAGGCGGGTGCCCTGCCCGGCGGCCACGACGATGGCGCCCACGTCGTGGGATGACGCAGCGCCCGCAGTGGATTCACTGCGGGCGCTGATCGGCGATGACACTGGGCTGGGGCTCAGGAGGCGAGGACCTCATCGAGGGTGGCTTCGGCCTTGTCCTCGTTGGTGTGCTCGGCCAGCGCAAGCTCGGACACCAGGATCTGGCGGGCCTTGGCCAGCATGCGCTTCTCACCTGCGGACAGGCCACGGACCTGGTCGCGGCGCCACAGGTCGCGCACGACCTCGGCCACCTTGATCACGTCACCGGACGCGAGCTTCTCGACGTTGGCCTTGTAACGACGCGACCAGTTGGTCGGCTCCTCGGTGTGGTCGGCGCGCAGCACCGCGAACACGCGGTCGAGGCCTTCCTTGCCGACGACGTCCCGGACGCCCACGAGGTCGCAGTTCTCGGCGGGGACCTCAATGGTCAGATCACCCTGGGCGACCTTGAGTTTGAGGTACTGCTTGTCCTCACCCTTGATCTTGCGGACATTGATCTCTTCGATGAGTGCTGCGCCGTGATGCGGGTACACGACAGTCTCGCCGACCTTGAAAACCATATGGATTTAGCCCCTTTCGCGAGTTCAAGGATAACACGGCACTGTGACCGTCCTCATGGTTGTTTGCGCTGGTCAAGTGGCATAAGACGGCCGAGAAAGGCAAATCCGCCGCAGCGAACAAGCCGTGCAGAAACTCTTGACAAACGTTTATCTGTCTGTTTCGCGGGCGCACGAGTTGTCTGTGGGAGCGGCGCGCGGGAGGCGGTAGCGACCCGCTATCCTGAGCGGCGTGACGCGACGAACCGCCCGAACCACCGCCAAGGCCCGTCTGGCCCGTCCGCTGCTTGCCGGCGTCATGATGACCGGTGCCGCGCTCACCCTCAGTGGCTGCTTCTACCTGTCACCGGACGAGGTCACCAGCTACAACGCGTCGGATGGCATCGCCGCGAACGTCGGCAAGGTGCAGTTGTCCAACATCCTGGTCGTCACCTCCGCCAAGGGCGCTGCGGGCAACCTCTACGGCACCGCGACCAACCCCACCCAGGAGCCCGTCCAGATGACGGTGACCCCGAGCGGGGGCGCTGCGACCACCGTGACGATTCCCGCGGCGACCGCCGTCCGCCTCGACGGGCAGACCTCGGGCAACTCGACCGCCACCGCCGGGCCGGTGGAGATCGCCGCCGTGGGGGCCGCTCCCGGCGCCAACACCCAGGTGACCTTCGCCACCGACGCTGCCGGCAGTGTGCCGGTCACCGTGCCGGTCGTCCTGGACACCGCGCCGTACGGCTCGGCGTCGGTCAGCCACGCGACGTACGACGCCCCCACGTCGTCCGCCGGCGAATAGCCCGGCTCAGCTCTCGAACTTATAGCCCAGACCGCGCACCGTCAGGATGTGCTGCGGGTTCGACGGGTCCGGTTCGATCTTGGCGCGCAGCCGCTTGATGTGCACGTCCAGGGTCTTGGTGTCGCCGACGTAATCGCTGCCCCAGACCCGGTCGATCAACTGACCGCGGGTGAGCACCCGGCCGGTGTTGCGCAGGAGCAACTCCAACAGTTCGAACTCCTTCAGCGGTAACGAGACCGCCTGACCCCCGACTGCCACGGTGTGCCGCTCGACGTCCATCCGGACCGGGCCGGCGCTCAGGGTTGCCGGCACCAACTCCTCCGGTTCGCTGCCCCGGCGCAGGACCGCCTTGATCCGGGCGAGCAACTCCCGGCTCGAATAGGGCTTGGTCACATAGTCGTCGGCGCCGAGCTCCAGCCCGACGACCTTGTCCACCTCGGAGTCCTTGGCGGTCAGCATGATCAGCGGTACGCCGGAGCGGGCCCGGATCGTGCGGCACACCTCGATTCCGGAGACGCCCGGCAGCATCAGATCCAGCAGCACCAGGTCCGCGCCATCGGATTCGAACAGGTCGAGGGCGCGTTGGCCGTCATCGGCGACGACCACGTCGTACCCCTCCTTGCCCAGCAGGTAGGACAACGGATCGGACAGCGACTCCTCGTCCTCGACGAGCAGGATCCGTGTGGTCATGCGGTGGCCTCCTGGGGGCTCTCATGGCGTTGGGGTTCGTCCGGTGCGTGCGCGGCGGGAATGCGGATGGTGAAGGTCGAGCCCTGGCCCTCTTCGGACCACACGCTGACTTCCCCGCCGTGGTTGGCGCAGATGTGTTTAACGATGGCCAGACCCAGGCCGGTCCCACCGGTGCGGCGCGACCGTGCGGCGTCCACCCGGTAGAAACGTTCGAAGATCCGGTCCAGATCGGCGGCCGGGATGCCCGACCCCTGGTCCTTGACCAGGATGCTGACCAGGTCGGCGTCGGCCTGGACGGTCACGGTGACCCGGGTGCCCGGATCGGAGTAGCTGATGGCGTTCTCCACCAGGTTGCGCACTGCGGTGGTCAGCAGGTGCTGGTCGCCGTAGACCGTCGGGCGCTCACCGGACGGGCTGAAGGCGACCGTGATCTCGCGATCCTGGGCGACCATCCGCAAGTGATCCATCGCCTCGCGGACGCAACTCTCGACGTCGACGAGGACGGGTTGCTCGAGGTTCTCGCTGACCTGCAAGCGGGACAGTTCGATGATCTCCTGCACCAGCCGGGACAGCCGCACACTCTCCGAGCGCAACCGCACCGAGAACCGGTGCACCGCCTCGGGATCATCGCGCGCCTCATCGATCGCCTCCGAGAGCAGCGTCATCCCGGCGACGGGGGTCTTCAACTCGTGGCTGACGTTGACCAGGAAGTCGCGCCTGGTCTCATCGACGCGCCGCGACTGGGTCCGGTCCTCGATGAGCAACAGCACGAACCCTTGATCAAGGACCCCGGCGCGCACGCCGATCGAGAGCCGCTCGTGACCGAACGGGCCGCGGGGGACGTCCAGGTCCAGGTCCCGCACCGCGTTCTCCCGCCGGACGGTGCGGACCAATTCGCGCAGGACGGGGTGGGCCAGTTCGCCCGACCGGATCAGACCCAGCGCGCTGGCGTTGGTGGACGATCGACGTACGGCGTCCGAGGCATCCACGATCACGTAGACGTCCGGGAGCACCGCTAGAACATCCTCCGACGCCGGCGGGAGGACCTGATCCACGTCGGACACCGCGCGCGAGGGGACAGGCCGGGGGCGGCGCGACCGGGCGACCAGAGCGCCGAGCACCCCGCCGACGGCCAGAAAGCCGATCGCGACCAGCACGAGCTCCACGTCGCTCAATGTACGCACGCCGTACGATCAGGTGCCAACTCAGAACCCACCGGGCAACCCCCGGGTGCCTGATGTTCACCTTCCGGTCCAATTACGTTCACGCGATACTGCGACTGTCACCTCGGCACGCGGGTGAGGCAGGCGCCATCACCCGCCACCGACGTGCCACCATCAGTAGGGCCACGACACAAGAGGACACCCCATGCGCACCGGATTCCACGAGGACCTCGACCGCATCTCCGACGACCTGGTCGAGATGGCCACGTTGGTCGGCACCGCCATGAGCCGCGCCACGATCGCTCTGCTGGATGCTGACCTGCAGCTCGCCGAGAGTGTCATCGCCTCCGACACCGATATCGACGCGATCCGTGACCGGGTCGATGAACTCGCCGTGGACCTGCTCGCCCGCCAGCAGCCGGTGGCGACCGACCTGCGCATGGTGGTCACCGCCATGCAGATGTCCAGCAGTATCGAGCGGATGGGCGACCTGGCCGAGCACCTGGCCAAGGTGGCGCGGCTGCGCTACCCCGACCACGCCGTACCTCCGGAACTGCGCGAAACGTTCGTGCAGATGTCGAAGATCACCCAGGACCTGGCCGAGCGGGTCGCTGCAGCGATCGCGAACAAGGACGTCACGGCGGCCGAGGAGATCGAGAAGCGCGACCAGGAACTGGATGAGTTGCACCGGCAGATCTTCGGGATCCTGGTCGACCCGTCCTACTCCAGCGGGGTCGAGGCGGCCATCGACGCGACGCTGCTCAGCCGCTACTTCGAGCGGTTCGGCGACCACGCGACCTCGGTGGCCTACCGCATCGTCTACCTGGTGACCGGTCGTCGGCCCAACGCCGAGATCGGCGACTGACCTCCGCCAAGCGAAGAAGGAGCCCGGCCGATCGGCCGGGCTCCTTCTTCGTGATCAGCGTCCCTGGTTGGCGACGGCCTCCGCTGCGGCTCGCGCGGCCTCCGGGTCGAGGTATTCGCCACCGGGGGTCACGGGTTTGAGGTCCTCGTCCAACTGGTAGACCAGCGGCATGCCCGTGGGGATGTTCAAACCGACGATGTCCTCATCGGAGATCCCGTCGAGGTGCTTGACGATGGCCCGCAGGCTGTTGCCGTGGGCCGCGACCAGCACGGTCTTGCCGGCCTGGAGGTCGGGCACGATCGCCTCGTTCCAGTAAGGCAGGAAACGGGCGATGACGTCCTTGAGGCATTCGGTGCGGGGCATGTCATCGCCCAGGTCGGCGTAGCGCGGGTCACCGTCCTGGCTGTACTTGGAACCGAACTCGATCGGCGGCGGCGGCACGTCGAAGGACCGGCGCCAGGTCATGAACTGCTCCTCGCCGAACTCCTCCAGCGTCGCCTTCTTGTCCTTGCCCTGCAGTGCGCCGTAGTGGCGCTCGTTGAGCCGCCAACTGCGCTGGACCGGGATCCAGTGCCGGTTAGCGACGTCCAGGGCGATGTTCGCGGTGTTGATCGCGCGCCGCAGCAGCGAGGTGTGCACCACGTCCGGTAGCACACCGGAGGACATGAGTAACTCACCACCGTGCGCGGCCTCGGCACGGCCCTTCTCGCTGAGGCTGACATCCACCCACCCGGTGAAGAGGTTCAGCGCGTTCCATTCGGACTCACCGTGCCGCAGCAGCACCAACGTGTAGGTCATACGACCAGTCTAGGGAGCCCCACCGTCCAGGAGGTGGCGGAATGCCTCAAGGTTGCGGGTGGACTCGCCACGTGAGATGCGCCAGTCCCATTCCTTCTGCATCGAGGTGCGGAAGCCGATCACCAGCAGCTCGTTGAAGACCTCATCCGCAGCGGCGAGGACCGCGCCCAGAAGGCGGTCGAGGTATTCGTCATCGACCCCGCCCAGCGGCACGCGGCTGGTGACGTAGACGTCGCCGTCACCGTCAATACCGTAGGCCAGACCGGGCAGCTTGAGGTTCTTGCGCAGCAGGAACCGGTAGAACTCGGCGTGGTTCTCATCCGCGTTGCGGATGACGAATGCCGTTGTCGTCAGGTCGGTTTCGCCGACGAGCAAGGAGCAGCCGGTCTTGAGTTTGCGCTCCCCCGGCAGGTTGGCCACCAACTCGAAGTCGCGGGCGCCCGGCTCCCAGTCGATCTCGTTCGCGGCCAGGAAGGCAGCGACGGTGTCGTAGGTGGCTTGTGGTGAGCTCACAGCGCCCCTCTCTTGTGGTGCACAGCCTCGACGTACGCCGAGAACAGGTTGTCCGTCGTACGTTCCCAGCCGTGGGCGGCGGCGTGCGCTATCCCCGCCTCACTCAGTTCTTTACGCAGGTCAGGGTCGTCCAGTAGGTCGGCGATGGCGCTGGCCCAGACCGCGGGGTCGTGGCCGTTGACCAGCCTTCCGCCCGGGCCCACGGCTCCGGGCAGGCCTCCGACATCGGCTGCGAGCACAGGTGCGCCACTGGCCAGTGCCTCCAGGGCGACCAGACCGAACGACTCCGACCGGGAGGGCACCGCGACCAGATCAGCGGCGCGGAACCAGTCGGCCAATCCGGCCCGCGACACCGGCGGCACGAATTGCACCACGTCCGCGATACCCAGGTCCCGGGCCAACTGCTGCAAGGCACGCGGCCGCTCCAGCCCGCTGCCGCTGGGTCCGCCAAGGACGCCCACGATCAGGTTGGCCCGCCGATGCGGTTCTCGCGCAAGCAGATTCGCGATCGCTCGCAGGAGGACGTCCGGCGCCTTAAGGGGTTGGATGCGTCCGACGAACAGCACGATATCGGCGTCAACGGGCAGATCGATTCGACCCCGCGCAGCGCTGGCGGCACCAGGAGTGAAGGTCGCCAGGTCCACGCCGGGCTCGATGACACGCACCTTTGCGGGGTCCGCGCCGTATAGGTCGATCAGCTCGCCGGCCTCGGTCGGGGTATTAGCGACCAGCACGTCGGCGACCCGGACCACCTGCTCCTCGCCGACGATCCGGGTGAGCGGTTCGGGCGTATCCCCTTGCGCCAGAGCGGCGTTCTTCACCTTCGCCATCGTGTGCATCGTGTGCGCGAGCGGGACACCCCAGCGCTCGGCGACCAACCAACCCACCTGACCCGAGAGCCAGTAGTGGGAGTGCACCAGGTCGTAGTGACCGTGCGGGTGCCGGGCGACCTGGCTCATGACCTCGGCGGCGAAGGCACACAACTGGGCGGGCAGGTCCTCTTTGCGCAGCCCTTCGTACGGGCCGGCGTCGACGTGCCGCACCAGCACCCCGGGCGCAAGGACCACCTCATCGGCGAGGCTGGCCGAGGTACGCCGGGTGAAGATCTCCACCTCGACACCGCGCTGCGCCAGGCGGCGGGCCGTCTCCACGACGTAGACGTTCAGGCCGCCGGCATCCCCCGTGCCCGGCTGTTCCAGCGGCGAGGTGTGTACCGACAGCATCGCCACACGCTGGATGTCCACCCGGTAAACCCTACGCTGGAGCGGTGCCAGCCAAGCGTCCCGTGGGTGCGATCACCCGGGGTACGACCAACCCGAACCGGCTGCGCCGGTGCGACCGGTGGCTGGCCGGTCCCCAGGCGTGGCGGCTGCGGTCTGGTCCCCCACCGACCGTCATCGATCTGGGGTACGGCGCGTCCGGAGTGACCGCGCGCGAACTGTCTGATCGGTTGCTGGCGGTGCGGTCGTCGGTGTCAGTGATCGGTCTGGAGATCTCACCGGACCGGGTGGAAGCGGCGTTGCCGTTGACCCGGCCCGGTCTGTCGTTCGCCGTCGGCGGTTTCGAGATCCCGGTGCCGGGGACGGTGCGGGTGATCCGGGCGTTCAACGTGCTGCGCCAGTACGACGAGTCCGCAGTCGCCGACGCCTGGTCGCTGATGCAGTCCCGGCTGGATCCGGACGGACTCGTCGTCGACGGCACCTGCGATGAGTTGGGCCGGGTGGCTTCGTGGGTTTCGCTGGACCGCTCCGGGCCGGTGTCGTTGACCGTGTCGTTGCGGCTCAGCGGACTGGAGGATCCGGCGATCGTTGCCGAACGCCTGCCGAAGGCGCTGATCCACCACAACGTTCCCGGGTCGCGGGTGCACGCCTTCGTGAGCGACCTCTCCGGTGCCTGGGCACGGTCAGCCGGCTACTCGGCGTACGGCGCGCGGCAGCGTTTCCGGCAGACCGCACTCGCGCTCCGGTCGGGTGGATGGCCGTTGTTGGACGACGAATCGCGTTGGCGACTGGGCGAACTCACCGTTGCCTGGTCAGCGGTCGCGCCGTAGACCCTCTCGCCCGCGACGATTCTGGAGCGATTCACCGTTTGCAGGTCAGATTCCGTCGAAACGACCTGCAGAACCTCGATCCCTCCAGAATCCGCGTCCGTTCATTCCGGGCAGGTCACCCGTCGCGCGCCGCCTCCATCGCAGCAGACTATCGACTCGCTCCTGCCGCCGGACGTTCACCGGCAGGCGAAGGACCGGTGGCACACTAGGCCGGTGGTGGGACGGTGGGGGCGGCTGTGCGCGTTTCCGCTTCTCATGGCGGCGATCCTGCTCACGGGGTAGGTATCGATCTGGTTCGGCAGAAACCACTCCGAGCGCTTCAACCCGCTCGATGCATTGGGCGTCCTGACCGGCCGCACCTCGCCATCGGTGTTGTGCACGGTGCTTGTCTGGTTCGCACTGGCCTCATGGCTGGGACGCGCGCAACGCTATTGTCCGCTGCGCGGGTCGACAAGCGGGTTGCTCGCTAGCGTCGCGGCCCTGTCAGCCGGTCGTCGCCACAAAGAGCGTGCCGTCACCTTCGACGGTCACTTCCTCGCCGGGGGTGAGGAATGCCGCGTCACCACTACACAGGTCGAAGCTGGTCTCGCCCGAGTGGACTGTTGAAGAACCCTGCAACGACAGGACGATTCGCGGCCCAGCACCCGGGATGACCTCATGCTGCGAACCCGGCCCCACGGCGTACAGGTGGAAGTAGTCGGTGTCCGTGCCGTAGTCGCGAACCCGGCCGACCGGCTCACTGCGCCGTGTCGGCTGCGAGCGTGGGCGCACGATCCGCAACAACTCCGGGACGTTGATCGCTTTGGGGGTCAATCCGGCCCGGATCACGTTGTCGGAGTTCGCCATGATCTCCACGGCGACCCCCTGCTGGTAGGCGTGCAGGCAACCCGCGGGCACGAAGACGTAGTCACCGGGTGACGCGCTCAGATACTCCATGGCCAGAAGTACGACGAGTCCGATGTCTCCGGGAAAGTCCTGCGCGACGCGGCGAACGGCCGCGAAAGCAGGGTCGTCGGAACGGTCGGCGATTGCACCAAGGACGCTACGCACCAACGTGTTTCGGACGGACAGATCCAATGCCAACAACGCCTCGAGTAGCGCGACGGCGGGTTCGTCCTGGCCGCTGGACCACTCGACGATGGCGGACAGCTCGGGCACGTCAAGACCGGTCAGCAGCGTCACGATCTCGTCGTAATCGCGCATCCCGGCGAAGGCCTCGAACGGGGTGATCGCGACGAACGCCTCCGGCTTGGGCCAGTTGTCCCCGTAGGTCCCTGGTGGGGCATCCAGCGCCTGCTCCCGGCTCGGATGGCATTGGATGGAAAGGGATTTCGTCGGCGCCAGCACCTTCAGCAGGAACGGGAACCGACCACTGAAGAGCCGCACCGCGTCTGCGCCGACCAACGCCTCCGGGTTCGCTTCATAGAGCACCGCGAGGTCGGTGTCGCCGTCGTCTGCCGGTACGCCGCTCGGTGCCGACTCGTGGGCACCGAGCCACAGCTCTGCCTCAGGCTGATCCCCCGGAGCGCGGCCGGTCAGCCGCGGCAGCGCGTCGTACGAACCCCAGTCGTAATGCTGGATGCGAGGGATCAACCGGAACATCAGCCGACCTCGAGCAGCGACTTGATGGCCCGGCGTTCGTCCATCGCGGCGTACGCCTCGGCCACCTGCGCCAACGGCAAGGTCAGGTCGAAGACCAGCCCGGGGTTGATCTGCCCGGAGGTAACCAGCTCGATCAGGTCCGGCAGATAGCGCCGTACCGGGGCGACGCCACCGGCGATGCCGACGTTGGTGCTGAACATTTTGCCGATCGGCAACTCCACCCCGTGCGGCACTCCGACGTAGCCCACGGTCGCCCCGGGTCGGGCGATTGCGAACGCTGTGTTCATCGACTGACCGGTCCCCACGCATTCGAGGACGGCGTCCACGCCCACGCCATCGGTGAGTTCGCGAACCGCCGCCTCACCCTCCTCGCCCCGTTCGGCGACGACGTCGGTCGCGCCGAACTCCTTGGCCAACCGGGTGCGTTCCTCATTGCGGGACATCACGATGATCCGGCCGGCACCCTTCGCCGCAGCCGAGATCACGCCACACAGACCCACCGCGCCGTCACCGACGACGGCCACCGTGTCTCCCTCACTCACCTTCGCGGAGGTCGCTGCGTGCCAACCGGTCCCCATCACATCCGAGAGCGTGAGCAGCGACGGTTCCAACGCCGCGTCGTGCTCTCCTGCGACCACAAGGGTGCCGTCAGCCAGCGGCACCCGGACGAACTCGCCCTGGCCGCCGTCCACCGCGCGGCCATCGGCGTCCTTGCGACCCCACACGCCGCCGTGATCACACACCGACTGGAAACCGGATCGGCAGGCTGGGCAGGTGTTGTCCGAGAAGGTGAACGGCGCGATCACGAAATCGCCGGGTCGCACGGTACTGACCTCGGAGCCGATCTCCTCCACCACGCCGATGAACTCGTGGCCGAACGGCATCGGCTTCTTGAGCGGGCTGTCGCCGCGGTAGTACCAGAGGTCGGAACCGCACACGCAGGCCTTGGTCACGCGGACGATGGCGTCCTGCGGGGTTGCCAGTTTCGGGTCGGGAACTTCTTCGAGTCGGACGTCGCCGGGGGCATGCAACACAGTCGCTTTCACGGCTATGACTCTAATTAGTCACCAACCGCCGTAAGGACCGCTGCCACCCTTCGCGTTGTTCTTCCCCAGCACCTGTCGCAGCGCGGGTCGCACGTCGACCAGGAAGACAATGGCCGCAGCGGAAGCGAGCAACTCAAAGATATTCAACGGGGAACTCAACGACAGCAGCCCGATCAGCACCGCCACACCAGTGATCGCGCACCACGCGACCTTCGTCAGCTTCCCCGCAGCCGGGTAGGCATCGGTGCGGTACCGCAGCGCTTCAACGAACGCGAAGACCTGCAGCGCCAGCAGCGCCACCCCGAGGATGACGGCAACATATCCCTGGACGATATCGAGGCTCACGACACCAGGGTAAGCGGCCGGTCAGATCCCGACGACCCGTACGGCGCCCACGGGCTGACCGTGTCCGAGCACCGGGACCTCGGACAACGTGTCGAGCACACCCGCCCGGATCCCAAGGGAGGACAGCAACGACGCCATGATCGCCGGCCGGGCACGCTGCCCACCGTCCGCGACCTTCAGGGCCAGGCCCCGACCGTCAGCCAGCCCCACGGCGTACACCGCCTCGGCTCCGTCCTTGGCGATCAGGCCGTCCACTCCGCGGATCAACGCGGTCACGTCCCGGCGGCTGCCGCCCAGATACTCCGGATACGAACGGATGGCGTCCCGGACCGCAGCCGACGGGCCGGAGGTCGATGCGGCGATCGACCCGAACGCCCGCGCCAACCCGGCTAGCGAGATCGCCATCACCGGCGCCCCGCAGCCGTCGATCCCCGTGGCGGCGACGGGCTCGCCCGCCAGGGCAGACAAGGAGGACGCCGTCAGCACCTGCAGCGGATGCTCCGGTGAGCGGTACGTCGAGGGGTCCCAGCCCGCCGCCACACACGCCGCGAGCATCGAGGCGTGCTTGCCCGAGCAGTTCTGCGCGATAGACGACGGTCCACGCCCGGCGCGGATCCAGTCGCGGCGGGCCACATCGTCGTACGGGTAATCAGGGGTGTTCTGCAGGTCGTCCTCACTCAGCCCGGCGGCGGCCAGGATCGAGCGCACCCCCTCGATGTGGAAGTCCTCGCCGGAGTGACTGGCGGCAGCGAGCGCCAGGTGCGCGCCGGACGCCTCGAGTCCGGCCTCCAGCATCGCGATCGCCTGCATCGGCTTGTTCGAGGACCGCGGGAAGCACGGTGCACTCGCATCACCGATGGCCCGTTCCACCGAACCGTCCGGATTGGTGATCACGGCGATCCCGTGATGCACCGACTCAACGAACCCGCTGCGTTCGACGACGGCGAGGACGGGTGCGGCGGCGAGGGCGGATTGCGAGGGTGAAGTCACAGCCAGCAGGTTACGGCGCGACGATGACGGTCTGCGCAGCGCTGGTCGGCCCCGCAAAGAGGGTCACATCGGTCGGGGTCGACCGCTTCACGACCGCGAGCGCGATCGGTCCGTCGACGGCGTGCCGCGCCACCGAGGTCAACTCTCCGACCGGCCGGCCGCCTTCTTCGAGCACCAGCGGGGTGCCCGGTTCGGGCAGCACGTGCCCTGAGCCGTCCAGATGCAGGAAGACCAGCCGCCGTGGCGGCCGTCCCAGGTTGTGCACCCGCGCGATCGTCTCCTGCCCCCGGTAACAGCCCTTGTGCAGGTGGACCGCGGTGCGCAGCCAGTCCAGTTCGTGGGGGATGGTGCGGTGATCGGTCTCGAAACCGAGCCGGGGTTGCCAGGCCGCCACCCGCATCGCTTCGTGCGCCCACAACCCGGCTAGCGGCCGGTCACCGACCTCGGCACGTACGGCGTCCCGCGGCACGATCAGTTCGCGCCACTGCCAGCCGGCGCCGGGATGCTCCGTCACCTCGGAGTACGACGCGGTGTCCGGTCCCATCGCCGGCCACGGATCACGCCACGCGATCACACCGCGATCGCCCAACTCGGCCGGCAGGGACTCGGCGCCGATCGGTTCGCCCAGGACGGCGTACTCGCTGCTGACGTCGTTGACCTCCACCCGCAGCATGAAGCGCATCGAGTCCAGCCACGCCACCAGCGCCGGCGCGGTCCCGGGCTCCACGGTGATCCACAGGGTGGAGCCGTCGTCGACCAGGTGCAGATCGTGCTCGACGTGGCCCTTGGGGCTCAACACCAGATCCTGGACCGAGGTGTACGGCGGCAGGTCCTTGATCTGCTGGGTGGTCATGGAGTCCAGCCACTTCAGTCGGTCCGGGCCGGTGATCTGCACGACGCCACGGTGCGAGAGGTCGAGGACAGCCAGGCCGTCCTCGAGCAGGCGCTGCTCGCGCATCGGGTCCCCGTAGTGCGCCGCGACCCCCTCATCGACCCCGGTGCCTTCCACGGCGCCAGGCGTATCGAGCAGGATCGAGCGCGAGCGCAGCGGAACAGTCATGTCCTGGCAACCTCCAACGGGAGGCGGGCATTCCGTCTGCGGTTCAGAAACTGACGGATATGCGACCTACAATGACGCCATGACGGTCGCCGAGGATGTCGATGCCTCCGCGCTGCCACCGTCCGGCAACGACCGCAAACCAGTGAGCAAACTCAAGGTTGTGTTGCTGACGTTCGCTTCCATGGTGACCGTACTGGCCCTGGTCGGCGGCGGGTTCGCCCTGTACCTGAACCACCTGCTGGATTCGAACATCAAACACAGCGCCATGCTGCCGGTCGGCCCCCAGCCGACCAAGGATCCCGGTGCCGGCGACGCCCAGAACATCCTGCTGCTGGGTTCGGACTCCCGGGATGAGGAACTCGGGGCCGGAGCCCGCTCCGACGTGATCCAACTGATGCACATCAACAACGATCGCTCCCGGATCGACGTCATCCACTTTCCGCGGGATATGTACGGCGACATTCCCGGGTACGGCAAGAACAAGATCAACGCGGCGTATTCCTATGGCGGTGCGCCGTTATTGGTGCAGACCATGGAGAAAATGCTGAACCTGCGTATCGATCACGTCGCGCAGATTGATTTCCAGGGCTTCGCAGATCTCACCGATACCCTCGGCGGGGTGCGGTTGTACGTCCCGCAGGGGTTCGACGAGCCCGGTTTCGGCACCTGGACCAAGGGCTGGCACGACATGAACGGCGAACAAGCACTGGGCTTCGTCCGCGAACGTCACCAACTCGCCCAGGGCGACCTGGACCGCGGCCGCAACCAGCAGGCGTGGATCAAGGCGGTGCTGACCAAGACCCTGACGGCCGGCACCTTGCTGAACCCCGTCAAACTGACCACCGCCATCAACGACGTCACCCGGTTCACCACGGTCGATGAGTCGTTCGACTCCTCCACCATCCGTTCCCTAGCGCTCAGCCTGCGCGACATCCGGGGCGATGACCTGCACTTCAAGACCGCGCCTATCAGTGGGTTCGAGAACATCGGTGGCCAGGACGTCGACATCGTTGACGAGAAGCTGCTGACCCAGCTGGGTAAGGCACTGACGACCGACCAGATGTCCACCTACACCGAGGGCACCAACGTGCCGAATGCTGGTGACTGATGCCCTTTGAACTTGACCTCGACCTGCCTCGGGAACTGGCACCTCTTGCCTGGTTGATCGGCCGCTGGGAGGGCGCCGGCGTCCTCGGCTACCCCACGATCGAATCAGCCAACTTCGGTCAGGAGATCGAGTGTTTCCACGACGGGCGGCCGTTCCTGGAATGGCATTCGCACACCTGGCTGCTCGACGAGGCCGGCGAGAAGGTGAAGCCCCTGGCCACCGAACTGGGGTTCTGGCGGCCGTTGCCCGACGGTGAGGTCGAGTTCCTGCTCGCTCATCCGATGGGCATCGTCGAGATGTACTACGGCAAGACCGAGCCCGCCAAGGTGCAGTTGCAAACCGACGGTGTGCTGCGCAGTCCGCACGCCAAGGAGTACTCCGCCGCGACGCGCATGTACGGCTATGTCAAGTCCAACCTGCTGTGGGTGATGGAGATGGCCGCCGTCGGACAGTCCATGCAGAGCCACGTGTCCGCTGAGCTCAAGCGCGTCGGCTGAGCTTCACCGGTTCAGCCACCAGGTGGCGCAGTAGGCGATCACCCCGCCGCTCAGGGCGATCGCAACGCCGACCGCCAGTTGGGCCAACCGGTCCCGCACCGCCGCGGTCAGCACCACCCGGCGTACGGCGTGCGCCAGGCCAGCGGCCAACATCCCGACCAGCAGCATGCGGTTCCAGGCCAACCCGGTGCCACCGGCGATCACGACACCGCCGATCCCGCCGACCACCATCGCAACCGGGACCGCCCACTCCAGATCCAAGGACGTGCGCTGCACGGCCAGCCGGGTGAGGACGCTGGCTATGACCCCGATGGCCACCGTCCATGCCACGGGTACGGCGTGTGGCCGGGCCGCCGCGAACGGTGCGAGGCCCCCGCACGCCAGGACCGCGAACGCCAAGGCGCAACTCCCCAGCGAGCCCACGACGTCGGAGCGACCGTCCGTCCGCAGCAGTTGCACCAGGAACGCGATCACCAGGCTGCCCGCCAGCGCAAGCGCCAGCCAGTGCGGGTGACCGCCTGCATCCGACCGGATACCGCACGCGGCAATGAGCACCGCGCCGATGGCGACAACCTCCCGGATCCCCCAACTGGTCGGGCTCATCGCCAACCACCCGGAGGCCAGGACCAGACCCAGCAGGAGTACGCCGATCCCCACCCACACCGGACCGGCCGGAGTGAGTGCCGCGAGCAGGACCGCGCTCGCCGTCGCAGCCGCTGCCGAAACCACGGACAGTGGCGTCTCAGCAACAGCCGGCTGGGTGCTCACCCGCTCATCCTTGCAAACGCCGTACGGTAATCCACCTGGCCTCACCCACCGGCAATGCTTTTTGGCCGCCGGGCATCACCCCTCCTCCTGCGCCGCCGACTCCGCTGCGCTCCGCCGACAACTCCGTCGTCCGGGCTCACCCGCCGGCAAAGGGCGGGAGGACCTCCAGCACCTGTCCCGCCGCAACCGGCGTGTCCAGATCACCGACCCGGACACCGTCCAACAACAGGCTGCACCGGGGCAGGACCGCCGCCAACGCCGGATGCCGTCCCGACGCACGGGTGACGATGTCGCGGACGCTCGAGGCGTCGTACGTCTCCGAGTGGGTCCCGGCCGCTTCCTGGGCGGCCGCCCAGAATCGCACCGTCAGGCCACTGGGCATGCTGTCCGACATCCGGTCACCCTTCGTTCACCGTTCATCTACTTGCAACCGTACGTTTGCGCAGGTCAGAGACTGTGCCAGCGGCTCCTGGCACCGCCCTGAACCATCGTGACCACGATGTGGCAGACGTCACGACTGTGCCCGAAGTCCCGTATCACCCTGCCATTACGCCGTATTGTTTCAGGCCATGGCACGGCTGTTGATGCTCACGGAGGCGCGAGGCTCTAGCGTCGAAGTGCTGCCTGCCCTCGGACTGCTGGGCCACCGCGTCCGAATTCTGCCCCCGGAGCCGCAGGCTCTGATCGATCCGCCCGAGTGCGACGTCGTCCTGCTGGATGCCCGCCGCGACCTCGCCGGCGCGCGCGGCTTGTGCCGGTTGCTGCGCAGCACCGGCACCTCCGCACCACTGCTGGCGGTCTTCACCGAGGGTGGCCTGGCGGCCCTGACCCACGAATGGCAGATCGACGACGTACTGCTGGACTCCGCAGGCCCGGCCGAGGTCGAGGCCCGCATCCGACTGGCGCTGACCCGCTCGGCACCGGAGGAGCAGGACCAGAGCGGTCCGATCACCGCGGGTGACCTGATCATCGACGAGGATGCCTACTCAGCGCGCATCCGTGGCCGGTCCCTGGACCTGACCTACAAAGAGTTCGAACTCATCAAGCACCTTGCACAACACCCGGGACGGGTCTTCACCCGCGCCCAGTTGCTGCAGGAGGTCTGGGGCTACGACTACTTCGGCGGCACCCGGACGGTGGACGTCCATATCCGCCGGCTGCGCGCCAAACTCGGCATCGAGCACGAGTCACTGATCGGCACCGTGCGCAACGTGGGCTACCGCTTCGTCGGAGTTCAGGAACTGCGCGCAGCAGCGGAGTCCACCACCGCCTGACCGATCGGCCCCATCGAACATTTGGAACGGGATTTACCCGGCAATCGAGGGCAGATTCAAGTGGTGGGTGCAACGGTGAGTATCTCGTTGAGCTTATTGGCTGGTTTGGCCCAGGCCAGGGTCTTGCGGGGTCGGGTGTTCAGCAGCCGTTGCATCTCGGCGATCTGCTCGTCGCT
>NZ_LVCF01000001.1 GCF_001594145.1 Branchiibius sp. NY16-3462-2 | reverse complement strand
GCACGGCGCCGTTGCCACTGACGCTCCGTCCGGCCGCAGCACACGCCGCCGGAGCGGAGCTGGTCTGCAACACACGGGCCCCCGCAAGCGCGGCCATGCCTGCTGGGCGGCGGCGTCAATCTCGGCCTGGCGCTGCATGGCCTCGACTTGCTGGGCGTTCGCAGCTGCCTGCTGTCTCGTGACGGCAGCCTGTTGCTGCTTACCGGTTACGGCGTTCGCCGTGCCGACGACGACGGCGGTGCGGGCCGCCGTTCTCATGAGGCCGGGTCGTCCTGATCGACGCATGACGGTTCCTTTCGTTCGGGAGTGGTCTTAGGAGGTGGCCTCGAGGTCGGCGACCTCGTTGACGACGTTGGCGGGCACCCGCTCGTAGCGCAGCACTTCGCCACCACCGGAATGCACCTTGTAGGCGAGGTCGCGCATGTAGGTCTGCTCCAGGGCGACGATGACGGCTGACGAGCCCGGCGGCACGTCTTCGGCCAGATCCTGGATGTCCTCGTCACCGGCCAGGCCCACGGTGTCCTCGGCGAGGGGTTCGAAGCCGAACTCTGCGGCGCGGTCGGCGACCTCGGTGACCACCACGGTGCCGTCGGCTTCCTTGCGCAGGATGACCAGGTCCAGCAGGGTCACGACGCCTGTCTTGGTGACCTCGGCCAAGGTGTCCAGGGCGTGGGTGTCGATGTCGTTCTGGTAGCCGATCAGAAACAGCTCGACCGGGCCGTAGTTGTACGTCATTGTCATCCTCTGCTCGCGGTTAATACGAGCCTAGGCGCCGCCGCGGTCAGCGGCTGATCAATCCCGGAACTGTGAGCGTCCTCCCAGCAGGACGTCCAGGACGATGACCGCTCCGGCCTTGTCCAGTGGTTCGTTGCCATTGCCGCATTTCGGGCTCTGCACGCACGACGGACAGCCGCTCTCGCACGGACAGGTGAGGATCGCCGTACGGGTAGCGGTCAACCAGTCGGTGCCCAATTCGTAAGCGCGACGGGCAAACCCAGCCCCGCCGGGATGTCCGTCGTAGACCAGCACGGTCGGCAACTCAGTGTCGGGGTGCAGCACGGTCGACACCCCGCCGATGTCCCAACGGTCACACTGCGCGATCAGCGGCAGCATCCCGATCGAGGCGTGCTCGGCGGCATGCAGCGACCCGGGCAGGTCACCCAGGGTCAGCCCGGTGTCGAGCACCGGGTCCAGGGCAACGGTCCACCAGACCGCCTTCGTGGTCATCGAACGCTCCGGCAGGTCTAGGCCGTGCTCGCCTAGGACCTCGCCCGAAGGAGATCGCCGCAGGAAGGAGGTGACCCGGGAGCGCACCCGCACCGTCCCGAAACACAACTGGGCGCACGGCAGCGACACCGACTCATCCACGGTGAGGACATCGAACGCACTGACGGATCGGGCCTGCGTCGACCAGCCCGGATCACCGCGCACGACGTGAGCGCTGCCGTCCTCGAGGTCGAGCCGGGTGACGACATGCGATTCGCCCTGGTGCACGTAGACCGCGCCCTCGTGGACCGCGCTGTGCGATCGGTCCTCATCGACCGTGCCCAGGACCCGTCCGGTGCGCGACTCCACGATCCGCACCGCCTGCTCACCGGTGCCGCGCAACCCGAACAGATCGGTGGGGCGGCCCTCATCGGCCCAGAACCAGCCTTTGGGCCGGCGGCGCAACAACCGTCGCTCGACCAGCGAGTCCAGCATCGCGTGCATCGAGGACCCGAAGTACTGCTCGTCGTCCAGCGTCAGGGGCAACTCGGCAGCCGCGGCCATCAGATGCGGCATCAGCACCTGCGGGTTGGCCGGGTCGAGGACGGCGCGCTCCACCGGGGTGCCCAGCACCGCGTCGGGGTGGTGCAGCAGGTAGCGGTCCAACGGATCGTCCCCGGCCACGAAGAGCACCAAGGCAGCTGACCCGCTCCGACCGGCCCGTCCCGCCTGCTGCCAGAACGACGCCCGGGTGCCGGGCCAGCCGGCCATCACCACGGCGTCCAGGCCCGAGATGTCCACCCCGAGTTCGAGCGCGTTGGTCGCGGCGACCCCGATCAAGGACCGCTCCCGCAGACCGCGCTCCAGAGCGCGCCGCTCCTCGGGCAGATAACCCCCGCGGTACGCCGCGACCTCCTGCGCGCCCAGCGACAGTGACCGCCGCACCATGTCCGCGACGACTTCGACCCCGGAGCGAGACCGCGCGAAGGTGACCGTCTGCACCTGCTTGGCGACCAGTGTCCGCATCAGCCCGGCCGCTTCGGCGACTGCGCTGACAGTGCCCTCTCCCGACTCGCGCTCGCCGGGCTCCCAGAACGCGAATGTCGCTGCAGCGCGGGCAGATCCGTCTCTATCGACGGCTCGCACCGGTGCCCCCACCAGGTCCGAGGCGTGCCGGGCGGGATCGGCCATCGTGGCCGACGCCAGCACGAAGACCGGGTCCGCGCCATAGCGTGCCGCGACCCGTCGCAACCGTCGCAACACGGCCGCCACATGCGAGCCAAGCACGCCCTTGTAGACGTGACACTCGTCGATCACCACGTAGCGCAGCCGCCGCAGGAACGGTGCCCACCGCTCGTGCCCCGGCAGCAACGTGTGATGCAACAGGTCCGGGTTGGTCAGGACCACGTTGGCGTGCTCGCGGATCCAGCGCCGCTCGTCGAGAGGAGTGTCGCCATCCAATGCCGCAGCCCGCACGCCCGGGATCGCCCACGCCTCGATCCGAGCGAGTTGGTCAGCGCCCAACGCCTTCGTCGGTGCCAGATAGATCGCCGTGGCGCCACGACCGTTGACGGCCGACGAACCCTCGTGCACCGCGCTCAACATCGGCAGCAGGTAGCCCAGGCTCTTGCCCGATGCGGTGCCCGTGCTGACCGCGACGTTCTCCCCGGCGTGGGCCAACTGCGCGACTAGTGCTTGGTGCGACCACAGCTGCGAGATCCCGGAGCCGCGCACCGCGGCATCCACCGGCGGCGGCACCCAGGCCGGCCACTCGCCGTACGTCGGATCACGCGCCGGACGCTGCTCGACGTGCACGACCTTGCCACCCGGGCACGCGGCGGCCACGTCCGCCAGCAGCGCCATCGGGTCGGTCATCCGGCCACGGTAACCCCGGAGGGTGACGGTGGCAGGGCCCGACTTGCGGGGAACCCTCGGAAGCCGGCTCATCAAAATGCGAGAATCCCCGTGGGGGCCGGTCCACGCTCGTGGACCGCAGAAGGACGTTGAGGAGTGAACGTGGAAATCTCGGTGACCGACGACGGGGGACCGGGCGTGACGGTGATCTCGTTGGCCGGTGAGGCCGACGTGTCGACGGCTGCTCGCTTGCGCGAGGAATTGGTGCGCGCCGTCGGGGAAGGCGGGCCGGCGTACGTCGTGGATCTGAGCCGGGTGCCGTTCCTGGACTCCACCGCGCTCGGGGTGCTCGTCGGGCGGCTGAAGGCGGTCCGTTCGGCCGGCGGTGACCTGGTGCTGGTGACCGACGATCAGCGGCTGCTGCGCAACTTCGGGATCACCGGTCTGGACAAGGTGTTCCGGATCTTCCCGACCATCGGCGAAGCGACCGCCGCGCTGTCGTGAGCTTCCTCGCCGCGCTCGCCGCTGACCTGCGCGGCCTGCCCTACACCGTGGACGCGGTGCAGGCCTGCCTCGGGCCGGCGGCATCGGCCGCTTTGATGCGGGAGCAACCGGTCGCGGCGGACCTCGCGACGCGGGAACGGGGCGGGATCGCGGCGTTGGTGCGGCTGTTCACGCTGGGTCTGCCCGTGCCACTGGCCCTGGTGGATGCCGCGCTGCCGCGTTGTGGAGTGGCCGGGCTGGTCTCCCTCGGGCTCGTGACGGCCGAGGACGGGGCCGTCAACGCGTTGGTCGATCTGCGCCCGTA
Source organism: Branchiibius sp. NY16-3462-2 (assembly GCF_001594145.1). Lineage (GTDB taxonomy): Bacteria > Actinomycetota > Actinomycetes > Actinomycetales > Dermatophilaceae > Branchiibius. Next base: position 695,163 of record NZ_LVCF01000001.1, on the reverse strand, counting down.
CGCCGATGAGCAGCATGACTGGTTCGTCGCCTCCGATCTGGCCGAGTTGGCGACGCGTGCCCCACTGCGGACCGACCACGTGCTCGGCATCGGCGGTGCGTCGACGACGCTGGCGTCGTGGACTCCGCGGCGGAGGGTCGCGCGGGCGCTCGATCTCGGGACCGGTTGCGGTGTCCAGGCGTTACATCTGTCGACGCACGCCGCACGCGTCGTTGCGACGGACCTGTCGTCGCGGGCGCTGTGGTTCGCCTCGTTGAACGCGTCGTTGAACGATCTGTCCTGGGATCTGCGCCGCGGTTCGTTGCTGGAACCCGTTGCGGGACAACAGTTTGATCTGATCGTCAGCAATCCACCGTTCGTGATCACGCCGCGCCGACCGGACGTTCCGGAGTACGAATACCGCGACGGCGGCATGGTCGGGGACTTGCTGGTGCGCACCCTGATCCAGTCGCTGCCGGCTCATCTCGCGCCGGGGGGCGTCGCGCAACTGCTCGCGAACTGGGAGGTGCCGACCGGCGCGGACTGGCAGGACGTCGTACGTTCCTGGATCGAACCCACCGGACTGGACGCGTGGGTGATCCTCCGGGAGACCCAGGACCCCGCGCAGTACGCCGAGTTGTGGGCTCGCGACGGAGGCGCGGCTCCCGGGACCGTGGGTTACGAGAACCTCTACGCCGCATGGCTTTCCGACTTCGCATCTCGCGAAGTGGATCACATTGGTTTCGGGATTGTGACGCTGCAGCAGCCTTCGTCGCCGCGGACACCGTTCATCGACCTCGTGGCCGTCGATGGCTCGGTCGCCTCGCCCATGGGGCCGACGATCGACGCGGGGCTGGCGGCGCGGACTTGGTTGGCATCGGCTACGGATGACGACGTGCTGGCGGTCGCCTGGCAGGTAGCGCCGGACGTCACCGAGGAGCGGTTCGGCCGGCCGGGCGCGGACGACCCGTCGGTCATCCGGTTGCGGCAGGGTGGTGGGCTGGGACTCACGGTTCCGATGGACACGGCGCTCGCGGCGTACGTGTCAGTGGCCGACGGGTCGCTGACCGCGGGAGTGGCGCTGGACGCGATTGCTCAACTACTGCAAGTGGATTCGTTGTCCACGCTGGTGCCGAAGATCCGGTCGTTGATCGCGGACGGCTTCCTCGTCCGTTAGGCGGCGGTCAACTGCCAGGAGCGTTTGCTCAGGCCGAACCAGAAGCCGTCGATAACGCTGCGGACCTCGGCCGGATCCTTTGACGCGGCGCCGAGAGCGACGTAGAGCGGCGCCCAGTGCTCGGTGCGCGGGTGTGCCTCGTGGGCGGCTGGAGCCTTCGCCAGGAAGTCCATCAGGGTGTCGATGTCGCCGTTGGCCATCGTCTCCGCGGCCCAGTGGTCGAATTCGCTACTGGCCGTTGGCGGTGCGTAGTCCGGGGTGACGCGGGGGTTGAACCACCGCAGGTTGTGGGTGGTGAATCCGGAGCCAACGATCAACGTGCCCTCATCGCGCAGCGGGGCCAGTTGCTGGCCGAGGCGGTAGAGGGTCTGCGGGTCGAGGGTCGGCATCGACATCTGCAGTACCGGGATGTCCGCGTCGGGGAACATCTCCTTCAGCGGCACGTAGGCACCGTGGTCGAGGCCGCGCGATTCGTCGCGGTGCACGTGAGTACCCACCAGTTTGGTCACGGAGTCCGCGAGCGCTGGGGCGTTCGGGGCGTCGTACCTCACCTCGTAATAGCGCTGCGGGAACCCCCAGAAGTCGTAGACCAGCGGCGCGCCCGTGGTGGAGCTGAGCGCAACCGGCGCCTCTTCCCAGTGCGCCGACACGATCAGGATCTGCTCGGGCTTGGGCAGCTCGTCACCCCACGCCTTGAGTTCGCGGGTCCACGTGGCGTCGTCGGCCAGTGGAGGGGCGCCGTGGCTGAGGTAGAGGACAGGCTGCTGATCGGTCATGGCTCAAGCGTAGGGCAAAGTAGTTAAACATTCAACTAACGTCGCGGCGACGATTCTGAGGACGACGACCGTTCTGAGGGTCTGTAGGACACCTGCATCCTCAAAAACCTCACAATCCTCAGAATTGTCGGAGTGGTTTGGCAGTGGATTGCCGTCAGCGCCCGCAGGTCTTGGCGGTACGTTTCTGGGCAGGGCCGGGAACCCGGCCGATCGACTTACCTGCAACCGACACAGAGGTGGACCGATGAGCACCGAACAGGACCCCCACAAGTTTCGCGGCCGCGGCGTTGGTCTGAGCGACAGCGTGTCGGTCAACCCGGTCTTCGCGCGGCCGGGGGAGGCCACCGAACTGCCGGCCAACCGGCTGCCGCAGGAGGAGTCGCTGCCTGAGACCGCCTACCAGATCGTGCACGACGAGGCGATGCTCGACGGCAACGCGCGGCTGAACCTGGCCACCTTCGTGGGCACCTGGATGGACGATCAGGCCAACCGGCTCTACCTGCAGTCCGCCGACAAGAACATGATCGACAAGGACGAGTACCCGCAGACCGCGGCGATCGAGACCCGCTGCTGGACGATGCTCGCCGATCTGTGGAACGCGCCGGATCCCGAGGGCGCTATCGGTACGTCGACCATCGGCTCCTCCGAGGCCTGCATGTTGGGCGGGTTGGCGCTCAAGCGTCGCTGGCAGATCGCACGTCGCGCGGCGGGCAAGTCGACCGAGAAGCCCAACCTGGTGATGTCCTCGGCGGTGCAGGTCGTGTGGGAGAAGTTCTGTAACTACTGGGAGGTCGAGCCCCGCTACGTGCCGATCACCCAGGAGCACCAACAGCTCGACGGACACGAACTGGAGAAGTACGTCGATGAGAACACCATCGGCGTCGTCGCGATCATGGGCGTGACCTACACCGGCACCTACGAGCCGGTGGCGGAGATCGCCAAGAAGCTGGACCAGATCCAGGCCGACACCGGCGTGGACGTCCCGATCCACGTCGACGGGGCGTCTGGCGCGATGATCGCTCCGTTCTGCCAGCCCGACCTGGAGTGGGACTTCCGGCTGGAGCGGGTCGCCTCGATCAACACCTCCGGCCACAAGTACGGACTGGTCTACCCCGGTCTGGGCTGGGTGGTGTGGCGCCAGAAGGAGTTGCTGCCGGAGGAACTGATCTTCTCGGTCAGCTACCTCGGCGGGAACATGCCGACCTTCGCGCTGAACTTCTCCCGGCCCGGCGCCCAGGTGCTGCTGCAGTACTACATGTTCCTGCGGCTGGGTTTCGAGGGCTACCAGAGAGTCCAGCAAAACTCGCTGGATGTCGCGCAGTTCCTGGCCAAGGAGATCGGTGCCATGGGCCCGTTCGAGTTGTGGAACGACGGCTCCGACATCCCGGTCTTCGCGTGGCGGCTGAAGCAGGGGCACACCGCCAACTGGACGCTCTACGACCTGTCCGACCGGCTGCGCGCTCACGGCTGGCTAGTCCCGGCCTATCCCATGCCGGACGACCTCACCGACGTCGTCGTCCAGCGCATCGTGGTCCGCAACGGGCTGAGCCACGACCTGGCCGTCGCGCTGTTGAAGGATCTGCGCACCCAGGTCGACTTCCTGGACAGTCTCGACGGGCCGCTGCCGCACGCCACACAGACCCACGTGCAGTTCCACCACTAACGGCCCGACGCGATGCCCGAAGCCTCCGAAGACGCCGAGTCCAAGCGCGGCTTCGACCTGATCTTCATCGGTGTGCTCGCGGCGATCGCGGGGGCGCTTACCGGCTTCGTCGGCGGCGCGTTCCGCTGGTGCCTCGAACGGGCCGAGGTCTTGCGGGTCGACCTGGTCGAGTGGGTGCGGCAGACCGGTTTCCCCTCCTGGCTGCTGCCGATCCTGATCGCGGCCGCTGCGGCCGGGATCGCCCGGTTGCTGGTGAAGTTCGTGCCCGTGGCTGCCGGCAGCGGGGTCCAGCACGTCGAAGCCGTGTGGCACGACGAGGCCGACGTGGCGCCGCTGAAGCTGCTGCCGGTGAAGTTCATCGGCGGTGTGCTCGCGCTCGGTTCCGGGCTCGTGCTCGGGCGCGAGGGCCCCACCGTGCAGATGGGCGCCACTCTCGGCGCGGAGACGGCGCGGCGCGCGCGGCTGCCGCAGACCGACGTACGTCTGCTGCAGACCGCCCTGGCCGGTGCGGGTCTGGCGGTGGCGTTCAACGCTCCAATCGGCGGCGCGCTGTTTGTCTTCGAAGAAGTCACGCGCACGGTCCGCACCCGACTCGTACTCACCACCCTGCTCAGCTGCGCCGTCGCCGTGGGCTGTTCGCGGATCATCCTGGGTGACCAGCCCGACTTCAACACCCCGCCGCTGGCGCCCCCGACCGTGGTCTCCCTGGTGATCTTCACCATCTTCGGGCTGCTCACGGGTCTCCTCGGCGCGGCGTACAACAAACTGGTCGTCGGCCTCCTGAGGTTCACCGACCGCATCCCCCGGATCGATCCGGTGTTCATCGCCGCCGGTATCGGCGCCCTCATCGGTTGCGCGTTGCTGGTCGACCCGCTGTCCGTGGGCGGCGGCGACACCCTGTCGCAGCTGCTGCTCAACGGCAGTTACTTCTCGGTGCCGGTGCTCGCGGGCTATCTGATCTTCCGCTTCATCGCCGGCCCCGTCTCCTACGCTGCCGGTACGCCGGGTGGCCTGTTCGCGCCCCTGCTGGCTCTGGGGGCCATCTGGGGGGTCCTGTTCCACCACGTGCTGTCCGACATCGGCACCGTCATGGGTGGTGGCGTCGCGCAGAACTTCGCGATTGTGGGGATGGCGGCACTGTTCGCCGGGATCGTCCGCGCGCCGTTCACCGGGCTGGTCCTGGTCGTCGAGATGACCGCCACCACCAGCCTGACCGTGCCGATGCTGGCGGCGACGGCTGCTGCCACCCTGGCCGCCAACCTGGTCCGTAGTGCGCCGATCTACGACACGTTGCGGGCCCGGTTGGTCGCGCAGTCCGCACGGCAGTCCGCGAGTGACGCAACGCCCAGATAACGGGGTGATGCGGCACGTTTGCCGCGGAACGGTTACGGTGCAACCGGTTGCACGTCCGAGCAGCGACGAATCCGCTGCACGTGTCCGCCAGGAACAGGAGCAGTAGTGGCAAAGAAACTTGTCATCGTCGAGTCGCCCTCCAAGGTCGCCAACATCGGCAAGTACCTCGGGAACGATTACGTGGTCGACGCCAGCATCGGGCACATCCGGGATCTGCCGACCCCCCGGGACCTGCCGGCGGACATGAAGAAGGGCCCGTTCGGCAAGTTCGCCGTCAACGTCGAGGACGGTTTCGAGCCGTACTACGAGGTCTACCCGGACAAGAAGAAGAAGGTCGCCGAGCTCAAGCGACTGCTGAAGGACTCCGACGAACTGCTGCTAGCAACCGACGACGACCGCGAGGGCGAGGCCATCGCCTGGCACCTGCTCGAGGTGCTCAAGCCCAAGGTCCCGGTCAAGCGGATGGTCTTCCACGAGATCACCAAGGAAGCGATCCAGCGCGCGGTCAACAACACCCGCGACCTGGACGACCGGCTCGTGGATGCGCAGGAGACCCGCCGGATCCTGGACCGTCTCTACGGCTACGAAGTCTCACCGGTGTTGTGGCGCAAGGTTCGTCAGGGCCTGTCCGGTGGCCGGGTGCAGTCCGTGGCGACCCGCATGGTGGTGGAGCGCGAGCGCGAGCGGATGGCGTTCCGTGCCGCCAGCTACTGGGACGTCGACGGCACCTTCAGCACGCAGTCCAGCGCGAAGGAGTCCTTCACCGCGCGGCTGACCTCGCTGGATGACCGCCGAATCGCTCGCGGCAACGACTTCGACGACCTGGGAAACCTCAAGAGCGACAAGGTCATTCAGCTTGCCGAGGCTCAGGCGCAGGCTGTCGCCGGCGTTGCCACCAGCGCGACGGCGACGGTGTCGTCGGTCGCGGAGAAGCCCTACCGTAGAAGCCCGCGAGCGCCGTTCATCACCTCGACGCTGCAGCAGGAGGCCAGCCGCAAACTGCGGATGTCCAGCAAGAACGCGATGAGCGTGGCGCAGCGCCTCTACGAGGGCGGCTACATCACTTACATGCGTACGGACTCCGTCACGCTGTCCGCCTCGGCCATCAACGCGGCCCGGTCACAGGCACGTGACCTGTACGGCGCGGCGTACGTTCCGGATTCGCCTCGCGTCTACGCCGGCAAGTCCAAGAACGCCCAGGAGGCGCACGAGGCGATCCGGCCCGCCGGAGACACCTTCCGGACGCCGGCCCAGGTGGCCGGTGAACTGCGTGGCGACGAGTTCGCGCTCTACGAGCTGATCTGGAAGCGGACCGTTGCGTCGCAGATGGCGGACGCGACGGGTTCGACGGCGACGGTGAAAGTGACTGTGCCCGTTGCCGATTCCGGTGTTGCGCAGACTGCGGAGTTCACCGCCAGCGGAACCGTCATTACGTTCCGGGGCTTCCTCGCGGCGTACGAGGAAGGTCGCGACACCGAGGTGCTCGCCCGCGAAGGTGGCGGTGACGAAGAGCGCCGCCTGCCCAAGCTGTCCGAGGGCGTTGCCCTCGACGTGGACGAGGCCATCGCCAACGGTCACGAGACGCTGCCGCCGCCGCGCTACACCGAGGCGACTCTGGTGAAGGCGTTGGAGGAGAAGGGGATTGGCCGCCCATCGACGTACGCCGCGACGGTCGGCACGATCCAGGACCGCGGTTATGTGCGCAGCAAGGGCAGCGCCCTGATCCCGACCTGGTTGGCGTTCGCGGTGACCCGGCTGATGGAGGAGAACTTCCCCTCCCTGGTCGACTACGACTTCACGGCCTCCATGGAGGAGGACCTGGACCGGATCGCCGCCGGCGACGCCGACCGGGTGGCGTGGCTGACGCAGTTCTACTTCGGCGACCAGAAGGAGCCCGGCGACGGGCTGCGCGCGATGGTCGAGCACCTGCCGGACATCGACGCACGGGCCATCTCGACGATCCCGATCGGTGAGGGCATCGTGGTGCGCGTCGGCCGCTACGGGCCGTACATCGAGGAAGAGGTGCCGTCGGGCGTCGACCCGGCGACCGGTGAGGTCACGGGCGAGCCCAAGGATCCGCGGCGGGTGTCGATCACTGACGACATCGCGCCGGATGAGATGACCCCGGCCAAGGCGCGCGAGTTGCTCGAAGCCTCCGATGACGACGGCCGCGTGCTGGGTACCGACCCGGAGTCGGGGCACGAAATCATCGCTCGCGCAGGCCGATACGGCCCCTACGTGACCGAGGTGCTGCCCGCGCCGCCGGCTTCGGAAGAGGCTCCCAAGAAGACGAAGAAGGCCACCGGACCCAAGCCGCGGACGGCGTCGCTCTTCAAGGACATGGACCTGGCCACGATCGATCTGGAGACGGCGCTGCGTCTGCTGTCGCTGCCCCGGGTGGTCGGTGTCGTGCAGGACGACGAGGGCAAGGACGTCGAGATCACTGCCCAGAACGGTCGTTACGGGCCGTACCTGAAGAAGGGCACGGACTCGCGGTCGCTGGAGACCGAGCAGCAGTTGTTCGACATCACGTTGGAGCAGGCACAGGCAATCTACGCCCAGCCCAAGCAGCGTGGCCGGGCCGCCGCGAAGCCGCCGTTGAAGGAACTGGGCAACGACCCGGTGTCCGGCAAGCCGGTGGTGGTGAAGGACGGCCGGTTCGGTCCCTACGTCACCGACGGCGAGACCAACGCGACCCTGCGTAAGGACGACGAGCCCGAAACCATCACTCCCGAGCGGGGATTCGAGCTGTTGGCCGACAAGCGGGCGCGCGGACCGGTGAAGAAGGCCACGACCAAGCGGACGGCGAAGAAGACCGCGACGAAGAAGACGGCCAAGAAGGCACCCGCGAAGAAGACGGCCAAGAAGGCCTGACGCTCTGACGCGCGGAACCCATCTGGCGGGAGGGCACTTATTTTGCGGGCTTCATGACTTGACGTCATGAAGCCCGCAAAATGTGTCCGCTGCAGCTGGTCTGTCCACACCCGCGTGCGCCCAACGCTCAGTCGGGGGTGGGTTCGCCGAAGCCGAGCGGGTCGCGGGTGAATCGGTAGGTGGCCCAGTTGAACTGGCGCACCGAGCCGTCGGGGCGTCGCCGTACGACGAGTAGCTCGCCCTGCTCGCGACCGGACACCGTGCGGAACGTGTCGGGGTCTTGCTGCTCGAAGATCGACGGGGGCGTGGTCGCAGGAGCGCCTTCGACGCGGGCCTCCAGATGACCCTCGCGGATCGACAGGATGAAGCCACCACCCTCGGAGAACCACTGTCCGACAAGAGGTTTCAGCTGCGGCGGCTCCACCGAACCCGGCACCCAGGGGGAGGGTACGAGCGGGTCGTGAGTCTCGACGTACGTGCCAAGGGACACGGCCACACCCGCCGGGTCTTTCGACGCGGTGTTGTTCATCAACACGGCCCCGGTCGTCCCCGACGACGCCTCGGAGAAGAACCCGGTGATCCCGCCCGGCAGCCCGCCGGTGTGCCCGAACCAGGTCCGCTCCTCGTGCCGCACCAGTTGCAGACCCAGGCCATACCCGGCAGTCCAGGTGCCATCGACCATGGCCTGCGGCTGGCGCATCTCGAGAGCGGTGTCGGGGGACAGGATCGAGGAGTCCGGATCCAGCAGGAAACCGTGCCAGCGGACCATGTCCGACAGCGTGCTGCACACCGACCCCGCCGGAGCCATCGCGTCCTTGATGATCAGCGGCTCGCTGACCGGCACATCGGTGTAGTGCGGCACGTAGTACTGCTCGGTGTGCGGGGCCTGCAACGACAGCGTCGTGCGGGTCAGCCCGAGCGGATCCAGCAACCGTCGCTGCAAGGAGTCAGCCCACGAGACCCCATCGAGTTGGGCGATGAGCTCACCGAGCATCGCGTAACACAGGTTCGAGTAGTGCCAGTGGTCGTGCGGGCGGCCGACCCGCCGCGCGGCGTTCCAGCCGTCGATCAACTCCGAGCGCGAGGGGAACTCCAAGGTGTCCCACACGTCGCCCACCGGCTCGCGCTGCATGCCGGTCAGGTGGGAGAGCATCTGGCGGATCGTCACCCCGGTGTGCGCCGAGGGCAGATGCTGATCGATCGTGTCATCCAGCGACAGCTTGCCCTCGTCGCGCAGCTGCATGATCTGCACCGCGACGAAGGTCTTGGTGTTCGAGGCGACCAGGAACTGTGTGTCATCGCCCAGGGGCACGTTCGGATCGTCCAGCGACGCCGACCCGATCGCGGTCGACCAGACCAGGGATCCCTGGCGGGCCACCCCCGCGACCAGGGCCGGCGTGCGACTGGCCACCTGGGCCTCCACGGCGAGGCGGTCGAGGGCGTTGGTGGTGGACGGCAGAAGATCAGTCACATCCCCGACCCTACGACCGCTGTCGGTCCGCCCGATTAGAGTGGCGCCGTGCCCGGCTTCTTCCTCGTCTTCGAAGGCGGCGACGGCGCGGGCAAGACCACCCAGCTCACCGCGCTGCGCGAGGCCCTGGCGGACACCGGCCGGGAGATCGTGGTCACCCGGGAGCCGGGAGGTACGCCGGTCGGCCAGGCCATCCGCGACGTCCTGTTGCACGGTGAGCACGTCGCGCCCCGTGCCGAAGCGCTGCTGTTCGCCGCCGACCGCGCCCATCACGTCGCGACCGTCGTCCGGCCCGCGCTGGAGCGCGACGCGATCGTGCTGCAGGACCGCTATCTCGACTCCTCGATCGCCTACCAGGGGGCTGGCCGCGAGCTCGCCGCTGAGGATGTCCGCGGGCTGTCGCTGTGGGGGACCGAAGGCCTGCTGCCCGATCTGACCGTGCTGCTGGACGTCCCTGCCGAGACCGGTCGCGAGCGGCGCGGGGAAGTGCACGACCGGCTCGAGCAGGAAGCCGACGACTTCCACGGCCGGGTGCGTGAGCACTTCCTGGGACTGGCCGCCGCCGAGCCGCAGCGGTACCTCGTGCTGGATGCGACCCGTCCCGCCGACGAATTGGCCAAGGACATCGAGGCAGCAGCACGGGAGCGGTTGGCGTGAGCGTCTGGACGGACGTGATCGGGCAACCCCACGTCGTACGCACCCTCTCCGAAGCCGTGGCCGACCCGGCGGCCAACACGCACGCCTGGTTGTTCACCGGCCCCCCTGGGTCCGGGCGGTCAACGGCGGCAAGGGCTTTCGCCGCCGCCCTGGAATGCCCGCGCGGTGGGTGCGGGGAGTGCACCGAGTGTCGTACGGCGCTGGACGGCTCCCACGCCGACGTCGAGTTGGTGGCCACCCAGGGTCTGTCGATCTCCGTCAAGGAGGCCCGGCGGCTGACCGAGCTGGCCCAGCGCCGGCCCTCGGTGGGGGCCTGGAGGGTCATCGTGGTCGAGGACGCCGACCGGCTGACCGAGCAGGCAGCCGATGCGTTGTTGAAGTCCTTGGAGGAACCCACCGCCCGCACGATCTGGTTGCTGTGCGCGCCGTCGGTGGAGGACGTGATCATCACGATTCGCAGCCGGTCGCGCCATCTGGGTCTGCGCACCCCGCCGCCGGAAGCGGTCGCCGAGTTGTTATCCCGCCGCGACGGCATCGACGCCGGTGCGGCACTCGCAGCGGCTCGCGCGGCGCAGTCCCACGTGGGGTTGGCACGACGGCTGGCCCGCGATGCCGACGCGCGGGCCCGACGCGATGAGATCGTGGCGCTGCCGTTGCGGATCACCGACTTCGGTGCCGCGATGGCTGCAGCGGATGCGTTGGTGCAGGTTGCCGGCGCGGAGTCCGGTGCGAGCGCCGCCGAACGCAACGCGGCCGAGCGGGAGAAGTTACTGGTGCAACTCGGGGCTGATCCGGCCGCGCGGACCCAGCCACCCGCCGTACGTTCCGCGTTGTCCCAACTGGAGAAGGACCAGAAGGCGCGGGCCACGCGGTTCACGCGGGACATGGTCGACCGGGCGCTGATCGACCTGGCCTCGACCTACCGCGACGCACTGATGGTGAGCGTCGATGCTCAGGTCGATCTGGTCAACGTCGCCCAGGCCGAGGCCGTGCGCGAGTTGGCGCGGCGGCTGGATCCGACGGGCCTGTTGCAAGCGCTGGATGCGATCAGCCTGGCCCGCACCCGGATCGAGGCCAACGTGCCGCCGCAACTGGCGCTGGAGGCGATGGCCATCAGTTTGCAGGTCCCCGCCCAGTCGCGTCGATGACGTACCGTCGGCGCATGCGTTTCTCCCGCAGCATCCTGCACGGCGCCGTCGCGATCGCGGCGGTCGGCGGCCTCGCGGCGTGTTCCAGCACGGTCACGGTGCAGCCGCCCAGTTCGTCGGCGAGTTCGTCCTCCTCGACGACGTCCTCGGCCAGCGGGTCATCTTCCGGCACGTCCGGCACGTCCAGCCCGTCATCGGCGGATCTTGACCAGTACTACGCGCAGAAGTTGGACTGGCAGGACTGCAACGGAGTCCAATGCGCCAAGCTCAAGGTCCCGGTGGACTACACGAACCCGACCTCCTCGATCGAGATCGCGGTGTCCAAGGTCCCGGCGTCGGGGACCAAGAAGGGCACGCTGGTCGTCAACCCCGGCGGCCCGGGCGGGTCCGGTTACGACTACGCGGCGGCGGCCGACCAGATCGTCAGTGGCGCGGTGCGCAGCCAGTTCGACGTCGTCGGTTTCGACCCGCGCGGGGTGGGCCGCTCGGCGCCGATCACCTGCGTCGACGACACCAAGATGGATAACTGGCTCGGTGCAGACCCGACGCCTAACGGAACCGACGGCGCACAGGAATTGCTCACGCAGTCAAAGGAATTCGCAGATAGCTGTAAGGCCAAGGCGGGTCCGTTGCTCGCGCACGTCTCGACCATCGACGTGGCCAAGGACATGGACATCCTGCGGGCCGCACTGGGCGAGGAGAAGCTGGACTACCTGGGCAAGTCCTACGGCACGCTGATCGGTTCGGTCTATGCCGGGATGTTCCCCAGTAAGGTCGGTCGCTTCGTGCTGGACGGTGTCGTGCCACCGGACATCACCAGTGAGCAGATGAACCTGGGTCAGGCCAAGGGCTTCGAGCAGGCGACCCGCGCTTATGTGAGCAACTGCGTGGCCGGCGGCTCGTGCCCGTTGGGTTCGGACGTCGACTCCGGGATGGCCAAGATCCGCAGCTTCCTCAGTGGTCTGGACGCCAACCCTCTGCCGGTGTCCGGCAACGCTGACGTCACGCAGCTGACGGAGGGCTGGGCCACCTATGGCATCGCGGAGGCGATGTACTCCAAGGACCTGTGGCCCGTGCTGACCGACGCGTTCAAGTCCGCCTTCGAGGGCGACGGCAACCCGTTGATGGACCTGGCCAACCAGTATGCCCAGCGCAACGCGGACGGCAGCTACAGCGGCAACCTGATGCAGGTCATCAACCCGGTGTCCTGTCTGGACCGGGGTGGCTCGGCGGATCTGGCCGCCACGGAGAAGGAAGCCGCCGAGTTCGCCAAGCAGGCACCCACCTGGGGTCCGATGCTCGCCTGGGGCTCGCTGGTCTGCGGCGTGTGGCCCTACCAGCCGAGCAAGCCGCTGGGAAAGATCACCGCCGAAGGTTCGGGTCCGATCCTGGTGGTGGGTACGACGCGTGACCCGGCCACGCCGTACGCCTGGTCCCAGCAACTCGCTGCCGAGCTCGCCGACGGTCACTTGCTGACCTACGACGGAGACGGCCACACGGCGTACTTCTCCCAGGGGTCGTCGTGCGTGGACAACACGGTGGACGCCTACCTGATCAACGGCACGGTGCCGCCGGAGGGCAAGGCCTGCTGACGCTGCTTCCTCCGTCCCGGGTTTGGTCACCGTTGGCCGGTTCGAACGCTTCAGACTGGCCATCCATGACCGAACCCGTCGGTGGCACACCATCTCGATTCGGTCGCCCGGCGTGCGTCCGCTTATACTCGTCGGGCCCGTCCGGCTGTGATCCAGCAGGCGGGTATGCCGCCTTAGCTCAGTTGGCCAGAGCGATTCACTCGTAATGAATAGGTCATCGGTTCGATTCCGATAGGCGGCTCTGCAGAAGGGCGCTGACCAGCAGAAATGCCGGTCAGCGCTTCTTGCGTTATGAGCCCGATGTAGCCAGGTGCTGGCCGGTCGTCGACCTGCCACGGACTAGGGCAATCACCGACCCCACGACAGCGATGGATTCGGAGATGATCGAGACGACGCCCAGTGGTTCGAGCCAGTTACCCACGTCGTCGGAAAGCATCGGGAACGCGACGAGCCGGGTCGCGGCGTACCCGATGACTGCCAGCCCGCAAGTCAGCACCGTCAGGCCGTAGACCACCGGCCCGTCGTGCACGATCAGGGTGACGGCGAGCGCCGCACAGGCGAGCGTGAGGATGATGAAGAGCACGCCCATGTACGGCGCTTCGTCCAGGTGGGGTGCGATGACCGGGATGTGGGCCACGGCGGCGACGAGGGCGGCCACGATTACCACCCAGCGCCACGGCACGTTCAGCGATTGACCAAAGATCCGGTTCATCACGGCACCTTCCTGCCTGCAGCGCCAGCGGCGCTGATCGGGAAGTGGTTCGGCACCGGCACCGGATTCGGATGGCCGCACGGCAGATTGGTGTCGCGCGTTCCGGGCATCGCGCGCAGCGTGATGCGAAGCTGTGGGCTACGCCTTTGGCCCATCGGAAAGGGTCCCCCATGTCGTTGACTGATCAGGTCAGCACCCTCATGCGCAGGACGAGCCCGTGAGGAATGGCGGAAGTTGTTGAGTTCTGAAAGCCAGGGCGAGTTATGCGCGCTGGAAGATCAGATGGAGCCCGCCTTGGGGCCGTCTGCCGGCGCCGCGTTGGCGACGGTCCGCGAGCACTGGGATGCGACCGGGCTTGGGCCAGAGTTCCGAGCACTTGGTGATGACCTGGCCTACGACGAGTTCGCCAGACACGTCTTGGATATCGCCGCAGAAAGGGCCCGTTCGGTGCAGGTCGGAGATCTGCCGTACCAGCCGGATGCTGCCTTCACCGCCGACGAGGCGCGGGTTGTCCATCGAGCATTGGCAACCGGGTTATGGATGGACCGACCATGGGCTCATTCTGCGACGGTGGCTGGGTTGCTCGCGGATAGCGCAGTCGCACCAACGGCAGCCAAGACGGTCCCCTCGCAATCCATATGTTTCGCGATCTCCCGTGCAGTCCGGGACGCGCCTACTCCCGAGTCGATCGCCCTGTTACAGGAAGCCGTGCCTGCCATCCGCCACGCGGGGGTACGCAAGAAGCTGCAGAAGGACATCCAAACGGCGCGGCGCACTTTGTCGGCCAGGCCCGAGGTCGCATTGCGCACGCCGATCGACGGTGAGTTGAGCAAAACCCAACTGAATGCCTGGATCCGTGCACTGGAGGCCTGCTGGATGACCAGGCCTGAGTGGTCCGTGGCCACCTGGCAGAGGTTGATGTTCTCGACGGATCAGACAGCACGCGTGGCCTCGCGCCTGATCTGGATCCTCGACGACGGCAGGACCTTTATTGGCGCCCCGGACGCGTTCTCCGATGTCGATGGAACCTCCGTATTCCCTGGCGACGACGGGACGGTGCGGCTATGGCATCCCGTAACGGCAACCAGCGATGAGCGTGCCGCCTGGCGTGCGCACCTTTGGGCACACAAGATCGATCAGCCCTTTCGCCAGGCTTTTCGCGAACACTACTCGCCAGCCGACCACGGATTTGCTCCGATGATCGTCGAGGTCAAACAGTTCATGGGCGTGGCCCGGTCTCAGGGCTGGAGCACGGGTCCGGACGGTTTGGCCCGTGATGTGGAGGGCCTTCGCTGCGAAGTGCGCACGGACAACCCTTTGTATCCAGGGCTCTACGGGGACATCGGAGTCCGGGAGGTCGTCCTCGGTCGAGCGGAGCCGGTTCTCGGGGATCGCGATGCGGTCATCGACACGCGGCTGGTCGACTCTGACGAACTGCCTCCTGTGCCAGCGTCAGAGATGCTGCGCTCAGTGGATCTGATCCTCAGTACATCGGGCGTCGCGCTTGAATCGACGACGGATAGTCGGGCAAGTGTGACTATGACCGCACACGGCGTGCTCGCCCTACGAGCGGAGATCCTGAGTCACGTTGTGGGAGAGATCAATTCCGGGTCCGGGCCACAGCCACGAGTCGAGGGCCGGTTTATCGAGGTCGGTGATACCCGCGTGCACCTAGCCACAGCTCGAGTGACGCGCAACGGCGATCCGGTCGAGATCGAAGCCCGCCAGAGGACCCGGATGTGGATGCCCGTTGAGGACCCACTCATCGCGAGAATCGTTGGGTTGGTCGCGACTCTGACTAGCTCACAATGACCGCCGGTATCTCCCCGCTCGGCGGCTGGGACACTGAGGGCTGCGCTTCCGCCCGATCAGAAGGACCCCTTATGTCGTTACCCGAAATCCTCTCGTCCCCGTTGTCGGTGCCGGTGGTGGCCTCTCCCATGTTCATCGCATCCGGTCCTGACCTGGTGGTGGCCGAGTGCACGGCCGGGGTTATCGGGGCCTTTCCGGCGCTGAACGCCCGCCCGGCGAGCCTGTTGGGCGACTGGCTGGATGAGATCACCGAGCGCTGCGCGTCGTACGCCGATGCGCACCCTGGCGCGATCGTCGCCCCGTTCGCGGTGAACCAGATCGTTCATCGCTCCAACGACCGCCTGGAAGCCGATATGGCCACGATCGTGGAGCACAAGGTTCCGATCGTGATCACCTCGCTCGGGGCGCGGCCGGAGATCAACGAGGCGGTGCATTCCTACGGCGGCATCGTCCTGCACGACGTCATCAACAACACGTTCGCGCACAAGGCAATTGAGAAGGGCGCGGACGGTTTGATCGCCGTCGCAGCCGGTGCCGGTGGTCACGCGGGCACGTTGTCCCCGTTCGCCTTGTTGTCCGAGATCCGTGCCTGGTTCGACGGTCCGCTGCTGCTGTCGGGAGCGATCGCGCACGGCCGGTCGGTGCTGGCGGCCCAAGCAGCAGGTGCCGACTTCGCCTACGTCGGCTCGGCCTTCTTGTCGACGGTCGAGGCCAACGTCGCGGACGACTACCGGCAGATGGTGGTCAAGTCCGGGGCCAGCGACATCGTCTACAGCAACCTGTTCACCGGGGTGCACGGCAACTATCTGCGCGGCAGCATCGAGGCGGCCGGCCTGGACCCGGACAACCTGCCCACGTCGGACCCCTCGGCGATGAGCTTCGGATCGAGCAGTGGCGATGCGAAGGCCTGGCGGGACATCTGGGGTTCGGGTCAGGGAATCGGCGCGATCGAGGCAGCCGGCACTGTCGCGGAATTGGTCGCTCGCCTGCGCAGCGAATACCTCACAGCCCGAGAAGAACTCACCGCTCGCTGGTCCGAAGAACGCGTCGGCTGACCCGGTCTATCCCGCCGGATTGATGACGTCCAGCTGCGGGTAGCGGGCGGCGACCTTCGTATCGAGGGTCGCCAATGAATGGCCCCCGGCAAGAGCCACCGCTGCTAGGTAGTCATCTGTCCACAGATCGGGGCGCGCGGCGAAAGAAGCAAACCAGTCGTTGACACCGGAGTTCTCCTCGACCCACGCGAAGCGTGCATCGGTGAGCACAGCCGCGATGAAGTCCCACGCCTCTGCTCTGGTCATCGCATCCTCGCCAAGGACGGCCGGATTGCTCAGGTGGTGCAGCCACCCTAGGTGCACCACCCGGCACAGACCCAACGAATCGTTGGCTGCGCGCTCGATCCATTTGCGCGTCCGGGCATGCAACTCGTGCGCGGGCCAGAAGCCAACGAGGCAGGTGCTCACATCGAGCAAGGTCACGAAAGCGGTAGTTGGTCGACGTCGTCCTGCAGGAGGGAGTCGGAGAGTTGCTCCGGACTGATGGTCACAGTCGCCACGCGACGCGATCTGATCAACGGGAGTTCGCCCCGTTTTTTGCTAGGACCGCCGAGTTCCCGGGTCAAGACACGCGTGAACAGGTCTTTCAGCGTCTCGTCGCTCTCCGCGGCGCGCACGCGAGCGGCCCGCACAAGGTCGTCCGGAAGATCCACCGTGGTTCGCATAAACGCATATTGACATCGTGTTGCTGGGCTCACACTGACCCCGACGCCTTGGTGAGACCGATCGACCGACACGGTGAAAAACTGTCGCCATGCAGATCACGGCCGAGAAGGTCAGCGTCAACGGGCCGCACGGCGTACTCCTGGAGCCAACCAGTCTGACTCTGGAGTCCGGGGAGGTGACGGTGGTCGCGGGGCCGCCCGGCGCCGGGCACACGGCGCTCTCGCTGGTGCTGTCGGGCCGGATGGCCCCCGACCAGGGCAGGGTGCTCGTCAACGGCCAGTCGAACACCAAACGCCTGCGCCGGGTCACCGCACTGGTCGATGTCCCGGAGGTCTGCGACCCGGACGAGGTGCTTCCTCTCAAGACCGTCGTGGGGGAGGAGCTGGCCATCGCCCAGTTGCCCGCCGGACGCAACGGTGTGACGCATTGGCTGGAGGAACACGAGGCCGAGGACCTACGAAATACCCGCATCGAGAATCTGTCGGGAGAGTTCCGGATCGAGATGCTGACTGAGATGGCGGCCAGCCGACCGGGGATCGGGGCGTTGGTGGTGTGTTGCCCGGATCGGTACGGCACGACGTACGACCAAGCAGTGGCAGTGGCCCAGGCCGCTGCCGCTGAGGGGATGGCGGTCTGTTTGCAACTGATGAGTCCCACCGTTCGCTCCCATGAAGGCCTGACCTGGATCGGTGGGGTGTCGGCATGAAGGCTTTCCGTATGGCGATCAGCGAATGGCGCCGCCTCACCTCAGGTAAGTGGCCCACGTTGGCCGTGATCGCCATCATGCTGATCCCGACGCTGTACGCCGGGTTGTACCTGTGGGCCAACCGCGACCCCTATGGCGCCCTCAGCCAGGTCAAGGCCGCGATCGTCGTACAGGATCAGCCGGCAAAGTCACAGAACAGCGGCACGATCCACGTCGGTCCGCAGATCGCGCAGAACCTCAAGGATGACGGGTCCTTCGACTGGCAGGAGGTGGACGCCGACACCGCAGCGCGAGGGGTCAGCGACGGCTCCTACGTGTTCTCGCTGACCATTCCGAAGAACTTCTCCGCTGCCCTGGCCTCCACCGCGGACTTCAACCCGACCAGGGCGCCGTTGATCCTCACGACGAACGAAGCCAACAACTATCTGTCCTCGACGATCGCCGGCCAGGTGCTGAGCAAGGTCACCCGATCCATCGAGCAGAACGTCAGCGAGCAGGCGGCCAGCAGCTTCCTGCTCGGGTTCTCCACCATCCACCAGCAGGTCAAGAAGGCCGGCGAGGGTGCGGAGCAACTCCATACCGGCCTCGTCAAAGCCCAGGACGGCGCGGGGAAGCTCGCCTCCGGCGCCGATCAACTCAAGACCGGCGCCGACACCCTCGTCGACGGCACCGGCAAGCTTGTGACGGGCGCCGGCCAACTGGTCACCGGGACCGGCCAATTGGTCACGGGCAGCGGTGAACTGGCCGACGGCACCAGCAGCTTGTCCGCCGGTGCGACCCGACTGGCGACGGCAGAGGACCAGTTGCTCAGCGGTCAGAAGACGCTCAACGCCGGCATCGGCACCGCCCGGACCGGTGCTACGGATTTGCACACGGGCGCGGTGAAGCTGGCCGACGGAGCCGACCAGGTGGCAGCGGGCAACCAGAAGATCGCCGACCTGGGTGACAAGATCGCCGACGCATCCCAGACCGCCAACGGTCAGCTGGACACGATTCGCGCCGACCTCGTCGAGAAGCTGAAGCAGTCCGGTCTGCCGGCCGCGACGCAGCAGGAGATCCTGGCGAAACTGGACGAAGTACGCGCACCGCTGGATGACCTGAACACCAAGGTCCAGCAGGATCGCGGGCAACTGGACACCCTGGCCAGCGGCTCCAAGCAGGTGGCGACCGGTGCGCACCAACTGGTCGACGGCTCCCAGAAGCTGGCCGACGGGCTGGGGACTGCACAAAGCGGCAGCAACCAACTGGTCTCCGGTCAGCAACAGGCCCGGGACGGTGCCTATCAACTCAAAGACGGTGCCGCCAAGGCGAATGCCGGTGCGCAGCAACTGCATTCGGGCGCGCAGCAGGTCGACACCGGCGCTCGCCAGTTGCAGACCGGCATCGGTCAGGCCGACGCGGGCGCTCGCAAACTGGACACCGGGGCCGGGCAGCTGGCCAAGGGCGCCCATGATCTGAAGAACGGCCTCGGTTCGGCCGTGACCGGTTCGAAACAGCTGGCCGACGGACTGAAGGAGGGTCTGGGGTCGATCCCCGACCTGGACCAGGACGATCGCGATGCGACGGCGAGCACGATCGCCTCACCGATCAAGACCCAGGACGTGGCCGACGCCAAAGCCGGCTCGTACGGCGCTGGGCTGGCTCCGTTCTTCTGCTGCATCGGCGCCTGGGTGGGCGCCTATGTGATGTTCCTGCTGGTCCGGCCGCTCTCGCGGCGCGCGATCGCCGCCCGGCAGGGGCCGGGCCGCACCGCCCTGGCCGGGTGGCTGACCCCGGCCGCGATCGCCGTGGCGCAGGTGCTGATCATGCTGACCGTCGTCGTCTGGGTAGTGGGTATCACCGTGCTCGAAAGCATTCCGGTGCTGCTGTTCCTGGCGCTGATTGCGGTGACGTTCGTGGCCATCGTGCACACCCTGAACGCGTGGCTCGGACCCGTGGGTCAGTTGATCGGGCTGGTGTTGCTGGTGCTGCAACTGGCATCGGCCGGCGGCACCTTCCCGTGGCAGACGCTGCCGGGAGCATTGCAGGCGGTCCACCACGTGCTGCCGATGAGTTATGCCGTCGACGGGCTCCGGCACCTGATGTACGGCTCGCCCGTCAGTGACGTGTCGATGGATGCGCTGGTGCTGGGCGTCTATCTCATCGCCAGTCTGGCCCTCACCGCTGCCGCGGCGTATCGCCGCCGGATCTGGAAGGTCGCGGACATCAAGCCGGAGATCGCGCTGTAGCCGAGGCGGGCAGTTCCCCCGTAGGGACGTAGTCTGGCCCGGGCCGAGCGCATAGATTCACAATCCGGTACGGCTGTGCCGCTCACCGACAGAGGGGATCAGCACGTGTACGAAGCGGGTGACAGCGCAGCACAGGTGCTGCTGGGCCGCGAGGAAATCTTCGACGCCATCCTCGGTCTGGATGCGGAAACCATGCGCCAACTCATCCTGGGTTTCCAGGAGACCGGTGGCACCGATCTGGTCGTGGCCGACGTGCTGATCCCCGTGCTGCGCCGCGTCGGCGACATGTGGGCCAGCGGGCAGTTGAGCGTCCTGCACGAACACCACGCCTCGCGCATCATCCGCTCCGTCGCGGCAGAGTTCCGCCGTCCGGCGGCCCAGGTGCCGGTGCGGTTGTCCGTCGTGATGTCCTGCCCGCCCGGCGAACTGCACGACCTGCCCAGCCATCTGTTCTCCTTGATGCTCCTGGAGCGCGGGCTGACGCCGGTGGTCCTGGGTGCGGACACTTCGTGGAAGGCCACCGCCGCTGCGGTGCGGTCGTGCTCGGCGAAGGCGTGCGTCCTGTCCGGGATGAAACCGGCGGGGCTGCGGCACCGGTCGGCCGTCGTGAAACTGCTGGCCCAATCGGCGCCGGTGCTGGTGGCCGGCCCGCTCGGAGAACGTACGTCGATCCCGGGCGTGACGCCCCTGTCTCCCGATTGGCGGGTGGCCGCCGATCAGGTCTTGAGCGCAGCAACTCCGGTCACGACGCCCGTTGGCGCGGACGTGTCCTAACCCGCGAGGAAGCGGTCGGCGGTCCGCAGCGCCAGCGCCATGGTGATCAGTCCTGGATTGGCACTGAGCGCGCTGGGGAACACCGAGTTGTCGCAGATCCACAGGTTCGGCACGTCGTGGCTGCGTAGGTCGTCATCCACGACCCCGAGCGATGGGTCGGTGCTCATCCGGCAGGTGCCGAGCGTGTGCGCCGTGCGCGCAAGAACGCGCAGATGGGTGCCGCCGGCCGCCTGCATGATCCGCGTCAGCGTGGCGGTGGCGTGATCGTCGAGCGCCTTCTCGTTGGATCCGGCGGTGAACGTGATCCGGGCGCGAGGAATGCCGAACTCGTCTGTCTCGTCGGCTAGTTCGAGTTTGTTCTGGTCCGCTGGCAGACACTCGGCGTTGATCCCGATGCCGGCCGTGAACTGGCTCTGGTCCAACGCTGACATCAACTCCGTGCCCCACAGGCCGCCGCCGCGGACCAACGACGTCGCGTACGTCGCGGGCATGACTCCCAGCGACTGGATCAGATAGCCGCCGGCGAAGTCGGCGTCGTCGGGTCGCACGAAGTCCTCGGTGATCAGCGCCGACGGGTAGCCGCGGTGACTGCGGATGCGCGCGTCGAACTGCGCCCACACCTGCGTCCCGCCGTGCGCCATGAAGTTGCGGCCGACCATGCCGCTGTTGTTGGCCAGGCCGGTGTGCAGGAGCAGCCGCGGGGTTTCGATCCCACCGGCACACAGGAACAGGGCGCGGCAACGCTGCCGCTCGGTGCGGCCGTCGCGGCGGTAGATCACCGAGACCACCTGACCGCGTCCATCGACCTCAATGCCCGTAACCATCGAATCGGCCCGGATCTCAGCACCGTTCGCGACGGCGGCCGGTAGGTAGGTGGTGTCCATCGTGCCCTTGGCGGTGAACCGGCAGCCCTGGTGGCACTGGCCGCAGTTCACGCAGGCGCGTCGCTGCCCGAAACCGGGCTGGGCACGCGCGGCGGAGAGCACCGCCGCCGGTGCATCGGTCGCGGTGATCCCCAACGCCTCACAGCCGGCCGCGACCAACCGGGCCGGTGCATTGCGGGGCACGGGCGCCTGGTCATAGACGCGGTCCGGATCCCACGGGTAGGGGCTCGGGCCACTGACACCGATATCGCGTTCGGCCTGCCGCAGATAGCCGGTCAGCTCCTGCGGGTCCACCGGCCAGTCGAACCCTGCGCCGGTCGTCTCGTGCAGCCGTAGGTCGCGCGGATCGGGTCGCGGGGTGAAGGCACCCCAGTGCAACGTGGAGCCACCGACCCCGCGCCCGCTGTTGTTGGGTCCGAACGCCGTCGGGTCGTCGCCTCCCGACAGCCGCTCGGACATCCAGTTGATCTTCGCGGCGTCGGCCTCGTCCGCACTGAAGTCGGTGACCTCGAAGTTCGGACCTGCCTCCAGCGCAACGACATTCAGTCCCTTGGCGGCGAGGGTCGCCAGGATCGGAGCACCGCCCGCACCTGTCCCGACGACCACCGCGTCGACTTCGTCGCCCGGGGCGAAGAGTCGCATCCCGTCCAGGTTCACAGCGACATCCCCAATTCGTCGGGCTCCCACGCGTCACGTTCGCCGGGACCGAGCAGGTGGTAGCCACGACCGATCGTCGTGATCGAGCCGGCCGCGAATCCGTCGTAACCGATCCGGGCCATCGAGGCCGGGTGGCCGAGCCACTGGCGGACCAGGTCGACCTTTGCATCCTCGAACCATGGGTCGTCGACCAGTGCCTCGACGGTTCGCTCGTCAATATCCTTCTCGCCCAGCGCATCGAGCGCCGCGCGGTAAGCCGCTGGATCCGGCGGCTGACCGTCGGGTCGCCATCCGTCGCCCTCACCCCGCGACAGCTGGGCGTCGACCCGTGCCGCGAGGTCGATCTTCGAGTAACCCTGTGGCACAACGACATCCGCCAGCCCGCGCAGCGTGGTCAATTGCTGGGGTGACAGGACGGTCGGCGCGTACGCCGGGTCGTCCGGGATCGCACGCAACGCTAGCGATCGGCGTACGTCGGGGATGGTCCGCTCGGAGGCGATCAGCGCGCACCAGTCGTCCGGCACCAACGGCGCCGTCAGGATGTGCGCGTCCAGGAAGTCGGTGACAGCGGAAGCGAGGAAGGACGGTTGCTCCAGCGCGATTAGGTGCCCGCAGTCGGGGACGCTCACGTACGACGCCCGCGGGTAGGTGCCCGCGTGCAACTCCGGTTGGGCGCCAGCCCCGAGGTCGTCATCCTGGTCCCCGCCGAGGATCAGCGCCGGCAGCGGCAGCGCTCCGACCTGTTCGGAGACATCCTGTTTCGAGCCCGTGGTCAGCCATTGCCGCCAGACGGCAGGGGAGCAGCCGGTCACCGAGGAGAGGACGGTGACCTGATCATCGGCCGGCAGTGCAGAAGCGACATTCTGCTCGATGAACTCGGCCGCATCCGTGGCACTGATCGGGCCGGGCGTTGCCCAGCGCAGCATGGTGTCCCGGCGGTCCTCGTCCATCGGCTCCGGGGTCGGCGGCGATGGCGCCAACAGGATCACGCCCAGCAGCCCGAAGAGCCCGATGTCGCCGGAAAGAGTCCGCGCCGCAACGAAACTGGCGATCTTGCCACCCATGCTGTGGCCGAGGAGCAGCCACGGCCCCCAGACCTGCGCGGCGATGCGATGGATCACCGACGAGGCGAGTTCACCGACCATGTCCTCACCCAGCGCCTGCGTCGCGGCCAGCGAGCCGAAACCGGGCAGGTCCAACGCCAGCACCTCGATGTCCTGCTCGCGCAGCGCCTTCCTGAGGTGGTCGTAGTAGTGCGCGTCCAGTCCGAGGCCGTGCAGCGCCACGACCGTCAACCGGCTCAGGGCGTCACCATCCCGCCGTTGACGTTCAGCGTTTCGCCGGACACGTAGCTGGACTCGGCAGAGGCGAGGAAGACGAAGGCCGGAGCGATCTCTGCCGGCTGCCCGGCACGTTCGTAGGTGCTCTCGTCGTCGAAGTGGACCATCTGCTCGTCCGAGACCCCGTCGGATACCTGCAGCGCCGTCCACGTGGGCCCGGGCGCGACGACGTTGACCCGGATCCCCTGGGGCGCCAGTTGCTGCGCGAGTCCCTTGGCCAAGTTGTTGATGGCCGCCTTCGATGCTGCGTAGTCCAACCGGTCCGGTGCCGGTTTGTAAGCCTCGAGAGAGGCGGTGGCGATGATGCTGGCCCCTGCCGGCAGGTGCGGCAGCGCTGCTTTGACCAGCCGGAAGAAGGCGAACAGGTTGGTCTGGAAGGTCAGTTCGAACTGTTCGTCGGACAGGTCGAGCACCGAGGCGACCGCGGTCTGTTTACCGGCGTTGCTGACCAGGATGTCCAGGCCACCCAACGCCTCCAACGCCTCGGCGACGACCCGCTCGCAGTCCGCCGCCTGCGAGAGGTCCGCGACCACCGCGTGCCCGGCCCGGCCGGCCGCCGCGATCTGCGCCACCACGTGGTCGGCGTCGTCTTCCTCACCGGCCCGGTGCACGATGACGACATCGGCTCCCTCCCGCGCGAACGCGATCGCGGTCGCACCACCGATACCCGAGTCACCGCCGGTGATCAGGGCCTTGCGCCCGGTCAACCGGCCGGTGCCGCGGTAGCTGTCCTCGCCCAGATCCGGCACCGGGTCCATGGCGCCTTGGATCGCCGGCTCGTCCTGGTGCTGTAGCGGCGGCTCAACGCGGGCGTAGCGACGTACCGGGTCATCGAAAGTCAGCTGGTCCTCGGGCACGTCCCCACGCTAGAGCGCACAGACCCCCACACCCGTGCTGGTGTAGCCCATCGGGTGGGAGTTGTTACCGTCGAAGCATGGCCACTATCGAAAAGACGAACAACCGCAAGGCCCCCGGTGGGGTGGGCGCGAAGCGGACCAAGGAAGAGAACGCCGAGTCCGGTTTCACCGCGTCGGCATCCTTGACCAAGAACATGCAGAAGGTCCTGGTGGACCTGATCGAGTTGTCGCTGCAGGGCAAGCAGGCGCACTGGAACGTCGTCGGAACCAACTTCCGTGACACCCACCTCCAGCTCGACGAGATCATCGACGCCGCAAGGGAGTTCGGTGACACCGTCGCCGAGCGGATGCGCGCACTGCACGCGCTGCCCGACGGTCGCAGCGACGTGGTGGCCCAGTCCACGACGTTGCCCGAGTTCCCGCAGGGTGAGGTGCTGACCAAGGACGTCATCGACCTGATGACCGAGCGCATCGACGACGTGGTGCACACCTGCCGTGAGGTGCACGACGAGGTCGATGACGAGGACCCGACGACCGCGGACATCCTGCACTCCATCCTGGAGCGACTGGAGCAGCTGTCCTGGATGGTCTCGGCAGAGAACCGCATGCCCAAGAGCTGAACCAGCCCGCACGAAACGCCCGCCCGGTCCGTGGACCGGGCGGGCGTCGTACGTTGAGCAGGAAATCAGGGAGTCGGCATCCCACCGTTCACGTTCAGCGTCTCGCCGGCCACGTAGCTGGACTCGGGGGAGGCCAGGAACACGTACGCCGGCGCCAACTCCGCGGGCTGCCCGGCGCGGCCGATCGGCGACTCGTCGCCGAAGTCCTTCAGCTTCTCCTGCGGCTGGCCACCGGCCGGCTGCAACGGCGTCCACACCGGGCCCGGCGCGACCGCGTTCACCCGGATGCCCTTGGGCGCCAGCTGCTGGGCCAACGCCTTGGTGAAGGTGTTGATTGTCGCCTTTGTGGACGCGTAGTCGACCAGGATCGCGGCCGGCGAATAGGCCTGCACCGAGGTCGAATTGATGATCGTCGACCCGGGCTTGAGGTGCGGCAGCGCCGCCTTGGTGATGTAGAACAGCGCGTAGACGTTCGTCTTGAACGTGGCGTCGAACTGCTCGTCGGTCAGCGTGGTCAGGTCCTCGTTGAACTGCTGCTTGCCGGCATTGTTGACCAGAATGTCCAGCCCGCCCAGCGCCTCGACGGCGTCGGCGACCAACGACTTGCAGAACGCGGCGTCGGTCAGGTCGCCGGGGAAGGTGTACGCCGAGACGCCGGCGTCCGTGATGAGGCCGGCGATCCGCTGGGCGTCCTCCTCTTCCTCGGGTAGGTAGCTGATCGCGACGTCGGCGCCTTCGCGGGCGAAGGCGATGGCCGTGGCCGCGCCGATCCCGGAGTCACCACCGGTGATCAGCGCCTTGCGCCCCTTGAGCCGGCCGGTGCCGCGGTAGGTCTCCTCACCCAGGTCGGCCGCCGGGGTCATCTCGGCGTCGGTACCGGGACCATCCAGCTTCTGCGCCTCCGGCTCGTTGGCTTCGTAGAGGGTGGTCGGGTCGGTGAGGGTGTACTGATCGCGGGGCATGAGTTTCCTTCCGGGGTGAGTGGTTCAGCGGCTGCCGAGGATCTCGTCGGGGACGAGTTCGGCGATGGTGAGTACGGCGTTGATCAAGCCCAGATGACTGAGCGCCTGGGGCGTGTTCCCCCAGGCCGATCCGTCGTCGGGGTCGATCATCTCGGCGTAGATGCCCACGTCGTTCGCCGCCGTGACGAGCCGGTCGATCTGGTCGACGGCCTCCTGGTGGCGACCGACGCAGGCCAGTGCTTGTGCCCGCCAGAACGCGCAGGCCACGAAGGTCTTCTCCTCCTGTTGCATGCCGGAGTAGCGGTAGATCAACCCGTTAGAGCCGAGGTGCTTGGTCACGGCGTCGATGGTGCGCGACATCCGCTCACCACGGTCGAAGCCGGTCGGAGCGTGCAGAAGGACCGACGCGTCCAGATCGGTGCCATCGGCGAATGCCACGTATGACCCGAGTTCATCCGACCAGCAATGCTTTTCGACCCAGTCGCGGATACGATCCCGCTCGGTCTGCCAGCGCGCACCGTGCCCGGGGATGGCTCCGGCCGCGGACAACGCCGCAGCATCCTCCAACGCCTTCCAGCAGCTCATCTTCGAGCAGGTGTAGTGCCGCAGCTCCGGCAACTCCCAGATCCCCGAGTCCGGTCGCCGCCACAGGTCCGCCACGGTGTCGGCGATCTTGGCCAGCAGCCGACCGGTCTTCAGGTCCAACAGGTTTCCCGCCTCGACGTACGTGCGGCAGATCGCGAACAGGTCGCCGTACGCGCCCAGTTGCAGCTGGTCCTGCGCGGGGTTGCCGTGCACGACCGGGCCGATGCCCCGCCACCCGGGTACGTCGAACTCGCGTGGTTGCGGGACCGGTCCGCCGTCCAGGGTGTACATGACGTGCATCCGGTCACCGCCCTCCCGGATGGTGCGCAGCAGCCAGGACAACGCGGCGTGCGTCTCCTCGCGCAACCCGAACCGGGTCAGGGCGTGGGCGGTGTAGGCCAGGTCGCGCACCCAGGCGAACCGGTAGTCCCAGTTCTTCTCTCCTGCAGGGCTTTCCGGCAGCGACGAGGTCGCGGCGGCAGCGATCGCACCGGTCGGGCTGTAGATCAGCAGCTTCAGGGCGAGGGCACTGCGCTGCACCTGATCGGCCCACGGTCCGTCGTAGCTGAAGACCTTGGACCAATCCTGCCAGTTGGCGATGGTCCGATCGATCCCGTCGCTGATCAGCCTCGGGTCGGGCAGGTGCACCGGTTCGGCCTCGGTCGCGACCAGGGCGAGCCCATGGCGGCTGCCTGCCTCGGTGACGAATTCACCGTGCAGGATCGGCCCGTCAGGCGCGTCATAGATCGGGTCGGCCGGTCCGTGCTCGTCGCCGACCACCGCGAGGGTCACGTCGGCACACCGCATCACCTGATGACCGTCGGTGTGTTCGATCCAGGGGGAGGCGGTCCCCCACGACGTGCCGGGCTGCACCGTCCAGCGCATCGCCACCTGTCCCGTGTCACCCTCGATACGGCGCGACAACTGCGCCCACGGCAACCGCCCGGCGATCCCGGAGACCATGGCGTCGGTGACGCGCACGGAACCGGACGGCGTACGAAAGGTGGTCTCCAGGACGTTGGTGCCCTCCAGGTAGCGCCGGGTGCTCTCGAAGTCCTCCACCGGTCGTAACTCGAGGCAACCACCGGTGTCGGGATCGAGCAGCCGGGAGAAGATCGGCCGGGCGGCCAATCCCGGCAACGGGAGCCAGTCGATCTGGCCGTCAGTGCCGATGAGGGCGACTGTGCGTCCATCCCCGATGGGGGCGTAGGACTCGATCGGCCGGTAGGCGCTCAGCGGATCCTGCCGATCAGGTCGTCGCGGGAGAGGGTGTCGGCGTTGGCGAGCACCTCGCGGGCGGCATCGGTGGAGTCCCAGACGTTCCAGAGAAGGACGCCGACGGGTTTGCCGTCGTCCAGGTAGTACACGACGCCGGTGTCGAACGGTTCCTGCCAGTCCTCCACGACCTCCAGGGAACCATCGAGCCGGCCGACCGCTTCGTAGCTGGCGGTGAAGACATCGGAGTAGTAGGACGGCGTGTGCGCGTAGGGCTGACCGGCGCCGGCCAGGTTGCGACCGGCCGCTGTGCCCATCTGCTCGGCGTTGTCCACGTGCTCGACGCGTCGCTGTCCCAGGATCCGGTCCGGATAGTTGGCCACATCGCCGCAGGCCCATACGTCCTCGGCGGAGGTCCGCAGTTGTTCGTCGACCACGATCCCGTCATCGACGGTGATCCCGGCGGTCTCGACCAGCGCCACCACGGGGGTGATGCCCAGGCCGCTCACGACGGCGTCGACCGTCACCGGATCTCCGTCCGCCAGATCGAGGCGCACCCCGTCGTCGGTCACCTCACCACCGGCAACCCTTGTGCCGCTGACGATTTCGACCCCTGCGTCGATGAACAGCTGCTCGAAGTGCTTAGCGAGGTCGGGCGGGAAGACGTTGCCACCGACGACCGAACCGTCGTGGATGAGGACGGTCTCGACGCCGTTCTGCACCAGTGCCGCCGCCAGCTCCGTCCCGATGAATCCACCGCCGACCACGGCGATCCTGCCGTGCTCATCGGCCAGCGACCGCAGATCGCGGTAGTCCTGTGCCGATCGGAACGGCAACACCTTCGGCCCGGCGGCCACGGGCAGCAACCGGGGTGCGCCACCGGTCGCGATCAGCAACTTGCCATAGCCGATGGTCTCGCCGGTCGTCGTGTCGACCTCGTGCTCCGCGGGGCGGATGGCACTCACCGAGCACTGCAGCCGGATCTGTGCCCCGGTCGCGTCAGCGGTGCCGAGCGGCACCTGGTCCCAGGTGAATTCGGGGTCGGTCCACAGCTTCTTGCTCAGCGCGGGTCGGGTGTACGGCTCGTCGACGTCCTCGCTGAGGATGCCGATCGTCCCGTTCTCGTCGAGTTCGCGGATACCGCGGGCGGCGGTGTCTGCCGACATCCCGCCACCGATGATCAGATAGTCGAAGTGCGTCAGATCGGCCATGGTCCAACGCAAACACGTCGCCGCGCCCTCCACAACGGCTCTCGGAACGTATCCGAGGGGGTGTTGCTGTGACTAACCCAACAAGGCGCGCAGTACGCGTACGACGCCGTCGTCGGTGTTGGCGGGCGCCTGGTAACGCGCGACCGCCGTGATGTCCGGATGCGCGTTGGCCATCGCGAACGACATCCCCGCGGCCTCCAACAGTTCCTTGTCGTTGAGGTAGTCCCCGAAGGCGACCGTCTGCTCCCGGGTCACCCCCAGCGCCTGCTGCAGCCGCTGCAGTGCGGTGCCTTTATCGACCCCACGGTTCATCACGTCCACCCAGTGGTGCCCGGAGACGACCACCTGGTGGGTCTGCGCGAACCCTTCCAGCGCCGGCCCGGCGCCGGTCGCGGACGACTCGAAGTCGTAGACCGCGACCTTCAACACCTCGTCGTCGTAGTCCAGGACGTCCGGCAGCACCTGCAGGCGTGCGTAGTACTTGTCCGCTTCGGCGCGGAACACCGGATCGTCCCGCTCGACGTACGCCGATCGCTTGCCGCACACGACCACGCCCACGTCCAGGTCGGTGCGGGTTCGCATTGTTTCGACGATGGACGCGACGACGCCCGGCTCGAGCGTGTCGGAACTGATCTCGGCGCCGTCGCGCACGACGTACGTGCCGTTCTCGGCGATGAACACCATGCCCTGCGCGTGGTCGGCAAAGGTGCGTTCGAGCGTGGCGTACTGCCGGCCGCTCGCGGGAGCGAACACGATTCCGCGAGAGCGCATTTCGTCCAGGAGCGGCCACAACCCGGAGGGCACGGCGCCGTCACCGTCGAGCAGGGTGCCGTCCATGTCGGCGGCCACCAGCCGCACGTCGGCGTGCTCGGGCAGGTCAAGGGCGGTCACGAAGGCTCAGGCAGGTCGTTGTCGTAGAGGCAGAACGGGTGACCGGCCGGGTCGAGCATGACGCGCACGTTGTGCTGCGGCTGGAACTCTGCCTCGCGGGCACCCAGGGCAAGAGCGTCCTCGACCGCGCCGGCCAGGTCGTCCACCTCCAGATCCAGATGCAACTGCATCTGCTGGTGGGTGGCCTCCGACGGCCAGGTCGGCACGACGTACGCCTTCTCGGTCTGGAAGGCGAGGTTGACCGGCAGATCCGGCATCTGGATGGTGCACCAGTCCGGTTCGTCGTCAGCCAGTGGCCAGCCGAGCAGATCGGAGTAGAAGTGCGCCAGGGACCGGGCGTCGGGCGCATCGAGCACGACGCCCAGCCAGCCACGGGGAATACGACCACGAATAGCCATACCCTCAGCCTGTCATGGCGGTCACGGCAGCGTGACGTGGCCGCCCTTCATCTTCCACATGAAGTACTTCTCGAAGCCCAGCTTCATCAGGTGCGCCTGCGGACCGGGGATCAGGACACCATGTTCTCGCGGCGGCAGCATCTTGTCGGCGAGGATGATGACTCCGTTGTTTCCCGCGTCCATCACGCAGAGAGCCTTGATGTCGGCGAACTCCTTGGTGTCCGTGGGCTGCTCGCCCTTGATCTGTGAGGCGATGTTCTTCGCGGCGACGTGTGCCATCTGCTCGGTGGGGAAGCCCGTCTTGGGGATGCCGACCGGCGTCGGGGTGTGCCAGGGAACCGGCACCTGGGCGGCGATGCCGACGGCGTAGATGTCGTCATAGTCGCGGTGCTGATAGGTGTCCCGCACCGGGATGAAGCCCTTGTCGTCGGCAAAGCCGGGCAGTTCCTTCAAGAATTCCTGGCCGAGGAAGGGCGGCACGAACATCGAGAAGTTGTAGGTCAGCTTCTCCCCGTCGGTGAGGACCACCGCGCCGTCGTCGAAGTGGTCCACGCTGGCGTTGGTCCGGTGCTCGATGTGCTCCTTCTTCAGGAACATCCCGAGCAACTGGTCACCGTGCGGCAGCCCGCCGATCCCGAAGTGGCCGAGGAACGGCTCGGAGGTCACGTAGGTGATCTTCACCCGATCCTTCAGCCCTGCCTTCTTCACGTGGTACGACGCGTTGAAGAGGAACTCGTACGCCGCGCCGAAGCAGGCCGCGCCCTGCGTCGCCCCGACCACGATGTCGCCGGGGTTGTCCAGGAACTTGGTCCACGCGAGCGCCGTCTCCTCGGCGGCAGGCAACGCCGTGATGGTCTGGGTGTTCTCGCGGAAGCCGGGCACCACATCGAGGTTGTTGTGGTAGCCGGTGCCGATGACCAGGTAGTCGTAGCTCAGGGACCGTCCGTCATCCAGGGTTACTGTCCTGGCCTGCGGGTCGAGCCCGGTTGCGGCGTGGTGCTCGAACCCGACGCCGTGCTCGGTGAGCGTGGGTTCGACCTTGAAGCTGATGTCATCGCGGTCCCGCTTGCCGAAGGGCAACCAGATCAGGCTGGGGTTGAAGACGAAGAGCTCACCTGGTGAAACGACCGTGACATCGACGTCACCGTGCAGTTCGTGCTTCACCGCCAGGGCCGCAGTGAGTCCGGCGAAACTGGAACCGAGTACTACCACTGACTTACGCATGTCGATCATCTCCTGTGTCTTCATCGACACTTCAAGCGTACCCCGGGGGGTATATCTCAGGCAGTGGAATGCGCGAATTTCCAGGTGCGATATCCGCCGTCCAGATTTCGCACCTCGATGCCGTTCTGGCTCAGGAGCCTGCTGGCCACATGGCCGCGCTGCCCGACCGCGCAGAAGACGACAACCATTGTGCCCGTGGGGATTTCATCGATCAGGTCGCGCAGTGAGTCCAGCGGTAGGTTGATGGCGCCGTCGATCGAGCCCGCGGCGTACTCCTGTGGTGTCCGCACGTCGACCAGCACGGAACCGGTGCTGAGCGCGTCGGCCACCTCGTGCCACTGGATGGTGCGCGTGG
The DNA here is from genome assembly GCF_001594145.1 of Branchiibius sp. NY16-3462-2. Classification (GTDB taxonomy): domain Bacteria; phylum Actinomycetota; class Actinomycetes; order Actinomycetales; family Dermatophilaceae; genus Branchiibius. The sequence goes on along the minus strand of NZ_LVCF01000001.1, from coordinate 663,321 downwards.
TGCCCGCCCGCTGGTTGCGCGCGACGTACCCGAGCATGTTGACCGGGTCCTTCGCCGAGCCGAACTGCGGCGCATAGCTCAGGTCCAGATCCACCAGATCGCCGGCGGTCAGGCCGCCGCGGATCGCGGTGGCGATCACGTCGATCCGCTTGTCGACGCCCGACGCGCCGACCGCCTGCGCACCCAGGATCAGGTCGCTGTCGGGATCGACCAGGAGCTTCAGGGCGAGTTGGCGGGCGCCGGGGTAGTAGTCCGCGTGGCTCATCGGGTGGGTGTGGATCGCGCGGTACGGCGTGGCGGTGCGCCGCAGCGTCTTCTCGTTGAGCCCGGTGACGCCCACCTGCAGGTCGAAGACCTGCACGATGGCGGTCCCAAGCAATCCGGGGTCGCGGCCGGGAACTCCCGCGATCGTGTCGGCAACCAGCCGGCCCTGGCGGTTGGCCGGACCGGCCAGGGGCACCAGCGCCGCACCGGCGAGGGCGAGCTGCTTCTCCACCGCGTCGCCGACGGCGAAGATCGCCGGGTCGCTGGTCCGCAACTGGTCGTCCACCTCGATGCCGCCGAGTACGCCGAGGCGTAGCCCGGCCTTCTCGGCCAGGTCGGTGTCGGGGCGCACGCCGATCGCGGCCACCGTGACATCGGCGGGAACCGTTGTGCCGTCGGCAAGTTCGACGCTTGTGGCACTGATCCCTGCCGCGCTCGCTGAGAGATGAAGGTGGACGCCGTGTGTGCGCAACTCCTCGGCGACCATCGCGGCAAGCTCTGGATCCAGCGGTGCCATGACCTGGTCGGCGGCTTCGATCACGCTGACCTCCAGGCCGGCGCGGGTGAGGTTCTCGGCGAGTTCGAGCCCGATGAATCCACCACCGATGACCGCCGCGGTCCGGCGGCCCTGAATCGCGGCAACGAGAGTGTCGAGGTCCTCGATATCGCGCAGGGCCAGGGCCCGCTCGATGCCGGGGATCGTGGGACGGACCGGCCGGGCGCCCGGCGAGAGCACGAGGACGTCGTAGGGCAGTGGCAGGTCTTCTCCCCGGTCCAGGTCGCGCACCGTGAGCACGCGGCGCTCCGGGTCGACGTCGGTCGCCTCGTGGCGGACGCGGACGTCCAGCCGGAAGCGATCCCACAGGGCCGCAGGGCTCTGGAGCAACAGGGCATCGCGCTGCTCGATGACGCCCCCGACGTGGTAGGGCAGGCCGCAGTTGGCGAAGGAGACATAGCCGCTGCGCTCGAGGACGGTGATCTCGGCGTCCTCGCTCAAGCGGCGCAAGCGCGTCGCGGCCGACATCCCGCCGGCGACTCCGCCGACGATCACGATTCGTTGAGGGATCATATGTGTAATATACCCCCAGGGGTATCTACTGATGCCGACAAAGCCGATGAAAGGAACACGTCAATGTGCCGAGCGGTGACCTGTAAGACCTGTGGGAAGACGACCTGGGCCGGCTGCGGCCAGCACATCGACTCCGTGCGCCGCGACGTGCCCGCCGGGCAGTGGTGCAACGGTCAGCACACGCCGGCCGAGACCGCCGCCGCGGCCCAGAATTCGGGTGGCTTCCTGCGGAAGTTGATCGGCCGATGACCCAGCTGAACTCCGAGGACCTGGCCAGCGTGGTCCGCCGCTTGCGTCGCGCCCAAGGTCAGATCGGCGGGATCCTGGCGATGATCGAGGACGGTCGCGACTGCCGCGACATCGTCACCCAGGTGGCCGCGGTGTCGAAGGCGTTGGACCGGGCCGGCTTCGCGATCATCTCCAGTGGTCTGCGGCAGTGCCTGGCCGAGTCCGAGGACCCGCAGGAGCAGATTGCCGAGATGGAGAAACTCTTCCTCTCACTCGCCTGAGGTCACAGCCGGATCGGGGTCATCTCCAGTTCGGCGTCCGGTGTCACGATCCCGATGGTGCCGGCGGGGATCTCGTGCCAGGTGCGCTCGCTCCAGTGCAGTTCCAACGGTTCGGAGACGACCAGGTGGCTGTCGGCGGGCAGGTCGTCCGGTGTGCCGTCGACGGTCCGCAACGCCTGTGAACCGGCGGAGTGGAACAGCGACGGCGCTTGGTCGTCGGTCACCTCGGGACTGATCCAGCGCAGGATGATCAGCCGGGTGCCGTCGGAGGCGCACATGGTGGCCCGGAACGGTTCGGTGACGCCGTGATCGTGGCGGGCCTGCTCGACGCGGCCGATCATCCGGGTCAGTGCGGCTACCGGGTCGTCGGCCAGGCCGTAGGTCAGGGCCAGGTGGAAACACACCTCGGTGTCGCTGTTGCCCAGGATGAACGGGTACAGATCCGGGTCGACGTCCATGGTCAGATCGCGCTTGAGTTTGGTGAACCCGTTGATCTCACCGTTGTGCTGGAACATCCAGTTTCCGTGCACGAACGGATGGCAGTTCTGCTCGGCGATCGTGCCGCCGGGCGCTGCTCGCACGTGCGACAGGAAGCAGCCGGAGGTCAGCTGGGCCGCCAGGTGGCGCAGGTTCTGGCTGTCCCAGGCCGGCGTGGTCTGCCGGAACTGCCCGAGGCTGCCGTCGCGACCCCGCCACGCCAGGCCGAAACCGTCACCGTTGGTGGGGAAGGCGTGGTCGCGGAACTGCGAGCCGAGATAGGAGCCCGGCACGAAACGATCCCGGGCCAGCAGGCTCTGGTCCAGCAGCGAGTGGTCCGGTCGGATCAATACATCCTCGATCGGGATGTCCGAGCCGAGATAGGCCAGCCAGCGACACATGGGGGACTCCTTACGTCCAGATCTTCTTGCGGTAGAGCGGGATGCCGACTGCGGCGGCCACGATCAGCACCGCCAGCGCGACGGCCGGCAGCGCGGGGTAGCCCCACTTTTCGGCCAGGAACGACGGAGCAACGGCCCCGATGACCGCACCGGCGGCGATGATGCCGTTGAGCAACCCCATCGCCGATCCCTGGTCGCCGGGGGTGACGCGCACGATCATCATCGTGGCGGCCACGACCTCGAAGGCGTAGGCGATCGCTGAGGTCACCAGAGCGGCCCCGCCGATGGCGGCCTTGCCCGGCAGGTCGGCCGCGTGCGCGATCGCCATCGCGGCGAAGGATGCTGCCGTGATCGTCAACCCGATCAGCAGGACCAGGCCCGGCCCGACGCGGTTGGCGAGTTTGCCGCAGAACGGGTAGATCGCCGTACCCACAACGGCACCGACCAGGAAGAGCAGGGACGTGGTCGAGGCGGAGATGCCGAAGGCGTCGCGCATGATCAGCGGCACGACGTTGAAGTAGGTCTGCACCCCGGTCATCGTCAGCAGCCAGGTGAGGATGAAGACGGGGAAGACGTGACGGTGCGTGGAGGGGGCGCCCGCCGTGGCGTCCTTGCCGGGGTGGCTCGGTTTCAGATGCGGCAGGCCGATCTGGCCGAGCAGGAATCCCGCGGCCAGCAGGGCGGCGGTCACCAGCCAGCCGAGTTTGAGATGGGTCGCCGCGACGGCGGCGATGATCAACCCGACGACCTGCCCCGCGCCGTACGCCAATCGGAACCAACTGAGCCGGTCGTTCCACTCCGGTTGCGGGTGGGCTTCCACGACGAAGAGCCCGGCGACGGTGCCGCACAGCGATCCGGCGCCGCCGAAGACCAGGGCCAGCAGCGCCCAGAGCCAGACCTGCTGGGTGAACGCGAACCCGGCGACGGTCACCGCCATGATGGGGAACGTCGCGAGGAAGACCGCGCGCTGCCGCCCGGTCCGGTCGGCCAGGGAGCCAAGCAGCGGTGCGAAGAGGCCGCCGACGTAGAACGCGGCCACGACCAGACCGACGATGGTGGCGCCGTGCCCGGCCGCATCGACCGTCACGGGCATCAGGATGGGAGCGACCCCCAGCACCATGAGCCCGGTGATGGCATAGGCGGAGTACCAAGGTTCGAGCCAGCGCACGCCTAGAACCTAGTGCACCCCGGTGGCGGGCGCGGGTGCACAATGACAGGGTGAACGCGCAGTGGATACCCGTCACCGGATTGGACGAACCGACCGGTCACCCCATCGGTATCGCCATGGGGTTCTTCGGGCTCGCGCTGTTCTTCATCATCTGCTTCGTGGTGATGGCCTACATCGGTCACCGCCGCCGCCTGCGCAACGGCCCGCCCCCGCCGCCGGTCTACCCGATCCTGGGCAAACCGGGCGAACCGCGTCAGAAGGACTAGGGCGCGGGGACTCGCGTTATCGCGTCGACGACGTCCTGCGGGTTGGTCTCCGGCAGCCAGTGCTGCGCGTCGATCTCCCGGAACTCGTAGTCACCCGAGACGAACTCGGCGGTTCTCTCCGCCGCCGCCCGCCCCAGGAACGGATCGCGGCTGCCCCACAGGTAGGTGGTGGGGACCTGGCTCTTCGGGCCACGCGGCGTCTTCGCGGTCTTGCTGAGCATCGCGCGGTACCAGTTGAGTGGCCCGGTCAGCGACGCCGGATCCTTGAACCTCTCCGCGTAGTGCAACGCCTGCTCCTTGGCGACGCCGCCGGAGATGTAGAGGCCGGGCAGCGTGCGCTGCACCGCGCGCTCGGCGACCCAGGGGACCTGGAAGCCCAGCATGTACGCCGAGTGCGGCCACTGGCTGGGCGTCTTCAGCATCGCCGCGGTGTGGGGTGTCGAGAGCACCGTGACCGCCCAGAGCCGGTCGGCCAGTGCGCTGCGGGCGGCCCAGGCCACGCCACCGCCCCAGTCGTGCCCGACCAGGTGCACCCGCTCGGCGCCCGAGGCGTCGATGAGGGCTTCGACGTCCCTGACCAGTTCCGGGACGACGTACGCCGATCGGCCGCGGGGCGTGGCGCGCGGGGAGTAGCCGCGCTGGTCGGGTGCGAGCGTCCGCAGCCCGGCCTCGTTGAGAAGCGGCGTCACCTGGTCCCAGGCGGTGCGGTCCTGCGGGAAGCCGTGCAGCAGGATCACGACCGGTCCGTCGGCCGGCCCGGCGTCGGTCACGTCGAAGGTCATGCCGTTGCGGGTGAAGGAGTCCATAGCCATAGCCTGTCATTGCGATGACGACACCGGACCTGAAGTACCCACTCGGCGGTCGCCGGGCGTATCTGGTCTGGGGAACCGCGGTCAGCATCTACTTCCTCGCGGTGTTCCATCGCAGTTCGCTCGGCGTCGCCGGAATCATCGCGGCGCAGCGTTTCCACATCACCTCCGCCCAGTTGGGCACGTTCGTGATGCTGCAGCTGTTCGTCTACGCGGCGTTGCAGGTGCCGGTGGGGGCGCTGCTGGACCGGTTCGGTTCGAAGGTGCTGCTGATCACCGGGCTGGTGCTGATGACGGTGGCGCAGGCCGGATTCGCCTTCGCCGCAAGCTATCCCGCCGGTCTGATCGCGCGTGTCGTGATCGGTGCCGGCGACGCGATGATCTTCGTGTCGGTGTTGCGGATCGTGGCGTTGTGGTTCCCCTCGCGGCGGGCGGCCGTGATCACGCAGTTCACGGGGCTAATCGGGCAGATCGGCGCGCTCGTGGCCGCAGGCCCGCTCGCGGTCGCGTTGCACGACTGGGGCTGGACGAAGACCTTTCTGACCGCGTCACTGGCTGGAGTCCTCTTCGGGGTGGCGCTACTGGCGATCGTCAAGGACTCGCCGTACGTGAGTCATCGCGGGGAGGAGGTGCGGCTGCGCGCGGTCACCCAGGCGCTGCGGGCGGCCTGGGCGCACCCGGGCACCAAACTCGGCCTGTGGTGCCACTTCACCTCGCAGTTCGCGGCGACGATCTTCGCGCTGATCTGGGGGTTCCCGTTCCTGACCGCGGGGGAGGGGTTGTCGACGGCGATGGCCAGCACCTTGCTGTCGGTGATGGTGGTGAGCTCCTCGATCGCGGGACCGCTGATCGGGGTGTTCTCCGCGCGGTTCCCCTACCGGCGCTCGCAGTCGGTGCTGGGGATCGTCGCGGCGATGGCCATCGTCTGGACGGCCGTGCTGCTGTGGCCGGGGCGGGCGCCGCTGTGGTTGCTGCTCCTGCTGGTGGTCGTGATCGCGGTGGGCGGCCCGGGGTCGGTGGTGGGCTTCGATCTGGCCCGCACGTTCAATCCGCCGGCCCGGATCGGCTCCGCGACAGGGATCGTCAACGTCGGCGGCTTCACTGCCTCCCTGTCGACGATCTGGCTGATCGGCGTGGTGCTGGACAAGGTCAACCCGGGTGGGGCCTCGGCGTACACCCTGGACGGGTTCCGCGCGGCGATGAGCGTCCAGTACGTCGTGTGGGGCGTTGGCGTGGTGATGATCCTGCTGCTGCGGCGCAAGACCCGTGCTCTGGTGGACAGTGAGGACGAGTACGCGCACCTGCGACCCCTGGGGCGGTGACGCTTGTGGGCTACATGCTGGCTTCCCAGCCGTCGTAGTCGCCACCCGGCCATCGCCGGGCGACGTCCTCGAAGAACACCCGGGCATCGTGCACGGCCTCCGGACTGGTGATGGCTCCGTTGCGTTCGGCGATGACCACCCACTCCGGTCCTCCCGCGGCGGACTCGTCCACCCTCTGTAACTCCCAGCCCGCTGCTTGCACGACGGCGGCCGCTGCACGAGCGTCGGCTTCGTCGGCGAAATACAGGTAGTGGACCCAGTGCCGGGGCGCGCCCAGATCGCTTTCTTTCGACAACTGGGTTAGCAGCTGATCGTCGCCGGCATGGCCGGTGTCGAAGGTTGCGGTCTTGTGACGTCGGAATATCCCCATGGCAGAGCAGCGTAGGGCGAGGCGTAGCTGTGGATAGCTGTCCGGCGACTCACGTTGTCCACACCGGTCGTTTTGGTCCTGGGTTCTTGTCGGTGCCCCTGCCTAGGGTTGGGTTATCGGTTCGGGCTTCTCGTGGGGACGGGAAGGGGGTGGGGGTCATGAGTTCGGATGTCGCTGATTCTGTTGTGGTGCAGGGGGTTTCGTGGGCGGCGGGTGTTGCCGGGCTGCACACCGCGCTGGACGCATTGACCTCGCGCCGGACCGTTGACGGCGCGGCCACTGTCAACCCAGACACCGGCGAGCTCGTCACTGACGAGTCGGTCACCGACGCTGATCTGCGGGCGATGAGCTCCTCGCTGTCCCGAGCCAAAGCACGGATCGACGCCGTCCTGATGGTGCTCGCCCGTGGGTTGCACGAACGCGACACCGCCCGCGCGGTCGGGGCCGTCAGTACCGGGCAGTTGCTGGCCCAGGACTTCGGTGGGGACCGCACCGACGCGAACGCGTTCGTCCGCACCGCGATCCAGCTGTCCAACACCCCCATCGTGGAAGACGCGTTAGCCCAAGGCCGGGTCAACCGGGACCAGGCCGGGGTCATCGCCCGCGCCCTGAACCACCTGCCCATCGGTGTCGAGGCTAAGGACCGGGTCCGGGCCCAGGAATCACTGTTGGATGCCGCCCGGTTGTTGTCGATCCAGGACCTGGGGCGGGCCGCGACCCGCACCGCCGAGGCGTTCAAAACCCCCGCCGAAGCCGACCAGCACGAAGAGGGCCAGTTGCAGGCGCGGGAACGCCGCGCCGCCCGGGCGACCCGGTTCTGGATGCGCGACAACCGGGACGGCACCCACCGCGGCGGATTCACCCTGCCCGACACGGAAGCCGAGATGCTGCGCAGCGCCGTGGAAGCCCTCGCCGCACCCCGCCGCTACCACCTGGAATCAGCCGAGGCGGATGCGGACGGGGCGGATGCTGCCGGTGCGGATGCTGGGTTGCCGTCGGATCAGCGGCACCGGCAAGGGCGGGCGTTCGCGATCATCTGCTCCCACCTACCCGCTGATGCGTTACCCAACGCCGGCGGCATCAGTGCCGTGCTGAGTGTGAACGTGGACTACGACACCCTCACCGGGCAACTCGGCCCCGGCACCCTGCCCTCGGGGGCACGGATCTCCGCGGCCAAAGCCCGACAGATCGGCTGCGGCGCCGGGATCCTGCCCCAAGTGCTGGGCGGCACACCGTTACCGCTGGACCTGGGACAACTGCAACGGTTGTTCAACGCCACCCAACGCCGCGCCCTGGCCATGCGGGACCGGGGTTGTGCCTACCCCGGCTGTGACCGGCCCCCGCAATGGTGCGAAGGCCACCACTGGCGCAACCCCTGGACACCCCGCAACCCCCACGACCCGCATGGCGCCACTGATCTGGGCAACGGGTGCCTGCTATGCGCCCACCACCACCGCCTGGTGCACGACCGGCACGTCCAGATCCGCGAACGCAACGGCTACCTCGAATTCCTGGTCCCCCCGGTCATCGGGCAGAAAACCAACGCCGACTACGGCGGCGACCTATTCACCCCCGACAACCCGGCCGGCACCCTGCAATGGCAACGCAACTACCGCTGGACCGCCCGCTGGGGCACGGTGTCCAAGACCGCCGCAAGGAACGCGTCGGGTGCCTCTAGGTGAGGGCTGTGGCCAACACCGGGCAGCACGATCTCCTGGTATTGGCCGCCGCGGGAGGCGAATCGGTCCAGCACAGAACGCGTTTGGGCAACCATGGGCTGCGACGGGAACTCCTCTTCACCCGGCCAGCCGGGGATCACCCCCATCCGGCCCAGGGTGCCGAAGTCGAGTGCGGACTGGTCGGAGACGATCACGTCGACGTCGCCCCGGACCCAGGTGACGACCGGTTGCGGCTCGATGTCGGCGAAGGCCGAGACGTCGAACCAGCGGGGTGACATGGCGTTGGCCATCCCGCTGCGCCCGGGCGCTGTGTGTGGCCAGTGCTGCGACGTCGCAGCGTCGCCGGGGTAGTTGCCGTCGCCCGTGCGGGTCGTCAGGATCGAGTCGACCAGCGCGTCCTCGTCCGGGACTGCGAATCCCGCCGCGACGTAGGTGGTGCGCAGCACGGTGCGCGGGGACACCGGACCGTCACTCGTGTCGCCCGACTCGATGGCCGCGACGAAGGCCGGGTTGACCGCACCCGCGCCCGACCCGGCGAAGTCGGGCGTCGTGGGTGTGCCCTGGGCGTCCCGCGTCGCACCGAAACCGTACGGCGATAGCGGGGCTTCCAGCACGAGGCCGGCGAACAGTCCCGGACGATCCAGCGCGAGTTGCAGCACGACGCCGGCACCCGCCGAGTGGGCGACGGCGACCAGCGGGCCGGTCGGTGCGAGCGCGTTGAGCACGGCCGAGACGTCGTCGGCGAAGTCGCGCATCCCGCGGGTCGCATCGACCGGTCGGGTTTGCGAATCCCCGAAACCCCGCAAATCGATCGCCAGTCCGTCGAGATCGGCGGGCAACGACTTCAGGAACGACTGGAAGAAGTAGGACGACGAGCAGTTGCCGTGGATGCACACGACGGTCGCGCGTGGGCGGTCGGCGACCACTCGTCGTACGTGCTCCAGCCCGCGATCGGTCTGGACCGGCAGACCTGCCACGGCCCTCACCGGTGACCCACCGGCAGCCGCAGCAGGTCACCGAGGCTTTCGCAGACAGCTGCGACGCCCTGATCGGACATCACGATCGTGTAATGGTTCACCCCACCGACCCCCCGGACTGACAGACCGCGAAATCGCGACGACCATTGTGCGACAGTCGATTCCGGGTAGAGGCCGGGCTCCTCGTCGAGCAAACCGCGTGGGGCGGACAGGAACACGGTGCCCTCCGGGAGGGCCTGGAGGACGGCGCGGTAGTCCGGCCCGCCGTACAACTGGGCCGCGTCGGTCAGCATGGCCTGCGGCAGCGTGGCCGGTCGGTCGCCGTCCAGGTCGTAGTCGATGTAGCGCTCCAACCGTTCGGACCATTCGCCGACGAAGGCCGGGTGCGCTGCCCAGAACTCGCGGTACGCCGAGTGGTCGGGGAAGCTGCGGGTGAGCCGCTCGGCCGCGGGGCCGAGCAAGCGTGCTGCGGCCTCACCAGCCTCGTCCTGCCCGACACCGTCGGGTAGCGGCAACGGCAGACCACCGTCGACCAGCAGCAGACCCGCGACCAGGTCGGGCCGCTGGTGGGCGAGGGTCGCCGCAACGAAGCCGCCCATCGAGTGTCCGACCACGACAGCCGACGGCAGATCGAAGGCCTCGAGGACATCGACGAGGTCAGCCGCGTGCGCCGCTAACCCGAACGGTCCCGGAAGCGCGTTGCTGCGGCCACGCCCCCGCAGATCGGGCGCGAGGATACGCACCTGCGGCAGCGCATCGGCCAGCCAGGTCCAGGCCAGATGGGATGCGGTGATGCCGTGGACGGCCAGGACGGTCGCCACGGGAGGCTGCTCGGGTGCCCATTCCGCAACGCGCAGGTGGCCGCCGCGGACGGCGACGTCGTGGGTGCGATAGGCCGTCGTCATGGGGTCTCCTCAGCAGTGGGCTGGTCCGCCGGCACGGCGAGGGCGCGCTCGATGAAGCGCATCATCTGCTCGAAGACGTCGTCGGGCACCTCGCTGGTCGGGTCTTCCAGATCGCCCTGGCCTCCGGCGCCCCACAGCACCCATCGCATACCGATGATCTCGCCGATGCCCATCAGTGCCCAGGCGGCCACCGTGGGGTCGACGTCGCCGATCTCACCGTTGTCGCGCGCCTTCTGCAGGGCCGAGGTGTACCCGTCGACGATCCGCGAGTAGTGCATGTTCAGCGCTGCGGGCGAGACGAACTCGGCCTGCCGCACGAGGCGGTAGAGCGCCGGATGCTCAGCGGTGAACTTGAAGAAGGCTGCGAACCCGGCCCGCTCGGCCGCGGCGCGCGTGTGCTGGGTCGAGGACGCTTCGTACATCGCCCGACGTACCCGCCGGTTCAGGTCCTCCACGACTTGGTCGAAGACCTCGAGTTTGGTGTCGAAATAGAGGTAGAACGTGCCCATCCCGACACCGGCAACCTCGGTGATACGAGCGACCGACGCGTCGTGGTAGCCCTGCTCGGCGAACACCTGTTCTGCGGCAGCCAGGAGCTTCTGCCGGGTGCGCTCGCCTCGCGCGGTCCGGGGGGTGTTACTCATCGCACGGCCTCCTGGGAGTTGTCGGCGCGTTGGTCAGCCGGCTCGGGCATCCGGCCCGGTCCGGCGACGGCAGGATCCGTGCCCGTTCGCAGGCGTGCCGTCGCGCGCTCCATTGCACCGCTGATCCCGCCCGGAAGGAAGATCACGACCAGGATGAACAGGACGCCGAGCAGGAAGAGTGGCTCGGACAGCGGGACCCGCAGAACAGCGGGCAGCCCGGCCACGGTGTCGGACGACGCGATGACCGTGAGGCGTTGGTTGAGGAGGGTGTAGAGCACCGCCCCCACGACGGCGCCCCAGCGCGACCCGACGCCGCCGAGCACGACCATCACCAGCAACGACAGGGTGAAGTCGGAGGTGGTGATCCCCGGTGTCGCCCCCGATTGCAGCAGCAGGTAGACCATGCCGGCGATGGTGGCGAGCGTCCCGGCGATCGTGAAGACGATCAGCCGGACCAGATACGGCCGGCCGCCGAGAACCCTGACCCGCTGGTCGTTCTCGCGAGTTGCCGCCGCGAGGTGCCCGATGCGTGATGACTGCAGCCAGACGACGACTGCGTAGGTGACTATGAGGAGCAGCAGGGCGATCCAGTACAGGTTGCGGGTGTTGTCGACGCCGATCAGGGAGGCGGGCACCGCATCGGTGCGCATCGAGAGTCCGTCGTCACCTCCGGTCACGTGACCCGGGTCGCGGCGTACCAGCACGTTGCTGGCCTGGGCGAAGGCGAGTGTCACCATGGCGAAGGCGATCCCGGAGACGCGCAACGAGACCGAGCCCAGGACGTAGGCCAGGACGATCCCGCCGACCATTACGACGCAGGCCGCGGGGATCAATGGCCAGTCGGTCCGCTGCAGCACGATCCCGAGCCCGTAGGTGCCGGCGGCGAAGTAGAGCGCGTGACCGAAACTGAGCAGCCCGGCCACTCCGAAGAGCAGGTGGTACCCCAGAGCAAGGGAGGCGATCACCAGGCACAGTGCGAGCAGTTGGAGAGTGCCGGCCGAGTACGTGGGTCCCGGAAGTAACCCGGGGACGTCGAGGGCCAGCAGAGGCAACACGGCCAACATCACGACGACGACGGCCGCGATAGCAAGGCCCAGGAACCTGCCGCGGTTCATGCGGTCCTCCCCATCAGTCCGGAGGGCCGCACCAGCAGCACCACCGCGAGCAGCAGCACCACGATCAGGTCTCCGAATCCCCAGTAGTAATTGGCGAACTGCTGCAGTACGCCGACCAGCACCGCCGCGATCGCCGAACCCACCAGCGAGCCCAGGCCACCGATCACCGTCACGATGAAGGCGAAGATCAGCAGGGACGAGCCCAGTTCCGGTGAGACGTAGCCGAAGTAGAGCGACGCCAGCACGCCACCCAGGCCGGCCGAGGCGCCACCGATCGCGAACACGAGGGTGAAGGCACGCCGTACGTCGATGCCCAGGGCAGTCACCATCGCCCGGTTCTCGACCCCGGCGCGGATGACCAACCCGTAGCGGGTGAACTTCAGGAAGGCGAGGATGGCGGCCAGGACGAGCAGCGCGCCGGCGATCTCCACGAACCGGTCGTTGGGGACGCTGGCCCCCAGCACGTCGGTGGTCGCCGCCATCCACGGGGGTTTGTCGAAGTAATGCGGATCAGGACCCCAGATCCCCATGAAGAGCGCGACGCCGGCCAACGCGAGACCCACGGTGACCAGCACCTGCTCGATGTGGCGTTCGTAGAGCGGGCGGATCAGCACCAGTTCGGTGGCGACGGCCACGGCGGCTCCGGCGGCGGCGCCACAGACGAGGGCGACGATGACCGCGCCCCAGGTGGCGGTGCCGAGTCGCCGGGCGACCTCCCAGCCCGCGAACGCTCCCAGGGTCAGGAAGGCGCCGTGGGCGAAGTTCAGAACCCCCATCAACCCGTAGATGAGCGACAGGCCGGAGGCGACCAGAAAGTACAGCGCGCCGAGTCCGAGACCGGTGATCAGCAGCAGGACAACGGTGCTCATCGGGCAACCTCCTGGTCGTGGTGCACCCCGAGCAGGCGTTGCAGCCGCTGCGGGTCGCCGAGCAACTCCTGCGCCGGGCCGGTGTGGATCACCCGGCCCGCGTCGATGACAACCACCTGGTCGGCGAGTCGGCGGATCACCTCGAGGTTCTGCTCCACGAACAGGATCGGCACCTGGGCGGCCGCCGTCGCGAGAGCGTCGGCGGCCTCGGTGACCACCTTGGGCGCCAGACCCTTGGTGGGTTCGTCCACTACCAGGAGCACGTTGTCGTTCAGCAACGCGCGGGCGATCGACACCATCTGCTGCTACCCGCCGGACAGGGTTCCGGCCATCTGCCGGGCTCGGTCGGTCAGCTCCGGGAACAACTCCCGGACCAGGTCGTAGCGTGGATCAGCTTGGCGTACGGCGAGTTTCAGGTTGTCCGCGACGCTCAGGCCGGCGAAGACCTCCCGGTCCTCGGGCACGTAGCCGACGCCGCGGCGGACGATCTGCCAGGTCTGTTCCTTCTCGATCGCCTCGCCTGCCAGTCGGACCGAGCCCGAGCGCTCGATCAGACCCAGGATCGCGCGCAGGGTGCTGGTCTTACCCACCCCGTTGCGCCCCAGGACCGCTGTGACGCCACTGGCAGGGACGACGAAGCTGACGTCCTCCACGACCTGCTGCCCGGCGATCCGGGCGCTCAGGCCGCTCACTTCCAGGACCGGCGGGCGGGTGTGCGTGTCGGTCATGCCACATCTCCCAGGTACGCCGACTGGACCTCCGGGTCGGCCATCACGGCCGCTGGGGTGTCACACGCCAGGAGTTGACCACGGTGCATGACCGCGACCCGGTCGGCCAGGCCGAGCACCACGTCCATGTGGTGCTCGACCATCAGCACGGTGCGGCCGCCCGCGTGCAACCCCCCGATCACCTCCACGAGTCCGGGGACATCGGCGGAGGCCACCCCGGCCATCGGTTCGTCCAGCAGGACCATCGACGGATCCGCGGCCAACAGGACGGCGATCTCGAGCTTGCGCTTGTCGCCGTGCGACAGCTCACCGGCGCGGCCATCGCCGCGGTGGCCGAGGCCGACTTGGGTGAGGCAGTCATCGGCGATGGTGGTCGCCTCGTCGCCGGACCGCGGGAATCGCACCAGGCTCAGTGCCCGACCGAGGCGTTCCTGTGCGGCCAGCCGAACGTTCTCCCGCACGCTCAGGCCCGGGAACAGGCTGGAGGTCTGGAACGTCCGGCCCAGCCCGGCCCGGGCGCGCTGGGCCACCCGGTCGCGGGTGACATCCCGGCCGTCGAAGACGACCTGTCCGCCGGTCGGCCGCACCAACCCGGAGATGACGTTGAACAGGGTCGTCTTCCCGGCGCCGTTGGGCCCGATGACCCCGATCAGTTCGCCGCCGGCGACGTCCAGGTCGACTCCGCGCAGGATATGTGCGCCGCCGATCGTGAGCGTGATGGACCGCAGTTCCAGGCTGGCCTGGCTCACTTCGCCTCCGGAGGTGCCACAGACTCGGGAGAAACCGTGGTGACCACCGACGGCGTCCACGACGTGCCACTGCCGGTCAGCTTGACCTGGAACATCGGCTGGATCAGGGCGTGGTCGCCGGCGCGGATCGTCATCGGGCCCTTGGGTCCTTCGAAGCTCCAGCCCTGCAGGGCGGAGATCATCTTGGGCACGTCCGTGCCGCCGCCTTCGCCGATCGCCCGGACCAGCATCTGCCCGGCCACGAATCCGTCGGGGCTGAACAGGTCGGGTTTGGCGCCCGCTGCCTTGAGCTTGTCGGTCATGGCCTTCTCCACGGGGTTGTCACCGCCGGCACCCGGGAAGTAGTGGTTGAGGAAGTCGACCTTGCCCGAGGCAGCGCCGTAGGCGCCGTACGTGAGGGAATCGCCCAGACCGGTCACGACCGTCGTGCTGCCGAAGACGTTCTGCTGGGCGAGCGCCTGCCACATCGCAGCGGTGGTCGCACCGGCCCACGCGACGAAGACCATGGTCGGCTTCTGGGTGACGATCTGCCGGGCGAAGGAGGTGAAGTCCGTGGTGTCCGCAGGCACCAGGAGGTTGGTGACGGTGGCTCCCTTGGATCCCATGACCGCCTTCACCGCGGCGGCGTTGCCCTGGCCGAAAGCCGAATCTTGTGCGAAGACAAGGATTTTGGCGCCCTCGGGTTTGACGAAGGTGGCAGCGGTCGCGACGTCCTGGTAGGTCTGACGGCCGGAGCGGAAGGTGTACTCGTTGGCTCCGGTGATCTTGTCGCTGGCCGCGGGTCCGGACAGGAACAGCACCTTGTTCTGCTGCGCCTGGTCGGCCAGCTTGAGTGCGATACCGGAGTCGACACTGCCGCCCAGGATCTTGTAGCCCTTGCCGATGAGGTCCTTCGCGGCGCTCACTGCCTTGTCGGGGTCGCCACCGTCATCCCGCCAGGTGACCTCGATCTTGTGGCCGTCGACGGCGCCGGTGCCCTTGGTCGCGTAGTCGATGCCCGCCACCACACCGTTCTGATACTCCTTCTCGTAACCGGCCAGCGGGCCCGTCTGCGAGGAGATCATCCCCACCTTGACCACGTCGCCGCCGGCGCCGGATGTCCCGGCCCCCTGGCTGGGAGAGGGCGCACACGCACTGAGTGCGAGAGCGCTGCAAGAGAGTGCTGCCAAACCGAGTGACGCCGTTGTACCGCGCATGACCGGACCCTTCCAAGAAGTAACATGAGATGTGATTCAGGTAACAGGAAGTAGAACCTGACGAGGCATTCATGTCAAGAGGGGACGCGCCGGTCGGCGCGGCGAGGTCGTCCTCGGGTTACAGGTTGTCGATCTGGATCGGCGGCAGCGAATCCGCCGGAGAGAAGTCGAAGACCCTGCCGTAGAAGAAGAGTTCCGCCTCGGTGGCGGCGGTGATGGTCTCGGCCCGGCGGAACCCGTGACCTTCGCCGTCGAACACGATCAACGCGACCGGTAGACCCTTCGCGCGGACGGCCGCTGCCATCTCCTGCGCCTGGTTCGGCGGCACCACCTTGTCGTCGGCACCCTGCAGCAGGAGCATCGGCGCTGACAGTTGATCCAGGTGGTGGATCGGCGAGCGGTCCCGGTACGTCTGTACCGCAGCCGGATACGCACCGATCAGGCCATCCATGTACCGCGACTCGAACTTGTGCGTGTCGCGCGCCAACATCTCCAGGTCGCCGATGCCGAAGTAGCTCACGCCGGCGTTGAAGACGGTGGTCGATGCCAACGACTGCAACGTCGTGTAGCCACCCGCGCTGCCGCCGCGCACGATCAACCGCGCCGGGTCAGCCAACCCCTGCGCGGCCATCGCCAACGCACCAGACGCGCAGTCAGCCACGTCAAGAACGCCCCAATTACCCTGCAGCGCATCGCGATACGCCCGGCCGTAGCCGGAAGATCCGCGGTAGTCCACGTCCAGCACCGCGAAGCCCCGCGAGGTCCAGTACTGCGTTGACAACGAGAAGGCCGACGAGGCCGATGACGTCGGGCCGCCGTGCGATTCGACGATCAACGGCGGCAGCGACCCGGCAGGTGCATCCCAGGAGGGATTGGTCGGTGGATAGTAGAGACCGTGGACGTCGCCTGGGTGGGAGGTGACCGTGCTGGTCCACGTGACCTGCTGCGGCAGCGAAACCCATTGCTGCGGAAGCGATTCCGAGCTCGCAACCCGCACGTCGGTCCACTGCCCGGACTCCAGACCGATGGTCGCCAGTCGTGTCGAGCAGTCCGGTGCAGCGATCAGCGCCGCCGCAGTGCCGCCCCACGACGTCAGCGAGGCGGTGCCCCCGGCGGGCAGCACCGTCATCGACTCGCCGGTCCCTCGTTCGATGACCACGAGGGAGGTGGTGCCCGCCGAGGTCCGGGCCGCCAGGACGTGGGTCGTCGACAGCGCGACGAACGGCGACAGGCCGAAAACCCATTGCGGACCGGCGTATTCGGCCTCGTCCGGATGTAACGCGATGACCGAGGCGCCGCGCTGTGCGTAGAGATTCCACCAGCCAGTCCGGTCGGACACGAAGATGAGGTCACCGCCGGGCGCCCATCGGGGGTGAAGGGCCGACTCGCCCGGGCCGCCCGCCACCGGCACCACGTCGGAAACGGTGAGGTCATCGTGCAGCACGCCACGCTGGATCAGGGTCGCGTCCCACGGCATCGCCGGGTGGTCCCACTGCGTCCACGCCAACTCGCAGTCAGCGGACAGTTGCGGGTCGGAGTAGAAGTCGGCGCCGGACACCAGCACCGTGCCCGCGCCCTCTTGCCCCAGGCGCAGTGCCACGAGCGTGTTCACGGGCTCGCCGCCGCCGGAATGATCCTCCCGCACCGCCAGCACCAGTCCGCGTCCGGCGTGCACCCGCAGGTCGGCGTACCGGAAATCGGAGGAGCCAGGGGTCAACGGCACCGGGCCGTCGTCGGTCACCTGGTAGACGCGGCCGGACTCGAAGTCGGAGAAGACAACGACACCCATCCGCGCGGCGTACGCGCCGCCGCCGTACTCGTGCACGCGGGTGCGCACGTTGAACGGCGCCGCGACCACGAGTTCCGGCGCGCCCCCGGGAGCCTGCCGCCACAGCCCGACCCGGCCGCCCTCGGAGGGCCGGGACTCCAGCCAGAAGAGCGTCTCCCCGTCCAGGATCGGGCTGGACAGACCGACGCCCTGCGACGTCAGCATCGACGTGGTGACGATGGACTCCCAGGAGCCGTAGGGCGCGGTCGGCATCAGTGGCGCGTCAGTGAGAAGGGACGACCCAGCGGGCGGTCGAGAAGCCCTCGGCCTGCGCCCGCGCGATCGCCTCGCCGACGACCTTCTGTGCCTCGGCCGCACCGACCCAGTGCGAACCCTCCTCGACCGACTTGCCCGGCTCGAGCGCCTTGTAGGTCTCGAAGAAGTGCTGGATCTCCTTGAGCAGGAAGGGTTCCACGTCGTCGATGTCGTTGTAGGCGTCCCAGCGCGGGTCGCCCGCGGGCACGGTCAGGATCTTGTCGTCGCCACCAGCCTCGTCGACCATCTTGAAGACGCCGATCGCGCGCGCCTCGACGATGGCGCCCGGGATGACCGAGTCGGTCAGCAGGACCAACGCGTCCAGCGGGTCGCCGTCCTCGCCGAGCGTGTTCTCGATGTAGCCGTAGTCGGTCGGGTAGACCATCGAGGTGAACAGGCGCCGGTCCAGACGGATCCGCCCGGTCGCGTGGTCGATCTCGTACTTGTTGCGGGTCCCGCGCGGGATCTCCACGCTGACGTCGAATTCAAGCTGGGCGTTGCTGTCGGTGCTCATCGAAACTGCCTCGTTGACGTAGGGTCGCGACCGGTGGTCGCTGCGGGTTGCCCGACAGTCTGACGCACCGGGGCGGCCGCCCCCAAGCCAGGGCAGGAGAGGGATATGCGCAAGGCGCTGCTCAGCGTCGTCGCGATCCTTGTGCTGCTCGCGGGCTATCTGACCCTGGACATCTTCGACAAGGTGCCGGGTTTCCTGACGCTGGCCGACGCGCCGCGCGCGCCGCTCACCTCTCCTGGAGCCTCACGTACGCCGACCTCCAGCATCGCGCCTCCCTCACCTTCCCCGTCGTCCACTGCCGATCCTTCGAGCACAGCCGCGTCGATCACGCCCGCACAGGTCGCCGCTGCCGTTAAGAAGCCGCTGGCCAGCACCTGGCTCGGCAACAGGACCGGCGTCGTGATCCGGGATGCCAGAAGCGGCCAGATCCTGTTCGACCAGTCCGGCAGCACTCCGATGGAACCCGCCTCGACCACCAAGTTGCTGTCCGCGTGGGCGGTCTCGCACACGATGAGCCTGCAGCAGCGCCTCACCACCAAGGTCGTGGCCGGCACCGGCAACCAGATCGTGCTGGTCGCCGGGGGAGACACCGCGCTCAATCCGGGCAAGGGCGATCCGAACAGTGTCAACGGCTACGCCGGCCTCGCGGACCTGGCCCAGCAGGTCGCGACCGCACTGAAGCAGAAGGGCCAGAAGTCCGTCGTCCTGGCGGTCAACACCGCCTACGCACCCGGCCCGCTCACCGTCCCCTCGTGGGATCCGGCCTATCTGAGCATGGGCTACACCGCACGGATCGCGATGCTGGGCCTGTCGACCCAGCGGGCGAAGGCCGGCATCCCGGCGGTCGCCGACCCGGTGCAGGCGACGACGGCCGCCTTTGCCAAGAACCTCACCGCCCAAGGGATCAGCGTTACCGGTGTCGGTTCGAGCGGCCCGGCGACCGGGACCACGCTCGGCGCCGTCCAGTCCGCGCCGCTGATCGACGTACTGGGAATGGCGCTGCAGGACAGCGACAACGCGATGATCGAGTCGCTGGTGCGGCAAGCGGCGTTCAGCAAGGGGGTCGCCGGCGACGACGCGGCCCTGACGGCCTGGGTACGCGACACCGTCGCCCGGAGCGGCTTCGACATGACCGGGGTCAAACTCGCCGATGTCTGTGGACTGGCCGACGGCACGACGATTCCGCCACGGCTGTTGGCCGACCTGCTGGAGAAGGGTGCCAGCGGAGCGGACATCCGGTTCCAGGAGGTCATGAGCCGGCTTCCGGTCGGCGGGTGGAACGGCACGATGGACGACCGGTTCCTGCAATCCACCAACGCGGCCGGCGCGGGCGAGGTGCGGGCCAAGACCGGCAGCCTCACCGGGGTCAGCTCACTGGCGGGCACCGTCCGCACCACGAGTGGTCAGTTGCTGGTGTTCGCGATCATCACCAACGGGCCGCAGTCACAGGGCCCCTACGGCGCCCGCGCCGCCATCGACAACGTCGTGGCCGCCGTCGTGTCCCTGTGAGCCCATAGGGTGGCTCTGTGAGCTTCGTGGATTGGTCCGCCGCGGGCAAGGTCGCCCATCGGTTGATCGCCGATGGCCCCGCCGTCAGCCTGGGGGAGGCGCATGCCGCCGTGGAGGACCTGCGGGACGCCGCAGAGCGCGCCCGTGGCCCGGTGGCGGAGACGGCCCGGATGCCCTCGCCGTCCAGCGCCGAATCGCCCGTGCTGATCGTCGACCGCACCGTGTGGACCGACATCAACCTGGCTTCCACGTCCGCGTTGCTTGATCCGGTCATCGAGCAGGTCTTCGCCAAGAAGCAGCCCGGCCCGGTCAGCCGGGCGGTTTCGGCCAAGGTCGGGGCGGCCGAGGTCGGCGCCGTCTTCGGATTTGTGGCCAGCAAGGTGCTGGGTCAGTTCGACATCGCGCCCGGTGGCACGCCGAGTCTGTTGCTGGTCGCTCCCAACATCGTGGCCACCGAGCGGGAACTCCACGCCGACCCCACCGACTTCCGGCTCTGGGTGTGTCTGCACGAAGAGACCCACCGCGTGCAGTTGACCGGTGTCCCGTGGTTGCGCGAGCACATGATCGAGCGCACCCGGGCGCTGATGCTGGATCTGGTGCCTGATCCGGATCAGCTGGGCGAACGTGTCCAACAGGCCGCGCGCGCTCTGCCGGGACTGTTGCGCGAAGGCGGCGGCGGTCTGGCGGACCTCGTGACGACCGCCGAGCAGCGCGAGAAGATGGCCGATCTCACGGCCGTCATGTCGCTGATGGAGGGCCACGCCGATGTGGTGATGGACGACGTCGGGCCGCAGGTCGTGCCCAGCGTCGCCGAGATCCGTCGCAAGTTCACCGCGCGCCGCGGCGGCTCCGGTGGGGTCGACCGGTTGCTGCGCCGGCTGCTGGGGCTGGACGCGAAGATGCGCCAGTACCGCGACGGTGCGATCTTCGTGCGCGCCGTGACCGAGAAGGTCGGCATCGACGGTTTCAACGAGGTCTGGACCTCGCCGGAGACCCTGCCGACCGCGCGTGAGATCGAGAACCCCGCCGACTGGGTCGCGCGGGTGCATTCCTGACCCGATGCCCGGACCGGACCCCGCGGTCGCCGCCACCCGATCGGCCGTACGCCGCGTGCTGGACGGGGCAGCCGGACAGCGAGTGATCGTGGCGTGCTCCGGGGGAGCCGATTCGTTGGCGCTCGCGGCGGCGGTGGGTTTCGAGGCGCCCCGGCTGTCCGTGCCGGCCGCGGCGGTGGTGGTGGACCACGGTCTGCAGCCCGGCTCCGATGAGGTGGCCACCCGTGCCGCCCGGCAATGCGCCGAGTTGGGCCTGGAGCCGGCGCTGGTGGTCCGGGTGCAGGTGGCGGAGGAGGGGACCGGACCCGAGGATGCGGCCCGTAGTGCCCGGTACTCCGTCCTGGCCGATGCAGCAGGCGACCTGGGCGCGGGCGCGATCCTGCTGGCGCACACCCGCGACGACCAGGCCGAGACGGTGCTGCTCGGGCTGGCCCGGGGCTCGGGGCTGCGGTCGATCTCCGGGATGGCGACCTTTGATCCGCGACGCCGGCTGGTGCGGCCGTTCCTGGACATCACCCGCGCCCAGACCGAGGCTGCGTGCACCGCGCAGGGGCTGACCTGGTGGGACGATCCGCACAACGACGACCCGCGCTACACCCGGGTGCGGGCCCGTCAGGTCCTACCCGCGTTGGAGGAAGCGTTGGGTCCCGGGGTGGTCGCCGGACTGTCCCGTACGGCGGCCCTGGCCCGATCCGATGCCGATGGCCTGGATCAGTTGGCCGCTGCCGCAACTGCTGCCCTGGGCGCGCCGCCGTGGCCCGTGGGTGACCTGTCCGGGCTGGTCGAACCCGTGCGGCGGCGCGTGTGGCGAGCGCTGTTTCCGCAGACCGCCAAGGTGCACATCGACGGACTCGAGCGGCTCTTGGGTGACTGGCACGGCCAGGTGGGGATCGACGTACCGGGAGGTCTTCGGGTCAGCCGAAGGGCGGGGCAGATCGAGGTCGGCCCCGCACCGGGGCGGACCCGTCTAGTTGAATAGGCGCCATGGATGCCTCGGACATCTCCGGTGACCTCGACCATGTGCTCTACACCGAGCAGCAGATCCACGACCGGCTCAAGGAGCTCGCTGCCCAGATCGCCGTCGACTATGAAGGCAAGGACGTCCTGCTGGTCGGTGTCCTGAAGGGCGCGATCATGGTGATGGCCGACCTGATGCGGGCGTTGCCGAGCAGTGTGCCGATGGACTGGATGGCGGTGTCGTCCTACGGGTCGGGCACCAAGTCCTCGGGCGTCGTACGCATCCTGAAGGACCTGGATACCGACATCCACGACCGGCACGTCCTGATCGTCGAAGACATCATCGACTCGGGCCTCACGCTGAACTGGATCCGCAGCAACCTGCTCTCGCGGGGGCCGGCTTCGCTGGAGATCTGTACCCTGCTGCGCAAGCCGGATGCCGCCAAGGTTGCGATCGAGTGCAAGTACGTCGGATTCGACATTCCGAACGAATTCGTCGTGGGATACGGACTGGACTATGACGAGCGTTATCGCAACCTGCGCGACATCGGCACCTTGGCGCCACACGTTTATTCATAGAATTGGTACTTCGGGGAGCAGGCGGAACACCCACGGCGCCCCGGACGTTGGCGATGATGGACGTCATTCGCTGCTATTCACCGCGGCGTGTAGCGTCCTGAACAAGTTTTGATTTGGCAGTCGCGACCCCGGTCGCGCCGACCGGGAGGATCGGGCACAGCCCGGCAGGTACATGGATTTCAAGAAGCTCATCCGTAGTCCGGGGCTCTGGCTTGCGCTCGTGGTGGTCGCCGGGGTCATCTGGTTCAGCGTCGGCAGCGTCGGCGGGTACAGCCAGATCACCACGTCCCAGGCGATCGAGCAGATCAAGGACAAGAACGTCGAGTCCGCGAAACTGACGCCTGACTCGATGAGTCTGACGCTGACCAAGCCGGTCGAGATCGACGGTAACGCGAACCTGACGAAGGTCCAGGCCAACTACATCAGCGCTCGCGGCTCGAACATCGTCAACCTGCTCAACGAGAACCCGCCGTCCCAGGGCTTCGATGACGACACCCAGAAGCAGAACGTCTTCGTCAGCCTGCTGCTGAGCCTGTTGCCCTTCCTGCTGCTCCTGGGTCTGTTCTGGTTCCTGCTCTCGCAGATGCAGGGTGGCGGCTCCCGGGTCATGCAGTTCGGTAAGTCCCGCGCCAAGCTCGCGACCAAGGACATGCCGAAGGTGACCTTCGCCGATGTCGCCGGCGCCGATGAGGCGGTCGAGGAACTCCACGAGATCAAGGAGTTCCTGCAGTCGCCGAAGAAGTTCCTGGACGTCGGCGCCAAGATCCCCAAGGGTGTGCTGCTCTACGGCCCGCCCGGTACCGGTAAGACGCTGCTGGCGCGCGCGGTCGCCGGTGAAGCAGGAGTGCCGTTCTACTCGATCTCCGGTTCGGACTTCGTCGAGATGTTCGTCGGTGTCGGTGCCTCCCGCGTCCGCGACCTGTTCGACCAGGCCAAGGCCAACGCCCCCGCGATCATCTTCGTCGACGAGATCGACGCCGTCGGTCGGCACCGTGGTGCGGGCCTCGGCGGTGGACACGACGAGCGCGAGCAGACCCTGAACCAGTTGCTGGTCGAGATGGACGGCTTCGACGTCAAGACCAACGTCATCCTGATCGCGGCGACCAACCGGCCCGACATCCTGGACCCGGCGCTGCTGCGCCCGGGCCGTTTCGACCGGCAGATCGCGGTCGAGGCGCCGGATATGGCCGGGCGGCACCACATCCTGCAGGTGCACTCCAAGGGCAAGCCGATGGCGCCCGATGTCGACCTGCTGACCGTGGCCCGTCGTACCCCCGGATTCTCCGGTGCCGACCTGGCCAACGTGCTGAACGAGGCGGCGCTGCTGACCGCGCGTAGCAACGCGCAGATCATCGACAACCGCGCGTTGGACGAGGCGATCGACCGGGTGATGGCCGGACCGCAGAAGCGCACCCGGGTGATGAGCCTCAAGGAGCGCAAGATCACCGCCTACCACGAGGGTGGTCACGCCCTGGTCGCTGCGGCGATGAACCACACCGAACCGGTCAGCAAGATCACCATCCTGCCGCGCGGTCGTGCGCTGGGATACACGATGGTGCTGCCGGCTGATGACAAGTACTCCACGACCCGCAACGAGTTGCTCGACCAGTTGGCCTACGCCCTGGGCGGCCGGGTGGCGGAGGAGATCGTCTTCCACGACCCGAGCACCGGTGCCTCCAACGACATCGAGAAGGCCACGGGCCTGGCCCGCAAGATGGTGACCCAGTTCGGGATGAGCGAGCGGATCGGTGCGATCAAGCTCGGCTCCGGTAACGGCGAGGTCTTCCTCGGGCGCGATATGGGCCACGAGCGCGACTACTCCGAGGTGCTCGCCGGGACCGTCGATGAGGAGGTGCGCCGGCTGATCGAGGCCGCGCACGACGAGGCGTGGCACGCCCTCAACGACAACCGCGACATCCTGGACAACCTGGTCCTGGAGTTGCTGGAGAAGGAGACCCTGAACGCCGACGCGCTGGCCGTGTTGTTCAAGGACGTGCACAAGCGGCCGCGGCGTCAGGTGTGGTTGTCCAGCGACCGACGCCTGGTCTCCGACCGCCCGCCGGTCATGACGCCGGCGGAGAAGGAAGCCATCGCCCGCGGCGAGAAACCGGAAGAGGACAAGTTGCCGGCCGAGGTGATCGTTGAGGTCCCCGAGGGTGGTTTCGTCGACGGCTCCAGCAACGGGCATGTCAATCCCACCGAAGGTTGATCTGGATCGGGCGGCTGCGGCCGTCCGGGAGTTACTCGTGGCGCTGGGGGAGGATCCGGACCGCGAAGGTCTGCGGGATACCCCCGGTCGGGTCGCGCGGGCGTACGCCGAGCAGTTCGCCGGGATGTGGCAGGAGCCGCAGGACGTCCTGAACCGCACCTTCGATGTGTCCCACGACGAATTGATCATCGTGCGCGATATCGAGTTGTACTCCACCTGCGAGCATCACCTGGTGCCGTTCCACGGGGTCGCCCACGTCGGGTACATCCCGGCGAAGTCGGGTCGGGTGACCGGCCTGTCCAAGATCGCCCGACTGGTCGACGTCTACGCCAAACGCCCCCAGGTGCAGGAGCGCCTGACCAGCCAGATCGCGGACGCTTTGGTCGAGCACCTCGGTGCCCAGGGCGTTCTGGTGGTGCTGGAGTGCGAGCACCTGTGCATGTCGATGCGCGGGGTGAAGAAGCCCGGGGCGCTCACCATGACCTCGGCGGTCCGCGGTCAGTTGCGCAGTGCAGCGACCCGGGCTGAGGCGATGAGCCTGATCGCGACGCCGCGACGGTGACCAGCGCGCTGCCGGTCCGGCCGGTCGACCGGCCCCTGGTGATGGGTGTCGTGAACGTGACACCCGATTCGTTTTCCGACGGCGGCCGCTATCTGGCCGCCGACGATGCGATTGCTCGGGGTCATCAACTGATCGCCGACGGTGCGGATCTGCTCGACATCGGCGGCGAATCCACCCGGCCCGGCGCCGGTCGGCCCAGCGATGACGAGGAGTTGCGGCGCGTCGTACCCGTGGTGCGGGCACTGGCCGGCACGGGTGTCCCGATCTCCATCGACACGATGCGGGCCCGGGTCGCACAGGCAGCGCTGGATGCCGGCGCGCACATCGTCAACGACGTCAGCGGCGGATTGGCCGACCCCGACCTGGTCCGGGTCGTGGCCGAAGCACAGGCGCCGATGATCGCGATGCACTGGCGCGGCCATAGCGCCGATATGCAGCAGCGCGCGCAGTACGACGATGTCGTCGAGGACGTACTGCGGGAGTTGGGGCAGCGTCGAGACGAATTGCTGGAAGCGGGTGTGCTGCCGGACCGGTTGGTGCTTGATCCGGGGCTGGGCTTTGCCAAGACCGGACCGCAGAACTGGCGGCTGCTGCGCTCGATCGCCCGGTTTCACGACCTCGGGCAGCCGGTTCTTGTGGGTGCTTCGCGCAAGCGGTTCCTCGAGCGGGTCGGAGCCCGGGGCGTCGACCCGGTGCCGGCGCAGGACCGTGACCTGGCGACCGCGGCAGTCAGTGTGCTGTTGGCGCAGGCAGGCGTGTGGGGGGTCCGGGTGCACGATGCCCGATCCACGCTGGCCGCTGTCGAGGTCGTCGCGGCGGTGGCGTCCTCGTGACCGATCGGATCGCTCTGCACGGCATCGCCGTCACCGCCTGCCACGGTGTCCTCGACTTCGAGAAGACCCAGCCGCAGCGGTTCATCGCTGATGTGGTTCTCGAGACAGATCTCGCCACGGCAGGTGCAGGTGACGACCTCGTGGACACGGTCAGCTACGCGGAGGTGGCCCAGGAGACGGTGGCCATCCTGTCCGGCCCGCCGGTGGACCTCATCGAGACGCTGGCCGCCCGGATCTCAGACGCAGCCCTCGCCCACACCGGCGTCGAGGCCGTCGAGGTGACGATCCACAAACCGGATGCGCCCGCGGGGGTCCACTTCGTCGACGGCGGCGGACCGTCGGTGAGCATCCGCCGCGAGACTGACCGGCCGGCCGTGATCGCGCTCGGAGCGAATCTGGGGGACCGCCTCGGCACGCTGACAGCTGCGGTGCGAGCGGTTTCCGGCATCACCGGTCTGCGGATCGTGCGGGTCAGTCCGCTCGTCGAGACCGACCCGATCGGTCCGGAACAGCCGGACTATCTGAACGCCGTACTCCTGGCTCGCACCCGGCTGGCCCCTGCGTCCTTGCTGCGCGAACTCCATCGGATCGAGGCTGAGTTCGGTCGGGTCCGCGAGACCCGGTGGGGCGCTCGCAGTCTCGATCTCGACCTGATCCAGGTGGCCGACCTGATGGCGGACACCCCGGCGTTGACGTTGCCGCATCCCCGGGCGCACGAGCGCGCTTTCGTCCTCCAGCCGTGGCTGCTGGCCGATCCGGACGCCACCTTGCTGACCCCGGAGGGTGCGCGGCCGGTCGCGGCGCTGCTGGAAGCGCTGCCGGAGCAGGGCGTTCGCCCGGGCCCGGACTGGCCCGGAGGTGTCTGGTGATCGACCTGTCCGAGGGCGTCCGGATCCGCTATGCGCTGATCGGCGCCGGCGTCGTCCTGGTGCTGTCCTTCTTCGGACTTCGGTGGTGGACCTCGCACGGCAACTCGATGCCGACCAACTCGTGGATCACCGTCGTGGTGTTGTTGATGATCGGTGCTGCCGTGCTGGTGGCCGGGTGGGAGATCCGGCGCTACCTGCACGCACCGAAGGCCGTTGCGCCGCCGTCGCCGCAGCGATCACGAGCAACGCTGGTCGCCGCGCAGGCCTGCGCACTGGCTGGGTCGGTGTTCGCCGGCTGGTACCTCGCGCAGGTGCTGGTCCACATCGACCGGGTATCCAACGGAGCCGACCGCGCACCGCTGATCCTGGCGTTGGTCTCGACGGCCGCGGCCACGTTGGTCGCCGTCAGTGGATTCGTGGTGCAGGCCTGGTGCCGCCTGCCCCCGGAAGATGAGGACGCCGAACGGCAGGGAGACGATTTTCCGGCGATTCCCGCGTAGCTGCGTTGCGATCTACGTCACACTGACGTAGGTTTACTGCCTAGCCTTACTAAATAGTAGGTTTCGCGGAACTTCGCAGATACTGCACCAGTACTAGGAGAATCTTCAATGGCACAGACCACATCGCGCCGCACCTCGTCCGGTGGTATGCGTCGCTCCCTCGCGGCCGTCGGAATCGTTGGCGTTGCCAGTGGCACTGCCGTGCTCGGGCTGGGGGCAGTGCTTGCGCCATCGGCGTCTGCCGTGAACCCGATCCCCGGCATGTGGTTCACCTGCACCGGATATCCCTTCAACGTGGAAACGCCGCTGGGCACGTGGGGTGTGCAGGTCAAGACGACCGCGCCGACGCAGGTCGAGCCCGGAGCTGAGATCCCGGTTCCGACGGTGACGGCCACAGTGACAGCCACATCGGTTGCCTCGGACCAGTTGCGGAACCTCGAGCAGGTGAGTGTCGACGGCACTTCGGTGGCGCCGTACGACGTGTTCGGAAAGACCTACAACGCCAACCTCACGATCCCGCTCACGAAGGTGCCGCCGGCGCCACCGGCGGGTAATGCGCCCGCTGGTTGGCTGGTCACGGTCGCCACGGGTAAGGGCGAGGCTGCTACGGCGCCGACCAAGCCCGGGAACTACCCGATCACGGTCAACGAGTTCAGCGCGAGCCTGACCAGCTACAAGGCTGATGGATCGCCGTTCGGCATTCCCGTCAAGTGTGTGTACAGCACCGGTGGTGCCAGTAACGAGATCGGCAGCATTCAGGTGGGGGGTTCGACCAGCACCTCGACGTCGACCGGCACTGGTACTGCCACGTCGACCGGCACCGGTACTGCGACCTCCACCGGCTCTGGTACCGCAACGTCGACCGGCTCTGGTACCGCAACGTCGACCGGCTCCGGTAGCGCGACCTCGACGAACACCAGCACCTCGACGAACACCAGCACCTCGACGTCGACCGGCAGTTCCACGTCGACCGGTAGCTCGACGAGCACCGGCGGTTCGTCGTCCACGAGCACGAGCACTAGCACTGCGCCGCCCACCAGCCCCTCGAACCCCTCGGGCGCGACCGTGTCGCTGGACAAGCCCTCGTACGCCCCGGGTGACCCGTTCACTCTGAACGCGGCCGGATTCAAGCCGAACGAGTCGGGTATCAAGATCGTGGCCCACTCGACCCCGGTGACGCTGGCAAGCAACCTGACCGCGGACGCCAACGGCAAGCTGACCTACTCCGGCACGATCCCGACCAGCCTGCCCGCCGGCACGCACTCGATCGAGGTCGTCGGCTCGGTGTCCGGTTCGGCCACCTTCACGATGCTGGCTGCTCCGGTGATCACGCCTAGCACGGTGCAGACCGGTTCTGTCGGCAGCGCCGGTGGGAGCAACATGCTTACCGCCGCGGGCATTGGCCTGACCGCTATCGGAGTCGTTGCTGTTGGAGGTGCGGTCGTCGTCGGCCGGAAGCGTGAGCAGCAGTAACAAGACGAAGCGTTCTGTTCTCGCAGTAGCGGGAGCCACCCTGGCGGCGGCGGGCATCGTGTCCGTCGCCGCTGGGTGTGCGCAGTCCCAGAGCGCCAGCCCGGCGACCACTCTGGGCAGCGTGGCCGCTCCGTCGATTCCGCAGTACGTTCCGCCGACCACCGGCGCCGCAGCATCGTCGTCGGAGCCTGCGTCGTCTTCACCGTCCTCGGCTTCTTCGGCTTCGTCGTCGTCGGCCTCGGGTGGGTCAGCACCCTCTGCGAGCGCACCGACGTCGCACGGAAGCGGCGCCGCAGTGTCCGGACACAACACTGCTGCGCCCCAGGGATCGCCGACCCGGGTGTTCGTCTTCAATACGGCGGGCACGACCATCGTCAACGCGTCGCTGATACCGATCTTTGTGGATCCGCAAGGGATTCTCGCGCCCCCAGGCGGTGTCGCCGGCTACCTGAACGACCGCGGTTGGGCGCTGCCCGGCTATCGCGGCGCGTCGATCCTGGCCGGCCACGTCACGTACGGCGGGATCCCTGACTCGTTCTACAACCTGCCGCAGGTGGTCCCCGGGGACAAGATCATCGTGCGTTACAGCAGCGGCGACCAGGTCACCTTCGTGGCCACGAAATCAGCCGGGAAACCCAAGTCGACACTGAGCAAAGACGGCACCGTGTGGGACAGCGGTAGCGCGACGCCAGTACTGCGACTGATCACCTGTGATCCGAAGACACCGATCAAGAACGGCCACTTCGAGGGCAACTGGGTGGTGTGGGCAAACCTGGCCGGCTAGCGACTACTTATCGATATCTCCGACCACGAAGAACATCGAGCCCAGGATCGCGACCATGTCGGCGAGCAACTGGCCGGGCAGCATCTGCGCGAGGGCCGAGACGTTGTTGAACGACGCGGACCGCAGCTTCAATCGCCACGGCGTCTTCTCCCCACGCGAGACGAGGTAGTACCCGTTGAACCCCAGCGGGTTCTCCGTCGCGAGGTAGTCAGTGCCTTCCGGCACCTTCAGCACCTTGGGCAGCTTCAGATTCACCGGTCCTGCCGGCAGCGACCGCAACCGCTCGACACACGCGTCCGCGAGATCCAGGCTGACGTGGATCTGCTCCAGCAGCACCTCGAAGCGGGCCAAGCAGTCCCCTTCGGTCCGCGTCACGACCCGGCCCGGTCCGCTGGGACCGAACAACTCGGCGTACGCCAAATAGGGCTGATCACGGCGCAGGTCCACGTCCAGGCCCGAGGCGCGTGCGATGGGTCCGCTCACGCCGTACGCCGATATGGTGCCCTGGTCGAGCACCCCCACCCCGCGGGTGCGGGCGGTGAGGATCTCGTTGCCCAGCAGCATTCCTTCCAGGTCCGGTAGGCGTCGGCGCACGGCCGCGACAGCGGATGACACGTTGTCCAGCCAGCCCGCCGGCAGTTCGTCGCGCAGGCCCCCGACCCGGTTGAACATGTAGTGCATCCGGCCGCCGGAGATCTGCTCCATGACGGCCTGCAACTCCTCACGCTCACGGAAGGAGTAGAAGATCGGCGTCATCGCGCCGAGTTCGAGGGGATAGGACCCGGCGAACATCAGGTGGTTCAGCACCCGGTTGAGCTCAGCGAGCAGGGTGCGGGTCCAGGTGGCGCGCTCCGGGACCTCCATCCCCAGCATTCGCTCCACCAGCAGGGCAAGTCCTATCTCGCTACTGAACGCGGACAACCAGTCGTGCCGGTTGGCCAGCACCATGATCTGCCGGTAGTCGCGCACCTCGAAGAGTTTCTCCGCGCCCCGGTGCATGTAGCCGACGATCGGCTCGGCCGTGACGATCCGCTCCCCGTCCAGGGTGACCCGCAGCCGCAGCACACCATGCGTCGCGGGGTGTTGCGGGCCGATGTTGAGCACCATGTCCGCGGTGGCCAGTCCGGCGGCTCCGACGCCGACGGTGACTTCGCGGGTGGCCATGCTGGCTAGTCTGCCAGTCGCGTGTCCCGGGACTCGCCCAGCCGCACCAGGACCACGCCGCCGATCACGATGAATCCGCCGATCAGTTGGATGACCGCGGGGACCTCGCCGGCCAGCAACCAGG
The DNA here is from genome assembly GCF_001594145.1 of Branchiibius sp. NY16-3462-2. GTDB lineage: Bacteria > Actinomycetota > Actinomycetes > Actinomycetales > Dermatophilaceae > Branchiibius. Next base: position 632,589 of record NZ_LVCF01000001.1, on the reverse strand, counting down.
CGAACAACACCGCGAACAACACCTCGGACAGCGCCACGAACGATGCGACCCGGGCCCCCAGGTCGCGCGCTGCGACCACGCCGGTCACGTAGGCGAACGCCGCGGAGATGACGGCGATGCCGAGCAGGGGAACGACGAACGAGGTCGAGTGACCGGCTAGCTCAACCGGCGCGGTGCTCGCATGCACGTCGACGATGCCGGTCAGACCGGCCACGATCAGGGCCAGCGCCCCGAGCTGCATACTGATCCCGGCGAGCGCGAGGGATGGCAACCCGCCACCGGGATTGCTGGCGATGATGAAGTACGCTGCGGCGCAACCGGCCGCGACCAGTCCCCAGAGGACCCCGGCGCCCGACAACTGCGCACCGCCAAAGACGTTGAGCACCAACAGAAGTCCGACGATCGAGGCCGCGGCACCGAGCAGGACCAAGCGATGCGGCGTACGCCGAGTGGTCACCCAGGCGAGTAGCACCAGCCACAGCGGAGCGGTGTATTCGAGTAGCAGCGCGACCCCGATCGACAAGGTCTGGATAGCGCTGAAGTAGGCCAGTTGCGCACCCGCGACCCCGGCCAGCCCGTATCCAGCGATCGGGCGCCAGTTGGGCAGCACCAGGTGCCAGCGGCCGCGCATCTGCCACACGGTGATCGGCAGCAGGACGAGGGCGGCGATCACGATCCGGCCGGTCACGGCCGCTGCCGGGGTCCAGCCGGCGTGCAGCAGCGACTTCGCGAACGGGCCGGACATCCCGAAGGCCGCGGCCGAGGCGATCGCGAAGAGCAGGCCGGCGAACCGGTGGTGACCCTGTGCGGAGGTGTCCTTCGACAGGTCCGGGACGACGGCGTCGGGGGCGGTGGCGCTCATGACACCTCCTGTAATGGGCTAACGAGATCTATACTCGTGACGATTGGGTCAGCCTAGGCCGTGGTCTCGTTAGCGGTCAACGACCGGTTAGCCCCTTACGGAAGGAGACGGGCGTGGCCTTCGGCTACGACACCGACATGGCGCTGCGAGCGGCGGCGGCACTGGCCAATTCCGAGCATGCCGATCCCGATGCGTTGAGCACGGTCGATGACCTGGCCGACTTCGTGCGCACCTGGGGCTGGACCGGGACAGTTCTTGGCACACCAGCCGAAGTAGCTGCAGTTCGTGGGGTGCGAGCGCAGGTGCGGTCGCTCTGGGCGCCCGACGAAGACACAGCGGTCGCGCGGGTGAATGCCCTCCTGGAACAGGCCAACGCGGTGCCTCAACTGGTCAAACACGATGAGTACGACTGGCATCTGCACGCCACGCCCTCGGATGCGCCGCTGGCGACGCGGATGGTGGTCGAGGCGGCGATGGCCGTTGTCGATGTGATCCGGGACGGCGAATTCGACCGTTTACGCGTCTGTGCCGCTGACGACTGCGACGACGTCCTCATCGATCTGACCAAGAACCGTTCCCGGCGCTTCTGCGACGCCGGCTGCGGCAACCGGCTCAACGTGGCCGCCTTCAGGGCGCGTCAAGCGGGCAACTGAGCGCCCACCAGAAGCCGCCGAGTCCGGCGGGATCGCGGGCGGCCGCCAGTGCGGTACGCCGAGCCAAGCCTGCCAGGTAGCCGGCCGGATCCGTGCTGGCCAGGTCGAGCGACGGTTGGTCGGCACGAATTCCCAGACGCGAGAACGCTTCTCGCTGGGTGATCAGCTCGTCGGCGCCGAGTGAGTCCATCGCCACGTGGGCGGTGACGTCGGTGCTTCCGTCGAACAGCGGTTGGACCCCGACCCCATGGCGATAACCCATCAGGGTCCCGCTGTCGGGTCGGTCGTCGCGGAAGTGGCCGTAGTCGATGGCAACGACCGCGGCGCCATTCGCGCGCAGGTCGGCGAAGGCCCGGTCCCGGGTGAGGCCGATCTCGACGCGGTCACCGGGGATCGGATCTGCCACCGGCCACCAGCGCTGCTGCCACGCACGTTCGTCATCGCTCGGCTCATCGCCCAGCGAGTTGTCCTCGTGCACCACGCGCCACCGATCACCATCCCACTCGGCGACCGTGCACGGCACGACGTCGAGCCACTCGTTGGCAACGACCAGTGTGTCGGCGCCGACGGGCAACGCCGGAAGTCCATCGCCGCCGGGGGAGAGAACCCAATCGATGCCTGGCGGTAGGTCGGCCGGCCGGTCGACGACGTCGACTCCCGTCAGCCGCAACCGTGGTGCCTGCGCATGCAGCGAAGTGAGCAACTCCCCGCGGCCGGCACCAAGATCGACCAGATGGGTCGCGCCCAGGCGATCCGCCATCGCAAGGAGAGACTCGACGTACAGGTGCGACACCCCGGGGACGCCCTGGGCCGAAGTTGCGAAGTGCCCTGCCGGGCCGCGGGGCCGGCGGTAGAAACCGTGATCGCCGTAGAGAGCGTCCTGCCACGCGACGGACAGCGGACGCGGTGCCATGGCAACCCACTGTAGGCAGGGCACCCGGACAACCATTCAGAGAGCCCGCGAGTCCATGCGGATACCGCCGAATTCGCTTTGTTCAGTCCTGGTCGCTGTGGCCCCGGCCTTACGGAGGGGTGGGGTCATGTTGCGGCGTAGGATGTCACGACGAATGTCCCCGAAATTCGAGTCGGCTCGACTACAGCAATCCTTATCATCACCATGGCGAATGAGTGTGCTGGCATGAAAAACGGACAAAACGAACTGGTGGGGCCGATCATCCTCATCGGTACGGGTGGGATTGGTATCGCGTTTGTGATTGCGAGTTGGATCATCTTCGGGTTTGCGTGGATCCTTTGGGTCACGCTGGCCGTATCAGTCCTATCCGTGGTGTGTGGCCTGTTGGCAGTTCGTCAGGCACAGGCGGAGGACTAGTTCGTCTCCTCTTCGAGGGGGAGGTGAATCACCAAGTGACTGATCCACTCCGGTGACCTCCTCGAAGTCGGTGTTCGCACGTGGGGAGAAATTCATTCTTGGCGACGTGCAAGAGATTTTTATATGAGGACCGTATGGGTAGTTCTCTTGTTCATTCCCTTGGTTGTATTGGCAGTACCCAGGTATATCTCACTCGCGGCAATCGAAAGAGACGTCGCAAATAGCGTGGAAGTGACGTAACGTCAGGCAGCGTGAGCGAACTGTCCCGGCCCAATCTGCGCGTCGGTGTTGTAGGAGCCGGCCGGGCTGGCTCGGTCATCGGCGCCGCGCTGCGGGCAGCGGGCCACGAGATCGTGGCCGTCAGTGCGGTCAGCGACGCCTCTCGCGAGCGCGCAGCAGAACTCCTGCCCGGCGTCCCGATCCGCCCGGTCGAGCGGGTGGTGAGTGAGGCGGACGTGGTGATCCTCGGCGTACCGGATGATGCGATCGAGCCGCTGGCCAACGGTCTTGCCGCTGAAAAGCTCTGGGGGCCAGGCAAACTGGTGATCCACCTCAGCGGGTTCCACGGGGTCGAGGCACTGGCCGCGGTGACCACGGCACACGGGGACGCGATCGCGCTGCATCCGGTGATGACGTTCAGCGGCACCCCGGCCGATCTCGACCGGTTGCCCGGCACGCCGTTCGCGATCACTGCCTCCGCAGGTGTCGGTGTCGTCGCCGAAGCTCTCGTTCTGGACCTCGGTGGCCTGCCGGTCGCGATCGCCGAAGGTGACCGGGCGGCGTACCACGCGGCACTGGCGCACGCGGCCAACCATCTGGTCACGGTCATCGCGCAATCCGAGCAGGTGTTGCGTGAGATCGGCGTCGAGGATCCGGGCCGGTTCATCGCACCCCTGGTCGAGGCGGCCACCACGAACGCACTCGAACGTGGGGACCGGGCGCTCACCGGTCCCGTCTCCCGGGGAGACGTCGGCACGGTCCGCGCGCACCTCGACGCCCTGATCAAGCACAGCGCGGATATCGAACCTGCGTATCGGGCCCTCGCTCAAGCCACGCTGGAACGCGCCGCTCTGCGTCGGGCGATGCCGGCCGAAGCGGTGCTGCCCCTGCGCGAATTGCTGGCCGGCGACGACTGAGTACCGTGAGCGCCATGACGACGCAGTTGGTGCACACCCGCGAGGAGTTGCGAGACGCGCGGGCCGCGCTGCCGGGCCGGGTTGCCGTGGTCATGACCATGGGCGCGCTGCATCCCGGACACGCGCAGCTGATCGCGCAGGCCCGCCAGGAAGCCGACAGCGTCGTCGTCACGATCTTCCTCAATCCGCTGCAGTTCGCCGCCGGTGAGGATCTGTCGCGCTATCCGCGGACGCTGAACGCCGATCTGGAGATCTGCCGGGAGCAGGGCGTGGATCTGGTCTTCGCCCCGACGCCGGACGTGATGTACCCCGACGGAGAGCCCGGGATCCGGGTCAGCGCCGGCACGCTGGGTTCGGTTCTCGAAGGCGCTCTGCGACCCGGGCATTTCGACGGGGTCCTCACCGTCGTCGCTAAGTTGTTCCATCTGGTGCGACCGGATCTGGCCTACTTCGGGCAGAAGGACGCCCAGCAGTTGCTGCTCATCCGCCGGATGGCCACCGATCTCGATTTCCCGATCGAGGTCATCGCGGTGCCGACCGTCCGCGAGGCCGACGATCTGGCCATGTCCTCGCGCAACGTCTATCTGACCTTGACCGACCGGGAGGCCGCGCTGTCCTTGTCGCAGGCGCTGCGGGCGGGCGAGGCGCAGGCCGTGCGAGGTCCGGCGGCGATCCGGCGCGCGGCGCGGGACGTGCTCGTGCGCGAACCGCTGGCCCAGGTCGACTATCTGGTGCTGGTCGATCCGGTCCGGTTGGAAGAGGTACCCGAGTGGTACCACGGCACGGCGATTCTGGCCGTCGCGGCCAAGGTCGGCACCACCCGGTTGATCGACAATCTGCCCATCACCGTCGGGCCGACGGCGCCGGCCTAGCCCTACGAGCGTGATGTCGGATTCCTGCTAGCCGCAGCCGTCGGCAGGCCGCAGACTGAGGGTATGCACCTCGACACCGCGACCGCTCTGGCGGCCGTTCGCAGCCGCGATGCGCGGTTCGACGGCTGGTTCGTGACCGCGGTCCGCAGCACCAGGATCTATTGCCGGCCCAGTTGCCCGGCCACCCCGCCGCGGGCCGACCGCATCGACTTCCTGCCGTCGGCGGCCGCCGCGGTGGCTCGCGGCTACCGCGCCTGCAAACGGTGCCTGCCCGATGCCACGCCCGGTTCGCCGGAGTGGAATGTGCGCGATGATCTGGTCGCCCGGGCGATGCGATTGATCGCCGACGGGGTCGTCGAGCGTGAGGGCGTCGAGGGCCTGTCGCAGCGGCTGGGCTACAGCAGCCGGCAGATCGAACGCGTCGTCAGTGAGCAGCTCGGTGCCGGTCCGCTCGCGCTGGCCCGCTCCCAGCGAGCGCAGACCGCCCGGATCCTGATCGAGACGACCGCGATGCCGTTCGCCGACGTTGCTTTCGCCGCCGGGTTCGGCAGCATCCGCTCCATGAACGACGTCGTGCGCACCACCTTCGCGCTGACCCCCACGCAGTTGCGCGCCCGCCGATCACCGCTGCGCGCTGCCGATCCGCCTGCCTGGCACCGGATCGATCTGCGGCTGCCGATGCGCCTGCCGTTCCTGCCGGACAACGTCTTCGGGCATCTGGCCGCGACCGGTGTGCCGGGGGTGGAGGAGTGGCGTGATGGCGCCTATCGCCGGACCGTGCGATTGACGTACGGCGCGGGGATCGTCGCGCTGCGACCCGCCCCTGACCATGTGGCGACGACCGTCTGGTTGCAGGATGTGCGGGATCTGCAGACCGCAGTCAGCCGCTGCCGCTTCCTGCTCGATCTGGACGCTGATCCGCAGGCTGTCGATGCCGCGCTGAGCGCCGACCCGCGGTTGCGACCGTTGATCGCGCAGGCGCCCGGTCGCCGCGTCCCGCACACCACCGATCCGGTCGAGATGGCGTTGCGGATCGTGCTCGGTCAGCAGATCTCGACCCGGGCGGCTCGCACACACGCCGCCCGGTTGACGACCGCTCTGGGCGAACCGGTCAGCGATCCCGCGGGCGGTCTCACCGGGATCTTCCCGACCGCCGACGTTGTTGCGGAGGCGTCGGACGACGTCCTCGCGATGCCCGAGACCAGGAAGCGGACCCTGCGATCACTGGCCCGGGCGTTGGCTGAGGAGCAGATCGATGTGTCTCCCGGCGCGGACTGGACGGTTGCGCGGGAGCGGCTACTCGGCGTACCGGGAATAGGTCCCTGGTCCGTGGAGTCGATCGCGATGCGGGCCCTGGGCGATCCGGATGCCTTCCCCGGGACCGATCTGGCCGTACGGCGAACCCTCGAACGTATCGGCCCGCCCGCTGAGGCGTGGCGGCCCTGGCGTGCCTACGTCACCCAGCACCTGTGGGGCATGACCGACCACGAAACCAACCAGCTACCACCGATGGAGGCCATCGCATGACTCGCCGGCACCTGACCCTCGATCCGACTCCGATCGGCCCGCTGACCCTCGTCGCCGACGGCGACGAACTGGTCGCGGTCTACATGGAGGGGCATGCCCACCACCCGGGCAGCGACGCGCTCGGTGAACCCGGTGACGGCGGGGTCCTGGGCGACGCCGCCCAGCAGCTCACCGAGTACTTCGCGGGCGACCGCACGACCTTCGATCTGCCGATGCGTCCGATCGGCACCGACTTCCAGGTGCGCGTGTGGCAGGCCCTGCGCCAGATCCCGTACGGCGTGACCTGGAGTTACCGGGAACTGGCCACGGCCGTGGGCAATCCGTCCGCGAGCCGCGCCGTCGGCCTGGCCAACGGACGCAATCCGCTATCGATCGTGATCCCGTGCCACCGGGTCATCGGCGCGGACGGATCGCTGACCGGATACGGCGGCGGTGTGGAGCGCAAGCGCTGGCTGCTGGACCTGGAGCGTCAGGAGGCGCTGCTGCCCGGTCTATCCTGAGGGGGTGTGGCCCGCGATCCTGACCCTCCTGCCGACCATCGGGCTGGTCTATCTGTTCTACGTGATCATGAAGCACATCATGGAGGCCGACCGGCGCGAGCGGATCGCGCAGGCGCAGTGGGATGCCGCGCGGGACGCCGAACTTACGGCGTCGTCGCAGCCACCAGCCGCTGACCCACCTCCCGCACCGCGGACCTGACTTCCTCGCTGCCGACCACCTCAAAGGACCACGGCAGCGTGGCCAACTGTTCGGCGTAGAAATACGGACTGTCGGTCGTGCCGGTCAACCGGGTCATGTCTCCTTCCGCGGTCAGTCGTCCCCACGCCGGTGACACGCATCGGCGCACCCGTTCGATCGGTGCATGGATCAGGACCTCGGCCGCGTACTCCCAACCGGTCGCCAGATGTTCCTCCAGCATCTGTACCGGGTCGAGGTCGACGGGCGGTTCGAAAGTGTCGATCAGGGGCAGCGGTTCGGTGATCCGGTCGACGCGATAGGCGCGCATCGCGTCCCGGCCGCGGTCCCGGCACAGCAGATACCACCGCCCGTGCCGCACGACGATGGCCCACGGCTCGACCTCGGTGGTCCACGTCGTGCCCCGCTCGGAGCAGTAGGTGATGCGCACGACGCGCTGCTGCGACCAGGCCTGCACCAACTCGATGGTGATCGCCGGATCGGGCCGGGCCGCACCGCGATCCGGCGCCGGCGCGATCCACCGTCGGATCGTCTCCACCGGCCCGGCCACCGAGGCCGGCATGGCCCGCACCACCTTGGCCAGTGCTGCCCCGACCGGCGCGGTGTCGTCGCCGGCTGCGTGATGTCCGTCGAGCACCGCCATCACCAGGCCGAGTGCTTCGGCGGCGGTGAAGGTCACCGGCGGCAGCCGCACCCCGCTGCCCAGCCGGTACCCGCCGTACCTGCCGCGGATGGCAAAGACCGGGATCCCCGCCTCGCGCAGGATGCTCACGTACCGCCGGGCGGCCCGGTCCGAACAATCCAGACGCCGCGCCAACTCCTCTGCGCTGATTCCCGGCCGGTCCTGCAGCAGTTGCAGGGTGCGCAGCGAGCGCACGGTCGGATTCGACTCATCCATCCCCACAGCCTGCCAGGTAATCCGGCAACGATCCGTCCGCAATAAGTCCTAACGTCGCCCGTATGGCGACTACCGAACGCATCGACCCACCCTGGGAACCGCCGCTGGCCGGCACCGAGATCGAGCATCTGGCCGGGTTACTCAGACACCTCTCGCTGGTCGAACACCACGATTTCGATGCGGACCCGGACTGGGAGTTCCGCACCGCATTGACCGACGACGCCGACTACCTCTGTCGCCTGTACGACGAGTCCGTGGTCCACGCGCGCGCTCGCCTGGCCGCGGCCTGGGCGGTGGCGTCATGACCACAGTCGTCCTCTTCCATCACGTTCTCGGCCTGACCCCTGGTGTCATCGCGCTCGCGGATCGGCTGCGCGCGGCGGGTCACACCGTGCACACCCCGGACCTCTATGGCGGGGAGACGTTCGCGGCCATCCCGGAGGGTTTCGAGTTTTCCAAGGACCTGGACACCGACGCGCTGGCCGATGCCGCGGTCGCCGAACTGCCAGCCGACGTTGTCTACGCCGGGATCTCGATGGGCGGCGGACAGGCGCAACGCCTCGCGCAGACCCGGTCGGGCGCTCGGGGTGCGGTGCTGCTGGAGACCTGCTTCCCGATCACCGGCGAGTGGTCGTTCGGTCCATGGCCGGAGGGCTTACCCGCCCAGATCCACGGCATGGACGACGACGAGTTCTTCGCCCACGAGGGCGATCTGGATTCCGCCCGTGCACTGGTCGCCTCCGGTGCGGACGCCGAACTTTTCCTGTATCCCGGTGATGTGCACCTGTTCGAGGATTCCTCACTGCCGCAATATGATTCGGCAGCAACGGACCTGTTGGTCGAGCGGGTCCTTGGCTTTCTCGGCCGGGTCTAGTCCAGCGGCCAGAGGTCGCCGAGGTCCTCCAGCCGGTCGAGCACCTCGTCGAAGGTCAGGTGCTGCAGGGTCGGTCCGTCCTCGATCTCGTCCCACGTGCGCGGCGCGGCAACCGTCGGCCGGTCGCGACCACGCAGCGAGTACGGCGCGATCGTGGTCTTGGCCGCGGTGTTCTGTGACCAGTCCACGAAGACCTTTCCCGGGCGCAACGAGGTCGTCATCTTCCACACGACCGCGTCCGGTTGCTCCTTGGTGAGTCGCTGGGCCAGGGACTTGACCCAGTCGCGGACCTCCTCGCTGGTCCGTGATCCGTCGACCTCGGCGTACAGCTGCATCCCCTTGCTGCCGCTGGTCACCGGAACGACGTCACTGGTGGCGATCTCGGCCAACCGGTCCCGGATCGTCAGCGCGAGCGCCGCACACTCCGGCAGCCCGGCGCCCTTGCCCGGATCCAGATCGATGACCAGACGGTCGGGGTTCACCGGCTCCTCGTCGACGAATTTCCATTGCGGCACATGCAGTTCCAGCGCCGCCAGGTTGGCGAAGTAGGTCAGGCCAGCGACGTCGTCGATCAACGGATACGTCACGCCACCGCGCTCGACCCGCCGGATCCACGACGGTGTGCCGCCCGGCACGTTCTTCTCGAAGAACGACTGGTCACCCACCCCATGCGGCCAGCGCACCCGCGTCACCGGTCGCTGCGCGATCACTCGCAACAGGACCGGCGCGACTTGGGCGTAGTAGTGCAGGATCTCGCCCTTGGTGGTTTCTGTGCCCGGATAAAGGATCTTGTCCAGGTTGCTGACCTGCAGTCGCCGCCCGTCGACTTCGACGCTGATCTTCTCCTCGGGCATCACAGATCCTGCGGGGTCAGGTCGGCACGCACGCCGCGCCAACTGGGTTGGCGCAACCGGCCGTCCCTGGTGATCGTGTGGTACTCGATGTCGACCACCAGTTCCGGTCGCATCCAGTGCGCGCCGCGTGCTTCGGCCGGTGGCACGGGGGCGTTGAACGGGCTGGTCGGTGCCTCCAGCGCCCGCAGCTTCGGCAGGAGCGCCGCGCCGGCGGCGCCGGCCAGTCCTGAACCGATCCGGCCGACGTACTGCAGACCGTCCTCGGCCGGCGTGCCGATCAACAGACTGCCGAGCACGCCCGCCCGGTCGGTCTCGGGTCGCCACCCTCCGACGACGTACGACGAGGTGCGGCGATGCACGATCTTGCGCCAATCGGGGGAGCGGGTCCCAGGTCGATAAGGGGACGAAAGTCGTTTGGACACAATGCCTTCCACTCCCTGCTCGTCAGTCGCGGTCAGGAGTAGTTCACCGTCGTCGAAGACGGGCGGCACCTGCACCCAGGCGGAGGTGAGACCCGTCGCCTCCAGGAGTTCGCGGCGTACCCGCAAGGGTTGGGTCAGGATCTCGTGGCCGCCCACCCGCAGCAGGTCGAACGTCATCAGGGTCACCGGGGCGGTCGCGGCCAGCCGATCGGCGTCGGCGGGTTTGGTGACGTTGAATCGCTCGGCGATCCCGGCGAAGCTCGGCGTTCCGTTGTTCAGCACGACCACCTCGCCGTCGAGCAGGATGTCGTGGCCGGGCAATCCGCTACCGGCTGAGGAGAGTTCGGGGAAGGCAACGGTCACGTCCCGTTCGGTGCGGGAGGTCACCCGGACCCGGGGCCCGTCAACCTGGACCAGGACCCGCATCCCGTCCCACTTCACCTCGTGCTGCCAGTCGCCGCCCACCGGCACCGAATTGCCAGGGGTGGCAAGCATCGGGCGCATGGGGCACTCTTGCACAATGCGGGCGATCTGGAAGGGTGCCGTGTCGTTCGGTCTGGTCAACGTGCCGGTCCGGCTGTATTCGGCGACCGAGAATCACGACGTGCAGTTCCGCCAGGTCCATCGCGAGGACGGGGGCCGGATCCGCTATCGACGCGTCTGCGCGATCGATGGCGAAGAGGTCAGCTACAACGACATCGCCAAGGGCTATGAGACCGAGGACGGCCAGATGGTCGTCCTGACCGACGACGACCTGGCCAATCTGCCGATCTCGACCTCGAGGGAGATCGCCGTCGACAAGTTCGTGCCGGCCAGCGAGATCGATCCGCTCTATCTGGACAAGAGCTACTACCTGGAGCCCGACGCCAGCGCCGTGAAACCGTACGCACTGCTGCGGGATGCGTTGCTGCAGACCGACCGCGTCGCGCTGGTCACGATCACCATTCGCACCCGCATGACGATCGCGGTGCTGCGGGTGCGCGACGAGGTGATCGCCCTGCAGACGATGCTGTGGCCGGACGAGGTGCGCACTCCTGAGTTCGGGGTGCTGGACGACGCCGACCTCAGTGTGAAACCGGCCGAGACCGCGATGGCGCAGATGCTGGTCGAGTCTTTGGCGGGCGACTATGAACCTGACGAATACACCGACGACTACGAGGAAGCGATCCATCAAATCGTCGAGGCGAAACTGGCCGGCGGTGAAGTGACCGCGGCTGCCGAACCACAGGACGAAGGCGGTCAGGTCGTCGACCTGCTCGCAGCGCTACAACAGAGCGTCGACCGGGCCAAAGCCGCTCGCGGCGAGAAGCCCACCCCCGCGAAGAAGGCTCCTGCCAAGAAGGCTCCTGCCAAGAAGGCTCCCGCGAAGAAGACGGCCGCCAAAAAGGCTCCGGCTAAGAAGAAGTCCGCCTAGCCGGCGATGGACACCCCGTCGCTGGCGGTCTTCATCTGTACTGGGAACATCTGCCGGTCCGCCTTCGCGGAGCGGCTCGCCCAGGTTCGTGCCGAGGAGTTCGGGCTGACCGGATGGAGGTTCACCAGTGCGGGCGTCGGTGCCCTGGTCGGTTCACCGATGGACGAATCGATGGCGGCCCAGTTGCGCGCCCGGGGTGGTGACGCCGAGGGTTTCGTCTCCCGGCAGCTGAATCGGGCGATCGTCCAGGGCGCCAGCCTGGTCCTACCGATGGAGAAGTTCCACCGACAGGTGGTCCTCGGTGACTTCCCGGCCATGGTGCGCCGGGTGCACACCGTGGGGCAGTTGGCCGCCGTGAGCCAGTCGCTGCCGCAGGAGGTCGTCGGCGAGGCCTATCTCGCCGCGGTCCAGGCGGACCGACGCCCGACACGCTCGCAGTACGACGTGCAGGACCCGTACCGCAAGGGTCCGGAGAAGGCCGCCGAGGTGGCCGAACTGCTGGACCACCACGTGACGCAGATCATCGCCCGACTGGGCTGAGCGCTCCCACCGTGACGAGGTCGTCAACCGCTGAACGCACCAGATCCGGGGCCTGCGGATGCTCCCCGTGGGCGGTCCGGCAGACGTCGAGGAGCTCGGGGGTGCTCATGGGCTGCTCGGCAGCCAGCCAGATGGTCGCGCCCAGGCCGCTGAGCCGGAGCGGTACTGAACCGGCCAGCAGGAGCACTTCGTCGTCGCAGACGACGGCGTCGTCGAACGGCGCTCGCTGCAGGGACAGCTCCTCGTCGTCGGTGAGTGTGTGGCCGGTGTCCACCGGGTCGCTACTGCCGGGGACCGAGGTGAACCGGGGCGGGGTGCTCCCGCGATCGTTCAGGACCTGCTCGATGAGGTCGCTGGTCTGGTCGATCTCCCGGTAGTAGAGGGTCTGCACACCGCCCAGATCGACGATCAGCTGCGCCAGGGCCGTCAACGGCTGATCCAGAGCGGTCAGCGACGACGTCTGGGGGATCAACGTCATCATCGCGTCGATCAAGCCGACCGGCTCGAGGGTGGGCACCGTGGCGGGGTGCGGTGCGTCCTCGTCGCGCCCCCCGCGGTCAATCCGATCCAGCAGCAGTAACGCGCCTGCGCGCAGCGAATGCGGCGGGGTGCGCAACTGCAGTTCGTCGGGGCCGTGCTGTTGCTTGTGGTGCGGGTCGTCTGCCTCAAGAACCACCGACAGCGGCTTCGGATACGGCAGCACCGTCAGATCCGGCTGGATCAGCACGGTTTCGTCGGTGACGTAGCCGAACTCACGAGCACACAGCCGCGCCGCCGCCGTCGTTTTACCGGTACCCGAGGGCGCCACCAGGACCGCAACCTCACCCGTGTCGGTGGCGACGCCACAGGCGTGCAGCATGACTCCGGTACCAGCCGCCTGCCGGATCGCCGCAAAGGTGACGGCCGAGGACAAGGCGTAGTCACGGCGTACGGGATCCTCGATATCCGACAGCGGCACGTTCGTGGCGGGCGCAGTGTCGGCCCCGTCCGGCGCGCAACGGCTCCATTGCGCGCGTAACGCCGCCACTTGCTCGACCGGTAGCGCCTGGACCTCCACTTCCAAGCGATGCCCCAGGGCTTCGATGCGCAGCGGGTCGGGCATGCGCGGCATCGTATGGCATCCGCGGCGATGGAACATGCGCGCGCCGTGTTGCGTTGCACCCTCCAGAGTCCGGACACGACACAAGTGGGCGGGCTAGCATCCATAAGAACCGACGGCAGATCAAGGAGCCCTCATGTTCGAACGGTTCACCGACCGGGCGCGACGCGTTGTCGTGCTCGCTCAAGAAGAGGCGCGCCTTCTCAACCACAACTACATCGGCACCGAGCACATCCTGCTCGGCCTGATCCACGAGGGTGAGGGCGTCGCCGCCAAGGCGCTCGACAGCCTCGGGATCTCCCTGGAAGCGGTCCGCGAGCAGGTGCAGGAGATCATCGGCCCCTCGCAGCAGACCCAGTCCGGGCACATTCCGTTCACTCCGCGCGCCAAGAAGGTGCTGGAGTTCTCGTTGCGCGAGGGTCTACAACTCGGGCACAGCTACATCGGCACCGAGCACATCCTGCTCGGCCTGATCCGCGAGGGTGAGGGCGTTGCCGCCCAGGTCCTGGTGAAGATGGGTGCCGACCTGTCCCGCGTGCGTCAGCAGGTCATCCAGCTGGTCTCCGGCTACCAGGGTGGCCCGGAGAAGGCCGGCGCCGGCGTTGGCCAGGGCAACCCGCAGGAAGGCACTCCGGCCGGCTCGCTCGTGCTTGACCAGTTCGGCCGCAACCTGACCCAGGCCGCCCGCGAGGGCAAGCTGGATCCGGTGATCGGTAGATCGCAGGAGATCGAGCGGGTCATGCAGGTGCTGTCCAGGCGCACCAAGAACAACCCGGTCCTGATCGGTGAGCCCGGCGTCGGGAAGACCGCCGTCGTGGAGGGCCTGGCTGCGGACATCGTGCGCGGCGACGTGCCCGAGACGCTGAAGGACAAGCATCTCTACACCCTCGACCTCGGATCCCTGGTGGCGGGCAGCCGCTACCGCGGTGACTTCGAGGAGCGGTTGAAGAAGGTCCTCAAGGAGATCCGCACCCGCGGCGACATCATCCTGTTCATCGATGAGATCCACACCCTGGTGGGTGCGGGTGCCGCCGAGGGCGCCATCGATGCTGCCTCGATCCTGAAGCCGATGCTGGCCCGGGGCGAGCTGCAGACCATCGGAGCGACCACGCTGGATGAGTACCGCAAGCACATCGAGAAGGACGCGGCGCTGGAGCGCCGGTTCCAGCCGATCCAGGTGCAGGAGCCGACCATCCCGCACGCCATCGAGATCCTGAAGGGTCTGCGCGACCGGTACGAAGCCCACCACCGGGTGACGATCACCGATGCTGCGCTGGTGGGTGCGGTCAACATGGCCGACCGCTACATCAACGACCGGCACCTGCCGGACAAGGCGATCGACCTGATCGACGAGGCCGGTGCGCGGTTGCGCATCCGGCGGATGACGGCTCCGGCCGACCTGCGCGAGTTCGACGAGAAGATCTCCCACGTCCGTCGCGAGAAGGAGTCCGCGATCGACGGTCAGGACTTCGAGAAGGCCGCGGCCCTGCGCGACGACGAGAAGAAGCTGATCAACGCCAAGGCGCAGCGGGAGAAGGAGTGGAAGGCCGGCGACATCGACGTCGTGGCCGAGGTGGATGAGGAACTCATCGCCGAGGTCCTGGCTGCGTCCACCGGTATCCCGGTCTTCAAGCTGACCGAGGAGGAGTCGCAGCGGCTGCTCAAGATGGAAGACGAACTGCACAAGCGGGTCGTCGGCAACAACGACGCGATCAAGGCGCTGTCCCAGGCGATCCGGCGCACCCGCGCTGGTCTGAAGGACCCGCGGCGCCCCGGTGGCTCGTTCATCTTCGCCGGTCCGACCGGTGTCGGTAAGACCGAGTTGGCCAAGTCGCTCGCGGAGTTCCTCTTCGGCGACGAGGACGCGCTGATCACCCTGGACATGTCGGAGTTCTCCGAGAAGCACACGGTGTCGCGGCTGTTCGGCTCCCCGCCCGGGTACGTCGGCTACGAAGAGGGCGGCCAGCTCACCGAGAAGGTGCGCCGCAAGCCGTTCTCCGTGGTGCTGTTCGACGAGGTTGAGAAGGCCCACCCGGACATCTTCAACTCGCTGTTGCAGATCCTGGAGGACGGTCGCCTGACCGACAGCCAGGGCCGGATGGTCGACTTCAAGAACACCGTGATCATCATGACCACCAACCTCGGTACCCGGGACATCGCCAAGGGCGTCTCGCTGGGCTTCGCGTCCGGCAACGACACGGCGACCGGCTACGAGAAGATGAAGGCGAAGGTCAACGAAGAGCTCAAGCAGCACTTCCGGCCGGAGTTCCTCAACCGTGTCGATGACACGATCGTCTTCCCGCAGCTGACCCAGGACGAGATCGTCCAGATCGTCGACAACATGATCGCGCGCCTGGACGAGCGTCTGAAGGACAAGGACATGGCGATCGAACTCGCGCCGGCGGCCAAGAAGTTGTTGGCCATCCGCGGGTACGACCCCGCTCTGGGTGCTCGGCCGTTGCGCCGTGCGATCCAGCGTGAGGTGGAGGACGTGCTGTCCGAGAAGATCCTCTACGGCGAGGTCGGCCCGGGCGAGATCGTCCTGGTCGACGCGACCGGCGAGGGTCGTGAGGACACCTTCACCTTCACCGGTTCCCCGAAGCCGGAGGCGCCGGACAGCCTCGATGTCGAGGCAGCCACCATCGGCGAAGGTGGCGAAGGCGACGCGTGACCGACGCGCACACTGACGGCAGGCCCGGAGGGATTCCCTCCGGGCCTGCCGCCGCGTGGAGCGGGCCCTTCCCCGCGACCACCCGGCACGTGCGGGGAATCCGGGAACTGGTCAAGCCCTACGTGAGCTCGCGGGCCATCGTGGCCAAACCGGCAGTGTCCTATTTCGAGTCGCTGCAGGAATTCCTGGTCGTGCTGGACCCGGGCGACGACACCCGGGTCCTTGGCTGCGGGGCGCTGCACGTGATGTGGGAGGACGTCGCCGAAGTCCGGACGGTCGCCGTCCATCCCTCGCTCAAGGGGCAGGGCGTCGGCTCAGCGATCCTGAGCAACCTGCTGGACCGGGCACGTGGCCTCGGGGTGTCGCGTGTCTTCTGCCTGACCTTCGAGACCGCGTTCTTCGCCGCCCACGGCTTCCGCGAGATCGAGGGCGACCCTGTCAGCCCCGAGGTCTACGCGGAGATGCTGCAGTCCTACGACGAGGGTGTCGCCGAATTCCTCGACCTTGACCGGGTCAAACCCAACACCCTCGGCAACGAGCGAATGCTGTTGCAGCTGTAATCGGTTCAGACGCACGGGGTGGTGTCGAACCCCGCCTGCGGGCCATTGTCAGCCAGGGTCAGTAACGCCGCCCGAAAGACAGCCCGCTGCTCTGGCTCAAGGGTTTCCATCAGGCGGTCCTGGGTCTGCTGGACTGCTCGCGCCGCCTGCGTCATGGTGCGACGGCCCTTCGGAGTCAGTTGCAACGCACGCACCCGGCGATCATTCGGGTCCGGCGTGCGCTCGAGCAGACCACCCGCTTCCAGCCGGTCGACCGCCGTCACCATGAGGCTCTTGTCGACGGCCGCCGCGCGGGCGACGGCGAGTTGGCTGCGCCCAGGAGTCGCCGCGACCTCGGCCAGGATGACGTACTCACGCAGCGTGATCCCCAGGTGCGCGATGGCGGCTTCCTCCACGACACCGAGGCTGCGTGCGGTGCGCGCCATCAGCCAGTGCACGTCGTCCTGCAACACGCTGCCCGGATCACCCATACAAATAGGTTAGTCCAATCCAAATCATCTGAAATGAGATAATCTAGTTCCGTGATGATTGATCTGGCAGGGCGCACGGCTGCGGTGATCGGTGCGAGCGGCGGTGTGGGCGAAGGGATCAGCCGCGCGCTGCTGGCGGCGGGAGCAACGGTCGTGACAGTGGGTCGTTCGGCCGACCGGTTGCGAGAACTCGCCGGCCGACTGGACGGCGGTGACCGGGTCAAACCGTTGGTTGTCGATCTGGCGACTCAGGAACCCGCCGACATCAGCAGGCAGGTCACGGAGCAGTTCGGCCTCCTTGACCTGGTGGTCGTCTCCGTGGGTGCCGCCGCGACAGGACGACCACCAGCCGTGTTGGACATCACGGACCAGCAGTTCCTCGAAATCGTCACGGGGAACGAACTAGCAAGCCTGCGGGCGCTGCGTGCCTTCGTGCCGGTGACCGCACCACTTGGTGCTGTGGTCGGGCTCGTGGGACTCAGCGGCGAGGTGCCGTTCCCGCAGAATCCCCTGATCGGCGCCAGCAATGCGGGTATCCGCTCACTGTTGCTCTCGCTCGGTGCCCAGTTGGCCGACCGCGGCCCACGGATCCAGGCCCTGACCATCGGGGTGGTTCGCACCCGCGCGCGCCAGGCGGCCGGCATCGACCACCAGGATTGGCTCACCGGTGATGAGGTGGGCGAGCGCATCATCGAGTTGTACGAGCGCGCCGGATCGGGCACCGACCGCCTGCTCGATCCCGCCAGTCGCGGTGAGTGAGCTGCTCGCGGCGCTACCGCCGACGCTCGCCTCGTCCGCGGTGCTGCCGGGATCGCGGGCCTATGGTGCGGCGCAGCACTCCTACACGTATCGAGGTGCGCCCGCGGCGATCCTCTATCCCGGGTCGGCGGATGAGGTGGCGCAGGCGCTGACCGTGGCCACGACGTACGGCGAGCGGTTCAGTGTCCGCAGTGGCGGCCACGGGATCAGTGGCCGGTCCACCAACGACGGCGGTGTGGTGATCGACCTGACCCGGCTGAACGGGGTCGAGATCGAGGATGCCGCAGCAGGCACGGTCCGGATCGGCGCGGGCAACCGATGGGGTCCCGTAGCCCGTGCGCTCGCCCCGAGCGGGCTGGCCATCACCTCCGGCGACTCCGGGGACGTGGGGGTCGGTGGCCTGGCAACGGTCGGCGGCATCGGTTTACTCGCCCGTCGCGACGGTCTGACGATCGATCGGGTCACCGGTGCAGAGATCGTGGTCGCCGACGGACGCGTCGTGTGGACGGACGCGGACCACGAGCCGGAACTCTTCTGGGGGATCCGCGGTGCGGGTCCGAATCTGGGCGTCGTGACCTCGCTGCGCTTTCGCGCCGCCCACCTGCGTGGGGTCGGGCACGCGGATCTGGTCTACGACTGGCCCAGTCTCGAAGCCGGTCTGCCTGCGTGGGCCGAGGTGGTGCTGGCGTCGCCGCGAGAGGTGAATGCCTTCCTCTACGCCGTGCGCGGGCCGCGTGGCGTGCGCGCCATGGTCCAGGCGCTGGTCGCGACCGACGACGAGCAGGAGATTCAGACCATGCTGCAACCGTTCGTCGATGTGCCCGGTGCGGTCAATGCGCAGGCCCGCATCACGACGTACGACCAGGTGGTTCCCTATGGCGGACATCCGCACAGCGGTCAGGCTGGCGGGCCCGTGCGCTCCGCCCTGCTGAACGAGATCGATGCCGGTACGGGCCGTGACCTCGATGGAGTGCTGGCCGCGGGCGCCGACATGGTGCAGATCCGCCCCGTCGGTGGAGCCGTGAACGACATAGCCCCGGATGCGACCGCCTACGCACACCGGCACCAGCAGTTCGCGGTGATGGCTTCCGGCAGAGCGCCTTTCGACACGGCGTGGGCACCGGTGCTGGCGCGCGCCGACGGGCTCTACCTCAACTTCGACAACAGCGGCGATCCTGCGCTGGTGGAGTTGGCGTATCCCGGGCAGACCCGCACCCGGTTGCGTGCGCTCAAGGCCGTGTGGGATCCGGCCGATCTCTTCCGGGAGAACTTCCCGATCGTCTGATCAGTCAGCGCTGCGCCTCGTAGATCCGGCGTACCACGTCCTCGATGTCCGGCTCCTCGATGCTCAGATCGCGCAGGTTCGGCACCTGCGCGAGGACGGCGGCAATGGTGGTCTGGCCCGGGTCGAACCGCAGGCGTTGGCGCGCCCCGCCGACTTCACTGCCGACGTACGTCGTGCCCGGAATCCCCGTCAACGGCGCTGCCGCTTCGTCCAGGTCGAGCACCAGGACCCGGTGGCTCTCCACGGATGCCGCGAGCCCGGCGAGCGAACCGTCGTAGGCCAGGTGGCCGTGGTCGACGACCAGCACTCTGTCGCAAAGGCGTTCGACGTCGCCCATATCGTGCGTGGTCAGCAGCAGGGTGGTGCCGTGCTGTTGCCGCTCCGCGATCAGGAACTGCCGCAGCCGTTGTTTGGAGACGACATCCAGGCCGATGGTGGGTTCGTCCAGGATCACCAGTTGCGGCGAATGCAGCAGTGCCGCAGCAACTTCCGCGCGCATCCGTTGCCCCAGCGACAACTGTCGCACAGGGGTGTCGAGGAACTCGCCGAGTTCGAGCTGACTGACCAGCTCATCCAGTCGCTCGGTGTCGGTCACCCGGTGGATCGCGGCCAGGATCTTGAACGACTCACGGGTCGGCAGGTCCCACCACAACTGCGAACGTTGCCCGAAGACCACGCCGACCTGCCGCGCCAACTCGCGGCGTCGGCGTACCGGATCCAGACCACAGGTGCGCACCGACCCACTCGTCGGCACCAGGATCCCGACCAGCATCTTGATGGTGGTGGACTTCCCGGCACCGTTCGCGCCGATGTAGCCCACCGCCTCCCCGGCCTCGATGGAGATGCTCAGGTCGTCGACGGCGGTCGTGGAGGTGCGGCGCAGACCCTTGCCGCGGCGTACGAACGTCCGGGTCAGGTTCTCGGTCTGGACGATCACTCAGCCACCGCCTCCCTGGTAGTGCCGCACGCCGGCCCGCCACATGAACAGGGCCACTGCCCAGATCCAGAGCGCCGCCAGCGGCGCGCACCAGCCGATCCAGGAGTTGATCACCGGCCGACCCAGCAGCGTCATGGCTGGCACGAACGAGATGAACGCGACCGGGAAGATCGCACCGAAGACCACCTTGATCCCGATCGGCCACACGGTCGCGGGCTGGGTGCTGGCGTAGCGGCCACCGTAGACGAAGGAGTTGGTCAGTTCGGCGCCGTCGACCAGCCAGAACTGGCAGCCCGCGGCCAGTACGAACAGCGCTGAGGTGATGGCGATGCCGCTGGCCAGAGTGAGGACCAGCAGCGCGACATGCGCAGGTGACCAGTCGATCGGGTTGGCGTGCAGCCCGTACAGCGCCGCGGCCAGACCGACGCCGAGCCGGGTGATCCGGCGTAGGGAGATGTCGGAGAAGATCAGCTGGGCCAGCAGCGGCTGCGGGCGTAGGTAGAACACGTCCAACGTGCCGGCCCGGATGTAGCGCGGCAGCCGGTCGACGTGCCCGACGATCAGGTCCGCGATGGAATAGCACAGGTCGGCGAGCCCGAAGACCAGGATCATCTGGGTGAAAGTCAGGCCGCCGAGCACCGTCACGTTGTGGAAGAGGATCCACACCTCGGCCAGTTCGACCAGGCCGACGACCCCGGAGCTGACCAGGTCGATGGCGAAATTGGTCCGGTAGGAGCGTTGGGCGCGGGCCTGACCCCTCAGGACCGCGGCGTACGCCGAGACGTCAGCCACCCTGCACCTCCAGGTGGCGCCGCCCGAGCTGGGTGAGCAGCAGACACAGGGTGACCAGCCCCACGAGCCAGGCCAGTTGAACCGCCACGGCGCTCACCCCGGCCCAGCCGTCGATCCGGCCGGAGAGCAGGTCGATGGGGGTCATGAACATCGCCGGGAACGGAGTGGCGTGCGCCAGGGTCCGCAGCCAGTCCGGGAAGAGCCCGACAGGGATGAAAATACCCATCAGGAAGGTCGAGACGACCATGTAGAACATCTGCAGCCCGCGGGTCTCGACCAGCCACAGGCCGAGGATGTTGATCGCATACCGGCCGCAGAAGGACAGCATCATGCCGATCGCCACGGCCAGCAGCCCGAGCACCCAGCCGGTCACGTTATGCGCCAGCGCGATGCCGGTCGTGAGCGCGCCCACGACGATCGCCGGCAGACCGCGGGGCAGGAACGAGTAGGCGCCACCGCCCAGGTCGCTGGCCGCAAATGATGCGAAGACGCTGGTCGGGCGGGCGAAGTCGATCGCGATGTCACCGTTCTTGATCCGGTCGCCGATCTCGGACTGACCGTGCGCGTTGATGCAGCCCAGGAGCCC
This sequence comes from Branchiibius sp. NY16-3462-2, assembly GCF_001594145.1. Taxonomy (GTDB): domain Bacteria; phylum Actinomycetota; class Actinomycetes; order Actinomycetales; family Dermatophilaceae; genus Branchiibius. The sequence goes on along the minus strand of NZ_LVCF01000001.1, from coordinate 611,352 downwards.
CTGGGACAACCAGACGTATCCGGACATGGTGGCCAGGTCGTAGCCCTTGAGCTCGCCGCCGGCCGCCTCGACTGTCGCGAAGAGGACCGCGGCCTTCAGGAAGCCGAAGGTGAGGTTGGCCACAAGGCCGCCGATCGTGGCCAGCCAGTACGTCGACTGCCGCCGCACCCCGGCGCGGAAAATCAGCCAATACGGCGTCAGGGCGGCAGACACAAAGACGAGACATTACCGGAATTGGCCGCTCGCTTCAGCCGCTTGGACCCCTCCGGGTCGTTAGCGTGATCTTCATGGACCTGGCCGACCCCATGTTCGTCATCGTGATGGGCGTGTCCGGGTCGGGCAAAACCTCTATTGCGCAACGGCTTTCGGCGGCCACCGGCTGGCCCTACGTGGAGGGTGACGACTTCCATCCTGCGGCCAATATCGCCAAGATGCATGCCGGCATCCCGTTGACCGATGACGACCGCTGGCCGTGGTTGGACGCGGTCGGTGCATGGATCAGCGCCCACGAGGTGCGCGGGGACAACGCGGTTATCACCTGTTCAGCCCTGAAGCGCAGCTACCGGGACCGTCTGCGGGACGGGCGTAGTGGAATCCGCTTCCTGATGCTGGACGTGCCGGTCGAGGAACTACGTCGCCGGGTCGCGAACCGACCGGGACACTTCATGCCGGCATCCCTGCTGGACTCGCAACTGGCCACCCTGGAACCGCTTGAGCCTGACGAGGACGGGGTGGTCGTCGACGCCACCGGTCATCCGGACGAGGTGCTCGCGGCGGCACTGACCGCTCTCGGCCTGACCGACGTCGCTCAGGCCGGCAGCGCGTAGCTGTCGCCGGGTAGCGGGTCTACCAGGCCGTCCTCGATCAGGCTGGCGACGCACCGCTGCCGCTGCGCGTCGTCCGGCCACACCCGGTCAACCTCGGCTGCGGGGACCGGGCCGTCGGAGTCCCGCAGCAACTGCAGCACCAGCCCGCGCACCTGGCGATCCGTCCCGTGCCAGCGCTGTGCCGCCTTGGTGGGACCGTCGTACGCCGGGTGGCCGGCAAGCCGCCACGCGCATTGCCCCGCGATGGGGCAGCTGTCGCAGTCCGGCCTGGCGGCCGTGCACACCAGCGCGCCCAGTTCCATCACGGCGACGTTCCAGACCTTGGCGTCGGCGGGGTCCTGGGGCAGAACCTCTGCGGCTAAACGGGTTTCGGCGGCGGTGAGGCTGGGTGCGCCCTGGGCTGATCCTGAGAACGCACGAGCCTGCACCCGGCGAACGTTCGTGTCGACGACGGGGATGCGCACGCCGTACGCGAAGGAAGCGACAGCGGCGGCGGTGTAGCTGCCGATGCCCGGCAGGGCTCGCAACGTGTCGGGGTCGGATGGCACCCGGCCGGCGTGCTCGGTGCTGATGGCGGTCGCGGCCGCGTGCAGACGCAGCGCGCGGCGCGGGTAGCCCAAACGTCCCCAGGCGCGTACGGCGTCCCCGGGCGCAGCCTGCGCCAGGGCAGCCGGGGTGGGCCATCGCTCGAGCCACTCCTGCCACACGGGAAGCACCCGGGCAACGGGAGTCTGTTGCAGCATGATCTCCGAGACGAGGATGCCCCACGGGCTGGCCTCCGGCCGGCGCCAGGGCAGATCACGCTGGTGGTCGCCGTACCAGCGGATGACCTCAAACGTAACGCTCAAGGATGCTGCTCTCCGCCAACCGCGACATGCCCTCCCGCACGGTGCGAGCGCGGGATTCACCGACACCTTCGATCGCCATCAGGTCATCGACACCGGCGGCCAGCAGTCGCTGCAGGGTGCCGAAGTGGTCGACCAGGCGCTCGACGATGGTCTGCGGCAGGCGGGGGACGTTGGACAGCATGCGGTAACCACGGGGGCTGACCGGCGCGTCCAGCGTGTCGGCGGCGCCGGCGAAACCGATGGCCCGGGCGGCCTCGCCAAGGTCCAACAGAGCGGTGGAGTCCACGTTGGCCAGGTTGCTCAACGCGCCATCCAGAGTCACCGAATCGCCTGCGGCCTCAATGTAATCGCGCACCACCAGCTCCCGGTCGTCGTGCAGCCCGCTGATCAACTCCTGCAACTGCAGGGACATCAACCGGCCGTCGGTGCCGAGTTCGATGACGTACTCGGAGATCTCGTCGCTGATCCGGCGGACCATCTCCAGACGCTGCAGGACGGCGGCCACATCGCGCACGGTGGCCAAATCCTCGATCTCCAGTGCGGACAGGGTCCCGGTGACCTCGTCGAGACGCTGTTTGTACCGCTCCAGGGTCTGCAGGGCTTGGTTCGCGCGCGACATCACCGCGGCACTGCCCTCGATGACGTAACGCAACTGGCCGACGTAGAGGGCGATGATCTGCATCGACTGGCTGACCGAAACCACCGGGAAGCCGGTCTGTTTGGCCACGCGCTCGGCGGTGCGGTGCCGGGTGCCGGATTCGACGGTCTCGATCGAGGGGTCCGGGACGAGTTGGGTGGCGGCGCGGATGATCCGCGTGACGTCGGCATCCACCACGATGGCCCCATCCATCTTCGCCAACTCGCGCAGGCGGGTCGCGGAGAACTCAATATCCATGGGGAAGCCGCCGGTACTGATCGACTCGACCACCCGGTCGTGGCCGATCACGATCAGGGCGCCGGTGCGACCACGCAGGATCCGTTCGAGCGCATCTCGTAGCTCCGTGCCGGGCGCGACGGCGGCCAGAACCGTGCGCAGAACGTCTTCGTCGGTCCGCTCCACAGCAGGGAGTCTACGTGTGTCGGTGGCTGCGATTACGGTCTCTCACATGGCGATCACCAAGAAGTCCGCAGCCTCCTACCGGTGCAGCGAATGTGGGTGGACCGCCATCAAGTGGGTGGGCCGGTGCGGTGAGTGCCAGGCATGGGGGACCGTCGGCGAGGTGGGTGCCGTGATTGCCCGTACGCCGCCCGCCACCGTGATCGAGCAGCCTGCGGTCCCGATCGGGTCGGTTGATCTGCTCGCCAGCGCGGCTGTTCCTACCGGAGTCGGCGAATTCGACCGGGTGCTGGGTGGCGGTCTGGTGCCCGGGTCGGTGGTGTTGGTCGCGGGTGAGCCGGGGATCGGCAAGTCGACGTTGTTATTGGACGTGTCCGCTCGGGTGGCTCGCAGCGGTCAGCGGGCGCTCTACGTGTCGGGGGAAGAGTCGGCCGGGCAGGTGCGCTCGCGGGCCGAACGCATCGACGCGGTGGCGCCGGAGTTGTACCTGGCCAGTGAGACGGATCTGTCGACCGTTCTCGCGCAGATCGACGCGGTGTCGCCGTCGCTGTTGGTCGTGGACTCGGTTCAGACAGTGGCGTCGTCGTCCATCGAGGGTGCGGCGGGCAATGTCTCTCAGGTGCGCGAGGTTGCGGCGTCGATCATCTCGGTGGCCAAGAAGCGTGGCATCGCGGTCCTGTTGATCGGGCACGTCACCAAGGACGGTTCCATCGCCGGGCCGCGGACGTTGGAGCACCTGGTCGACGTGGTGATCCAGTTTGAAGGGGAGCGGCACTCGCGGCTCCGGTTGGTGCGGGCGGTCAAGAACCGGTTCGGCGCGACCGATGAGGTGGGGTGCTTCGATCTGACCGACGAAGGGATTGTCGGTCTGCCGGATCCGAGCGGGCTCTTCCTGTCGCACGGCGATCGGGTCGCCGGCAGCTGCGTGACGGTCGCCTTGGAAGGTCGTCGGCCGCTGGTTACGGAGGTTCAGTCGTTGCTGGTGAAGGGCAACGGCGGATCACCCCGACGAACCGTCAGCGGGATCGAATCTGCCCGGGTGGCAATGATTCTCGCGGTGCTGACCAGTCGGGTGCGGCTGCCGTTGGGTGATCACGACAGTTACATCTCGACGGTGGGCGGCGCCCAGTTGCGTGAGCCGGCCGCTGACTTGGCCGTGGCGCTCGCGGTGGCATCGGCATCGTTGGACCGGCCGCTGGGCAAGGGAGTGGTTGCGTTCGGGGAGGTCGGGTTGTCCGGTGAAGTGCGCCCGGTCGGTGGTGTCGAGCGGCGGGTTGCTGAAGCGGCTCGGATCGGTTTCGACCACGCGATCGTGCCGGCCGGCAGCATCCGGCGGGACCGAATCCCCTCTGGTGTGAGGGTGACTGAGGCGGATCACCTGTTCCGGGCGCTGGCGGTGATCACCGGATGAAACCCCGGATCGCGGGCGTGACGATCGACTGTCGTGACCCGCACGCGCTCGCGGCATTCTGGTCGCAGCTTCTCGATCGCCCAGTCACCGCAGAACACTCGGACGAGAACTGGGCATCCGTTGGCTCAGTGGGTGATTCGATGCCCAGGCTGACCTTCCAGCGGGTGCCGGAACCGAAAGTCGGCAAGGTACGCATTCACCTCGACATCCAGGTTGATGACGTCACCGAGGCGCAAGACCGGGTCCTTGAACTCGGTGGCAGCCTGACCGGCGAGCGGCACGATTACGACGAGGGCGTGGTGGTCGTCGTACGCGATCCCGAGGGCCACGAGTTCTGCCTGGTCCAGTACTTTTAGCCGCCATCCTTGGCGACCCGATGCTCCAAACCCGCTCGTACCGAGGGCCATTCGTGCTGCAACACCGAATAGACGACCAGGTCTCCAAGAGTGCCGTTGCTCTCGCGGCGGTGGGCCCGAAGGACTCCGTCCCGCCGGGCACCCAGCCGCTCAATAGCGCCGCGCGACTGGTGGTTGGACCAACTGGTCTCGAATCGCACCGCTTGGACTTGCCACGTCTCGAACGCGTGGGTCATCAGTAGGAGCTTGGAGTCTGCGTTGGTTCCTGTGCGATGGGCAGACGCCCGGTTCCACGTCCAGCCGATCGAGATTCGTGGAAAAACGGAAGCATCGTGCCCGTCGCTGCGAGCTCGATCCGTCGATCGATGGCTTCCTGGACCTGGTCGGGACTCGGGATGCTGGTCCAGCATCGATCCCACAGGCCGCCGTCCTTCGCAGCGTCCACCAGGCCGTCGTAGTGGGCGCGACGGGTAGGGCTGCGCGGTCGGCGATGTTGTCGGTGGTCGGTTATACGGTCGTTTCATGGATGAGCGGGATGTCTTGGACGAGGTCGAAGTGGCCTGTCTCGACGTCGTGCGCTCCTGGCGCGATCAGGTGAACTCGACTGCGGGACAAGCTGGTCCGCCTCGCGTCCTGGAAGTGCTGATCCAGGAGTTCGAGCAGCTGAAGCATGCGATCAGTGCCCGCCAGATCGAGCTGACGGCGCAAGTCCGCGACCAGGCCCACGCCCGCCGCGAGGCGCAGGGCGTGTCCGCGTCGCTGGCTGACAGGTACGCCGGGGACGGGGTCGCGTTGGCCCGTCGCCGGCACCCGATGACCGGCTCGCGTCTGGTGCACCAGGCGCAGGTCCTGACCGAGGACATGCCGCAGGTGTTGGACGCGATGCGGGCCGGTGAACTGGGCGAAACCCAGGCCGCGATCCTGGTCCGCGAGACCGAAGGTCTGACCCGCACCCAGCGCAGTCGGATCACCGAGCAGTTGCGCGAGCGGTGGGCCGTCATCGGGGACCGCGGGCTGAGCGAGACGACGCGCGACCTGGTCGCCCGCGTCGCCCCCGACGTACTGGCGGAGCGGCATGCGAAGGCCGCTGCAAACCGGCACGTCTCCTATCGCTCGGCGCCCGACGCAATGCTCCGCTTGTCCGCCCTATTGCCGTTGCGGGAGGGATTGGCGTGCGTACAAGCGCTGCAAACCGCCGCTGACGACGAAGTCAAGGATGGAGCCAAGGACGAGCCGCGCTCGCGACGGTGGCGGCAGGCACAGGCCGATGCGTTGGTCGCCCGGATCACCGGAACTGCCCCCAAGGATCTGCCGGCGGTCGGGGTGAAGGTCAACCTGATGATCCCGATTGAAGCGCTCACTGAAGACGCCGGTGGATTCATCGACGGGTACGGCATGATCGGCGGCCACCTGGTCCGCGACCTGATCGCCCAGTGCCCCGAAACCCAAGGGCCGCAGATCCGCCGGCTGTTCAGTCAGGCTGGTGATCTGGTCGGCATGGAGTCCCGGGCCAGGCACTACCCCGGGCTGCTGAAGGAGTTCATCCGGCTACGCGACCAGCGCTGCCGGACCCCGTTCTGCGAGTCGCCGGTCAAGCAGATCGACCACATCGAGCCCGCCGCCGCCGGCGGCGCGACCAGCGAGTCCAACGGCCGCGGCGGCTGCGAACGGTGCAACTACGACAAGGAACACCCCGACTATCATGTCACCGGAGACGCCCGGTGCGCCACAACCCGGATCGGTGCCCTGTCGGTGGCCTCAATGCCGCCCGCACCTCCCGGCAAGCCGCTGCCGACAGCCTCTCGGCACGAGCGCCGCTTCATCGACATCATCTGGGGCGACGTGGCCTCGAGAGGCTTCAACACCCCACAACGCCAGTGAGATTGACGGTTCAGTAGCGCTTCCATCGCACGTACACCGCGTAATCCACGCCGGTGCCCTCGTGCGACGCCAGGATCTGCGCGGCGTGCCGGGTCGCGAACTCGATCCCCACCACGGCCTCGAAGTCTTCGCGGCTGTCGAACTGCCACCGCATGAGCACCGGGATCGAGGTCCAGCCCTGTCGTGCCCAGAATCGTTCGACACCGACCGGGTCGTAGGCGGGCAGCGACGCCGCGAACCACTCACCGAACGTCGAGCGGGAAGCATCGTTGTCGACCACGAACGCCACCCCACCCGGCGCCATGACGCGATCGAGTTCGGCCAGACCCGGTTCACAGCCGGCGCCGAAGAAGTACGCCCACCGGTTGTGCATCACGTCGATCGACGCATCCTCCACCGGCAACGACTCCGCACCACCCAGCCGCACATCGACCGAGGGCAGATCGGCGACCCGCGCCTGCGCCAGCCGCACCAATGGCTCGTGCGGTTCGACGCCGATAACTGACGCCGCCGTCGAGGCCAGCAACGGCAGGTGGAACCCGGTGCCGCACCCGACGTCCAGCACGCGCGCACCGTCCCACGGCTGCACCGACCGCATCGTCTCCCAGATCAACCCATCCGGATCGACCCCGCGGTTCTCTATCTCGTACAGCTCCGGGGTGTTCCAGATGTTCGGTGAGGGGATCGCTTCAAAGCTCACATTTCCTCCGCAGCAAGGGTCGCCGGGTGCACCAACAAGGGTAGAAGTGGACGGCCCGCCGGGCCTGCAGCGACCGTAGCCGCCACCTGCAAGAGGTGCGCTTCGCAATAACCCGCCAGCACGTCGTACGCCGATCGGCCCATCAACCGGACCAGCTCACCCTGGTTGCCGAGATAGACCGGCTCCGCGCCGACGTGCGCCTCGGGGTTGCCCGAGCAGTACCAGTCCAGGTCGTGCCCGCCCGGGCCCCACCCGCGCCGGTCGTATTCGCCGATGCTGATCTCGAGGTAGGACGTCTCGTCGGTCAGCTCAACCGTGCGGAACGAGCGCCGGATCGGCAACTGCCAACACACATCCGGTTTCGTCTCGTGCGGTTCCAGCCCGAGGTCGCCGGCCAGGTGATGCAGCGCGCAGCCGCCGCCACCGGCGAAGTCGGGGGAGTTCAGAAAGATGCAGGCACCGTCCACGACCCGGGTCTTCGTCGCGTCGTCCTCGGGCTCGGTCCAGCCCTTCTTGCCGTGCCCCTTGCGGTACTTCTCCCAGCGCGCAGGGGTCAGCTGCTCGACGAATCCGGCCGTGTGACGAAGGTCCTTCTTGCCACTGAAATGCGCTCCCAGAGTGCAGCATCCGGCATCCGGCGCCGTGGCGTAGATCCCCGCACAACCCCGGCCGAAGATGCACGTCCACGACGACGTCAACCAGGTCAGATCACAGCGGAACCGCTCGGCCGGGTCGTCGGGGTTGGTGAACTCGACCCAGGTGCGAGGGGTGTCCAGTGGGGTCTCGGTCACGCAGGGATTGTAGGTGTCGCTACCGTTGCACCATGCGCCTCGGGGTCATCGACGTCGGCTCCAACACCGTTCATCTGCTGGTCGTGGACGCTCACGAGGGTGCCCATCCCACGCCGGCTTCCTCGCACAAGCAGGAACTGCGGCTGTCCGAACACGTGCTGCCCGACGGTCAGATCGGGCCCGAGGGCATCCAGCGCCTGACCCAGTTCGTCGGGGAGTGCCTGGAGGTCGCCGAGGACAACGGGGTCGAGGAGATGCTCGCCTTCGCCACCAGCGCGGTCCGCGAGGCACCCAACGGAGACGCCGTCCTGAAGCACGTGGAGAACGAGACCGGCGTCCAACTCAAGGTGCTGTCCGGTTCGTCGGAGTCGCGACTGACCTTCCTGGCGGTACGCCGCTGGTTCGGCTGGTCGGCCGGCCGGGTGTTGATGATCGACATCGGCGGCGGGTCTCTCGAACTGGCCGCGGGGATCGATGAGGACCCGGACGTCGCGACCAGCCTGCCGCTGGGCGCGGGTCGCCTGACCCTCGAGCTGCCCGGGGATCCGCCGGACGCCCAGGTGATCCGCGACGTACGTCGACGGGTCCGCTCCCAGATAGCCAAGGTCGTGCGGGACGTGACCAAGGTCGGCACGCCCGACCAGGTGGTGGGCACCTCCAAGACGATCCGCTCACTGGCCCGGATCTGTGGTGCGGCTCCCAGAGCTGAGGGCCCGTACGTCGAGCGCACCCTTGCGTTGTCCGATCTGCGTGAGCTGGTGGGCCGGCTGGGGTCGATGACCATCGCAGAACGGGCCGAACTCCCCGGTGTCTCCAGCAGTCGTGCCCCGCAACTACTGGCCGGGGCCATCGCTGTCGAAGCGGCCATGGATCTGCTCGGCGTCGAACAACTCACGTTGTGCCCCTGGGCGCTACGCGAAGGGATCATCCTGCGGCGGCTGGACAGCCTGTGACCATCGCCTTGTCGACCGCGTCGGTCTATCCACTCGGAGTGGCGGCCGCGTTCGATCTGGCGGCCCGGCTCGGATACGACGGGGTCGAGGTCATGGTGACCAACGAACCGGTCAGCCAGGAGTCCGGCGCTCTGGCTGCGCTCGGCGACCACTACGGTCTGCCCGTCACGTCGATCCACGCACCGACGCTGTTGCTCACCCAGCGGGTCTGGGGTACCGAGCCGTGGGACAAGATCGACAACTCCATCCAGTTGGCCGCGGATCTGGGCGCGGGCACGGTCGTCGTGCATCCGCCGTTCCGCTGGCAGCGTGGCTACGCCGAGTCGTTCGTGGAGGGGGTCGCCGAGCGGGAGGAGGCCACCGGGGTCGCTGTCGCGGTGGAGAACATGTTCCCGTGGCGCGCGCGTAACCGGGAGTTGCAGGCGTATCTGCCGGACTGGGATCCCACCCCGCTGCCCTACGCGAACGTGACCCTTGACCTCTCGCACACGGCGACTGCCGGTTCGGATGCGCTGGCCATGGTCGCGGCGTTGGGGGACCGGTTGCGCCACCTGCACCTGGCCGACGGATCCGGATCCTTCAAAGACGAACACCTGGTGCCGGGCCGGGGTGCGCAGCCGTGTGCCGAGGTCCTGGAAACCCTGGCTCGCGCCGATTTCGGGGGCACGGTCGTCGCCGAGATCGCTACCCGCAAGGCCTCTGAGTCCGAGCGCGAGGCCCTCCTGGCCGAGACCCTGGCCTTCGCCAGGTTGAATTTTGCGGCACCGCGATAACTGGTGTTATAGCCAGGCAACCCGCAAGAAACACGAATTGGCTAAGTTCGACTCGTGAAGCAATCGTTCGAGGACTATCAGTGTCGTCCGGCGACGTTCGATGAGATGTTCGACGGCTCGGAAGTGCGTGAGGAGTACCGCGGAGTCCAGCGGCAGATTGCCCGGTTGACTCCGCAGGAGCTACGCCAGCGGGCCGACCACCTGTCCAAGTCCTACATCGATCAGGGTGTGACGTTCGACATCGGTGGTGAGGAGCGCCCGTTCCCACTCGATATCGTCCCTCGGCTGATCGACGGCGCCACCTGGGCGAAGGTGGAGGCCGGCGTCGCCCAGCGGGTACGGACGCTCGAAGCGTTCCTCGCGGACATCTACGGCGAGGGCCAGGTCTTCCTCGACGGTGTCATCCCGCGTCGCGTGGTCACCAGCAGCCCGCACTTCCTGCGCGTCGCCAAAGGCATCCAGCCGCCCGGCAAGGTCCGCGTGCACATCGGCGGGATCGACCTGATCCGGGACGCGGACGGTGAGTTCCGGGTGCTGGAGGACAACGTCCGCATCCCTTCCGGTGTCTCCTACGTCATGACCAACCGGCGGGCCATGTCCGCCGCACTGCCGGAGGTCTTCGCCCACCACCGGATCCGCCCCGTGTCGCAGTATCCGGCGAAACTTCTTGCCGCGCTTCGCAATTGCGCTCCCAGCGGGGTCACCGACCCGACGGTCGTCGTGCTGACCCCGGGGGCCTACAACTCGGCGTACTTCGAGCACGCCCTGCTCGCGCGCCTCATGGGCGTCCGGTTGGTGGAGGGCAGCGACCTGGTCGCCCAGAACGGCCGGGTCCATGTGCGTACGACGCACGGTCTGCACCCTGTCGATGTGATCTACCGGCGGGTGGACGACGAGTTCATCGACCCGGTTCATTTCAAACGGGACTCGGTCCTTGGTGTCCCCGGCCTGCTCAACGCGGCCCGGGCCGGCAACGTCACCATCGCCAACGCCGTCGGGAACGGAGTGGCCGACGACAAGTTGGTCTACACCTACGTCCCCGACCTGATCCGTTACTACCTCGGCCAGGAACCGATCCTCAAGAACGTCGACACCTGGCGGATGGAGGACCCTGCCCACCGCGCCGAGGTGCTGCCCCGCCTGAACGAGTTGGTCGTCAAGCCGGTCGACGGAGCCGGTGGCAAGGGAATCGTCATCGGCCCCAATGCGACTGCCGCCCAACTGGAGGAGTTGCGGGCCCGGTTGCTGGCCGACCCACGCGGCTGGATCGCGCAGCCGGTCGTCCAACTGTCGACCGTGCCGACCCTGATCGACAACGACATGGCCCCGCGGCACGTCGACCTGCGACCCTTCGCGATTAACGACGGCGAGAAGATCTGGGTCCTGCCGGGCGGCCTGACCCGCGTGGCGCTGCCGGAGGGTGAGTTGATCGTCAACTCCAGCCAGGGCGGCGGTTCCAAGGACACCTGGGTCCTGGCGGGCGACGGTGACGATGCACCCGAACCCGACACGGCCAGAAGCGGATCGGTGCTGCACCCAGCCCTGCGTGCTCGCGAGAAGCGGACCGGCATGACCCAGACCATGGGTTCCATGACCCAGACCATGGGAGGGCTGGACTGATGCTGAGCCGCATCGCGGAGTCCCTCTTCTGGATCGGCCGCTACATCGAGCGCATCGAATGCACCGCACGCATCCTGGACGTCTACCTGCAGACGTTGGTCGAGGATCCCACCATCGACCAGGAGGCCACCTGCCGCTCGGTCCTGGCCGCCATGGGCATCGAGTACGACGGACCCGTCGACCAGAACGTCATCCTGGACCAGTTGCTGAGCGATCAGAGCAGCCCGGCCTCGATCGCCTACGCGGTGGAGTCCACCCGGGAGAACGCCCGCCGCTCCCGTGAGGTCGTTTCGACCGAGGTGTGGGAGGCCATCAACACCACCTACAACGCGATGGCCGGAGGCGGTTGGGCCCGGATGCGTCCGGCCGATGCGTTCCGCACCGCCCGCGAGCGCGCCAACATGATCTCGGCGTTGATGGATCACACCCAGAGCCACGACGACGGATGGCAGTTCACCGTCCTGGGTCGTTACATCGAGCGCGTGGATATGACCTCCCGGTTGATCCTCACCACGACGTACTCCGCCGGTTCGGCCGCCTCCTGGCAGCTGACGTTGCGGGCCTGCGGAGCCCACCACGCGTTCACCCGCACCTACCGGGCCATCGAATCGCCCCGTGCCGCAGCGGAATTCCTGCTCCTCGACCGGGCGTTCCCGCGCTCCATCACCTATGGCCTCAACCAGGCCGCGGGTTGTCTGGAGATCCTCGACCCCCGCCAGCGAAGGATCGGCTTCGGAAGTGACGCCGCCCGGATCATCGGCCAGGCGCGAGCCCGATTGGAGTTCTTGTCGCTGACTGATCTGTTGTCGGATCTGCCCGGCGAGATCGACACCCTGAAACTGGTCTGCGCTGATGCCACCGATGCCGTGGCCAAGCGGTACTTCGAGGGTGCGGCAGCACCCGAATGGTTGGGAGGAGCGCTGTGAGCAGGACTCTCCGGCTGGTGCACCGCACCGGCTACACCTACAACGGTCCGGCCGTCGCGTCGTACAACGAGGCCAGGCTCGCCCCGCGTGCCAACTCGGCGCAGACGATCCTGCACACCCGCCTGGAGGTCACCCCGACCCCGTGGTCGGCGAGCTGGATCGACTACTGGGGCAGCGCGGTCACCTCCTTCGAGGTCCACGAACCCCACGAGGAACTCAAGGTGGTCTCGATCAGCACCGTCACCGTGGACCGCAAACCGGCCCAGGGTGGCGGCATGACGTGGGACGACTACGCCGACGTCGCGATCCGCGACGAGTTCGACGAACTGATGCAGGACACCGAACGCACGCACGTCGGCCCGGATTTCCTGGCTGCCGTCGCCGAGGTGCGAGCCGGTAGCGAGACTCCTGCCGAGTTCGTCGAGCGCGTCTTCACTCTGGTGACCGACCGGGTGAATTACGTCACCGGGCGCACGAGCGCGTTGCCGACGGCGGCGGAAGCCTGGCAGGTGGCGTCCGGCGGGTGCCAGGACATCGCGCACCTGGTGCTGGCGGCGCTGCGCTCGGAAGGCATCCCAGCGCGGTACGTGACCGGATATGTGCTGCCGGACGAGAACACCGAGATCGGCGAGACGATCATCGGCTCGTCCCATGCGTGGATCGAGTGGTACGACCGCGACTGGATCGCCTACGACCCTGCCCGTCGCCAGACTCCGGATGACTTCTTCATCGAGGTGGCCCACGGCCGCGACTACGACGACGTCGCCCCGCTGCGCGGCATCTTCACCGGCGCACCCGGCAGCAAAATGTACCTCACCGTGGAGATCAGCCGGATCAGCTAGCGTTCGACGGCATGGGTCGGTTAGCGGTCATCGGAGTCGGTGTGATGGGTGAGGCGTTGCTGGCCGGTGCCCGGCGAGCAGGTTTCGACGACGTGGTCGTGGCCGACGCCGCCCCCGGCCGCGCCGAGCAGGTAGCCCAGCAGTACGACGCAAAGGCTGCTGCGACCGACGACGCGGTGAACGGCGCCGACGTGGTGCTGCTCGCGGTCAAACCGCAGTACATGAGTGAGGCGCTGGAGCAGATCGCGCCCGGTCTGGGCGCGAACGCCGTCGTGGTGAGTGTGGCCGCGGGAGTCACCACCGCCACCTTGGAGGAGGGGCTGGGCGAGCAGGCCGTGGTCGTGCGGGCGATGCCGAACACCCCGGCCCTGATCGGTGAAGGGGTCACGGCGATCAGTGCCGGAGCCCGGGCGGGCGAGGCTGACCTCGCGGTTGCGGAGCAGCTGCTGCGCGGTGCCGGTGAAGTGGTCACCGTGCCTGAATCGCTACAGGATGCCGTCACCGCCATCAGTGGCAGCGGTCCGGCGTATCTCTTCTACCTCGCGGAGGCGATGGTCGACGCGGGGGTGGGACTCGGCGTACCGCGAGCCACGGCAACCCAACTGGTCGCCCAGACGCTGCGCGGCGCGGCGGGCCTGTTGGGCCAGGAGGATGCCCATCCCACGCTGTTGCGCGAACGCGTCACCTCACCCGGCGGCACCACCGCAGCGGCGATCGCCGCGCTCGATGCAGGAGCGGTGCGGGCCGATGTTGCAGAGGCGATGCGGGCGGCGGCCCGGCGCTCACAAGAGCTGTCCGGTCAGTGACCACAGTCGCACCGCGGCATGGGACAGTGGTCCCATGAGTGACATCGTCGTACGCCTCCTGCTCGAAGAGGACTGGCAGACGTACCGGCAGGCTCGCCTGGATGCGCTGCAGGACTCGCCCGATGCGTTCGCCGCGTCGTACGAGGACGAAGAGAAGTTGGACGAGGCCGAGTGGCGCGACCGGATGGTCCGATCCCGTCGTCTGCTCGCCGAGGAGGACGGGAAGACCGTCGGTGTGGTCTCGGTCGGCAGCCGACCGGACACCGACGAGCGCACCACCGAACTCTTCGGGTTGTGGGTCGTGCCCGAGCGACGCGGTAGCGGGGTGGCCTGGCAGTTGGTCAAGGCCGGTGCCCGGCAGGCCGGCGACGACGGCTTCGGCTTCCTGACCTATTGGGTCAGCACCGACAACGGCCGCGGCGTCGCCTTCGCCAGCAGTTTCGGCTTCCGGCCCACCGATGCCCGTCGGCCGATGCGCGTCGGTGGTGGCGACGACGACGACGAGATGCGGATGATCTACTCGTTGCACGACCCGGTCAACGAGTAGCCGCCATGACCAAGGTCGACGTCACCTGGAGCGACCGGTTGCTCGGGTACGACTTCGGCGCGCAGCACCCCATGAATCCGGTCCGGCTGGACCTGACGCGCCGCCTGTCCGATGCTCTTGGGGTCCTCGGCCGCGCCAACGTGGTGGAGCCCCAACTGCCCGGTGGCAGTGACGAATTCCTGACCTGGGTGCACGATCCTGCGTACGTCCAGGCGGTGCGTGAGGCCAGCGCCGATCCGGCCATGGCCGACGTACGCCGAGGCCTGGGCACCGAGGACGATCCCGCCTTCCGCGGCATGCACGAGATATCAACCCTCATCGCGGCCGGCACGGTGAACGCGTGCGAGCGGGTCTGGACCGGCGCCGCCGAGCATGCGGTGAATTTCTGCGGCGGGCTGCATCACGCGATGGCGGACCGGGCCTCGGGGTTCTGCATCTACAACGACGCGGCCCTGGGTATCCACTGGCTGCTGGAGCACGGGGCGGAGCGTGTCGCCTACGTCGATCTCGACGTACACCACGGCGATGGCGTCGAACGGATCTTCTGGAACGATCCGCGGGTCCTGACCGTGTCCATCCACGAAACCGGGCGGGTGCTGTTCCCCGGCACCGGCTTCGCGCTCGACATCGGCGGTCCCGAGGCGCTGGGTAGCGCGGTCAACATCTCCCTGCCGCCCGGAACCGGCGACTCGGCCTGGTTGCGGGCCATGCACGCGGTCATCCCGCAGGTGGTGGCCGCCTTCGAACCCGACGTGCTGGTCAGCCAGCAGGGGTGCGACTCGCACTACGCCGACCCACTGGCCCACTTCGCCCTCACCGTGGACGCCCAGCGCACGGCGTACGAGACCATCCATGATCTGGCCCACGAGGTCACCGGTGGGCGGTGGGTCGCCCTCGGCGGCGGCGGATACGAACTGGTCGACGTCGTGCCGCGCGCCTGGACCCACCTGACGGCTGTCGCCACCCACCGGCCGGTGCCGCTGGACACCCCGGTGCCGCAGAAGTGGCGCGACTACGTGCACCAGATCACCGATCGCCAGGGTCCGACCGTCATGGGCGACGGTGTCGCCGAGGGCGATCGGGTGTGGTGGCGCTCCTGGAACGTCGGAGTCAACCCCGAAGATCCGCTGGATCACGCGGTTCTGGCCACTCGCGAAGCGGTCTTCCCGCACCTGGGACTGGACGTCTGGTTCGACTAGTGGAGGGCGACACGGCGTGTCGGCTGGATTCCTGCTGGAGATTGTGTTCCCAGTTGGGGTGTCTCTCCACTATCGTGCTCCCCAGAGAGCACGTCCGTCACAGCAGTCACATCCGTCCGCCGTGTGCATGTTCTCGTGTTCATGGGTCGCGGCAGGATGTCGCGCTGGAAAGAGGAGTGAGCATGGCGCAGGAGCGGCATGACGACTTCATGACGGTCGCTGAAGTTGCCGCCATCATGCGCGTTTCCAAGATGACGGTCTACCGGTTGGTGCACTCCGGCGAATTGCCCGCCGTCCGGGTCGGGCGGTCGTTCCGGGTCCCGGCCCACGCAGTGGATGACTACCTGCGCCAGTCCTTCATGGGCACCGCCTGATTCTGCTCCACCGCGCCGATGCCGTAGACTCGGCCGAAGTTTCCCGCAGTATTTCCGTAGTCAGCCAAAGGACGTTGTTCGCACCATGGGTTCTGTCATCAAGAAGCGCCGCAAGCGCATGGCCAAGAAGAAGCACCGCAAATTGCTGCGCAAGACCCGCCACCAGCGTCGTAACAAGAAGTAACTGCGTCGCACCGCATTCATCAGGACCTCCCGAGCACATCGGGTGGTCCTGTTGTCTTTAGTCTGCCTGCATGGGCAACTTCGGCGACTACCAGTTCGGTGTCTATCTCTCCTCGTTCACCGGTGAGGCGCCCCCGGATCTGCCGTTCAGCTACGCCGCGATCGCCGAGCGCGCCCAGCAGGCGCTGAGTCCGGCGCTGTGGGATTACGTGGCCGGCGGAGCCGGTGACGAGTGGACCCAGGACGCGAACGTCGCCGCCTTCGGCCGCTACGGGCTGATGCCGCGGATGCTGACCGGCTCGGCGCAGCGGGATCTGTCGATCAACCTGTGGGGGATCGACCTTCCCTCGCCGTTGCTGATGGCTCCGGTCGGCGTGATTGGTATCTGCACCGACGACGGCCACGGGGACCAGGCCGCAGCCCGCGCCGCTGCCCAGACCGGTGTGCCGTTCATCGGTTCGACGCTGATGCAGGATCCGCTGGAGGAGGTCATCCCACACAGCGGTGACACCCCGGCGTTCTTCCAGCTCTATACGCCCAACAACCGCGACCTGGCCGAGAGCTTCGTGCACCGCGCGGAGGCGGCCGGTTACCGCGCCATCGTCGTCACCCTCGACACCTGGGTGCTGGGTTATCGCCCGCGGGATCTGGCGTACGGCACCTTCCCGCAACTGGGCGGTGCCTGCCTGGCCAACTACTCCAGTGATCCGGTGTTCCAGGCGCTGCTGCCCGAGGGCGCCGATGCCACCGCGATCGCCGCCACCTGGGCCGGCCTGTTCGGCAACCCGGCCCTCTCCTGGGACGACCTGTCCTGGTTGCGGGGGCTGACCAAACTGCCGTTGGTGCTCAAGGGGATCTGTGCACCTGAGGACGTACGCCGAGCGCTGGACTACGGCGTCGACGGCATCTATTGCTCCAATCACGGTGGGAGACAGGCTGGTTCAGCCCCGGCGCTGGATTTCCTACCCGGCGTCGTTGAGGCGGCCGGCGACCTTCCGGTCATCTTCGACTCCGGTGTCCGCTCCGGGGTCGACATCGTCAAAGCGCTCGCCCTGGGCGCGAGCGCCGTCGGCATCGGACGCCCGTACGCGCTCAGCGCCAGCCTCGGCGGCACCGAGGCCATCGTGCACACGTTGCGTTGTCTGCTGGCCGAAGCCGACCTCACGATGGGCCTCAACGGGTACGCCGATCTGGCAACTTTGCGAACCCGTGGCGCAATTCACATCCCGCACTAGACTGACGGCTCCGACGCACTGGACGGCAGGAGGTAGCAATGGAGCGGACATTGCTGGTGACCGGTGTTGCCCGCGTGGTCGGGGGCGCGATGTGTCGCCGCCTGAGCCTCGATCCCACCATCGATCGCATCCTCGCCGTCGACACGGTGGCACCCCCGCACGACCTGGGACGAGCGCAGTTCGTCCGCGCCGACATCCGCAACCCGGTGATCTCGCGGATCATCGACCAGGAGCAGGTCGACACCGTCCTGCACCTCGGGGTCATCACCACCTCGCGGCTGGCCGGGAACCGCAGTCGCCAGAAGGACATCAACGTCGTCGGAACCATGCAACTGCTGGCTGCGTGCCAGAACGCGGATTCGGTACGTCGGCTCGTCGTGAAGTCCTCCGGTGCCGTCTACGGCGCCTCCAAGCGCGATCCCGCCAGGTTCACTGAGCAGTCCACCGCCAGCCCGGCCAGCACCCGGGGTTTCGCCCGGGACTCGGTCGAGGTCGAGGGCTACGTGCGCGGCTTCGCCCGTCGTCGGCCGGGGGTCAGCGTCGTGACGTTGCGGATGGCCAACGTCATGGGCCCGGGTCTGCACACTGCCCTCACCGACTACTTCGACACCCCGGTCCTGCCGGTGCCGTTCGGGTACGACGGCCGCTTCCAGTTGCTGCACATGGACGATGCGCTGGAGGCGCTGCGACTGGCCGCCAAACCGGATGCTCCGACCGGGACCTTCAACGTCGCCGCCGACGGAATCCTCACGCTGCGCCAGGCGGCCCGGATCGCGCACCGGCCGGTGGTCCCCGCCTTGCGTGAATCGTTGGGCTTCCTGGGTCCGCTGATCCAACGCACCTGGATGCCCGGGTTCGACGCCAACGAGACCGACTTCCTGTCCTACGGACGCGCTCTGGACACGACCAGGATGCGCGAGGTGCTCGGCTTCGAACCGCGCTACACCACGCGGGCGACCTTCGAGCAGCGATACGCTCCGCTCCCGGCACTGGCCGGAGCGACCGCGAACTGGACGGACCAACGATGAGCGAACAACAGCCCACCCCGCGCGCCAAGCGCGATGGCAAGCGGCCCGCGCTACGCGTCGTACCCGAAGTCGATGTGCACCCCTCGCCCAAGCTGCCGTCCATCGGAGAACTGATCGGCGACGTGGAGAGCCGACTGGGTGAGTTGCGCGGATACGTCAGCCGACGGCTGCGCGGTCAGTACGACGTCGACGACTTCGGTTTCGATGCGGACTTCACGGAGAACGTCTGGCTGCCGATCCTGCGGCCGATCTTCCAGCACTGGTTCCGGGTGGAGGTGCGCGGTGCGCATCACCTGCCCACGGACGACGGCGCGTTGATCGTCGCCAACCACTCGGGCACCATCCCGATCGACGGGCTGATGACCCAGGTCGGCGTCTTCGAGACCACCGGGCGGCACTTGCGGCTACTCGCTGCGGATCTGGTGTTCGCCTCGCCGATGCTGGGTGTGGTCGCCCGGCAGTCGGGGGCAACGATGGCCAACCCGTACGACGCCGAGCACCTGCTCGGCGATGGTCACCTGGTCGCGGTCTATCCCGAGGGTTTCAAGGGTGTCGGCAAGCCCTTCGGGCAGCGTTACCAACTGCAACGGTTCGGCCGCGGCGGCTACGTCACGGCGGCGCTGCGGGCGGGCACCCCGATCGTGCCGTGCGCGATCATCGGCGCCGAGGAGATCTACCCCAAGATCGGCGACATCAAACTGTTGGCGCGACTGCTCGGCTTCCCCTACTTCCCGGTGACTCCGTTCTTCCCGTGGTTCGGGCTCTTCGGAGCCATCCCGCTGCCCACCAAGTGGATCATCGAATTCGGTGCGCCGATCGGCCTCGACGGTTACGAAGCCAGTGACGCCGACGATCCGGCGGTCGTCTTCGAGATCTCCGACCAGGTGCGCGAGACCATCCAGCAGTCGCTCTACTCGCTGCTCGCCGACCGCGGCAACATCTTCTGGTGAGCCACGAAATCCTGCTGCTGGGCAAACCCGGCTGCCACCTGTGCGATGACGCCCGTGCGGTGATCGCGCGCGTCGCGGACGATCTGGATGTGCCCTGGAGCGAGCGCTCGATCCTGGATGACCCGCAGCTGCTGGAGAAGTACGGCGAGTGGATCCCCGTGACGTTCGTCGACGGTGTGCAGCACGACTACTACCGCGTCGACGAGGCCCGACTGCGCCGCGCGCTTTTATAGCACTGTTCAGATCGTGAAGCGACTTTGTGCATGCGTTCACAAAGTTCTATTGTCAGGGGGTCCTGAACACCCCAGGATCCGCATTTGATATATGCACCACCCGTCACGGGAGGAGACATCGATCCGTGCAGTCTGCGCCCGCTACCCGCAGGGAAATCCCTGGCGCGACGGTTGCCCGGTTACCGGTGTATCTACGGGCCCTGCGCGCCGCTGCCGCTGCCGGGACCGATGTGATCAGTTCCGAGGAGCTCGCCCAGGCCGCCGGGGTGCGCTCCAGTGGGTTGCGTAAGGATCTGTCCTTCCTCGGCTCGTACGGCGTGCGCGGCGTCGGGTACGACGTCGAGCACCTCACCGAGGAGATCTCCCGCGAGCTGGGTCTGCACCGCGAATGGGCCGTCGCGATCATCGGGATGGGCAACCTGGGGCACGCCCTCGCGGCCTACAGCGGTTTCGCGACCCGCGGTTTCTCGGTGCGCTGGCTGGTGGACGCCGACCCGGCCATCATCGGGCAGACCATCGCCGGCAAAGAGGTCATCAGCTTCGCCCAGTTCGAACCGTTCGCTGACGACGGGGTGATCGCCGTACTAGCCACCCCGCCCGGCTCCGCCCAGGCGGTGACCGACCAGGTGGTCGCGCTCGGCATCCGCTCGATCCTGAACTTCGCACCGATCCCGGTGCACGTGCCCGACGGGGTCGAAGTGCGCAAGGTCGACCTGGCCACCGAACTGCAGATCCTGGCCTTCCACGGCCAGCGCGCGGGGGTGGAGGCGTGAGCTATCTCGTGCTCGGGCTGTCGCACCGCACTGCCAGCCTGAACCTGCTGGAGCAGGTCAGTCTGGATCCGAGCGGGGTCAGCGGCCTGCTCGATCGGCTTGCCGGCGCCGAGCACCTGCGCGAGGCGATGGTGCTGTCCACCTGCAACCGGATCGAGATCTACGCCGACGTCGACACCTTCCACGGTGCGGTGACCCTCATCGGCGATGCCCTCGCCGAGCAGTCCGGGGTGCCGGTCGCCCAACTGCGCGACCACCTCTACGTGCACTTCGAGGACCGGGCCGTCGCCCACACCCTCAGCGTCGCCGCCGGTCTGGACTCGGTCGCGGTCGGTGAGAGCCAGATCCTGGGCCAGTTGCGCGACGCGTTGCGCAGTGGCACCGAGAGCACCCAGACCGGCCCGGCCCTGTCGGCGCTGGTCCAGCGAGCGCTGCGGGTCGGCAAGCGGGTCCACTCCGAGACCGAAATCGACTCCGTCAGTAGGTCGCTCATCGAGCGTGCCCTCGAGGAGACGCAGCTGCGCCTAGGCGATCTGGCCGGGTTGCGCGGTGTCGTCGTCGGTGCCGGTGCGATGAGCGGACTGGCCGCCCACACCCTGGCGCGCGCGGGCCTGGAGGTCAGCATCGTCAACCGCACCCTGGAGCGGGGCGAGCGGCTCGCGACCGCCACCGGCGGCACGGCGTACGGCTGGGACGACCTGCCGCTGGCCATGTCCGCTGCGGACGTGATCGTCTCGTGCACCGGCGCGGTCGGGCACGTGATCTCTGAAGCCGACGTACGCCGCGTGCAGGCTGACCGTCAGCCGCGGGTCTGGATCGACCTGGCCCTGCCGCGGGACATCGACCCCCGGGCCGGTGAGATCACCACGCTGCTGTCGCTGGACGAGTTGTCCGGCCTCACCCTCAGCTCCCACGCGGAGAAAGAGCAGTTGCGGGTCGTGCGCGACCTGGTGACCGCCGAGACGGCCGAATTCCTCACGGCCCGTAAGGCAGCCGCTGTCGGCCCGACCGTCGCCGCGCTGCGCGAACGCGCCGAAGCGGTCATCGACGCCGAGATGACCCGGCTTCGGCAGCGCACCGAACTCGGCGATCATGACGATGCCGCGGTCCGGCAGACCCTGCACCGCGTGGTGGAGAAGATCCTGCACACACCGACGGTGCGGATGAAGGAACTGGCCGCCGACGAGTCCGGCCAGGACTACACCGCCCTGCTGCGCGCCCTGTTCGACCTCGACCCGCACGAGACCCGGGTGAGCGCGCTGCCGCCGCCCGGAGTGGTGGAGGGATCCTGATGCAACTTCGCCTGGGCACCCGCCGCTCCACCCTTGCCACCACCCAGTCGGGACTGGTCGCGGACGCACTGCGCGATCTCGGACATGAGGTCACGTTGGTCGAGGTTGTCACCGAGGGCGACGTCACCACTGCCGCGTTAACCGAGCTCGGTGGCACCGGAGTCTTCGCCGGAGCCTTGCGAAAAGCGCTGCTGGACGGCGAGATTGACCTTGCGGTGCACTCCCTGAAGGACCTCCCGGTTGCCGCGGCGGACGGTTTGACGATCGCCGCGATCCCGGCCCGTGCGGACGCCCGCGACGCCCTGATTGCCCGCGACGGCCTCACTCTCGGCGAGTTGCCGGTGGGTGCCCGGATCGGCACGGGGTCGCCGCGCCGGGTCGCCCAGCTCGCGGCCCTCGGCCTGGGTGTGCAGACCGTCGCCATCCGGGGCAACGTCGACACCCGGATCGGCAAAGTCACCAGCGGTGAACTCGACGCCGTCGTCCTCGCCCGGGCCGGCCTGCAGCGGCTGGGCCGCACGGACGAGATCACAGAGGCGATCGATCCGCTGCAGATGCTGCCCGCTCCCGGTCAGGGCGCCCTCGCGGTCGAAGTCCGCTCCGACAATGACGCCGTGCTGGCCGCTGTCGCCGTCCTGGATGACCCCGACACCCGAGCCGCCGTGACCGCCGAACGTGCCGTGCTCGGCACCCTCGAGGCCGGTTGTTCCGCACCCGTCGGTGCACTCGCCGAAGTGGTGGAGGAAACCGACGGATCCCTGCTGTTGTCGCTGCGCGCCTTCGTGGGCAGTGAGGACGGCACCGTCGAGTTGCGCCGCTCCACAACCGGTCCGATCGACGACCCGTCTGCCGTCGGTGCAGAACTGGCCCGCACCTTGCTCGAGGAACTTCCACCACCCGGGCCGTCGGACGCGAACTCCGACGGCGCCCCGAACCCCCAACTCGTCCCATCTGATGCAGTGGAGCAACGATCGTGAATAGCACCCCCGCCACCGTGGCATTCGTCGGATCCGGCCCCGGCGATCCGAGCCTGATCACCATGCGGGCAGCGCACCTGCTGCGCTCGGCCGACGTGGTCGTCATCGACCAGGTCGCTCGCGAAGGATTCCTAGAGCGATTCGTCGATGCGCAGGTCGAGATCATCGACGCCGGGCACGGCGAGGCCGGTCAGCAGCTGACCCACGCCTCCCGTGCGAAGTTGGTCGTCAAGGCCGCCAAGCAGGCGCAGCGACTCGTGGTGCGGTTGATGGACGGCGACCCGGCTACCTTCAACGGTCTGGCCGAGGAGGCCCGTGCCTGCGCCAAGGCGGGTATCCCCTTCGAGATCGTCCCGGGTGTCAGCTCCGTCAGCGCTGTCCCGGCCTATGCCGGAATCCCGTTGACCGACAACGCCTCCCGCGGTCTGCACGTCATTTCCGCGGCGGATGCCAAGGTCGACTGGAGCGCTTCGGTCGCTGATGACATCACCGTCGTCGTCCTGGGCTCACCACAGCGACTCGCGACCGGTCTGGCCGCGCTGCTCGCCGCCGGTCGGGACCCGCAGACGCCGGTCGCGTTGACCCAGCGCGGCACGACGATCGAGCAGAAGACGCTCACCTTGACCCTCGGCGACGTGGCCACGGCCCTGGCAACCGAGCCACTCGACGTACCTGCCATCGCCGTTGTCGGCCGCGCGGTCGCCTCCCGCGAGCAGTTGTCCTGGTGGGAGTCCAAGCCGCTGTTCGGCTGGAAGGTGCTGGTGCCGCGCACCAAGGACCAGGCGGGCTCCATGACCGACCGGTTGATGGAGTACGGCGCGGCGAGCGACATCGTGCCCACGATCAGTGTGGAGCCGCCGCGGACCCCGCAGCAGATGGAGCGGGCGATCAAGGGCGTCGTGACCGGGCGCTACGAGTGGATCGGTTTCACCTCGGCCAACGCGGTGCGTGCGGTGAAGGAGAAGTTCACCGAATTCGGCCTGGACGCAAGGGCGTTCGCCGGTCTGAAGATTGCTGCGGTCGGCGGGGTGACGGCGGAGGCGCTGCGCGAATGGGGTCTGCGGGCCGACCTGGTGCCCTCTGGCGAGCAGTCCGCGCGCGGTCTGCTGGAGGAGTGGCCGGACTACGACGAGCTGCTCGACCCGATCAACCGGGTCTTCCTGCCGCGGGCCGACATCGCGACCGACACCCTGGTCGCCGGCCTGCAGGAGATCGGCTGGGAGGTCGACGACGTGACGGCCTACCGCACGGTCCGTGCTGCCCCTCCGGCACCGGAGGTACGCGAGGCGATCAAGAGCGGCAAGTTCGACGCGGTGTGCTTCACCTCTTCCTCGACGGTGCGCAACCTGGTCGGTATCGCCGGCAAACCGCACGCCTCCACCGTGGTCGCGTGTATCGGCCCCGCCACCGCCAAGACCGCCGAGGAGCACGGTCTGCGGGTCGACGTGCTGGCCTCGGAAGCGTCGGCGACGGCGCTGGTGGACGCCCTGGCCGATTACGGGCGGGGGCTCGCCCTGGCGGCGCAGGAGGCCGGGGAGTCGGTGCGGCGTCCGAGCCAGAAGCGCGCGACCGGCCGCCGGAAGGTCAAGGCGTGACGTTTGACATGATCCACCGGCCACGGCGGCTGCGGCAGAACGCAGCCGTCCGCCGGTTGGTGGCGCAGACCCGGTTGCACCCGGCAGATCTGGTGCTGCCGCTCTTCGTGAAGGAAGGCGCGTCCGGGCCTATCGAACTCGGCTCGATGCCCGGTGTCGTGCAGCACAGCTTGGACTCGCTGGTGGTCGCGGCCAAGGAGGCCGTGGCGGCAGGGGTCGGGGGCGTGATGCTCTTCGGTGTCCCGACGAAACGGGATGCGACCGGCTCAGGGGCCACCGATCCGGACGGGATTCTCAACGTCGGCCTACGGGCGCTGCGCGATGCACTGGGTGACGAGACGGTCATCATGGCCGACCTGTGCCTGGATGAGTTCACCTCGCACGGACACTGCGGCGTGCTGACCGCCGACGGCCGCGTCGACAATGACGCCACGCTGGAGCGTTACGCCGAAATGGCTGTGGTGCAAGCCGATTCAGGCGCGCACGTCGTGGGGTTGTCCGGGATGATGGACGGTCAGGTTGCCTACTGCCGTGGCGCGTTGGACGCCGCCGGGCACACCGACACGCTGATCCTGGCGTACGCCGCGAAATACGCCTCGGCGGCCTACGGACCCTTCCGGGAGGCAGTCGAGTCGACGCTGGAAGGCGACCGATCGACGTACCAGCAGGATCCCGCCAACGGGATCGAGGCACTGCGTGAGGTGCGCCTGGACCTCGCCGAGGGCGCCGACATCGTCATGGTTAAGCCCGCGCTGCCCTATCTGGACGTGCTGTCCGAGGTCGCGGCGGAGTCGGATGTCCCCGTTGCCGCCTACCAGGTCAGCGGGGAACTGGCGATGATCGAGGCCGCCGGTGAGCGCGGCTGGATCGACCGGGACCGGATGGTCCGCGAGTCGCTGATCTCGATCAAGCGTGCCGGTGCGCAGATCATCCTGACCTACTACGCGACCGAGGTCGCCCGCTCCCTGTAGAACGCCTAGGCGGCCGGGCCCTTGGTGCGTACGTCGGCAACGGTCGCCATCGCCTCGCGCAGCTCCGAGAGCCAGTCGTCCTCGTGCTGCGCGACCAGCCGCACGCACCAGGCCAGTGCGTCGGAACGGCTACGCGCGACGCCGGCGTCGACGAGCGTGTCCAGGACCAGGCGTTCGGGCTGCCGCAACCGAGTCATTGTGGGTGCGGCGACGTGGGTGAAGAGTTGCTCGTGGTCGCCGATCCGCACCCCCCAGCTGACGGTGCGTTCGTAGCGATGCTGCGCCTCGCGGGCGATGGCCATCCGCTGAGCGCGGGTGTCCTCCCGGAAGGCGCTCGCGCGACCCGCCCGCGCCTCGGCGGTCTCGGCGTCGCTGGCGCCCGCCTCGACATCGGCGAGGTTCAGCAGCACCACGATCTCGTCGCGGTCGATGCGCAGGTCAGCGGGTGAGTGTTGCCAATCCTCGGGGAGGCGTCCGGAGAACCAGCCGCGTACCCGTTCGGTCTGTTCTGAAGTAATCATGATTACACGATTACATTGCAAGTTAACCGACGCAACAGCCCCCTGGGCGGGTAGCGCAACGGCCCCTCCCGCACGGTGCGGGAGGGGCCGTTGGAAGAGGTGGATCAGGCCTTGACCAGCTGCACGTCCAGGTTGATCTTGACCTTCTCGCTGACCAGCACGCCGCCGCCCTCGACAGCGACGTTCCAGGTCAGGCCGAAGTCCTTGCGGTTGATCTCGGTGGTGGCCTCGAAGCCGGCGCGGGTGCCGCCCCACGGGTCGGCGGAGACACCGTCGAACTCCAGGTCGAAGGTGACCGGCTTGGTGACGCCCTTGATGGTCAGGTCGCCCTCGAGGGTGTCCGGGGTGACCTTGGTGGAGGTGAACGTCATGGTGGGGTTGTTCTCGACGTCGAAGAAGTCGGGGGACTTCAGGTGGCCGTCGCGGTCGGCCGAGCCGGTCTCGACCGAGGCCAGCTGGACGGTGGCGGTGACGGTGGAGTCCTCGAGCTCTTCACCGATCTTGACGTCGGCGGTGAACTCGGTGAACGAGCCGCGCACCTTGCTCACCATCAGGTGACGGGCGACGAAGCCGATCGTGCTGTGGGACGGGTCGACGTTCCAGACGCCGGGGGTGAGGTCCTTCAGGGTGGTCATGATGGCTGCCTTTTCGTAGAGGGTGTTTCTGCAGGTACAACTTCACCTTATGGGCGACTGGTTGAAAAATCAACTAGTGTTAGAATGTTCTCATGATCGAGACGCAGGTGCAGTGGTTGACCGATGCAGAGCAGACCGCCTGGCGGGCGTATCTGCGCGGTAGCCGCCGCCTCGAGGTCGCGTTGGGGGAGGACCTCGAGGCCGTGGGTCTGTCCCTGGCGGAGTACGAGTTGATCTCGATGCTGTCCGAAGCGCCCGGTCAGGCGATGCGCATGAGCGCCCTGGCCGATCTGATCGTCCAGTCCCGTAGTCGCGTGACGCACACCGCCGCCCGGCTCGAGCGTCGCGGCCTGGTCCAGCGCACGACGTGTGAGAGCGACGGCCGGGGCGTCCTGCTGGTGTTGACCGACGAGGGGCGTACGGCTGTCAGCCGGGCCGCACAGGTCCACGTCGAGAGTGTGCGTCGGCACCTGGTCTCCCCACTGACCCCGCAGCAGTTCCAGGCGTTGGGTGAGGCAATGCAGATCGTGCGGGACGGTTTGCAAGACTGAGTAGGTGCTTACCTCTGGCTCCGATGATCTGATGCAGCGTGCCCGCCGGGTGATCCCCGGCGGTGTGAACTCGCCCGTGCGCGCGTTCCGCGGAGTGGGTGGCAGCCCCCGTTTCATCGCCTCGGCCAGCGGCCCCTACCTGCGCGACGTCGACGGCAATGAGTACGTCGATCTGATCTGTTCGTGGGGGCCGATGATCCTCGGCCACGCCCACCCGCAGGTCGAAGCAGCCGTGCGGGAGACCGCGGCGAAGGGCTTCTCCTTCGGCACCCCCAGTGAGAACGAGGTCGCCCTCGCCGAGGAGATCGTCGCTCGGGTTGAACCGCTGGAGCAGGTCCGGCTGGTCTCCTCCGGGACCGAAGCAACCATGTCGGCGTTGCGGTTGGCGCGCGGCTACACCGGCCGGTCGGCCGTCGTGAAATTCGCTGGCTGCTACCACGGGCACGTCGATGCCCTGCTCGCTGCTGCCGGCAGTGGCGTCGCGACGTTCGCGCTGCCGGACTCCGCGGGAGTGCCGGACAGTGCCGCCCACGAGACGATCGTGTTGCCCTACAACGACCTCGACGCCGTCCGCGCTGCCTTCGAGCAGCACGGCGATCGCATCGCCGCCGTCATCACCGAGGCCAGCCCCGGCAACATGGGCGTGGTCCCGCCGGCACCCGGGTTCACGCAGGGGTTGCGCGACATCACCCGTGAGTACGGCGCCCTGCTGATCAGCGACGAAGTCATGACCGGCTTCCGCTGCTCACGCGCCGGTTGGTTGGGACTGGAGGGCGTCGTACCCGACCTGTTCACCTTCGGCAAGGTGATGGGCGGCGGGTTCCCGGCCGCAGCGTTCGGCGGCCCGGCGCAGATCATGGACCGCCTCGCACCCGACGGGCCGGTCTACCAGGCCGGCACCCTCTCGGGAAACCCCGTGGCAACCGCTGCTGGCCTCGCCACGCTGCAGGGCTGCACCGACGAGGTCTACGCGCGTCTGGAGATCGTCAGCCACGCCATCGCCGACGGTGCCGCCAGCGCACTGTCCGCGGCCGGCGTACCGCACACCATCCAGTGGGCCGGTTCGATGTTCAGTGTCTTCTTCCGCGAGGACGAGGTGCGCAACTACGACGACGCCCGCGCCCAGGACACCGAGGCCTTCGGCCGGTTCTTCCACTCGATGCTCGAGCAGGGCGTGCATCTGCCGCCCAGCGCGTTCGAGGTGTGGTTCGTCAGCGCCGCCCACGACGACGCCGCCGTGGAGAAGATCCTGACCGCGCTGCCGGATGCCGCCCGCGCCGCCGCCCGCGGTGACCACGTCTCGCATGCCGTGACGGATTCGGGCGTCACAGATGAGGATGAGACACTGCCCGCGTGACCGAGCAGTACACCGTGGTGCATCTGGTGCGGCACGGCGAGGTCTACAACCCCGGCGGCGTGCTGTACGGCCGGATGCCCGGCTTCCACCTCAGCGACCTGGGTCGGGCGATGGCCGTGCAGACCAGCGACTGGCTGGCGCAACGCGACGTGACCTATCTGGTGTCCTCGCCGTTGGAGCGGGCCCAGGAGACGATCGAGCCGTTGGCCGAGGCCCTGCACCTGCCGGTCACCATCGATGAGCGGGTGATCGAGGCGGGCAACGACTTCGAGGGTCTGACCGTCGGTAAGAAGCCCGCGCAACTGCTCAAGCCGCGCTACTGGAGCAAGTTGGTCAACCCGACCAAACCGTCCTGGGGCGAGCCGTACGCCGAGATCGCCGCCCGGATGCAGGCTGCCGTGCACGACGCCCGCGAGGCGGCGCTCGGCCACGAGGCGGTCATCGTCAGTCATCAGTTGCCGGTGTGGATCGCCCGCGAGTCCTTCGAGGGCCATCGCCTGTGGCACGATCCGCGCAAACGCCAGTGCTCGCTGGCCTCGGTCACCTCGGTCACCTTCCGCGGTGACTTCCTGATCTCCGTCGGGTACGCCGAGCCGTCGGCTGATCTGCTGGCGTCGTCGACGGGTGGGATTGGCGCGTGATTTCCCGTCGCGCGGCGCTGGCCGCGGTGTTGCTGGCTGCGTTGCCCACCGGGTTGGCGGCGTGCAGCAGTGACACCAATTCGATTTCGGCGCAGGCCAATAAGGGTGACGACAAGAACTACGTATCGGGCGACGGCACCGTCTCCACGGTTGCGCCGGCGGACCGCGGCAAGCCGGTCTCCTTCTCCGGCACCCTCCTGAACGGTCAGAAGTGGAGCAGTTCGCAAGCGGACGGCAAGGTGCTGGTGGTCAACGTGTGGGGCGCCTGGTGCCCGCCGTGCCAGAAGGAACTGCCCGAGTTGCAGAAGGCGTGGGAGGGCTGGCAGAAGGCCGATGAACCCGTGCAGATGATCGGCATCGACCAGCGCGACTCGGTGACCAACGCCCAGGCCACGCTGACCGCCAAGGGCATCACCTACCCATCGCTGGCCGACGACGGGGGAGCGGTCCTGCTCAACCTGCAGAACTCGGTGACGGCCTATCCCACGACGCTCGTCCTGGATACCCAGCATCGGATCGCCGCGCGCGTGAGCGGCCCCACGACGTACCTGACCCTCACCGGTCTGGTCAGTGACGTGCTCAAGGAGAAGGCGTGACCCTGGCCGGTGACGCCGGCACAGTCGTCGCCAATGGGAGCATCTTCTTCGCGATCGGCCTGGCGCTGTTGGCGGGCGTGGTCTCTTTCGCCTCGCCGTGCGTCCTGCCGCTGGTGCCGGGTTTCCTCGGCTACGTCACTGGGCTGACCGATGAGCGTCGCCGGACCCGGTTGGTGCTGGGCGCGCTGCTCTTCGTGCTCGGCTTCACCGTCGTGCTCGTCGCGGTCGCGGCCGCCTACGGCTGGGCGCTGACGCTGGTCACCGAATACCGCTCTCTGGCAATGCGACTCGGCGGCGTGGTCGTGATCCTGCTGGCCCTTGTCTACCTCGGGTTCATCGGTCAGCGGGGGATCCCGGTGCGCTGGCGACCGCAGGCCGGTCTCATCGGTGCGCCGCTGCTGGGCGCCGTCTTCGCGATCGGCACCAGCCCGTGCGTCGGCCCTGTCTACGGCGCGATCCTGTCGATCGCCAACCCGATCGGCACGGCCAGCCCGGCACGCGGCGTACTCCTCGCCGTCTTCTACTCGCTCGGGATCGGCATCCCGTTCATCCTGATCGCGGCGGGCTACTCCCGCGCCGAGAAGGCGTCGCGCTGGCTGCGCGACCACCACCGCGGCATTCAACTCGTCGGCGGCGGCCTGATGCTGCTGGTCGGTGTGCTCATGGTCGCCGGCGTGTGGGAGCACTTCATCGTGTGGGTGCAGACGCAACTGGTCGGCACCGACGGATTCCGGCCGGTGATCTGACGTGGCGACCACGACGACGGCTTCGAAGAAGAATCCGATCCAGCAGCCCAAGCTCGGCTTCTGGGGCGGCCTGCGCTGGTTCTGGCGGCAACTGACCTCGATGCGCACGGCGCTCTTCCTGCTGCTGATCCTCGCGGTCGCCGCGGTGCCGGGCTCGATCTTCCCCCAGCGCGGGATCAACGCCAGCCGGACCGCCCAGTGGATCGCCGACCATCCGACCGCCGGCCCGTGGTTGGACCGCTTCGGTTTCTTCGACGTCTACTCCTCGGTCTGGTTCAGCGCGATCTACCTGCTGCTGATCGTCTCGCTGCTGGGTTGTGTGATTCCGCGGGTCAAGCAGCACGTGCAGATCCTGCGCTCGCCGCTGCCGAAGGTGCCCGCCCGGATCACCCGGCTGCCCGCCAGCAACACCGCCGAGATAGACGGCGACGTCGCGTCGATCAAGGACCGGGCGTACGGCGTGTTGCGGCGCAAGCGGTACCGCGTCCGCAGCGAGGACACGGCCCTGGCCGCCGAGGGTGGCCGGCTGCGGGAGACCGGCAACCTGCTCTTCCACCTGTGTCTGGTGATCATCATCATCGGCGTCGCTCTGGGGCATCTGCTGGGCTGGCGCGGTGACGTGATCGTGCCGGTCGGGACGTCCTTCTCCAACACGACAACCCGCTACGACACGTTGTCCGGTGGGCCGTGGGTGGATCTGGACGAGCTGACGCCGTGGACGCTGAAGGTCGACCAACTCGACGTCAGCTTCGAATCCGGCGTGCCGTCGACCTCCGCGCAGTGGGGTCAGCCGCGCGATTTCACCGCGCACGTGACGACCACGCTGCCGGGCGCCACCCCGAAGCAGCAAACGATCGCGGTCAACGAACCGCTGTCGATCGAGGGCAGCAACGTCTACCTGCTCGGCAACGGCTACGCACCGCACGTGACCGTGAAGGACGCCAAGGGCAAGGTCATCTACGACCAGGAGACCCCCTTCCTGCCGCAGGACAACATGTACAAATCGACAGGTGCGATCAAGGTCCCGGCGGCCAGCCCCAAGCAGCTTGGCTTCTTCGGGTTCTTCCTGCCGACGTACGCCTTCGACAACGCCGCGGGTCCGATCTCGACCTGGCCCGGGCTGGCCAAACCCGCCCTGGTGCTCGGGCTCTACGAGGGCGATCTGTTCCCGAACGGTCTGCCGCAGTCGGTCTACACCCTCGACACCTCCAAGATGACGCAGGTCAAGGACACCGACGGTCAGCCGCTGCGGATCCTGGTCCAGCCGGGCCAGACGGTGACCCTGCCCGGTGGCCGCGGTTCGATCACCCTGGATGACGTGCCGCGCTGGGCTGGTCTGTCCGTGCGGCACGACCCGGCCAGCAAGTGGGTGCTCGCCGGAGCGCTGCTCGGCCTGGCCGGTCTGATCATGTCGATGACGCTGCGCCGGCGCCGGATCTTCTTCACCTTCGAACCGGCACCGGGCTCCACCCCGGATGCGCCGCGTACCCTGGTGACCATTGGTGGCCTGGCCAAGGGCGATGACCCGCGGCTGCAGGTCGCACTGGATTCCCTGCTGGACACCGTCCGCGGGGAGCCCGCTGACACTTCGAAAGGTGCGAAAGCATGACGGCTCTGCTGCCGACACTGGTCACTGCCATCGGCAACGGTGAGACCAACGAGTCGTTCTCGAGCATCTCGACCAACCTGCTGTGGTCCTCCGCGCTGGTGCTGACCCTGGCGATGCTGGCGTTCGGGGTCGACCTGGCCGGTCACCCGGCGCGGGCCGAACGAGCCGCCACTCGGCGTACGTCAGGCTCGGTATCCGCTGCGGAAGGCTCCTCGGACACGGCAGTCCTCACCGAGGCGCCGGCCGATGAAGAGGTTGCCGAGAAGCGGCAGTGGGCCGGGATCGGCATGTCGCTGACCTACCTGGGCACCCTGCTGCTGGCCGGTTGCATCCTGTTCCGGTCGCTGTCGGTCCAGCGTCCCCCGTTGGGCAACATGTACGAGTTCGCCCTGGTGGCAACCCTGTTCATGCTGGTGGCCTTCAGCATCTGGAGCGTCAAGCGCGACATCCGGTGGCTCGGGATGTTCGTGACGCTGATCGCGATCCTGCTGGAGATGGTCTCCGCGCTGGTCTTCTACACCGCGGCGTCGCAGTTGATGCCCTCGCTGCAGAGCTACTGGCTGTCGATCCACGTCACCGTCGCCACCTTGTCGATCGGGCTGTTCACGCTGGCCTTCGTGGTGCAGTTGCTCTACCTGGTGCAGGCCCGCCGCGAGTCGCGCGAGCGCACCGGCGGCTTCCTGGATGCGCTACCCAATTCCACGACGCTGGACCGGTTGGCCTACGGCATCGTCATCATCGCCTTCCCGCTGTGGACGTTCACCCTCATCGCCGGTGCGATCTGGGCGCAGAAGGCCTGGGGCCACTACTGGAACTGGGACCCCAAGGAGGTCTGGACCCTGGTCATCTGGGTGATGTACGCCGCGTACCTGCACGCGCGCTACACCGCCGGTTGGTCGGGCAAGAAGGCCGCCTACCTGGCGCTCGCGGCGTACGCCTGCATCATCATCAACTACGGCATCGTCAACGTGTACTTCGTTGGCCAGCACTCCTACTCGGGGATGTGACCAATGGTCCGCTATTCACTGCTCCGCTTCGCGATCTTCGCGATCGTCCTGATCCTGCTGTGGTTCGCCGGCCTGCGGGGTTGGCCGCTGCTGATCCTGTCCGCGGTCGTGTCGGCGATCATCTCGCTGATCGCCCTACAGGTGCCCCGGGAGAAGTTCGCCCGGCAGATCGAGGACAAGGTCGAGGCGAAGCGGGTCAAGGCTGACGCGCACCGCACCGCCGAGGACGACGACTAAACCTCTGCAGTCACCGATCGGGCGAAGGCGGTCACCGTCTCGCGCAGGTGCTCCATCCGCTGCCATCGCGCCGCGTCAAGATCGAAACCGTTGTACGCCAACGGTGGTGGCTTGCGGACGTTGGCGTTGCACTCGAAGCCCGAGCAGATCAGCGTGCCGATCGTGTTGTGGTTGCGACCGGCTGCGCCGGCCCGCTTGGCGCTGAAGAACACGACCTCGTTAGGCAACGTGACGTCCTCGCACCAGGCGCACTGCGGCCGCCGCAGCGCCTTCTGCGCGGTCTCCCGCAGCTGGATCCCGATCAGGTCGTCGGCCGTCGGAATGACCACGTAACCGACCAACGGCAGTTTGGGATCGCGCCAGCCGAGGAAGTCGCGTTTGTCCCAGTCGACATCCTGCGGGACGGGGATGGCCTTGCGCTCGCGGACGGAGACGTTGACGAAGGATGCGAGCAGGTCAGAGTCAGAAATGGGTTGCATGACAAGGGCTTTCGGGAAGTGGCGTCGGGTGGGCACAGTGCTGCGCTCCGACCGGTGGGTCGGAGCGCGGAGCGCCTCAGATCAATCCGGCGAAGAGTGCGCCGGAGACCTCCCTCTTGATTGCCACGTTATGCAGAGTACGACGTGTGCTCGCCGAGAGCGAACGAGTTGACCACCTCGTAGCGAGGGCGACGTCCTTCGTGCAGGTGGGATGCGATCAGATCAATGTGAGTGGCGGCCCAGGTCGGCCCGTCATAGGAGTCCAGGATCCGCAGCCAGCGAGTGGCCTCGATCGGATGATGCAACCGGCTCAGAGTCAGGTGCGGCGTGAAGGCTTTACCGTCGACCGGCGCCCCCGCGGTGGTCGCGGCCGAGCGGACGTTGACGGCGAGCCTGCCCAACTCATCGGTGTCGCCGGCGACGCCGAGCCAGAGCACCTTGGCGCGAGTGGGGTCGGGGAAGGTGCCACCACCCTCGAACCGCAGCGTCAACGGGTTTCGTCGGGCGGCGGCATCGGAGAGCCGCTCTTGCAACTCGTCCACCGCGTAGTCGGGCACATCAGCCATGAAGGCGAGCGTGATGTGCCACTGGGCCGGATCGATGAACGGCAGACCCTGCTCGCGGCGCGGTTCAAGAAAGTACGAGAGGTCCTCGACGACCTCGATAGGTGGGGTGATGGCGACAAACATGCGTTGACCCATCCGTCCATTGTGGCCGCAGTGCCTGGATCACGTGGCCGGGTCGGAACGCCACCCAGCCTGGTGTAGCCGCTCGATTCCGTCGAGAAGCAGGTCGAGCGCGAAGGCGAACTCCGCGTCGTCGTCGCACCCGGCGCTCGCGTGCTGGGCGGTCGTCGCCATCCGCACGATCGCGGGATACGACTGCGCGAATTCGGCCATCGCCCGGGCCCGCTCGACGGGCTCATCCGGCACCTGCGGAGTGGGCAGCACATCGCGGGTGAACCCCCACATCCGCGTGCTCAGCGCATGCATCGCGTGATGGACGAGGTCGGCCGACAGCCCGCCGTCGAACATCGCGCCCATCAGCGCGTCCATGTGCGCGAGCACCCTGGGGGTCGCGAGGGGACGCGACTCGATGGCGTCCTGGGCCCACGGGTGGGCGATGAGTTGAGCACGGGCGGCGAGCACCCGGGCGCGGACCGCCGCGCGCCAATCGTCTTCTGCTTCTGGCGCGGCAATCCCTTCGAGGAGGCGGTCCAGCATCTCGTCGACCAGCTCGGACCGGTTCCCGACGTGTTTGTACAGCGCCATCGGGGTCACCTCGAGCCGCTCGGCGACGCCGCGCATGCTCGCGGCGTCAAGACCTTGGTCGTCGGCAAGTCCGATTGCGGCGGTGACGATCTGCGAGCGATCGAGCCGGTGACGCGGTCCCGCCGTTGACATGTATACACCGTACACCTAGCATCGGGGGACTACTGGTGTACGCCGTATACCAACTCCGAGAGGACTGCTCATGAACCCCGCTCGACGCCGGTACGCGCGCGCTGCCGGCATCCTGTACCTGGTCACCCACGTCACCTCGGTTGCTGCGGTTCTCGCATACGGCTCGGGCGCGCTCGCCGCCGGAGTCACGCTCGAGTTCGCCCTCGCGCTGGGCTGCGTCGGAACCGGCGTCTTGCTGTGGGCCCTCCTTCGGGAGTACGGCGTGGTGCGCGCCGCGACGTTCGCGCTGCTTCGGGCGGTCGAGGCAGCCACCATCGCCGCCGGGATGTTGCCGATGCTCGCTGTGATGTGGAGCAGCAGGACGGATCAGTTGCTCACGGACGCCGCCGCCGCAGTCCACACCGCGTCGTTCCTCGTCGGCCAGGGCCTGGTGATCAGCGTGAACACGATCGTGCTGGGTTGGCTGCTGTGGGACTCTCGCGCAGTGCCGAGGCCGCTGGCGCTGCTCGGCCTTGCCGGCGGTGTCCAGGTGCTGGGGAGCAACCTCGCGCAGCTGTGGGGCGCGATTCCCCTGAATGGCGCGATCGCCGCGGCCGCCGCCGTACCCGTCTTTGCCTTCGAGCTGTGGTTCGCCGTGTACCTGATCACGGTAGGACTGCGCTCGCCCGGGTCTAGCGCCGCCAGCTCAGGGGCAGGACAGGGCAACGATCGAGAACCGTTTCCCGGGGACGGAGTGCGTGACCGCGCAACGTGTGTCCGTCCGCACCACCGCGTCCAGGGCTGATCGCTCTTTGGTGGGCAGCACGACCAGGGAGGCGCCGGGGCGCAGGTCGGTGACCACCCGGCGTACGTCGATCGTCGGCCCCCACAGGCTCGCTGAGCTGGCGGCCCCGCCGGGGTCGGGGGTCTGCCGGTGGCCGGCGACGTCTGAGGGGTAGGCGATCCCCACGCTGACGGCGTTGCCTACGTAGAAGACCGGCGTCTCAGCCGGGGCAGCGTGGATCACGCGAGCCAGGCTCTGGAAGTCCTCACCCCATTTGCCGTCCGCCACGCGCTGCGCGACGAGGGCAGGCACACAGAGCGCCGTGATGGAGCCGATCGCGGCTACTCGCCGACCGTGGGTGTTCAGCTGGCGCAGCCCCACCGCCGCCAGGATGGCGACGGCCGGAAGGGAACTGGCGAAGTAGCGGGACAGATACTGCGAGGATCCGGTGACGGCGCCGATAGCAATCGCCATGAGTGCTGGCAGGTAGGCCCAGCGAACCAGGCGGCTGACGGTGGGGGTGCGCACGGCGTACGCCGCGGATGCGGTGAGCGCCAACACCACGAAAGCGAGCACGACGTTGGTGACCGTCGTCAGGTGCACGGCGACGGTCGTCGATTGTGGGCCGTCCGCCACCCGACCGATCAGAGCGGAGTACAACTGCGCGGGCAAAGATGACTTGATCCAGCCGACCTGCTGGACCTGACGGTGCCCGACGATCGCCAGGGGCACGACGGCCGCGACGGTGAGTCCAGCCGCACACCAGAACCGGCGTGTGCGAATGGTGCCGCGCTCCACCAGTGCGGTCAGTTGCAGCAGGGCCGTCAGTTGCACCCATCCGGCCGCCGCGATGAGCGCGAAGGTCGGCCACCGCGGGCGCTCGGGCGCCTTCAACCAGGTCCAGAGCGCCGCCGTGACGAGAAGAAGTGCGAATGCCGTTGGGCGAGCGTCCAACCCGGCCCATGCGTCGCCTGGTAGCAACACCATCAGGATCCCGGTCATCGTGGCGATCGCCCAGCCACCGACGACCCGCCCTGTCGCTGTCGCAACGACCGCCGCCCCCGCGGCAGCGAGTGCCGACGGCAGCCTCATCGAGAGCCACGAGTCGCCCACGACGCTCGTCCAACCGTGTATCGCCAGGTAGTAGGCGCCTGACACGGCGTCCTGGTGGTGGAGCAACTGCCACAAATCGGGCAGCGGCCTGGTCGCGGCCGAGCGGGTAGCTGCTTCGTCGAGCCACGCGCTGATGGTGCCCAGCCAGGGCAGATTGAGCGCCAGCGAGCCGACGGCAACTGCGACGTAGAGCCAGCGGTAGCGCGTCACCGACTCCACAGATCAGGCGAGGAAGAGACCAAGGCCCAGCAGCACGCCGTACGTGCCGGAGGTGATTCCCGTGCGGGCCAGGACGGGGATCAGATCCCGACCCACGGCGCCTTTCAGGGTGGTGATCACGGCAGGTACGGCGGGTGCCAGGCCCAGCAGGCCGAGCAGTGCCCACGGGTGGCGGGCCCCGCAGATCAGCACACAGATCGCCGCAATGACCAGGAGGGCCACGTAGAAGTACCGCGAGTTGCGGTCGCCGATCCGCACGGACAGCGTGTGTTTGCCGACCTCGAGGTCGGAGGGGATGTCCCGCAGATTGTTGGCGACCAGGATCGCGCAGGCGATGGCTCCGACACCGACGGCTCCCGCCCAGGTGACCAGGTCGACGCGGCCGGCCTGCGTATAGGTGGTGCCGAGGGTCGCGACCAGGCCGAAGAAGACGAAGACGAAGATCTCTCCGAGACCGAGGTAGCCGTAGGGATTGTTGCCGCCGGTGTATTTCCACGCGGCGATGATGCAGGCGACACCGATGAGCAGGAACCACCACGCGCCGGAGAGGGCGATGAGGGCGAGACCGGTGAGTGCAGCGGCGCCGAAGCTGGCGAACGCGGCGAATTTCACGTTGGCCGGGGTCGCGAGCCGTTGCCCGACCAGGCGCACCGGACCGACCCGCACCTCGTCGGTGCCGCGGATGCCGTCTGAGTAGTCGTTGGCGTAGTTGGTGCCGATCTGTAGGAACAGCGAAACCAAGAGCGCCAGAACGGCATACGCGGCATTGAAACCGCCGAGGACGTGCGCCGAACCGGAACCGACGGCGACCGGCGCGACCGCGACCGGCAGGGTGCGCGGGCGCGCGCCTTCGATCCATTCAGACAGGGTGGCCATGGTTCCTTCAGCGGTCGGTGGTGCTGGACGTCGGCACAGTTTCCCACCCGGGCCGGGCCGCGAGCGCGGCGCGGTCGGGCTTGCCGGAGCCGAGGACAGGCATGGTGTCGACGTGCAGGAACCGTCGGGGCAGGGCATAGGGCGGCAAGTCGTCGCGCAACAGGTCGCGAAGGGCCGGCCAGTGCCAGTCCTTCGAGGTGCGGATCGCGACACTCACCGCTTGGCCCCACTCGTCGTCGGGTAGCCCGAGGGCGACGACTTCGTCGATGTGCGGGATCCGCTCGACGGCTTCTTCGACGACGCGTGGCGCGACCTTCACCCCGCCGGTGTTGATCAGATCGTCGACCCGTCCCTCGACGCGAAGACGGCCGTCGGCGTCGATCGAGCCGAGGTCGCCGGTGCGGAACGTGCGTTGCGCGCCGAGCCGGAAGGCCGTCGCCGTGCGCTCGGGGTCACCGAGGTAGCCGTGGGCGACCGTCGGACCGGTGATCTCGATCTGGCCGTCCGCGTCGAGGCCGACGGTGGTGCCGTGGAGGGGTCGGCCG
Organism: Branchiibius sp. NY16-3462-2; assembly: GCF_001594145.1. GTDB lineage: Bacteria > Actinomycetota > Actinomycetes > Actinomycetales > Dermatophilaceae > Branchiibius. The sequence continues at coordinate 572,906 of NZ_LVCF01000001.1, read as the reverse complement.
TCGTAGACCGCGCCGCCGGCGGTCTCACTCATGCCGTAGGTCCGCACGACGGTGACCCCCTTCTCGGCGGCGCGCTCCAGGAGCTTCGGGCTTGCGGCGGCGCCGCCGAGCAGGATCGCATCGAACGATCGCAGTGCCGCAGGTGACGTCTCCAACAACCGGGTCAGCTGGGTCGGGACCAGTGCGGTGTAGCGGTGCTCACCGGTGAGTTGCCTTGCGGCGTCATCGAAGTCGTGCTCGACGGCGACCGGTGTGGTGCCCGCTCGCAGCGACCGGATCAGCACCTGCGTGCCCGCGATGTACTGCGCGGGCATCGGCAGCAACCACTGGCCCGGTCCGCCGAGCCGGTCGTGGGTGGCGTCGGCGCTTGCGATCAGTGCATCGGTGGTGAGCATCGCGCGTTTGGGTACGCCGGTGGACCCGGAGGTGCCCACGACGAGAGCGAGGTGGGCTGGGAGGTCGGACTCGGCGTACGTCGGGAGGATCGGCGGCTGCCCGGTGAAGGGGATCAGCGCGGGTCCGGTGCCATCCAGGGCACTACGCAAGGCGTTCAGGTACGCCGCGTGCTCACCCGGTCGGACCTCGAACGGTTGCAGGGTGGGCACAACCGTCACTGTATGCCCGCCCTATCGTTATCCCTGTGACAGCCCGGATTGCAGTGGTGACAGGTGCTTCCAGTGGGATCGGCCGCGCTTCGGCGCGCCGGTTGGCTGCCGAGGGTTTCGAGGTGATCTGTGCCGCGCGGCGGACCGACCGGATCGCGGAGCTGGCGGAGGAGATCGGCGGTCGGGCGGTCACCTGCGACGTGACGTCGGCCGCGGATGTCGCCGCTTTGGCGGAAGCGGCCGGGGACCGGGTGGACGTGCTGGTCGCCAACGCCGGGGGCGCGCTCGGCACCGACCCGGTGGCGACGGCGAACCTGGACGACTGGCGGCGGATGTACGACACCAACGTCATCGGCGCGACGGCCACGATCCAGGCGCTGTTGCCGGCCCTGATCAACGCGCACGGTGTCGTGATCACGATCGGATCCACCGCTGGGCTGGTGGCCTACGAAGGCGGCGGCGGGTACTGCGGGGTGAAGGCGGCGGTGCACTCGATGATGCAGTCGCTGCGCCTCGAGATCTTCGACCAGCCGGTGCGGATCTGCGAGATCGACCCGGGGATGGTGAAGTCTGACGAGTTCGCCCTGGTGCGCATGGGTGGTGACGCTGCCGCGGCGGAGAAGGTCTATGCCGGGGTCGCGAACCCGCTGACCCAGGACGACATCGCCGACGCGGTGGCCTGGATCGCGACGCGCGCGGAGTACGTCAACGTGGACCAGTTGGTGATCCGGCCCCGCGCTCAGGCTGCTAACCACAAGGTCTTCCGGCAGTAGTCAGCCCTTCACGTTGGCTTTGATCCGGGCGGTGATACCCCGATCGCGAGCCATCCGGGCGGCCAGGGTCGTCGGCGGTGGCGGCTCTTCGTCGCTCAGTCCGTAGTGGTGACGGACGAACGCCGCGAAGCCCGGGATCGTGAATTCCAGCTGGCCGTAACCGGATTCGGCGATGATGCCAGCCGCGATCAACTTCTGCCGGGGCAGGCTCAGGTCGTTTGAGGTCTTGCCCAGGGTCTTGGCCAGATCGATCCGGCGGATCGGTCCGTCGCCGAACACCGCCAGCGCACCGACGAGCTCCACTTCCTGTTGACCGGAGATCTTGGCCAGCCGCGCTTCGTAGAGTTCGGCGAGATCCTTCCGGGTGTCGAGGATGGCTCCCGCAACATGGTGTCGCGTGATGCGTCCCCCCGGATCCGGTCGGCCCGCGCGTCCCCAGGCGTAGTCGCCGATGAGCTGCACGGTATGTGGGTAGCCGCGCGCTTCCTGCACGGCATCGCCCAGTGCGTCGTGGTCCCAGAGCACCCCGAGCTCGCGTGCTGGGCCACCCAGGGCAACAGCGACAGCATCGTCCAAGAGGCTGCCCAGCCGCTTGTAGGCGAAGCGTTCTGAGTTGCTGACCGCGCGGTTGATGTGACCGACGCTTTCGGGCAGTCCGGCTCCGAAGAACGCCACGGGAAGATCCTGAGCCTCCGACTGCAAGTGCTGCCAGGCGTAGGAGAGGGCCCGCAGGCCGTCTGGGTCAGCTGACTGGATCTCGTCGATGAATAGGACGATTCCCGTCTTCCCTTTGCCGATACCCGCCGAGGCAACCGCGACGATAAGGGCCTCGAGGTCGCGTGCCGCGGCTTTGGGCCTCGTATCCGAATGACGATGGGAAGCCTTGATGGATGCAATCCCGGGGACGCCGAGCTCAGCCTCGAGGTCGACAGAGTTGAGGGCGTGTCGTAGACGGCCACGTTCCTGAATTAGCTCGGTCAAGGCGCGCTCGCACTGAGCAGCAATGGCCGCGACCAAACCCTCAGCTTCTCCCGCGGTGACCCAGATGGTGAGAGCGCCGCGGGCGAGGGCTCGTTTTTGGACCTCCCGCATGAGCGACGTCTTACCAAGTCCCCGCGGACCATGGTCGATCCGGATCCGCGGGACCAGCCGACCTAATTGGGTCAGGTAGTCCAACCGCTCGTCGACCTCCGCCAGTTGCTCTTGCCGTCCGGCGAGGTGATGGGCGACCGCGCCGGGGCTGTAGGGGCTGGGTTGGACCATACATATGACTCTATATGAGTGACACCCAGTCATATAAAGTCATATGCCGGCACGGTGGATAACTGGTTCGGGCATAGTTGACCTGTGCAGACCGCCGAGGTGCTCGAACTGCTCCAAGACGTCGCCGACCGCATCGTGCGACCCCGATTCCGCAGCCTGTCCGATGAGCAGGTGATGGAGAAGAACCCCGGGGATCTGGTGACGGTCGCCGACCGCGAGGCGGAGGTGGCGATCACGGAGGTCCTGCGATCGGCGTACCCCGATGCGTTGATCGTCGGCGAGGAGGCGGTCGCTGCGGATCCGGCCATCCTGGGCCGCGCCGCGGACGCGGGGCACTGGTTCACCGTCGACCCGATCGACGGCACGAAGAACTTCGTGCACGGCTCGCCCGACCACGCGCTCATGGTGGCCGAGTTGCAGGGGCCGACCGTGGTGCGCAGTTGGATCTGGCAGCCGGAGCATCAATTGGCGTACGTCGCGGAGCGGGGTGCCGGGGCATGGTGCGGTGAGCGTCGGCTCACCCGGGCGGCTGTGGCGGGACAACCTGATGGGCGGACGTCATGGCGCCGCGAGGTGGGCCAGTCACTTGGGGCAGACCTACCGCCGATGAGTCTGACCTGGGCGTCCTGCGGCATCGACTACCCGAAACTCGCTGAGGGAGAGACGGATTACATCGTCTACGGGGGCACGATGCCGTGGGATCACGCGCCCGGGTCGTTGCTGTTGTCCGAGGCCGGTGGCGTGGTCGGTTATCCGGACCTTGCGCCGTACAACCCGACGACGTTACGCAAGCCGTTGATCGCGGCGGGGTCGCAGGCGGTCTTCGAACAGGTCGCCCCGAAGGTCTGACCCACGTGCTCAGCCTGTCGTCTGCGCCGAATCTGATTCAGCCGCTTCGACAATGGACGCCGGCGCGACGCGTTCCCACAGCACCGCACCACAGCAGGCGGTCAGGACCCAGCCCACGGCGATGGCGCCGCACCAGATGATGATGGTCATCGCGACCCCGATCGCCCCGAACCCGTCCCAGCTCTCCAGGAGCGGCGGCGAGATGACACGCAGCAGCAGCGGCAGGATGACCCCGTCGATGGCCAGACCGGCCAGGCCAGCCGTGGCCAGGAACCGGGCACCGCGACCGCCATCGTGCACCAGGAGGGCCGGTGTGATGGTCCAGAACAGCCAGATCGGCAACAACGACACCACGTAGAGCGCGATGCCCTGGGGGACAGGGTGGTCGCTGCCGAAGGCGATCATGTCGTGCAGGGCGAGACTGATCAGATAGGCCAGGAACCACACGGTGCCCCGCCACAGCCGTTGGCTGAAGGGCAGCATCTCCCGTCGCCAGGCGGCCGCGAAGATGCCGGCTACCTGCACCGTCATCGGGATGCCCCACACCAGGAACCCGGCCAGACCCAGAATCGTCCAGGACGAGCGCAGACCGTCTGCCGTGCCGAAGGCGTCGCGCACGGCCTTCGCCAAGTCGCCCGTCAGCCCCAGCTGGCGGTCGAAGAGGACACCCACGCTGATGTTGGACGCGAACCCGCTCAGATAGCCGAAGCCCAGGATGATCAGCGGCAGGACGGTCGTGAACAGGGTCAGCGACAGCAAACCGGCCTGGTTGCCTCCGTCGATTTCGCGGAACCGGCGGATGACCGTGGGAAAGAAGGCGGTGCTCTGCCGGTCCTTCAGCTGTTGCAGGTCCACACCTCAGCGTAAGCAGCCGCGATGCGCGCCACGACAGAATGGACAGATGGCTCCTGCTGTCCGACTCATTCGCGCCGATGCTCTCAGCGATGTGGCTCAATACGCCTACGCGGCCACCGTGGAACCGGGTGCGCGTCTGGTCTTCCTCGCTGGCGCTTGCCCGCTCGAGCACGATGGATCGATCGCAGCGGTGGGCGACTACACGGGGCAAGCCGCCAAATGCGTTGAGACCCTCACCGAAGCACTCCGGGCAGCCGGCGTCACGATCACGGACGTCGTCAGCACCCGTGTCCTGGTCGCGTCGTCCGAGCGCTCGGATCTGGTTGACGTGTGGCAGGTCGTGCGGGCAGCATTCGGCGATCACGACGTGCCCAGCACCTTGTTGGGCGTCACCGTGCTGGGCTATGAACACCAGCTGGTGGAGATAGAAGCGGTCGCCGCGGTTGCCGATCCTGACGGCAACCAGTTCTGCGTCGCCGGCGGAACCGACGAAGGCTAATCGCGCGAACCGGTGAAGCGCGATTCTTCGATGCGGGCGACCAGGCGACGCATGGTCTCGGCCGCCGCATCAGCGCGGGTCGACCAGTCGTCGGTGGCTTCGCCACGGTAGCCACGCGCGGCGAGGGTGAGCGTCGATCGGTCATCCGGGTCGAGGCTGCCGAGAATGACCTCTACCGCGACGTCCTTCGGATGGATCCGGCCGGTCTCCAACGTCGCCACCATCCGGGCGAGCGTCAGCAGCACGTTTCGCTCGTCCCCTGCGAAATTGCTTTGCAGAGAGGGCAATCCATCGTGCAGGGACTGGAAGAGGTCCGCTTCCGGAACAGGGTCGAGCAGTTGGCGCGGCGGGACACCCCTTACAACAAGCGCGTGGTCCCGGGCACTCGTCACGACAACCGGCAGGTTGGCGTCGATCGCGGGCTGCGGCACATAGCCAGCGAGGTAGTCGTCACGCAACCACTCGCCGTACAGGAAGTCACACGTCGACGGGTATCGCCAGGGCACCACGTCGCGCAGGGCTAGAGAGGTCAGTTCGACGGGGCGTCCCGGGGTGACCGTCGCGCGGGCTCCTGAGACGCGCAGGAGGTAGTCGATCATCGCGCGGCGGGCGCCTTGTGACCAGGACGAGCGAGTTATGACCAGCACGTCGAGGTCGCTTTGCGGGCGTAAGCCGCTGGCGGCCGCCGACCCGACGACCGAAACGGACAGCACCCCGTCCGGATCCAGTTCGTTGAGGAGCTCGACCAGGCCGGTGACCACCGGGTGGCTACGGACGTCGGGCTCAGGCGTCGACGTCATGCAGGTGATGTACGAGGTCGTGAAGGTAGTAGCGAGCCAGTGTGTCGACGGTGAAGATCGATCCGTTGCTGCGGCGACCGGGTCGATCGAGTTGGTCGGCGGTGATGGTGTCGAGGCGGGAGGCGATCTGCTCTGTCGCAGTGGCTAATTCGATGCTCACCGCATCGGGCGACAACGACGCGTAGTCACCGTCGATCGCGGCCGCGTCCTGATCCCAGTTGGCGAAGAGCGGATCGTCCTCGGTCAGTAGCTGCTCGAACCGCTCGTCGAACACGCGGTGGACGTCCCGCACGTGAGCGGCGTACTCGGTCGGTGACCATACGGTGGGTTCGGGCCGCGTCGTCGCATCCGGGCGCGCGAGCCGGTCCTGCCACCGCGGGGTCATCGATCGCACCTGGTCGGCGATGGTCGCGAAGTCGATCTGTGTCGGATCGAATTCGCAGTCCGGGCAGGCCTTTTCGAGGACCCAGGTCCAGTCCTTGGTGTCTGGTTCGATGGAGGTCACAACTCAGCGTAGGCAGCCGCGAGACGCTGCCGCCACCACGTTTCCCGCTCAGGCGCCGCGCGGAGGGATGAGAGACGGTCAGCCGAGGGTCGGCGTACGTCGATCGAACCAGCCTGGGGCACCAGCGGACTGGATGTCACATCACCTGAGAGAAGCTCGACGGTTCCTAAGCCACAGGCGAATTCGAGATCCGGAAGCGCCGCAGCCAACGCGACTCCGGCCGCGATCCCGATCGACGTGTCCAGCGCAGAGGACACCACCGTCGGCAATCCGGCTTCGAGCGCGATGTCGAGGGCAGCCTGCACCCCGCCCAGCGGCGCGACCTTGACCACTGCGATATCCGCCGCGCCCAGCCGGGCCACCAACAACGGATCAGTCGCCTTCCGGATCGATTCGTCGGCAGCCACCCGCAGGTCAACGCCGTTGTTCACCAACGCAATTCGCAGCGATGCCAACTCCTCCACGGTCGCGCACGGCTGCTCGGCGTACTCCAACTCAAAGCCCGACAACGCGGTCAACGCCCACACAGCGTCGTCCAGCGACCAGCCGCCGTTCGCGTCGACCCGGATCCTGCCGGTGGGCCCGAGAAGGGAGCGCACCTCGGCCACGCGGGCCACGTCGTCGTCCAGCGACTGACCACGCTCGGCGACTTTGACCTTGGCCGTGGTGCACCCGTCGTACCGCGCCAGGACCCCAGCGACCTCCGACGCGTCCACCGCCGGCACGGTCGCGTTGACGGGGATCGACGAACGCACCGGCGCAGGCCACGAGCCCCACCCGGCCTCGATGGCGGCCGCCAGCCAGCGCGCGGACTCGGCCGCGTCGTACTCCAGGAACGGCGCGAACTCGGCATCACCCGTCGGCCCGCGCAGGATCATCGCCTCGCGATGGTCGACGCCACGGAAGCGCGTCCGCAACGGAATGGAGACGACGTGCGCACTGTCCTGAAGCTCCTGCAGGTCGATCACGCAGTCCAGCCTAGGGTTGGCCCTGTGACTGATCAGAACCCGTTCGATGAGACCGCCTGGGCGTTGGTGCCCGGCTTCGAGGACCTGACCGACATCACCTACCACCGGTGTGTGCTGGACGGGCCGGCCAGGGGCACGGTGCGGGTGGCCTTCAACCGCCCCGAGGTGCGCAACGCCTTCCGCCCGCACACGGTCGACGAGCTGTATCGCGCGCTCGACCACGCCCGCATGACCCCCGACGTGGGCTGCGTGCTGCTGACCGGCAACGGCCCGTCGGCCAAGGACGGCGGCTGGGCGTTCTGCTCCGGTGGCGACCAGCGGATCCGGGGCCGATCGGGTTACCAGTACGCCGAGGGGGAGACGGCCGAGACCGTCGACCAGGCGCGCGTGAAGGCGGCCGGGGGACGGTTGCACATCCTGGAGGTGCAGCGGCTGATCCGCACGATGCCCAAGGTCGTGATCGCCGTGGTCAACGGCTGGGCCGCCGGCGGCGGGCACTCGCTGCACGTGGTGTGCGATATGACGATCGCCTCCCGCGAGCACGCCCGCTTCAAGCAGACCGACGCGGACGTGGGCTCCTTCGACGCGGGGTACGGGTCGGCGTACCTGGCCAAGCAGGTCGGTCAGAAGTTCGCCCGGGAGATTTTCCTCCTGGGCCGGACGTACGACGCGGAGACGATGCAGCGCATGGGCGCGGTCAACATCGTGGCGGACCACGCGGACCTTGAGAAGGAGTCGCTGCAGGTGGCGGCCGAGATCAACGGCAAGTCGCCGACGGCACAGCGGATGCTGAAGTTCGCCTTCAACCTGACCGACGACGGCTTGATGGGTCAGCAGGTCTTCGCGGGCGAGGCGACGCGGTTGGCGTACATGACCGACGAAGCGGTGGAGGGTCGCGACGCGTTCCTGGAGAAGCGCGACCCTGACTGGTCGGAGTTCCCCTGGTACTTCTAAACCTGCGCCTAGGGCTACCAACTCCAGGACACTCGACCTATGACGGGTTCTGATCCGCTGAAGACCGCTGAACACCGCCGGCTCGCCGAGGCGACCGGCCGTGCGGAAGACTCGCTGTCCGAGGCAAATCCCTGGTACGAGTGGGGCCCCTATCTGGCCGAGCGAGCGTGGGGATCGGTCCGCGAGGACTACAGCGCCGACGGCGACGCGTGGGCCAGCTTCCCGCACGACCAAGCCCGCTCCCGGGTCTACCGCTGGAACGAAGACGGCATGGCGGGGATCTGCGACGTCCGTCAGGAACTGTGCCTATCCCTGGCGCTGTGGAACGGCCGCGACCCGTTCCTGAAGGAGCGGATGTTCGGCCTCAGCGGGCCGCAGGGCAATCACGGTGAGGACGTCAAGGAGTACTGGTGGTACCTGGAAGGACTGCCCAGTCATGCGCTGCTGAAGTGGCGTTATCACTACCCGCAGGCGGAGTTCCCCTACGAACAACTCGTTGCTGAAAACGCCCGTCGCACAAGGCAGGACCCCGAGTTCGAGCTAATGGATACAGGTGTCTTCGACGACGGCAGGTTCTGGATCGTCGACGTCACCTACGCCAAAGAGTCGCCCACCGATCTGTTCATGCGGATCGACATCACCAATCACGGTCCGGACCAAGCCACCCTGCACGTCCTTCCCACCTTCTGGTTCCGCAACACCTGGCGGTGGACCGACGCGCAGCCGCCAGCGCTGTCCCTCGACGGCACGACCATCGTGTCGGACCATCCGATCGCCGGCGGGTACCGGTTCGACGTCGAGCCCGGGTCTGATCCGCGAATCCTGTTCTGCGACAACGAAACCAACCCTGACGTCCAGGACGGCGCACCACGACGCTCGGCGTACCCCAAGGATGGGATCAACGATCACGTCGTCTCGGGCGCACCCACCGTCAACCCTGACCAGCGGGGCACGAAGGCGGCGTTCTGGTTCGAGCCGACCGTGGGTGCGGGCCAGACGGTGACCCTGCGACTCCGGTTGCACCGTCCAGTGGACGAGCCGACCAGTTGGGACGCCGCGCTGTGCGATTCCGTTGTCGCCCAACGGATCAACGACGCCGATGAGTTCTACGCGGCGATCGGCAAGGACCTCGACGACGAACGCCGGCTGGTGCTACGACAGGCGTCGGCCGGGCTGGTCTGGAGCAAACAGATCTACCCCTACCGCGTGAGTCGATGGTTGGACGGCGATCCTGCCGAACCGCCCCCGCCACCGGAACGAGAAACCGGTCGCAACGCCAATTGGCGCCACCTGGACGCGTTCGACATCCTCGCCATGCCCGACCCGTGGGAGTACCCCTGGTTCGCCGCCTGGGACCTCGCCTTCCACTCGATTGCCTGGGCCCACCTGGACCCGGCGTTCGCGAAGTACCAGCTCACCGTCCTGTTGCGGGAGTGGTTCCAACACCCCAACGGTGCGCTACCGGCGTACGAGTGGGACTTCGACGACGTCAACCCGCCGGTCCACGCGTTCGCGACCCTGCGCGTGTTCCTCATCGACGGCGCCCGGGACCGCGCCTTCCTCGAGCGCATCTTCCAGAAGCTGATGCTGAACTTCACCTGGTGGCTCAATCGCGAAGACCCCAGCGGTCACAACGTTTTCGGTGGCGGCTTCCTCGGCCTGGACAACATCAGCCCGGTCGACCGGTCGCATCTGCCCCCCGGTGTCACGATCGAGCAGGCCGACGGCACCGCCTGGATGGCGATGTATTCGGAGAACATGCTGCTGATCGCGCTCATGCTGGCCGAGCAGAACGACGTCTACGACGACATGGTCGTGAAATTCCTCGAACAGTTCCTGCTGATCGCCGATGCGCTGGATGACGCCCATCTCTACGACCCGGCCGACGGGTTCTTCTACGACCGGTTGACTGACGCCGCCGGGCAGCAGATCCCGATCAAGGTGCAGACCCTGGTGGGCATGATCCCGCTGCTCGCCTCCGTGTCACTTCCGCCGGAGCAGGTACGGCGTCTGGCGGTCCTGGAGAAGCGCACCGCCCGCCGACTGGATGACTCCGAGCGCAGCCCTGCCCAGCGGGAGCACAACCTTGGTCGTGTCCCGCGGGTAGCAGGAACCGACGGGGTCCTGATCTCCCTGGTCACACCGGACATGGCGAGCACCGCCTTGCGGCACGTCTTCGATGAGCAGGGATTCCTCTCCCCGCACGGCCTGCGGTCGGTGACCAAAAGGCTGTCCACGCCGTACGTCGTGCCCGGACTTCCCAGCGCGGTCATCGATTACGAGCCCGGCGAGTCCACGACCGACATGTACGGCGGCAACTCCAACTGGCGCGGTCCGGTGTGGCTGCCCACCAACTATCTGGTGGTGCGCACGCTGGTGCGGTACGACAAGGTGCCCGGCTCCCGGTTCACCGTCGAATACCCCACCGGCTCAGGCGTACAGCGCTCGATGGACGACATCGCTACCGACCTGGCCGACCGCCTGGTGGGGATCTGGTTGCCCGGCCCGGACGGCCGCCGCCCGGTGTGGGGAGGCGATCCGCGGTTCGCCGACGATCCCGCCTGGCGCGACAACCTGCTGTTCTTCGAGTACTTCCACGGCGATACGGCAAAAGGTCTGGGTGCCAGCCACCAGACCGGCTGGACCGCCCTGGTGGTCGATCTGCTGCTCGACCCGCCCGGCCGCGCGGCGGGCTAGGCTCCCGACCATGCAACCCAAACGTCGTGGTCTGTGGCTGACCATCATCGGAGCAATCATCATGCTCCCGGTCGCCTTCGCGATCTTCCTGGCCGGCACGGTGTTCGGGGTCAAGAACATGGCCAACCTGGTCAAGGAGGCCCCGGTCGTCGCCGCGGGCTCCACCCACGACTTCGCCGCAAACACCACCGTCGCGATGTTCGGCGACGCCACCGGTTCGTCCTGCTCGGTGACCGATCCGGCCGGTAGCCCGGTGACGGTCGAGAACTCCACGAGTGGTTCGGTCAAGGAGGGCGACAGCACGTTCAACCTGCTCGGCTCGTTCACGACGACCGACGCCGGCGCCTACAAGATCGACTGCGGCTCTGTTGACGTGAGCGTGCTGAGTGGCAAGGACGCCGCGGACGTCAGCAAGAAGTTGCTCATGCCGATCTTCGTCGGCTTCGGTGGTGCCTCGCTGGCCGGCCTGATCGGCCTGGGACTGCTGATCACCGGCATCGTGAAGCTGGTGCGTTCCAACCGCGAGCGCACCGCGTGGAGTCAGCAGCAGGCGTACGCCGGTGGGTACGGCGCGCCCACCGGATATCCGTACGGCCAGCCCCAGCAACCCCAGCAATACGGCCAGGCCCCGCAATACGGCCAGCCCCAGCAATACGGCCAACCGCAGCAGCCGCCGCAGGCACCGCAGTACGGGCAGCAGCAGACGCCCCCACCTGCGCCGGGTTCAGACCAGCAGCCACCGACCCAGCAGTGAGCTTCGTTGTCGGCTTCGACCTGGACATGACCCTGGTCGACTCGCGCGCCGGCATCGTGGTCTGTATGCAGCGCACGCTGGCCGACCGTGGGGTCGAGGCCAGCGACGAGCAGTTGTGGCCGCTGATCGGCGCTCCGCTGGCGGACAACCTGGCCCAGTTCCTACCGCCCGACCAGGTCCCGGAGGCGGTGGAGCAGTATCGGTCGCTCTACCCCCGCCTGGCCGTCCCGATGACGACCGCACTGCCCGGTGCGCACGAGGCCTTCGCCGCGATCCGCGAGCACGGCGGCCGCCCCATGGTGGTCAGCGCGAAATACGAACCCGCCGTGCATGAAGTGCTGGACCAGGTCGACCTGCATCCGGACATCGTCGTCGGGGATGCCTTCGGTGCCGGCAAAGCAGTCCCGATCCGGGAGCATCACGCCACGATCTTCGTCGGGGACCACGAGGGTGACATGGCGGGAGCCGTGGCCGGGGGAGCATTCGCCCTCGGCGTGCTCACCGGACCCCACGACGAGGCGAGGTTGCGGGCGGCCGGCGCCCGGTCCGTCGTACCCGATCTGCGCAGTTTCGGCCCGTGGCTGAACGATTATCTGTCCGGCCCGCCCGCGCGTTAGCCTTAAGGACCGGCACGTTTCGGCGTGCCCTCATGACGTTCGGGTGAGAGCCCGATAACCCAGCACAACGAGGTGGACAGTGCCTTCCGGCAAGGTGAAGTTCTTCGATTCCGACAAGGGATTCGGTTTCGTATCCGGCGACGACGGCCAGGACGTGTTCCTGCCCTCCAGTGCGCTGCCCGCTGGCACCACGGCGCTCAAGAGCGGCACCCGCATCGAGTACTCCGTGGCCGAGGGCCGGCGCGGCGCCCAGGCGCTGAGCGTCACGCTGACCGAGCCGACGGTCTCGCTGGCCGCCCGCAGCCGCAAGCCGGCTGACGACATGGCGATCATCGTCGAGGACCTGATCAAGTTGCTCGACAACGTCGGCGGCAGCCTGCGCCGGGGTCGCTACCCCGACAAGGCCCAGGCCGGCAAGGTGGCCGCCGTGATGCGCGCCGTTGCGGACGATCTGGACGCCTGACCATGACCGTCGAGGTGCGTGAGAAGCCGAAGAAGGCCAAGGCCGAGAAGGCCGACAAGGTCCTGCTCGGCGCGGTCGATCTGGCCCGGGCCGCGCTGCTCGACATCACCCCCGCCGACACGATCGGGGAGCATCAGGGCGCCGAGATGATCGGCGAACGACTGGCCATGCACCACTTCGCCTACACCGCCAAGGGGTACGTCGGGTGGCACTGGACCGTGTCCGTCGCCCGGGCGCCCCGGCAGAAGTTTGCGACCGTGTGCGAGGTCAACCTGCTGCCCGGCGGTGGCGCGATCCTGACCCCCGATTGGGTCCCGTACGCCGAGCGGTTGCGTCCCGGTGACATCGGCGCCGGGGATGTCACGCCGTACGTCGAGGACGATCCGAACCTGGAGTTCGGATTCGAGGCCAGCGGTGACGAAGAGGTCGATGAGATGGCCTTCTTCGAGTTGGGTCTGGGCCGGCGCCGGGTGCTCTCACGGGAGGGCCGGGAGGCCGCCGCCCAGCGCTGGTACGACGGCTCGCACGGCCCGCGCTGCGCGGTCGCCGTCGAGGCACCGGCGCACTGCACGACCTGCGGCTACTTCCTGCCGATGCCGGGCGCGCTACGGCCGGTGTTCGGGGTGTGCGCCAACGAGTGGTCGCCGTCCGACGGGTCGGTCGTCTCCCTCGACCACGGCTGCGGCGCGCACAGTGAGGTCGATGTGACCGCGCGCGAGCCGGAGCAGGTCGAGCCGGTGCGACTGGACGACTTCGAGCTCGAGGTCGAGACGGTCGAGCTCTAGGGTCGCCACTTCCGCTCGAAGGGCAGCCGCCACGCCCGCGGTGCCACGAGTTGGTGGATCTGGTTGGGCCCCCACGACCCGGCCGAGTAGGGCCGCACCGGTGGTGGATTGTCGAGCAACGGCTGGCTGAGCTCCCACACCCGCTCGATGCCCTCGGCACTGGTGAAGAGGGTGTGATCACCGCGCACCGCGTCGTAGATCAGTCGCTCATAGGCCTCCAACACCGACCCGGTCCAACTGGTGTCCTCCACGCTGAACTGCATGGACAGCTTGTCCAGCCGGAACCCGGGCCCCGGGCGCTTGCCGTAGAAGGACAGCGACAGTTTGGAGTGGTCGGCCAGATCGAAGGTCAGGTGGTCCGGCCCGTGCTCACCGACGCCGGACCCGGCCGGAAACATTGATTTGGGCGGCTCGCGGAAGGCGATCGAGATGATCCGCTGGCCCTGCTCCATCTTCTTGCCGGTCCGCAGATAGAACGGCACGCCCGCCCACCGCCAGTTGTCGATGCGGCAGCGCAGCGCGATGAACGTCTCGGTCTCCGACTCCGGGCTGACGCCGGGCTCGTCGCGATACCCGACGTACTGACCGCGGACAACGTCGCTGGGCAGGATCGGCAGCATCGAGCGGAAGACCTTGTTCTTCTCCTCGGTGATCGCCCCCGGCTCCAACTCGGTGGGCGGCTCCATCGCGGTGAAGGCCAGCACCTGGAACAAGTGCGTGACGACCATGTCGCGGAACGCGCCGGTGTTCTCGTAGAACGCCGCGCGCCCTTCCAGCCCGAGCGCTTCGGGTACGTCGATCTGGATGTGCTCGATGAAGTTGCGGTGCCAGATGGGCTCGAACAAACCGTTGGCGAAGCGGAACGCCAGGATGTTCAGCGCCGCCTCTTTGCCCAGGAAGTGGTCGATCCGGAAGACCTGCTCCTCATTGAAGACCTCATGGACGGCCGCGTTGAGCTTCTTGGAGGAGGCCAGGTCGGTGCCGAACGGCTTCTCCATGATGACCCGGGATCGCTCGACCAGGTCGGCGTCGGCGATCATCTGGATGACGTTCAACGCGGCCTTCGGCGGGACGCTGAGGTAGTGCAGTCGCCGGGGCGTATCGGTGAACTCGGCCTCAGCCTCATCGACGGTCTTCTTCAGCCCGGCGGGGCCGTCCTGGCTGCGAACGAAGTACAGCCGCTTGGCGAAGTCCTCCCACACCGCATCGTCCGGGTTGTGGGAGGAGAACTCCGCGACCGCCTTGGCAGCGAACTCCACGAAGCTGTCCCTGGTGTAGTCCTCCATCGAACTGCCGACGATTCGCAAGTCGTTCAGCAGGCCGGTCTGGAACAGGTGCAGCAGCCCCGGTAGGAGTTTGCGTCGCGACAAATCGCCGGTCGCGCCGAACAGGATGATCGTGGTGGGCCGTTCCGCCATGGATCCAGCGTCCTGGCTCAGAAGGCCAACCGGAAGACCTGGCGTGAAAACGTCAGGTTACGAATTACTGGCTGATCAGGGAGTCGGTCCGCCGAAGCCGCCGCCGAAACCCGAGTTCCCGTCAGTCTGCTGGATGCGGGTACGCGCTACTTCGTAGTCGACATCCTTGGAGGCCATCCCGCGGTTGCTGCCACCGCCGATGAATACAAACAAGCCGATCAACACAACGGGGATCAGAATGGCGATGAGCACGCCCATGGCGGTTGTCCTTTCGGTGTCAGCGCGGTGCTGACGAACCAAAGTCAACACCTTGGGCGTTTCCACGTCCAGCGGCCAAGTAGGCCCATGCGAAGAACCCGAGAACGAACCCGGTCAGCGCGATCCAAGGCCAGTCCTTCTTGTCCCCGGTGTGCAGCGCCGGAACGATCCACGTGATCACGAACGCCACTGCCCAACAGGCGATTCCGACGAGCAGCACCTTCTTGGTGTCCACGCGGACGGGAGGGGGCGGCGTACGTTGGAAGATCGGGTCGTCGCTCACGGGGTTCAGCCTAGGCGAGCGCGGGCAGGTCGTCGGCGTCGACGATGCGGTAGGCGTACCCCTGCTCGGCCAGGAACCGCTGGCGGTGGGCCGCGAACTCGGCGTCGACGGTGTCGCGGGCGACCACGGTGTAGAAGTGCGCTGTGCGGCCGTCGCCCTTCGGTCGCAGGACCCGGCCCAGCCGCTGGGCCTCCTCCTGGCGGGAGCCGAACGTGCCGGACACCTGGATCGCCACGCTCGCCTCGGGTAGATCGATCGAGAAGTTGGCCACCTTGCTGACCACGAGCAGGGAGATCTCGCCCTCGCGGAACTGCTGGAAGAGCTTCTGGCGCTGGTTGACCGGCGTGTCACCGGTGATGATGTCGGCGTTCAGCCGGCCGGCCAGAGTCTCGAGTTGGTCGAGGTACTGCCCGATCACCAGCGTCGGCTCACCGCGGTGCTGCTCGACCAGTTGCTCCACGACCCGGTCCTTGGCGGGCGCGCACGAGGCGAAGCGATAGCGCTCGTCCGGTTCGGTGGTCGCGTAGGCCAGGCGATCCGACTCGGACAGCGTGACCCGGACCTCGACGCAGTCGGCAGGGGCGATGTAACCCTGGGCCTCGATGTCCTTCCAGGGTGCGTCGTAACGCTTCGGGCCGATGAGGCTGAAAACGTCTGACTCCCGGCTGTCTTCGCGCACCAACGTCGCGGTCAGACCGAGCCGTCGACGCGCCTGCAGATCGGCGGTCATCCGGAAGATGGGCGCTGGCAGCAGGTGCACCTCGTCGTAGACGACCAGACCCCAGTCACGGGCGTCGAGCAGCTCCAGGTGCGGGAAGACGCCTTTGCGCTTGTGGGTGAGCACCTGGTACGTCGCGATGGTCACCGGCCGGATGTCCTTGCGGGCACCGCTGTACTCGCCGATCTCCTCCTCCGTCAGGGAGGTGCGCTTCAGCAACTCATCGCGCCATTGGCGGGCCGAGACGGTGTTGGTCACCAGGATCAGCGTCGTGGCGCCGGCCTTGGCCATGGCGCCCGCGCCGACGATGGTTTTGCCTGCACCACAAGGGAGTACGACGACCCCCGAGCCGCCGTGCCAGAACCCGTCGACCGCTTGTTCCTGGTAGGGGCGCATGTCCCAACCCTCGGTCCGCAGGCTGATCGCGTGCGCCTCGCCATCGACGTACCCCGCCTCATCCTCGGCGGGCCAGCCCACCTTGATCAGCTGCTGCTTGATGGCGCCGCGCTCCGAGGGATGCACCAGGACGCGGTCGTCGGCGACGCGCTCACCCACCAGCGGGGTGATCTTCTTGTGCCGCAGGATCTCCTCGAGCACCGCCCGGTCGGTCGAGATCAGCAGTAACCGGCCGTCGTCGTCCTTGACCAGCCGCAACCGGCCGTAGCGGTCCATCGTGTCGGCGATATCGATCAGCAGCGCGTTGGGCACCGGGTAGCGGCTATAGGTGATCAGGGTGTGCACGACCGTCTCGGCGTCGTGACCCGCGGCGCGGGCATTCCAGAGGCCCAGCGGGGTGATCCGGTAGGTGTGCATGTGCTCCGGAGCGCGCTCCAACTCCGCGAACGGAGCGATCGCCCGGCGAGCGTCACCGGCCTGGGGGTGGTCGACCTCCAACAGCACGGTCTTGTCGCTCTGGACGATCAGCGGTCCGTCGGTCATGGGTGTCCTTTCCGGAAAGGGTGCAACCTATCGAACGCCAATGAACCCCGATTCTCTTCCCGCGTTTAATATGGCGCCTATGAATTCGGGGATCACCAATACGTTCGACCCGTCGGTCCGCGCTCAGGACGATTTCTTCGAGCACGTCAACGGCGAATGGATCAAGAGCACCGACATCCCGGCGGACCGTGCCCGCTACGGCGCGTTCGACCGGTTGCGCGAGGCTTCTGAAGCCGCGATGCGCGAGTTGATCGAGACCGCCGCCGCGACCGACGCCGAGCCGGGCACCGAGCAGGCGAAGGTGGGAGATCTCTACCGCTCGTTCATGGACACCGACCGCATCGAAGCCGTCGGCAGCGAACCGTTGAAGGACGACCTAGCGACGATCGCCGCCGTGCACGACGTCCCCGGTCTGATCGAGCAGTTCGGCCGCCTGGCCCGCCAGGACGTCTGGGGACCGGTTGCGATCTACGTGTCGGCCGATGCGGGTAACCCCGAGGAGAACATCGCCTACCTGGAGCAGTACGGCCTGGGTCTGCCCGACGAGTCGTACTACCGCGAGGATCAGTACCAGCCGATCCGGGAGAAGTACATCGCGCATATCGAGAAGCTGCTCAACCTGGCCGGGCATGAGGCAGCCGCCAAGCATGCGCAGGGCATCTTCGACGTGGAGCACCTGCTCGCGTCCTCGCACTGGGACAACGTCGCCAGCCGGGACGCCGTGCGCACCTACAACAAGTCCACCTTCGCCGATCTGCAGCAGTTGGCGCCGAACGTCGACTGGACCGCGTTCCTCACCGCCCTCGACGCGCCGGCGGGCGCTTTCGACGCGGTCGTGGTGCGCCAGCCCAGCTTCCTGACGGGCCTGTCCGCGGCCCTGGCGGATCTGCCGATCGAGCAGTGGAAGGACTATCTGTCCTGGCGGCTGATCAGCTCCCGGGCGCCGTACCTCACCGAGGCCATCGTGCAGGAGAGCTTCGACTTCCACGGCCGGACGCTGTCCGGGGTGCCGGAGTTGAAGGAGCGCTGGAAGCGCGGCGTGGGGCTTGTGGAGGACGCGCTGGGTGAGGCGGCCGGTCAGTTGTACGTCGCGGCGCACTTCCCGCCGCGCGCCAAGGAGCGCATGGGCGAGTTGGTCGCCAACCTCATCGAGGCCTACCGCCGCGACTTCGAGTCGCTTCCCTGGATGGGGGAGAAGACCCGTGCCCAGGCGCTGGAAAAGCTGGGCAAATTCACCCCCAAGATCGGTTACCCCGACAAGTGGCGGGACTATTCGAGCCTGAGCATCGAGTCCGACGATTTGATCGGAAACGTACGCCGCGCAGCAGAGTTCGAGATCCACCGCCAGTTGGACAAGATCGGCAAACCGATCGACCGCACGGAATGGTTGATGACCCCCCAGACGGTCAACGCCTATTACCACCCGGTGATGAACGAGATCGTCTTCCCCGCTGCGATCCTGCAGCCGCCGTTCTTCGACGTGGATGCCGACGACGCGGTCAACTACGGCGGCATCGGTGCGGTGATCGGTCACGAGATCGGCCACGGCTTCGACGACCAGGGCTCGCGCTACGACGGCAACGGTGCGTTGCGGGACTGGTGGACCGAGGAGGACCGCTCGCGATTCGACGCGCTGGCCAAGAAGCTGATCGACCAGTTCAACGAGCAGTCACCGGCAGATGCCCCCGACGTCAAAGTCAACGGTGCTCTGACGATCGGCGAGAACATCGGTGATCTGGGCGGTCTCACGATCGGCTACAAGGCGTATGAGATCTCCCAGGAATCCACCCCTGCCATCGAACTGGACGGGTTCACCCCCGCGCAGCGGTTCTTCATCGGCTGGGCACAGGTGTGGTGCGGCAAGGCGCGTGAAGCCGAGGCCAAGCGGCTGATCGCCATCGACCCGCACTCTCCGGCCAACTGCCGCTGCAACGTCGCCCGCAACCTCGTAGAGTTCCACGAGGCGTTCGGCGTGACGGAAGGAGACGGCATGTACCTTCCGGAGGACCAGCGGGTCCGCATCTTCTGAGGCAGGGTCAGGCGGGAGCGACGCCCAGGATCCGGTGCAGGGCGATCGTGCGCCGCTGTCCATCGACAGCGCCCACGACCCGTCCTCCCGCGACCTGCTCCGGCTGCAACAACGCTCGGTGCACGTCACCGGTGGGGTCGGAATAGCCGATCCATACCGGCATCCGACCGGCTGCGGCGTCCTGCAGGGTGGCGAGGGTGACCGCCGGGTCGGTCGATGCGATGCGTGGCCCCTCGGAGGAATCGGGATGCCGGCGTAGTCGGGCGACCGCCTGCGCCGCAACGTCCGGGGTGACGCTGTCGACGATGACCGCAGTAGCAAGCGGGCGCGGATCCGCGCGCGGTTGGCGACGCACGCCGACGATCGAGACGCCGTCGGGTGTCTCGGCGATCGGCGAATGTCCTTGTTCGCGAAGCACATCCAGGACCGTCTCAGCGGCAACCGGTGACACGAGGACGGTGGGCGCGATCTGCCGCAGGCGCAGGATCCCGGTACGCGGGTCGGCCATCATCGACTGGAGGGCGGCGGCGTCGTCGCTGCGGATATAGCTGGATGTCCCCCCGACCCGGGTCTGGCCGTGCTGTCGTGCCGCATCGTTGATGAGGTACTCGACCGGTTGTGGGATCGGTGCCGGAGATACGCTCTGCAGCCGGCCCAGGATGTCAGCCGCACTGAGTCCACGGTCGAAACCGCGCCGCAGGCTGGCCGGAGTGATCCGGAAAACCGTTGCGCCACCGCTTGATTCGACGGCCAGGACCAGATCGGCGAACCTGCGCAGGTCGTCCGAGAGCGCTCCGGGGGCCACGACTGTGTGGTCGGCCTGGACCAGGAGCAGGTCCTGAGGGGGAGGCAGGCTGCTGTCGAGGGCGGAGGCGATGGCCGACTCGTCGGCTGCGGGGTCCGCGAGCACTTGTCCTGCGGGGGTGAGCGCGTGTCCGGCGGTGGCGCCCAACCACTCTGCCTCCTGGAGCAACTCACCGGCTCGCGTGGGCGCACCGGGCGGCAGTCGCAGTGGTCGCAGCCACTGCAGCGCATGAGTCATCGCTTCCGTCGAATACCCGCCGTCGCTGCTCGCGAGAACCTCCAGGATGTCGCGGCGGCGAGCCCGCATCATCGGCCAATGCACCTCTGCCCCAAGGGCGTTGATCTTCCCTTTGTCACCAGTGCTGCCGACGAGAAAGGCAGCGCGCGGGCTGTCCCGCCAGGCCAGGGCCAGCCGTGCCCAGCGCAACGCGGTGTCGCGGCGCAGCCACTCGTCGTACTCCGTGGTGGGTAGCCAGACCGGCTCGTCGGCGTCGTCGGAGGCGATCAGGTCGGCGGCGTAGGCAAGTTCGATCAGGAACGCGGTGAACGCGGGGTCTTGGTCCAGTCGCTCGGAGGTGAGCTTCAGATCCCGCGCGCCCAGGCCGCCGGTGCGCAACACCCGTGGTGGCTCCTGTTGCCAGAAGGAGGCCAATCGCTCCAGTTGCCAGAGCAATTCACGGATCGCGACGGCTGCGCCCGCTCGCGCCCGGTCCGGTGGGATGGACAGGTTCGCGGTGGGCAGGCCGGTGAGGCCGCCGTCGACCAGCCGGCCGCCGCGCAACCAGAGTCCGACCTCGCGGGGCACCGTGCCGGTGGACTCCTCGGTGCGCACCATGAACCCGGCAGAGACCAACTCATCCAGTACGCCGATCGCGGACGCCCCGTCGAACCCCGCCTTGGCCGGGCCCCAGCGGAGGCGTTCCAACGCGGCGCGGGCCGGCTCGGACAAGGCCTCGAACCGCTCCGGCAGATCGGCTGGCGGACGGTAGTTCTCGATGGCGCTCGCGGCCGGGCCGAGACCGGCCGGCTCGGGGAGGAGTTCGCTGACCACCCGGGCCGGACGCAGACCTTCGGGCGATCGCCAGACCAACGCGCTACCCCACAACTGCTCGAGTTGCGCGGCGCCGTCCGCGCCGAGCAGCGTGGTGGGGTCACCGACCAGGAGTGCTTCGAGGACATGCAAAGTGTCGGCGTGCAGGGACTCCAGTGCACGCAGCGCACTGGGTCGTGAACCCGCGCGGGCCGCCAGCGCGGTCAGATCGGCGGGCACCGGCCGCGCCAGATCCGGGCGGGCCAGCAGGAGTTCGACAAGCGCGGTGTCGTCGCGCGATCGGATGTCGTCGGCGTAGCTTCGCGCCGTCGTCGGGCCCGTCATCGATGCGTGCGAGCGGCGGCGGCCCGGCCCGCGGCGACCAGTTGGTCACCGAGTTCGCCGGGCAGATGGGCGACTTCCCAATGAAAGCCGTCGGGATCGACGAAGTATCCGCTGTAACCGCCCCACTCGCGGCGGATAGCGGGGGACACCTCAACGGCGCCGGCTGCCTGCGCCGACCGCAGGACGTCATCAACCTCATCGTCGCTCGGGACGTTGTGGGCAAGGGTCACCGGAGCCAGACCATCCACGGGTGTGCCGACTTCCGCGACAAAGCTGCTGCGCTCCCATAACGACAGCACCAACCCGTCGCCGACCCGCAGGAAGATGACGTCCTGCTCGTCGAGCTCTGCCTGCCAGCCCAGGCCGGTGAGGAAGAAATCCCGGCTGCGCGCGAGATCGCTGACGGCGAGGGTGATGAAGGAGAGGTACTGCTGCACCGATCCAGCCTACGGGCCCCAGTTGTCCAGCCAGGTAAGAACGGCGGTCCGGTGCCCCCGATGCACCGGACCGCCCGTCTTGGATTGGCCGGATTAGTTGTCCGCCCAGGTGAGAACGACCTGACCGTTGGAGACGCTGTTGTCGCCGCGTTCCTTGATCCCGGTGTTGGTCATGCCGTAGGTGGCCGACGAGCCTGATCCGCCGCCACCGCCGCCCGAGAGGGCCTTGCCGCCCCCGCCGGCGCCGCCGCCTTGGAGGCCGCCGCCGCCGCCTCCGCCGTTGCCGCCGAGTCCGGAGCCGCCCAGGCCGCGGGCGCCGTGACCGCTGGCCTGATCGGCTGCCGTTCCGGCCGAGCCACCCGGGCCGACTCCCGCGTTGCCGTTCTGGCCGCTCCACCCTGCCCCGGCGTTACCCCCACCCCCAACGGCATAGCCGCCACTGGCCCCTCCGTCGCCGCCACCGCCGGCAGCGATCAGGACGGTGTGTAGGTCATAACCGTCGGCGTTCTCGATCTGGATCGTGGTGGCCCCACCGCCAGCGGCACTGGTCCGCAAATAGTCGGATGATGCGCCGTTACCGTTGCCGCCGCCCATGCCCAGACCACCCCAGCCGCCGCGCGGATCGTGGGTGTTCGTGCCAGCGGCTTGTCCCATCCCGCCGACCGAGATCCCGATCTTCTGACCCGGCGTGACCGGGATCATGCCGGAAACGTCGGCCCCGGCGCCTTCTACCGGGTTGGACGCATTTTCCACGCCGCCGTCGCCGCCGATGGCGTTGATGTTCAGCTCGTGGACGCCCGCGGGGACGGTGACCCACTGGACGTTGCCGGTGTAGTTGACGGTCTGCGGTGCCGGTGGGGTGTCTGCGTGCGCGCCGGGCGCCATGCTCAGTCCTGCGCCGCCGAGCGCGGCGACCGCTGCTACCGAGCAGATGCTCCGTGTGACGAATGTGCTGCTGGCTTTCATGGCGACTCCTTGGTCCTGGGGCCTGCTTGCTGCCGGCCGATGACTCCACCCTCCGCCGGATCAATCGGGTCGACCTTCGGCTGATGCGCCGATCGACCGGGTGAATCGACCGTCCCCCGATCGGGGGACCCGCCCGGGACGTGTCAGGATCGAGCCATGGGTCAGGTAGCGATTCCGCCGAGCGGTGAACAATGGACGATCAGCGCGCCGGCGGACGATAACGGGCCGGGTGCAGCCGCGATCATCACCCAGGTCGGCGCCGGTATCCGGGTGCTCAAGGTGGGCGGTGAGCCGGTCCTGCACGGCTACCCGCTGCAGAGCAAAGCCGACGGGGGCCGCGGACAGTTGTTGATGCCCTGGCCCAACCGGATCCGGGACGGCAAGTACACCTTCGACGGGGTCAGCCAGCAGTTGGCGTTATCCGAACCCGGCCGCGGCAACGCCTCCCACGGGCTGGTGCGATGGGCGTTGTGGAGCCTTGAGGAGCTGGCGGATTCATCCGTCACTTTGTCGTATCTTCTACTGCCGCAGCAGGGTTGGGATGCGTGTCTGCGGATCAAGGTCCGCTACACGGTGATGAGCAACGGCCTGGAGGTCGCCACCAAGGTCACCAACGTGGGCACCACGAAGGCACCGTTCGCCTACGGCGCCCACCCCTACCTGACGACCGGTGAGACGACGGTCGACGAGGTGACGTTGACCGTCCCGGCCGGACGGAAGATCGACGTCGACGACCGGTTGATCCCGACCGGCTCGTCCCCGGTCGGGGAGGGCACCGACTTCCGCGCCGGCGCACCGATTGCCAACACCGTGCTGGACACCGCGTTCACCGACCTGGAACCGGGGGACGACGGCAGGTGGCGGGTCAGCATCCAGCGGGGCGATCGGCGTACGACGATCTGGGCCGACGCGGGAACGTTCGGCTACCTGCAGGTCTTCACCGGGGACTCACTGCCCCCGGAGCGCAAGCGGCGCTCCGGCGTCGCCGTCGAACCCATGTCGGCGCCGGCGAACGCCTTTGCGTCCGGGGAGTCCCTGACCGTCCTGCGCCCCGGCGATGTGTGGTCGGGCACGTGGGGAATCAGCGCCTCCGGGAGAATGCCAGCGTGAACCCCTCGACCGCGCTGGCGACAGTGCTCGTGGACGAGTTGATCCGGCAGGGCGTGCGCGACTTCGTCGTGTGCCCCGGGTCGCGATCAGCTCCCTTGGCGTACGCCGCGCTGGCGGCTGAGCAGGCCGGCCGCGCGCGCCTGCATGTGCGGGTCGACGAACGATCCGCCGCCTTCCTCGCATTGGGGTTGGCGAAGGTGAGCCGCCAACCGGCCGCGGTCATCACCACCAGTGGTACGGCCGTCGCCAACCTGCACCCCGCCGTCCTGGAGGCGTCCCACGGCAACGTGCCGTTGCTGCTGCTCACGGCGGACCGGCCGGCCGAGCAGCGCGGCAGCGGCGCCAACCAGACCACCGACCAGGTCAAGATCTTCGGTGGGATGACGCGCTGGTTCCACGAGTTCTCCGCCGCCGGCCGACGCCCTGGTCAACAGGGCCAGTGGCGCTCGGTGATCGGCCGGGCGGTTGCCGAGTCCTGTGGTCACCCGTCGGGCGACCCGGGCCCGGTGCACCTCAACGTCAGTTTCCGCGAACCGCTGACGCCGGATACCGATCCTGCGGGATGGTCCGAGTCATTGGACGGCCGGCCGCACGGTGAGGCGTGGCTGAGTCTGCGCTCACCGGTGCGTCACGAGGCGGCCGGCGCCGGTCCGGGTATCGCACCGGTCCCGCGGACGCTGCTGGTCCTTGGCAGTCTCGCCGATCCGGCCCGGGCCGGCGAGATCACCGAACTCGCGGACGTCGCGGGGTGGCCGATCATCGCCGAGCCGGCCGGACTGTTCCGCCGCGCGCGGGTCACGCCGCACGGGCCGTTGCTGTTGTCAGCGACGGACTGGCTGGAGGCAAACCTGCCCGAACGCGTCCTCGTCGCGGGATCGGTGACCCTGGATCGCCGGGTGCTGGCGTTGCTGAGTCGCCCGGAGGTGACGGTCGAGGTCGTGACCGCTCTGACCAGTTGGGCCGACCCGGTGCACGCCGTCCATCGCGTTCACGACTGGGCTGACATCCAGCGCAGTCACCGGGTCGTGGCCGGGTGTGTCGACCGGGCGTGGGCGTCGCGCTGGCGGGCGGCTGGCGCGGTGGTTGCCGCCACCGCCGGACCGATTGTCGAAGCGTCCTGGCCCAGTGGGCCGGCGGTCGCCCGGACGGTTGCGAACAATCTGCCGGAGCAGGCGCTGCTCTTCGTGGGAGCCTCGAGTGCGGTGCGGGATCTGGACATCTCGCGGGAGCCGGCCCGGATCGCCAAGGGCGTTGTGACAGTAGGAAATCGGGGACTGGCTGGCATCGACGGTTCGGTCTCCAGCGCCATCGGTGCGGCGCTCTCGCAACCGGACCGGCCGGCGTACGCCCTCATGGGGGATCTCACGTTCCTGCACGACACCAACGGATTGTTGATCGGCCCGAACGAGCCGCTGCCCGATCTGACCATCGTGGTCGTCAACGACGACGGGGGCGCCATCTTCAGCACGCTGGAGGTGGGTGCGCCGGAATACGCCGGATCCTTCGAGCGGATCTTCGGCACCGCCACCGGTGCCGACATCGCCGGTGTGTGCGCCGCGCACCACGTGGCGCACCGGATGGTCGACACCGCAGCCGACCTGGCCGACGCGATCAAGGCCACCCCACAAGGTCTGACCGTGCTCGAGGTCCGGGTACCGCGCACGGATGCGCGCCGGCTGCGCCGCGATCTCGCGGCTGCGGTCGAGACGGCACTGACAGCAGACTCAGCCGGCCAATAGCGCTCTACTGCTGGGGAAGTCGGGCGCGCAGGCCGTCGATGAGTACACGCAGTCCGAACTCGAACGACTGATCAGCCCGTTCGCGGCCTCGCGGCGCTGCTTCGGTGACTGCGCGCATCCGGGCCTGCCAGTGCGGGCTGGTCCAGAGGGTAGGCGGAGCAGCCATATCCAGCGCGGAGCCGAGGGCAAAGTTGTCGATGGCAGTGATGGCGTCCAGGATCTGCTCATCGGGGAAACCGGCGTTATGCATCGTTGCCGCGAACTCCTCATACATCCGGGCGCTCGCCGCCGATGCCAGGGGGACCGTCGCGAGCAGGGGGACGACCGCCGGATGGTCGGAAAGGATCGCGCGGTAGAGGCGGATACCGTCGGAAAGGCCCTGTTCCCAGGGTAATTCGCGGAACGGGGGAATGGTCTCGGGGATCAGGCTGTCGCGGACCAGGGAGATGATCTCCTCGCGCCCGCCCACGTGGTTGTAGAGGGACGACGGGCGGACCGACAGGCGTCTGGCGACGGCGCCGATGGTGAACTCGCCGATGCTGTCGATGAGTTCCAGCGCTGCCTGGGCGATCTTGTCCGGCGACAGGATGGGTTCAGAGGGACGGGGCATAGACAGCCATTCTGCTTCCGTTGTCGGCTCGGTCACATCGAAACGTCGCTCTTGCCGAATTACGAGACACGGCACATCATGATGCGCATACTAAAACGAACGTCATTCGTTTATGGGAGAAATCCGATGGCCGGCACCGAACTCAAGGCGAACTCGCTGGGTACAGCGGGCATCACCTTCATGGTGGTGTCTGCTGCGGCGCCGCTGACGGTGATGGCCGGCGTCGCTCCGATCGCGCTGGCGATCGGTGGCATGGGGGTACCTCTGGGTTACCTGGCTGCCGGCCTGATCCTGATCATCTTCGCGGTGGGTTTCACTGCGATGGCGCGCGACCTGCCCGGCTCGGGCGGCTTCTTCTTCTATATCGGGCACAGCCTGGGTGGGGTCGTTGGTTACGCCTCCGCGATTGTTGCGCTCTTCTCCTACAACGCCCTGCAGATCGGTGTCTACGGCCTGTTCGCGGTGCAGGTGCAGGACACGCTGCAACAGCTGGTCGGCGTGCACATCAACTGGATCGTGCTGGCGATCATCGCGGTTGCGGCCGTCTGGGCACTTGCGTACCGGGGCATCGACGTCGGTGCCAAGGTCCTGGCGGTCCTGATCGTCGCCGAGAGCGCCATCCTGGCGGTCATGGGGGTGGCCATCGTGCTGCACGGGGGCGCCCACGGACTGAGCCTGGCCGGGTTCGCGCCGCGGAATCTGGCTGAGCCGGGAGTCCTTGCGATCCTCGGGGTCTGCTTCGCGGCGTTCATGGGGTTCGAATCCACCGCGCTCTATCGCGCGGAGGCCCGCGATCCGCGACGGACCATCCCCCGAGCAACCTATGCGGCAGTGATCTTCATGGCGGTCTTCTACGCGTTCGTGGTGTGGTCGGTGGTGCAGGCCTACGGTGACCAGCAGATCCAGGCCGTCGCCGAGCATCGCCAGGCCACCTTGTTCTTCGACACCATCGGTCACTACGTCGGCGGGTGGGCCAAGACGGCGATGTACCTGCTGATCGTCACCAGCGTCTACGCCTCCCAGCTGGCGTTCCACAACGCCATCAACCGGTACGGGCATGCCGTGGCGATGGTCGGGGGCCTACCGCGCGGGCTGGCCAGGACACGGCCAGGTTCGGGATCGCCGTACGTCGCGGGGATGGTCCAGAGTCTGCTCGCCGTGGGCGTCATCGGGCTGTGCGCTCTTCTGCGGGTCAAGCCCTATCCCGACCTGCTCATCCTGGTGAACACCCCTGGAGTTGTTGGGATCATCGGTTTGCAGTTCCTGGTCGCCGTCGCTGCCGTCGTCTATTTCGCGCGGCGCGGTGGGTCGGCCGCGCTGGTCGCCGTCTCCGCGCTGGCGGCGCTGCTGATGGCGGGGGTCATCTGGCAGTTCACCCAGCACATCGAGGTCTTCACAGGTGTCGCCGGGGCACTGGACGCCGTCCTGATTGCCGTGGTTCCCGTGCTGTTCGTCGCCGGGTTGCTCGCGGCACTCCTGCTGCGGCGACTGCGTCCCGGGGTCATCCGGCAGATCGGCCCCGGTCCGGATCCAACCGAAACCGTCCAACTCGCAGGGGTGCCGAAATGAGCAGTAACACCATCGTTCTCGCGGACACGATCCATACGCTCGACGACAGTATGGCCGCGCCGAAAGCCATCAACATCAGTGAAGGTCGCGTCGTCGCCCTCGGCAACCGCGCAGACGCTGCGGACTGGCTCAATCCGTCGACCGAGATCGTCGACCTGGGTGATGCGACAATCGTTCCGGGGCTGATCGACGAGCACGTCCACCCCGTCATGGGGGTCGCGCTGACCACCGGGCCGGACCTGCACGACGCCGCCAACCCGGCCGGGTTGAGGGATCTCCTGCAGGCAGAATTGCGCCGACTGGGGCACACTGACTGGCTCCTTGCCTGGGGTCTTGAGCCCAAGACGCTGCCACCGGATTTGCTGCACCGTCGGTCGTTGGACGCCATCGCGCCCGGCCGGGCGACTGTAGTGCGGTTCTTCGACGGCCACGGCATGGTGGTGTCCAGCGAGGCGCTGCGCCGGGCAGGGATCGAAGGCCCGCGTGAGTTCACGGACCGGTCGGAGATCGAATGCGACGCGGACGGGCCCACCGGCGTCCTGCAGGAGATGCAGGCGATGGACCTGATCAACAACGTCCTGCCGCCTCCCGACCCCGCCGCTCTGGCGGGCGCGGTCGCAGATCGCCTGCGGCAGATGGCAGCTCAGGGCTTAACGGCCGTCCAGGCCATGGAGCATGTGCCCGGGGCATCTGGGATCTACGCCGGGATCGAGTCCCACCTTGGTGGCCTACCGGTGCGCATCCGGGCTTTCCCTTGGTGCACACCGGGATTGGGCCCGGCCGGGTGGCAACAGATCGCTGATCAGATGACCGAGGGAGGAGAGCGCTGGCAGGTCGGGGGAGTCAAGCTCTTCATCGACGGCACCATCGACAACGGCACCGCGTGGCTGAACCAGCCGGACACACACGGCCAGTCCACCCAGTCAGTGTGGCCCGACCCGGAGGAGTACGCCGCGGCGATCGCGTTCTTCGACGAGCGGGGCATCCCGACCGCGACGCACGCTATCGGTGACCACGGTGTCCGGTTCGCCCTGGAGGCGATCGGCCGGACCGGTCGCGTTGCCCGGCACCGGATCGAGCACGTCGAGTCGATCCCGGATGACGTCATCGCCCAGTTCGCCGCCAGCGGTGTGAGCGCAGGGATGCAACCGACACACTGCACCCAGTTCACCTCCTCCGACGGCCAGGACAACTGGTCCCAGCGACTGGGTCAGCAGCGCGCTGCCCATGCATGGCGGATCAAGGACCTGCTACGAGCTGGTGTGCCCGTGGCCATCGGGTCGGATTGGCCCATCGCTGGCCATGACCCGCGGCGCATCATGGCCGCGGCCCGTCACCGGATGCGCACAGGGGACCGATCCCAGAGCAGTCTTGATGCACAGCAGTCAATTTCAGCGCTCGCTGCCTTGACCGCCTATACCCGGACAGCGGCTTGGTCGGTGGGAGAGGAAGACCTCGGTGTGATCAGGGTGGGCAGCCGTGCCGCCCTTACCGCGTTCGAGGTAGACCCGCTGCGTGCGGAACCCCAAGAATTCGCGACCGCACCGGTCGTGCTCACGATGGTCGACGGCGACGTCGTCCATCGCAGTTGAAGTGTCCAACACACGAAAGGTCCCGTCATGCACGAGTTCTGGCAGTTCTTGCTCTATGTGATCTACATCTTCGTTTTCATCGCCTACCTCATGATCATGTTCCAGATCGTCGTCGATCTCTTCCGTGACCATGAACTAAGCGGTTGGGCCAAGGCGGCTTGGGTGGTGGGCCTGATCCTGATCCCGGTGCTGACCGCGCTGGTCTACATCATCGCTCGGGGTGACGGCATGGCCCGCCGGCAGATGTCACGCGCCGCAGAAGCGGAAAACCAGGCACGCGCCTACATCCGGGACGCAGCTGGTCGTAGCCCGGCACAAGAGATCAGCGACGCGAAACAACTTCTGGATAGCGGCGCGATCACGCCCGACCAGTATGAGGTCCTCAAGACCAGGGCGCTGAGCATATAAGTCAGATCGTCCATCGGAGCTCCGTGAGGGGTCGAAAGGGCAACGTTTTGGTGAACATTCACCAGTGCTCCCCCGATTGCCTTGTAAGAGCGCTTTCCTGAAACAGACAATCCGTGGATCGTCAACACACCAAGGGGTGCGATATGCGTCATCCGGCTAAAGGCTCGTTCGACCCGATTCCGTCAGTGCGTCAACGCCCCGACGTCACAGTTGTTGACCAATTACCCGCGGTCTCCGAGGTGGCTGTGCTCGCGGTACCCGTACCCGAGGCAGGGGCGCCTCCACAGGACCTCGGCATCGATGCCGCCCACCTCTCGGTGGCGGGTTTCACCGGGAAGCGATCACAGACATTCGTGCTGGCCGGTGACGACGGCCGCGCCTTGGTCGCGCTGGGCATCGGTGATCCCGCAACGGTCGACCTCGACACGGTGAGAGACCTGGCGGGCGATCTGGCGCGTGCGGTGCCCCAGCACCGCACCATCGCTGTGGAGCTACCCCAGGAGGGCACTGCCCTGCCTCCGGCGGCGTTCGCCCAGGCGGTGGTCGAGGGTGTGCTTCTTGCGCGGTGGCGGTTCTTCGTCGGCAAGGGCGACGGCGAAGCCCTGCTGGATTCGCTGACACTTGTCGCACCCACCGACGTGCTCGCCGAAGCCACCGAGGGTGCGAAAAGGGGCGAGGTGATCGCCGAAGCCGCCGCCATCAGCCGGGACCTGGCCAACTGTCCGGGAACGACGCTCACCGCCACCCGGCTGGGCGAAGTGGCGCAGGAACTCGCCGCGGACGCTGACCTGCAGGTCACGGTGTACGACGAGCAGCAGCTGATCGAGATGGGCTGCGGCGGCATCCTCGGGGTCAACCTGGGCAGTGTCGAAGAGCCGCGGTTGATAAAGCTGGTGTACGCGCCGAAGGACCCGACCGGTCACCTGGCACTGGTCGGCAAGGGCATCATGTACGACTCCGGCGGGATCAGCCTGAAACCCTCGGACGACTCGCACGCCCAGATGAAGAACGACATGACCGGTGCGGGGGCGATCCTCGGCACCATGACCGCCCTGAAGGCGCTGGGTTGTCGGGCGGCAGTGACCGCCTACCTGTGTTGTACGGACAACATGCCGTCAGGCAGTGCGATGAAACTGGGCGACGTACTGACCATCCGCAACGGTCTGACCGTGGAGGTGCTCAACACCGACGCAGAGGGGCGGTTGGTCATGGCCGACGGGCTGAGCCTCGCGGTCGAGGATGGTGCGGATGTCATCGTCGACATAGCCACCCTGACGGGAGCCGCCCTGCGAGCGTTCGGCGTCGAAATGGCGGCCGTCATGGGCAACGATCAGGCAGTGGTCGACGGACTCATCACCGCCGGCGCCGCAGCCGGGGAACCGTTGTGGCAGTTGCCGTTGCACCAGCCGTATCGCTCGCAGTTGGATTCCACGATCGCCGACCTGAAGAACATGGGCGGGGTGAATGCCGGGTCGATCACCGCGGGGCTCTTCCTGCAGGAGTTCGTCGCCGGTACGCCGTGGGCGCACGTCGATATCGCCGGGCCGGCGTGGCAACCGAAACAGCGCAGTTGGCGCAACGAAGGCGCGAGCGGCTTCGGGGCAATGCTGCTGACCGAGTATGCGCTCGGATTCGGGATCGCGCGATGAGCCAGGCGGTCGCCGAGCCGGGCGAGGTCGAGGAGGG
This sequence comes from Branchiibius sp. NY16-3462-2, assembly GCF_001594145.1. GTDB lineage: Bacteria > Actinomycetota > Actinomycetes > Actinomycetales > Dermatophilaceae > Branchiibius. Next base: position 541,578 of record NZ_LVCF01000001.1, on the reverse strand, counting down.
TCCCGGCGGCCTGCTGGGCTGGATCGAGCGGGTTGGCAACAAGGTGCCGCACCCGGCGATGATCTTCCTGGCTCTTATTGCTCTGGTCATCCTGTTGTCGGCGCTGTTGTCGGCGCTGGACGTGAGCGTGACCACGAAAGTCGCTGAGCCAGAAGGCACGACCGTCACCCACACTTACGACGACGCAGGCTCGACCTACCCCTCGATCGAGCAGCCAGAGCCCGGGACGACTCCGCACTACGAAGTGCACACCGAGACGATCAAGGTCGCGAACCTGCTGTCGGGGGACGGCATCCGGCACATGTTCACCACGGTTGTGCAGAACTTCAACGACTTCGGTGTCGTGGCCGTCATCCTCGTGGCGATGATCGGTGTCGGGGTTGCCGAAGAAGCCGGGTTGATGGCGGCACTGATCCGCAAGATGGTGCAGGCTGCCCCAGCGTGGGCGATCACCTTCATCATCGTCCTGGTCGGCGGGATCTCCAGCGTTGCCTCCGACGCTGGGTACCTGATCCTGATCCCCCTGGGTGCAGCGGCGTTCGTCAGCCTCGGCCGACATCCGCTCGCCGGGATCGCGGCGGCCTACGGTGGCGTGAGCGCAGCGTTCTTCGTCAACATCCTCATCACCCCGGCCGACGGGATCATCACCGAGGTCACCAACGAGATCCTGCACGGAGCCGCGCCGAGCGCGAAGGCGATGAACGTCACGCAGAACTTCTACTTCTCCATCGCCTCGACCATCTTCTGCGCCATCGTGATGACGATCCTGACCGAGAAGTACGTCGAGCCGCGGCTGGGCGTCTGGGATCCGGCTGACCGCGCGCCTGATGTGGAGGTCGACAAGGTGCCGACCGCCGAGGAACTGTCCCAAGAGGCGCGGGGTCTGAAGATGGCCGGCATCTACGTGCTGGTGGCACTGGTCATTGTGGGGCTGCTGACCTTCCTGCCGAGTGCGCCGTTGCGCAACCCCGAGACCGGAGAGGTCTTCGGCAACTCACCGTTCATGTCCAGCCTGCTGTTCATCATCTCGATGCTGTTCCTGGCCGCTGGCCTGGGTTACGCCAAGGGCGCCGGCACGCTCAAGGGCAGCAACGAGGTCATCGGCGCGATTACCAAGACGTTCAACGGCCTGGGCGGACTGATCTTCCTGATGCTGCTGATCGCCCAGTTCATCGCGTTCTTCAACTACTCGAACATGTCGACCATCGCGGCGACCGGTCTGGCCGATCTGCTCGGCAAATGGCACGTGGGTGCGTTGCCGTTGCTGATCGGGTTCATCCTGCTGACCTTCGTGATCGACATCATCATGCCGGGGGTCATTCCCAAGTGGGCGATCATCGCGCCGATCTTCGTGCCGTTGTTCTACAACCTGGGCATCGCACCGCAGACGCTCATCGCGGCCTACCGGGTCGGTGACGGACCGGTCAACGTCATCACCCCGCTGATGGTGTACCTGCCGTTCATCATCCTGGTGTGCCAGCGGTATCGGGCCAAAGCGGGGATGGGCACGGTGGTGTCGATGATGCTGCCCTACACGATCGTGGTGCTGATCGCGTGGACGCTGTTCTTCATCCTCTGGTACGTCATCGGAATTCCCTGGGGGCCAAGCGCACCCGTGCATCTCTAGGGGTCCTGGCCGCAGCTTTCAGCTCATGAGGGTTGCGGCCAGGGTGCCGCCCAACTCGGTGCATCGCTCCAGGTCGGATTGATCTACCGGGCCGATCAGTTCGACGGGTTCCGCGGCCAGTCGCCAGTTCAGTCCTGTGGCGACCGAGAGCAGTGACCGTCGGGCGCCCGTGGTGTCGGAGCGACCGTGGATCCACACCGAGAACGGCCGCTTGTCGACCCGCCCTCTGATGTCGTCGTACGTCGAGTCGAAGGCGTGCTTCATCGCGCCCGACATGTAGCCGAAGTTGGCGGGAGTCCCGAGCAGATAGCCATCCGCCGACAAGAAGTCGTCGATCAAAACCTCAAGTGCAGGAACGACATTGACGTCCACGCCCTCGATCGCGTCGTCCGATGCCCCCGCGACGACGGCCTCGGTCAAGGACCGCAGCAGCGGCGTGGGGCTGTGGTGGACGATCAGCAGTTGGCGCAGGTGAGGCCCCTAGTCGCGCAGGGCCGAGAGCATCGGCCGCAGCTTGGCATTGGACTCTGCGACCTCGTCCTGTGGGTCCGAGCCGGCCACGATCCCGCATCCCGCGAAGAGCCGAATGGTCGCAGGGTCCTCTTGAATCTGTCCACAGCGCAGGGCGATTCCCCACTCGCCGTCCCCGGAAGCGTCGATCCAGCCGACCGGTCCGGCGTATCGCCCGCGATCCATCTGCTCCAGATCGGCGATGACCTCGCGGGCCTTCCAGGTCGGCGTACCGCACACGGCAGCAGACGGATGCAACGCGGCGGCCAGCGCCAGCGACGACGAACTGTCCGACAGCACCCCGGCCACGTCGGTCGCCAGGTGCATCACGTTGGGCAGGTGCAGCACGAACGGTGCCTCGGGCACGTTCATCGACGAGCAGTGCGCATCCAGTGCCTCGGCGACCGACCGGACGGCGTACTCGTGCTCCTCCAGATCCTTGGAGGATCGGGCCAGGGACGCGGCCAGGGCCAGGTCGTGCTCATCGTCACCCGTGCGCTGGATGGTCCCGGCCAGGATCCGGGAGGTCACCAGCGCCTTCTCCCGGCGGACCAGCATCTCCGGGGTGGCCCCGATCAGCCGGTCGACGCTGAACGTCCAGGTCTTGCGGTACGCCGTCGACAGCCGTTCCAGGAGCCAGCGGGCATCGAGCGGTTCCCCAGCGGTCAGGAAGACGTCCCGCGCCATCACCACCTTGTCCAGTTCGCCGTCGGAGATGCGTTGCACCGCAACGCCGATGGCCTGCGCCCATCCGTCCTCGTCCAGCGACCCGGGCCGGGTCGTGAGGTTCGTCGGACGTACGGCGGGTGGCTGCACCGTGGGCCGAGGCGCCTGTTCGAGTGAGCCGCTGATGGTCGTGACCCAGGCCAGCCCGCCACGACGCCCGATGACCACGCGGGGCACGATCAACGTGCTGGGGTAGGCGGAGTCGGCAGCGAAGGCGAACGATCCGAAGGCGACCAGACCGGCACCCGGCACGTCGACCTCGGAGCGGACCACCGCCCGTCCCACCAGATCCGACCACCACGCGTCCGCGTCGGCGAACCGTGAGGTGGCAGAGGTTTCGAGGTACGCAGCGCGGCCCCACCCCACGAAACCCTCGCCGTCGCGTAGCCACGACAGCACATCGGCGGAGTCAACCTCCGGCGGAATGATCGCGACGAGGTCGCCGGGGTCGGGGATACGACGGGTGCGGACGACCAGTGCGGGTGCGCTCTGATCGGCGCTCGCGGGCATCGTCACAAGAGGCAACGATAAACCCGCGCTCGGGAGGCGCCGTCGCCATGCGGGAGGATGCAGGCATGAACCGCGCCACTCTGGACAAGCAACCCACCGACGTCGCGCGGATGTTCGACGATGTCGCCGCTCGGTACGACCTGACCAACGACGTGTTGTCGCTCGGTCAGGACCGCGCGTGGCGCACCCGGGTCGTGCATGCGGTCGACGCGCAACCCGGGCAGACCGTCCTGGACATCGCGGCGGGCACGGGTACCAGCAGCCTGCCGTTCCAGCGGCTCGGGGCACACGTCGTACCCGCAGATTTCTCGATCGGGATGCTGCGCCAGGGGCGCAAGCAGTACCCGACCCTGGCGTTCACGGCGGCGGATGCGACCCGGCTGCCGTTCGCGGACGCGTCGTTCGATGCCGTCACGATGTCGTTCGGGCTACGCAATGTGGTGCGGGTGGATCTGGCGCTGCGGGAGTTCCTGCGGGTGACCAAGCCCGGGGGACGGTTGGTTATCTGCGAGTTCTCGACCCCGGTCAACCCGGCGTTCCGCAAGGTCTACTCGGAGTACCTGATGGTCGCGCTGCCCAAGATCGCTCGCCGGGTGGGCTCCAACGCCGAGTCCTATGTGTACCTCGCGGAGTCGATCCAGGCGTGGCCCGACCAGGCCGGCCTGGGCGCCCAGATCGCCGATGCGGGCTGGGGACACGTGGAGTGGCAGAACCTGACCGGTGGGATCGTCGCCTTGCACCGAGCCACGAAACCCGGCGAGTGAGGTTCTCCTTAGTTCTCGCTGGGTAAACGGGAGGCATAGAGTCGGATTCACCAGGCAAGTGAAGAGATTCACAAGTACGGTCGATCCGTGTGGCTACCGCCGCGCCCGGGTTGCCGAGCATGCAAGGACGCAACGTGAGCCAACAACATCCGTCTGCCCTGTCCCAGGACAGTGCTGATGTCATCGTCGTCGGCGCCGGACCCGGCGGATCGACGACTGCCGCCTATCTGGCGATGGCGGGTCTGGACGTCCTGTTGCTGGAGAAGACGCACTTTCCCCGCGAGAAGGTGTGCGGGGACGGTCTGACCCCACGCGCCGTACGCGAACTGGTCACCCTGGGCATCCCGACCCCGGAGGATGACGGCTGGATCCGCAACAAGGGGCTGCGGATCATCGGCGGCGGGATGCGCCTGCAACTGGACTGGCCGGACACGACCAGCTTCCCGCCCTACGGTCTGGTGCGCACCCGCCAGGACTTCGACGACATCCTGGCCCGGCACGCGGTCAAGAACGGCGCGAAGCTGCGCGAGGGCATCAACGTCACCGCCCCGATCATCGAGAACGGCAAGGTCGTCGGCGTCGAGGCCAAGGAGATGGGTGTCGACGGTCGCGCAACCGGCAACACCATGACCTTCCGCGCTCCGCTGGTGATCGCTGCCGACGGCAACTCCGCCCGGCTCGCCCTGGCGATGGGTCGCGAGAAGCGTGAGGACCGGCCGATCGGCGTTGCGGTGCGCGCGTACTACACCAGCCCGCGGCACGACGACGACTACCTGGAGTCCTGGCTGGAACTGTGGTCCACCGACGAGGCGGGCAACAAGATCCTGCTGCCCGGGTACGGCTGGATCTTCGGCGTCGGTGACGGCACGAGCAACATCGGCCTGGGAATCCTCAACACCTCCAAGGCCTTCGGGCGCACCGACTACCGCGATGTCATGAAGCGGTGGGTGGCGACGATGCCGGCCGAGTGGACCTACAACGACGAGACGATCACCGGCCCGATCCGGGGCGCTGCGTTACCCATGGGCTTCAACCGTGCCCCGATGTACGCCGATGGGTTGCTTCTGGTGGGCGACGCCGCCGGGGCGATCAACCCGTTCAACGGCGAGGGCATCGCCTATGCGATGGAGTCGGGACGGATTGCAGCAGAGGTCGTTTCGCAAGCCTTCGCCCGCACCGATGCCGCCGGCCGCGAACGGGTGCTCGCGACGTACCCGAAGGTCATGCGCGAGGCCCTGGGCGGTTACTTCACGCTCGGGCGCTGGTTCGCCAAGGCGATCGGCAACCCGGAAGTGATGCGGTTGGCCGTGAAGTATGGCCTGCCCCGACAGACGATGATGCGCTTCCTGCTCAAGGTGATGGCCAATCTGGGCGACGAGAACGGCGGGCACGTCGACGATCGACTGCTCGCAGCGCTGAACAAGATCACCCCGGCGGCATGATGGGCCGCAATAGCATGGGGTCACGGAAGGAGTCGCGCAGATGAACGGGTACTCATACGCACCGTTGCTGTTCTTCCTCGCCCTGGGTGGGGGATTCGCAGCGTTCTCCGTGGCGATCGGTCCCATCACGGGCCGGCGCCGGTACAACCGCGCTAAGGCGGATGCCTACGAATGTGGCATCCAGCCGAGTCCGCACGCCGAGGGCGGCGGCCGTGTGCCGATCAAGTACTACCTGACGGCCATGCTCTTCATCATCTTCGACATTGAAAGCGTCTTCCTCTTCCCGTTCGCTGTGGCGTTCGACCGGATGGGGCTGTTCGCACTGGTCGAGATGGTGCTGTTCATCATCACCGTCTTCGTTGCGTACGCCTACGTGTGGCGCCGCGGCGGTCTCGAATGGGACTAATGGACAACGCAATCCACAATCAGAAGGGAGCCCGCTGATGGGGATCGAGGAGAAGCTGCCTGCCGGCTTCATGCTCACCTCCGTAGAGGTGCTCGCGGGCTACATGCGCCAGTTCTCGGTGTGGCCGGCCACGTTCGGACTGGCCTGCTGCGCCATCGAGATGATGGCCGTCGGTACTCCCGACTACGACATCGCCCGGTTCGGGATGGAGCGCTTCAGCGCCACCCCGCGCCAGGCGGACCTGATGATCGTCGCCGGCCGGGTGAGCCAGAAGATGGCACCGGTCGTGCGTCAGGTCTACGACCAGATGCCCGAGCCCAAGTGGGTCATCTCGATGGGTGTGTGCGCCAGCTCCGGCGGCATGTTCAACAACTACGCGATCGTCCAGGGCGTCGACCACATCATCCCGGTCGACATCTATCTACCGGGTTGTCCGCCCCGACCGCAGATGCTCGAGCACGCGATCCTGGAGCTGCACAAGCAGATCCGCAACACCAAGATGGGCGTCAACCGCCAGGAGGCGGCCAAGGCTGCTGAGGCGGCGGCGCTGGCGGCGACTCCGACGCACGCGATGAAGGGGTTGCTCGCATGACGAGTGACGCTCAGGGGGAGAACGCCGCGCTCAGCGGCGTGACCGAGCACGAGGTGGAAGAGCACCGCGAGCAGGACGGTCCCGTCCAGATCGCCCACCGCACAGGCATGTTCGGCTCCTCGCTCGGTGGGGACACCACCGGGTACGGCGGCCTGGACCGGCCGATCTTCTTCCCGGGAGCTGCGACCCCGCCCTACGGCTCGTACTTCGATGAGATCGTCGACCACCTGGGTCGCGCCCTCGGCGCCGCCGGGGAGGTCAGTTTCGACGACGCCGTACGCCGAGTGGTCGTCGACCGTGACGAACTCACCTTGTTCGTCGACCCGGCCCACATGCTGTCCGTCGTCACCGCGCTGCGCGACGACCCGGCGCTGCGCTTCGAGATGTGCATGTCGGTCTCGGGAGTGCACTACCCGCAGGAGACCGGCGCCGAACTGCACGCGGTCTACGAGTTCCTGTCGATCACCAACGGGTCGCGGCGCGTCCGGATCGAACTCACGACGGCCGATGACGACCGGCACCTGCCGAGCATCGAGCCGGTCTACCCGAGCGCCAACTGGCACGAGCGCGAGACCTGGGACATGTTCGGGATCATCTTCGACGGTCACCCCGCGCTGACCCGCATCCTGATGCCCGACGACTGGCCGGGCCACCCGCAACGCAAGGACTACCCGCTGGGCGGAATCCCGGTGGAATACAAGGGTGCGACGGTTCCGCCGCCCGACGATCGGAGGTCCTACCGGTGACCACAACTTCGGACGCGTACGGCGCGTCGACCCCGGACGATGTCGAGGAAGGCACCCCGGTCGTCAATTCCTACGGCGGTGACTGGGACAGCGTCGTCGATGAGGCCACGGCTCTTTCCGAAGAGCGCATCGTCGTCAACATGGGTCCGCAGCACCCCTCCACGCACGGCGTGCTGCGACTGGTGCTCGAACTCGACGGTGAGACGGTCACCGAGGCCCGCGCCGGAATCGGCTACTTGCACACCGGTATCGAGAAGAACATGGAGTTCCGCACCTGGGTGCAGGGCGTCACGTTCTGCACCCGGATGGACTACCTGACGCCGATCCTGAACGAAACGGCGTACTGCCTGGCGGTCGAGAAGCTGCTCGGCATCACCGACCAGATCCCCGAGCGCGCCAGCACCATCCGGGTGATGATGATGGAGCTGAACCGGATGGGTTCGCACCTGGTCGCCCTGGCAACCGGCGGCATGGAGTTGGGCGCGACCACGGTCATGACCATCGGGTTCCGCGAGCGCGAGCGGATCCTGTCGATCTTCGAGATGGTCACCGGTCTGCGGATGAACAACAACTACATCCGCCCCGGCGGTGTCGCCCAGGACATCCCGCCCGGCTGCCTGGACAAGGTCCGCGAGGCCCTGCGGGACATCAAGAAGGGCGTCGGCGAGCTCGAGGCGCTGCTGCTGGAGAACCCGATCCTCAAGGGCCGGATGGTCAACGTCGGCTATCTGGACCTGACCGCGTGCATGGCGTTGGGTATCACTGGCCCGATGCTGCGGGCGACCGGCCTGCCGCACGACTTGCGCAAGTCGAATCCCTACTGCGGTTACGAGACCTACGATTTCGATGTCTCGACCTGGAACACCAGCGATGCCTACGGCCGTCTGCGGGTGCGGATCAACGAGATCCACGAGTCGATGAAGATCGTCGAGCAGTGCGTGCAGCGCCTGGACGGGCCGGCCGGTCCGGTCATGGTCGCGGACAAGAAGATCGCGTGGCCGGCGCAGTTGGCGGTCGGCAGCGACGGTCAGGGCAACAGCCTGGACCACATCCGCGAGATCATGGGCGAGTCGATGGAGTCGCTGATCCACCACTTCAAGCTGGTGACCGAGGGCTTCCGGGTTCCGCCGGGCCAGGCGTACGCCCCGGTCGAGGGCGCCAAGGGCGAACTCGGTTGCCACGCAGTGTCCGACGGCTCGACGCGGCCCTACCGGGTGCACTTCCGGGAGCCGTCCTTCAACAACCTGCAGGCCGTGGCCGCCCTTGCCGAAGGCGGCCAGATCGGTGACGTGATCGTCGCGGTGGCGTCGATCGACCCGGTCATGGGAGGGGTGGACCGATGAGTGTTGATGACGCCGAGATCCGCGAGGCCTATGAGATCGAGGGCATTGCGGAGCCGTTCCACCGCCTGACCCCGATCCAGCCGAGCGAGAGCGGGTACGACGAGGAGCAGCTGACCGCGTTGCGCGCCGACGCCGCGCAGATCATCGCCCGCTATCCGCACAAACGGTCCGCGCTGTTGCCGCTGCTGCACCTGGTGCAGAGCGTCGATGGCTACGTGACCGGCCGCGGCGTCACCTTCTGCGCCGAGCAGCTGGAGCTGACCGACGCAGAGGTGACGGGGGTCGCGACCTTCTACACGCAGTACAAGCGCCACCCCAACGGTGAGTACACCGTCGGTGTCTGCACCAACACATTGTGTGCGGTCATGGGCGGCGACCTGATCTTCGAGCGTCTCTCGGAGCACCTGGGGATCGGCAGCGACGAGACCACCGAGGACGGCAAGATCACCCTCGAGCGCGTCGAGTGCAACGCGGCGTGCGACTACGCCCCCGTTGTCATGGCCAACTGGGAGTTCATGGACAACCAGACGCCGGAGTCGACGATCGACTTCGTCGAGGACCTGCGGGCCGGCAAACCGGTGCGCCCCAGCCGTGGCCCGAACGCCATCTGCACCTTCAAGCAGGTGTCGCGGGTGCTCGCCGGTTTCAACGACGGCCTGGCCGACCAGGGCGTCGGCGCTGGCGCTGCGTCGCTCGCCGGTCTCGAACTGGTACGGGCCGACGAGCGTGAGTCCGGTCAGAACACCGGGGCGACCCAGGGTTCCGCCGACACCTCCGATGAAGCGGCCGACACCAGCGGGATGCAGCCGGGGCGGCACAGCTCGCAGGACACCCCCGCCAACGATCCGGATACGTTGCCGCAGAGTAGCGGTGGCGAGGCGCAGCAGACCAAGGACGAGGAGTAGGTCATGAGCACTCCGCTGACCCCGATCCTTACGAAGTTCTGGGACGACCCGCAGTCCTGGACGTTGGACACCTACCTCAAGCACGAGGGCTACCAGGGCCTCGACAAGGCGCTCGGGATGAGCCAGGAAGACCTGGTCGCCGCGACTAAGGACTCCGGGCTGCGCGGCCGTGGCGGCGCGGGCTTCCCGACCGGTCTGAAGTGGTCCTTCCTGCCTAAGCCGGACGGTGGACCGCGCTACCTCGTGGTCAACGCCGACGAGTCCGAGCCGGGCACCTGCAAGGACATCCCGCTGCTCATGGCGGCGCCGCACTTCCTGATCGAGGGTGTCGCCATCACCTCCTTCGCGATCGGCTGCAACCACGCCTTCATCTATCTGCGTGGTGAGGTGGTGCACGTCTACCGTCGGTTGCTGCATGCCGTCGAAGAGGCTTACGCCGCAGGGCATCTGGGCAAGAACATCCACGGCACGGGTTTCGACCTCGACGTGACCGTGCACGCCGGAGCGGGCGCCTACATCTGCGGCGAGGAGACCGCGCTGCTGGACTCCCTCGAGGGCCGCCGCGGGCAGCCCCGGTTGAAGCCGCCGTTCCCGGCGGTCGCGGGCCTGTACGCCCGGCCGACCGTGGTCAACAACGTCGAGTCGATCTCCTCGGTCCCCCCGATCGTGCTGCACGGCGCGGACTGGTTCGCCGGGATGGGCACCGAGAAGTCGAAGGGCTTCGGCATCTTCAGCCTGTCCGGACACGTGACGACCCCGGGTCAGTACGAAGCCCCGCTGGGCATCACGTTGCGCGAGTTGCTGGATATGTCCGGCGGCATCCGCGAGGGCCACGAGTTGAAGTTCTGGACTCCGGGAGGCTCGTCGACGCCGATCTTCACGGCCGAACACCTCGACGTACCACTGGATTTCGAGTCGGTCGCCGCGGCTGGTTCGATGCTGGGCACCCGGGCACTGCAGATCTTCGACGAGACGGTGTCGGTGGTCCGCGCGGTCAGCCGCTGGATCGACTTCTACGCGCACGAGTCGTGCGGCAAGTGCACCCCCTGCCGTGAGGGCACCTTCTGGCTGAAGCAGATCATGGCCCGCCTTGAATACGGCCAGGGCACCCAGGACGACATCGACAAACTGGTCGACATCTGTGACAACATCCTCGGCCGCAGCTTCTGCGCCCTGGGTGATGGCGCCACCAGCCCGGTCACCTCCGCGGTGAAGTACTTCCGCGAGGAGTTCGAGGCTGGTATGCACACCCCGTGGTGGGAGGCCTTCCCGCCCGAACGCTCCGTTCTGTTCCCCGTCACGGCGAAGGAGACGATCCCCGCATGACGACTGTGACCTCACCGGCCGCGGGCGGCAACGCGGTCGACAAGGGCGGCAATGCCGCTCCGCCGATCGCGCCCGATGCGATCACCCTGACCATCGACGGCCTGCCGGTCAGCGTGCCCAAGGGCACCCTGGTCATCCGCGCTGCCGAGAAGGCCGGCATCGAGGTGCCGCGCTTCTGCGACCACCCGTTGTTGGACCCGGTTGGCGCCTGCCGCCAGTGTCTGGTCGACATCGCGACCCCCGGTCCCGACGGTTCGATGCGTGCGATGCCCAAACCGCAGGCGTCGTGCACCATCGAGGCCACCGAGGGGATGCAGGTCAAGACCCAGCACACCTCCGAGGTCGCCGAGAAGGCGCAGCACGGGGTCATGGAGTTGTTGCTGATCAACCACCCGCTGGACTGCCCGGTCTGCGACAAGGGCGGGGAGTGCCCGCTGCAGAACCAGGCGATGAGCAACGGGCGGCCCAAGAGCCGGTTCGAGGACATCAAGCGGACCTATCCCAAGCCGATCAACATCTCCTCCGAGGTGCTGCTGGACCGCGAGCGCTGCGTGCTGTGCGCCCGCTGCACCCGGTTCTCCGACCAGATCGCCGGTGACCCGTTCATCTCGTTGATCGAGCGTGGCGCGCTGCAGCAGGTCGGTATCTACGAGGAGAAGCCCTTCAAGAGCTACTTCTCCGGTAACACGGTGCAGATCTGCCCGGTCGGTGCGCTGACGGGTGCGGCCTACCGCTTCCGCTCCCGCCCGTTCGACCTGGTGTCCACCCCGAGTGTCTGTGAGCACTGCGCCGGTGGGTGCTCGCTGCGCGTGGACCACCGCCGTGGTGTCGTGCTGCGCCGGATGGCGCTGAACGACCCGCAGGTCAACGAGGAGTGGAACTGCGACAAGGGCCGCTGGGCGTTCACCTACGCCACCAGCGAGCGGTTGAACTACCCGCTGATCCGCGAGAACGGTGAGCTACGCGTCGCCGGGTGGCCCGAGGCGTTGGAGTTCGCCGCCCGTGGTCTGAAGGCCGCCGGCACCGCCGGGGTCCTGACCGGTGGCCGGATGAGCGTCGAAGACGCCTACGCCTACAGCAAGTTCGCGCGTCTGGTGCTGGGCACCAACGACATCGACTTCCGTGCGCGGCCGCACTCGGCCGAGGAGGCTGACTTCCTGGCCCACCACGTGGTCGCGACCGGTGTGGACGCCCCGGATGCCGTGACGTACGACGCCCTGGAGCAGGCGGACACCGTGCTTCTCGTCGGGCTGGAGCCCGAGGAAGAAGCTGCGATGGTCTTCCTGCGGCTGCGCAAGGCGTGGCGCAAGAAGCAACTCAAGGTCATCTCGATCGCGCCGTTCGAGACCAATGGTCTGCGCAAAGCCGGCGGCGAGCTGATCCAGGCCGCCCCGGGCACCGAGGCTGAGGTTCTCGACGCCCTGGCCAAGGGCAGCCTCAGTGAGTACGCCGATGCCCTGGGTCGGGAGTCCATCGTCCTGGCCGGTGCCCGACTGGCCAGCGTGCCAGGTGCATTGTCGGCCGCGCTGTCCCTGTCGCAGGCCACCGGTGCCCGCCTGGCCTGGCTGCCGCGCCGGGCCGGTGAGCGAGGTGCTCTGGAGACCGGCGCGCTGCCCAACCTGTTGCCGGGTGGCCGGCCCGTCGCGAGTGCTGACGCGCGGGCATCCATCGAAACTGCCTGGGGGGCAACGGATCTGCCCGATGCGCCGGGTCGTGACACTGCCGGGATCCTGCGGGCGGCTGCCGCCGGCGAGCTCGGTGCAGTGGTGATCGGCGGTGTCGACCTGGACGACCTGCCGGACCCTGCTGCGGCGCGATCGGCCCTGAGCAATGCGTTCGTGGTGTCCCTGGAACTGCGGACCAGCACGGTCAGCGAGGTCGCAGACGTGATCCTGCCCGTCGCCGCGCACCAGGAGAAGGACGGGTCTTTCGTCAACTGGGAGGGCCGGGTGCGTCCGTTCGAGCGGGCCATCGAGACCCAGGGGATGTCGGACTACCGGGTCCTGGATCTGCTGGCCGGTGAGATGGGCGAGTTCCTGGGCACCCGCACCGTGGCCGCCATCCAGAGCGAGTTGGCGGAGATCGGGCCCTGGACCGGTGAGCGGGCCAGCCGCCCGCGCGCGACCGGGGGTTCGGTGCCGCGGCCATTGGCCGGTGAAGCGGTCCTTGCGACCTGGAACCTGTTGTTGGACAAGGGCTCTCTGCAGGAGGGTGAGCCGTTCCTGGCCGGGACCGCCCACCCGAGCGTTGCACGGATCTCCGCCGCGACGGCTGCAGGTGTCGGCGTCGCCGAAGGGGAGCTGCTGACGGTCCAGGCCAAGGCCGGATCGGTGACTCTGCCGGTGGCCATCACCGATATGCCCGATCATGTGGTCTGGTTGCCGACGAAGTCGCAGGGGTGTGCGGTGCGCGCAGACCTCGCGGCCGATGCCGGCGCAATCGTGGCGCTGCGCGCCGGGACGAAGGAGGCGGTGCGATGAGCAGCCTGGTCACGCTCGCCGCGACCACGGACAACCCGGTCGCCGACTTCAGCGACACGCCGTGGTGGCTGTCCCTGGTCAAGGCCGTCTTCCTCTTCGTGCTCCTGCTGTTGTCGACGCTGATCGTGATCTGGTTCGAGCGGCGAGTCATCGGCCGGATGCAGCAGCGACCGGGTCCCAACCGGTTCGGACCCTGGGGCATCTTCCAGTCCGCCGCGGACGGCGTGAAGCTGGCCTTCAAAGAGGACGTGGTCCCCGCCAAGGCCGACAAGTTCATGTTCATCCTGGCGCCGACCCTGGCCGGTGCGATGGCCTTCGTGTCCTTCGCGATCATCCCGATCAGCAACAGCGTCTGGATGTTCGGCCACCACACGCCGCTGCAGCTGACCGATACCCCGATCGCCGTACTCCTGGTGCTGGCAGTCGCGGGAGTCGGCACCTACGGCATCGTGCTGGCCGGCTGGGCCTCCGGATCGACGTACCCGCTGCTGGGTGGTCTGCGCTCCAGCGCCCAGGTCATCTCCTACGAGATCGCCATGGGCCTGTCGTTGGTCGTGGTCTTCATGTACGCCAAGTCCATGTCGACCTCGCAGATCGTCGCCGCGCAGAGCAGCCTGTGGTTCGCGATCCCGGCGTTCTTCTCCCTCATCGTCTACGTCATCACGATGGTCGGTGAGACCAACCGGTTGCCGTTCGACCTCGCCGAGGGCGAGGGGGAGTTGACCGGTGGTTTCCACACCGAGTACTCCTCGATGAAGTTCGCGATGTTCTACCTGGGCGAATACGTCAACATGTTCACCGTCGCCGGTCTGGCCACGACGATGTTCTTCGGCGGCTGGCAGGCGCCCCCCGGGATCAGTGCCATCAACAACGGCATGTTCAACGGCGGTTGGTGGGGTCTGCTCTGGTTCGGCATCAAGCTGTGGCTGTTCATGTTCTTCTTCGTCTGGCTGCGCGGTTCGCTGCCACGCGTGCGCTACGACCAGTTCATGCGGTTGGGTTGGAAGGTGTTGATCCCCACCACCCTGATCTGGGTGGTGGCCATCGCCTTCATCCGCGCCGCCCAACTCGGTTTCCTGGGCGATCGGCAGGTCAGTCTCTTCGGCAGAACCTTCCCACAGGCCACGATGTTCGTCGTCGGAGTAATCGCGCTGCTGGTGCTGCTGGCCGCGTGGCTCTTCGACAGCAGACAGGCCCGCAAGGCCGCCGTGGACAAGGCCCCGCCAGCCGAAGTCGATCCGTTTGCGGGCGGCCACCCGGTGCCGCCGCTGCCCGGCCAGCGGTTGCGCGAACCGGTCCCCGCGCTGGCCGCAGCAAGCCCGACGCACATTGCCACCGACGACCCGATCACGACGGGTCCGACCACTGCGGAGGAATCCCGTGACTGACAACCCAGTGCCCACCAACGGGCCCGGCGACCAGGAGAAGAAGAGCTTCCTCGCGGAACTCTTCGCACCGGTCGCCGGATTCGGGGTCACCTTCTCGACCATGTTCCGCAAGGTGCCCACCGAGGAATATCCCGAAGAGAAGCGCCCCACCCAACTGCGCTTCCACGGCCGCCACCAGCTCAACCGCCACCCCGACGGTCTGGAGAAGTGCGTCGGGTGCGAGTTGTGTGCCTGGGCCTGCCCTGCCGACGCGATCCTGGTCGAAGGCGCCAGCAACGACGACGCGACCGGCCAGCGGTTCTCGCCGGGGGAGCGGTACGGCCGCGTCTACCAGATCAACTATCTGCGCTGCATCTTCTGCGGCTTGTGTATCGAGGCGTGCCCGACCCGTGCCCTGACGATGACCAACGAGTACGAACTGGCGGACAACAACCGCGCCGACCTGATCTTCACCAAGGACCAACTGCTCGCGCCGTTGCTGTCCGGGATGCTGCCCGCGCCGCACCCGATGGTCGAAGGTATGGAGGAGCGCGACTACTACCAGGGCAAGGTCACCGGCCCGACGCAGGCGCAGCGCGACTGGGTGGAAGCCCGCGATGAAGCCAAGCAGGAAGAGCACGTGTCATGACCCACCTCGGAGGTGCGGAGACCACCCTCTTCTGGTTCTGTGCACCGTTAGCCGTCTTCGGCGCCCTCGGGTTGCTCTTTGCCCGCAAGGCGGTCCACGCCGCCATGGGTATGGCGCTGACCATGATCATCCTGGGTATCTTCTACATCGCGCAGCAGGCCGAGTTCCTCGGCGTCATCCAGATCTTCGTCTACTCCGGCGCCGTCATGATGCTGTTCCTCTTCGTCATCATGTTGGTCGGCGTCGACTCCTCCGACTCCTTGGTCGAGACCATCCGCGGGCAGCGGGTCGCCGGCCTGCTGCTCAGCCTGGCGCTGATGGCGATGCTGCTGGCGCAGGTCGCGAACGCCAAGTTCCCCACGGCGGTCGGCCTGCAGCAGGTCAACGCCGACCCGGGCAACGTCAGCGGAATCGCGAACCTGATCTTCGGGCCGTACGTCTGGCCGTTCGAGGTCACCTCTGCGCTGCTCATCACTGCCGCGATCGGCGCGATGATCCTGGCGCACCGCGAGCGGCTGAGCGCCAAGCCCAGCCAGGCGGATTGGTCGCGCGAGCGGATCAAGTCCGGCGAGCACGTCGCTGGTCTGCCGGTGCCCGGTGTGTACGCGCGGAACAACGCGGTCGACACCCCGGCGCTCCTGCCCGACGGCTCGATCAGCGAACTGTCGATCTCGCGGGTGCTGCGCGCTCGTAAGCAAGTGGCCGACAGCCAGCGGGAGTTCGAGCACTCCCAGGAGTTGGAAGGGGAGTCGGGGGACATGACCTCGCAGGAAGTGGGTGACCGCCAGTGAGCCTGATCGGGTACATCTACCTGTCGGTGATCCTGTTCTCCATCGGCACCGCGGTCGTGCTGCTTCGCCGCAACGCGATCATCGTCTTCATGGGTGTCGAGTTGATGCTCAACGCGGCCAATCTCGCCTTCGTCACGTTCGCGCGGATGTTCGGCACGCTCGATGGTCAGGTGATCGCCCTCTTCGTGATGGTGGTCGCCGCTGCGGAGGTCGTCGTCGGCCTCGCGATCATCATGGCCATCTACCGGGCTCGCCGGTCGGCTTCGGTCGACGACGCGAACCTGCTGAAGTTGTAAGGGATCGGTGAACTGATGCAGTCCATGGAAACGACAGCAGCGACAGGGCTCGCCAGTGCTGGCTGGCTACTGATCGCGCTGCCGCTGGCCGGTGCGGCGATCCTCCTGCTCGGCGGGAAAGCTCTGGACAAGGTGGGGCCGTACCTCGCCGTTGCGATGTCCTGGTTGGCGTGCTTGCTGGGTATCGGCATCGTCATCCAGATGGTCGGCCGCGCCAGTGACGACCGGTCGATGCACCTTCACCTGTTCTCCTGGTTGCAGACCGGCGACTTCAAACTCGACGCCGGTCTGCTGATGGACCCGCTGTCGCTGACGTTCGTGCTGCTGATCACCTTCGTCGGCTCGCTCATCCACGTGTACTCCCTGGGGTACATGGAGCACGACCCGGACAAGCGGCGGTTCTTCGCCTACCTCAACCTGTTCATCGCCGCGATGCTCACGCTGGTGCTGGCCGACTCCTACGGTCTGCTCTTCGTCGGCTGGGAAGGCGTCGGTCTGGCCTCGTTCCTGCTGATCAGCTTCTGGAACTGGAACCCGGCCTACGCCACCGCCGGTAACAAGGCGTTCATCATGAACCGCGTCGGCGACTTCGGTCTGCTGCTGGGTATCTTCACGATGTTCGCGACCTTCGGACGCATTGACTTCGCCGGTGTCGACGCCGGTGTGCAGGGCGCGAGCAAGGGTGCGCTGACGGCGATCGGGCTCTTCCTGCTGCTGGGCGCCTGCGGTAAGTCGGCGCAGTTCCCCTTGCAGGCCTGGTTGGGCGATGCGATGGCCGGTCCGACACCGGTCTCGGCACTGATCCACGCGGCGACCATGGTGACCGCGGGTGTCTATCTGATCGCCCGCAGCAACGTCATCTACACCGCGACCCCGGATGCCCGCCTGGCGGTGTGCATCGTGGGAGCCATCACGCTGGTCTACGGAGCGATCGTCGGTTGCGCCAAGGACGACCTGAAGAAGGCGCTCGCGGCGTCGACGATGTCGCAGATCGGTTACATGATCCTGGCCGCGGGTCTCGGCCCGATCGGGTACGCCTTCGCGATCTTCCACCTGCTCACGCACGGCTTCTTCAAGGCGGGCATGTTCCTCGGTGCCGGCTCGGTGATGCATGCGATGAACGACCAGGTGAATATGCGCAGATTCGGTGGCTTGTCCACGGTCATGAAGATCACCTGGGCCACCTTCGGCCTGGGGTACCTGGCCATCATCGGCATCCCTGGTTTCTCGGGGTTCTGGTCCAAGGACAAGATCATCGAGAGTGCCTTCGTCGGTGACGGCTGGCGGCCCTGGGTGTTCGGGGGCGCGGCCATGTTGGCCGCCGGGCTGACCGCCTTCTACATGTCCCGGTTGTTCTTCATGACGTTCCAGGGCAAGGCCCGCTGGACCGACGACGTGCACCCGCACGAGTCGCCGCTGGTGATGACCATCCCGATGATGGTGCTGGCCTTCGGCTCGGCCTTCCTCGGTCTGATCCTCGGGCCGACCGGCATCATCACGAACTGGCTCAAGCCGGTGCTCGGTGAAGTCGGCGAGGACCATCCCGTGCTCCCGGTGTGGGTGCTGATGATCCTCACGCTCGCCCTGGTGTTGCTCGGCATCTTCGTGGCGTACCGGCAGTTCTGGGCCAGTGATGTGCCGATCAACCCACCGGTCGGTTCACCGCTCACCCAGGCCGCTCGCAAGGACCTGTACCAGGACGACATCAACGAGGCGGTCTTCGCCCGACCCGGTGTGCACCTCACGCGGGCCCTGGTCTACGCCGACAACAAGGGTGTCGATGGTGCCGTCGGCGGCGCGGCTGCCCTGATCGGTGGCTCCTCGTCCCGGTTGCGCAAGATCCAGAACGGTTATGTGCGCTCCTACGCGCTGACGATGCTCCTGGGCGTCGTTGCAATCCTCGGCATCGTGTGGGTGGTCCAGTGATGTGGTTGACAACGCTCGGTCTGATCCCGCTGGTCGGGGCCCTGATCGTCGCTTTCCTGCCGAAGGGCTCGGCGACCTACGCCCGGCACATCGCGCTGGCGTTCTCCCTGGCGACGCTGGTCTTCGGCATCGTGATGGCGACCCGCTTCGACCTGGACTCGACCACGCAGTTCCAGCTCACCGAGACCCACACCTGGATCCCGCAATTCGGTGTCTCCTACGCACTCGGCGTGGACGGGATCTCGCTGGCCCTGATCCTGATGAGCCTGGTCCTGGTCCCCGTGTCGCTGCTGGCGGCATGGAACGACGAGCCGCAGGCGGGTCGGCGCCAACAGGTCTACTTCGCTCTGCTGCTGGTGCTCGAGACGTTCATGATCGGTGTCTTCGCCGCGACCGACGTCTTCCTGTTCTACGTCTTCTTCGAAGCGATGCTGATCCCGGTCTACTTCCTGATCGGCTCCTTCGGTGGGGCCCGTCGGCAGTACGCCGCGGTGAAGTTCCTGCTGTTCTCGCTGCTCGGTGGCTTGATCATGCTGGTCGCCGTCATCGCGCTCTACCAGCAGGGCCCCGGCGGTGACGACGGCTTCCTGATCAGCAAACTGACCGGGCTGCACATGTCGACCAGCACCGAACGGCTGATCTTCCTGGGCTTCTTCATCGCCTTCGCCATCAAGGCCCCGATGTGGCCGGTCCACACCTGGCTGCCGGATGCGGCCGCGGAGTCACGCCCCGCGGTGGCCGTGCTGCTCGTCGGCGTGCTGGACAAGGTCGGCACCTTCGGGATGATCCGGTTCTGCCTGCAGCTGTTCCCCGAGGCCAGCAAGTGGGCGACTCCGGTGATCATCGTGCTGGCGTTGATCTCGATCATCTACGGCGCATTGGTAGCGATCGGTCAGACGGACATGATGCGTCTGATCGCCTACACCTCGGTCAGCCACTTCGGTTTCATCGTGCTGGGCATCTTCGCGCTCACCTCGACCTCCCAGGCCGGCGCGAACCTGTACATGGTCAACCACGGCTTCACCACCGCGGCACTCTTCCTGTTCGCCGGTTTCCTCATCGTGCGGCGCGGCAGCAAGAACATCGCCGACTACGGCGGTTGGCAGCGGGTGACCCCGGTCCTGGCCGGAGTCTTCCTGATCGCCGGTCTGTCTGGTCTGTCGCTGCCGGGGTTGAACTCCTTCATCTCCGAGTTCCTGGTCATGATGGGCACGTTCAGCCGTTACAAGTGGGCCGGTGCGATCGCTGCCCTCGGCGTGATCCTGGCTGCCATCTACGTGTTGTGGCTCTACAAGCGGGTCATGACCGGGCCCAAGCCGGAAGGTCTGGCCACGGCAGATGGCGGGACCGTCGCGGACCTATCGGTACGCGAGAAGGTGGTGGCCGGCGTACTCATCGCCTTCATGGTCGCGCTCGGGTTCTACCCCAAGCCCGCTCTGGACCTACTGAACCCAGCGGTCAAGCAGACGTTGGAATACACGCATTCGACCGACCCGGTTCCTGCGGTGCCGGTCGCTGAGGGGAGCGGCAAGTGAGCGACACCTTCACCCAGGCCAGTTTCATGTACTCGGCCATCACGCCGATGCTGGTGATCTTCGCAGCCGCCATCATCGGAGTGCTGATCGAGGCCTTCGCGCCCCGCCAGGTGCGGTATGTCGCGCAACTGGCGCTGACCCTCATCGCCCTCGTGGTCTCCTTCCTGACGCTGGTGCTGTGGGCCCGCCACCACCAGGGGTTGACCGCGGGCGACGCAGTCGCGATCGACGGCGTGACCCTGATGCTGCAGGGCACGGTGCTCGCGCTGGCGTTCATCGCGGTCCTCGCGATGGCCGAGCGGTTCGGCGGCTCGCAGGCGGACGCGTTCACCCAGTCCGGTGCCTCCACGCCCGGTTCGGCCCTGGAGGCCACCGCTGTGCGGCTGGGTGCCACGACTACGGAGATCTTCCCGCTGACCCTCTTCGCGGTCGCCGGCATGATGCTCTTCCCGGCCTCGAACAACCTCATCGCGATGTTCATCGCGCTGGAGATCCTGTCGTTGCCGCTGTACATCCTGACCGGGCTGGCTCGCCGGCGCCGGCTGCTGTCGCAGGAAGCGTCGTTGAAGTACTTCCTGCTGGGCGCGTTCTCCTCGGCGTTCTTCCTGTTCGGCAGTGCCCTGGTTTTCGGCGCCACCAAAACGCTGAATCTGTCGGGTATCGCTGACGCAGTCCCGGCCGTTGCTGGTCTGGACAACCTGCTGGTGCCGGGTCTGATGCTGATCGCCGTCGGCCTGCTGTTCAAGGTCGCGGCGGTGCCGTTCCACGCCTGGACCCCCGATGTCTACCAGGGCGCCCCGACCCCGGTGACCGGATTCATGGCCGCGTGCACCAAGGTGGCGGCCTTCGGTGCGGTCCTGCGGGTGTTCTACGTCGGCTTCGATGGGTTGAAGTGGAACTGGCAGCCGATCCTGGCCATCGTCGCCGTGCTGACCATGGTGATCGGTGCTGTCCTGACGGTGACCCAGACCGACATGAAGCGGTTGTTGGCCTACTCCTCGATCACCCACGCCGGCTTCCTGCTGGTCGGGGTCGTGGCGTTGGACAAGGCGGCTGTCTCCGGCACGCTGTTCTACCTGATCGCCTACGGCTTCACCACGATCGCCGCCTTCGCGATCATCGCCATGGTCCGCTCCGGCGGCTCCGAGGCAACGCACCTGTCGCAGTGGGCCGGTCTGGGCAAGCAACACCCGGTGGTCGCCGGGGTGTACTCCTTCCTCATGCTGGCCTTCACCGGTATCCCGCTGACCTCCGGGTTCACCAGCAAGTTCGCGGTGTTCTCGGCCGCGGTCGGCAATGGTGGCGCCTGGCTGGCCGTCATCGGTGTGCTCGCCTCGGCCGTGACCGCGTTCGTCTACGTGCGGGTCATCGTGCTGATGTACTTCTCCGAGCCGACCGGTGACACCACGGTGGCCATGCCCTCCCCGCTGACCGGGATCGCGGTAGCCGCCGGCACGCTGATCACGCTGCTGCTGGGGATCGTCCCGGCACCCATCCTCGACCTGGCCAACCATTCAGCGCTCTTCATCCGATGAGTGATCTGCAAGCAGGGCTGGCCCGGGTCGACACCCGGTTGCACGAGGTCGTGTCCCACGATGACGCGTTCATCGCGGCCGCGTCCGCCCACCTGCTCGATGCGGGGGGCAAACGGTTCCGCCCGATGCTGACGCTGCTGGCCAGCGAACTCGGCGACGGGATCAACGACGACGTCATCGAGGCTGCGGTCGGCGTGGAGCTGACCCACCTCGCCTCGCTCTACCACGACGATGTGATGGACGAGGCCGACGTGCGCCGCGGCGTACCTTCGGCCAACGCGACCTACGACAACGCGACGGCCATCCTCGTCGGTGACCTGCTCTTCGGTCGCGCCTCGGAGGTCATCGCGGGGCTGGGCGCCGAAGCGGTCCGGATCCAGGCGCAGACGTTCGTGCGGTTGTGCCAGGGGCAGATCCAGGACGAGCGCCAGGCGCCCGTCGGCGCCGATGCCATGGCCCACTACCTCGGGGTCCTGGCGGACAAGACCGGGTCGCTGATCTCTACCGCGGCGCGCTACGGGGCGATGTTCGGCGGTGCGCCGGACAAGACCGTCGACGTGATGATCCAGTACGGCGAGTTGATCGGCCTGATCTTCCAGCTCGCCGACGACGTTCTGGACATCACCTCCCAGAGCCAGCAGTCGGGCAAGGTGCCCGGCACCGACCTGCGCGAAGGCGTCCTGACGCTGCCGGTGCTCTACCTGCGCGAGTCGACTGATCCGGCGGATGCGCACCTGCTGGAACTGACCTCCGGTCCCATCGAGGACGAGGACCGGGTGCAGGAAGCCCTGACCCTGCTGCGTGCCCACCCCGCGGTCGAGCGGGCCCGGGCGCACGCCCTGCAACTGGCCGACGACGCAGCCGGTCTGCTGGATCCGCTGCCGGACAGCGAAGCGGTCCAGACCCTGCGCGCACTGCCCTACCAGGTCGCCGGCCGCTCGGCCTGAGCAGGATTCCCGTACGCCGAGTGGGCGCGTCCCGCTTCCGGTTACGCCCGCGAGGCGGCACACTTCGGCAATGGCAGATGACGGGGGTATGAATAGCTGGCACCGGGTCGCTGGACGGTGGCTGGAGCCCTGGTTCTCGGCGTACGCGCTGGCCGGTCTGCTGGTCAACGCCCTGGTCCCCATCCTCATCCCGGTCACCGTCGAGCCGCACGGGCCGGTGGCCGTGGCGGTCGTGATCTCCGCATTCTTCATCGGGCAGTTGACCGCGCCGTTCATCGGCAGCCTCGCCGACCGCACCAACACCCAGCGGCAGGTCTTCCTCGGGTCGTTCCCGATCATGGCCGCCGCCGCAGTCGCCTTCGGGCTCTCGCGCTCGGTGCCCCTGTGGGTGCTGGCGGCACTGGTGGCCGGCGCCGCGGCGGGCGCCGCCCAGACCACCGGCAGCGTTTTCATCGTCGAAGGTCACCCGCGCAGTGAGTGGGACATGCGCATCGGCTGGTTCCGGTTGACGTTCGGTGCCGGTCAGGTTGCCGGTCTGGCCATCGGCGCGGTTTTCGCCGATCACCACGCCAGCACCGGGTGGTTCGTCGGCGCGGCAGCGATCCTATGCGGAGTGTTCCTGGGCCGCTTGCGCCTGCCGCACCTGACCGCGGCAGGCGACCCGGACGCCCCCACGTCCGCAGATCCGGTACGTCGTGCCCACCCCGTGCACTCGGCCACCGCCGGCCCGGCCGCGCCGGTGCCGGCCCGCCACCACCGTGGACACGACGAACCGGCCGTGCAGAAGGGCGAACTGCGGCGGGAGTTGAGCGGGCCCTTCGGGATCTTCCTGCTGACCTGGCTGCTGGCGATGATCGCCGTCCAGACCATTCTCAACGTGATGCCGCTGATCATGAAGCACGCCTTCGAGGTACCGCCGTCGAAGACGGCGACCTATTACCTGGTCGGATCAGTGATCGGCGCGCTGCTCTACCCGGTGTGCGGTGCGTTGGCCGCCAAGATCGGTTCGGGCCGGGTCCTCGCGATCGGCATGATCATCACCCTCGCCGCGTTCGTGATGATGGCGGCCACGTGGCTCTTCCACCTGCCGGGCGGTCACGTGATCGGTCCGTGCGCCCTCATCGTCGTGGCCATCGGCTACCCGTTCGACTACGTCGGCGGGACGATGCTGGCGGCCGAACTCACCCTCGACGGGCAGGGGTCGGCGATGGGACTGTTCAACAGCGCCGTTGCGGCCGGTGCGATCGTCGGAGCCGTGGTCCCGTCGTTCCTGGCGGTGCGATTCGGGTACGGCGCGCTGCCGCCGTTGGCCGCCGTCATCATGGCCGTCGCCTTCCTTGTCGGGATCAAGATTTTCCGGGGTCGTCCTTCGGTGCCTGCGCAGTCAGCTCGGCCTTGATGTCGGCCAGTTTGCTCTTGGTATCGCCATCGACCTTGGGATAGTGCGGATCGATCTTTTCCAGCGCGGTGAGGATCACTCCGAACGTCGACAGGTGGGAGAACCACTTGTGGTCGGCGGGAATGACGTGCCAGGGCGCCCATTCCGTCGAGGTATGGCTGAGCATTTCTGAGAAGGCCTTGGTGTAATCCGGCCAGTGCGCGCGTTCGGCCATATCGGTGGGGGAGACTTTCCAGTTCTTGGCGGGATTGTCGACCCGCTCCAGGAAACGTAGGCGCTGCTCCTCCCGGGAAACGTTGAGGAAGAGTTTGACCACCGTGGTGCCGCTCTCGGTGAGGTAACGCTCCCAGTCGTTGATCTGCCGGTACCGCTCCTGCCACAGATGATGCGGCCGCTTGTGGGCCGTCCGCGGCCACAAGAACTCCGGGTGGACCCGCGTGACGGTGACGTTCTCGTAGTGCGACCGGTTGAAGACCGCGATCCGGCCCAGGGGCGGTACGACCAACTGGTGGCGCCACAGGTAGTCGTGTTCGCGTTCGGTCGCGCTGGGCGCCTTGAACGAATAGACATCGACGCCCTCGGGGTTCACGCCCGACATGACGTGTTTGATCGTCGAGTCCTTCCCGGCGGCGTCGATGGCCTGCAACACGATCAGAACGGCCGATTCTGCCTCTGCGTAGAGCCGGTCCTGTAATTCGAACAGATGCGTCTTGGCCTTCTCCAGGGCTGCCTTACCGGTGGTCTTGGTGAAGGCGGGGTCCTTGAATCCGGGATCAAAGTCCTTACGCAGATCCACGCTGCTGCCGGGGGTGACCCGGGCGGCCTTCGCCCATGCTGCATAGTCGATCTTGGCTGGCTGGGAATGCTTGTGCTGGGGCATTCGCGCACCTTTCAGTGAGATCGGGCGTTTCCTGAATACGAGATTCACACCCCTGATGGGACTACCGTAGCGATAACTATCAACAGGGCTCAGATCGTCACATTTTCAAGGAGTGCCATGGCCACGCCAGCGACCGCTGAAACGTCAGCTGCGGGAGCGCCGGACTTGGAAAAGGCCGCGTTGCCGGACGTTCTTTCCGATCTTTCGGTCAGCCCGGACACCGGTCTCAGTCCCGCCGAAGCGGCCAAACGCCTCACGACGTACGGGCCGAACGGGATCACCGACAAGCAGGAGTCGCTCGCTCACAAGTTGCTGGGCTATTTCACCGGGCCGATTGCCTACATGATCGAGGCCGCGGCCGTCGTGTCGGCGATCCTGGGTGACTGGCCGAGCTTCGCGGTCATCTTCGGGTTGCTGGTGATCAACGCAGGTCTTGCGTTCTGGCAGGACGCCAAGGCGGCGAACGCGCTCGCGGCGTTGAAAGCGGGTCTGGCCCCCCAGGCCAAGGTGTTGCGCGGTGGGGCCTGGTCCTCGATCAAGGCGCAGGACGTGGTGCCCGGCGACATCGTGAAGATTCGTCTGGGCGACATCGTGCCGGCGGATCTGCGACTGATCGGGGAAGGATTCACCTCGATCGACCAATCGGCGCTCACAGGTGAATCGGTGCCGGTCACCAAGCACGAGGGCGATGAGGCCTACTCCGGCAGTGTCGTCAAAGAGGGCGAGATGTCGGCGGTGGTCATCGCTACCGGCGGCAAGACCTTCTTCGGACGCACCGCCAAGCTGGTGGCCGGTGCGGGGGTGAAGTCCAACGCCCAGAAGGCGATGTTCCAGATCGGCAACTTCCTGATCGTGGTGGCGGTGGTCCTAGCGGCGGTGCTGGTCATCTTCCAGGTCTGGCGCGACGTGCATCACGGCTGGGAGTGGAAGGACGCGCTGCGGATCCTGCAGTTCGTCCTGGTCCTGCTGGTGGCCGCGATCCCGGTGGCGATGCCCGCGGTCTTCTCCGTGACGCTGGCCCTTGGCGCCTTGGCCCTGTCCAAGAAGCAGGCGATCGTGTCCCGGTTGCAGTCCATCGAGGAGATGGCCGGGGTGGACATCCTGTGTACCGACAAGACGGGGACCCTGACCAAGAACCAACTGACCCTGTCCGACCCGATCCTGTTGCACGCCACGGACGGCGCCCAGGTCGTCCTTGCCGGTGCGCTGGCCTCGCGCGCTGAGGATCACGATGTCATCGACGACGCAGTGCTCTCGGGCCTGACCGATCCGAATGCCACCAAGGCGTGGAGTGTCACCGAGTACACGCCGTTCGACCCGATCACCAAATACACCAAGGCGAAGGTCACCGGCCCGGACGGTCAGCACCTCGTGGTTGCCAAGGGTGCACCAGCGGCGATCGTCAAACTGGCCGGTGGGATCGGTCCCGATGCCGACACCGTGACCAAGACCGTTGCCGACCTGGCGGCCAATGGTCGTCGGGCGCTGGCGGTGGCCCAGTCCACCGACGACGGTGCGACCTGGCAGATCCTGGGCATCCTGCCGATGTCCGACCCACCCCGCGACGACAGCAAGGCAACGATCGATGCGGTCGAGGCCAAGGGGTTGTCGGTGAAGATGATCACCGGTGACGACACCGCGATCGCGATCGAAACCGCCAAGGAACTGGGAATGGGGACCAACATCCTGGCGGCGGCCGATGTGTTCCCCAAAGACCTGGATCCCGACAACGTCCCGTCCTCGATCGTCGATCAGATCGAGAAGGCGGACGGTTTCGCGCGCGTCTTCCCCGAGCACAAGTACGCCATCGTGAAGTCACTGCAGAAGCGCGGGCACCTGGTCGCGATGACCGGTGACGGCGTGAACGATGCTCCGGCGCTGAAACAGGCCAACTGCGGTACGGCGGTGTCCGGTGCCACCGACGCCGCCCGCGGTGCTGCGGCACTGATCCTCACGGCGCCCGGGTTGTCGGTCATCAACAGCGCCATCGATGAGGCGCGGCGCATCTTCGGGCGGATCACGTCGTACACGATCTATCGCGTGGCGCTGACGCTCACGATCATGTTCCTGGTGGTGATCGCCACGATCCTGGAGGGCTTCCAGCCGCTCACGCCGATCATGATCGTGGTCCTGTCCCTGCTGGATGACATCCCGATCATGACCATCGCCTACGACAACACCCCGGTGAGCACGACGCCGATCCGGTGGAACATGCGCCGGCTGCTGGTCAGCGCCGGCATCCTGGGGCTGTTCGCGGTGGTGCAATCACTGATCATGCTGTTGATCGCCGTGGGGCTGCGCCGGACCGGAGCCCTCGATGTCACCACCGAGGGTGCTATCCAGACGATCGTCTTCCTGCAACTGGTCACCGGTGGGCACTTGCTGATCTTTGTCACCCGCAGTGCCGGGTGGTTCTTCCAACGTCCATTCCCGGCCAAGCAGTTGTGGCTGGCGATCCTGGCGACCCAGATCATCGCGGTGCTGATGGCCGCCTTCGGCTGGTTGGTCCCGGCCATCTCCTGGGGAGCGATCCTGCTGGTCCTGGCCTACTGCCTGGTCTGGGTGTTCATCATGGGTGCGGTGCGCGTGGTGTCTGAACGGGTGCTCGACAACGGCACCCCGGTGCGCCGGCACCACACCGCGTTGGTCGAGCAGGATCTGGCGAGGGCCGTCTGAGCGCCACACATCGTGGTGGGGTCTGCCGTGAGACGATCACCGGCATGAACGCCACGCTGATCCTGGTCCTCGCGCTCGTGTTGGCGATCGTGGGAATCGTCCTGCTGGGCAAGATCCTCTGGTTGGGCGGGGTGTTGCTGGTGCTGGGGATAGCGGCGTTCCTGCTGGCGCAGAACCTGCACCGTCGCGACCTGGAGCGCTGACCCCGGTCGCGTGGCGCGGCGCAGCCGCGCGAAGGCACACCCGCGGGGCTTCATGACTTCAAGTCATGAACCGGGCGAAAACAGACTGGTCTGTTGCTCGGAGCTAGATCGCAGCCTCCTCTGCGGCGCGCGCTAGTCGCCGACCACGCGAGGCACTCATGAGTGCGTCAATCGATAGCAGGATCAACGCAATCCACACGATGCCGAAGCCGATCCAGCGTCCCCTCGTCAGGTGCTCGCCGAGCAGCGCGACGCCGCAGATCAACTGCAGCACCGGGGTGATGAACTGCATCAGCCCGATCGAGACCAGGGGCACCCGGGAGGCTGCCGCGGCGAAGAGCAGCAGCGGGAGCGCGGTGGCGATACCGGTCGACACCAGCAGCAAGGAGTGACCCACGCCGTCAGTGGTGAAGGTGGTGTCGCCGCGAATCGTGAGGAATATCAGCAGGATTGCGGCCACCGGTGCCAACACTGCGGTCTCGCTCGACAGCGACTGTAGGGCGGTGAGTGAGCCGCCGATCTTGTTCTTCAACAACCCGTAGGTCCCGAACGACAGGGCCAGTGACAGCGCGATCCACGGTGGTCTGCCGTCGTCGATCGCCAGATAGATACACGCGGCGAGGCCGATGAAGACCGCCGCAATCTGCAACGGCCGCAGACGTTCTCGTAGGACCAGCACGCCGAGGGCCACCGTGAAGAGTGGGTTGAGGAAGTAGCCGAGCGATGCCTGCGTGACGTGGCCCGTGACGACCGCCTGCACGTAGATGGTCCAGTTCGCGGCAATCGCCACACTGGCCACCGCGATCATCGCCAGCCGTCGCGGGTTGTGGCGCAGGTCGCGGATGAAGGCCGTCTGTCGGGTGATCGCCAGGGCGATCGCGCACACCACCAACGTCCACAGGATCCGGTGACACAGAACCTCCCAGGCGCCGGCCGGCTCCAGCAGATGGAAGTAGAGCGGGAAGACTCCCCAGATCAGGTAGGCCAGGATGCCGTAGGTGGTGCCCTTGGCCTCCTCGGATCGCTGCGCCGTCACCTCGCCACGGTAGCCCCGCCCGATCAGGGCCGTGTCAGTGCCATGTCAGCGCTGGGCGTGATGCTGGATCCAGTTCGCCGCACACCTGCGGCGCCCAAGTGAGAGGAGGCCCGCGATGAGCGATCCGATGATCTACGCGGAGAACCTGCACAAGAAGTTCGGCGACTTCACCGCCGTGCACGACGTCAGCCTGGCGGTGCCCGCCGGCACCGTGCTCGGCGTCCTTGGCCCCAACGGCGCGGGCAAGACCACGACCGTGCGGATGCTGGCGACCCTGTTGACGATGGACGGCGGCCACGCCACGGTCGGCGGCTTCGACGTCGCCAAGCGGCCGAGCGACGTACGTCGGACCATCGGCCTGACCGGGCAGTACGCCTCAGTGGACCAGGACCTGACCGGCACCCAGAACCTGGTCATGATCGGCCAGTTGCTCGGGCTGAAGACCAAGGATGCCAAGGCCCGGGCCGCCGAGCTGCTCGACTGGTTCGACCTGACCGAATCCGCGGGCCGGATGGCCAAGACCTACTCCGGCGGAATGCGCCGGCGCCTGGACCTGGCGGCCAGCCTGGTCGGCCGCCCGGCAGTCATCTTCCTCGACGAGCCAACCACCGGGCTGGACCCGGCCAAGCGCGAGGACATGTGGGACGTCGTACGCCGATTGGTCACCGACGGCTCGACCGTCCTGTTGACCACGCAGTACTTGGAGGAGGCGGACGCGCTGGCCGATGAGATCACGGTCATCGACCACGGCCGGGTAATCGCCCACGACACCCCTGAGGGGCTCAAGCGCGTGATCGGGGGCCAGCGCATCGTGCTGGTGCCGGCCGATCGGGAGCGGTTGGACGACGTACGCCGGGTGCTCACCGACACGACAAGCCGCACGCCCGAATTGACCGGGCGAAGCGAACTCACGGTGGCGGTCGACGACGACTCAGCCTTCCCTCAGATCGTCAACACCCTTGCCCAACAGGGGATTTCCATGAACGAGGTGTCGTTGCACCTGCCGAGCCTGGATGAGGTCTTCATGACTCTGACGGGCGACAAGAAGAAGGAGGCGGCATGAGCACGCTTGAAGCAACCAAGACCGGAACCCTCACCGCGGCCAGCACCTCGGGCGGCGGCAGCGCGCTGTGGCATGCGGTCGTCCTGGCCAAACGCAGCCTGATCAAGACCTTCCGCACCCCTGAAGCGCTGATCGATGTGACGCTGCAGCCGATCATCTTCCTGGCGATGTTCACCTACATCTTCGGTGGCGCGATCGCCGGCGGTTCGCAGCACGACTATCTGCAGTTCCTGCTGCCAGGGATTCTGGCGCAGACGATCGCCACCGCCAGCGTCAGTATCGGCCAGAACCTCAACGAGGACATCGAGAAGGGCGTCTTCGACCGGTTCCGGTCACTGCCGATCGCGCGCTCGGCGCCCCTGGTGGGGACGGTGCTGGCCGACGTGGTGCGCTATCTGATTCTCTTCACCGTGATCATGACGGTGGGCTCGTTGATGGGCTTCCGGGTCGAGACCAATCCGCTGAACCTGCTGGCTGCCCTCGTGCTGTCGATGGCCTTCGCGTTGTGCTTCTGCTGGATCTCGGTCTTCGTCGGGATGATCGCCCGCACGCCCGGCTCGGTGCAGGGCATCATGTTCATGCTCGTGCTGCCGCTGACCTTCGCCAGCAGCACCTTCGTGGCGGTCAACACGATGCCCGGTTGGCTGCAGGCCTTCGTCAACGTCAACCCGATCACCCATCTGGTCGACGTGATCCGCGGTCTGCTGCTCGGGACCCCGATGGGCGACCACCTGCTGTGGCTGGTGGTCTGGATGGTCGGGTTGCTGGTGGTCTTCGTGCCGCTGGCGCTGCGCGCCTACCGCCGCCGCGCCTAGTTGCGGGTGCTCTGCAGGTACGGTGAGCTCACCGCGGGGTGACCAGGGGGTGTGAGGTGGCGCGGAGACGGCGTGGATTCCCTTGGTATGCATTGGTCGGCGTGCCCGGTCTCGCGCTACTCACCTCCTGCGGACCATCGGTCGACGGGGGTGTTGCACTCACCAAACTTCCCGATGGCTCGGTTTCCGGTGTGGCCCTTATGTGCCACGAGGAACCGACGGGCGCTGTCCTCTACGAAGTGGCGCAGTCGTCCTCTGCATCGGACCAGGTGTTGGCCAGATGGGCTCTCGCGACTTCTGGTCCCCACGGCAAAGGGATGTTTGCCGCAGCAACCCCTGACTGGCTTGTGGAGCCTGCCCGGAAGGTTGGACTAGCCGACGGGCGCCGGTACACGCTGATCGCTGGAGGAGACAACACAGACGTCGCTTCTGCGCCGTTGAACTTCTCTCTGCGCGATCTGCAGGACCTTGACGTAGGTGGTTTCCTGATCACCTCCCGTGATGCGGAAGGCACCGTTGCGGGGAGCCTCGCGGATTTCGAGCAAGCGGCGTGTAGCTGATTGCTTTGAGGACGTCGCGCTCTGTCCAGCCGACGGTCGAGGCGAGCTTCGTCCGCTTTAACGGTTGGGAAAGAGCACGGCCGGGTCGACGTCAGCGATGGCGTCGGCCCGGTTCTTGCTCCGTCCCTTGGCGTACGCCGAGTCGAACCTTTCGCCCAGAGCGGCCCGCAGCCGCCTGGCCAGGACCGCGACGATCGGGTCCGCAGGATCGTCGATGCCACGGATCGCGGCCGCTTCGCCGAGGCATTCGGCAGCACGCTCGGGCCGGTCCAGCGACACTGCGAACGCCGCTGCCACGGCGTACATCGCCAACAACGGCATGTCAGCGGTCGCGACGGCCGACGGGTAGGCCTTCGTCAGGGCTCGGACGGCCGCGGCCCCGTCACCATCCTCGGCCTCCAGCAATGTGATCGAGGTCTGCAGCAGCGTCTGACTGTGGTCGTGGAACGCACCGGGCACCGGATGGGGATCACGCAGAAGCGCTCGCGCTTCGGCCAAGCGCTCCGAATTGCCCTCCGCGACAGCAACATTCACCAGGAACGCGTTCGGCAGGTCAGCCCCGAGCACTTCGTTCCACTGGCGGGGGATGTCCCGGATCGCGGCACGAGCAGCGTCGTACTGGCCCAGGCGCAACTGCAGGTCCATGGCACGGATGGCCAGGTACATCTCGTCGCCGCTGCGACCCAGGGTGCTGATCAACTGGCGCGCCTGCTCCAGCGAGGTCAGGGCGCGCGCGGGGTCACCGTCCTGGGCCTCCACCTGCGAACGCCGGACAAGGAAGGCTGCCGTCAGCCACCGGTCGTCCAGCGGTCCGACGAGTTCGGCCATGGCGGCCAGGGCCTCGCGCACGGCACCCTGGTCCCCGGCGTTATCCGCGACGTCGACTTCTGTTTGCAGAGCCACCGCCCGCAGCCACGGCGTCTCGTGCACCAGCGGACTGCGCGTGAGGCGCTCCGTGAGGTCGGGGACGTCCACCCAGATCGATGCCTGCAGTAGGACGATCTGCAGGTGCGGCCACTGCTCGATGAGGCCGGGGTCGGCGTCGACGTCCTGCGCCGCCTGCCGGATCTGCTCCTTGGCCGACTCCAGATCGGTGCGAGCCGTGGCGGCCAAGGCAGCCACGTGCAGCATGCGGACTGTCGCCCGGGACGCGCCGGTGACCTCACCAGGAGCGTCGAGGGCGATCTGGGTCAGCGCAACCGTCCGCTGGTCGTCGTCCAGCATGAACAGCCACCAGTTCAGTGCCAGCAGTAGATCCGTGGCGGCCTGCGCTCGATGACTGTCGGCGAGGTAGCGCAGTGCCGCCAGCAGGTTATCGGCCTCTGCCGCAAGGGAATCCAGCGCATCGACCTGCTCGGGTCCTCGCAAGCGGACATCCTGCGTGCGAGCGAAGTCCAGCGCCCACGCCGCGTGGGCATCGCGGACGCCGGGCGCGAGCCCCGCCGCGTCCAATTGGTTCAGCCCGAACTCCCGGATCGTTTCGAGCATCCGGTAGCGCACGGCGGTGCCCTCCCGGTCCACGACCAGCAGCGACTTGTCGACCAGTGACGCCAGCCGCACCTCGGCATCCGGCGCCCCGGTCACTACCGCAGCCGAGATCGCGTCTGCGCCGCCGGAGAAGACCGAAAAGCGTTGCAGGAGATCGCGTTCGGCCTCATCGAGCAGGTCCCAACTCCACGCGACGACGGCGTAGAGGGTGCGGTGCCGGGGGAGTGCCGTGCGACGACCTCCGGTCAGCAAAGCGAACCGGTCCGACAACCGCTCGGCGATCACCGGGACCGGCATGGTGCGCACCCGTGCGGCGGCCAACTCGATGGCCAACGGCAGGCCGTCCAATCGCCGTACGATCTCGGCCACGCTGTCGGACTCCGCGGCGCTCACCGGCACCCCCGCAGACGCGGCGCGGTCCAGGAAGAGTTGCACCGCCGGCGACGGGCGCAGCGGCGGCAACGGCAGCACGTGCTCCCCGTCGATGGCCAGGGGCTCGCGGCTGGTGGCGATGACTCGGGTCTGCGGCGCGCTGACCAGCAACCGTTCGATGATCGCAGCAGCTTCGTCGAGTAGGTGCTCGCAGTTGTCCACGATCAGCAGCGCCGGCCCCGAAGCCAGCGCGCCGGTGAGCAGCGCCCAGTCATCGACGGCACGCCCCGCCGCGCGCAGCCGCTCGAACACGCGCGAAGTCTGCAGGTCAAGGGCGGCGACGAACGTCGGCAGGACGGCGGCCGGCTCGCTCACCGGGGCTAGTTCCACCAGCCAGACGGGTGCGTCGTGTTCGTCGCGCCAGGCAATGCCCGCCTCGGTGGCCAGCCGCGTCTTGCCCGCGCCGCCCGGACCCAGCACGGTGACCAGCCGGTGCTCGGCCAGGTCAGCAGAAAGCTCGGCCAGTTCCGACTCGCGCCCGACGAAGCTGGTCAGGCCGGTGCGCAGCGCGCTGCCGGGGGTGCTGGCAGGCGCGCCGCGTAGCAGGTCGGCGTAGAGGTCCTGCAATGCCGTTCCCGGGTCGGTGCCCAGGGTGTCGGCCAGGGTGCGCCGGGTCTGCTCGTACGCCGCGAGCGCCTCGCTGGTCTGACCCTCCGCCCGCAGCGTACGGATGAGTTGGACGGCGAACTCCTCATCGAGCGGGTGGGTGGCGACCAGGTCGCGCAACCGGGCCGCAAGACCGGTGAGATCGCCTGCAGTTAAACGGTCTTCGATGATCGCGTGCTCAGCTTCCACCGCCTCCTGCTCGATCCGGGAGACCAGCGGCAGCGCCCAGGGCTGGTCGGCGACCACCGGCAGAGGTGGGCCGTCCAGAAGGGCCAACCCCTCGACGTACGCCGAGTGGTCACCTGACCGGCCACGCTCGATGAGTGCCTCGAACCGGTGCAGGTCGACGGCCAGGGGATCGACCACGAGCCGGTAGCCGCTCCCTGTCTGCTCGATCGTGACGCCCAGGGTGCGACGCAACCGGGAGACCAGCGCCTGCAACGCACCGGCCGGATCCGCCGGCAGGTCCGCCCAGATGGTGTCGAAGAGTTCACCGGTGGACACCGGTCGACCGGCGTCCACCGCGAGACGGACCAACAGTTGCTGCAACCGCGCGCCCGCGACGGGGATCGTCGCGCCGCTCTCGTCCTGCACCCGCAGGTCGCGAAGGACGGTGATCAGCACACCGGCGATTCTCGCAGCCCGATTCCCGGGCCCACCCCCCGCGGTTTGTGGCGGGATTGCCCTGCGGCAGCCGTCAGGAGGGGTATCGCTGCACAAACCGCAGCCCTACGCCGCAGCGGCATGTCAGGGTGGATGCATTGAAGCTGCCGTGGCCCTCGGAAGGCGGTGCGCGTGGTCCATGTCCTGCAATTCCTCGCTGACCACCCACTGATCCTGCTCAGCCTGGTGATCGCGATCGGGGCCGGCGTGGGCCGCATCCGCATCGCGGGCGTGTCGCTGGGCCCGGTGGCGGTGCTGTTCGTGTCGATGGCGCTGACTGCGTGGGGCACCGCCGAGAACATCACCCTGGAGGTGCCCGAAGTGCTGGGCAGTCTCGGTCTGGCGTTGTTCGCGTTTGCGACCGGGATCCTGGCCGGGCCGAGCTTCTTCACCACGATCCGCTCGGCCTGGCAGCTCGTGCTGGCCGTGACGGGACTACTGATCGTGGCGGCGGTTGCCGGCCAAGTCGTGGGCCACCTGTTCCACCTCGGGCCCAAGGCGATCGCCGGGACGTTCGCCGGCGCCATGAACAACACGCCGGCGCTGGCGGCCGCGGGCGGCTCACCCCAGGCGACGATCGGGTACGCGACGGCCTACGTCTACGGCGTGCTGTTCATGCTGGCTGTCACCGGCATCGCGATCGCCCGGGGGATCCGCGACCGGGACACCCCTGCCGAGGTCGTCGACGTGACCGTGCGCATCGAGGCTGACCGCGAACTCTCGTTGACCGACCTGCGGCACCGGTACGGCGACCGGTTGACCTTCTCGCGCGTAGCCCACCACTCCGACGAGGACCCCGGTCCGGTGTACGTCGAGACGACCGTCGCCGCCGGTGACCTCGTCAACGTGGTCGGACCCAAGGAGGAGGTCGACCGGCTGATCAGCGAGCTGGGGCACCGTTCCTCCCATGATCTGACGGCCGACCGGGCCGCCCTGGACTTCCGGCGGATCACCATCTCCGACCCGCGCATGGCGGGCCGGCGCGTCGCTGACGTCGACCGCGACCTGGAGGAGCGACACGGGGCAGCGATCACCCGTGTCCGGCGCGGTGACGTCGATCTGGTCGCGGCCCCGGACCTCCTGCTGCAACTGGGCGACCGGGTGCGGGTGGTAGCTGCTCCCGAGGCACTGGTCGCGATCGGCAAAGAACTCGGCGACTCCGCGCGCGGCCTGACCGACGTCAACCCGGTCGCGCTCGGCGGTGGGATCGGCCTGGGCCTGGCGATCGGGTTGATCCCCATCCCGATTCCCGGGATCGGGATGGTGTCGGTCGGCGCAGCGGCCGGCACGCTGCTGGTGGGGCTGGTGATGGGCCGGATCGGGCGGATCGGGCGAGTCGTGACGACCCTGCCGCACACTGCTGCGACCGTGATGATCGAGCTGGGACTGCTGGTGTTCCTCGCGTACGCCGGAACCCGCGCGGGGTCGCTGATCCTGGAGGCACTGGCCGGCGGCGAGGTGGTCAAACTCTTCGTGACCGGTGCGGTGATGACGACGATCGTGGGGGTCGGGATCGTGGCGATCATGCGGTGGGGCTTCAAAGTGGGCCGGATACGGCTGGCGGGCATCGTCTCGGGCACGCACACCCAGCCTGCGCTGCTGGCGTTCGCCAACACCCGCACCGGCCACGACCCACGGGTCGCCCTCGGCTACGCACTGGTCTACCCCGCCGCGATGGTCGTCAAGATCATGCTCGCCCAGATTCTTGCGGCCCTGACCTGAGGCGGGTCGGGGTGAGTCAGTCCCACGCGGGAGCGGCCAGGATCGTTAGGCTTCCGGGGTGATCGACCTGACCGGCTACCTGGTGCTTGGCTGTGTGCTGATCGCCGGTGTCGTGCTGTTCAGCGCCGCCATGGTGATGCGGCGGCTCCTCGCGCCCCGGGCCGTCGTGCCGGCGGGCCTGACCACGTACGAGTCCGGTGTCGACCCGGTCGGCGCGGGCTGGACCCAGGTCAACGTGCGCTACCTGTCCTTCGCCTTCCTCTACGTCATCTTCGCCGTGGACGCCGTCTACCTCTTCCCGTGGGCCCTGGTGCTGCGCGACCACCACCTGGGGCGTACGACGCTCGTCGAGGTGGCCGTCTTCGTCGCCATCGTGCTGGTCGGCCTGGTCCACGCGGGTCGCCGCGGGCTGCTGACCTGGGAGGACGACGCGTGAGCACCGACCTGGGAATGCCGAAGGTCGGCCCCGTGCAGCAGGCCGCACCGCGGCCGATGCGGCTGATCCTGAACTGGGGTCGGCGCTACTCGCTGTGGGTCTTCAACTTCGGGTTGGCGTGCTGCGCGATCGAATTCATCGCCGCCTCGATGGCCCGGCATGACTTCATCCGGCTCGGTGTGATCCCGTTCGCTCCCGGCCCGCGGCAGGCCGACCTGATGGTTGTCTCGGGCACGGTCACCGACAAGATGGCTCCGGCGGTGCGGCGCCTCTACGACCAGATGCCCGAGCCGAAGTACGTCATCTCCTTCGGCGCCTGCTCCAACTCCGGTGGCCCCTACTGGGATTCCTACTGCGTGACCAAGGGTGTCGACCAACTGATCCCGGTCGATGTCTATGTGCCCGGTTGCCCACCGCGACCCGAAGCCTTGCTGGACGGCATCGTCAAACTGCAGGCGAAGATCAAGGACGAGAAGCTCACCAGCGGCAATTTGCGTCGCAAGCGCGCCTCGATTCTGATGCGGGACAAGGTGCGCCAGCCGTGACCGAGACCATCGCCTGCGAACCGACCGGGTGGCTGCCCACGCTGGCCGGGCTGCGCGAGGACGGCTACGCGTTCTTTGACTTTCTGACCGCCGTGGACCAGGGGGACGACGCCGGTTTCGAGGTCGTGACCCATCTGTACCGGTTCATGGCCGACGCCACGAGCGAGATCTTCGTCAGCACCGGGCTCGAACCCGGCCAGAGTCTGCTGACCATCACCGGTCTGTGGCGGGGCGCGGCCTGGCACGAGCGGGAGACCTACGAGATGTTCGGGATCGTCTTCGACGGGTTCGATGACGGCACCGGCCTCGGACTACGACCGCTGCTGCTACCCGATGCCTTCGAGGGCAACCCGTTGCGCAAGGATTTCGTCCTCACCGCCCGGGCCAGCAAACCGTGGCCCGGTGCCAAGGATCCCTCCGACGCCACGGAGTCGCGCGACGTGCGCCCCGGCCGGGCGCCGCGGCGCAAAACGCTGCCACCCGGCGTACCTCCGGCCAGTTGGGGACCCCGATGAGCGTCGGCGAAGCGATCCTGCGGGCCGTCCTGGTGCTCGTCGGGTTCCTGGTCCTGCCCCTGGTCGTGGGTCAGAGCGAGCACAAGGTGATGGCGCACATGCAGGGCCGGCTCGGTCCGATGGAGGCCGGTGGCTTCCATGGGTGGGCCCAACTGGTCGCCGACGGAGTGAAGTTCGTCCAGAAGGAAGACATCGTCCCGCGGGCTGCGGACGGCAAACTCTTCCGGATCGCACCCGTCCTGGGGATCGTGTCCTATCTCGCGGCGCTCGCGGTCATCCCGCTCAGCCCCGACCTGGTCGGTGCCGACGTTCCTGCGAGTCTGGTGTGGGTGCTGGCCGTCGGTGGGGTCGGCACGGTCGGGACGCTGCTTGCGGGCTGGTCCAGCGGCAACAAGTACGCACTGCTGGGTGCGATGCGCGCGGCGGCATCACTGATCTCCTACGAGGTCGCGCTGATCCTGGCTGCGGCCTCCTTCGCGATCGCCGCCGGATCACTGTCCCTGGTCGGCATCGCCCACGCCTGGACGCCGTGGTGGCTGATCTGGCAACTGCCCGCCGCGTTCGTCCTGTTGGCAGCGGGAACCGCTGAGCTGCAGCGGGTTCCGTTCGACACACCCGTTGCTGACGCCGAGATCGTGATGGGTCCCTACACCGAGTACACCGGTCTGCGGTTCGCGCTCTTCCTGCTGGCCGAGTACGCCGGCATCGTGGTGCTGGCTCTGCTGGTCGCGGTCCTGTGGCTGGGTGGTTGGACCGGTCCGTTCGATGCGCACCTCGGCTGGCTCTGGACGGTCATCAAGGCCGCGCTGATCGTCTTCGTCATCATCTGGATGCGGGTGTCGTGGCCGCGGGTCCGGGTCGATCAACTGCAGCGCTTCACCTGGCTGGTCCTGGTGCCGGTCGCGTTGCTGCAGTTGCTGATCACGGCAGCGGGGGTGGTCCTGTGGCAGTAGGAAAGAACGGTGTCGGCAAAGGTCTGCTGAAGGGCCTGGCCACGACCGCCAAGACGATGGTCCACCCGGCGCACACGGTGCAGTACCCGCACGTGCAACCGGACCTGCCCGACCGCTCCCGTGGTGTGATCGCGTTGCTGGAGTCCAACTGCACCTCCTGCATGCTGTGCGCCCGGGAGTGCCCGGACTGGTGCATCTACATCGACTCGCACAAGGAGACGATCCCGGCCGGCCCGGAGGGCGGACGCGACCGGCAGCAGAACGTGCTCGACCGCTTCGCCATCGACTTCAGCCTGTGCATGTACTGCGGGATCTGCATCGAGGTGTGTCCGTTCGACGCGTTGTTCTGGGCGCCCACCTTCGACTACGCCACCACGGATATCCGGGATCTGTTGCAGGAGAAGGAGAAGCTGGGGGAGTGGCTGGCCGACGTGCCGCCGCCACCGGCGATCGACGGTGGAGCGCAGGAGGGAACGCCGTGACCGCCGCCGACCTGCTCTTCACCCTGATCGGTCTGGTGTGCGCCGGCTCGGCGGTCCTCGCGGTCACCAGCCGCCACCTGGTGCACGCGGCGCTGTGGTTGACCGTGGCCCTGGGCTCCCTGGCGGGCTGCTATCTGGTCCTCGGCGCCGAACTCGTGGCGCTGGCCCAGTTGCTGGTCTATGTCGGAGCAGTCGTCGTGCTCGTGCTCTTCGCGTTGATGGTCACCCGTACCCCGACGAGCCCCAGCCGGGAACTGAGCTCCGGCATGCTGCAACGCGCGATTGCTGCGGTGGTCTCCCTCGCAACGGCTGCTCTGCTGTCCGCCGCGCTGATCGTCGCCTTCGCGGACACGCCCGTGCGGACCGGGGGCACCGGCACCGTCGAACTAGCGCACGACCTGTTCAGCACGTGGGTGTGGCCCTTCGAACTGCTCTCCCTGCTGTTGCTGATCGCGTTGGTCACCGCCTTCGCCACCTACCGGCTGCCCGGCCGAAGCGATGAGGATTCCCGGTGATCCATCTCGCGCTGCCCTACCTGTTGGTGGGGGTCCTGTTCGGCTGCGGCCTCTACGCCACGATCAGCCGCCGCAACGCCGTGCTCATGCTGGTCGGAGTCGAACTCATCCTGGCCGCTGCCGGCCTGCTGTTGGTCACCACCTCAATGGTCCTGCGGCAGAGCGCCGGTCAGGTCGTCACGCTCTTCCTCATCACGATCGCCGCCGCCGAGATCGCGGTGGCGCTCGCGCTGGTCAGTGCCGTCTTCCGCAGCCGCGGGACCGTTGATCTGGACACCCGGGCCGAGGAGGACCGGTCGTGAAACAGATCACCGACCACCTGGGCCAGTTGACCGTGCTGTTGCCGGCGCTCACTGCCGTGCTCGGGCTCTGGGCCGGGCGCGGGAGCCGCCGATCGGCGTACG
The DNA here is from genome assembly GCF_001594145.1 of Branchiibius sp. NY16-3462-2. Classification (GTDB taxonomy): domain Bacteria; phylum Actinomycetota; class Actinomycetes; order Actinomycetales; family Dermatophilaceae; genus Branchiibius. Next base: position 501,762 of record NZ_LVCF01000001.1, on the reverse strand, counting down.
TCGTGTCCATGCTCGGCGGGCTGCTCACCCTGGCGGCGGCGGGCTGGTTGCTCTTCCACGTCACCCGGCACGGCACGGTCAGCGAGAGCACCATCGGCCCACTACCGGTCGGCGACCAACTGCGAATCCCGTTGCGACTGCAGGTTCCTGGCTGGGCGGCGATCGTCGCAGTCGCCGTCGCGCTGGTGTCGCTGGTGGTCCAAGCCTTCGCCCGCTGGTACCTGGACATGGATCCGCGCTACCAGCGGTTCGCCGCGACGGTCTCCTTGTTCACCGCTGCGATGTTGCTGGTTGTGCTGTCCGAAGACGTGTTGCTGACCCTGGCCGGCTGGGAGCTGATGGGTTGGTGCTCCTACCTGCTCATCGGCCACGAGTCGGAGCGGGGCAAAGCGCGCCGCGCCGCGCAGAAGGCCTTCCTGGTCACGCGGGTCGCCGACGCCCCCTTCACGATCGCGCTGGTCGGCCTGGCGGTGCACGCCCGCACCACCAGCATCGACGCCATCGTCGGGCTGCCCCCGGCGTCGGTCACCGCGCTGCTGGTCCTGCTGGTCATCGGCGTGGCCGGCAAGTCCGCCCAGGTGCCCTTCCAGGACTGGCTGCCGGACGCGATGGAGGGCCCGACCCCGGCCTCCGCGTTGATCCACGCGGCGACGATGGTCGCCGCCGGCACCGTCGTGCTGACCCAACTGCACCCGCTGCTGGCCGGCTGCCGGCCCGCGCTGCTCACCCTGGCGATCCTGGCCGCGGTCAGCGTGGTGCTCGCTTCGGTGCTGGCGTTACTGCAACACGACCTGAAGCGCCTGCTGGCCTGGTCCACGATCGCGCAGGTCGGCATCATGCTGCTGGCCATCGTGGTCCAACCCGCCACCGGGGCAAGCCAACTGGGCATCATGCAGTTGCTCGGCCACGCGATGTTCAAGGCGCTGCTCTTCCTGATGATCGGCTGGGCCGCGGTGCTGGCGGGCGGCACCATCGTGGAACGCATCTCCGGTGTGGCCTGGCGACGAGCCGAACTGCGCCGCCGCCTCGGGATCGGCCTGCTGGCCCTGGCCGGGGTGCCGCCACTGGTCGGCTTCGTCAGCAAGGACCTGATCATCGACGAGTCCGCCCGGCAGCTGGCGGCCACCCGTGACCTGGCACCGACCATCGCCCTGGTCGCGCTGGTGATCGCCGTACCCCTCACCGCGGCCTACTGCGCGCGGGCGTGGTTGGTCCTCACCCACCCCAGCGCCGTCGAGCGGCACGGCTACTACGACCTCATCGAGGACTCCGAGACCGTGCAGGACGTCGGTCTCGTCGAACTCCTGGAGACCACGCCCGCTCTCGGCGAACCCCAGGAAGCCGACCTCGAACCGATGACCCCCTACGACGAAGAAGCAGCCGACCTCACCGACGCAGGCCGCACCGGCCTCTGGGCGCTGGCAGTGCTGAGCGTCGTCGGTGGACTGGTCTTCTTCGCCCCCGCGCTCGGGCACCTCGACCTGACCGGGATCAGCCCGATGCTCATCGCCGGTGGCCTGGTCGCGATCGCCGCCGCCGGGCTGCTGATGCGGGCGATGTCCGTGCACACCGTCTGGGGCGATCCGATGTCGCGGGTGCCGGCCTGGCTGCGCGGCACCGCCAGCCGCGGCCTGGATGTCGACCGCGCCTACACCGCGCTGGTGGCCACGCCCGTGCTGCGCCTGAGCGACCTCGTGCGCCGCCTCGAGGGACTGCTGGATCACGCGATCGGTTCGCTGGCCGGCTGCGCGGCCTGGTTGGGGAACCGCTCCGAGCGGTTGCACGACCGCTCCCCGTCGCGAGCCATCGCCGGGATCGCCATCGGAGTGCTGGTCGTCTGCTTCCTCGGAGTCGGCCTGTGGTGAGTCTGCTGCTGATCGCGCCGTTGTTGCCGATCGTCGCCGGGATCGTCCTGACCGCCATGGATATCGGTCCCCGCCGGGTGCCGCATCGCCTCGCGTACGTCGTGTCCCTGGTGACCGCCCTGGTCACTGCTGCCGCCGTGGCCGGGATCGTGATCGCGCGACCGGTCCTCGACACCGCCTGGGTGCCGTCCATCGGGTTGCGGCTACACCTGGCCGCCGACGACATCAGCGTCCCGCTCATCGTGCTCACCGCAGCCATCCTGGTCCTGCTGGTGGCTCGCAGCACCGCGCCGCAGGGGGATCGCAACGGCCTGTTCCTCGGTAGCGTGCTCGGGGTCGCCGGAGCAGCGCTCGCGGCGTTCCTGACCAAGGACGTCATCGGCTTCTTCGTGGCCTTCGAAGTGGCGTTGGTGCCGATGTGGGTGTTGATCCGCCGGTTCGGGGAGCCGGCCGAAGCGCGCCGCGCCGCCTGGCTGTTCGTGCTCTACACCGTGCTCGGCTCGATGTTGATGCTGGCGGGCATCCTGGTGCTGGTCACGACCGCCGGGACCACCGATATGGACCGCCTGGCCCACGGGATCGGCGGATCCCACGGCACGCAGGTCGTGGCCGCCACCCTGCTGCTCGTGGGCCTCGGCATCAAGATCCCGATCTGGCCGTTGCACACCTGGCTGCCGGCGGCGCACACCGCGGCTCCCACGGCCGGTTCGGTCTTGCTCGCGGCGGTCCTGCTGAAGATGGGCAGCTACGGCATCGTGCGTCTCGTCGTCGGACCGCTACCGGACGGACTGCACTCCGTCGCACCGGTATTCGCGGTCCTGACGGTCATCGGGATGATCTGGGCGGCGCTGGTCTGTCTGCGCGAGGACCGGTTCAAGCGCATCGTGGCCTGGTCCTCGATCGTGCACATGGGCTTCGTCATGCTGGCCCTGCTCACCGGCACCGTGCTCGGGGTGCAGGCCGCGCTGTTCGGCAACATCGCGCACGCGCTGATCAGTGCCCTGCTCTTCCTGCTCGCCGGTGAACTCAAGACCCGCTGGGGCAATGACGACCTGTCCGTGGCCCACCCGGCACTGCGGGATGCCACGCCCCGGTTGGGTTTCCTGCTGATCCTGGGCGTGGCCGCTGCGATCGGAGTGCCTGCGCTCGCCGGGTTCTGGAGCGAGATTCTGACGCTGCTCGCGCTGTGGCAACACGGCCGGGAGTGGCGCTTCATCGCGATCGCTGCGGTGACGGCCGCCGTGCTCGTCGGGGCCTACAGCGTCCGGTTGCTGCGCCGGGTGTGGGCTGGCGAAGACGGTTCAACTACTGAGTTGCCGCCGTCACCCAGCCAGCCCGCCGCGGACCTGACGGTGGGCGCCCAGGTGGGACTCGGCGTACTCGCGCTGGCCATTGTCGTCCTCGGCGTCTACCCGACGGCGCTGCTGCGGCTCACCGAGGCCAGTGTCCAGGTCCTGGTCGGTGCGCGATGACGGTGACGTTCGACTTCGGTCTGCTGGCGCCGGTCCTGGTGGTCGGGCTCGCCGCCGTCGGTGTCCTGCTCGTGGACGCGGCGCTGCCGCGCCTGGGCCGGGTCCACTGGTGGCTGGCCGCGCTGACGCTCCTGGTCTCGACCGTGGTCCTGGCGGTGCGCTGGGTGCAGATCCCGGCGCGCGGGGACGCCACGTTGTGCGGCGACGGATATTGCGCGTACGGCGTGGACCGGGTCGTCCTGTCCCTGCAACTGGCCATCGCCGTCAGTGCGTTCTTCGTCGTGCTGCTGATCAGCGCCATCCCCGCTCCCACCTCCCGCACGCCCGTGCAAGTCGCGCTGCTGCTGAGCGCCACTGCCGGCGGCCTGATCGTCTGCGCCAGCCGGGATGCGGCCTCGTGGTTGATCGCCCTCGAACTGGCCACCCTGCCGACGGTCGGTCTGGTCGCGTTGCGGGCCCGCCGGTCGGCGATCGACGGCAGCCTCTCGCTGCTGGTGTCTGCTCTCACTTCGTTCGCGCTGGCCGCGATGGGGGTCGCGCTCTGGTACGCCGCGACGGGCACCCTGCGCTTCAACCAGTCGGCTGCCCTGCACGCCATCGCCGACTCCGGCCGCAGCCGGGTGCTGATCCTGGCCATCATGCTGTTGCTGGCCGGGGTGGCCTTCAAACTTTCACTGGCACCCTTCCACGCCTGGACACCCGACACCTTCGCCGGGGCGTCCGTGCCGGTGTCGGCCTATCTCGCGGTGACTTCCAAGGTGGCCGCGGTCGGTGCGCTGATCGTGGTCATCCGGTCCTTGACCGGGGTCGGGGGTGCCACCTTGTCGGTCATCGGGCTGGTCAGTGTGCTGTCCATGACCCTGGGCAATCTGATGGCGTTGCGGGAGGTGCGGATGCTGCGCCTCTTGGCCTGGTCCACCGTGGCCCAGGCCGGTTGGGTGGTGATGCCGCTGGCTCCAGCCGGGTCCGCCGCCGTCGGAGAGTCCGTGCGGTACCTGCTGATGTATGCCCTCGCGACGCTGCTGGTCTTCGCCGTGGTGACGGCCGTGGCCCACTCCCGCGGACGCAATGCGGCGCTGGATCTGACCTCCTACCACGGCCTGGCGCGCAGTCGGCCGATCCTGGGCTGGGCGATGGCGTTCGCCCTGCTCACCCTGGCCGGGGTACCGCCGGCACTGCTCGGCGTGGCGGCGAAGGTAGCTGCCATCGGCCCGGTAGTGGCTGCCCATCTGTGGTGGCTCGCGATAGCCGCCGCCATCAACACCATGATCGGCCTGGCCGTCTACCTGCGGTGGATCCTGGCCATCGTCATCCGGGACGGCCGGACGCCGGCCGCGGATCTGCGGTCGGTCGCTGGCAGCGACAGCGACGCGATCGCCCCGGTGCATTCGATCGTGGTGGTGGTGCTGGTCCTGGCGCTGATCGCGGCGTCGGTGTGGCCGCAGCTGCTGTTCGGACTTCCGGGCTGATCCACGCGTGACGAAGGGCCGGCTGGATCAGCCGGCCCTTCGTCGCGAACGCACTGCTCAGTGCTTGCTTGTGTCAGTGCTTGTGCGCTGCCTCGTAGGCGTCCAGGACCTCGGCCTTGATCCGGCCGCGGTCGGCGACCTGGTAGCCGTGGTCCTTGGCCCACTCGCGGATCTTGGCCAGCTGCTCACGGTCTGCCCCCGTGGCGGAGGAAGTGGCGGAGCCGGTGCGCTGCTTGCGGCCACCGACCCGCTGGGCGTGGCCCGTGTAGAGCGCGAGTGCCTCGTCGAATTCCTTGGCTTCCTGCGCCGTAAGGTCAATTACGTAGTCCACTCCCCGGAAGGAGAATGGGATGCTTTCGCCGTCGACAACCTCGACTCGGGAAATGTCCGAGATGGTGATGATCTGCGTCCGCTGGGCCATACGAAAGACTCCCTTGATTTGGTTCGTTGTCACATTATTCACAACAAATTGAGACATCCACGTCTCCTGAGCCGTGCTGAGGCGGCTCTGACGTTGCAGTTTGCACGTTCGTTCAGGTGGTGCAACAAGCAAATTACCCGATGCGATGAGAATATTCGAATTACACCACACTTGAGTTTAGACACTCAGGCCAATTTGGTATAGGCGTGTTACCGGCTGCAGCCGGTAACACGCCCGGGAACGTCTTCGCGCGCATGGACGTTACCCCTGATATGCCGCATCGCCATTACAACGGGTTGAAGACGACCCTGCTCTTCGCCGCAATCTGGGCATTGTTGCTGGCCATCGGCTCACAGGTGGCTGGTGGCCGCTTCATCTGGCTGTTCGCCCTGCTCGGGGTGGGCACCACGTTCTACGGCTACTGGAACAGCGCCGCTCTGGCGATCAAGTCCATGCAGGCCTACCCCGTCACCGAGGCACAGGCGCCCGGTATGTACCGGGTGGTGAGAGAGCTCTCCACGGCCGCCGGTAAGCCCATGCCCAAGCTGTACATCTCTCCGACCCAGGCACCCAACGCCTTCGCGACCGGCCGTAACCCGGCCAATGCGGCAGTGTGCTGCACCGAGGGCATCCTGCAGTTGCTCGACGAGCGTGAACTGCGCGCCGTGCTCGGACACGAGTTGATGCACGTCTACAACCGGGACATCCTCACCTCATCGGTCGCCGCGGCGCTGGCCGGCGTGATCACCGCAGTCGCCCAGATGATGCTGTTCTTCGGAGGCGGCGACAGGGAGCGGCCCAACCCGCTGGCCCTGCTGGCGATGTCCTTCCTGGCCCCGGTCGCCGCCGCCATGATCCAGATGGCGATCAGCCGGACTCGCGAGTTCGACGCCGACGAGGACGGCTCCCGGCTCACCGGTGACCCCCTTGCGCTCGCCAGTGCCTTGCGCAAGATCGAGGCCGGAGTGCTGCAGGCGCCGCTTGCCCCCACCCCGAAGGTGGTCAACACCAGCCACATGATGATCGCCAATCCCTTCCGGGCGCAGGATGTTTCGCGGATGTTCTCCACACACCCCCCGACGGCTGAGCGCGTGCTGCGACTGGAGGAGCAGGCTCGGCAACTCGGGCAGCGGGGCTGATCACCGCGCGACTACCTGGGGCTGGCACAGTGGCTGCCATGCCATTGCTCTACCAGGCCGAAGCGCAGGCGCGGTCCGCGCTCATCCAGGTCACGTCGTACGACGTGGATCTGGATCTGACCGATCCGGGCGAGACGTTCGCCTCGACCAGCACGATCACCTTCACCGCACGCGAAGCCGGTAGCGAGACCTTCGCCGAGGTCGTCGCCCAGGAACTGGGCGACGCGACCCTCAACGGGCGCGCGCTGGATCCGCCGGTCGATGGCCGCCTTCGTCTGCCCGATCTGGCCGAGAGCAACGTCCTTCGGGTCAGCGGCACCTTCGCCTACTCCCGCGACGGGCAGGGCTTGCATCGCAGCGTGGATCCGGCCGACGGGCGGGTCTACATCTACGGGATGTCCTTTCTCGACGCTGCACCCCAGGTGTTCGCCTGCTTCGACCAGCCGGACCTCAAGGCGCCGTTCGACGTGCGGGTCACGGCCCCCGAGGACTGGGTGGTGGCCGGCAACGGACATGCCGAAATGGTGTCCCGCGGCCGCTGGGTGCTGGCGACCACACCACCGTTGGCGACGTACTTCGTGACGGTGTGCGCCGGTCCGTACGCGACCGTCGAGCGCGAGCACGACGGGATAGCGCTCGCCGTTCATGCGCGGGCCTCGATGGCGCAGCAGTTGAGTGAGCAGGCCGATGACATTCTGACGGTCACCGAGCGCAGTTTCGACTACTACCACCGGCTGTTCGGGATTCGTTATCCGTGGGGTGACTACCACCAGTTCTTCGTACCCGAATTCAATGCCGGGGCCATGGAGAACCCTGGTTGCGTCGTGTTCCGTGACCAGTACATCTTCCGGGGCCAGCCGACCCGCGGTGAGTTGCTGTCCCGCGCAAGTGTCATCGCCCATGAAATGGCCCACCAGTGGTTCGGCAACCTGGTCACGATGCGCTGGTGGGACGATCTGTGGCTCAACGAGTCGTTCGCCGAATACATGGGTTACCGAACGACCGCGGTCGCCAACGAATTTCCCGACGCCTGGGCGCGGATGGGGATCGAACGCAAAACCTGGGGGTATGCCGAGGACCGGGGCCCGGGAACCCATCCCGTAGCCGGGTCGGCAGCCGGCGACAATTACACCGCGCTCACGAACTTCGACGGCATCTCCTACGCCAAAGGCGCCAGTGTGCTGCGGCAACTGGTCGCTTGGATGGGCGACGAGGCCTTCCTCGCGGGCGTGCGCGCTCACCTGAACGCGCACCGCTTCGGCAACGCGACCCTGGCCGACTTCCTGGCTGCCATGCAGGAGGCCAGCGGTCAGGACGTGGCGACCTGGGCGGATGCCTGGTTACGGACCACGGGGGCGGACACTTTCTCGGTCGGGCTCACCGACGGTGTCGCCACGCTGACCTGTACTCCGCCCGCGGAGCCGGCTGACCGGCGGCATGTGATCGAGATCGGAGCGTTTGCAGGCGGTCAGGAGACCGCGCGGTTACCGCTGGTCGTGGACAAGAGCGTGACCCCCGTGCCGGAGGTGCCGCTCGGCGCCGCTGTCGTCGTGCCCAACGCGTCCGACGAAACCTGGGCGCAGGTCGACCTGGACGAGCACAGCTTGCAATTGCTTCCCGCGGAGCTGGCAGAGATCCCGGACCTCGATGCGCGGCAGGTGATCTGGTCCTCTCTCATCGAAGGGGTGGGCCGGGTGGTGCTCGACCCGCGCCGCGCGCTGGAGGTGTTCGCCGCAGCATGGCCGGGCGAGCAGAGTGACGTCGTCGCGGGTCCGGTCGGTGTGAAGGCCGCCTTCCTGTTCGCGGGTGACTACCTGCCCTACGAGGAGCGTGAGGCGGCGATCGCTACGGTGGCGCAGGCGGCAGCACACCGGCTCGCCGTACTCGAAAGCACTGATCCCGCAACTATTTCCGCTGCCCGACTGCTTGCCGGAACCACCACCGACGAGGACTTGTTGGAGGCGTGGACGCGGGGGGAGCAGCTACCGCTCACGCTGACCGAGGATCGTGATATCCGCTGGTCGGCTCTGCAGCGGTTGGCCGCGCTCGGACTCACTGACCAGGACTCCATCGATGAGATGCGTCGCAGCGACAGCACACTCACCGGTGCCCTCGCTGCCCGCGCTGCTGCGGCAGCCATCCCGACCGAGGCTGCTAAAGCGCGCGCGTGGGCGGACCTCATCGGTGGGGGATTGTCGAACTACGAGGCGGCCGGCGTGGCCGGGTCGTTCTTCTATGTGACCGACGCCGGGAGTGTCGAGTTGTTGCGCCCGTACGTCGATCGCTTCTTCGCCGAGATACCCGGCCTGTCCTACGGCGAATTCGCGCTCGCCAGGATCGTGGCCGCAGGCTTCCCGTTGGCGATCACCGAGCCCCGCACAGCGGACCTGGCCCAGGCGGCTATCAACACCGACGGCCTGACGGCGAGCGCGCGTCGCGCGCTCGTGCAGGGCCTGGCCCTGTTGCAGGACGCGTTGCGCTCCCACGAACGGTTTTCTGCCTCATGACGGTCCGGTGGAGTGTGTTCGTGGCGCCGGTGGGTCAGCCGGAATCGCCCTGGGCGCAGGAGAATCCAGACCTCGTGTTGCCCACGGCCTCGGTCGGCAAACTGGTGTTGCTCGGTGAACTGGCCCGGCAGATCGAAGCCGGCTCGATCGACCCGGCTGAGCGGGTCACCTGGACCGACGAGGACTTCCTGCACGACTCCGGTCTGTGGCACGTGCTGGACCAGCGCGACCTGACCATCGCCGACGCCGCGCGCCTGGTAGGGGCGGTCAGCGACAATCTGGCTACCAACGTGCTGCTGCGTCGGGTGGGTCTGCCCGCCGTGCGCGCCTACGGGGAGCGTCTTGGTCTTCCCCCGATGGAGTTGCTCGACTTCGTCCGCGAGGAGCGGGACCTGTCTGTCCCGGGAGTGGCCCGGACTCTCTCGGTAGGCAGTGCCAGGTCGCTGTGGAACTACATGGACCTGCTGGCCGCCGGGAAGATCCCCGCGCTGGTTGCCCAATGGCTGTCGCTGGACACCGATCTGTCCATGGTCGCCTCAGCCTTCCTGCTCGACCCTCTTGCCCACACGCCGTACGACGCGGACGACGTCCTGCTCATCAACAAGACGGGCACGCTGAACGAGGTCCGTGCGGACGTGGGCCTGGTGGAGTCGGAAGGCGTTAGGGTCGGCTACGCCGCGATCGCTGAATTCGACCGCGCTGCAGGGGAATTGGTGCCGGTGATGGCCCGGATGCGACAGATCGGGGACGCCATCCGCGAACGGATGACGCCCCCGACCTGAGGGAACGCAGCAGCGTCAGGGCACGATCAGACTGACCGTCTCGGCGACGCAGGCCGGCCGGTCACTGCCGTCGATCTCGACGGTCACGCGACTGACCACCTGGACGCCCTTGGGCCCTGGGATCACCTCGGCCAGTTCAACGCCGGCCCGCACCCGGGAGCCGACAGGAACCACCGAGGGGAAGCGAACCTTGTTGGAGCCGTAGTTGATTCCCATGCTGACGCCCTCGATCTTGTAGACCTCCCAGCTCAGCATCGGCAACAGCGACAACGTCAGGTAGCCGTGTGCGATGGTCGTGCCGAACGGTCCGGCGGCCGCCTTCTGCGGATCCACGTGGATCCACTGGTGATCACCGGTCGCATGCGCGAAGGTGTCGATCTGCTGCTGGGTGATCTCGTGCCACTCGCTGTAGCCGAGGTGTTCGCCAACAGCAGCGGTGAGCTCATCGACCCCGGTGAAGATGCGCACCCTCAGTCCTTCGGTCCGCCGGCGACGTAGATGACCTGACCGCTGACGAAGCCGGCCCCCTCGCTCACCAGGAACGACGCGGTGTGCGCGATGTCGGCAGGGGTGCCGACCCGGGCCACCGGGATCTGGGTGGCGGCCGCCTTCTTGAACTCCTCGAAGTCCATCCCCACCCGGGCCGCGGTAGCAGCGGTCATGTCGGTGGCGATGAAACCGGGGGCGATCGCGTTGGCCGTGACGCCGTACTTGCCCAACTCGATGGCCAGGGTCTTGGTGAAGCCCTGCAGGCCCGCCTTGGCCGCCGAGTAGTTCGCCTGACCCCGGTTACCCAGCGCCGAGGTGCTGGACAGGTTCACGATCCGGCCGTACTTCGCGTCGACCATGTGCTTCTGGACGGCGCGGGCCATCAGGAAGCTGCCGCGCAGGTGCACGTTCATGACGGTGTCCCAGTCATCGACGCTCATCTTGAACAGCAGGTTGTCGCGCAGCACGCCGGCGTTGTTGATCAGCACGGTGGGAGCGCCGAGCTCGGCGGCGACGCGATCGACCGCGGCCTGCACCGACGCTTCGTCGCTGACGTCGGCACCCACGCCGATCGCCGTACCCCCGTTAGCGGTGATCTGCTTGGCGGTCGCCTCGCTGGCGGCCTCGTCGAGGTCGATCACCGCGACCTTGAAGCCGTCCTGCACCAGCCGCTCGGCCACGCCGGCGCCGATGCCGCGGGCGGCGCCGGTGACGATGGCAACTCGGGTTTCTTCACTCATGTACGTGACTCCTTTGTCAGTTGTTGTCGGTCGGCGCTTAAAGACCGAGGTCGCGACCGATCAGTTCCTTCATGATCTCGTTAGAGCCGGCCCAGATCTTGGTGACCCTCGCGTCGCGCCAGGCGCGCGCCACGCGGTACTCGTTCATGAAGCCGTACCCACCGTAGAGCTGTACGCACTCATCGAGTACGTCGTTCTGCACCTGGGCGCTCCACCACTTGGCTTTCGCGGCGTCCACCGGGGTCAGTTCGCCCTTGGCGTGCGCGGCGATGCAGTCATCGACGTAGGCCTGGGTGACCTCGATCTTGGTGACCAGCTCGGCGATCTTGAACTTGTTGTGCTGGAAGGTGCCGATCGGCTGACCGAAGGCCTTGCGTTCCTTGGTGTATTCGATCGTCTCGGTGAGGATCTGCGCGGCGTGGGCGGTGTTCGAAACGGCGGCGCCGACCCGCTCCTGGGGCAGGCGCTGCATCATCGAGATGAAGCCCATACCCTCCGGGCCCAGGCGGTTCTCGTCGGAAACGCGGACGTTCTCGAAGAACAGTTCGGCCGTGTCGGACTCCTCCTGGCCGACCTTGTCCAGCTTGCGGCCGCGGGTGAAGCCGGGCATACCGTCCTCGACGACGAACAAGGTGATGCCCTTGGCGCCCTTGGTCGGGTCGGTCCGCGTCGCGACGATGACCAGGTCGGCCTGGTAGCCGTTGGTGATGAAGGTTTTGGAGCCGTTGATGACCCACTCGTCACCGTCCTTGACGGCGGTGGTCTTCAGCGCGGCCAGGTCGGACCCACCGGAGGGCTCGGTCATGCCGATGGCGATGATCTTCTCGCCCGAGGCGATACCCGGCAGCCAACGCTGCTTCTGCTCCTCGGTGCCCAGGTCGACGATGTAGGGCGGGCACACGTCGGAGTGGATGCCGAAGCAGGAAGCAGTAGCTGCGTTGAATGCGGAGATCTCCTCAGCCACCACCGCGTTGAAGCGGTAGTCGTCGGCTCCGGCGCCGCCGTACTCCTCGGGGATGTCCAGCGACAGCAGACCCTGCTTGCCGGCGTCCAGCCAGATGTCGCGCGAGATGGTCTTCTCGGCAATCATTTCCTCGGCACGCGGGCGCAGGGTGCGCTCGACGAATTCACGCACGCTCGCACGGAACGCCTCATGGTCTTCGTCGTAGATGTTGCGGGGCATATCGGCTCCTCGGGTCGGTGCGGTTGCGGCTGTGCGTCGGTCGTGACACATTGACTGGTGACTAAGCGCTTGCTTAGTGCATCCCTTCCAGTGTCGCACCGGGCTTGTGGACAGTCAACGAGGACGATCCAGCTAGGGTTGGGCACCGATGGCGGCCAGCGAGACGGAGGTGACGACGGTGGCAACCCAACCAGCAGAATCAGGGGCAGATCTGACCCGCTCCCGGCTCATTGACGCTGCCCGGAAGGCTTTTGGGGAGAAAGGCTTTCATGCCACCACCACCCGCGACATCGCCTCCGCCGCCGGTCTTAGTCCCGCCGCCGTCTACGTGCATCACCGCACGAAGGAGGATCTGCTCTACGCGATCTCCCGGGCCGGGCACGAAGAGATCCTTGCCGATATGCGCGCTGCGATCGCGGGAGCGGCTGATACCCCGGGCAAGCTCGAAGCAGTGATCTACGCGATGGTGCTGCGGCACACCCGGGAGTACGCGACGGCACGGGTGGTCAACTACGAACTCGATGGTCTGTCGGCGCAGCACCGCGAGGACATCGAGAAGCTGCGGGCCCAGATCCAGGGCATCGTGCGGCGTCTCCTGCGGGCAGGTACTGCCGAGGGATCGTTCACGGTGGACGACGTCCGGATCACCTCGAATGCGATCGTGGCGATGGCCATCGACGCGGCGCGCTGGTACCGCCCGGCCACCGATCCCGCACCCGAACGTATTGCCAGCCACCATGCCCGGATGGCATTGCGAATGGTGTCCGCAGCCGAATGAGCTGAGTCCGGCGCCGGGGCACGGGTGCGACCATGGCCTACTCTGATCGCCATGTCCGCCCGATCCATCGAGGCCACGGACGAGTTGAATCGCACCGTCGCGGCCATCGGCACCATCGTCCGGCGTGAGCGCAAGCGCCGAAGGCTCACGGTGGATGCACTGGCCAAACGCTCCGGCGTCAGCTTCGGCCGGATCAGCGAACTCGAGCGCGGGCTTGGTAATCCCTCCCTGCAAACCCTTCAGCGAGTAGCGAATTCGCTGGATCTGCCGATGCAGCAGCTGCTCGCGGATCAGGGACCGGACGACGAGCACGTGGTGCGCGCCGATCAGCGGTACGTGATGTCGGAGTACGGAGCGCAGGATGCTGGCCCCAGTGTGCGCCGTGAACTGCTGACACCCCGGGGCATGACGACGTTGCAGGTCATCCGGTCGACGGTGCCGCCGCACTTCACGAACGAGCACGCGCCGTTCCGGCACATCGGCACCGAGAGCATCTTCGTGGTGGAAGGTGTGTTGGAGATCGTGCACGGCAAGCGTGAGGTGACGTTGCGCTCCGGTGACGCCATGTCGTACCGCTGTTCCGTGCCGCACTACTGGGCCAATTCGACGGATCGTCGCTGCGTTTTGATCGGGTCGTTCAGCCCGTTCGAGGACTGATCTGCTCAGGACGCTCGTGTTACGAGCGTGCAACGAGTTGCTTCTAATCATTGTGGGCACCGGCCCCACGCCACATACTGATGAACAATCAGCAAACTGATCGTGGGAGAGCTCATGCGCAAGATCCTGATCGCGGCTGCGGCCGCGGGAGCGGTTGCCCTCGCCGGCTGTTCGTCCGGTGGCGGCGTCAACCTGAACGGATCCGGTTCTGGATCCGCCTCTGCCGGCGGGAGTGGGGCCGCCAACGCCGGAGGCTCGCTGACAGCAGCGATCTCGGCAGAGCCCGACCAACTCGACCCGAACAAGACCTCGTCGTACGCCTCCTTCGAGGTCCTGGAGAACGTCTACGACACGCTCGTGCAGCCGGACGCCAAGGGCCAGATGCAGCCCGACTTGGCCACCTCGTGGAAGACCTCGAGCGATCAGTTGACCTGGACCTTCGCCATGCGTGACGGCGTGAAGTTCTCCGACGGCACCCCGCTGAACGCCAAGAACGTCGTCTACACCTTCGACCGGATCATCAAGGGCAAACTGTCGCCGTCGTGGCGCTTCGCCTCCGTCAGCTCGGTGACCGCACCTGATGACAAGACGGTTCAGATCAAGGTCAAGACTCCGACTCCCAACCTGCTGACCCTGATCGGCGGCTTCAAGGGCCTCGGCATCGTCGAGGAGAAGAACGTCACCGACAACAAGATCGGTCGCAGCCCCGTCGGCAGCGGACCGTTCGTGGTGTCGGAGTGGGTCAGCGGTGACCACATCACGCTGAAGCCGAACGCCAACTACTGGGGCCCCAAACCCAAGCTGGCCTCGGTGACCTACCGCTTCATCTCCGATGGCAACACCGCGATCACGGCACTGAAGAACGGCGAGATCCAGTGGACCGACGTGATCCCGCCGCAGCAGGTGAAGGGTCTGGAATCCAACTCCGCCGTCAAGACCGCGGTCGTTCCGAGCAACGACTACCAGTACCTGACGATGAACCAGAAGCGTGCACCGTTCAACAACGTCGCGGTCCGTCAGGCGATCGCCTGGGCCATCGACCGGCAGGCGATCGTGCAGGCGACGACCTACGGCACGGGTACCCCGAACCAGTTGGCGATCCCGAAGCAGTCGCAGTGGTACACCGAGTACAACAAGTACTCCAAGAACGAGGACAAGGCCAAGCAGTTGTTCGCCCAGGCCGGTTACAAGGGCGGCACGATCAACTTCATGGCGACCTCGGACTACCCGGAGACGGTGACCACGGCGCAGATCATCGCCAGCGCGCTGCAGCCCTACGGCATCAACGTCAAGATCAAGACGGTCGACTTCGCGACGTTCCTGTCCGACCAGGGCGCGGGTAACTGGGACATGTACATGATGAGCTGGATCGGCAACATCGACCCGGCGGAGTACTACTTCTCCCAGCAGCGCACCGACCAGGCGTTCAACTTCCAGCACTACTCCAACGCGGAAGTCGACAAGTTGCTCGACGCCGGTGCCATCGAGACCGACCAGGCCAAGCGCAAGGAGGACTACGCCAAGGCGGCGACGATCGTGGCGGACGAGGCGAGCTACATCTACCTCTACAACCCCGCGGTCATCCAGGCGTGGTCGCCGAAACTGACCGGGTACGAGGCGCGTAGCGACAAAGCGATCCGCTTCGGCTCGGCGTCGATCAGCCAGTGACGGTCACGGAGCCGGCCACCCCGACACCCGCCGACGCCCCCGCGAAGGGGCGCCGCGAGGTGCGGGGGGCCGGCCTCCTGCGTTTCCTGCGGACGCGGCTGATCTATTCGGTCATCGTGCTTTTCGGGGTCAGCATCCTGGCCTTCTCGATCGTGCACCTGGTGCCGGGCGACCCGGTCCGGATCGCCCTCGGCACGCGGTACACACCCGAGGCCTACGACGCGTTGCGGCAGGCGTCCGGGCTCGACCGTCCGCTGCTGCTGCAATATTTCCAGTACGTCGGGCACGCAGTGACCGGCGACCTGGGCGTCAGCTTCCGGTCCGGTCAGCCGGTCACGACGGCACTGCTCTCCCGGTTACCGGCCACCATCTCGCTGGCCGTCGTCGGAATCGTCATCGGTCTGGCGATCTCCTTGGTCGCCGGGGTCTGGGCGGCCATGCACGAAGGTGGCGTCGGCGACGGATTGATCCGGCTGGCAAGCCAGTTCGGTGTTTCGGTGCCCGACTTCTGGATGGGTCTGCTGTTGATCAGCCTGTTCTCGGCGAAGCTGGGCTGGCTGCCTTCCTCGGGCTACACCGCCATCACCGATGACCCCCTGGACTGGTTGCGGCACGTGATCCTGCCCGGTGCCACCGTCGGCCTGGTCGCGGGCGCGATCATGACGCGCTACGTGCGCTCGGCCGTGCTCGACGTACGGTCGATGTCCTACGTGCGCACCGCAAAGTCCAAGGGTCTGCCGCCGCGAATCGTCACGTTCCGGCACATCGTGCGCAACGCGCTCATCCCGATCGTCACGATCACCGGTATCCAGTTGGCGACCATCCTGGGCGGCGTCCTCGTCGTGGAGGTTGTCTTCGCCTGGCCCGGGTTGGGCAACCTGGTCTACACCGCAGTGCAGAACCGCGACTACCCGCTGATCCAGGGGTCCATCCTGCTCATCGCGGCCATGTTCCTCCTGGTGAACTTCATCGTGGACGTGATCTACGCGCTCGTCGACCCGAGGATCCGCCTGTCATGACCTTCAGCCCTCTTGAGATCGAGCCGACCCTTCCCGAGGACGAGGGGGCCGAGGAGGATCTGCGCATCCCTGCGTGGCGGCTGCTGATGAGCAACCCCATCACCTTGATCAGCATCCTCGTGCTGGTCGTGGTCGTGATCATCGCGATCATCGGCCAGTGGATCGCGCCCTACGGGATCAACGACATCGACGTGCCACGGGCACTGCAGGGTCCCTCGAGCGCGCACTGGCTCGGCACCGACGATCTGGGCCGGGACATCTTCTCCCGGATCCTGGTCGCAACCCGGGTATCCATCCAAGTCGCCGTCGTATCAGTGCTTTTCGCGTTCGTCATCGGAGTCACGCTCGGCATCGTGTCGGGGTACGTGGGTGGCTGGGTCGACGCCGTCCTGATGCGCGTGGTCGACGTGATGTTCGCTTTCCCGGTGATCCTGCTGGCGCTGGCCATCATCGCGATCCTGGGTCCGAGCGTCGCCAGCACCACCTTGGCGATCGGCGTGGTCTACACACCGATCTTCGCCCGGGTCGCGCGGGCCAGCACGCTGTCCGCCCGCACCGAGACCTTCGTGCAGGTCTCCCAGACAATGGGGACGCCGACCTGGCGGATCCTGGTGAAGCGGATCCTGCCCAACATCGCGGCGCCGCTGATGGTGCAGACCTCCCTGTCGCTGGCCTTCGCGATCCTGTCCGAGGCTGCGCTGTCCTTCCTCGGTCTCGGGGTGCAGCCTCCGCAACCCTCCTGGGGCCGGATGCTTTACGACGCACAGGGTTTCGTCGGTCAGGCGTGGTGGATGAGCATCTTCCCCGGTGCAGCGATCTTCATCACGGTGCTGGCCTTCAACTTGGTCGGTGACGGCCTGCGGGATGTCATGGATCCCAAGCAACGCTCGATCATGGAAGCGAGGAAGCGGCGATGAGCGAGGTGGTGCTCGATGTCCGTGACCTCAAAGTCAGCATCGGCCGGCGGGAGATCGTGCACGGTGTCTCGTTCGCGGTCGAGAAGGGCGAGACGCTGGGCATCGTCGGCGAGTCCGGCTCCGGCAAGTCGCTGACGGTGCTGGCCGCGACCGGTCTGCTCGATGCACCCGCCTCGCGGGTGTCCGGTTCGAGCAAACTGTCGGGGCAGGAATTGGTGGGTGCATCCCCGGCCGCGCTGCGTGCGGTCCACGGCAACACTGTCGGTTTCGTCTTCCAGGACCCGGCCACGTCGCTCAACCCGCTGCTCACCCTCGAGCGCCAGATCACCGAGCCGATCGAGGTGCACCGCCACGCGAGCCGGCGTGAGGCGCGCACAAGAGCGCTGGAACTGCTTGAGGCGGTAGGGATTCCGAAACCGGAAGCCCGGCTCTCGGCGTACCCGCACCAGTTGTCCGGCGGTCAGCGGCAGCGGGTGATGATCGCCGTCGCCCTGGCCAACGACCCCGAACTGCTGATCGCGGACGAACCCACGACCGCCCTGGACGTGACCACCCAGGCGCAGATCATCGACCTGGTCAAGGACCTGCAGCAGCGCACGGGAACTGCCGTCGTGTGGATCAGTCACGACCTGGGTGTCATCAGCCGGGTGTCCGAGGACGTGCTGGTGTTGCGCGGCGGGGCCGCGATCGAGCACCGCCCGATCCTCGAACTACTTGACGACCCCAGTGACGCCTACACCCAGGAGTTGCTGCAGGCCCGCCCGGTCATCGGTAAATACCAGCCGGCGCCGGCGGATCCGGAGCAGCCGGTGGTCCTGGAGGTCTCCGGCCTCGACGTGCGCTTCTCCGTGAGTACGCCGAGTGGCAAGGAGGAGGTGCACGCGGTCGATGACGTGTCGTTCACCCTGCGACGCGGGCACACGCTGGGGATCGTGGGGGAGTCCGGCTCGGGGAAGTCGACCATCGCCAACGCACTGACGGGCATCGTCCCCGCCGACGCCGGATCGGCGATCCTGGAGGGCGACGAACTCCTGGGCAAGCGGCGGTCGCGGCAGGTGCGGCGCAAGCTGGCGATGGTCTTCCAGGATCCGTTCTCGTCACTGGATCCCAAAGCGCGCGTGAAGGATTCGATTGCCGAGCCGTTGATTGTGCATGGTCTGGCCAAGGGCTCTCGCGACGAGCGGATCCGGGAGTTGCTCGGTCTGGTCGAGCTGCCGCCGCAGATGGCCCAGCGCTATCCGCACGAGTTATCCGGCGGTCAGCGGCAACGCGTGTCGATCGCCCGCGCGCTGGCGCTCGAGCCATCGGTGATGATCCTGGACGAGGCCACCGCGTCGTTGGACGTCTCGATCCAGGCGAAGGTGCTGGCGCTGCTCACCCAGTTGCAGCAGGACCTCGGGCTGACCTATCTGTTCATCGCGCACGACCTGGCGATCGTGCAACAGATGAGCCACGACGTCCTCGTGCTGCAGAACGGCAAGGCACAGGAATACCGGTCTGCCGCAGAGCTTTTCGCCAACCCGGAGTCGGACTACACGCGCACCCTGCTGGACGCCGTACTCCCCGAACGCCCGGTCAGCTGACGGCGCCAGACGTCGCCCCGCTCCCACGGTTGGCACGCGATTGTCGTGTAAGGCCGATCAACGCCGTTAACAATCCCGTGCCAAAAGGGATTGGCGGGCTACCGGTAATTCGTGAACTGCAGAGCGACGTCCAGGTCGGCCGCCTTCAGCAGGCGCTGGACTTCCTGCAGGTCATCGCGGGACTTGGAGGTGACGCGCAGTTCGTCGCCCTCGATGCGGGCCTTCACCGACTTGGGGCCCTCGTCGCGGATGATCTTGGAGATCTTCTTGGCGTCCTCCTGGCTGATGCCCTCCTTCAGGGCCGCCTCCAGCCGGTACTCCTTGCCGGACAGCTTCGGCTCACCGTCGTTGCTCAGATCCAGCACCTTGAGGGAGACGCCGCGCTTGATCAGCTTGCTCTGCAACACATCGAGGACGGCCAACGTGCGCTCCTCGCTGTTGGCCTTCATCAGGATCTTCTCTCCCGACAGGCTGACCTCGGCGTCGACGCCCTTGAAGTCGTAGCGGGTGCTGATCTCCTTTGCCGCCTGGTTGACGGCGTTGTTGATCTCCTGGCTGTCCAGCTTGCTGACGATGTCGAACGAGGAATCGGCCATGGTGGGCTCCTTTGCTACCGGTCGGGTCTGTCTCCAGTATCCCGCTCCTATGCGATTCGCTCCGACCCGCCGTCACTTGTCCATGCTCGGTCGCGCGTCCATCGCGTCAGGACCAGAGCCAGCGCATCGCGTCGGGCAGGAGAGCGCCGCCATGATTCGGGTTATGCCCACCATCGCCGACAACCAATCTGAAGTCCCACCCGGCGCGGGCCAGCGCTGCACCTGTCTCGAGCGCCTCAGCGAACCAGTTGTCACGTTGGGCGTTCCAGTTCAGATCGCGGTGAGCGGCGTGCAGGAAAATGCGCAACCGCCCGGCGGGTTGTTTGCTGATGAGACCGGGGTACGGGTTCCCGCCCGGCATCTGAGCGAAGCTCGCGTTGAAGGCGATCACTTTGCCGATGGCGTCCGGGCGGATCCACCCGGCCGTGAAGGCCGCGTTTCCGCCACTGCTTCCGCCGCATACGCCTCGGTTTACCGGCTCCGGTGAGATCGCATCCGTTTGCGCTATCCGCGGCAGCAACTCGTCGACGAGCAGTGCCGCGTACCTATTGTCGAACGCGTCGTACTCTGCGTTTCGGTTCTTGATCGGACCCTCGGGCGTCTCGAGGATCCCCGGGTCGACGAAGACTCCGATCATCTGCGGGAGCGCGCCGTCTGCGGCGAGATTATCGAGAAGGACCGCGCCCCGCACTGCCGCACTCGGATCCAGATACCACCAACCGTCGTTGAAGAACATCACGGCGCTCTCGATCGATGGGTCGTGACCGGCAGATCTATGCAGCCAGACGCGACGCGTAGTCCCGGGGAACGCATCGCTCTCGTGAGCAAAAGCCTCGAGTGTGCCGGTTGGCACGCCTACTCGGGGTGCGGAGTCGGCCCCGTACGCATAGGTAACGCCCTCTTGCGAGTGGGGAATCGGGGCGTAAGGGACTTCGGTGGCCACGGAAAGAAGGTATCGGCTGACGCCAACGATCTGGGGGCATGGCCGCTGGTCGCCGACCACCTCCGCTCACGCTCCCTCGCCGCCGCAAGACGATTCGCTCCGACCCGCCGTCACTTGTTATCCTCGGTCCCGCGTCCATCGCGCCAGGTTGCCCGAGCGGCCAATGGGAGCGGACTGTAAATCCGTCGCGAAAGCTACGAAGGTTCGAATCCTTCACCTGGCACCAGACGCACCGAAGGCCCGGTCACCGACAGGTGACCGGGCCTTCGCCTTGTTTACTGAGCGATTGGCGCCACGATCAACTGTTCCGGTACGCCGAGTGCCCGGGTCAGCGTGTCCACCTCCGGCCGTAGCGCCTGGCAGAGGTCGTTGACGGAGGCAGTCACCAACCGGGACCGCTTGTCGGTCAACCGGCCGTGCTCCAGGAACCACGCCTTGTCGGCCTCGATCGAGGACAGCGCGTAGAGGTCGATGACCTTGTCCAGCAGGTCGCGCGCAGGTCCCTTCGGCATCGACTGCCAGGCAGTGGTCGCCTCGGTCAGGATGAACTCCTCGATGTGGGCGCGCGCCGCCTCCAGCACGTGGTCCTGGGCGTTGTTGAACAACTCGAAGGCGTTCTCCCGGGTGGCCCGGCGCAGTCGCTTACCCAACGTCTCCAGCAGGTGGTCGGCGCGCTCGCGGAACATCCACAGCTGCCAGCCCCGGTTGTCCAGCGCCGTCTCGTCGTTGCGCGGCGTGACCGCGTCGACCAGCTTCTGCAGCCCCGCGCGGCCGGCGGTCTTCTCTACGATGGTGTCGCCGACCTGGCGGGTGATCAGTCCGATCAGGTCCGCCGCGTCGAGATCGGAGAAGGTCTCCTTGTACTCGGTCAACAAACCCTTGGCGACCAGCTGCAGCAGCACCGTGTTGTCGCCCTCGAACGTCGCGAAGACATCGGTGTCGGCCCGCATCTGCCCCAACTCGTTCTCGCCCATGTAACCCGCGCCGCCGCACGCCTCGCGACAGGTCTGGATCGTGTCGATCGCGTGCCACGTGCTCAGCGCCTTCATCCCGGCCACCAGGCCCTCGAGCTCGCGCTGGCCCTGCTCGTCGGGGTGCGCCTGCTCGCCCTGCAGCGCCTGCAACCGGCTGGTCAGCTCGTTCTGGGCGAAGGACAGTGCGTACGACCGCGCCAGGCGGGGGAACAGTTTGCGTTGGTGCGCGAGGTAATCCAGGATCACGGCCTCCTGCTCGACACCCGGCGCCTCGAACTGCCGACGCTGCGTGCCGTAGCGCAACGCGATGACCAGGGCCTTCTTCGCCGACGCGGCGGCACCGCCACCGACGCAGACCCGGCCGCGCACCAGCGTGCCCAGCATGGTGAAGAAGCGCTTGTTCTCGCCCTCGATGGGCGAGGTGTAGCTGCCGTCCTCGGCCACGTCGCCGTACGCGTTCAGCAGGTTCTCCCGCGGCACCCGGACGTGGTCGAAGAAGAACGTGCCGTTGTCCACCCCGGGCAGACCAGCCTTCGGGCCGTTATCGCCAATCGTCACGCCCGGCAAAGGATTACCGTCTCCATCACGCACGGGGACGAGTACGGCGTGCACCCCCTGGCTGCCAGAAGGAACGATCAACTGGGCGAACACCACCGCCATCTGCGCATCGCGTGCCGCGTTGCCGATGTAGGTCTTGATCGAGCTCGGGGTGGGGGAGTGCAGGACGAAGTCGCCGGCTTCGACGTCGTAGGTCAGCGTGGTCTCCAACCGCTGCACGTTCGAGCCGTGCCCCTCCTCGGTCATCGCGAAGGAGCCGAGCAGCTTGCCGGTCATGATGTCTTCGAGGTACGCCGCGTGGTGACGCTGGGTGCCCAGGCGCTGGACCGCGCCACCGAAGAGACCGAACTGAACACCGGTCTTCACGGTCAGCGACAGGTCGCCGTACGCCTGCATCTCGAAGAGCACGCAGGAGGCGCCGTAGTCGTACTCCCCGCCGTACTGGGTCAGGAATCCGATTCTGCCGTAACCCTTTTCGGCCAGAGACAGTAGTTGCGCGGTGACCCGGGCACGGTTCTCCTCGATCGATCGCCCTGGCTCGCCCAGTACCATCTGCGGCTCGATCTCGGCCCGGAAGCGTTCGCGCAACTCGCGCCACGGCCCATCGAGCAGGGCACGCAGTTGGTCGGCCCGGGCGTCGGCAGGCACGCCGGCCTCGGGAGTCTCGGTCAGGGTGTTCGACATTGATCTACCCTCTCGTGTCGCCCACGGGCGGTCCGTAGGCCCGTGGTTCAGTGCTGGTCGTGCTGGTTCAGGTCCAGGACGCCACTCAGGCCGACGCTGGCGAACCGCGCCAGGTGCCGCACGACCGCCTCGCGGGGTTCCCGGTCGGGGTCAGCGAGCCAGCGGTCCGAGGCCTGCCGGACGAAGCCGACCAGGCCGTGCGCCCAGCTGGCCGCAGCGCTGGTGTCCTCACCCCGGGCCAGCAGCGCGGCCCGGAAGATTTCCGTCAGGGATTCGGCGATCGCATCCGTCAGCCCGATCACCGGATCGGTCTCCGGCGGCAGATCAACCAGGGGTCGCCGGGTCACGAACCGGTACACCTCAGGATCACGTTCGACCAACGACAGGTAAGAGCCGATCACCGCGGTCAGGACGTCGTAGGGGTCGCCTTCGAACAGATCATCGGTACCGGCCTGGATGCCATTGGCCGCCATGGCCTTGCCGAAATCGCCCATGATGATGTCATCGACGGCCTCGCACACGGCCAGATACAGCCCGAGGCGGTCGCCCAGATGGCGGTAGATCACGGTCTTGGACGTACCGGCCTCGGCCGCGATCTCGTCCATCCCCACGGTCGCCCCGTGAGCGCGGATCGCGCGCAACGCGGCCTCGACCAGTTCCCTGCGCCGTTCCGCGCGGTGCGCTGTCCAGCGGGTATCCCGCCCGTCGGGGCGCGTCGCCGGTTCGATGGTGGACATGACGTTAGAGTATCCGAAACCCGGCGTACCTGCTACTCTCGGTATCGGTAAAAATACCCCGTGGTGGGGTCCGGTCCAGCATCAGGAGATCTGCGATGAGCAGTCCACGCGACGTCTATGTCCTCGGCGGTAACCGCCTGCCGTTCGTCCGTTCGGGGGGTAAGTACCTCAAGGCGTCCAACCAGGACATGCTGACCGCGGCCATCGACGGCCTGGTCGCCCGCTACGGCCTGGGTGGCGAGCAGATCGGCGAGGTCGCCGCCGGCGCCGTCATCAAGCACGCCCGCGACTTCAACCTGACGCGTGAGTCCGTGCTCGGCTCCCACCTGTCGCCGACCACCCCGGCGTACGACGTGCAGCAGGCCTGCGGGACCGGCCTGGAGACTGCGATCCTGACGGCCAACAAGATCGCCCTCGGGCAGATCGACTCGGCGATCGCCGGTGGCTCCGACACCACCTCGGACGCCCCGCTGGCCCTCAACGACGATCTGCGTCGCACCCTGATGAAGGCGAACTACTCCAAGACCACCGGTGACAAGCTCAAGGCCCTGGCCGGCATCCGCCCCGGCCAGTTGGCGCCGGAGCAGCCCAAGAACGCCGAGCCGCGCACCGGTCTGGCGATGGGTGACCACCAGGCGATCACCACCAAGGAGTGGGGAATCACCCGCGAGGCCCAGGACGAGTTGACCGTCAAGAGCCACCAGAATCTCGCCGCCGCCTACGACCGCGGCTTCTTCAACGACCTGCTCACCCCCTACCTGGGCGTGAGCAAGGACAACAACCTGCGCCCGGACACCTCTGTGGAGAAGCTGGCCAAGCTCAAGCCGGTCTTCGGCAAGGGTGAGGGTGCCACGATGACCGCGGGCAACTCGACCCCGCTGACCGACGGCGCCTCCGTGGTGCTGCTGGGGTCGCGCGAATGGGCCGATGAGCGCAAGATCGAGCCGCTGGCTCGGTTCGTCGACGGCGAGGCTGCTGCGGTCGACTACGTCAACGGTGCCGAGGGCCTGCTCATGGCCCCGCCGTACGCGATCGCCCGGTTGCTCAAGCGCAACAACCTGACGCTGCAGGACTTCGACTTCTACGAGATCCACGAGGCCTTCGCCGCGACCGTGCTGTGCCACCTGGCCGCCATGGAGAGCCCCGAATTCTGCAAGGTGCGCCTGGGTCTGGACGCGCCGCTCGGCTCGATCGACCGCAGCAAGCTGAACGTCAACGGATCGTCGCTGGCTGCGGGGCACCCGTTCGCCGCCACCGGCGGTCGCATCGTGGCCACCCTGGCCAAGATGTTGCACGAGAAGGGCTCTGGCCGCGGGCTGATCTCCATCTGCGCCGCGGGTGGTCAGGGTGTCGTCGCGATTCTGGAGGCAGTGTGATGGCTGACAACTACAGCAACTTCGTCAACAAGAACCCGCTCGGTAAGAAGCTGGCCGGCACCGTCGGGCTGCCCAAGCCGCCGGTTCTGCGCCGCTACGAGCCGGGCCAGGACCTGACCACCGGCCCCGTCGCGATCGGCTCCTTCGACGGCGGCAACGTCGCCAAGGCGCTGACCTCCATCGTCGAGTCCTCCGGGTCCACGGTCATCAACGCGACTCCCGACACGACGTACGAGAAGGGCTCCCTCGGAGCGGCGGTCTACGACGCCACCGGGCTGCGCACGATCGATGACCTGGAGACCTTCCGGGCCTCCTTCGCCCCGGCGGTGAAGGCGCTCGGCAAGAGCGCCCGGGTGCTGATCATCGGCACTCCGCCGGCCGAGCAGGAGGAGCCGGAGGCGGCCGCCGCCCAGCAGGCGCTCGAGGGCATCATGCGCTCGATCGGCAAGGAACTGTTGCGCGGCGCCACCGCCAACCTCATCTGGTTGTCCCGGGATGCGTTCGACGAGCCCGAGGTGCTCGCCTCGCCGGTGCGCTTCTTCCTGTCCAGCCGATCGGCGTACGTCGGGGGGCAGCCCCTGCGCGTCGGTGCGGCTCCCGTGCCCGAGGTCGAGGACTGGCGGGTACCGCTGCAGGGTGAGGTCGCGGTCGTGACCGGTGCCGCGCGCGGGATCGGCGCCAAGATCGCCGAGGTCTTCGCCCGGCAGGGCGCCACGGTCATCGTGGTGGACATCCCGGCCGCCGGTGAGTCGCTGTCCAAGGTCGCCAACAAGATCGGCGGTGTTGCGCTGCAACTCGACATCACCGCGCCGGATGCCGGCCAGAAGATCGCCGAGGCAGTGGCCCGCAAGGGCGACAAGCTCGCGGCGATCGTGCACAACGCCGGGATCACCCGCGACAAGCTGTTCGTCAACGACGACACGGCTCGTTGGGGCAGCGTCATCGCGGTCAACATCAAGGCGGAGATGGCGATCAACGCCACCCTGCTGGACCCGACCCTGCCCGGTGGCCTCAAGGACGGCGGTCGGATCATCGGCGTCGCCTCCACCTCCGGCATCGGCGGCAACCGCGGCCAGGCCAACTACGCCGCCTCCAAGGCCGGTGTGATGGGTCTGGTGCGTGCCGAGGCGCCGGAGCTCGCGCCGCGACAGATCACCATCAACGCCGTCGCCCCGGGCTTCATCGAGACCGAGATGACCGCCAAGATCCCCTTCGCCACCCGCGAGGTCGGCCGGCGGATCAACGCGCTCATGCAGGGCGGTCAACCGGTCGACGTGGCCGAGGCCATCGCGTTCCTCGCCGAGCCGGGTTCGGCCGGGGTGACCGGGCAGGTTCTGCGCGTGTGCGGTCACTCCCAGCTGGGAGCCTGAGCCGGCGTGACTGACACGATCGATCTCACGTCGTCGCCGGTCCTCGCCAAAGTCTTCGCCGGTGCGGTCGCGTCCTCACGCGGCCGCACCGGCAAGGGCGGTCTGCCGGATCTGAAGGTCCGGCAGTCCGGCGTCACCATCGACATCAACGCGCTCGCGGACTATGACCACGTCTGCGGTTTTCCGTTGCTCAACGAGCTTCCCATCACGTACCTGCACAATCTCGTATTCCCTTTGCAGGCAACGCTGTTCGCTGACAAGAGGTATCCGTATCCGTTGATGGGAAGCGTCCACCTAAGCAACAAGCTGACCCAGCACCGTCCGGTGTTGCTCAGCGAGGAGCTCACCCTCGAGACGTGGGCGACCAACGCCCGGCCGCACCGCGCAGGCGTCCAGGTCGACGTCATCTCCCAGGTGTTCGTCGGGGAGGAGTTGGTGTGGGAAGGCCTCGCGGTCTACCTCTATCGCGGTCAGAAGATTGCGGGGGACGTCCCGGAGAAGGTCGACACCGGTGACGGTGTCGACGGTGCGGGTGCGATCTGGCGGCTGCCCGGTGACCTCGGGCGGCGATTCTCCCGGGTCAGCGGTGACGTCAACCCCATCCACATGTCCGGGCTGTCGGCGAAGGCCATGGGCTTCCCGACCGCCATCGCTCACGGGATGTGGAGCCAGGCCGCGATGTTGGCGGCGTTGGACTCCCGTCTCCCCTCGGCGTACGTGACGGAGATGGAGTTCCGCAAGCCGGTCAACATTCCCGGCACGGTCACGTTCGTTGCCCGCCCCGGTGGCCAGGACGGTTCGTGGGAGATGTCGCTGCGCAACCTGAAGAAGGGCACCGAGTTGGTGCGAGGGAGCGTGCGAACGCTCTGACCTCCTGGCCCTCGGTCTGTCGCAGACAGACCGAGGGGGCGCCTCGATTTCAGGTTCCCGGCCCACCTGAGGTAGCCTCTTCGTCGCGCTGCTAGCGCACAAAAACCCTTCGGAAGAAGGACGTTTGTGCGCCTGCGGAGCCGGCCCCTATAGCTCAGTCGGCAGAGCGTCTCCATGGTAAGGAGAAGGTCAACGGTTCGATTCCGTTTGGGGGCTCTGATGAACGTCTGGAATGCCCAACGCATCCCGGGTGTTGATCGAGGCGGGGTAGCTCAGCTGGTTAGAGCGCACGACTCATAATCGTGAGGTCGCGGGATCGAGCCCCGCCCCCGCTACTGGCGCAAGTCAATCGCTGACCACCCCGTCAGCAACGTCCGGATCCTCCGGACTACGAAGTCCCAAGAACACCGAGAGCAGGTTGCCCCGTGGCTAGCAAGAGCGCAGACGTCCGCCCGAAGATCACTTTGGCGTGCACGGAGTGCAAGGAGCGCAACTACATCACCAAGAAGAACCGCCGCAACAACCCCGACCGGGTTGAGCTGGCCAAGTTCTGCTCGCGCTGCGGTAAGCACACCGCGCACCGCGAGACGCGCTGAACCGCTTCGCATCGCCTTCGCGCGGCGCCACCCCGGCCACCGGGGTGGCGCTTTCGCATGCCCGTTAGATTGAGGCCATGCCGGTCAACCCAGCGGTGCAAGGGCGCACCTATCCAGCCATCCGCCCGTACGTCGTGTCCCGGGCCAAGATCGGCGAGTTCGCTGCCGCTGTGGGCGCCTCCGATCCCGCTCACACGGATCCCGTAGCGGCGCGCGAGCGCGGTTTCGCCGATGTCATCGCGCCGCCGACCTTCGCCATCCTGATCGCCCAGCAGGCCGAGGGCGCCGCGATCCTCGACCCCGAGGCCGAGATCGACTTCGCCCGGCTGGTGCACGGCGAGCAGTCCTTCACCCACCACCGGCCGCTGGTCGCCGGGGATGAGGTCACGGCCGCTACGACGGTGGACTCGGTCCGCTCGGCGGGCGGGCACTCGATGGTGACGCTCTCAACCGCGATCCAGACCGTTGCCGGTGAACCCGTATGCGCCGCGCGCAGCGTCCTGGTGATCCGAGGGGATGCCTGATGACCGACCTGAGCACGATCGCCGTCGGCGACGAACTGCCTGCCCTCACGGTCGATGTCGACCGGGCCCGGTTGATCCGCTACGCCGGGGCCAGCGGGGATTTCAACGTCATCCACTGGGACGAGCGCTTCGCGACCGCCGTGGGTCTGCCGGACGTGATCGCGCACGGTATGTGGACCATGGGCGCGGCCGGCGAGATCGTTGCCCGGTGGATCGGTGACGCCAGCCGCATCACGGGGTACAGCACGCGGTTCAGTGCGCCGGTGCCCGTCCCCTATGAGGGCGGCGCACAGATTGACGTGACCGGTGTCGTCAAGAGCATCGAGGACGGCGTCGCCACGGTCGATCTCACCGCGACCAGCGGTGGCGCGAAGGTGCTGGCCAAGACGAGCCTCACGGTCAGTCTGCGGTGAAGGAACTCTCCGGCGAGCCGCTCGCCGAGCACACCACCATGCGGGTCGGTGGCCCGGCGGCGCGGTACGTGATCGCCGAGACCACCGACGAACTCGTCGACGCCGTCCGGGAGGTCGACGACGCCGACGAACCGCTGCTGGTCCTGTCCGGCGGCTCCAACCTGGTCATCGGTGAGGCCGGCTTCCCGGGCACCGTGGTCCAGGTCGCGAACACCGGAGTGCGCACCGAATCCCTCGATGAGTGCAGCGGCGCCTACGTCTGGGTGTCCGCCGGCGAGCCGTGGGACGACTTCGTGGCCTATGCCTGCGAGCAGGAGTGGTCCGGCCTGGAGGCGCTGTCCGGGATCCCCGGGCTGGCGGGAGCCACCCCGGTGCAGAACGTCGGCGCCTACGGTCAGGAGGTCGCGCAGACGATCGCGCAGATCCGCACCCTGGACCGGGTCACCGGGATGATCCGCACCTTCGGCGTGGCCGACGCCGCCTTCGCCTACCGCGACTCGATCTTCAAACGCACCCGCATGGACGCGTTCGGCGGCCGGTACGTCGTGCTCGAAGTGGCGTTCCAACTGCACCCCCAGCCGTTGTCGACCCCCGTCCGGTACGCCGATCTGGCCACCCAGCTGGGTATCGACCAGGGCCAGCGGGCGCCCCTGGGTGACGTCCGCGAGGCAGTCCTCGCGCAGCGCCGACGTCGCGGCATGGTGCTGGAGGCCGCTGATAAGGACACCTGGTCGTGCGGGTCGTTCTTCACCAACCCGATCGTCACGCCAACCGTTGCCGACGAGGTTGCCGAGCGTGCGGGGGAGGCGCCGCCGCGGTTCGCCGCCCCGGACGGTCTGGTGAAACTGCCGGCGGCCTGGTTGATCGAGCGGGCCGGTTTCGGGAAGGGCTACGGGCTGCCCGGCCCTGCCGCGCTGTCCACCAAGCATCCGCTGGCGATCACCAATCGAGGCGGCGCCACGGGCGAGCAGATCGTGGCCCTGGCCCGCGAGGTGCGCGACGGGGTGCAGGACAAGTTCGGCGTGACGTTGGTCAACGAGCCGGTCCTGGTAGGTCTGGAGCTGTAGCCAGCCAGTCGTCGATCTCGCCCAGGATGGCGGTCTTGGTCTCCGAGGGAGCTAGCGACGCGTGCACTGACGAGCGCGCGAGATCGGCCAATCCCTCGTCGGAGAAGCCCTGTTCGCGGGCCAGCGCGTACTGGTCGACCAACCGGCTGCCGAAGAGCAACGGATCGTCGGCACCGAGCGCGATGGTGGCGCCGGCATCGACGAGCGTGTGCAGCGGCACCTGCGATGCGTCTGCGTAGACCCCCAGTGCGATGTTCGAGCGCGGGCACACCTCGAGCGCGACGCCCTCGTCGACGACCCGCGCCAGCACCGAAGGGTCCTCGACGCTGCGCACCCCGTGCCCCAACCGGTCCGGGGCCAGGGCGTCCAACGTCTGCTGCACCGATTCGGGGCCGAGCAGTTCCCCTGCGTGCGGCACCCGGGCCAGACCGGCCCGACGGGCGATCGCGAACGCCGGTGCGAAGTCATCGGTGTCGCCGCGACGCTCGTCGTTGCTCAACCCGAAGGCGAGGACCTCACCGGGTCCATGGCCGGCGTACCGCGCGGCGAGGCGCGCCAGGGTGCGGGCATCCAGCGGATGGCGGATCCGGGAGGCGGCCACGATGATCCCCACACCGGTGCCGGTGGCGGCGCTCGCGGCCCCGGCCTCGTCCAGAATCACCTCCAGCGCGGGTCCGATGCCGCCCAGCGGCCCTGCGTACGACGTCGGATCGACCTGCAACTCCAGCCACCGGGAGCCCTCGGCGGCATCAGCCTGAGCAGCCTCGCGGACCAGTCGGCGCAGGTCGTCCTCGCCGCGTACGCAGGCCCGGGCCGCGTCGTACAACCGCTGGAAACGGAACCAGCCGCGCTCGTCGGCGCCGGACAGTTTCGGCGGCCAGCCGCTCTGCAGTGCATCGGGCAGCCGCACCCCGCGCTCGGCCGCGAGTTCGTGCAGGGTCGGCAGGCTCATCGAGCCGGTGAAGTGCAGATGCAGATGCGCCTTGGGCAACGTGTTCAGATCGCGTGCCCCGGCCATGCCCCCGACCGTACCTGCGTCCGAGTTATGAGCATCGCCACCCGGCACCGTATGCTTGACCCACCGGTGAAAACCTCAGGCTGTTTTGGCATGCCCGAGGAGCCCTTCCCAAGGGGCCGGATTTTCACCGAAGGGCACTAGCTCAATTGGTAGAGCACCGGTCTCCAAAACCGGGGGTTGGGGGTTCAAGTCCCTCGTGCCCTGCGAGGCCGCCGCGTGGCAACGCGCGGTGGTGACCAAGGCGTCCGCCAGGACGTCCGGACCAACGGAAGCAGACGACGTGACGCAGGCCAGCACGACGGATCGCGGTGAGGCGCAGGACGCCACACCGGCGAAGCGTGGGCTGTTCTCGCGCATCTGGCTGTTCATCCGCCAGGTCATCGCCGAGATGCGCAAGGTGGTCTACCCGACGCGTCAGGAACTGGTGAACTACACCGTCATCGCGGTGGTGTTCATCTGCGTGATCATGGCGTACGTCGTGGGTCTGGACCAGGTGTTCAGTCACCTGGTCAGCTGGATCTTCGGGTCGTCCGGGACGTCCTCCTGACGTACGGCGCCCGCCACTAGGTGCCCACATCGGGTGCCGCTGGGCAGGCTGGGCGCGCCGCGACGCGAACACATCGAATCAACCAAGGGAAGCAAGGGTCATGACGGATCAGTGGACGCCGAACCTCGACGAGATCGACAACGATCTCGATGTCGCGGACGGCGATATCGACTCCGCACAGGCCGAGGCGACCGA
This sequence comes from Branchiibius sp. NY16-3462-2, assembly GCF_001594145.1. Classification (GTDB taxonomy): domain Bacteria; phylum Actinomycetota; class Actinomycetes; order Actinomycetales; family Dermatophilaceae; genus Branchiibius. The sequence continues at coordinate 470,605 of NZ_LVCF01000001.1, read as the reverse complement.
CGACACCGAGTTCTACGCCGAGGAGACCGCGATCCACGACGCGGACACCGGCGAGGAACTGGCCGCCGAGCCCATCGATGACGAGACCATCGATGAGGCCGTCGCCGAGGACGAGGCCGAGCAGGCCGTCGACGCGCAGCGCGACGCGATCGCCGATGAGGCCGAGGTGCTGGCTGACGAGGCCGCCAACCCCGAGCTTGCCGAGGCCATCGAGGAAGAGGCTGTCGCCCTGACGGCCGAGGAGCAGCGCGAGGCGTTCATCGCCGACCTGAAGTCGCAGTGGGGCGACTGGTTCGTGATCCACTCCTACGCCGGTTACGAGAAGCGCGTGAAGGCCAACCTCGAGACCCGCATCATCTCGCTGAACATGGAGGACTACATCTTCCAGGTCGAGGTCCCGATGGAGGAGTACCGCGAGATCAAGAACGGCCAGCCGAAGACCGGCACCCGCGTGCGGATGCCCGGATACGTGCTGGTGCGGATGGAGCTGACCAACGACTCGTGGGTCGCGGTGCGGCACACGCCGGGCGTCACCGGCTTCGTCGGCAACGCCCACGAGCCGAGCCCGCTGACGATCGATGAGGTCGTCACGATGCTCAACCCGGTCTTCGAGGACCAGACACCCGAGGGCGAGGCCCCGGCTCCGACCAAGACGGCCCCGAGCCGCGGCGGTGCGGCCACCCCGGTCGAGGTCGACTTCGAGGTCGGCGAGTCGGTCACCGTCATGGAGGGTCCGTTCGAGACCCTGCCCGCCACGATTTCCGAGATCAACATCGACACTGCGAAACTGAAGGTGCTGGTCTCGATCTTCGGCCGCGAAACGCCGGTCGAACTGTCGTTCAACCAGGTCGCCAAGATCTGATCCGCGACATCACCGCTGCGGCCAACCGGTCGTGGCAATGCAACCGGGTCATCGCCCACGGCGTAGGCCCACCACCAAGTAAGGAAACACGAGCATGCCCCCCAAGAAGAAGGTCCCCGGCTTCACCAAGCGGCAGACCCGGGCGGGGCCGCCCCCCCCGCCCCGCCGGTCGGTCCGGCGCTGGGTCAGCACGGCGTCAACATCATGGAGTTCGTCAAGGCGTACAACGCTGCGACGGAAGCCCAGCGCGGCAACGTGATCCCGGTGGAGATCACGGTCTACGAAGACCGCTCCTTCACCTTCATCACCAAGACCCCGCCGGCCGCCGAGCTGATCAAGAAGGCCGCAGGCGTCGCCAAGGGCTCCGGTGAGCCGCACAAGACCAAGGTCGCGAAGCTGACCAAGGACCAGGTCCGGGCGATCGCCGAGCAGAAGATGGCCGACCTGAACGCCAACGACATCGAGATGGCCGAGCGGATCATCGCCGGTACCGCTCGTTCGATGGGTATCGACACCCCGTAATAGCCAAAGCACCACGTGGTTGGGCCAGCGCTGGCCCGCACAACCACAACTCCCGCACCACAACCAAGGAGAAATCATGAAGCGCAGCAAGTCCTACCGCGCCGCGGACAGCAAGATCAACCACGACGAGGTCTACAGCCCGCTCGAGGCCGTTCGCCTGGCCAAGGAGTCGGCCACCACCAAGTACGACTCGACCGTCGAGGTCGCGTTCCGTCTGGGTGTCGACCCGCGCAAGGCCGACCAGATGGTCCGTGGCACCGTCAACCTGCCGCACGGCACCGGTAAGACCGCCCGCGTGCTGGTCTTCGCCAACGGTGACAAGGCCGCTGCGGCCGAGGCCGCCGGCGCCGACTTCGTCGGTTCCGATGACCTGATCGCCAAGGTCGCCGGTGGCTGGACCGACTTCGACGCCGTGGTCGCGACCCCTGACCTGATGGGCAAGGTCGGCCGCCTCGGTAAGGTGCTCGGTCCCCGTGGCCTGATGCCGAACCCGAAGACCGGCACCGTGACGATGGACGTGGCCAAGGCCGTGTCTGACATCAAGGGCGGCAAGATCGAGTTCCGCGTCGACAAGCACTCCAACCTGCACTTCATCATCGGCAAGGCATCGTTCGATGAGAAGGCGCTCGTGGAGAACTACGGTGCGGCGCTGGATGAGATCCTGCGTCTGAAGCCGGCTTCGTCCAAGGGCCGTTACATCAGCAAGGCGACCATGTCGACCACGATGGGCCCGGGTATCCCGCTGGACTTCAACAAGACCCGCAACCTGCTCGAGGACGACGCGACGGCCAACGCCTGATCGTTCCCGGCACCACAACCCGCGCACCCCAGGTGCGCGGGTTGTGTGCGTCTGCGCGGCTTATCACCCGCGCATCTGTCGGGAACCCGCGCAAACAGGCGATCGGCGTACGTCGATCGCCTGGTTTCTCGTCTACGATCACCGGGTGCGCCGCCCACTGATCGCCCTCGCCCTGCCCGTCGTCGCCCTCGGGCTGGCTTCCTGCGGGAAGACCGTCAGCGTGCCGACGCCCGCGGGCACGGGCACGGCAGCCGTGGCGGGCGCGACCTCGACGACCAGCAGCCAACCGACCTTCACCGTCGGCCAGACCGTGTCCGCCAAGCAGTTCGAGCAGCTGTCCGAGGCCGCTGCCCGCGACGCTGGATCGGCCCACCTGAAGATGTCGATGATGGACGATGCGGTCACTGCCGACGGCGAGATCTCCTACAAGGGCGGTGGCCAGGCCCTGAAGATGGACATGTCCGCGATGGGGATGGACATGCACATGATCTACGTCGACAAGATCGCCTATTTGAAGATGACCATGCTCGGCGACAAGTACGTCAAGCTCGACCCCAAGGGTGACGACGAACTCAGCAAGAGTTTCGGATCCAGCCTAGGCGGAATGTCGTCACTGAATGGTCTTGGCCCGCTTGGTGATTCGGTGAAGTGGACCGTCACGAAGTCCGGCCCGGACGGCACGACGCTCACCACCAAGCTCACCCGCGAGGCCTTGGGACAGCTGGCCAAGGCGGAAGGCAAGAGCTCGAGTCTGGACGGGCTGCCGGCCGGCGACATCACGATGACCAGCACGCTGGACGCCAAGAACCGGCCCGAGAAGACCGTCATGCAGGTCGGCGGCAAGACGATGATGACGATGACCATCTCGGACTGGGGCGTGCCGGTGACGATCACTGCTCCGCCGACCAGCCAGGTCACGACCGCGCCGAAGGATCTGGACTCCGTGGGCGCCTGAGAAGGGCGCCTGAGAAGGACGCCTGAGAAGGACGACGATTTGGCTGGGGGCGGCCCCACGCCGTACCCTGATAACACCAATGACCGCCGGTTGTCGGCTGGGTTCTCCCAGAAGACTGAAGGTCCGCATGAAGCGGCGACCTGCGCAGGTGAGCTTGAGAGCACGTTTCCCGTGAGCCCTGGCGCATCTGCGCTGGGGCTCTTTTTCGTGAGGTCCTGACCCACCGGCACACCCACGAAGGAGGTCCGCATGGCGAAGGCTGACAAGTCCGCTGCCATTGCCGAACTCACGGACAAGTTCCGAGAGTCGGGCGCGGCCGTGCTGACCGAGTACCGCGGCCTGACCGTGGCGCAGCTGACTGAGCTGCGTAACTCGCTGCGCGAGCACGCGACCTACGCCGTGGTGAAGAACACGCTCACCGAGCGCGCCGCCAAGGAAGCGGGAGTCACCGCTTTCGACGGCATGCTCGAGGGTCCGTCCGCGATCGCCTTCGTCACCGGTGACCCGGTCGAGGCGGCCAAGGGCCTGCGCGACTTCGCCAAGGCCAACCCGCTGCTGGTCATCAAGGGCGGTGTGCTTGACGGCAAGCCGCTCGAGGCCGGTGACATCACCAAGCTTGCGAACCTCGAGTCTCGCGAGACCCTGCTGGCCAAGTTGGCCGGGGCGATGAACGCCTCGCTCAGCCAGGCCGTCTACCTGTTCGCCGCTCCGCTGAACCAGGCCGCTCGCACGGTCGACGCTCTGCGGGCGAAGGTCGAGCAGGAGGGTCCGGTTGCCGAAGCGGCACCGGCTACCGAAGAAGCCCCGGCAGTAGCCGAGGCCGACGCCCCGGCGGCAGCCGAGGCAACCGAAGACGTCGCCGAGGGTGGCGACGAGAGCTGAATCTCAGCTCAATCCAGTTAAAACAGCCACTCACGGCATAACGAAAGGACGCCAATCATGGCGAAGCTCAGCACCGAAGAGCTCCTTGACGCTTTCAAGGAGATGACCCTGATCGAGCTCTCTGAGTTCGTGAAGGAATTCGAGGACACCTTCAACGTCACCGCGGCCGCTCCGGTTGCGGTTGCCGCTGCGGGCGCCCCGGCTGCGGGCGGCGGCGACGGCGCTGCCGCTGCGGAGCAGGATGAGTTCGACGTCATCCTGACCGCCGCCGGCGACAAGAAGATCCAGGTCATCAAGGAGGTCCGCGCGCTGACCTCTCTGGGTCTGAAGGAAGCCAAGGACCTCGTGGACGGCGCCCCCAAGCCCGTCCTGGAGAAGGTCGACAAGGCTGCGGCCGAGAAGGCCAAGGAGCAGCTCGAGGGCGCCGGCGCATCCGTCGAGCTCAAGTGAGCTAATCCCTCCCTGTGAAAGGGGCCCCTCCGGATTCGTCCGGAAGGGCCCCTTTTGCGTGCCTACTGAGCAACCGCTTACCCCGCGGTGGTGAGCACGATCACTGGCTCATTACAGTGGGTCCCAGCCGAACTCTGGAGGGCTCATGCGTCTCGAACTGACCGACGAGGACCGCGCATTCCAACAGGAGATGCGCGACTTCTTCACCACGAAGGTGCCGCAGGATCTACGGGACCGCTGGGCCGCCGGAGGTGAGGTCGACCCGAAGGACTTCATCGAGGCGCAGCAGACGCTGAACGCCGCCGGCCTGGCCGTACCGCACTGGCCCACCGAATGGGGCGGCCGGGGCTGGAGCGACCTGGAGCGGCACATCTATCTGCAGGAGATGCAGGCCGCCAGTGTGCCGCCGCCGTTGGCGTTCAACGCCAACATGGTCGGCCCCGTGATCGCCGCCTTCGGCTCGCAGGAGCAGAAGGAGCGCTTCCTGCCCAAGACCGCCAACCTCGACATCTGGTGGTGCCAGGGCTTCTCCGAGCCGGACGCCGGGTCGGACCTGGCCAGTCTGCGCACGACCGCTGTCCTCGACGGCGACGAGTGGGTGGTCAACGGACAGAAGACGTGGACGACCCTGGGCCAGTACGCCGACTGGATCTTCGCGCTGGTCCGCACCGACCCGCAGGCGGCCAAGAAGCAGCAGGGCATCTCCTTCCTGCTCATCGACATGAAGACACCCGGCATCACCGTGCGCCCGATCAAGCTCATCGACGGCGGCCACGAGGTCAACGAGGTCTTCTTCGAGAACGTCCGTGTCCCGGCCGACCAACTCGTGGGTGAGGTCAACGCCGGCTGGACCTACGCCAAGTTCCTGCTGGGCAACGAGCGCGTCGGTGTCGCACCGGTCGCAAGTATCAAGAAGGTGCTCGCCACCGCGAAAGCCCGTGCGGCACAGACGCGTACGCACACCGGCACGCTTCTGGACGAGCCCCTGGTCGCGGCCCGAATTGCCGAGTTGGAGGCGAGCGTCGCAGCGCTGGAACTCACCGTGATCCGGGTCGCCGCCGGTTCGAAGGAGGGCCAGCCGGACCCGGCATCATCGATCGTGAAGCTGCGCGGCACCCAGTTGCAGCAGGACGCCCTGGAGTTGCTCGCCGACATCGCCGGGCCGGCCTCGCTGCTGTGGCAGCAGCCGGAGGACACCTCCCTCGAAGCGTGGACCGCGCACGCCACCCCGACCTACCTCAACTTCCGTAAGGCCTCGATCTACGGCGGTTCCAACGAGGTGCAGCGCCAGATCATCGCCGGCGGCATCCTCGGCCTGCGGGCCTGAAAGGACACGACACAGCCATGGACTTCACGTTCGAAGAAGAACAACTGGCGCTGCGCGACGCCGTCGCCGAACTGGCCAAGCGGCACCAGCCCGAATCCACCGGCGGCGAGGTGGCCACCGGTCCGCAGCCGCTGGACAAGGCAGCCTGGACCGCGATCGCCGAGACCGGCCTGATCGCGTTGCCGTTCGCCGAGGACCTGGGCGGAGCCGACGCCTCGGCTGTGGAGGTGAGCGTCGCGGCCGTCGAACTGGGCCGCGGACGGATCCAATCGCCGTACGCCGATGCCCTGGCCGCCGCGACCCTGCTGGCCCGCCTGGGCACCGACGAGCAGCACGAGCAGCTGCTCGCCCCGCTGCTGGGCGGTGACACCCTGGTGGTCACGGCGATCGCCGAACCCGGCTGCGCGTGGTCCCTCACGCCGTACGACGTGACCGCACGGCAGGAGGGTGACGCCTGGCTGCTGGACGGGGTCAAGGAGCCCGTGCGCTACGCACCCGATGCGAGCCACGCGATCGTCGCGGCGAAGGTGGGGGAGCAGACCGGACTATTCGTCGTCGAGACCGGCGGCGAGGAGCGCGTGGCCCTGGACGGTACGCCGGGTGCGCCGCTTGGTGAGCCGGGCGCGGCCACCGATGAGGCCCTGCGCGCGGCCGCCAACCTGGCCATCCTGACGGTGGAGAGCGAGGCGTTCGGTGCCATGCAGGGGGCGCTGGACCTGACCGTCGGCTACCTCAAGACCCGCAAGCAGTTCGGCGTGCCGCTGGCGACCTTCCAGGCGCTCACCTTCCGGGCCGCCGACATGTACGTCGCCCTGGAGTTGGTGCGCAGCAGTGTGCTCTACACCGCGATGGCGCTGGCCGCCGACCCGCTGGACGACCTGGCCGCATCCCGCCTGAAGGTGGTCGCCGGCCGCAATGCCCGGCTGGTCGGGCAGGAGGCCATCCAGTTGCACGGTGGCATCGGCATGACCGCTGAGTACGCCGTGGGCCACTACACCAGCGCGATCACCGACATCGAGCACTCCTGGGGCGACACCACCTACCACCTGGCGCGGCTGGCCGGTCAGGTGCGGGAGTACCCCGAGGTGTCGGTCCTGCGCTGAGGTGTTTTTCCGCGCGGGTGCTTGACGAGGGCCCGTGGGCGGGTGCACAGTCGTGGGACGCGCTGCGGGGGCAGCGACGGATCGGCCTTACGGCTCGGTGGCCTCTCGTGCCCCGGAATTCCGTCGGGTTTACTTCACTTGCCTGATCGGGTATGGTATTGCTTTGCGCTGCCCGTGTCCGCCCAGCCCTTTGCTCAGATGAGCTTGATCCAGCCCGGATATCACGCAGACCGCGTCGCCCGCCCGAGCGCCTCCCGCGCCGGCAGTCGATTTGACGGTCGGTGATCGTCGTGCCCGCGATCAGCAGCTGATCAACAGGTTAGGTCATCGACGCAGGTAGCCGACCGAACCGCCCGTAAGGCCTGTGGAAGGACCCATCCTTGGCTGCCTCGCGTACTGCGACCAATACCCTCTCGTCGGCGAAGACGGCTTCGGGCCGTCTCTCGTTCGCCAAGATCCGCGAACCTCTGGAGATGCCGGACCTGCTGGCTCCCCAGACGGAGAGCTTCGACTGGCTGCTCGGAAACGAGCGCTGGCAGGAGCGCGTAGCTGCCGCAAAGGCAGCCGGACGTGAGGACATCAACGACCGTTCCGGTCTGGAGGAGATCTTCGAGGAGATCTCTCCGATCGAGGACTTCTCCGGCTCGATGAGTCTGTCGTTCCGTGACCACCGCTTCGAGGAGGTCAAGTACACGACGGAGGAGTGCAAAGAGAAGGACATCACCTACGCGGCGCCGCTGTTCGTCACCGCGGAGTTCATCAACAACAACACCGGTGAGATCAAGAGCCAGACGGTGTTCATGGGCGATTTCCCGCTCATGACCGAGCGCGGCACCTTCATCATCAACGGCACCGAGCGTGTCGTGGTCTCCCAGCTGGTGCGTAGCCCGGGTGTCTACTTCGAGCGCAGCATCGACAAGACCTCCGACAAGGACGTCTACACCGCCAAGATCATCCCGAGCCGCGGTGCCTGGCTGGAGTTCGAGATCGACAAGCGCGACACCGTCGGTGTGCGCGTGGACCGCAAGCGAAAGCAGTCGGTCACGGTTCTGCTGAAGGCGCTCGGCCTGTCCGAGGCCGACATCCTGGAGCAGTTCGGCCAGTACGACAGCATCCGCGCGACCCTGGAGAAGGACCACACGGTCACCCAGGACGAGGCGCTGCTGGACATCTACCGCAAGCTGCGCCCGGGCGAGCCGCCGACCACCGAAGCGGCCCGCAACCTGCTGGACAACCTGTACTTCAACACCAAGCGCTACGACTTGGCCAAGGTCGGTCGTTACAAGGTGGACAAGAAGCTGGGTCTGCAGGTCTCGCTGAACAAGTCCACCCTGTCGGTTGACGACATCGTGGCCACGATCAAGTACCTGTGCGCCCTGCACGCCGGCGAGCCGGTCATGCGCGGGTTCCGTAACGGCGCCGAGACCGACCTGCGGGTCGAGGTCGACGACATCGACCACTTCGGCAACCGCCGGATCCGCAACGTCGGTGAGTTGATCCAGAACCAGGTCCGCACCGGTCTGTCCCGGATGGAGCGCGTCGTCCGCGAGCGCATGACCACCCAGGACGTCGAGGCCATCACGCCGCAGACCCTGATCAACATCCGGCCCGTCGTCGCCTCCATCAAGGAGTTCTTCGGCACCAGCCAGTTGTCGCAGTTCATGGACCAGAACAACCCGCTGGCCGGTCTGACGCACAAGCGGCGTCTGAACGCGCTGGGCCCGGGTGGTCTGTCCCGTGACCGCGCCGGCATGGAAGTTCGTGACGTGCACCCCAGCCACTACGGCCGGATGTGCCCGATCGAGACGCCGGAAGGCCCGAACATCGGTCTGATCGGTTCGCTCGCGTCCTACGGCCGGATCAACGCGTTCGGGTTCATCGAGACCCCGTACCGCAAGGTCGAGAACGGCGTCGTCACCGATGAGGTGCACTACCTCACCGCGGACGAGGAGGACGAGTTCGTCAAGGCGCAGGCCAACGCCCCGCTGAACCCCGACGGTTCGTTCGTCGAGGAGCGGGTCCTGGTGCGCGTCAAGGACGGCGAAGCCACCGACGTCCCGGCCGACGAGGTCGACTACATGGACGTGTCCGCACGTCAGATGGTGTCGGCGTCCACCGCGCTGATCCCGTTCCTGGAGCACGACGACACCTCGCGCGCCCTGATGGGCGCCGCGATGCAGCGTCAGGCCGTGCCGCTGGTCCGTTCCGAGGCGCCGCTGGTCGGCACCGGGATGGAGTACCGCGCCGCGCTGGACTCCGGTGACGTCATCCGGGCCGAGAAGGCCGGTGTCGTGCAGGAGGTCTCCGCGGACCTGGTGACCGTCGCCAACGACGACGGCACCTACATCACCTACCGCGTGGCCAAGTTCACCCGCTCCAACGCGGGTACCTGCTACAACCAGCGCGTCGTGGTCACCACCGGTGACCGCCTCGAGGTGGGCTCGGTCATCGCCGACGGTCCGGCAACGGACGGTGGCGAGATGGCTCTCGGAAAGAACCTGCTCGTGGCATTCATGCCGTGGGAGGGCTACAACTTCGAGGACGCCATCATCTTGTCCCAGCGGTTGGTGCAGGACGACGTACTCTCCTCGATCCACATCGAAGAGCACGAGATCGACGCCCGCGACACCAAGCTGGGCCCGGAGGAGATCACCCGGGACATCCCGAACGTCTCCGAAGAGGTCCTGGCCGACCTGGACGAGCGCGGCATCATCCGCATCGGTGCCGAGGTACGCGATGGCGACCTGCTGGTCGGCAAGGTCACGCCCAAGGGTGAGACCGAGTTGACCCCGGAGGAGCGCCTGCTGCGCGCCATCTTCGGTGAGAAGGCCCGTGAGGTCCGTGACACCTCGATGAAGGTCCCGCACGGCGAGACCGGCACGGTCATCGGCGTCAAGGTCTTCGACCGCGAGGAGGGCGATGAGTTGGCGCCCGGCGTGAACCAGATGGTCCGCGTCTACGTCGCCAACAAGCGCAAGATCACCGACGGTGACAAGCTCGCCGGCCGCCACGGCAACAAGGGCGTCATCTCCAAGATCCTGCCCGTCGAGGACATGCCGTTCCTGGAGGACGGCACCCCGGTCGACGTCGTGCTGAACCCGCACGGTGTGCCGCGCCGGATGAACCTCGGGCAGATCCTGGAGTTGCACCTGGGCTGGGCCGCGAGCCGCGGCTGGCAGATCGAGGGCAGCCCCGACTGGGCCAAGCAGATCCCGGCCGACGCCCACGAGGCGCCCGCGGGTTCGCGCGTGGCCTCCCCGGTGTTCGACGGTGCGAGCGAGGAAGTCATCTCGGGTCTGCTGGACTCGACGACTCCGACCCGCGACGGCCAGCGCCTGATCGGTCACGAGGGCAAGACCCGGCTCTTCGACGGTCGCTCCGGCGAACCGTTCCCGGAGCCGGTGTCGGTGGGCTACATGTACATCTTGAAGTTGCACCACCTGGTCGACGACAAGATCCACGCCCGCTCCACCGGTCCGTACTCGATGATCACCCAGCAGCCGCTGGGCGGTAAGGCCCAGTTCGGTGGCCAGCGCTTCGGTGAGATGGAGGTGTGGGCCCTGGAGGCGTACGGCGCCGCCTACGCACTGCAGGAGCTGCTCACCATCAAGTCCGATGACATCAACGGCCGCGTGAAGGTCTACGAGGCCATCGTCAAGGGCGAGAACATCCCCGAGCCGGGCATCCCCGAGTCGTTCAAGGTGCTCATCAAGGAAATGCAGTCGCTCTGCCTCAACGTCGAGGTGCTGTCCAGCGATGGTCAGGCGATCGACCTGCGCGAGAGCGACCAGGAGGTCTTCCGCGCCGCGGAAGAACTCGGGATTGACCTGAGCCGGCGCGAGCCGAGCTCAGTCGACGAAGTCTGAGACTTCCAACGGTGAGGTACGCCGAGAGGCCGGCCGATCGGCGTACCTCACCTCCCGTCCGATTGACCAACGCCATTTCAGACTCAGAACTTTCAGACTTCGCTAGGTAACAAGAAGGAAGGCACACCGTGCTGGACGTCAACTTCTTCGACGAACTGCGTATCGGCCTCGCTACCGCTGACGACATCCGTCAGTGGAGCCACGGTGAGGTGAAGAAGCCCGAAACCATCAACTACCGCACCCTCAAGCCCGAGAAGGACGGCCTCTTCTGCGAGAAGATCTTCGGCCCCACCCGGGACTGGGAGTGCTACTGCGGTAAGTACAAGCGCGTCCGCTTCAAGGGCATCATTTGTGAGCGCTGTGGCGTCGAGGTCACCCGCTCCGCGGTGCGCCGTGAGCGGATGGGTCACATCGAGCTCGCCGCGCCGGTCACCCACATCTGGTACTTCAAGGGCGTTCCGTCGCGCTTGGGCTACCTGCTCGACCTCGCCCCGAAGGACCTGGAGAAGGTCATCTACTTCGCGGCGTACATGATCACCTCCGTCGATGAGGAGCAGCGGCACGCCGACCTGCCCTCGCTGGAGGCGCAGATCGAGGTCGAGAAGAAGGAACTGATCAACCGTCGCGACGACGAGATCAACACCCGCGCCAGCAAGCTGGAGACCGACCTGGCCGCCCTGGAGGCTGAGGGCGCCAAGGCCGACGCGCGTCGCAAGGTGCGCGACTCCGCCGAGCGCGAGATGACCCAGATCCGCCGCCGCTACGACCAGCAGGTCGAGAAGCTCGAGCAGGTGTGGGACCGGTTCAAGAACCTCAAGGTCCAGGACCTCGAGGGCGATGAGACCCTCTACCGCGAGATGCGTGACCGGTTCGGTCTGTACTTCGAAGGTGGCATGGGTGCGGCTGCTCTGCAGAAGCGCCTGGAGACCTTCGACCTGGACGCCGAGGCGGCCTCGCTGCGCGAGACCATCGCCACCGGTAAGGGTCAGCGCAAGACGCGCGCCCTCAAGCGGCTGCGGGTGGTCACTGCGTTCCAGCAGACCAAGAACCACCCCACCGGGATGGTCCTGGACGCCGTGCCGGTCATCCCGCCGGACCTGCGCCCGATGGTGCAGCTGGACGGTGGCCGCTTCGCGACCTCCGACCTGAACGACCTCTACCGCCGGGTCATCAACCGCAACAACCGGTTGAAGCGACTGCTGGACCTCGGTGCGCCGGAGATCATCGTCAACAACGAGAAGCGGATGCTGCAGGAGGCTGTCGACAGCCTCTTCGACAACGGCCGTCGTGGCCGTCCGGTCACCGGACCGGGCAACCGTCCGCTGAAGTCGCTGTCCGACATGCTCAAGGGCAAGCAGGGCCGGTTCCGTCAGAACCTGCTCGGTAAGCGCGTGGACTACTCCGGCCGTTCGGTCATCGTGGTCGGCCCGCAGCTGAAGCTGCACCAGTGTGGTCTGCCCAAGCAGATGGCCCTGGAGCTGTTCAAGCCGTTCGTGATGAAGCGTCTGGTCGACCTGGACTACGCGCAGAACATCAAGTCGGCCAAGCGCAAGGTCGAGCGCGCCAACCCGGTCGTGTGGGACGTCCTCGAAGAGGTCATCCGTGAGCACCCGGTGCTGCTGAACCGTGCGCCCACGCTGCACCGTCTGGGTATCCAGGCGTTCGAGCCGCAGCTGGTCGAGGGTAAGGCCGTGCAGATCCACCCGCTGGTCTGCACCGCGTTCAACGCCGACTTCGACGGTGACCAGATGGCCGTGCACGTGCCGCTGTCCGCCGAGGCGCAGGCCGAAGCACGCATCCTGATGCTCTCGAGCAACAACGTGCTGAAGCCGGCCGATGGTCGACCGGTGACCATGCCCTCCCAGGACATGATCACGGGTATCTACCACCTGACCTCCGAGGCGGGCCGCGCCGAGGTGAGTGACGGCGTACTGCGCTCGTTCTCCAGCCCGGCCGAAGCCCGGATGGCGTTCGACCGCGGCGAGATCAAGCTCGGTTCGGCCATTTCGGTGCGCGTCGCCGACCAGGTGCCGCCGGCCGGCTACGAGCTCGCCGACGACGTGGTCGTCGATGAGCTGGGCCGCGCTGCCTTCGTGACGATCGAGACCACGCTGGGCCGGGTGCTCTTCAACGAGACGCTGCCCGAGGACTACCCGTTCCTCAACGCGACGATCGACAAGAAGACGCTGTCCGGTGTGGTCAACGACCTCGCCGAGCGGTACCCCAAGACCCAGGTCGCCGCGTCGCTGGACGCGCTCAAGGAGGCCGGTTTCCACTGGGCGACGCGTTCGGGTTGCACCGTGGCGATCTCCGATGTGCGCACCCCGGACAACAAGGAGCAGATCCTTGCCGGGTACGACGCGAAGGCCGCCAAGGTCCAGAGCCAGTTCGACCGCGGTCTGCTGACCGACGACGAGCGCCGTCAGGAGCTCATCGAGATCTGGACCCAGGGAACCAACGAGGTCGCGGCCGAGATGGAGCGCAACTTCGACAGCACCAACCCGATCTACCGCATGGTGGCCTCGGGTGCGTCGGGTAACTGGTACCAGGTCCGGCAGATCGCCGGTGCGCGTGGTCTGATGGCCAACCCGAAGGGCGAGATCATCCCGCGTCCGATCAAGTCCAACTTCCGTGAGGGCTTGTCGGTGCTGGAGTTCTTCATCTCCACGCACGGTGCTCGTAAGGGTCTGGCGGACACCGCTCTGCGGACCGCGGACTCGGGTTACCTGACCCGCCGGCTGGTCGACGTCTCCCAGGACGTCATCATCCGCGAGGACGACTGCGGCACCGACCGCGGTCTGGTCATGCCGATCTCCCAGGAGACCCCGGACGGCAGCCACGTCGAGCACGAGTCGGTGGAGACCTCGGTCTACGCCCGCAACCTCGCCGAGGACGTCGTCATCGACGGTGAGGTGCTGGCCGCGGCCGGCTCCGACCTGGGTGACGTCAACCTGGACAAGCTGATCGCCGCCGGCGTGCGCGAGGTCAAGGTCCGCTCGGTGCTCACCTGTGAGTCCCGCGTCGGTACCTGCGCCATGTGCTACGGCCGGTCCCTGGCGACCGGCAAGCTGGTCGACATCGGTGAGGCCGTTGGCATCATCGCGGCCCAGTCCATCGGTGAGCCCGGCACCCAGCTGACGATGCGTACCTTCCACACCGGTGGTGCTGCTGCTGGTGACGACATCACCCGCGGTCTGCCGCGTGTCGTCGAGCTCTTCGAGGCCCGCACGCCCAAGGGTGTCGCGCCGATCGCGGAAGCGGCCGGCCGGGTCGTCATCGAGGAGACCGACAAGGCACGTCGTGTGCTGATCACGCCGGACGACGGTTCCGAGGAGCAGGCCTACCCGGTCAGCAAGCGGGCCCGTCTGCTGGTCGCCGACGGCGAACACGTCGAGGTCGGCGCCCAGCTGGTGCAGGGTGCCATCGACCCCAAGCAGGTGCTGCGCATCCTGGGTGCCCGCGAGGTGCAGAAGCACCTGGTGGACGAGGTCCAGGCCGTGTACCGCCTGCAGGGTGTGGCGATCCACGACAAGCACATCGAGGTCATCGTGCGTCAGATGCTTCGTCGCGTGACGATCATCGAGGCCGGCGACACCGACCTGCTGCCGGGCGAACTGGCCGAGCGTGGCCGGTTCGAGGACGCCTCGCGTCGCGCGGTGGCCGAGGGCGGTCGCCCGGCGTCGGGTCGTCCGGAGCTGATGGGTATCACCAAGGCGTCGCTTGCGACCGACTCGTGGCTCTCGGCGGCCTCCTTCCAGGAGACCACCCGGGTGCTCACCGAGGCGGCCATGCACGCCAAGAGCGACCCGCTGCTCGGCCTGAAGGAGAACGTCATCCTGGGCAAGCTGATCCCGGCCGGAACCGGTCTGCCGCGCTACCGCAACGTGACGGTGGAGCCGACCGAGGAAGCCAAGGCGCAGCTGTACGCCCTGCCGGACTACCAGCCCTACGACTACCCGGTCTTCGGTCCGGGCTCGGGTGAGGCTGTGCGTCTGGACGACGTGTCGTTGGGCTTCGATTCCTAAGCAATCTCCGACACCACCGGCAGCGGCCCGGGATCGCAAGATCCCGGGCCGCTGCCCGTGTCTGAGGTCAGGGGTGGTTCAGCCGCCAGACGGTGGCACCCGGGTTGCTGTACTCCTTGGTGGCGTACGGCGCCAGGTCGACCCCTGGGTCGGTGAGCGTGTCCACGTAGACCCACCGCACGCCCAGATCCCACAGCCGCCGCTGCGCCGCGGCCGTCGGATCGATGAAGAACTGGTCGTTCAGCTGCAGCAGAGCAGGGTCATAGAACGGCGCGGTCATCATCGTGCGGCCCTTGGAGTACTTCGCCGTGATCGTGGGTGCGTAACCCCATCCCTCGACGAGCATCTGCCGGCCGCTGTAGGCGGCCACCAGGAAACGCCGGCTGTCGCATGTTCGCGTCGGGCGAGCCGATGAACAGTGCCGGTTGGTCATCACGACATCGTTCGTTCCGGCGTGCTGACTGATGTAGATCGCGGCGTCGAGTTGATTCTGGGTCACCGCCCCCGGCCAGGCCGCAGTGCGCGGTTTGCCGGCGTGGTGGGTGCTGCTGATCCGCGCAGAACTGTCGCCCACGCTGTCTGCCCACGACCAGATGCCGGTGAAGAGCACGGCTGCGGTGCTCACCGCAACGAAGGTGGTGAGCCGCTGACGACGGGTCAGCGTCGCGGCGATCAGCCCGGCCAGCACGCACGCCGCCACGCCCAGCGCGAGCAGTAGCAGGGCCCGGGTCGGGCGGCCGGGTTCCACCTTGATCAGCGCACTGGGTATCCGGTACGCCGCGAGGCCGGCGACCGCTGCCAGCAGGACGCCCAGGGCGATCACCCGCCGCGACTGCCCACGCCACCAGACCATCGCGCCCGCCGCGCTGAGGACGACGGCGATGGGAATGGCCTGGATCCGGAAGTAGTTCTGGCTGGCTCCGGCTTGCACGAAGAGGGCCGGTGCGACCGCGCCGGCGCCGACGGCACCGATGAGCAGCCACACCAGGGGATCGCGGCGGCCGAGGTGCTCGTCGCCACTGAGCAGCAGCACCGTGCCCATCGCGGCCCTGCTCATACCCCACAGCACCATGAAGATGCCGCCGACGACCAGCAGCCAGGGCGTCGTACTGCCACCGATGGAATGCAGCAGCCAGTTGGCCTGCACGGCCTGCCGGGGATCCAGGGTCAAGCCGTCCGCAGACCCGCCGAAGATGACCTTCGCGGCAATGACCAGCGCGAGGAGCACCAGGAGCAGATCGGTGGCCACCGGGCGCACCATCCGGCGCATCCACACAGCGCTGATGACCAGTGCCAGCGCCAGACCGGCCGCGACGAGGGGGGTTGCCGATCCTTTGGCACCGACAGCGCTGATCGCCAGCACCAGGACGGCGCAGGCCCCCACCGGCCCGCGATGGCCACGCAAGCGGAAAGTCAGCACGGCGATCAACGCCATCAGCACCATCAGGCTGGGAGCCAGGGTCGGTGACAGCGGGGTGATCGGGTTCTGGTAGCCGGCGGAGGCCCAGAAGGTCGCGCTGTTGGAGAACATCGCCAGAAGGACCGCCACTGCGGCAGCGGCAGAACTACCGGTGATCCGCAGCGCCAGCGCACCGATCGCCAGGGTGCACAACGGCGCGAGGAGCGCCGGAGCGAATCGCAGGACCACATCCGCTGCTGGCACGTTGGCCACGGCGGACAGGTGACCCATCCAGGCGTGGGCGAACCAGTGGTACTCGAACGACTCGCCTTGGATCATCGGCCAGGTCCGCGGGCCGCGGTACCGCAAGGCCTGGGTCAGCGCGACCTGGAAGTACTGGTCGACGTGGGGGAAGCCGATCGCGCCGGAGGGCCAGCGCAGTTCGTTCTGGGTGAAGTAGCCCCACAGATCGCGAACCGTGCCGAGGCTGGCCACCACCAGCACGAGCGGTAGCCACCATGTGGTCTGCCGGCAGCGGGCCTGCCGGATCCGACGACGGGTTTGCGGTACGGCGAGAAGACCGACGATGCATGCCACCGGGATGGCGGCACTGAGCAGCGGGCTGTCGGCCAGTCCGCCGAGGACCTGCACCGGCACGCTGAGGGTGAAACCGCAGGCGAAGCCGCAGGTGAGGTCCTCCAGAAGCCAGCCGGACCGGGGGCGAATGCAGCGCCAGATCAGAACGCCGGGCAGCCACTGCAGTACGACCAGCACTGCCACCAACCGCAGGAGGGAGCCGACCGGCAGACCGGTGTGGACCGCGAGGCCCAGGAAACCGGCCAGCAACGCCCCTGTGACGACAGCGATCCACGCGGAGCGTGCCCGGTCAGTAGGGATCCAGGGCCGACCCGGAGTGAGTGCCGCGTCGGCTGCCGCGACGTGGGTCATCGATCGTGCGGCTCAGGGGCGGTGGGCGCGCAGCCAGAGTGAGACCCCGGGCAGGGACCGCACGGGAAGGTGGCGTTCGGCTTTGACAACCGTCCCCAACGCCGAGTTCACCAACGGATGCGGCCGGTCAAGGTCGCTGCCGCTGGTGGACTTGCGGCGCAGCCACACCACGGGACGCAGCAGGACCATCCACGACCAGCAGGTGTCGACGACCAGTCCGTTGCGCTCCAGAACCGAGGTCAGGGTGTCGCGGGTGTAGCGGCGCACATGGTCGACCGCTTCGTCGTGGGCCGACCAGAGTTTGGGATCTGCGGGAACCGCGATGATCACGCTTCCGCCCGGCCGCAGAGCGCGACGGATCTCCGCCGCCGCTGCATCGTCGTCCGGAATGTGTTCCAGCACATCCAATGCCACGACCAGGTCGAGGGACTCATCCGCGAGCGGCAGCGCGGTGGCGTCGGCACGCACGACCGTCAGACCGCGTGCCGCTCCGACCTCGGCGCCCTCCTCCCCGTACTCCAGGGCAGCGGCGCGCCAGCCACGCTTGAGCAGCACTCGCGTGTTACCCCCGCCGGCCGCCCCAATGTCGCAGGCCACCCCGGCGGGCAGGTCCTTGACCATCGTTTCCAGAATGTGTCGACGCTCTGCGTACCACCAATGCCGGTCCTCGACCTCGGCGAGCATGCGTACTTCGTGGCCTTTCACGGTCGCTTACAATACGCAGGTATTCCGGAAGATTGCGCAACTGACGCCAACCGGACCGTCGATGTCTTCCTGCTTCTGCGATCCGGATGTCGTCAGTCGGGCATTCTGCGCCTGCGACCGCGCGCCTCACTGCAGGCGAGCTGGGTCAGTACCTATAGTGGCGGCGTCATTTTGCCCGCAGCACGGGCCAATCGTGGGTCGGGTCGATCCGTACCCCGTCAGGAATGAGAGACCATGAGCGTCGTGGACGCCGCTCCCGACGTCCGCCGGATTTCTCTGTCGCGTTGGGTACCACCGCTGCTGGGCGTTCTGGTCTACCTCGGTTGTTTCCGAGCGTCGTCAGCGGCTGGCGTCGACGCGTCGGACCTCCTGCGTTGTACGGCGTACTGGGTGCTGGGCGTCGTGGTGCCAGGCTGGTTGGTGCTGCGTACGGCGATCGGCCCCTCCGTCTCCTGGCTGGCGGAGATCTGTTTGGGCGCGTGCACCGGTCTTGGCCTGGAACTGGCGTCCTGGATGGTGCTGTCGTTGCTGGGTCAGCAACACCTGGTGCGCTTCTGGCCGCTGCTGGCACTGCTGGTACTCGTGCGCGCGTCCTGGCGTCAGCGGTTGCGCGAACGACCGACCGGCCGGATTCCGTTGCCCTGGCTGATCGCGATGACCGTCGCAGTGCTGGTGTTGATCCGGATCATCTTCCTGCGTTTCCTGAACTACTACGGTCCGCCGTACGACGGGCGCGCGATGTACCCCGACATGCAGTGGCACATGGGGTTGGCCGCGGAAGCCACCCGATCGTTCCCGCTCATGGTTCCGCAGGCGGTCGCGGCAGGTGACCTGCGCTACCACTGGTTCGTCGATGCGCACGTCGCGATCGAGTCGCTGACGACCGGAACCTCGGTCCAGCTGATCCTGGCCCAGCTGTACATCCTGCCGCTGATCCTGCTCATCGTCGGGATGAGCGCGACCCTGGCGCACGTTCTGTCGGGCCGCGCGTGGGCCGGCGGTCTCGCCGGAGTGCTGGCGACAGCCACCACCAACCCCACCCTGTGGCCGAACATCTATCAGGGCCTCGCCCCGTTCATCGCGGCGTCCCCGACCCAGATCTACGCACTGCCCCTGAGCTTCTTCGCGATCTTCGCCATGACCTTGCTCCTGCGCCGCCAACCCGGGCAGGGGAAGGCGGGCGGTCTCTGGCTGATCTTCGGCATCGCGGCATTCGCCATCTGTGGTGCGAAAGCCTCTGCTCCGCCGGTCCTCCTGGGTGGAGCATTGGCGGCGCTGACAGCGACGATCCTGTTCCGCCGGCGGGAGCTGGTCAGGACGGCCGCGGTGATCTCGGTCGTCATGGCGATCGTGACGGTGATCGCCACCAAATTCGTGAGCGGGGGCAACACCGCCAGCGGCGTGCAATTCATGGCGGCGCTGTCCAGGACACCGATGTACGACGTGTTGGTCGGCTACCCCCAGAACTACAGCGAGCATGCCCCGGTCATCCCCGGGCTCTTCCGCCCCTGGGTGCTCAGTGGCGTGCTGGTCTTCGAGTTCTGGCGGCTGGCAGGCCTCCTGGCGGCCGTCCTGCTGCTGTTCTCCGCGCTGCGTCGTCGGCCGGAGGCGTGGTTGTTGGTCGGTTGCACCGCCGCAGCACTCCTGGGGTTCCTGCTGGTGCGACAGCCGGGCCTCAGCGAGGTGTACTTCATCCGGGGGGTGGCCCCGCTGGGCGGCGTCATGGTGGCCTGGCTGCTGGCGGAGCACCTACCCGGTACGAAAGGCAATGGTTCTGGTGCGCGCTTCGTGGTGCCGGTGGTCTGGGTGGTCACGGCCACCGTCGCGATCCTCGTCGCGATCGGGATGACGCGAACCGCCCACACTCCCGCGCCGACCACGGTCGCGGCGGTACATCACACCATTCGCCAGGCCGCCCTGGTCACGGCGGCGGGGATCGCCGTCGTCGCGGCCGTGGCCGCGATCACCTGGCGGCTCAGTGCCCGGTCGGTGGCGCAGTCCGCCGGGGTGCCCATGGCCGTCGTCGCCGGAGCACTCGCGGGGCTGCTGGCTGCCCCCGTGCTGTCCGCCCCCTGGGCTCAGGCAACCACCGGCCCCTCCGGTCCGAGTAAGTCACCCAGCACCGTCGCGACCCGCGCGCAGGCGACCGTCGGCGAGTGGATCAACGAGAATCTGCCGGCCGACGCCGTACTGGCGACCAACACCCACTGCCGGGGTAAGGAGCAGCAGGTCTGCTCCGCCAACCAGTGGTGGATATCGGGTCTCGGCGGTCGGCGCGTGTTGGTCGAAGGCTGGTCGTACGAGACGAAGTCCGCCGCGAAGCGAGCGTTCTCCAACGCCTTCTTCGACCAGGATCTGCTGCGCCGCAACCAACTGGTGTTCACCCGCGCCGATCCGAGCGACCTGGCCTGGGTGCGCGGCCAAGGGGTCAGCTACCTGGTCGCGGTGAGCACCGCCACCGAGGTCTCGCCACGCCTGGCCGCCGAGACAGACATGGTCTTCCAGGACGGCGCAATCCGGGTGTTCAAACTGCGTCCGACCGGCTGACACCCCGGCCCGGGGAAGGGCGGTAGCGGTGATTTGGCCGCTTCTGCACGCGGCAGTAGACTAGATAACCGTGCGTGGGCTCTGCCCTGCCCTCGATGATTTCCGCAGCTGGACCGTTCAGTTGGATAGTTCAGTGTTGCGGGCCTCGTAAGCATCAGACCACCACACGTCCTCGCCGGGCAGTCGGATCGTATCCGGAAGTGCGGGGGAGGACGCCGAACCGACACGCCCGAGTGCGGGGGTCGGAGAGGTGAGTTCAAGGAGTTCCACTTCGCGGAGCGTCCGAGCGCGCACCGCGACAAGCGAACAGACAAGATTCGACGATTACGGAGACAACAGGTTGCCTACTATCAACCAGCTCGTCCGCAAGGGTCGGCAGGACAAGGTCACGAAGTCCACGAAGCCGGCCCTGAAGGGCAGCCCCCAGCGACGCGGCGTCTGCACCCGCGTTTACACCACGACCCCGAAGAAGCCGAACTCGGCGCTTCGTAAGGTCGCCCGCGTGAAGTTGACCTCGGGTATCGAGGTCACCGCGTACATCCCCGGCGAGGGCCACAACCTGCAGGAGCACTCGATGGTGCTGATTCGCGGTGGCCGTGTGCGCGACCTGCCGGGTGTGCGCTACAAGATCATCCGTGGCTCGCTGGACACCCAGGGTGTCAAGAACCGCAAGCAGTCCCGGTCCCGTTACGGCGCGAAGATGGAGAAGAAGTAATGCCTCGTAAGGGTCCTGCTCCCAAGCGTCCGCTGCTGAACGACCCCGTCTACTCCTCCACCCTGGTGACCCAGCTGGTCAACAAGGTGCTGCTGGACGGCAAGAAGTCAGTGGCCGAGCGCATCGTGTACGGCGCCCTCGAGGGTTGCCGTGAGAAGACCGGCACCGACCCGGTGGTCACCCTCAAGCGCGCGCTGGACAACGTCCGGCCGAGCCTGGAGGTCAAGTCCCGCCGTGTTGGTGGCGCCACCTACCAGGTGCCGATCGAGGTCAAGCCGAACCGTGCGACGACCCTGTCGCTGCGCTGGTTGGTCGGCTACTCGCGCCAGCGTCGCGAGAAGACCATGACCGAGCGTCTGATGAACGAGATCCTCGATGCCTCCAACGGCCTGGGTGCCGCTGTGAAGCGCCGCGAGGACACGCACAAGATGGCCGAGTCCAACCGGGCCTTCGCGCACTACCGCTGGTGACCCGCCGGTCCGGCTGGTGGGTTACCGCCCGCTGGCCGGACCGCACGGTACGCCGCGTGGTCGCCTCAGGCGCCCACTCGCCGTACCTCCCCCTAACTTCACATCACTCACACACCGAGCGAGACGAGAAGAGACAACGTGGCACAGGACGTGCTGACCGACCTGAAGAAGGTCCGCAACATCGGCATCATGGCGCACATCGATGCCGGTAAGACGACGACGACCGAGCGCATTCTTTTTTACACGGGCGTGAACCACAAGATCGGTGAGACGCACGACGGTGCGTCCACGACCGACTGGATGGAGCAGGAGAAGGAGCGGGGTATCACCATTACCTCCGCTGCCGTCACCAGCTTCTGGAACGGTTACCAGATCAACATCATCGACACCCCGGGTCACGTGGACTTCACCGTCGAGGTGGAGCGTTCGCTGCGCGTCCTGGACGGCGCCGTCGCCGTCTTCGACGGCAAGGAGGGCGTCGAGCCGCAGTCGGAGACCGTCTGGCGGCAGGCCGACAAGTACGACGTGCCCCGCATCGCGTTCGTCAACAAGATGGACAAGATGGGCGCCGACTTCTACTTCACCGTGCAGACGGTGAAGGACCGCCTGGGTGCTGAGCCGCTGGTGCTGCAGCTGCCGATCGGCGCGGAGAACGACTTCGTCGGCGTGGTCGACCTGGTCGAGATGCGTGCGCTGGTGTGGCCGGGCGACGCCAAGGGTGATGTCACCATGGGCGCCAAGTACGAGATCCAGGAGATCCCGGCCGACCTGCAGGACAAGGCCCAGGAGTACCGCCAGGCTCTCGTCGAGCGCGTCGCGGAAGCTGACGACGCCCTGATGGAGAAGTACCTCGAAGGTGAAGAACTCACCGTCGAGGAGATCAAGGGCGCCATCCGCAAGCTGACCGTCACCTCGCAGCTCTACCCGATCCTGTGTGGTTCGGCGTTCAAGAACCGCGGCGTGCAGCCGATGCTGGACGCGGTCGTGGACTACCTGCCCTCGCCGTTGGACGTGCCCCCGATGGTGGGTCACAAGCCGGGCGACGAAGAGGTCGAACTGACCCGCGCCCCCAGCGTCGACGAGCCGTTCTCTGCGTTGGCGTTCAAGATCGCGGCGCACCCGTTCTTCGGGTCGCTGACCTTCATCCGGGTCTACTCGGGTCGCATCGCGGCCGGCACCCAGGTGCTCAACTCGACCAAGGGTCGCAAGGAGCGCGTCGGCAAGCTGTTCCAGATGCACGCCAACAAGGAGAACCCGGTCGAGGAAGCTGTCGCCGGGCACATCTACGCGGCGATCGGTCTGAAGGACACCACGACCGGCGACACCCTGTGCGACCTCACCAACCCCATCGTCCTGGAGTCGATGACCTTCCCGGAGCCGGTTATCTCCGTGGCCATCGAGCCCAAGACCAAGGGTGACCAGGAGAAGCTCGGCGTCGCGATCCAGAAGCTGGCCCAGGAGGACCCGACCTTCCAGGTCGAGCTCGACGAGGAGACCGGCCAGACGATCATCAAGGGCATGGGCGAACTCCACCTGGACATCCTGGTGGACCGCATGCGCCGCGAGTTCAAGGTCGAGGCGAACATCGGTAAGCCGCAGGTGGCCTACCGCGAGACGATCCGCCGTGCGGTGGAGAAGTACGACTACACGCACAAGAAGCAGACCGGTGGGTCGGGTCAGTTCGCGAAGGTCCAGGTCACCCTGGAGCCGCTGGACACCCACGAGGGCGAGCTGTACGAGTTCGTCAACGCGGTGACCGGTGGTCGCATCCCGCGGGAGTACATCCCCTCGGTCGACCACGGTATCCAGGAGGCCATGCAGCTGGGTGTCCTCGCCGGCTACCCGCTGGTGGGCATCAAGGCGACGCTGGTCGACGGTGCGTACCACGACGTCGACTCCTCCGAAATGGCGTTCAAGATCGCCGGTTCGATGGTGCTGAAGGAGGCTGCCCGCAAGGCCGACCCGGTCCTGCTGGAGCCGATGATGGCCGTCGAGGTGCGTACCCCTGAGGACTACATGGGTGACGTCATCGGTGACCTGAACAGCCGCCGTGGCCAGATCCAGGCCATGGAGGACATCAGCGGCGCCAAGATCGTTCGCGCGGTCGTGCCGTTGTCGGAGATGTTCGGGTACGTCGGAGACCTGCGGTCCAAGACCCAGGGTCGGGCGAACTACACGATGCAATTTGATTCGTACGCGGAAGTTCCGAAGAATGTCGCGGACGAGATCATCAAGAAAGTCCGGGGCGAGTGACAGGCGAACGCCTGTCAGCCAACCGGTAACGAAAGAAAACCAATCGGCGCCGCCCCGGCGCTAGAAACCAGTCCTTGAAGGAGGACCCCAAAGTGGGTAAGGCCAAGTTCGAGCGGACCAAGCCGCACGTCAACATCGGGACCATCGGTCACATCGACCACGGTAAGACGACGCTGACGGCTGCGATCTCGAAGGTGTTGCACGACAAGTTCCCGGACCTGAACCCCCAGTTCGCGTTCGACGAGATCGACAAGGCTCCCGAAGAGAAGCAGCGCGGTATCACCATCTCCATCGCGCACATCGAGTACCAGACGGAGAAGCGTCACTACGCGCACGTTGACTGCCCGGGTCACGCTGACTACGTCAAGAACATGATCACCGGTGCCGCCCAGATGGACGGCGCGATCCTGGTGGTGGCCGCGACCGATGGTCCGATGCCGCAGACCAAGGAGCACGTGCTGCTGGCCCGTCAGGTCGGTGTTCCCTACATCGTGGTCGCCCTGAACAAGGCGGACATGGTGGACGACGAGGAGATCATCGAGCTCGTCGAGATGGAGGTCCGCGAACTGCTGTCCTCCTACGAGTTCCCGGGCGACGACGTCCCGGTTGTGAAGGTCTCGGCGCTGAAGGCGCTCGAGGGCGACCCGACCTGGGCCAAGTCCGTCGAGGACCTCATGGACGCCGTGGACGAGTACATCCCGGACCCGGAGCGCGACACCGAGAAGCCGTTCCTGATGCCCGTTGAGGACGTCTTCACGATCACCGGTCGTGGCACCGTCGTCACCGGTCGTATCGAGCGCGGTGTGCTGAACGTCAACGAGGAGGTCGAGATCGTCGGCCTGCGTGAGGGCCCGGCCGTGAAGACGACCGTCACCTCGATCGAGATGTTCAACAAGATGCTGGACAGCGGCCAGGCCGGCGACAACGCCGCCCTGCTGCTGCGCGGTATCAAGCGCGAGGACGTGGAGCGCGGTCAGGTCATCGCCAAGCCGACGACCACCACCCCGCACACCGAGTTCGAGGCGTCGGTCTACATCCTGTCCAAGGACGAGGGTGGCCGTCACACGCCGTTCTACGACAACTACCGTCCCCAGTTCTACTTCCGCACGACGGACGTGACTGGTGTCGTGAAGCTGCCGGAGGGCACCGAGATGGTCATGCCCGGTGACAACACCGAGATGACCGTCACGCTGATCCAGCCGATCGCGATGGACGAGGGTCTGAAGTTCGCTATCCGTGAGGGCGGTCGTACCGTCGGCGCGGGTCGCGTCACCAAGATCATCAAGTGATCTTCGGCGGGTCCGCCCGCCACTGATCGCCAGAAGGCCCCGGGGGTTCCCCGGGGCCTTCTGCCATACCCAGGGATTTCCCAGGATATTGGTAGGTAGTTGGCAGGTGGCGTAAGGATTTCAGGAGCCTGTGCGCGCGCAGGATCGAAGGTGCTGCCGACCACCATCCCGGCCGCAGCATCTCCGGTAGTCATCTCCTGAAAGGCGCCCCATGCGTCGTACTATCACCGCGCGTGCCGCGGTCGCGGCCGGCTCAACCGCCGTCCTGGCCATCGCGTTCGCCGCACCCTCTGTTGCCAACGCCGCCGAAACCGGCGGCCGTCACGTCTTGAACGGCAAACCTGCCTGGGCCGCGCAGGCCGCGCGCGTCGGAGCCGTCCCGTCGAACACCGGCCTGAACTTCAAGGTCGTCCTCAACCTGCGTGACGAAGCCGGGGCCGAAGCCCTCGCCACGGCGGTGGCCACCCCCGGCAACGCGAACTACCACAAGTACGTGTCGGCGGCCCAGTGGCGCTCGCGATTCGCGCCGACCGACGCCCAGGTCGCCCAGGTCACCAGCTGGCTGAAGGGCCAGGGCCTCACCGTGGGGCAGATCCCGGCCAACCACCGCTACGTCACGGTGTCGGGCAGCACTGCCAAGGTGAACAAAGCGTTCGGTGCCTCGATGAGCCACTTCAAGTACAAGGGCCGCACCGAGACCGCTCCGTCGGCTCCGCTGAGCGTTCCGACGAACATCGCCGGTCTGGTGGCGGGCGTGTCCGGGCTGGACAGCACGCTGCGCGCCGTGCCGTCCACGAGCACCGGCAACAGCACGCACAGTGTGTCCACCGACAAGGCGGCGCCGGCCACGAAGGTCACTAGCGATGACACGCTGCCCGGCCCGCCGGCCGTGTTCGTCAACTCCGGCCCGTGCTCCAACTACTACGGCGAGAAGACCGCCACCGGGCTACCCGTCCTACCCGGCGTCACCAACCCGATGCCGTATGTGGTCTGTGGCTACAAGCCCGGACAGATCCGGAGCGCGTACGGCGAGGACCAGCTTCTCAAGGCCGGGTACGACGGCCGTGGGGCGACCGTTGCGATCATCGACGCCTACGCGTCTCCGACGATCCTGCCGGACGCGCAGAAGTACGCCCAGCGCAATGACCCCAGCCACCCGCTGCGCGGTTACCAGTTCAGCCAGTCGCTGCCGGCCAGCTACAACTCGATCGATGAGTGCGGTGGCAACGGGTGGTACGGCGAGGAGACCCTCGACGTCGAAGCCGTCCACGCGACGGCCCCGCAGGCCAACATCCTGTACGTGGGTGGCGCCAGCTGCTACGACAGCGACCTGAACTCGGCGTTGAACACCATCGTCGACAACCAACTCGCGATGGTCGTCAGCAACTCCTACGGTGACGCGGGCGAGCCGACGTCGATCGCTGATGTCGCTGACTCGCACCAGAGCGCCATCCAGGCGGCTGCCGAAGGTATCAGCCTGCTGTTCTCCTCCGGTGACAACGGTGACGAGGTCGCGGATCTGGGCTACCGCAGCGTCGACTACGAAGCCTCCGACCCGTACGTCACCGCGGTGGGTGGCACCTCGTTGGCGGTGAAATCCGACGGCAGCTACGGCTGGGAGCAGGGCTGGGGCACCGGCAAGTCCACGTTGACCAATGGCGCCTGGACCCCGGTCCCGCCGGCCTACGTCTACGGCGGCGGTGGCGGCACCAGCCAGTTGTTCAAGCAGCCGTCCTACCAGAAGGGCGTCGTCCCGGCCTCCATCAGCAACTACTTCGGCAAGGGTGCCTACCGCGCCGTGCCGGACGTGGCGATGGACGCCGACCCGCAGACCGGTTTCCTGGTCGGCGAGACCCAGGCGTACCCCGATGGCTCCACCAAGTACTCCGAGTACCGCATCGGTGGCACCTCGTTGGCCAGTCCGTTGTTCGCCGGCGAGGTCGCCATCGCCGATCAGGTCGCCGGTCGTTCACTGGGCTTCCTGAACCCGACGATGTACAAGCTGTCCGGCTCGCCGACGTTCAACGACATCGCCAGCACCGGGGTCAGCCAGGCTGTGGTCCGGGTCGACTACGTCAACGGCGTCGACGCCAGTGGCGGGCTGCGCACCACCGCCCGCACCATCAACCAGACCGGCACGATCTTCACCCGCAAGGGCTACGACGACGTGACCGGTGTGGGGACGCCGAACGGAGTGAACTTCTTCATCGGCATCGCTGCCAGCAAGAAGCTCGGCGCGGGTGGCGGTGGGATCAAGCACACCGGGCCCGTGACCGTCGCCAAACCGCTGCGGTAATCCGCGGTTCATCGCACCCTGGGGGCCGGCTTGCCTGCGCAAGCCGGCCCCTCGGCGTACGTCGATGAACGGTTGATGCGACCTGGTCGCATCTGGACGCAACCAGGCTGCAACCTCTACGTGACTAACGTCACATTGTTGCCCGTTGTCGCGCACCCAGGGAGCGCCCCGCTCGTGTCGTTGTCGAAATTCCATGCGCCGGAGATCGTGTTCGGCCCCGGCTCGTTGGCCGAGGCCGGTTTCGCGGCCGCTCGGCTCGGGGCGCGCCAACCCTTCGTCGTGACCGATCCTGGGATCGTGGAGGCGGGCTGGACCGCCGAACTCCTGGAGCATCTGGCTGATGCGGGCCTGCGGGCGAGCGTGTGGACGCAGGTGACCCCCAACCCCAAGGACCACGAGATCCGGGCGGCGCACGCGGCGTACGTCGATCGCGGCGCCGACGTGATCGTCGCCATCGGCGGGGGCTCGGTCATGGACGCTGCCAAGGGAGTGGCGATCCTGGCGGGCAACGGCGGCGACATCCTGGACTACCGCGGGGTGGACCAGATGACCAACCCGATCCCACCGCTGATGATGATCCCGAGCACGTCCGGCACGGGCGCGGACGTCTCGCAGTTCTGCATCGTCACCGACACCGAACGCTCGGTGAAGATCACCGTGATGGGCCGGGCGCTGGTGCCGGACCTGTCGATCACCGATCCACGACTGCTGCAGACAATGCCCGAATGGCTCAACGCCGCGACGGGTTTGGATGCTCTGACGCACGGCATCGAATCGTTCGTCTCCCTCGCTCACAATCCGCTGGCGGACCTGCATGCAGTGTCGGCGGTCGGACTGGTCGGCCAGCATCTGCGCGACACCATGGACCGGCCCGACGACCTCGATGCGCGCCGCGGGATGGCCGAGGCGAGCCTGTCGGCCGGCCTGGCGTTCAGCAACGCGATCCTCGGTGCGACGCACGCGATGAGCCACCAGGTCGGGGGTCTGCTGGATGCGCCACACGGCGTGATCAACGGGGTGCTGCTGCCACACGTCGTACGTTTCAACGCCGCAACGGCTCCCGAGCGGTTCCTGCCCCTGGCGCACGCATTCGGATTGCCTGCGGCAGAGGCGGATTCGTCCGTGGCCGCGGATTGGCTGGCCGACCGGATCCGGGTGCTCGCCGACCAGGTCGGGGTCCCCAGCGGGCTGAAGGTCCTGGGTGTGACACAGGAGAACTGCCGGCTGCTGGCGCGCAACGCGCTGGACGACGCCTGCCTGACCACCAATCCGCGCCCTGCCGATGAGGACGATCTCGCAGCGCTGTTCGAGGCGGCCTTGTGAGTGCCCCGCAGCCGCGTGACCTGGAGTCGCTCACCGGTGTGCGGTCGGGCAAACGGTCCTACTACCGGGAGTTGCAGCGTTCTGACGAACGCCTGGCGCGCGCCGTCACGGCGATGGACTCCATCTCCCGTGCCCTGGTGCGCACCGTGGAGGGTCCGCGCGGGTTGCTGGAGGAGGTCGTCCGGGCTGCTCGCGAGCACTGGTCCGCCGAGTGGGCGGTCCTCGCGCTCGCTGACGGCGCCCTGCCGGGCAGCCGGCCGCGCCTGATCGTGCACGACGCCGCGGGGCGGACGGTCAGCACCGCCCTCGACCTTCCCGACCCGATCCGGGAGGAAGTGCAGCGGCTGGCTGCGGGTGATCAGGCCGCAGGTCCGCAGCGCGTCGGGACGGCGCGCTGGGTGCGGGTGGCGATGACCCTGGAAGGTACGCCGATCGGTGGCCTCTCGGTCTATCACCGGCACGCCGGTGGTGACGTGGGGGAGGACCTTGCCGTGCTGCGCATCCTGGCCAGCCAGGCGGCGGTCTCGCTGCACACCTCCGAGCAGTACCAGGCCGGACTGGCGCTGCACCGGCGGGCGCAGCAACTGAACGACCAGACCGCGATCCAGGCCCGGTTCCTCGCCGAACGCACCGCTGCGCTGCACGTCGCCGAGCGTCAATTGGTCGTCGCCGGGCAGCGGCAGCTGGTCGACGAGGAGCGGCACCGGATCGCCCGGGAGTTGCATGACACGGTCAGCCAACAGGTGCTGTCCGTGGGGATGGCCGTCGAGTTGGCACGTCGCGATGCGCAGGAGCTGGGAGAGTCAGCCTCGCCGATCCAGGACCAGCTAGCCGTGGCGAGGGACTTGTCCGCCAGCGCGGTGGAGCAGTTGCGGCAGGCGATTTACGCTCTGCACCAACCACATTCGGACACTGTGCGGACGTTGCCTGAGTTACTCGATGCCCTGCTGGACCAGCACACCGGCTCCTTCGAGACGGCGCTGCGAGTCGAGGGTGACGCCGTCGAGCTGGCCGAGGACGTGCACCACGAGCTGACCCGCGCGGTCGGTGAGGCGCTGTTCAACGCCGCGGTGCACGCCGCGGCGACCCGGGTCGTCGTCCGGGTGCGCTACCGGCCCAAGCTCCTGATCGTGACCATCGCCGACAACGGCACCGGTGATCCCCTGGCGCTGCGGCAGCATCTGCGGGTGTCGGCGCGCAGCGCCGGGGACGGTCGCCATCGGGGGCTGGCCAACATGCAAGAACGGATGACCCGGCTCGGTGGTGCGATCGGTTTCCGCCGGGCACGCATCGGTGGGGTACGGGTGGAGCTGAAGCTGCCCCTGCCGGTGCGCGGGAAGAGCGAGACCGGGCTGGTCGGACAACTGTTACGGAATCCGGCGCAACCTGCGCCGGCCGCGGAAAGGACTGCGTGATGGCCGGATTGGACCCAACGAGTGGAACGACGCTGGCGACCGTCGACATCGTCCTGGTCGATGACCATGCGATCGTCCGGCAGGGTGTCCGCTCGATCCTCGAACGCGAACCGGACTTCCGGATCGTCGCCGAGGCAGCGACGGCAGCCGAGGCGATGGTCGTGGTGGCGCGCGCCCGGCCCGCGGTCGTCGTACTCGATCTCAAACTCTCGACCGCCTCTGACGCCGAAGGTCTCGACCTGTGCCGGCAACTGGCCGACGAGCACCCGGAGGTCGGTGTGCTGGTGCTCACCACCTTCCTCGACGATGCACTGGTCCTGCAGGCAGTCCGTGCGGGCGCGCGCGGCTATGTGGTCAAGGATGTCGACACCTCGGCGCTGGTGCGAGCGATCCGGGACGTGAACCGCGGGGAGAGCGCCTTCGATGCGCATAGCGCGGCTGCGATGGTCCGCGGACTGAACGCGCCCAGCCCCGAGCAGAAGCACGAACTGACCGAGCGGGAGCGGGAGGTCCTGGTGCTGTTGGCACACGGACTGTCCAACAAGGACATCGGCGGGCGGCTGTTCATCTCCGAGACCACCGCGAAATTCCACGTCGGCAACATCCTGCGCAAGCTGGGAGTGTCCCGGAGGGCCGAAGCCGTCTACGCCGCAAGCAAACTCGGCGTCATCTAGGTTGTTGCCGGCCACGATCGGGCTGGTCGATGATGAGCCAGCCGCCGTGGAATTCGTGGGTGCGGAACGGGCACCCCGTCCGTTCTCCCCAACCGTGCAGGTCCACAAGACTCAGCGTCCGCAGGTGACCGAACGCCTCATCCGGTTCTTCCTCGAAGGGAACGGCGACCACGACCCGTTGGCGGGCCACACGTAGCGCCTCTGCGATGGCCCGCGCGCCGTGCTCGTCGTCGAGGTGCTCCAGCAGATGGATCAACAGGACCGTGTCGGCGCTGTCATCCTCGAAGGGCAGCGCGGCGGCATCCGCGCAAAAGGTGTCCAGCGGCACCCCCAGTCGCCCGGCCATCGCGTCGAGCAACCGGACCGTCCCCGGGGACAGGTCTCCTGCGGTCACTTGTAGGCCCCGGCGGGCCGCGAGCAACGACAGGAAACCGAAACAGGCACCCGCCTCCACCACCTCGCGGCCGACGATGCGCTGGAGTGCGTAGTGGTAGACGGGCACGAAATCGGCGATCCCACCCCGGGGACGTCCGAGCAGGTGCGGCGCAGCCAGCAGGGCATCGATACGGCGGATCGTGTTGCGGTAGTAGAGTTCCCAGGCCCTCAGCGGGTCAGGATCAACGCTGCGCACCACGCCGGTGAAGAGCCGCTCGAACAGGTCGCCGCCACGCACCCACCCTGGCTCGAACAGCTGGTTCTGCAGCAGGCCGGTCAGGTCTTCGTCGATCTCGTCGTCCCGCAGGCAATGCCGCACCCAGAGGTGCTGACCACGCGCGGAGACCTCGAAGTGGGCAGTCAGGGCGACCAGTGTGCCGCCAGCCGGGCGACCACAGTTCTGCCGGGTCACGGTGACCAGCTGATCCTGGTAGCTACCGTCGACCAGCGGCCCGAACGGGTCGATCGGTGTCTGGACTGCCGGGGTCATCGGGGAGCCACCGCCATGGTGTGCGACAGGTCCTCCAGGCCGGTGAGTCCACGCACCACCTGGACCCGGTCACAGAACTCCGCGTAGAGCGGCAGATCGCACCGGCCGAGGCCCCAGGAGAAGCGTGGTTCCGGGGTCAGCCAGATGGTGTGCCGGGCGCGACGGGCCATCTCCTCGAAGGCATTGATCCCCGGATCGTGGCCGTTGCCGCGGCCGTCGCCCAGGACCATCAGCGTGCTGCGCCGGGTCAGGGCCGAGCCGTACTCCTCCAGGAACTCCTCGAAGGAGGTGCCGTAGTCAGAGTCGGCGTCCACGTCGATCAGACCGCCGGCGGGCAGACCGGCCATGATCAGCGACAGTGCTTCGTCGATGCGGTGGTCGGCGAACAGGTCCGTCACTTCGACGACCCGGTCCACGAAGACGAACGTGCGCACCGAGGTGGCCAGGCTCTGCAAGGAGTGCACCAGGTGCAGGGTGAACCGCGCGGTCGCCCGCACCGACAAGGACGCATCGACGAGTACGACGAGCCGCGGCCGATCGGGCACCTTGGCTACCGTGACGGGCCGGAAGGGGATCCCGTCGTAGCGCATGCTGGCCCGCATGGTGCGTCGGCCGTCGACCGTGCCACGGGTCGACACCGCTCGGCGCGGTCGCGGTGACCCATGGAGGCTGTGCAGGATCCGACGGATCGCGAGCTCCATGGTGAATCGCTCTGATTCGTCGATGGTTTCGGCCTGCGCCGCTTCGTACTCGCGCAATTCGACCTCGGCCGCGCCGTCGAGCAATTGCTGTAGGTGGCGACGCAGACTCTCCGGCAGTGCCTCCAGCAGGGGGGCCAGTTGTTCGCGCATCCGCTTGAGGTCGGCCGGATCCTCCTGGTCGCCAGCGGTATCCAGATCGTCAGCCTCACCCAACCAGCCGAGCAGCGCCATCTCCTGGGCCACGGACAACTCGGTGTCCAGTTCGAGACCGGCCTTGTTGCTCAGCGCGCCGGGCATCCCGGGATTGTGCAGCCGTGAGGTGGACAACTGCAGACGAGCCGCCTCCTCCTGCAGCGTGCCCGGCTGGTTGGACAGCACGACCTCCTGGGTGCTGGCCGCCAGGTCCACCTTGTTCGCCTCCTGGTGCAGGTTGTACTGCTGCGCCAGGTCCTCGGGGTTGAAGAAGTCCCGGATGTCGTCCGGCTTGCCGTGCGAGTGCCCCTGCTCGGGATTGTCGCCGGGGGAGTCGGACAACGTGAACGCCTCCACGTCGCCGGTGTCGGAGAGGTCATCGTGCGCGTGGCCGTGCTCCTCCGACTCCTCGAAGACCGGACGCAGCGCGAAGAAGGCGTCGAAGACGCGTTCGAAGGTCTCCAGGTCGCGGCGGTCCTTGATCAGAGTGCCGCGCAGCGCGCTGCGGGTCACCTCGCGGTCGGCCAGCACACCGGGCTGACCGACCGCGGTGATCGCATCGAGCGTCTCGGAGACGCTGATGCGCACCCCGAACAGGCGCAGGAGCCGGACGAACCGGTGGACGGCACCTTCCATGTCAGATCACAGGGCGCGTTTGCGCGCCGAACGAGCGGTGTCGCTGGCCGTTTTGGGTGCGGCCTTCCCGGGCGGCTTCACCCCGCCGTAGTACCCCTCGTCGTGCCGACCGGGAGCGTCCTTGGCGCGACGTACGGCGGCCCCGTCCGGTTCCGCCTGCGGCTCCTCATGGTGGTGGTCATGCCCGTGGCCGTGGCCATGACCGTGCCCATGGCCATGACCCGGAACCTCCTGTGGTACTTCGGCATTGGGATCGATCAGGCGCGGCAGCGCAGCCCGCGCCACCTTGACGTCCCGGTCGTATTTCACGACGACCGACAGCGTGTCGGAAAGTACGGCGGCGGTCAGCCCGCTAGCGCCGAGGACTGCAAGGGTGCGGGCCCAGTCGATCGTCTCGGAGATGCTGGGCGCCTTGCGCAGGTCCAAGGAACGCAGGCCCCGGACCACCTGGACCAGTTGGGCGGCCAGCGCATCCGACAATCCGGTGTCCTTGGAACGGATGATCTCCAGCTCCCGGTCGGCGGCCGGATAGTCCGCGAACAGATGCAGGCACCGCCGCTTGAGAGCCGCGGACAGATCGCGGGTGTTGTTCGAGGTGAGGATCACCAGCGGGATGTGCGTGGCCTCCACCGTGCCGATCTCAGGAATGGAGATCTGGTATTCGGCGAGCAGTTCCAACAGCACGGCTTCCAGGGCCTCGTCGGCACGGTCGATCTCATCCACCAGCAGGACGCAGGGCTGCGGAGAGACCAGCGCCTCCAGCAGCGGCCGGTGCGCCAGGAAGCGGGAGGAGAAGAAGACGCTGTCCTGGGCGGCGATCCGGTCGACCGCCTCCGAGATGGTGTCGGTGTCGGCCACCAGTTGGCCGATCTTCTCGCGCAGGATCTGGGTGTAGAGCAGTTGCTTGCCGTAGTCCCATTCGTAGAGGGCCTTGGTCTCGTCCTGGCCCTCGTAGCACTGCAGCCGCAACAGACGCCGGCCGGTGGCTTCCGCCAACGACGACGCGAGCTGGGTCTTCCCGACGCCGGCCGGGCCTTCGACCAGAAGAGGCTTCTCCAGGCGGCTCTGCAAGAAGACCGTCGTCGCCAACTGGTCATCGGCGAGATAGCCGACGTCGGCGAGGCGGTCCTTGGTGTCCTGAACGTCTTCGAATTCCTCTGTGCTGGTGTCGGTCTCGCGCATTGCGACGCTCACGGCTCCTCCTGATCGGCGCTGACGGGGGATGGTGCGGGCAGCGGTGGGCCGGCGCATGCGAACGTCGGCCCACCGCGGGATCTCACGTGAGCAGGTCGTCCAGATCACCGTTCATGCAGTGATCCACGACGGGCCGCACCGTGTCGAAGGTGCACTCGCGGGCGTTGCCCGGCGTACATGCGTCGCCCAGGACGTGGTTGGTGATGCGGTCCACGTCCGCGGCGTCGCCCTTGATCACCGGAGCGTTCTCGTAGAACTTCGTGGGGCCTTTGCCCAACCGGTTCTTGGAGTAGCTCAACTCCGTGACGTCGGTGAACTTCTCGGTGATGTTCACGTCCCGCAGCAGCCGGATCGCGGCAGCAAGGGCGGCGTCGGCGGCCTGCACGTCGGTCATCCCGTGGGTGTCCACGCCCATGGCCGGTGCCAACTCGGCGTACCGCTTGAAGTTGGCGGACATGTTGAACGCCCAGACCCGGGGCAGCGCTATCGCGTTGTTCAGGCCGTGGTGGGTGTCGTAGAACGCGCTCACCGCGTGCGAGATGGAGTGGATGATGCCCAAGCCGCCGGAGTTGAACGCCTGGGCCGCGATGTACTGCGCGTACATCATGCCCTCGCGGCCGGCCAGGTCCTGACCGTTCCAGGTGGCGGCGCGCAGGTTGTCGTTGGTGAGCTTGACGGCGTAGAGCGCGTTGCCCAGCGACGGTGCGAAGTTCAACCGGGACACGTAGGGCTCACTGGCGTGCGCGAGCACGTCGAAGCCGCACTGGGCGGTGTAGTCGATCGGGCAGTCGTAGTAGAGCACCGGGTCGTCGATCGCCAGCGAGGTCACCGACGCGTCGTCGAACGCGACGTACTTGTGCGGGTTGTCCGGGTCAGTGGTCGTGTCGGTGATGACGTACGCCCAGGAGGTCTCCGAACCCGTTCCTGCAGTGGTGGATACGGCGATGTGCGGTGGGTTCTTCGGGTTCTCGGACATGTTGAAGCCCTCGAACTCGTTGACGTTGCGTCCGTCGTGCGCGACCGAGATGCGGGCGCCTTTGCACGCGTCGTGCGACGAGCCGCCGCCGATGGAGACGAACGAGTCGCACTTGTTCTCCTGGTAGAGCGCGACGGCGTCCATGACGTTGTAGTCCTTGGGGTTGGACTCCACCTTGTCGTAGACCACGACCTCGAGGCCGTGATACTTCATCGACTCCACGATCTTGTGGACGATGTCGGTGCCGCGCAGACCCGAGGTCATGACCAGGGTCTTCTTGAAGCCGAGCTTGAGGGCCTCCGGGCCGATCAGCTCATGCGAACCCGGACCCATGAGGGCGCGGGGGAAGGGGTGGAACTCCTTGATGGGGAACGGTTTGAGCAGTTCTTCGACCTGCACCGTGGGCCTCCTCGTCGAGACGGGCATTCGTCCGTAGTGGATGGTGACAACTCCGCACGCTAGGTAGCCGTGGCCGGGGTGGAACAGACCAGGATGCAAAGACCCTCCGGGCATGCGGGTGATACCTGCCCGGGTGCGGCGCCCCTACCTGTCCGTTCGGGTAGGTGGCGTGCGACAAGGTCGCGGATGGCGCTGTGCCACAGCCGGTTTCCTCTACGAACGGGTAGGTGGAACTGGCCTGCCAGCCGGTGCCGAGCGGCGTGCGTGCTGCCTAGCGTGAGAGCACCCAAGGAAAGGACGCCATCATGGCTGAGCTGGACCCGACCGAAGTGCCGGAGACCCCGGTGAACGTCCAGGAGGACGTCGAGGACGCGTTGATCGAGGACGTTTCCATCGACGGAATGTGCGGCGTGTACTGATGCTGCACGAGCGCTGGCGTCTGAGCGCCACGGTGGCCCTGCGGCCCGAACCCTTCGGGGCACTGGCCTACGACTTCACCACGCGGCGGCTCAGCTTCCTCAAGACACCGCAGCTGGTGCGTGTCGTCCGTGCGCTCGACGCCAGCGCTGACGTCCAGGCCGCGCTGGAGAGCGCAAGCGTTCCGCCCGAGCAGTGGGACCTGTACCTGACTGCGCTGCGCCGCCTCGCCGGTAGCGGCATGTTGACCTCCGAAGGAGTCGCCGCATGACCATCCTCGAATCTCCTCCCGCACCCGGCCGGTTGGTCGATCAGTTCGAACACGGGCTGGACGCCCCGATCTGCCTGACCTGGGAACTGACCTACGCCTGCAACCTGGCGTGCGTGCACTGCCTGTCCTCCTCCGGTCGCCGCGACCCCCGCGAGCTCACGACCGACGAATGCCTGCGCCTGATCGATGAGTTCCAGCGGATGCAGATCTTCTACGTCAACATCGGTGGTGGAGAACCCACCGTGCGTTCCGACTTCTGGCAGATCGTCGAGTACGCCGTGAACCACCAGGTCGGAGTCAAGTTCTCCACCAACGGTTTTCGCATCGACGCGGCCCGCGCGAAGTGGATCGCCTCGACGGGCTACCTGGATGTGCAGATCTCCCTCGACGGCGCCACCGCCGAGGTCAACGACGCCGTCCGGGGCCGCGGCACCTACGACAAGGCGCTCGAGGCTCTCGGCCACCTGGCCGACGCCGGCATGAAGGACACCAAGATCTCCGTGGTCTGCACCCGGCACAACATCGGGCAGCTGGACACCTTCAAGGCACTGGCCGATCGGTACGGCGCCCAGTTGCGCCTGACCCGGCTGCGCCCCGCCGGCCGCGGCGCCGACACGTGGGGCGAACTGCACCCGCTGCCGGAGCAGCAGCGCGAGCTTTACGACTGGTTGGTCGCCAACGGTGAGAACGTGCTCACCGGGGACTCGTTCTTCCATTTGTCGGCGTACGGCGAGGCGTTGCCCGGTCTGAATCTGTGTGGCGCCGGCCGCGTGGTGTGTCTGGTGGATCCCGTGGGGGAGGTCTACGCGTGCCCGTTCGCCATCCACGACCGGTTCAAGGCCGGCAGTATCCGGGACGCGGGTTTCGCTGCGGTGTGGCAGGATTCGGCACTCTTCAAGCAGTTGCGTGAACCCCAGAGCGGTGGTGCGTGCACCATGTGCTCGGCGTACGACTCCTGCCGGGGTGGCTGCATGGCCGCGAAGTTCTTCACCGGTCTGCCGTTGGACGGCCCGGACCCGGAGTGCGTCAAGGGCAACGGTGCCATTCCGCTGCAGGGCGTGGACCCGGCCAACCGGCCCTCCCCGTCGCAGGATCACTCGCACTCCGGCCCGGTGCGCAACCAACCGGTGCCGTTGACCCTGCAGCGCCGTCCGCCGTCCCGCTCGTGCGATGAGAACCCGCTGGCCGGAATGGGCAGCGTCCAGCGGTGATGCCTGGCTCCGCCGTGCCGTCGTTGTGCGTCGCGCACTCACCCGAGGTCACCGCACAGGGTGCCCCGATGCTGCTGGTCCCTGTCGGATCGGTCGAGCAGCACGGCCCGCACCTGCCGTTGGGCACCGACGGGGTCATCGCCCAGGCGGTGACCGCGCGGGTCGCCGCGGCGCTGCAGGCAGAGGGTCGGCCGGTGAGTGTCGCCCCCGCGGTCGCGTACGGCGCGTCAGGGGAGCACGAGGGTTTCGACGGCACGGTCTCGATCGGCCAGGATGCGTTATCCCTGCTGCTGCTCGAGCTGGGCCGATCCGCCTGCCGGTGGGCGGGTTCGGTGATCTTCGTGAACGCGCACGGCGGCAACGGCGTTCCGATCGTCCGCGCGGTGGAGCGGTTGCGGTACGAGGGCCGGGCCGTGGCGTGGGTGCCGGTGGTTCTCCCGCACGCGGATGCCCACGCCGGCCGGGCCGAGACCAGCATGATGCTTGCGTTGCAACCGGGCGCGGTGCGGATGGACCTCGCGACACCGG
This sequence comes from Branchiibius sp. NY16-3462-2, assembly GCF_001594145.1. GTDB lineage: Bacteria > Actinomycetota > Actinomycetes > Actinomycetales > Dermatophilaceae > Branchiibius. The sequence continues at coordinate 432,330 of NZ_LVCF01000001.1, read as the reverse complement.
GTGTCCTCACCCCGGTGGCCGAGCTGATGGACCGGCTGCGGGCCGGCGGGTTGAAGGCCGTGACCCCGTCAGGTGTGCTCGGTGACCCGGTCGGAGCGAGTGGCGAGGAAGGCGTCGCCCTGCTGGGCGCTGCCGTCGCCGACGTCCTGGAGCGCGTACGCCGACCTGACGTTGACGAGCACGGCCAGTTGCGGGCGTGTCCGGTAGGTGTGTCGTGACGACGGCGGTCGTGACCGGAGCCGCCCGCGGTCTCGGTGCCGCAGTGACCCGGCGACTAGTGGACCGCGGACTGCATGTCGTTGCCGTCGACGCAGCTGAACACGTCGTGGCACCGGTCGACTACCCCAGAGCATCACCGGCGGATCTGATGGCACTGCAACAGGTTTCGCAGGACGTCAGCATCGCGCAGATCGATGCCGCGCAGCAGGGGGAGTTGCACGACATCGTCGAGAGGGCGGTCGGCCAGCACGGACCGCTGGTCGCCGTGGTCGCTGCGGCAGCGACGATCGAAGGCGGCCAGCCGCTCTGGGAGACCGATCCCGAGGTTCTGGAGCGGCTGTGGCACAACGATGTTCGCACCGTATGGGCCACAGCTGCCGTGACCGTGCCACACCTGCTGGCCGCCGCCCAGGAGGGTCACGACGCTGCGTTCGTGGCCATCGCGTCCGCGGCGGCCCATCGCGGCTTGTGGCACCTGTCGGCCTACTGCACGGTCAAGCACGCGGTGCTCGGCCTGGTGCGAGGGCTGGCCGCTGATCTGAAAGGGACCGGAGTCACCGCGGTCGCCGTGTCGCCCGGCTCGATGGACACCCGCATGCTGGCCGAGACCGCGCGGATCTACGGGCTGCCCGACACATCCCCGCTGGCCGAGGCGCAGACCACCGGCGCCGCCCTGACCCCCGAAGAGGTCGCCGCCCTGGTGGAGACCGCCTGCTTCAGCGGGCCTGCCCTGCACGGCAGTGTCCTGCACGCCGATGGGGGGTTCACCCTGTGAGCGTCATGACCGCGCAGGCCGTGCGACCCGGGCCGCCACCCCTTGGCATGCGGGTGACCCTCGCCGAGTCCGTCGTCCGGTGTGCCGACGGACAGGTCCTCTTCGATACGGCGTCCGGTGTCCAGATCCGCCTGCGGCCCAAAGCGGTCCAGATCCTCGGCGACAATCGCGACCTGGTGGTGAGCGACCCGGCCGGCGCACGGTTGGCCCGCCTACTCCTCGACCGTGGCCTGGCTGATCCGGTCTGGGGTGACGAGACCGGCGCCGCACCGACCGACGTCACCGTGGTGATCCCGGTCCGCGACCGTGCCGAGCAGGTGCGACGGTTGGTCGCGACACTGCCGCCGCAGGTGCCGGTGGTGATCGTGGACGACGGCTCGCTCGATCCGCAGTCGCTGACCAACCTCGGCAGGACCGTCGTCCGCCACGAGACCTCCCGCGGACCGGCCGCCGCACGCAACACCGGATTAGCCCACGTGGCAACGGATTACGTGTGCTTCCTCGACTCGGATGTCACCGTGGAAGAAGGCACGCTGACCCGGTTGCGGCGCGAGTTCCTGGACCCGGCGGTCGCCATCGCCGGACCCCGCATCCTCGGTCTGCCGCTCGGGCCGGAGGCGGGACGTATCGCGCGCTACGAGGCCGCTCGTTCCTCGCTGGACCTGGGCAAGCGGGCCGGCCGGGTCGCCCCGGCAACCCGGGTGTCTTATCTGCCCAGTGCGGCGTTGATGGCCCGCGTCGCCGCCCTCGACAGCGGGTTCGACGAGGACATGCAGGTGGCTGAAGACGTCGATCTGGTCTGGCGGGTGGTCGCCGCCGGCTGGACCGTTCGGTATGTCCCGCAGAGCACGGTCCGGCACGACCACCGCGTCGGTGCGGCGGCCTGGCTGGAACGGAAAGCCTTCTACGGCAGTGGTGCTGAACCGTTGACCCGCCGCCACGGTGACCTGGTGGCGCCGCTTCGTCTCGACCCGCTGTGTGCGGTGGCGGTAGCCGCCCTGGCCAGCCAACGCCGCTGGTCGGTGCCCATTGCTGCCGTCGCCGCCGGAAGTCACCTGGCCCTGATGGCCAGCCGCACCGGGCCGCCACAACAACGGCTGCCCACGGGCAGCACCCTCACCGCGATGACGTTGGTCGCCACCGGATGGCAACTGACCTCGGCGATCACCCGGCATCACTGGCCGGTGGCAGCCCTGGCCGCGTTGACGTCCCGGCGTGCGCGGCGCGTGGTCGCCGTCGCCGCCGTCGCGGAGGGGATCGCCGACTACCGGCGGGTGCGTCCGGAGCTGGACCCCGCGACGTACCTGCTGCTGCACCGCGCGGACGACCTGGCCTACGGCTTGGGCGTCTGGGCCGGTGCCGTGCGCGGCCGGTCCATCCGACCGCTGCTTCCCGCGTGGACCCGGCCGTGGCGCCGGGGGACCGCGCAACCCACCCACGACCCAGCACAAGGAGAAAACTGATGGCACACAGGTGGTTTGAGACGGTCGCGGTCGCACAAGAGCGTGCGAAGCGGCGCCTGCCGTCCTCGGTCTACAAGGCCCTGCTCGCCGGCTCGGAGAAGGGCACGACGTACGCCGACAACACCGCAGCGTTCGCGGAACTCGGCTTCGCCCCGCACGTCGTCGGCTCCACCCCTGAGCGCAGCCTGGCCACGAGCTTCCTCGGTCAGCCCGCCGCGATGCCCGTGATGATCTCCCCGACCGGAGTGCAGGCGGTCCATCCCGACGGTGAGGTGGCGGTGGCCCGCGCCGCCGCAGCGCGGGGAATCCCTATGGGGCTCAGTTCTTTTGCCAGCAAGCCGATCGAGGAGGTCGCTGCTGCCAACTCCCAGACGTTCTTCCAGATGTACTGGATGGGCAGCCGCGAGCAGATGGCGCGGCGGATGGCCCGGGCCCGGGAGGCCGGTGCGGTCGGACTGATCGCGACCACCGACTGGTCCTTCTCCAACGGTCGCGACTGGGGCAGCCCGATCATTCCGCAGTCGATGGATCTCAAGACGATCGTCACCCGCTCACCGGAGGCGTTGATGCGGCCCAAGTGGTTCCTGGAGTTCGCCAGGACCGGGCGGCCACCGCAGTTGCAGGCGCCGAACCTCAACGAGCCGGGACAACCGGCACCCGGCTTCTTCGAGGCGTACTACGAGTGGATGCAGACGCCGCCGCCCACCTGGGAGGACATCGCCTGGATGAAGCAGGAGTGGGGCGGCACCTTCCTGCTCAAGGGCGTCTGCCGGGTCGACGACGCACTGCGCGCGGTCGATGCGGGCGTCGACGGCATCTCGGTGTCCAACCACGGCGGCAACAACCTCGACGGGACCCCCGCCAGCATCCGCTGCCTGCCCGCCGTGGCCGACGCCGTCGGCGACCAGATCGATGTCCTGCTCGACGGTGGTGTCCGCCGGGGCAGCGACGTCGCCAAGGCAGTCGCGCTGGGGGCCAAGGCGGTCCTGATCGGCCGGGCCTACCTGTGGGGCCTGGCCGCGGGCGGCCAACCCGGTGTCGAGAACGTGCTGGACGTGCTCAACGGTGGTCTCGACTCCGCGCTGCGTGGTCTGGGGAAGGCCAGTGTGCAGGACCTGGCGCCCAGCGACGTGTTGGTGCCGGACGGATTCACCCGGGCCCTCGGCGTACCTGCGGTCATCCAGGAGGCCCCGGCGCAGGTCGAGCACCGGGTCGCCCAGGCGGTCGCTGCCGGGTGAGGTGCGTCCGCAGTGCGAACGCACCTGCGGGTGGGGTTGTCCGGCCTGGAAAGATGGGCGGGCAGCAGTTCGACGCGAAGGAGCCTCCCGTGGCCGGGCCCACCCTGTCCCATTCCGACATCGCACCGCCGCCGGAGGATCCGGCCGCGTTCCTGGCTGCCCAACGATCGGCGTACGACGATCTGGTGGCCCAGGGTCTGAAGTTCGACCTGACCCGGGGCAAGCCCGGTCCTGAGCAGCTGGACCTGTCCGAAGCGCTGCTCACCCTGCCGACCACCCACACCTCCGGTGGGGTCGACGTGCGCAACTACGGCGGCCTGGAGGGTCTGCTCGGTCTGCGGGAGCTGTTCGCCGGACTGCTCGGTGTGCAGGTCAGCCAGCTCGTCGCGCAGGGCAACGCCAGCCTCACCCTGATGAAGGACGTGCTGGTCGACTGCATGCTCAAGGGCCCGGTCGACGGGACACCGTGGAAGGACCAGGGGCCGATCAAGTTCATCTGCCCGGTGCCCGGCTACGACCGGCACCACGCGCTGCTGGAGTGGCTCGGCATCGAGATGATCCCGGTCCCGATGGAGGCCGACGGTCCCGACGTGGCCGCTGTGGAGGCGCTGGTCAAGGACGACCCGAGCATCAAGGGCATGTGGTTGGTGCCGACCTACGCCAACCCCTCCGGCTCGGTCACCGAAGCCGACAAGGCCGCGCGGCTCGCGGCGATGCCTACTGCTGCAGCCGATTTCAAGATCCTGTGGGACAACGCCTACGGCTTGCACCACCTCACCGAGGTCGAGACCAAGACCGCCGACATCATCTCCCTGGCTGCCGCGAACGGTCACCCCGACCGCCCGATCATGTTCGCCTCGACCTCGAAGATCACCTTCGCCGGTGCCGGCGTCTCCTTCCTGGCCGCCAGCGAGTCGAACGTGAAGTGGTTCCTCAAGCACCTGGGGATGGGCTCGATCGGCCCGGACAAGGTCAACCACCTGCGGCACCTGGAGTTCTTCAAGGACGCCGACGGGGTGCGCGCGCACATGCGCAAGCACGCGGAGATCATCAAGCCGAAATTCGATGCGGTGCAGGAAGTGCTGTCGACCCGGCTGGGTGCCTACCCGCACATCGCCACCTGGACCGAACCGATCGGCGGCTACTTCGTCAGCCTCGACGTCCTGCCCGGCACCGCCTCGCGGGTCGTGCAGTTGGCCAAGGAGGCCGGCGTCGCGCTGACCCCGGCCGGTGCATCGTTCCCCTACGGTGACGACCCGCAGGACACCAACATCCGCCTGGCGCCGACCTTCCCCTCGCTGGAGGAGGTGCGGGTCGCGATGGAAGCGGTCGCGACCTGCGTACTGCTTGCTGCTGCTGAGAAACTCGCGGGCTGAGCATGCAGGCGCCCGCTGCTGCGATCCCGGTCTTCTTCCTGGCCGGCGGCACCGGGATCTCGGCGGAGACGCTGGGCAACATGATCCTGCAGCAGTTCCCCGAGGTGGAGTTCACGCGGCACAAGTACCCGTTCATCACCACGGTCGAGCAGGCCCTGAAGGTCGTCGAGGTGATGGACGCCGCGTGCACCGACGAGGTGCAGGCGCTCGCGTTCTCCACGGTGGCGCCGGACGACGTACGCAACGCCCTGGGGACCACGCGGGCGGCCATGATCGACATGTTCGGCTCCCACCTGGACACCGTCGAGCGCCTGCTGCACGTACAGGCCGCACGCGCCTCCGGGAGCGCGCACGGTCTGGGAGACATCGGGCGCTACGACGCCCGGATGAAGGCGGTCGAGTTCGCCATCGAGCACGACGACGGTCAGAGCCTGCGACACCTGGCCAAAGCCGATCTGATCCTGACCGCGCCATCGCGCTGCGGTAAGACCCCGACCACGATGTACCTCGCCCTGACCCACGGTCTGCTGGTCGCCAACTACCCGTTGGTGGACGAGGATTTCGAGTCCACGTCGCTGCCCCGCCCGATCGCGCCGTACCGGGACAAGTTGTTCGGCCTGCTGTCCACGCCGACCCGGTTGTCCCAGGTCCGCAGCGAGCGGCGGCCGGGCAGTAAGTACGCCTCCTTGGCGCAGTGCAGTTGGGAGTTGCGCAGCGCCGAAGCGCTCTTCCGGCAGCAACGCATCCCCTACGTGGACTCCTCGACGATGTCGGTCGAGGAGATTGCCGCCGTGATCCAACAACAACGGGCAGGAGGCCCGCGTCCAGGCTGAGCGGCTGCTCTAGGATCCGCACTCAAGGCCCGTCATCACCATCCGTCTTCGCCGGCCGGCGAGAAGTACAACCAGTAAGGGTTTAACGATGAGCAACATCGAGTGGTTCAAGGACCTCGGCCTCGCCGACGTGGAGACGGTGGGCGGCAAGAACGCCTCCCTGGGTGAGATGGTGCAGCACCTGTCCAAGGCGGGGGTGTCGGTGCCGAACGGCTTCGCCACGACCGCCGAGGCCTACCGGCGCTTCCTGGACGAGTCGGGCCTGACCGAATCGATCAACTCCCGGCTGGCCGCGCTGGACGTCGATGACGTCCAGGAGTTGGCGCGGGTCGGCGCCGCGATCCGGCAGGAGGTGGAGGACCGCCCGTTCCCGGCCGACCTGGAGGCAGACATCCGGGCGGCGTACGACGAGTTGACCGCTGACGCTCCCGACGCCACCTGGGCGGTGCGCTCGTCCGCGACGGCTGAAGACCTGCCGGATGCTTCGTTTGCCGGCCAGCAGGAGACCTTCCTGAACATCAGCGGCATCGACAACATCCTGCACGCGATCAAGCTGGTCTTCGCCTCCCTCTACAACGACCGGGCCATCGCCTACCGCGTGCATTCGAACTTCGACCACTCAGCGGTCGCCCTGTCGGCCGGCATCCAGCGGATGGTCCGCTCGGACATCGGCGCCTCGGGCGTGATGTTCACGATGGATACCGAATCCGGCTTCGACGATGCCGTCTTCATCACCTCGGCCTTCGGTCTGGGCGAGGGCGTCGTGCAGGGTGCGGTCAACCCCGACGAGTTCTACGTCTACAAGCCCGCTCTGCGCGCCGGCCGGCCCGCGATCCTCAAGCGCGGCGTCGGTGCCAAGGCCACCAAGATGGTCTACACCGGATCCGCGGTGGTGGGGGAGACCACCGAGTTCGTACCCGTCGACGTCGCCGAGGCAGCACGGCTGTCCCTCACCGACGACGAGGTCACCGAGCTCGCGACGCACGCCCTCAAGATCGAGGAGCACTACGGCCGCCCGATGGACATCGAGTGGGGCCGCGACGGTGTCGACGGCAAGCTCTACATCCTGCAGGCCCGCCCCGAGACCGTGAAGTCGCGCCAGAGCGGCTCGACGCTGCAGCGGTTCGTGCTCAAAGCGCGCGGACCGGTGCTGAGCGAGGGCCGCGCGATCGGGCAGAAAGTCGGGTCGGGCGCCGTACGCAAAATGACGACGCTGGACACGATGCACGAGTTCAAGCCCGGCGAGGTCCTGGTCGCCGACATGACCGACCCGGACTGGGAGCCGATCATGAAGCGCGCCAGCGCGATCGTCACCAACCGCGGCGGGCGCACGTGTCACGCGGCGATCATCGCCCGTGAGCTGGGCATCCCGGCCGTGGTCGGCACCGGCGACGCGACCTCGGCGCTCGCCGACGGCGCCGAGGTGACCGTGTCCTGCGCCGAGGGGGACACCGGCTTCGTGTACGACGGGTCGCTGGATTTCGAGGTCCAGGAGACGGCGCTGGACGAGATGCCCGAGATCCCGGTGAAGCTGATGATGAACGTCGGCACCCCGGAGCAGGCGTTCGAGTTCAGCCGGCTGCCCAACAAGGGGATCGGGCTGGCCCGGCTGGAGTTCATCATCAACCGGCAGATCGGTATCCACCCGCGGGCGCTGCTGGAGCTGGACGACCAAGAGCCGGGCATCAAGGCGGAGATCGAGGCGTTGATCAGCGCGTACGACTCGCCGCGGGAGTTCTTCGTCAAGCGGGTCGCCGAGGGAGTCGCTACTCTCGCAGCGGCTTTCGCGCCCGAGCCGGTCATCGTGCGGATGTCGGACTTCAAGTCCAACGAGTACGCCGGGATGCTCGGCGGGCAGCGTTACGAGCCGCACGAGGAGAACCCGATGATCGGCTACCGCGGTGCGTCGCGGTACCTCTCGCCGGACTTCGAAGAGTGCTTCGCGATGGAGTGCGAGGCGCTGCGCTTCGTGCGTGAGGACATGGGCCTGACCAACGTCAAGGTGATGATCCCGTTCGTGCGGACCCTCGCCGAGGCCGAGGGCGTCATCTCGCTGCTGGGCAAGTACGGCCTGAAGCGCGGGGAGAACGACCTGCAGGTCGTGATGATGTGCGAGGTCCCGTCCAATGCGGTGATCGCCGACCAGTTCCTGGAGCACTTCGACGGCTTCTCGATCGGGTCCAACGACATGACCCAACTGACCCTTGGTCTGGACCGTGACTCCGGTCTGGTCGCTGCGGGCTTCGACGAGCGGGACCCTGCGGTCAAGGAAATGCTGACGATGGCGATCGCGGCGTGCCGCAAGCAGGGCAAGTACGTCGGCATCTGCGGCCAAGGGCCCTCGGACCACCCGGACCTGGCCGACTGGTTGCTGGAGCAGGGCATCGAGTCGATGTCGCTGAACCCGGACACCGTGGTGGAGACCTGGTTGCGGTTGGCCAAGAAGGCGAACGCCTGAGTGGTCTACTGCACCGCGTGCGGTGACACCAACTGGGCAGATCAGCGGTACTGCCCGACGTGTGGCCGCGACCTGCATCCCGAGCGGGCGACCTCGCCCGAGCCGCAACCCGCTCAGCCGCTCCCCGATCAGGTGGGGTACGACGAGCAGCCGGCGATCGACGTACCCGCGCCTGATCCTGCCCCGGCTCCCGTCCGGTCGGGGTGGCGCCGATGGCGTTGGCCGGCCGCCGCGCTGGCCGTTGCACTGGTGGCCGCCGGCGGGACAGCAGCGGTGTGGCCCCGGGGGCAGGCGCCTGCTACGGGCCAGTCGGACCCGACGGCTATGTCGGTCGATCTGGGCGCTCATCCCAAGCTGGCCTGGAAGCACGACCTGACCCAGTGGGCGCCGGGATGCACCGGGACGGACGTGACCTCCAGGGATTACTGCGAGGCCGAGACTGTCGCAGTGAGCGAGAAGTATCTGGTCGTGCAGGTGAAGCCCACCAAGGGTGTCGAGGAGTTGATCGGCGTCAATCTGCAGACCGGTGCCTTCGCCTGGCGTCACGAGTTGCCCGCTGGCACCTTGTCGACCTGCCGGTCCGATGACGACGACCTGTGGTGCATCGCCGTGACCGGTTCGCCGCAGCCCCCGCCGACCGACGCCGATGACGCCCAGTCCACTGAGGCCGCCGGGCCGGCCCAGATTCTGGCCATAGACACCGACACCGGGAAGGCCAAGGGCTCCTCGGCGCTGGGCTCCAGTGGCCTGCACGATTTTCTGGCCGTTGGCTCCGATTTCGTGCTCGTGTCCAGCCAGTCGAGTGACGCCAGCCCGGACAGTCAGGACGGTCAGGCCGCGACCACCGTTCCGATGGACGTGCGCAGGTTCGACGCGAAGGCGGACGGCGCGTGGCAGCAAACACTGCCCAAAGGCGTGACCAACGCCGGCTACGGCGCGCCGGTCCTGGAGGTGGGCGGCGTCGACTACGTCGGGTATCTCACCGACGCCAAGGACCAGGGCATCGGCTTCGACGCGGCCGACGGTTCGGTGAAGAAGCTGGCCGCAGGAGCCGCTGTTGCGATCTACCGCGGGCAGCTGGTGACCCTGCGGGGGCAGGACCACTACGCGATCAATGGCCACGCTCTGCAGGGCGGCGCGGGCATACCCATCGCCACCGACAACGCTGCGCAAGCGCCGCTGATCACCCTGCCGGACGACGCCGCCAACAACGACGGTGTCAACGGGGACTCGACTCAACTGCACGAGAGCGACCCGCCGTACAAGATCTCCCGCACCGTGCCCGGCGTCGCGCGCGCGTTCTGCGGCGGGCGGTTGTTCACCGAGACGTCCGCACCGATTACCGACACCAGTGACAATTCCCCGGACACTCAGACCGCCACGTTGCGGGCGATCGACCCGGCAACCGGTCATGTCGACTGGCACTCCGAGACGCAGGACGGCGAATTCGTGATCTGCTCCGGCACGAACGTCGCTGTGAGCCGGTCGGGGGGCATTGCCGGGCTCGCGATCAGTAGCGGCAAGAAGCAGTGGTCGGTCGCTGTCCCTGCTGCACTGATGTTCGGGGGTTGGACCAAGTCCGGCGTACTGCTTCAGAGCTACGACGGCCCGTCGGCTCGTTCCTTCGCATATCTGTCGCGCTGACCCGGTGCGGATTAGCGCGGTTGTCGATAACCCGGAGCTGGTGTTTGCGAGTGGCCACGAAAGCTAACGTCTGATCCGTGTACTGCACGGCATGTGGCGACACCAACTGGGCGGACCTGCGGTACTGCCCCTCGTGTGGCCGCGACATCCATCCTGAGCGGGAGGCGCTGCCGTCGCCACGAGCCGGTCAGGTACTACCGGGTCAGGTGGGGTACGCCGAGGAGCTCGCGATCGACGTACCTGCGCCTGACCCCGTTCCTCCTCGGCGGCGCCGGGGGCTGATGCTCGCAGCCGCCGCCCTCGCTGTCCTGCTGGTCGGCAGCGGACTCGCCTGGTGGCGGACTTCGGCCGGAGGCGACAGCAATGGTGATCCGGCCTTCGCGGTCTCGTTCAGCGGCACGCCGAGCGTGCGGTGGCAGCACACACTGAAGGACTGGGCTCCGGAGCTCAATTGCTCAACCGCCAGTGGCGCAGATGACGTTGATGGTGCTGGGTGTAGTGCAAGTGTGGTCACCACTTCTGACCGATTCGTCATCGTGCAGGGTTCGCACGGCATGGACCGCAACCTGTTGCTCGCCGTCGATAAGGCCAGCGGCGCCGTGGCCTGGAAGCGACCCCTGCCCTCAGGAGTTGATGTCTCCTGCGCCGGGGACGACTCGCGAGTCTGGTGCTTGCTCAACCCGCGGTCTGCGTATGCCGACTACACCGCGGACCCGGGGGAACCCGCGCGGCTGATGGTCTCCGCGACCGGCGGCGCTGATGAGGGAAACACCAAGCTGGGCACCGGTGACCACGTGCTCGTGGGAGCCAGCGACGGAGCCGCATTCGTTGGTGCGCAGGACCTCGCCAAGGAAGCGGAAGGCGCACAGAAAGCCGCGCCGTTCACGCTGATCAAGTTCGACGGCGCTGGGAAGCAGCAGTGGAGTACGGCGGTGCCCGGGGGAATCGCTGATAGCGCGGCGGCCGGCCCTGTCCTGCGCGACGGCGATGTCGACTATCTCTTGCAGGGCGCCACCGCGGACGGCGGGGGTTTGGGATTCCTGGACGGCGACGGTGCCTTCCAGCGGATTGCCGGAGGGGGCGTCGAGGGCGTGTTCCGGGGCGCGCCGGTCAGCCGCCCGAAAACGGGTGGGACCTGGATCGGCGGTCAGCAGATCAGCAACGACGATCCCGTGCTCCCGTACTGGCGGGACAGCAACGACTTCCCACTGATCACCGCCGACAGCGGCCGTGGGGGCGAATCGGCGATGGCCCGGGTCCGCTCGGACGCGCCGCCGTACGCTGTGCAACGCACGGTCACCGGCGTGCCTCTGGCCTACTGCGGCGGTGCCCTGATCGTGCTGGGCGACCCTGATCCTGGGTTGGGGGGAGTCGCCTTGCGATCGGTGGACCCCCGGACCGGACACGTGAACTGGGCTGTCACCGTGCCTGATCCGGCCGAGTTCGTCATCTGCGGCTCCGGACAGATTCTGGTAGGCGGCGCTGAGATCAACAATGACGCAGCCGGTGGGATCAGCGGCTACGCGGCAGGCACGGGTAAGCGGCTGTGGACATCGCACCTTCCCGCGCAGTCAATGTTGGCCAACGTGGATCGCCACAGCCTCGTGTTTGCGCAGATGGGTACGGGGGACGAGTCGCTGCAGCAGATCGCGTTGGTCAGCTGATCGCTCGTCTGTTGTCCACAGATGTTGGCGGGCGGCGTCGGAGGCTCCGTGACTCGGCCACGCTGACCGGATGGACGTGATCTCGCGACAGAAGGCGCAGTTGCGCGGCGTGAGCGAACGGGATCTGCAGCGCCTGGTGGCCGAAGGCTCGTGGACCAAGTTGCGTCGCGGCTGGTACCTGATGCGAGGCGTCGCGGACGAGCAGGACCGGCATCGGCAGTTGATGCACACCTTCCTGGCTGAGCACGCGGGCACGGCAGTCGCCGGATACGTGTCCGCGGCGGTCCATCACGGGCTTGCGTTGTATCGCCCAGATCTCTCGACCGTGCATCTGTGCCGGCTTGGTAGCGGGCGGTCCAAGCGGGTCCCCGGGTTGCACCTCCATCCGGCACTGCGCGGCCATCCGCCACTGGACGGCGTCGAACACATCGCCACCACAGTTGTGCAGCTGACGTCGGTCGATCTAGAGGCAGGACTGGTGGCCGCCGACGACGCGCTGCACCGACGGCTGATCACAGCGGCCGACCTGGACACAGCGTCCCTGGGTCGCCAGTTCTCGCTGGGCGCGCAACGGGTGCGGCAGCTGGTGACCAGGGCCGATGCCGACCACGAGTCTGCGGGGAGACGCTGTCCGCACTGCGATTGGGCGAGGCTGGTATCGCGGTGGTCGCGCAGTTCGTCGTGCCCGGGACAGCGCGGTGGACTCGCGACGGCAAGGGATACCGCACCGATTTCCGCGTCGTCGGCACCCGGGTGCTGGTGGAGTTCGACGGGGCCACGAAGTACGACGAGCCCGGCGCTCTCTGGCGCGAGAAACTGCGGGAGGACCGGATCCGCTCTCTCGGGTGGATCGTCGTGCGCCTGACCTGGTCGGATCTGTTCCACGGGCGGGCGGCGGCGAAGGTCCGGGCTGCGCTGGCGATGGCTTCTTAGATTTGCGCGGCTTATCGACAGACGCGCGGCTTACAACCCGCGCGCCTGTCGATAACCCGCGCAAATGCCCTGTGAGCACGCTCCCTCGCCGCCGATTTGGCCGGGTCGCGCCCTCTCTGGCACACTAGAACGGTTGCTTGACGCGCGCCCATGTGCCGTCCCGGGCTGAGAAGACCGGGGAAGTACGACGAGCGCCGCCTCATCGCGAGCAGGAGCTGGACCTGGTTCTCCCACGGGAGACGAGCAGGGCCGCACAGCAGTGATGGGAAGCGTAAGCAGGTCGATCCGGTAGGAACGACCGCCCCACCCATGGGAAATGTGAGTGGTTGTGCCACGGGCACAGCGCGACACGCCCGACCGCGGGGGGCGGACGAACCGGCGGGTCGATCACAACAGTTTTGTAGGTAACCCGGCGAGAGAGAGACGCACGCGAATGGCGGGACAAAAGATCCGCATCCGGCTGAAGTCGTACGACCACGAGGTCATCGACTCTTCCGCGCGCAAGATTGTGGACACCGTGACTCGTGCCGGTGCGACGGTGGTGGGCCCTGTGCCGCTGCCCACGGAGAAGAACGTTTTCTGCGTGATCCGTTCGCCGCACAAGTACAAGGACAGCCGCGAGCACTTCGAGATGCGCACGCACAAGCGGCTCATCGACATTGTTGACCCGACGCCGAAGGCCGTCGATTCGCTCATGCGTCTCGACCTTCCGGCGGACGTCAACATCGAGATCAAGCTCTGAGCGGGGGTAAGGACACATGACCACCACTGCTACCAAGACCATCAAGGGAGTGCTCGGCGAGAAGCTGGGTATGACCCAGGTCTGGGATGAGAATGGCCGCCTCGTGCCGGTCACCGTCATCCAGGCCGGTCCCTGCGTCGTCACCCAGGTGCGCGGCGAGGCTGACGGCTACGACGCCGTCCAGCTCGGCTGGGGTCAGATCGACCCGCGCAAGGTGACCAAGCCGCTCGTGGGCCACTTCGAGAAGGCCGGGGTCACCCCGCGCCGTCACCTGGTGGAGCTTCGCACCGCGGATGCCGCTGAGTACGAGCCCGGCCAGGAGATCACGGTCGAGGCTTTCGAGGCCGGCCAGAAGGTCGATATCGTCGGCCGCACCAAGGGCAAGGGCTTTGCCGGTGTGATGAAGCGCCACGGTTTCCACGGCGTCAGCTCCTCGCACGGTGCCCACAAGAACCACCGCAAGCCGGGTTCGATCGGTGGCTGCGCCACCCCGGGCCGCGTCTTCAAGGGGATGCGCATGGCCGGCCGCATGGGCGGCGTACGCCAGACCACCCAGAACCTCACGATCCACGCCGTCGATGCCGACAAGGGCCTGCTGCTGGTCAAGGGTGCCGTTCCCGGCGCTCGTGGCCGCGTGGTCCTCGTCAAGACGGCTGCCAAGGGAGCCTGAGTCTCATGACCACTATTACGATCACTGACCCCGCGGGGAAGCAGGCCGGCAGCATCGAGCTGCCCGCCGAGATCTTCGACGTGGCCACCAACGTGCCGCTGATCCACCAGGTCGTCGTCGCGCAGCTGGCCGCCGCCCGCCAGGGCACCCACTCCACCAAGACCCGCGGCGAAGTCCGCGGTGGTGGCCGCAAGCCCTACCGCCAGAAGGGCACCGGCCGCGCCCGCCAGGGTTCGACCCGTGCGCCGCAGTTCGCCGGCGGTGGCGTTGTGCACGGTCCGAAGCCGCGGGACTACTCGCAGCGGACCCCCAAGAAGATGAAGGCCGCCGCCCTGCGCGGGGCCCTCTCGGACCGCGCCCGTCACGGTCGCATCCACGTGCTCAGCTCGGTCGTCGCCGGGGACGCCCCCTCGACCCGCGCCGCTGCTGCGCTGCTGGGTGGGCTCACCGAGCGCAAGAACCTGCTGGTGGTGCTGGACCGCGGCAACGAGAACGCGCTGCTGTCCGTGCGCAACCTCGCCGACGTGCACGTGCTGTACGCCGACCAGCTGAACACCTACGACGTGCTGTGCGCTGACGACATCGTCTTCACGCAGGCCGCGCTCGAGGCTTTCCTGGGCAAGGGTGGCGAGCCGGTTGACACCGTCGCCGCAGACGAGAAGGAGAGCGCGAAGTGAGCACCAGCATCCAGCGCAAGGACCCCCGCGACATCCTGATCGCGCCGGTCGTGTCGGAGAAGTCGTACGCCCTGTTCGACCAGGGCAAGTACACCTTCATCGTCGACCCGAGCGCCAACAAGACGGAGATCAAGATCGCCGTCGAGCAGATCTGGGACGTCAAGGTCGACTCCGTGCACACCCTGAACCGTCAGGGCAAGACCCGCCGGACCCGCAACGGTGCCGGTAAGCGCAAGGACACCAAGCGCGCGATCGTGTCCCTCAAAGAGGGCGCCATCGACATCTTCGGCGAGATCAGCTGAAGCGACGAGGACTGAAGGACTGACATGGCAATCCGCAAGTACAAGCCGACGACCCCCGGTCGCCGTGGCTCGTCGGTGGCCGACTTCGCCGAGATTACGCGTACGACCCCCGAGAAGTCGCTGGTCAAGCCGCTGACGAAGACCGGTGGCCGCAACGCCTCGGGTCGGATCACCACCCGGCACATCGGTGGCGGTCACAAGCGCGCTTACCGCGTGATCGACTTCCGTCGCAACGACAAGGACGGCGTGCCGGCCAAGGTCGCTCACATCGAGTACGACCCGAACCGCACCGCGCGCATCGCGCTGCTGCACTACGCCGACGGCGAGAAGCGCTACATCATCGCGCCGAACAAGCTGCGCCAGGGCGACTTGATCGAGAACGGTCCGGCCGCCGACATCAAGCCCGGCAACAACCTGCCGCTGCGCAACATCCCGACCGGTACCGTCATCCACTGCATCGAGCTGCGGCCCGGTGGCGGCGCCAAGATCGCGCGTAGCGCCGGCAGCCGTGTGCAGCTGGTGGCCAAGGACGGCCCGTACGCCCAGCTGCGTATGCCGTCCGGTGAGATCCGCAACGTCGACGTGCGCTGCCGCGCCACCGTCGGCGAGGTGGGCAACGCCGAGCAGAGCAACATCAACTGGGGCAAGGCCGGCCGTATGCGGTGGAAGGGCAAGCGCCCGACCGTCCGTGGTGTCGCGATGAACCCGGTGGACCACCCGCACGGTGGTGGTGAGGGCAAGACCTCCGGTGGTCGCCACCCGGTCAGCCCCTGGGGACAGGCCGAGGGCCGTACCCGTCGTCAGAACAAGTCGAGCGACAAGCTCATCGTTCGTCGCCGTCGTACTGGAAAGAAGCGCTAAGCCATGCCCCGTAGTTTGAAGAAGGGCCCGTTCATCGACGACCACCTGGCCAAAAAGGTGGCGGCGCAGAACGAAGCGGGCACCAAGACCGTGATCAAGACCTGGTCCCGCCGGTCGATGATCACCCCCGACATGCTCGGCCACACGCTGGCCGTGCACGACGGCCGCAAGCACGTCCCGGTCTTTGTGACCGAGTCGATGGTCGGCCACAAGCTGGGTGAGTTCGCTCCCACTCGGACCTTCAAGGGTCACGAGAAGGACGACAAGAAGGGCCGCCGTCGCTGACGCGGCGGGGTAACGGAGCACCCAGATGAGTACTAAGACTGACGAGAGCAAAGGGACAGCGATGCAAGCCAAGGCGCAGGCACGCTACGTACGCGTGACGCCGACCAAGGCGCGGCGCGTGGTGGACCTCATCCGCGGCAAGCAGGCCACGGATGCCATCAACGTGCTCACCTTCGCGCCGCAGAGCGCGAGCGAGCCGGTGCTGAAGGTTCTGCGCAGCGCGATCGCGAACGCCCGGTTCGAGGCCGACAAGAACTCGACCGCGTTCGACGAGCGTGAGCTGGTGGTGACCGAGGCGTACGTCGATGAAGGTCCCACCATGAAGCGGTTCCGGCCGCGTGCCCAGGGTCGGGCCAGCCAGATCCTCAAGCGCACGAGCCACATCACCGTGTATGTCACCCAGCCCGAGAGCAAGGATGGAGGCCGCTGATGGGTCAGAAGGTCAACCCGAACGGTTTCCGTCTCGGTATCACCACCGAGCACAAGAGCCGCTGGTTCGCGGACAGCTCCAAGGTGGGTCAGCGCTACCGCGACTACGTCAAGGAAGACGTCGCGATCCGCAACCTCATGGCCAAGGGCATGGAGCGTGCCGGCATCTCCCGCGTGGAGATCGAGCGCACCCGTGACCGTGTCCGCGTCGACATCCACACCGCCCGTCCGGGCATCGTGATCGGTCGCCGCGGTGCCGAGGCCGACCGCCTGCGCAGCGAGCTGGAGAAGCTCACCGCCAAGCAGGTGCAGCTGAACATCCTCGAGGTCAAGAACCCCGAGGCTGACGCCCAGCTGGTCGCCCAGGGCATCGCCGAGCAGTTGTCGGCCCGTGTGAACTTCCGTCGTGCGATGCGCAAGGGCATGCAGTCCGCGCAGCGCGCCGGTGCCAAGGGCATCCGGGTGATGGTCTCCGGTCGTCTGAACGGCGCCGAGATGAGCCGCACCGAGTTCTACCGCGAGGGCCGCGTTCCGCTGCACACCCTGCGCGCCAACATCGACTACGGCTTCTACGAGGCGCGTACGACGTTCGGCCGCATCGGCGTGAAGGTCTGGATCTACAACGGCGACCTGACCGCCAAGGAACTGGCTCGTGAGCAGGCTGCTGCGCCGTCGCGTCCGGCCCGTGGCCGTCGTGACGACCGCCGCGATGACCGTCGTGACTCGCGTCGCCCGCGCCGCGAGGACGCGGAGCAGCCGCAGACCGTCGAGGCCGGTGTGGTCGAGAACGACCAGCAGCCGGCCCAGGAAGCCGTCGCGCAGGTCGCGACCGTTGAAACCGCCGAAGGAGGCGAAGCCTGATGCTGATCCCGCGTCGTGTGAAGCACCGCAAGCAGCACCACCCCGGCCGCAGCGGCGCCGCCAAGGGCGGCACCACCGTGGCGTTCGGTGACTACGGCATCCAGGCCCTGGAGCCGGCGTACGTCACCAACCGGCAGATCGAGTCCGCTCGTATCGCCATGACCCGCTACATGAAGCGTGGCGGAAAGGTCTGGATCAACATCTACCCGGACCGTCCGCTGACCAAGAAGCCCGCCGAGACCCGCATGGGTTCCGGTAAGGGTTCCCCGGAATGGTGGGTCGCCAACGTGAAGCCGGGTCGCGTGATGTTCGAAATCTCCGGTGTTGAGGAGGATGTGGCCCGCGAGGCGATGCGCCTGGCGATTCACAAGCTGCCGATGAAGTGCCGGTTCATCTCCCGTGAAGGCGGTGACTTCTGATGGCAGTAGGTAGCAAGGACCTGGCTCCGGCCAAGTTGCGCGAACTTGACGACGAGTCGTTGAAGTCGGAGTTGGCCAAGGCGAAGGTCGAGCTGTTCAACCTGCGCTTCCAGTCGGCTACCGGCCAGCTGGAGAACAACTCCCGGCTGCGCGCGGTCAAGAAAGACATCGCTCGGCTGTACACCGAGATGCGTGAGCGTGAGCTCGGCATCGGACGTGCACCCGAGTCCAGCAAGCAGGAGGGCTGACATGGCCGACACCCAGACGAACGCCCCGGAGACCGGTGCGCGTAACCACCGCAAGACCCGCCAGGGCTACGTGGTCAGCGACAAGATGGACAAGACCGTCGTGGTCGAGGTCGAGGACCGCAAGAAGCACGCCCTCTACGGCAAGGTCATGAAGCACACCAGCCGCCTGAAGGCGCACGACGAGAAGAACGAGTGCGGCGTGGGCGACCTGGTGCAGATCATGGAGACCCGTCCGCTGTCGGCGCAGAAGCGCTGGCGCGTGGTCGAGATCCTCGAGCGCGCCAAGTAATCAGCGCCTGACCCTCGGGTACGTCGATCGGTTGCCGAGCGCCGTACCAACCCAGACCCATATCCGTTCCGCAAGGCTCACGGACTCGTGAGAACCAGTGAGACGACAGGAGAAGAACTGTGATCCAGCAGGAGTCGCGACTGCGAGTCGCCGACAACACCGGTGCCAAGGAGATCTTGTGCATCCGGGTGCTCGGTGGTTCCGGACGTCGCTACGCCGGCATCGGTGACACCATCGTGGCGACCGTCAAGGACGCCATCCCGGGTGGCAACGTCAAGAAGGGCGATGTCGTCAAGGCGGTCATCGTCCGGACCAAGAAGGAGCGTCGTCGTCCCGACGGCAGCTACATCAAATTCGATGAGAACGCGGCCGTCATCCTCAAGACCGACGGCGACCCGCGTGGTACGCGCATCTTCGGCCCGGTGGGCCGCGAGCTGCGCGACAAGAAGTTCATGAAGATCATTTCGCTGGCCCCGGAGGTGCTGTGAACATGGCAACTCGTACGCCGAAGATGAAGATCAAGAAGAACGACCTCGTCCAGGTCATCAGCGGCCGCTCGCAGGCCAACGGTGGCGACAAGGGCAAGCAGGGCAAGGTCATCGCCGTGTACCCCGAGACCCAGCGGGTGCTGGTCGAGGGCATCAACCGCGTGACCAAGCACGTGCGGGCCGGCCAGCCGGGCAGCAGCTCCGGTGGCATCGAGGTCGTTGAGGCGCCGATCCACGTGTCCAACGTGGCGATCGTCGACCCCGAGACCAAGAAGCCGACCCGGATCAAGACGCGGGTCGAGAGCGTGGAGCGCGACGGTCGCACCAAGACGGTGCGCACCCGGGTGTCGGTTCGCTCCGGTAAGGACCTGTGATGACGACTGTTGAGAGCACCGAAGAGACGACCACCAAGGTCACCCCGCGCCTGAAGACGCGGTACGCCGAGGAGATCCGTCCCGCGCTGCAGAGCCAGTTCGAGATCCCGAACGTCATGCTCGTGCCCACCGTGACCAAGGTCGTGGTGAACATGGGTGTCGGCGATGCGGCCAAGGACTCCAAGCTGATCGAGGGCGCCATCCGCGACCTCAGTGCGATCACCGGCCAGGCGCCGACCGTGACCAAGGCCCGCAAGTCCATCGCGCAGTTCAAGCTGCGCGAGGGGATGCCGATCGGCGCGCACGTGACGCTGCGCGGCGACCGCATGTGGGAGTTCCTCGACCGGCTGATCTCCATCGCGCTGCCCCGTATCCGTGACTTCCGCGGTCTGTCGGGCAAGCAGTTCGACGGGAACGGCAACTACACCTTCGGTCTGACCGAGCAGTCGATGTTCCATGAGATCGACCCGGACAAGATCGACCGCGTTCGCGGTATGGACATCACGGTCGTCACGACCGCCACCAGCGACGACCAGGGCCGCGCGCTGCTCAAGCAGCTCGGGTTCCCGTTCAAGGAGAACTGATCATGGCTAAGACCGCACTGATCAACAAGGCCAACAAGAAGCCGAAGTTCGCCGTACGCGCCTACACCCGCTGCCAGCGCTGCGGCCGGCCGCACTCGGTGTACCGCAAGTTCGGCCTGTGCCGTATCTGCCTCCGCGAGATGGCGCACCGGGGCGAACTGCCCGGCGTGACCAAATCCAGCTGGTAAGACCACCCAACCTTCATTCCGAAACAACTACACCGTAGGTCGGTCCCGCGCAGCGGGAACTGAAACCCCGGTGAGGGAGGGCAAGAGCCCATGACCATGACCGATCCGATTGCGGACATGCTGACGCGCGTCCGCAACGCCAATTCGGCCCACCACGACTCGACGTCGATGCCGTACTCCAAGCTGAAGTCGCACATCGCCGAGATCCTGCAGGCCGAGGGTTACATCGCCGGTTTCCGCGTCGAGGACGCGGCCGTCGGTAAGACGCTGATCATTGACCTGAAGTACGGCCCCAACCGCGAGCGTTCCATCGCGGGTGTGCGCCGGATCTCCAAGCCGGGTCTGCGCGTCTACGCCAAGTCCACCAACCTGCCCCGAGTCCTCGGCGGCCTGGGGGTGGCGATTCTGTCCACGTCGTCCGGTTTGTTGACCGACAAGCAGGCGGCCTCCAAGGGTGTTGGCGGGGAAGTCCTCGCCTACATCTGGTAATCGGGAAAAGGAGAGTACTGCGATGTCACGTATTGGACGTCTCCCGGTTTCCGTGCCCAGTGGCGTGGATATCACCATCGACGGTCAGTCCGTTGCGGTGAAGGGTCCCAAGGGTCAGTTGAGCTTCGTTGTCCCCGAGCCGATCTCGGTCGCCAAGGGTGAAGACGGCGCACTGCAGGTCAGCCGGCCCAACGACGGCCGCGACGCGCGGTCCCGGCACGGCCTGACCCGCACCCTGATCAACAACATGGTCATCGGTGTCACCGAGGGCTACACCAAGAAGCTGGAGATCCACGGCACCGGTTACCGCGTGACCGCCAAGGGCAAGGACCTCGAGTTCGCCCTGGGTTACAGCCACCCGATCCTGGTGAAGGCGCCGGAAGGCATCACCTTCGCCGTCGAGAACCCCACCCGGTTCTCGGTGTCCGGGATCGACAAGCAGCAGGTCGGCGAGGTCGCTGCAAACATCCGCAAGCTGCGCAAGCCCGACCCGTACAAGGCCAAGGGCGTGCGCTACGAAGGCGAGCACATCCGCCGCAAGGTCGGAAAGGCTGGTAAGTAAGCCATGGCAAACGCCAGGATCGTCAAGCGTTCGAGCACCCGTTCGGCCGCCCGCAACCGCCGCCACTTCCGGCTGCGCAAGAACCTCACCGGTACGCCGGAGCGCCCCCGTCTGGTGGTGACCCGCAGCTCGCGGCACGTCTTCGTGCAGGTCGTCGACGACACCGTCGGCCAGACCGTCGCGTCGGCGTCGACCATGGAAGCGGATCTGCGCGGCTTCGAGGGTGACAAGACCGCCAAGGCCAAGCGCGTCGGCGAACTCGTCGCCGCTCGTGCGAAGGAAGCCGGCATCGACGCCGTCGTCTTCGACCGGGGCGGTAACCGCTACACCGGCCGCGTCGCCGCCATCGCCGACGGCGCCCGTGAAGGCGGGTTGACTCTGTGATGACCGTATTTTCGATTGAGATGAGGAAGAACTGATGGCTGGACCGCAGCGTCGCGCCGCTGGCTCCGCCCAGGGGACGACCGACTCCAACACCGAGAACACCGGCGACCGTCGCGACAACCGTCGCGGTGGTGGCCGTGACGACCGCCGCGACAACCGTCGTGGCGGCAACGACGACCGCAACCAGTACCTGGAGCGCGTCGTCACCATCAACCGCGTCGCCAAGGTCGTGCAGGGTGGCCGCCGGTTCAGCTTCACCGCGCTGGTCGTGGTGGGCGACGGCAACGGCACCGTGGGTGTCGGCTACGGCAAGGCCAAGGAAGTCCCGGCCGCTATCGCCAAGGGTGTCGAAGAAGCCAAGAAGAACTTCTTCCGCGTCCCGGTGATCGCCGGCTCCATCCCGCACCCGGTGCAGGGTGAGGCCGCCGCTGGTGTCGTCATGCTGCGTCCGGCCTCCGCCGGTACCGGTGTGATCGCCGGTGGTCCGGTGCGCGCCGTCCTGGAGTGCGCCGGTGTCCACGACGTGCTGTCCAAGTCGCTGGGCAGCAGCAACCCGATCAACATCGTGCACGCGACCGTGGCCGCGCTGAAGGGTCTGGAGCGGCCCGAGGCCGTTGCCGCCCGTCGTGGTCTGCCGCTGGACGCGGTGGCCCCCGTGCGGTTGCAGCGTGCGCTGGCAGAGGACGCGGCCGCCAAGGCCGACGCTGCCAAGACCGCGAAGGTAGGTTCCTGATGGCTTCCCTGAAGGTGACCCAGACCCGTTCCGAGATCGGCGCCAAGGCCAACCACCGCGAGACGTTGCGCTCGCTGGGCCTCAAGCGCGTCGGTCACACGGTGGTGAAAGAGGACCGTCCCGAGTTCCGCGGCATGGTCCAGACGGTTCGCCACCTGGTGACCGTTGAGGAGATTGACTGACGATGACTGACAAGACTGACAAGGCAGAGGGCCACGCCCTCAAGGTGCACCACCTGCGGCCCGCCCCGGGCGCCAAGACCGCCAAGACCCGTGTGGGTCGCGGTGAGGGCTCCAAGGGTAAGACCGCCGGCCGTGGCACCAAGGGCACCAAGGCCCGCTACCAGGTGCCGGCCGCCTTCGAGGGTGGTCAGACCCCGATCCACATGCGGCTGCCGAAGCTGCGCGGCTTCAAGAACCCGTTCAAGGTGACCTACCAGGTCGTGAACCTGGACAAGATCTCCGCTCTCTTCCCCGAGGGTGGTCAGGTCGACGCGGACACGCTGGTTGCCAAGGGCGCGGTCCGCAAGGGTCAGCCGATCAAGGTCCTCGGCACCGGTGAGTTGAAGGTCAAGGTCGACGTCACCGCCGCGAAGTTCTCGGCTACCGCCAAGGACAAGATCGAAGCTGCGGGCGGCACGATCACCCTCGGGTGATCGTTCACCCAAAGCGACGACGTACTTGCTCAACGCACACGCCTCGGCGCAGGTCCCGGTTCGTCCGGGCACCGGCGTCGAGGTGTTGCTGTCTGGCCTGTGTAACCTCAGGCGAGAACTGACGTAGGAGGACCTTGTGCTAGGCGCTTTCGGCCGCGCATTCAGAACCCCCGAGCTGCGGAACAAGATCTTGTTCACGCTCGGGGTCATGGCCATTTTCCGGCTGGGGTCCCATATCCCGACGCCCGGTATCGACTTCAGCCTCGTCCAGCAGTGCCAGCGGGCCGCCAGCGGCAGCCAGAGCCTGCTGGGCCTGGCGAACCTGTTCTCCGGCGGCGCCCTGCTGCAGCTGTCGATCTTCGCGCTGGGCATCATGCCCTACATCACCGCGAGCATCATCGTGCAGTTGCTGACCGTGGTGATTCCACGGTTCGAGACGCTGCGTAAAGAGGGCCAGGCCGGACAGCAGAAGCTGACGCAGTACACCCGCTACATCACGATCGGTCTGGCGCTGCTGCAGTCGGCGACGCTGGTGACAGCCGCCAAGGCCGACCCCTCCCGCTTGCTGGGTGGTACGTCGCTCACCTGCCCGACCGTGATGAGCGACGACAGCCCCTTCACCCTGGTGCTCATGGTGCTGGTGCTGACCGCCGGCACCGGTCTGATCATGTGGATGGGTGAGCAGGTTACCGAGCGCGGCGTCGGCAACGGTATGTCGCTGTTGATCCTGACCGCGATCGCCTCCAGCGTGCCCGCCTCGGTCTGGGCCACCCGCCAGCAGGGTTGGGGTCAGTTCGTGCTGATCATCCTGCTGGGCATCCTGATCACCGCCGCGGTGGTTTACGTCGAGAACTCCCAGCGCCGGATCCCGGTGCAATACGCCAAGCGCACCATCGGGCGCAAACAGTACGGCGGCACCTCGACCTACATCCCGCTGAAGGTCAACATGGCGCAGGTGATCCCGATCATCTTCGCGACGTCCCTGTTGTCGCTTCCGGTGCTCATCGCGCAGTTCGTGCGCCCTGCCAACGGGGCCAGCAGTGGCTGGTCCGAATGGGTGCTGAACAACCTGGCCCGCAGCGATCACCCGACGTACATGATCGCCTACACCGTGCTGATCATCTTCTTCACGTTCTTCTACGTGTCGATCACGTACCAGCCGAACGAAGTGGCCGATAACCTCAAGCAGTCAGGATCGTTCATCCCCGGAGTGCGGGCGGGCAAGGCGACGGCGGACTACATCAGCTACGTGCTGAACCGCATCACCGTCGTCGGTGCACTGTGGTTGGCGTTCATCGCGCTGATCCCGGTCATCGCGCTGGCCAAGTTCAACGCGGGCGGCAACTTCCCGTTCGGTGGTGCATCGATCCTGATCCTGGTGAGTGTCGGCATCGACACCTACAAGCAGATCGAGTCCAAGGTGCAGCAGCACCGTTACGAAGGGTTCTTGCGCTGATGCGATTGATCATCCTCGGTCCGCCCGGAGCGGGAAAAGGCACCCAGGCCGAGCGGCTGGCCGCCCACCGCGGTATCCCGCACATCTCGACCGGTGACATCTTCCGCGCCAACATCAAGAACGAGACGCCGCTGGGATTACAGGTCAAGGACATCCTGGCCTCCGGCGGTTACGTGACCGATGAGATCACCAACCAGATCGTCGCGGACCGGCTCGCCGAACCCGACGCGGCGCAGGGCTTCCTGCTGGACGGCTACCCGCGCACGCTGGCCCAGGTGGACGCCCTGGATGACTACCTCGCCGGGCAGGGCCTGAGCCTGGATGCGGTCATCGAGTTGACCGTCGATCAGGACGAGATCGTGCAGCGGATCCTCAAGCGCGCCCAGACCAGCGGACGCGCCGACGACACCGAGGAAATCATCCGCGAGCGCCAGGACATCTACCAGCGCGAGACCGCGCCCCTTGCCCAGCGGTACGCCGATCGCGGACTCCTGCGCCAGGTCGACGGCCTGGGCAGCATGGACGAGGTCGAAGCGCGCATCGGCGCGGTGCTGGACACCGTCGGCGACGAACAGCCGGCCTGAGTTTCGTGTTCGGCCGGGAGCAACTGCCCACCAAGTCCACCGACCAGCTTCTGGCGATGCGCCGGGCCGGTCTGGTGGTGGCGCAACTTCTCGCGGCCGTCCGGGACGCCGTACGTGATGGCATCACCACCGCCGACCTGAACGACGTCGCGGCCGAGGTGATCGCCCGCCACGGTGCGACGTCCAACTTCCTGGGCTACCACGGGTTCCCGGCGGTGATCTGCACCTCGGTCAACGAGCAGGTCGTGCACGGCATCCCTGGTGAGCAGGTGCTGCACACCGGGGACCTGCTGTCGGTCGACGCCGGCGCCATCGTCGATGGCTGGCACGGGGACAGCGCGATCAGCCTGGTCGTCGGGGGTCCGGAGCACGGTCGACCGGAGGATCTGGCGCTGATCGAGGCCACCCGGGAGTCGATGTGGGCCGGGATCGGCGGCTTCCGCGAGGGTCGTGGGGTGTACGAACTCGGCGGCGACATCGAGGACAGCGTGCACGCCGCCGCGACCGGCTATCGGGAAGCCGGTCTCGACCTCGACTTCGAGATCGTCGACGGGTACACCGGTCACGGCATCGGTCGTGAGATGCACATGGAGCCAACGGTTTTCAACGAGCGGGTCAGTGCCAAGGGTCCTCGGGTGCGGGTGGGTGCCACCGTGGCCATCGAGCCGATGGTCACCCTCGGCACGTTCGAGACCGAGGAACTCAGCGACGGGTGGACCGTCGTGACGCTCGACGGATCACGGGCCGCGCACTGGGAGCACACCGTGGCCTGCACCCCGGGCGGGTTGTGGGTGCTCACGGCGCAGGACGGCGGCGCTGCGGAACTGGCTGCGCACGGCCTGCCGTTCGCTCCGTTGGGCGACTAGCCGGTCGCGGGGCTCCACGAGCGCTCGGGGTTGCCTGGGGCCGGTGGGGCAACAACGGCTGCGTGATCGGATGCCGTGCCCACCGGCGCGCTGCCGGTGGATACTCGCCCACCGGCACGTTGGGCGAGTTGCTCGAATGCGTGGGTGGTCACCGGATCGGGGGCGCTGGCCGGGTGGTTGGTGGCAGCGGCGACTGCGGTGAGTGCGGCGATTGCGACCAGGGACACCAGCAGGGGTCTGCTCTGACTGCTCATCCGTCAACCTCGTTGTTGCCTCGAGCGACCGGTGCCGGTGGCTCGTTTCCCACACTGCTGGACAGGAGCCGGATCCAGGCGAATCCGGACACCATCCACACAGCGCCTGCAAAGGATGTTTGTACATTTAACTGAACGCAGGGTGAAGGCACACCGGGGAGGGTGGGAATTCATCGTGTCGGATGGCCGGATCGTGGACACCTTCAAACGTTATGGAATACATAACCTAGTGTTGGGGTGCCATTTCGCGGTGACCCCTCGCCGAGTTAGGATGGCCTTAGTTTCTGAACCGCCCCCTGTTGCTGATGGAGCACCCCATTGAGTAGGCATCTGCGCGTCGCCATTGTCGGCGCTGGTCCCGCCGGGATCTACGCCGCGGACATCCTGACCAAATCGGATCGGGACGTGAGCGTCGACATCCTCGAAGCGGATCCCACCCCGTTCGGCCTGATCCGCTACGGCGTGGCCCCGGACCACCCGCGGATCAAGGAGATCGTCAAGGCGCTGCACCGGGTGATGAACCAGCCGCAGATCCGCTTCTTCGGCAACGTCTCCTACGGCGATGATCTGAAACTCGATGACCTGCGGCAGTTCTACGACGCGGTCATCTTCGCCACCGGCGCCCGCCGCGACCGCGACCTGGACATCCCGGGCATCGACCTGGCCGGCTCCTACGGCGCCGCGGACTTCGTCGCCTGGTACGACGGGCACCCCGAGGCGCCGCGCACCTGGGACTTCCAGCCGCACGCCGAGGAGATCGCCGTCGTCGGCGTCGGCAACGTCGGTCTCGACGTCGCCCGGATCCTGGCCAAGACCGCCGATGAGTTGCTGGTCACCGAGATTCCGGACAACGTCTACGACGGACTGAAAGCCAACGCCGCCAAGGACATTCACGTCTTCGCCCGCCGTGGTCCGGCACAGGTCAAGTTCACGCCGATGGAGCTACGCGAGTTGTCGCACAGCCCGAACATCGACGTCGTCGTCCACCCGGAGGGATTCGAATTCGACGAGGGGTCGATGGATGCGCTGCGCAACTCCAAGAGCCAGAAGCTGACCGTCGACGTCCTGCAGAACTACCTGGCCAAGGACGAGACCGGTGCCGCACACCGCATCCACATCCACTTCTGCAACAACCCGGTCGAGGTGCTCGGCGAGGACGGCCAGGTGGTCGGTCTGCGCACGGAGATCACCGAACTCGACGGCACCGGGAACGTCCGGGGGACCGGTGAGTTCAAGGACTGGCCGGTGCAGGCGGTGTACCGCGCGATCGGCTACTACTCGGACAACCTCAGCGGGCTGCCGTTCGATGCTGCCCGGGGTGTCGTGCCCAACGACGGTGGCCGCGTCCTGGAGATCGACGGATCGCCGCTGCCGGGTGCCTACGTCACCGGCTGGATCAAGCGCGGCCCGGTCGGTCTGATCGGCCACACCAAATCCGATGCGGCACAGACGATTTCCATGGTGTTGGAGGATGCGGACCAGCTGGCGGCTCCCGAGTCGCCGCGGCCGGAGGCGGTCGAGCGCTATCTGGCCGAGCGGGGTATCGAGTTCACCACGTGGGAGGGCTGGCAGCGCCTCGATGAGCACGAGCGGTCATTGGGGGAGAACCACCAGCACACCCGCGAGCGGGTGAAGGTCGTCCCGCGCGAGGACATGGTGCGCATCGCCCGGGTCACCGCCTGAGCCCGCACCCGGCGTACGCCGATCGACGGTCGGCACGCCCCTGATGTTCCTACCCACCCTTCAGCTGTCACGCTGGACCCCGTGACCACGCTCGATGTCCCCGCCGCCTCCTGGTCACGCACGATGGAGCGGGTCTCGCGGGGGTTCTACGTCGGTGCCTGCGTGCTGTTCCTGGCGGTGATGTGGGGCAGCACGGCCAACCTGCTGCTGGACTCCGCGCCCGGAACGATCGCCGGGGTGGTGACCACGCTGGCCCTGGTCGCGCTCGCTGCCTCGGTGTGGCGCTGGGGTTTTCGCAGCGACGTCGCCGTCGTCGTCGCAGCGGTGGCGGCAGCTACGGCGCTGGTCTGTGGACTGGGCCGGGTGGGTTTCCGCGCCGATGGCGCCGGTTGGTGGGTGACCATCGTGCTCGCGCTGCCGTTGTTGTACGTCCTGCTGGGTCTGCCGGACTGGCGGGGCGTAGTGCTCGCATCGCTGGTCGTGGTGCTGGCGGTGGTCGCCCGGTGGGTCGTGGACCCGCAGCGTCCGGCGCTGGCCGTCGTCGAAGTTCTCGGCGCGTGTGCGGCGGCGATCGCCACCGCCCAGGCCGCCAGCCTGCTGCGCCGGGTCGGCGAGGTGAACGATGCCCGAGAGCGCCGTCAGGTGGTCCAGCTGACCGCAGAGGCCCGCTCGGTCGGTCAGGAGGCGCACACCCGCTGGGTCGACCGGTTCCTGCACGACGAGGTCGCGCACGCGTTGCGGGCGGTGACGTTGAGCGAGCGACTGGACCGCGCGGAGGTGCGGTCCATCGCCGCCGAGGCGACCGATCGACTGACCGATCTGAGTGCCACCGATCCGCCGACAGTCGATCTGGGTGGCGTTCTCACCGAGGTCGCCGGTGAGAGCGGGCTGGCGGTCGAGCTCGACCTGGCGTCGGTGACCATCGCGCCGGATGTCGTCGACGTTGTCGCGGCGGTGGTGCGTGAGGCGCTGCGCAACGTCCGCCGGCACGCGGGCGTGCGGGAAGCCCGGGTCGTGCTGCGCGACGACGGCGGGGACATCGTTCTCGACGTGATCGACCGCGGCCGGGGGTTCAAGCCGGCCCAGGTGCCGCGTGATCGGTACGGCGTCCGCGATGGGATCGTGGCCAGGATGGCAGACATCGCCGGTACGGCGACCATCACCTCTGACGCGAACGGCACCCGGGTGCGGCTGCAGTGGGCCGCCGAAACCGGCGACGACACCGACTGGGTCGACCAGATCCGGGCCCGACGCGTCGCAGTGCTGATCAGCGGGCCGTTCGTCGTGGCCTGTGTGTTGCAGTGTGCCCTGCGCGCCGGTGACCTGCGGCATCCGTGGGCGGCCGTCCTGGGCACCGTGCTGGTGGTCCTGGCGTGGTGTTTCGGAGCCTGGGCCTACCGGCGGCGCGACATCGGCTGGCGGATGCACCTGGTCATGGTCGCGGTCGCGTGTGCGGCGATCGCCCTGAACGCCTACGCCCTCCCCTCCGGAGCGGCCGATCCGACGTTGTTCTGGTTGGCTTCCTCGACCATGCCGTTGGTGGCCTTCTCCGTCGTCGGGCGCTCGCTGGTGGAGTGTGCGCTCGCCGTGCTCATCGTCGCGACGTTCCCGATCGCTCTGCTGGTCAGCACCGGTGCGAGCCTCAACCAGATCCTGGGGTTGGCAGGCGCGTTGTTCGCACCGTTCGCGCTGGCGCCCCTGATCCTCGGTGGCGCGTGGTGGACCAAGCGCGGAGTACGACGAGCCCTGCAGGACAACGAGATCCGGCAGCACAGTGTGCTGCGTCAGGTCGAGGCTGATCTACGGGAGCAAGCGCTGCGCGACCGGGTCGGTGACCTGCGGGCCCGGATCCAGCCGTTCCTGGCCGATATCGCTCTTTCTCGCAGCGACCCGCGTGCCCTTCCCGTACGGCGCCGGGCGGCGGTGCTCGAAGCCTGGGTCCGCGACGGGTTGGGTGGGCCGACGACGCGATGGCCGTCGGATCTGACCGCGCCGGTGCACCGGCTGCGGGAGGGCGGCGCCCAGGTGACCTTGAGCCAGCTGACACCGATGCCGCGCGAGCATCTGTCGGTGGTCGCTGACGTGCTAGGCGTGTTGGCCACGTCGGCGCCGGCCCGCGTCGGCGTATCAAGCACGGCCGGCCCGGACGGCACGCGGACCACTGTCACCGTGCGACCGGTGGGGCAGGAGGCGGTCGAGCGGATCACGGCGCTCGGCGTGGGTTCCCTGCGAACGGACGGATCGACGTACCTTGTGGTGCAGTTTGATTCGGCTGCGGTGTCCGGAGTTCCCCGGACTGTCGCCGATGCGTCGGGCTCGGCGATGATGCAACGGTGAGCGAGCACCAGGCGGACGAAACCCCCGATCTGATCCGGATCGGGGTTGTCGACGACCACCCGATCGTGCTGCGCGGAGTGATCAGCGGACTGGCCCAGATCGCGCCGGACATCCAGGTCGACTTCCTGGTCTCCAGCGTCAAGGATCTCGACTGGGAACGCAGCGCCCGACCCGACGTGGTGCTGCTGGACGTGGACCTCGATGACGGCAGTGACCCCGAGGCGAACGTGGCGGTGGTCGTGAGTCGCGGGCTGCGCGTCCTGCTCTTCACCGCGAGCACCCGGCCGGCCCAGTTGCGGGCGCTGGTCAGTGCGGGGGCTTTTGGTCTGGCGCTGAAGTCCGACCCCGAGGAGGACCTGGTCGAGGCGATCCGCTCGGTGGCGGCGGGGGAGTTCGCGGTGTCCAGTCACTTCGCGGAGGCGCTGCTGACCGAGCCGGGACTGATGGCCTCACTCGCCCCACGCGAGGTGGAGGTGCTGCGGCAGCTGGCGGCCGGCGTACCCAAGAAGGCGATCGGAAAGTCTCTGCCGCAACCGGTTTCGGCGCGCACAGTGGAGACCTACGTGCAACGGATCGCCGCACGGTACGCCGAGTTGGGGCGGCCCGTGAGCAACCTGTACGCCTCACTGCGGGAGGCGACCAAGGACGGGTACGTCGACCTCTAGCTCACCTGCGCGGGCAGCGTCCGCCAGCCGCGCAGGATGCGGGTCGGGCGGCGCTGCGCACCCGGCAACAGGGTGACGTCGGGGTAGCGGTCGAAGAACGACTTCAGCCCGACCTCACCTTCCATCCGCGCCAGTGCTGCGCCGAGGCAGTGGTGCCGGCCCGCGGAGAACGACAGGTGATCGCGGGCGTTGGCCCGGGTGACGTCGAAGCGGGTCGGGTCCTCGAACACCTTGGGGTCGCGGTTGGCGCCGGCGAGGAGTACGACGACCTGCAGTCCCGCCGAAATGTGCTGACCCTCAAGGGTTGTCGGCTCGGGAGCGAACCGCGCGGTCAGCAGCACGGGGGGATCGATGCGCAGGACTTCTTCGACCGCGTTGGACCACAGGCTCGGGTCCTGCTCGAGTTTGGCGAGCTCGCCTGGGTGGTCGTGCAGCAGTTTGATGCCGTTGCCGAGCAGGTTGACGGTGGTCTCGAACCCGGCCGCCAGCACCAGACCCGCCGTGGCTTTGAGCTCGGCCATGTTGAGGGTGCCGTCCTCGTCCTGCACCTGGACCAGTTGGCTCAGCAGGTCATCGCCGGGGTTCTTGCGCAGTGCCTCGATGTGCGTCTCGAGCCACGCGTCGAAGCGGCGCAGCCCGGCGTCGACGTCGCGGTACTCCGGCCAGGACAGCCCAAAGTCGAGGCTGGCGGCGATGTCGCTGCCCATCGCGAGCACCTCGCGGCGTTCGGAGGTCGGGATGCCGAGGATCTGGGAGATGAGGGTGACCGGCAGCAGACTGCAGTATTGCTCGACCAGATCGGTGCGGCCGTCGAGCTCATCGAGCAATTCGGTCGCCACGCTCTCAGCGCGGTCGCGCAACTTCTCCACCGCACGCATCGTGAAGACCCGGGTCACCAGCTTGCGGTAGCGGGTGTGGTCCGGCGGCTCGGTCACCAGCAGCGACGGCTCGACCAACGGGTGCATGGTGGCCGGCCGCAGCCGGGCGCTCGCGCTGGCCAGGAAGCCGAGCCGGTCCAGCGGGTTGCCGGTGCGGAACGCCTTGGAGGTCAGCACTTCGCTGACGACCGCGTGGTCGGCGGTGATGAAGGTGACCCGGCCCCTGACGAGCGTGCCCTGGGCGCGGACCTGGTCGATGATGTCCCAGATCTCATCCCCACTGCCGGCCTGGGTAAGCAGGCCCTGCAGGTCGCCCTTGCGCGCGGCCATCTTCACCACGACGTTCGGGAGACCCTGGGACAAGCCCCAATGCAACATCGACTGCGCCTTATGACGTACGCCGACTGCTTGGCTGGCGGGGCGATGCAGGCTGGGCAGGTGGGTCAGGCTCATGGTCGTGCTGCTCCCAGTGGTTTACGACAGCTGTAGTGACCCAGGTTACATACCGATGGCTACGCGGCGGTAGGTGCGCGCTGCGGATGGCGATCCGCGCGGGTTATCGACAGATGCGCGACTTATAATCCGCGCGTCTGTCGACAACCCGCGCATCTGCTGCGACCGGAGGGCGCCAGCGACCACCTGAACTGGCGATTTGGGCGGTATCGCGCGGGCAGGTAGGCTAGTACGTCGGGTCAGGAATGTCTGTTCAAGGCGTCCCGTTGTTACGGACGCCGACCACAGATCCTTGGTCCGCACTCATCGCAGTCAGACAATTCTGGAGGTTAACCCGCGAAGGCGGGGGCAGATTTATGGCCAAAAAGGACGGTGTCATCGAGATCGAGGGCACGATCGTGGAAGCTCTCCCGAACGCCATGTTCCGGGTGGAGTTGACCAACGGTCACAAGGTTCTCGCTCACATCTCGGGCAAGATGCGCCAGCACTACATCCGGATCCTCCCTGAGGACCGCGTGGTGGTGGAGCTCAGCCCGTACGACCTGACCCGCGGCCGGATCGTCTTCCGGTACCGCTGACCGCGATACCAGCAACACCCCGCGTCCATCCGGACGCACCCACCCACACGTCAACCGCCGCGACTCCATGAGGACAAGCGGCCCGACTTCGAGACGGTAGGCAGATGAAGGTCCAGCCGAGCGTCAAGAAGATCTGCGACAAGTGCAAGGTGATCCGCCGTCACGGCCGGGTCATGGTGATCTGCGAGAACCCGCGCCACAAGCAGCGCCAGGGCTGATCGCAGGGCCACCGCCCCGCACGACCCGCCGGTCTTCAAGACCAGCAAGAAGAAACATCCACAACTGAAAACACCCGCAACGCCCAGCCCCTGCGCATCGCGTAGGACGCCACCTTCGGCCGCGGAGGCCGAAGACCCGCAAGAACCACTCCGGTTCGAGCCGGTTCTCATACCGAGAGCCGTCGACCAACGGGACCGACGTTGCACCAGACCTCCGCAGCATCAATCAACAGGAGAACAGCCGCCATGGCACGTTTGATCGGTGTCGACCTGCCGCGCGAGAAGCGCGTCGAGGTCGGCCTTACCTACATCTTCGGCGTGGGCAAGACCCGCGCCCAGGAAACGCTGGCAGCGACCGGCATCAACCCGGACACCCGTGTCCGTGACCTCAGCGACGACGAGCTGGTTCAGCTCCGCGACTACCTCGAGGGCAACTACCGCCTCGAAGGTGACCTGCGCCGCGAGGTGGCCGCCGACATCCGCCGCAAGGTGGAGATCGGCTCCTACCAGGGCCTGCGCCACCGTCGTGGCCTGCCCGTCCACGGTCAGCGCACGAAGACCAACGCGCGCACCCGTAAGGGCCCGAAGAAGACCGTGGCCGGTAAGAAGAAGGCCAAGTAATCCGCTTCTAAGCGGACACTTCCTCGCTGAGAACTGACACAGGAGTTAGAAAAGAATGCCTCCCAAGAGCCGTGTAGCGGGCGCCAAGAAGGTGCGCCGCAAGGAGAAGAAGAACGTTGCCGCTGGCAACGCCTACATCCGCAGCACGTTCAACAACACCATCGTTTCCATCACCGACCCGTCCGGTGCGGTGATTTCGTGGGCCTCCGCCGGCCAGGTCGGCTTCAAGGGCTCGCGTAAGTCCACGCCGTACGCCGCGCAGATGGCCGCCGAGGCCGCCGCCCGCCGCGCCATGGAGCACGGCATGCGCAAGGTCGACGTTTTCGTCAAGGGTCCGGGCTCCGGCCGCGAGACCGCCATCCGTTCGCTGGCCGCCGCGGGCCTCGAGGTCGGCGCTATCGCCGACGTCACCCCGCAGCCGCACAACGGTGTCCGCCAGCCCAAGCGCCGCAGCTGACGCGACGGACCAGAAGGAGATCTGAATCATGGCCCGTTACACCGGACCCATCACCAAGAAGTCCCGTCGCCTCAAGGTCGACCTCGTCGGCGGCGACAAGAGCTTCGAGCAGCGCCCCTTCCCGCCCGGCCAGCACGGCCGCGGTCGCATCCAGGAGAAGGAGTACCTGAACCAGCTGCAGGAGAAGCAGAAGGCTCGCTTCACCTACGGCGTCATGGAGAAGCAGTTCGTGCGCTACTACAAGGAAGCGGCTCGTCGCCCCGGTAAGACCGGTGCGAACCTGCTGACCATCCTGGAGTCGCGCCTGGACAACGTGATCTACCGCGCCGGCCTGGCCCGTACCCGTCGGGCCGCCCGCCAGCTGGTCACCCACGGCCACTTCGAGGTCAACGGCGTCCGCGTCGACGTCCCGTCCTACCGCGTCGAGCAGTACGACATCATCACGGTCCGCGAGAAGTCCCGGGAAGCCTTCCCGATCCAGCTCGCCCGCGAGACCTTCGGTGAGCGTCCGGTCCCGGCCTGGCTGCACGTGTCCGAGGGCACCCTGCAGGTCCTGGTCCACCAGCTGCCGACCCGTGAGCAGATCGACGTGCCGCTGTCTGAGCAGCTGATCGTCGAGCTCTACTCGAAGAACTGATCCACTCCGGTACGCCGAGTGCCCGCCTGCGTCGTTACAGGCGATGGTGAGCACCCGGCGTACCGAATCCCGCCGGTTCGGACAGATGGCCCGGCGGTCTTGCACGAGGCGTCATATAGCGGTCGCCCGTGGGAAGGAATGAAAAGTGCTTATCGCACAGCGCCCCACCCTCAGCGAGGAGTTCGTCTCCGACAACCGTTCGCGGTTCGTCATCGAGCCGCTGGAGCCCGGTTTCGGCTACACGCTCGGCAACTCCCTGCGTCGCACCCTGCTGTCGTCCATCCCGGGCGCCGCGGTCACGAGCCTGCGCATCGACGGTGTGCAGCACGAGTTCTCCACGATCCCCGGGGTCAAGGAGGACGTCACCGAGATCATCCTGAACGTCAAGGGCCTGGTCGTCTCCTCCGAGCACGACGAGCCCGTCGTGATGTACCTGCGCAAGCAGGGCCCCGGTGAGGTCACCGCTGCGGACATCGCGCCGCCGGCCGGTGTCGAGGTGCACAACCCGCACCTGCACATCGCGACCCTGAACGACAAGGGCAAGATCGAGGTCGAGCTGACCGTCGAGCGTGGTCGTGGCTACGTCTCTGCCGCGCAGAACAAGTCCGCTGACCAGGAGATCGGCCGCATCCCGGTCGACTCGATCTACTCGCCGGTGCTGGCCGTGACCTACAAGGTCGAGGCCACCCGTGTCGAGCAGCGCACCGACTTCGACAAGCTGATCGTCGACGTGGAGACCAAGAACGCGATCGCCCCGCGCGACGCGATGGCCTCCGCCGGTAAGACGCTGGTCGAGCTGTTCGGTCTGGCCCGTGAGCTCAACGTCGAGGCCGAGGGCATCGACATGGGCCCCTCGCCGACCGACGCCGCGCTGGCCGCCGACCTGGCCCTGCCGATCGAGGACCTGGACCTGACGGTCCGCTCCTACAACTGCCTCAAGCGCGAGGCCATCCACACCGTGGGTGAACTCGTCGCGCGCAGCGAGGCCGACCTGCTGGACATCCGTAACTTCGGTGCGAAGTCCATCGACGAGGTCAAGGAGAAGTTGCAGGAGATGGGTCTGCAGCTCAAGGACAGCCCGCCCGGGTTCGACGCGAGCGCCATCGCCGACCGCTACGAGGACGACGTCGACGATGACGACGCCGCCTTCGCCGAGGACGAGCAGTACTGAGCCGCAAGGGATTTGGCGTTAGCCGAACCCAGAACTACTAGGAGAACCAATGCCTACCCCTACTAAGGGCCCCCGCGTCGGTGGCGGACCCGCGCACGAGCGGCTCATCCTCGCCAACCTGGCGACCAGCCTGTTCGAGTACGACCGCATCACCACCACCGAGGCCAAGGCCAAGCGGTTGCGTCCGCTGGCCGAGCGTCTGGTCACCTTCGCCAAGCGCGGTGACCTGCACTCGCGCCGTCGGGTGCTGACCGTGGTGCGCGACAAGGGTGTCGTGCACCGCCTCTTCACCGAGATCGCGCCCGACATGGACGGTCGCGACGGTGGCTACACCCGCATCACCAAGATCGGTCCCCGCAAGGGCGACAACGCGCCGATGGCCGTCATCGAACTCGTCCGCGAGCCGGTGAACGCCAAGCCGAAGCGCGCCGTCGTGGCCGAGGCCGAGGGTGCGACCAAGAAGGCCGCTGCTTCGACCGAGGAGCCGGCTCCCGCCGAGGAGATCGTCGAAGCTGACGCTCCCGTCGACGAGCCGACCGTGCAGGAGGAAGCGGATGCCGTCGCCGACGACGCTGCCGAGACCGCAGATGACGCTGTGACTGAGGACGACGCGACGCAGGACGACGCGAAGGCCTGATCGCCGCATCGAAGGTCCCGCCCGGGTTACCGGGCGGGACCTTTGCGTTTTGTTGTGCCATCGCCAGGCGACCGGCCCCACGGATTCAGGAGACATCGAGGTTGTGGGAGCCGTTTGGTCAGGCAACTGCCTCCCAAAACCTGAATAGCTCCTAAATCCTCGGAGGGGGCGCCCCGCCATCGTTCTACCGGGCGGGACCTTTGCGTCTGGTGAGTTGCTTGACCAGTGCTTGCGGGTCAGCGACGTCGACGATCACCCGGTCGAAGCGTTCGTCGAGCAGCGTGACGTCGATGGCGGGCCGACCCGTGCGGTGGAAGATGAAGTATCGCAATCCGTCGCCGCGGAACCGCCCTGCGCGAAACACCCCGGGGAAGTGGACCCCGACCCGCCACCACGGCAGGTGCTGGCCCTCTTCGAAGACCTTCGCGCTGGCGATCGCGGACAGCGGCACCTCGAACGTCGAAGTGAGTGTCATCAGGTGCTCGCGGTGGTTGAGCGTGACCTGCAACTGGTCGTCGTCGACGGTGACCTCCGGCATCTGCCCAGCCTAGGGCGACTGGCTAGGCTGGAGCAGTGCGTCTGCGGGTGGATTTCGGGTACGACGGGGCCGGATTCGCCGGCTGGGCCGCGCAGCCCGGGTTGCGGACGGTGGAGTCCGAACTCACCGCAGCGTGGGCGACCGTCCTACGGACGCCGGCGCCGAAGCTGACGACCGCCGGGCGCACGGACGCGGGAGTCCACGCCCGCGGAGCCGTCGTCCACCTGGACGTGGACCCATCGGCGTACGACGATCTGCCGGGCCGCTCGGACCGCACCCCGGACGTGGCGGCAGTCACGCGCCTCAACGGGGTGCTGCCGCAGGACATCAGGGTGCGCGCGGTGAGCGTTGCGCCGGAGGGCTTTGACGCACGGTTCTCGGCGTCGTGGCGGCGCTACAGCTACCGGCTGGCCGACGGTTGGGCCGATCCGATCCGCCGCGGCGACACCGTGTCGTGGCGCAAACCGCTGGACGTCGAGGCGATGCATGAGGCCGCCAATGCGCTGGTGGGGCTCAACGACTTCGCCGCCTTCTGCAAGCGCCGCGAGGGGGCGACGACCGTGCGCACGCTGCTGCGTTACGACTGGTCGCGTGACGATGACGGTGTCCTGGTGGCCACCGTCATCGCCGACGCGTTCTGTCATTCGATGGTGCGGTCCCTGGTGGGATCAGTCGTGCCGGTCGGTGAAGGGCGAGTTCCGAGGTCCTGGCCGGGGGAGAAACTCGCTGCGCGGCAACGGGATTCAGCGATCCTGGTGATGCCACCACACGGCTTGTGCCTCGAAGAGGTGAGGTACCCCCGCGACGATCAACTCGGCGTACGGGCCAGGGAGTCGCGCTCGGTGCGCACGCTGGAGGACTGAACCGGACGGCGCTGCGCCAGCAGCACCAAGCAGACCACGGCACCGACGACGGCGACGGCAGCGCCCACCCACAAGATGGTGTGGATCGCTTCAGCGGTCGCGGCCCGCGCGATGTGCGCAACGCTCTCCTGCTGCGCCGGTGGCACGGCGGTGGCCACTCGCACGCCGGCTCCCGAGGACACCGCGTCAGCCATCGCGCTGACCTGGGCGGGCGGAGCGGAGCCGTCCAGCGAGGTGTGCACGTGCGAGCTCGCGGTCGCCGTGAACAGCGCCCCGCAGATCGCCACTCCGGTCGCGGTGCCGACCTGGCGCAGTGTGTTGACCAGACCGGTCGCCATGCCCGCGCGGTCCGGCTCGACGGTCGCCAGCGCGGCGGCCGAGAGCACGGCGCTCGATGCGCCCAGGCCGATCCCGGCGAGGACGAAACCGGGCGCGGTCGCGGTCCAGTCCGAACTCGCATCGACGTGCGAAGCCCACCACATGCCGACGCCGACGAAGCCGAGCGAGACCGGCACCGACACCTGCAACGGGATCCGGTGCATCAACTGAGCCATGAGGGGAGCGGTGATGAAGGACGCGAGGGTCAGGGTCAGGAAGCGCAGACCGGCCTGGAACGGCGAGTAGCCGAGGGTGTTCACGAAATAGAGGCCGACGTAGTTGGTGGCGGCGACGATCGTGCCGGCGATCAGCAGCGCGGCCAGCCCCACACCCACGAAGCGGCGCTGCGTGAACAGATGCAGGTCCACCAGCGGCGCCGGGGTCGTCGCCATGCGGGCGACGAAGGCGGCGAGGGCGACGGCCGCGAGCACGAAGGCGCCGACGATCACCGCCGAACCCCAACCCTCGGCCTGCCCGCGGATGATCGCGAAGACCAGCGCCGTGAGCGCCACGGTCAGAGCGAGGGTGCCCCACCAGTCGGCCGGCCGCGGCGTGCTGGCGCGCGATTCGGCCATCCAACGCCACGCACCCACGAACGCCAGGATTCCCACCGGCACGTTGATCGCGAAGATCCACGCCCAGCCGATGTTGTCGACGATCGCGCCGCCGAGCAGCGGGCCGACCGCGGTGGCCGAGGCCAGGGTTGCACCGAAAGCGCCGATCGCCTTGGCGCGGTCCTTGGGATCAGGGAAGGCGTGCCCGAGGATCGGCATCGCGACCCCGAACAACATGGCGGCGCCGACCCCCTGGAACGCGCGGGAAAGATTGAGCGCCAGGGCATTCACCGCCAACGCGCAGGCAAGCGAGCCGAGCGTGAAGACCGCCATCCCGACCAGGAACACCCGGCGCCGGCCGATCCGGTCGCCCATGGTGGCGGCCGTGAGCAGCAGGGCGGCCAGCGGCAGCGTGTAGGCATCGATCACCCACTGCAGATCGGACAGGCCGGCGTGCAGCGACTCCTGGATGTCCGGTAGCGCGACCGCGACGATCGTCAGGTCGAGCATCAGCATGAACATCGCGGTGCAGATCAGCAGGAGGGTGCGGCCGGGGGTGCGGCTGGCAGTCATGGGATGCTCCGTCGTCGATTGGGTGAACGCCCGTAGCCTAACGCGCGTTAGGCTACGGGTGTCAACCCATCGATAGGATGGCGGTGTGAGCAGTGACACCGCGCGACGCCGGCCCGCCGTCCGAGGCGAGGGTGCCCGGCTGCGCGAGGAGATCATCGAAGCCGCCATGCGGCTGACCGAGCAGGCCGAGGACCCGTGGGCCCTGTCGCTTCGAGCGGTCGCCCGCGAGGTGGGAGTGGCCACCACCTCGATCTATCTGCACTTCGACTCGCTGGATGAGTTGCTGATGGCGATGAAGACCGCGTTCTACGAACGCTTCGGTGCCGCCCTGCTCGAGGCGGCTGCGCAGGCGGGCCCCACGCCGTACGACCAGATCAGGGCGTACGGCGATGGCTACCTGGCCTTCGCCCGCACCTATCCGGGCGCCTACAAGGCGCTGTTCACCACGACTCTTGGCGTGACGCAGTTGGTGGGGGAGCAGTACCCGGGGCGCGACCAGTTCGAGATGACCGTGAAGGTGCTGCGGCAGGTACCGCTGCCGGCGGACGAGGCACGCCAGCGCGGCGTGCTGCTGTGGTGCGCGATCCACGGTCTGGTCAGCCTGACCGACGCGGTGCGCCGCTTCCCCTGGCCGGACGAGAGCGAGCTGCTGGACGGGATCGCGCGACAGGCGACGAGACCGCAGGCGTAGCCGGGTTACGGTTCCTTCATGGCGAAGAAGAAGTGGTCGGAACTGTCCACGGGTCAGCAGGCCGCTGTTGTCGCGGCCGGTGCCGCCGAGGTGGTCCTCACCGCGTACGTGCTGACTGATCTGGTCCGACGACCGGCCTCCGGAGTGCGTGGTCCGAAGGCGTTGTGGGCAGCGGGCAGCCTGGTCCAGCCGTTCGGCCCGTTAACCTATCTGGCAGCCGGGCGCCGCTAGATTTCGTTGGCCCGCAGGGTGATTCGCACCGTTTCACCCGGTCGTGCCTGGCCGAGTCCTGGTAGGTCCTCGCGCCGGACGCAGGCCACGATCGGGTAGCCGCCGGTGGTCGGGTGGTCATTGAGGAAGACGATGGGCTGCCCGGATGGCGGCACCTGGATCGCGCCGGCGAGGATGGGTGCGCTGGATAGTTCACCGGTGTGGTTGAGTGCCAGCGGAGGCCCGTCCAGTCGTACGCCGATCCGGTCGGTGTGATTCGAAACGCGCCAAACGCTCTGTGTGAGTTGCGTTTTCGCTGACTTGGTCAACAAGTCGTCGCGCGGTCCGAGGTAGGCTGTCAGGTGCACGGGTCCGCTCAGCAGGGGCGGTATGGGGTCACCGTTGACGGGCTCGCTGGGCGCCGGACCGATCACTAACCGGTCGCCGGGCTGCACTGGCGTGGGGCCCAGACCGCTGGAGGTGTCAGTGCTGCGTGAACCCAGTGTCTCGGTCACCTCGATCCCGCCTCGGACGGCGAGGTAGCTGCGCAGGCCGCTGGTGGGTCGGCCGATGGTCAGGGTGGACTCCGCGCCTAGGGTCAGCGGTTCACCGAAGGGGGCCGGGTTGCCGTCGACCGTGACGGGTGCGGGGGCTCCGGTCACCACCACCACGACCGGTGAATCAGCTTGCAGCTCAACCCCGCCCAGCAGGATCTCGACACCCGCGGCCGATTCAGGATTGCCGAGGACGCGATTGGCTGCCCGCAGGCTCGGGCCGTCGATGGCGCCGCTGGGCGCCACGCCGATCCCGAGATGGCCGGTGCGGCCGAGGTCCTCGATCAGCGCCTGCGGACCGACGGCGATGACCCGCAATGCGTTCATGCCGACGTGAACCGGACAGTGTCCCCGGGGTGCAACAGGACCGGATCGGCAGCCGTGGGGTCGAAGAGAGTGACGTCGGTGCGACCGATCAACTGCCAACCGCCCGGTGTCGCCTGCGGATAGATGCCGCAATAGTGCGCGGCCAGGGCGACTGAACCGGGCGGAATGCGGGTGCGGGGCGATTCGCGGCGCGGCATCTGCGGGAGGGCCTCGTCGGTGACCAGGTAGCCGAAACCCGGTGTGAAACCGAGGAATTCGACCGTCCAGGAGATAGCTGCGTGCCGATCGGCGACGCCGTCGGGAGAGCACGACCAGATGTCCGCGACGACTGCGAGGTCGTCGCCGTCGTACGTGACCGGGATGGTGTGCTCTGTGGTCGCGCTGGCTGCGACCGGCCGGCTGAGGTCCAGTGCTCGCAACTCGTCGGCGACCGTCGCTCGTCGGCCGGGCGGCGCGATGACCAGCACCGACTGTTCCCCGGCCACGACCTCCAGATCCGCCCGGCCGTCCAGGGCCTGCAGGAGCGCTCGCCGCCCCGCGCGGGAGGGGAGATCGACGAGAAGGCCGCGATCGGCGTACGGGCGGATGATCATTGAGCGGTCACTCGAACGCCAGCGGCCTGCAACGCATCCCGCACGGAGTGCGCCAGCCCCGCCGCACCCGCGGTGTCGCCGTGCAGGCAGAGGGAGTCGGCCTCGATCGGCACCATCTCGCCGGTGATGGCCCGCACGCGCTGGTCCACAGCGATGGACGTTGCGCGATCGCACACTTCGAGCACGTTGGTGATGACGGCGCCGTCGACCGAGCGAGGCACGAGGGTGCCGTCGGCGGCGTACGCACGATCGATGAACGCCTCTGCGTAGCAGGCCAATCCGGCCGCTCCAGCAAACGACAGCAGTCGTGACCCGGGCAACCCCATGACAGGCAATCCACCCGCCGCGATGGCCGCGTCCACGACGGCCCGGGCGTGCGTCTCGTGGTGCACCGCGGTGTTGTAGAGCGCGCCGTGCGGTTTGACGTAAGCGACGCGGCCGCCCTGGCTGCGGGCGATGCCGTCCAGCGCCCCGATCTGATAGAGCACGTCGGCAAAGAGTTCCTCGTAGGACGCGTCCACGAAGCGCCGACCGAAGCCCGCAAGATCCCGGTAGGCGACCTGCGCGCCGATCCTGATGCCGTGCTCGACGGCCATCGAACAGGTCCGCACCAAGGTGGCAGGGTCGCCCGCGTGGAAGCCGCAGGCGACGTTGGCCGAGCTGAGGAAGGGCAGCAGGCCGGCGTCGTCGCCCAACTGCCAGCGCCCGAAGGACTCGCCGAGGTCGGCGTTGAGGTCGACGTGATCAGTCATCGCTGCGCCGGACGCCGAGCCACGTTGCCAGGTCATCGATCTGCTCGTCCACGGCATCCATCATGGCCCGGCTCGGCTTCCGGTCCCAGTGCAGGGCGTGCACGCGCAACCGGCCGGCGTCCCGGTCGGTCTGCGCATCGAGCTTGCCGACCAGTTGGTCACCGAAGAGCACCGGCAGTGCCCAATATCCCCACTGGCGCTTGACTTTCGGCGTGTACATCTCGAGTTTGTAGTCGTATTCGAAGATCTCGGCGGCCCGTTTGCGGTCGAAGACCAGTCGGTCCAACGGGGACAGCAGCGCCGCGCGTGGTTCGAAGTCGTCGTCGTCGAGATAGGCCGGGTCTACCCGCCACAGCCCGCGCACGCCCTCGACCCGAGCCGCGACGCCGGCGTCGGCAATGGTCAACGGTTCCCGCGGATCCTGTTGGCCACCGGTGCGGGCGATGCCCATGGCGCGCAGGAGCTGTGCGGCCCGCTGCGGCCGGGACTCCTCCAACGGCGGCAGCGGTTCGTCCGGGTAGACCCGCTCCGCGAGGTCGTAGAGCACATCCTGGCCCTCCCGGCCGGCGACCGCGACCTCGCCGCGGCGCACCATCATCGACAGAACGGCCTGGACGTTGCGGCCGCCCGTCCAGCCCGAGGAGCGCCACGGCACCACCGTGAGATCGGGGAACGATGCCGCCGGCGATGGCCCGTCCAGTCGCAGGCGGGCCAGGATGTCGCGGCGGCACTCGTCGTTGGCCGCCAGCCACTCGACGCCGTCCTCCTGCCACTCCCGCAACGGCGGATCACCGGGCCAGTTGGCCATCTCCGCCCGGTAGGCCGCGACGTCCGCGGCCGGTATGAGCCGCATCAGGATCTCGACCAGGTCACCGCCCGCCACGGCGTCGTCCAGGTCCTCGGGCCGGTAGCCCGACCCCAGCCGGCTCCAGGCCACGATGTGGGCGGTGGGCGCGACGTACGCCGTGTGCTCGATCTGCAGGCTGCCCAGGTGAGCCACGAGCGGCAACAGACCCGCCGGTCGCCGGGCGGTGAGCAACTGTGCTCGTACGGCGATCCGCCGGGCCTGCTGCCGGCTGAGAGTCACGGGGTGCATGGCCGAGTGTCAGGTGCCCTCGGGATTTTCGAGTACGACCGCCAGCCCCTGGCCGACTCCGATGCAGATGGCGGCGACGCCCCAGCGGCTGCCGCTGACACGCAGGTCTTTAGCCAGAGTCGCCAGGATGCGACCGCCTGATGCTCCCAACGGGTGGCCGATCGCGATCGCACCACCGTGGCGGTTGACGATCTGCGGGTCGATGTCCCAGGCGTCCAGGCAGGCCAGGGACTGCGCTGCGAAGGCCTCGTTGAGTTCGACGGCACCCACATCGGACCAAGTGATCCCCGCCTTGCGCAGGGCACGCTCGGCCGCTTCGACCGGGGCGTACCCGAAATACTGCGGGTCGTTGGCCGCCGCGCCACGCCCGGCGATCCGGGCCAGCGGTGGGCGCCCAAGACGGTCGCCGGCCGATTCGGAACCGATCAACACCGCCGATGCCCCGTCGTTGAGTGGCGACGCGTTGCCGGCGGTCACCGTGCCGTCGGTCTTGCGGAAGGAGGTGCGCAGGCCAGCGAGCGTCTCCGGGGTGGTTTCCGGGCGGATCGACTCATCGCGGGCAAGACCGGTCCCATCGACATCGACCACGAGGTCGTCATAGAAACCGTCCCGCCACGCCTGGTCGGCCAACAGGTGGGAGCGTGCAGCGAATTCGTCCTGGCGCTCGCGGCTGATGTCGTACTTCTCGCGCAGCAACTCGGTCGCCTCACCGAGCGAGACGGTCCACTCCGCGGGCATCGCCGGATTGACCAATCGCCAGCCTAGCGTTGTTGACGTGAGCTGGAGATTCCCTGCGGGATAGGGCTTTTCGGTCTTCGGGAGAACCCACGGCGCACGGGTCATCGACTCGACTCCACCGACGAGTATCACCTCCGCGTCGCCGGTCTCGATCTGCCGGGAGGCGATGATCGCGGCATCAAGGCTGGACCCGCACAGCCGGTTCACCGTGGTGCCGGGCAGGCTGGTCGGCAGTCCCGCGAGGAGGGTGGCCATCCG
This sequence comes from Branchiibius sp. NY16-3462-2, assembly GCF_001594145.1. Classification (GTDB taxonomy): domain Bacteria; phylum Actinomycetota; class Actinomycetes; order Actinomycetales; family Dermatophilaceae; genus Branchiibius. Next base: position 387,867 of record NZ_LVCF01000001.1, on the reverse strand, counting down.
GGCGACGTTGCGGTTCTCTTCCCCGGCGCCGTTGGCATTGCCGAGGATCACCTCGTCGATCAGAGCGGGATCCGCGCTCACCGCGGGTGTCCGGTCAACGATGGACCGGACCACGACGGCGGCCAGGTCATCGGGCCGCACCCCGGCGAGGGCACCTCCGAACCGGCCGAACGGCGTACGCACCCCGTCGTAGACAAACGCAGACTGACTCATGAAATGACCGTAGTCCTGACCTACGGTGGTGCGGGTGAGTGAACAGCCGCCTGCCCGCCGCCTGATGCTGGTGCACGCCCACCCGGACGACGAGAGCAGTTCGACCGGGGCAACCATGGCGACGTACGCCGATCAAGGGGCTGGCGTCACCCTCGTCACCTGCACGCTGGGCGAGCGGGGTGACATCGTGCTCCCAGAGCTCGCGCACCTGTCACACGACCAGGAGAACGCGCTGGCAGAAGTCCGCATCACCGAACTCACCGAGGCGATGGCGGCGCTGGGCGTCACGGATTTCGTTCGGTTGGGCGGCGACGGCCGGTGGCATGACACCGGGATGGTGTTCGGTCCGGACGGGATGGCCGCACCACCGCCGGATGCAGACGAGGCGTCGTTCTGGCGCGCTGATCTGCTCGAAGCGGCCAACGCCCTCGTCCCGCTGATCCGGGACCGCCGGCCCCAGGTGCTGATCACCTACGACGAGTTCGGCTTCTACGGTCACCCGGACCACATCCAGGCGCACCGGGTCGCGACCTACGCGATGGCGCTGGCTGCAGTCCCGAGCTACCGACCGGATCTGGGCGAGCCATGGCAGGTGCAGCGGGTGCTGTGGCCGGCGTTCTCCGAGAGTCAGATGCGGGCCATGATCGCGGGTGCCCAGGCGCAGCGGCAGGCGGCGATCGAGGCCGGTGAGGACCCGGGCGAGGACTTCTTCGCGAACTTCGACCTCGACTCCGGTCAGAAGCCGCCGATGTGCGTTGCCGACGATGATGTGGCGGTCCGGATCGACGGCTATCCCGTTGCTGCACAACGGTTTGCGGCATTGCGCGCGCACCGCAGCCAGATCAAGCCGGACGAGTTCTTCTTTGCTCTGGAGGGCGCTCCGCCGGGGATCTTGTGGGACGAGTGCTATCGCCTGGCCGGTGGCGTGCCAGCTCCCGCGGGAGCGACAGACATCTTCGCTGGACTGGACTCCGCGGAGTAACCGGCAACGATCCGTCCGCAAACGCCCCTAGCGTGAGCTCATGGCCGATTTCGAGAACGAAGACCTGAGCAGCTCGACCTTCTCGCGGGTGCGCTTGGCGGGCAGCGACTTCAGTCGGGTGGAGTTCACGAACGCGCACTTCTGGGAGGTGGATCTGTCCGGGAGCCGCTTCGACAGCGTCGGTCTGCAGGGGGTGCAGGTATGGGGTGAGATCGACGGGTTGAGCATCAACGGGGTGTCCGTCGCGCCGCTCGTCGATGCCGAGCTCACGCGGCTCTACCCGGAGTACGCCGGGCTGAAACCAGTTGATGCACAGGGGTACCGGGATTCCTGGGAGCGGCTGCAACAGGTCTGGGCGACCACCCTTGCGCGAGCCGAAACACTGGATCCTGCGCTGCTGACGGCCCACGTCGGCGCGGAGTGGTCCTTCATCCAGACCGTGCGACACCTCAGTTTCGCGATCACCAGCTGGCTGGACGGCGCTATCGGGGGCGACCCGTCGCCGTGGGAACCACTGGATCTGCCGTGGGACCAGATGCCGCCGCATCCCGATGTGCCGTGGGACAAGACCACCGACGTCGACCTGGCGCAGGCCCGCGAACTGTACGACGCGTCGGCAGCCCGGCTCACGGCGTACCTCGGGCAACTCACCGACGACCAACTAGACCGGCCCGCCAAGGGTTCGCCGAATCCCAACTGGCCGGACGAGCGGCCGGAGGTCGCCGAGGCCCTGCAGGTCATCTTCAACGAAGCCTTCTGGTACCACCGTTTTGCCGTGCGCGATCTGGACCAACTCGATAACTGAGGTGCATCCACCGCCCCGCGTCAGTCATGCTTGACGATCGTGGGTCACGTCGATGTCAACACCGTGGAGTACTACCTGCCGGACGGGCGGCCGCTGCTGGGCGGCGTCAGCCTGCGCGTGGGGGAGGGCGCGAAGGTGGCGCTCGTCGGCCCCAACGGCACCGGCAAGACCACGCTGCTACGGATCATCTCCGGTGAGATCGACGCCCACGAGGGAGCGATTACCCGCTCCGGGGGACTGGGGGTCATGGACCAGTTCGTCGGGAAACAGGGCCAGGAGCAGACCGTCCGCGACCTGTTGGTGAGTGTTGCACCGGAGCCGATCGCCAAGGCCGCGCGCGCCGTCGACGCCGCCGAATTGGCGATCATGGAGCACGACGACGAGCCCGCCCAGATGGCCTACGCGCAGGCGCTCGCGGACTGGGCTGAAGTCGGCGGCTATGAGTACGAGACGTTGTGGGACGTCTGCACCGTGGCTGCCCTCGGAATCCCTTACGACAGAGCGCAGTTCCGTGATCTGCACACTCTCTCCGGCGGTGAACAGAAGCGCCTGGTCCTGGAGGCGCTGCTGCGCGGCCCGGAGGAAGTGCTGCTGCTCGACGAGCCGGACAACTACCTGGACGTGCCCACCAAGCGCTGGCTCGAGCAGGCCCTGCAGGACTCACCCAAGACCGTCCTGCTGATCAGCCACGACCGCGAGTTGCTGGAGCAGGTCGCGACCCGCATCGTCACCCTCGAACCCCAGGCGTCCGGGGCCATCGCCTGGACCCACCCGGGCCGCTTCTCGACGTACCACCAGGCTCGTATCGACCGCAACGCCCGCCTTGAGGAGTTGCGCCGCCGCTGGGACGAGGAGCACGCCAAGCTCAAGGCTCTCGTCCTGCGGCTGAAGGTCAAGGCGGAGTACAACGACGGGATGGCGCCGCGCTACCACGCCGCCCAGACGCGGCTGCGCAAGTTCGAGGAGGCCGGGCCGCCGCAAGCGGTTCCGTTCGAGCAGAAGGTGACCATGCGCCTCAAGGGCGGCCGGACCGCCAAGCGCGCCGTGGTCGCCGAGGGTCTCGAACTCACCGGATTGATGAAGCCGTTCGACCTGGAGATCTGGTACGGCGAGCGCGTGGCTGTGCTCGGATCGAACGGTTCGGGCAAGAGCCACTTCCTGCGCCTGCTGGCCGCGGGCGGTTCGGATCCCGATATCGAGCATCAGCCGGTGGGCGATGTGGCGCCGGATCCCGTTGCGCACGAAGGGAAAGTGCGGCTCGGCTCGCGGGTCCGGCCGGGCTGGTTCGCCCAGACGCATGCGCACCCCGAACTAGTGAAGCGCACCCTGCTGGAGATCCTGCACCGCGGCGACGAACACCGCGCGGGGATGGCCCGGGAGCAGGCATCACGCGTGCTGGATCGCTACGAGCTGGCGCACGCCGCGGAGCAGACGTTCGGATCGCTGTCCGGTGGGCAGCAGGCCCGCTTCCAGATCCTGCTGCTGGAGTTGTCCGGGGCAACCTTGTTGCTGCTGGACGAACCCACTGACAACCTCGACCTGCAATCGGCCGAGGCGTTGGAGGATGGCCTGGAGCAGTTCGAGGGGACGGTGGTCGCGGTTACCCACGACCGTTGGTTCGCAAGGGGATTCGACCGCTACCTGGTCTTCGGTGCCGACGGTCGGGTGTATGAATCCAACGAACCGGTGTGGGACGAGACGCGCGTGCAGCGGGCTCGCTGAGCAACGCGGGTTACAGTTCGCGCATGAATCGCCGCACGGGGGCCGCGGCGCTCACCGCGGCCGTGATGTCGCTGACCGCCTGTGGCGCGGCAATCACCCTGCCCGCGATTCCGTCCGCGCCGGTCACGACGACCAACACCGCGGCGCCGTCGACGGGTTCCGTCACCCCATCGGCTTCGGCGAAGTCCACCGACGGTTCGATGCGACAGGGTCTGCCCGACGAGGTGGTCGACCGGCTGACCCTCAGCCGCGCCTTCGTCCAGGTCGCCGAGGTGAAGGGTCTGCACTACCGGATCAGTTCGCGGGTCGTGGCGGTCGGCAACACCACCGACACGGTTCTGCAGAAGGTGACCGACACCGCCGATGAGTCGGTACCGCGCATCGAGGCGCTGACCGGTCAACACGCCAAGGACAAGTACCTGGTCCTGGCCGCCGCGGACGACAGCACGGCGCAGAAGTGGACCGGGGACTCGAACGTCGCGGACGCCGACGGCATCACGATGCCCTACGGCAAGGCGGCCTGGATCGTGATCCCCACGGGCCACCACTTCACCGACGGCATGCGGATCATCGACGATGACGACTACTTCACCCACGTGATGGATCACGAGGTGTTCCACGCCGACACCCTCCCGGTCGATTTCGACGACCCGTCGGTCCCGGAGTGGATGGTCGAGGGATACGCGGAATGGGCTGCCAATCAAGAGGTTTCGACCGGTCCGGAGAAGGAACCGCCAGCGCGGCTGCCTTCTGACAAGGAAGTGGTGGACGACACCGACGACGGCTACTTCCGCGCCGGTATGTTCGTGCAGTACGTCGCCGACCGCTTCGGGACCAGCAAGGCGCTCGCGTTCTACCGCGCCATGCTCGTGGCAACTCACGACTCGTTGGCCGTCGAGTTCCAGCGGGCGACGGGTGCTGACTACAAGGCGACGGTGACTGCCTGGCAGCACCAGTTCAAGGAGCAGTTCAGGTCGTTCGACCCCGACTGGCAATGGGTTTCGGACTGAGTCCTCAGCGAGAGGGCGGCGGGTCGATCGGCAACAAGGCGGTGTACCCCGCCACCCGGCGTGCCCCCGGCGTACCTGCACCCGCTCGTCGGTAACGCTCGAACACCTCACCCAACTCCGCGGCCAACGCGGTCAACTGTTCCTCCGTGACCAGCACCGCGTGGTCCGTCAGTCCGCAGTCGGCCCGCCACGCGGGCGGCCAGTCGTCCTGGGCCTCGATCCAGGCCCCGGCCCGTTGCCCGAAGTGCTCGACATAGTCGTGTTGCAGCCACCGGGCGGCCGCCTCGTCGTCCTCGTCCAAGGGAGCGTCCTGGTCGATGGGTTCGCGTACGGCGCCCCACACCCGCCGCTTCCCGTCACCGTGCCCGGTGTCGAAGACAAGTCCCGCGGCTTCCAGTCGTCGCAGGTGATAGGAGGTCGCTCCGGTGTGCGTGCCCAGGGCCGCTGCCAACGAGGTCGCCGTCGCCTCACCGTGGACGCGCAGATGAGCCAGGATGCGCGAGCGCAACGGATGCGCCAGGGTGCGCAGGGGGGAGTCGGGAGCAGCCACAGATTGCACAATACCTGTGCATAATCTCTGTGCAAAGACCGACGCGGACACGCGAACGCCCCGGCATTCCGCGGGATTCCACCGATTTGGGGCGCTGCGGAACCCTCCGTAGAATGGTGAGTCGGGCAGCCATCTGACCCGCAGACTTGTGCGCGAGCGCTCCGAGCAGCAGCACGCGGCACGTTTCACCAGTAAGCACCAACGGAAAAGGTAACGACAGTGCGTACCTACACGCCCAAGCCGGCGGACCTGCAGGACAACGTCCAGTGGCACGTCATCGACGCCACCGACGTCGTGCTCGGCCGTCTGGCCAGCCAGGCCGCGATCCTCCTGCGCGGCAAGCACAAGCCGATCTTCGCCCCCAACGCCGACACCGGCGACTTCGTCATCATCATCAACGCCGACAAGGTGGCGCTGACCGGTGCGAAGCTGGAGAAGAAGAAGGCCTACCGCCACTCCGGTTTCCCGGGCGGTCTGAAGACCACCTCCTACACCGAGCTGATGGCCAAGGACCCGGCCGGTGCCGTGGAGAAGGCCATCAAGGGGATGCTGCCGCACAACTCCCTCGGTCGCGCCCAGCTCAAGAAGCTGAAGGTCTACGCCGGCCCGGAGCACCCGCACGCCGCGCAGCAGCCGGCCAAGTTCGAGATCACCCAGGTCGCGCAGTAAGCCGCGCCCCCTCTACACACTTTGAATTGAAGGAGAATCGTGGCTGACTACACCGAGGTCGACGTCCTGGAGGACGACGAGCCGCAGCTGACCGAATACACCACCGAGAGTGGCGCCGACGTCGTCGACGAGAACCGCCCCCGCCCGACCGCCTCTGCCCCCGGCGCCGCCACCGGCCGCCGCAAGCAGGCCATCGCCCGCGTCCGCATCGTGCCGGGCACCGGTGAGTGGAAGGTCAACGGCCGCACCCTGGAGGAGTACTTCCCCAACAAGGTGCACCAGCAGCTGGTCAACGAGCCGCTGAAGGTCCTGGAGCTGGATGGCGCGTACGACGTGCTGGTCCGCGTGCACGGCGGTGGCCCCTCCGGCCAGGCCGGTGCCGTTCGTCTGGGCGTCGCGCGTTCGCTCAACGGCGTCGACCCCGAGCTGAACCGTCCCGCGCTGAAGAAGGCCGGTCTGCTGACCCGTGACGCTCGCGTCCCGGAGCGCAAGAAGGCTGGTCTGAAGAAGGCCCGTAAGGCGCCGCAGTACAGCAAGCGCTGATCGCTGCTCGCAGCATCCAAGCCCGGACTCCCTCGTGGGGGTCCGGGCTTCGCTGTCTGCGACTCCCGGCGGCCGATGATTCTGGAGGTATTCACCTTCTGCAGGACGGACGGCGTTGGAACGACCTGCAGAACCTCGATCGCTCCAAAATCGGTGGGCGCACGGCTGCACGTTTCGTCCCTACTGGGTCGCGTCGGCTAGCTTTGGTCCAATGAGCAGATTGTTCGGGACGGACGGTGTCCGGGGTCTCGCGAACCGGGACATCACCGCGGAACTCGCGCTCGACCTGGCCGTTGCTGCTGCACGGGTGCTGGGCGAGAAGGGCGAGTTCGCTGGTCACCGACCCTCTGCCGTGGTGGGTCGCGACCCTCGCGCCTCCGGTGAATTCCTGGCTGCAGCCACCGTCGCGGGGCTGGCGTCCGCCGGCGTCGACGTCTACGACGCCGGGGTGCTTCCGACACCCGCCATCGCCTACCTCACGGCCGATCTGAACGTCGATCTGGGCGTCATGATCTCCGCCTCGCACAACCCGATGCCCGATAACGGCATCAAGTTCTTCTCCCGGGGCGGTTTCAAACTGCCCGATGCCACCGAGGACGCCATCGCCGGCAGCCTGCGCGCTGACTGGCAGCGCCCGACAGGGGCTGCGGTGGGAAGGGCCAAGACCCTGCCCGGCGGAGGGGAGAGGTACGTCGAGCACCTGCTGGGCGCCGTACCTGCACCCTTGGACGGGCTGCACGTGGTCCTCGATGCTGCACACGGCGCGGCCAGCGAGGTGGGCCCGGAGGTCTTCCGCCGTGCAGGCGCGCGCGTCACTGTGATCGGCGCCGAGCCGGACGGTCTGAACATCAACGACGGGTACGGCTCGACGCACCTTGGTCACCTGCGGGTCATGGTCGCCCAGGTCGGCGCCGACATGGGACTGGCCTTCGACGGGGACGCTGACCGATGCCTGGCGGTCGACGCCAGCGGTCAGGTCGTCGACGGGGATCAGATCATGGCCATCCTGGCGCTGGACCTGAAGGAGCGCGGCGTGCTGCGCGGGGACACCCTCGTGGCCACGGTGATGAGCAACCTGGGCATGTTGCAGGCGATGGAGCGCGAAGGTGTCAACGTCCTGCAGACGTCGGTCGGCGACCGGTACGTGCTGGAGGAGATGAAGTCCGGCGACTTCTCCCTGGGTGGGGAGCAGTCCGGGCACGTCATCATGCTCGACCACGCGACCACCGGTGACGGCGTCCTGACCGGCCTCACCCTCGCCGCGCGCGTCGCCAGTACGGGCAAGTCGCTGGCCGACCTCGCCGCCTGTATGACCCGGTTGCCGCAGTTCCTGCTCAACGTCGACGGTGTCGACAAGAACGCCGTCGACAGCAACGAGACCGTCCAGGCGGCCGTCGTGACCGTCGAGCAGGAGTTGGCCGGCACCGGCCGGATCCTGCTGCGCAAGTCCGGCACCGAGCCGGTCGTGCGGGTGATGGTCGAAGCCGCGACCGCGCAGCACGCCGAGGACGTCGCGCACCGCCTGGCCGCAGTCGTCCGCACCGAACTCGCGCTCTGAGCGGTGCGGGCCCGCCGCGCTAGCCTTTCTCGGCGCCTTCGTTAGCGCCGCGGACGAAGTAGCGCTGGAAGTAGAAGAACAAGAACGCCACCGGAATGGTGGTCAGCAGTGCCGCGCCGAGTTTCAGCGGGTACTGGGTACCCGCACCCAACTGCCCGCTGGTCAGGCTGGCCAGGCCGGTCACCAGCGTCTGATGGGCCGGAGTTCCGTCTGTCACGACCAGGAAGTGGGTGAACTCGTTCCACGAACCCTGGAACGACAGAATCGTCAGGGTGATCAGAGCGGGACGGGCCATCGGCAGAATGACCGACCAATAGGTGCGGAAGATCCCCGCACCGTCCATGCGGGCCGCCTCTTCGATCGAAACGGATACAGAGTCGAAGAACTGCTTCATGATGAAGATCCCGGCTGCATCGACCAGCAGCGGGATGATCATCGCCGCGTAGGTGTTGTAGATGCCCAGATAGGTCACCATCAGGAACTTCGGGATCAGCAGGGCCACGCCGGGAACGGCCATCACGGCGACCACGACCCAGAACATGAAACCTCTGCCTCGAAAGTGCAACCGGGACAGCGCATAGCCCGCGAGGCTGTCGAAGAAGACCCGGCCGACAGTCACCAACGTCGCGACCAGGACCGAGTTCAGTGCCCAGGTTGTCATCGGGACGTGCGCCGCGCTGTTGGGGTCGAACATCGACCGCCACGCCTGGAGGCTGAACGGGTTGGGGATCAGTGACAACGGCGACGCTGCGGCATCGGCGTCGGTCTTGAACGAGGTGGCGATCTGGATGAAGAAGGGATAGATGAACAGCAGGGCGAAGGCGATCAGCGCCAGGTAGACCAGGATCTGGCCGATAGGACCCATCCGCCGGTTCACGATGTCACCCCCTCGGTGCTCTTGCGTTGACGGGCGGCCGCTCTGCGCGCCCGACGGGATGTATCGCGGTCGCGCAGCGCATAGCGCTGCAGCAACGTGCAGATGATGATGATCAGGAACACCACGAAGGACATGGCCGCGCCCAGCCCGTACTGGGTGTTGGAGAAACCGGTCTGATACGCGAGGTACGCCGGGGTGAGAGTGGTTCCGTCGGGGGCGCCTTTACCCATGACGTAGATCTGGTCGAACACCTGCCACGAGCCGATGAGTCCCAGGGTCAGCACCATGAACAGCGTCGGCTTGATGAGGGGCAGAATCACCGAACGCAGCCGACGCCATCCGGTGGCGCCGTCCAGGGCCGCGGCCTCTTCCAGTTCGACCGGGACGTCCTGCAGCGCGGCCAGGAACATCAGCATGAACGTCCCCGAGGTCGTCCAGATCACCAGGATGATGACGACCGACATGGCTACCGACGGGCCGGACAGCCACGCCCACACCGTCTGACCAAGGATCTCGTGCTGACCCCAGGAACTGCTGGACCCGTCGATGCCGATCTTCTGCAGCAGCATGTGCAGCAAGCCGTTGCTGTCGTTGAACCACTGGGGTCCATCGATTCCGAAGAATTTCAGGAAGGCGTTCACTGCGCCGCTGTTACTGAACAGGAAGATGAACACGGTCGAGATGGCGACAGCGCTCGTGACCGATGGGAAATAGAAGGCAGTGCGGAAGAACCCCTTGCCGCGTAGTCCGCGCGCATTGACCAGCAGAGCCAGGCCGAGAGCGAGCACCGTCTGGATGGGCACCACGAGCAGCACGTAGTAGAAGTTGTTGCTGAGGGACTGCATGAAGGTGGACTGGGTCAGGCCGCTCCTGGTGAACAGCCGCAGGTAGTTGTCTGCACCCACGAACTGCGCGTACTGACCCCCGACGAAGGGGCTGCCGTTGCCGTTCCAGTTGGTCATGCTGACCCACAGGGCCATCACGATCGGGATGAACAAGAACAACCCGAGGATGATGATCATGGGTGCGGTGAACAACCACCCATAGATGCCCTCGGGGCCCCGCAGGTGGGACCGGCGCCTGCGCACTGCCATCGAACCGTCTCCTGGGTAGAACTCGAAATGGTTGGGCCGGTGGGTCACTGGCCGGCGGCGGTCCCGTTCTTCTGGAAGGTCTCCAGGAGGGCCTTGACGTCAGTCGACGGAGTCATCGAGCCGAGCGCGGAGTCGAAGCTGGCTATCGCCTGGGTCAGCCCGGGCAGGTTGACCGGGCCCTTGGAGTAGGCCGCCGCCTTCACGAAGGCCGCCTGGTTGGGGTACTTCGACTCGAACTGAGTCAGTCCCTCCTTGGTCGACGGCATGACACCGAACGCGTCGGCGAACGCCATCTGCTGGGACGGGGTGATCAGGTCTTTGATGAGAGCGACCGCGGCGGCGTGGTTCTTGGATTTGGCCGCGATTCCCCAGCAGTTGCTGAAGAGCAACGACCCCTTGCCCGCCGGACCAGCGGGCAGTTCGACCGTCGTGTATTTGACGTTCGGGTAATCCTTCATTCCCCCGACCAGCCAGTTGCCCTCGATCGTCATGGCAGCAATCTGCTTGCCGAACGCCTCGCCGCCCCATCCGGTGGAGGGATTGGTCTGGGTGTTGTACTTCAACACCCCGTCCTTCATCAGCTTCTGGACCTCCTGCAGGCCGGTCACATTGCCCGGGTCCGTGGCGGTCAACTTGTCCCCTGTCTGCAGCCAACCACCGGCTTGCACCATGAAGGCGCCGCTGCGGTTGTGGTCGTTGCCGATGACGAGCCCGGTCACGTTGCCCTTGGTCAGCTTCTTGGCAACGGTCTCCAACTGGTCCCAGTTCTTCGGGTAGTCCGCGGACGTGAGACCGGCGGCCTGCCACATCTGGTTGTTGATCTGAAGCGCCAGCGTCGAGGAGTCCTTCGGCGCGCAATACAGGGTCCCGCTATAGGTGAACGCCGTGACCAGCGACGGCTCGAACTGCGACGGGTCGACTTTGTCGCCGTACGCGTACAAGTACCCGGCCTTGGCGTAGGTGCCGATCAGTGATGCGTCCACGTAGAACACGTCGGGTGGGTTCGGGCTGGCAAACCCCTGACCCAGCTGTTGCTGCAGATTCGACGCGGCGACCACCTTCACCGAGTTGCCGCTCTTCTTGCCCCATGCGGTGGTCGCCTGCTGGACGGCGGTGGTCTCTGCCGGTCCGGAGCTACCGATCATCATGGTCAGCTGCACGGGTCCGGAGCCGGTGGCCTGGGACGCGGTCGTGCTGGAGAAGCCACCGCCACCGCAGGCAGCCAGACACAGGCTGCCCACCGCGGCGGCCGCGACAGACAGGGACTTGGTAGTTTTCATGAGCGCCTCCTGGAGCGATTGGGATCGGAAAACACGAACGAAGGGTTTTACAGCGGATCTGCCGGGTCGCGCATGGTGCTGGAGCGAATGACCAGGTCGGGTCGCAGGAGGACTCCGGCGTCCGGATCCTGCGGCTCGTCGAGTATCTGGAGGATGTGCGTAGCGACCAGTTCAAGGGGCTGACGCACCGTGGTCAGCCCGAGTGCTTGGGCCGCGTCGGTGTCATCGAAGCCGACGACACCGAAGTCGACGCCTGGTCGCCAGCCCAGCGAGTTCACCGCACGCCACACACCCACAGCCATGGCGTCGGAGACGCAGGCGACCGCACCGCCCTTTCCGATGGCCGCCACCAATGGAAGCGCCGCGGCCGCTGCGGAATCGAAGCCCTGTTCGGCGGCGGCCTCCCAGCGGTCGCGATCTTCGGAACCGGTGTGGCCCATGGCCATCGCCCAGCCCGACCGGCGGTCGTCACCGACCGGAGATCCGGCCGGCCAGCCTAGGAACCCGATGCGCTCGAACCCTTGCGCCTGGAGATGTTCGGTGGCCGCGGTCACGCCTGCGCGGCCGTCGACATCGACCCACCGGGTCAAACCCGGCGATCCCCACATGCGCCCGAAGGAGGCGAAGGTCTGTCGGTGCGTCACCAGCCACCCGGGTCGCGGATCGTCCAGCCGGGTGTTGGTGAGAACGAAGCCGTCCGCCAGCCGGCTGGCGACGAGTTCCTGGTAGGCAGCCATCGGCCGCAGATGATCAGACGCGACGAACGGAACGATGTGGGTGTCGTGGTCCTGCGACAGCCAGGTCAGCTCCACGAGAAACGAGTCGAGGATAGATCCGAGGCGGCCGGAGCCGTGCGAATCCAGCTGCAGCCCCCACGCGCCGGCCCGCTCCTGCTTGAGCGTTCGGGCCGCCCGGCTGGGCCGGAAGCCCAGGCGCTCAATGTGGACCTGAACCTGCTCCAGGGTCTCGGGCGCTACGCGGTCGGGCTGGTTGACGACGTTGCTGACCGTTTGTCGCGAAACATTCGCGGCCCGGGCGACGTCGTTGATCGTCACCCGCCGCGAGTTCTGCGATGTGGTCCCCATTGACCGATCCTCACCAGTTGTGTGAACGTTCATACGATGATTTGAACGTTCAAAACGTCTTTCGATGGTGGCGCTCCGCTTCCGGTCTGTCAAGGATGGGCCGGTGGCACACCAGAAAGTGAGGGAGCAGGCGATGGATCAGGCCGATGGCACCTCGGGTGAGCAACCCTGGCTGCACCAACTGGTCGTGGTTGTCGACGGCCCCGCGACGGCGCTGAGCCCGATCAGCGGCCAGTTCGAGGTGATGGGCACCCAGGGGTTCTTTGTCGACGACGAGCGCGCGGTCAGCATCCTGACCCGTCGCCTCGGCAGCGACCCACTGACCCCCATCTCCGCCAGTGCGAGGGGCGCCGACGCCGAGTTCTATTCGGCAGCAAGGACTTTGGGTGACCAGGGTCCAGACCCGACCGTCGAGTTGGAGCACCGCCGGTCGGTTGACGGGGCGTCGATGACGGAGACGTTCCTCGTGCACAACCGGTCGGGCGTTCGAATGGACCAGCCGTTGGTGATCTCCTGCGCCGGCGATGGTGCCGACATCTCCATAGTGAAGGCAGGGGCCGCGCCGCAGTCAGTCCTGCCCGTTGACCTCGATCCCGGCGGGGTCGTGTCGTGGCGTACTGCAACCCAACAGGTGCAGGTGGTGTGCGACCCGGAACCTTCGTCGACCGACGCCGCCCCGGGCGGCGAAGCGCTCCTTCGGTTCGACCTCGATATCGCACCGGGTGCCAGCGCGACGGTCACCGTTCGGATCACCACTCGGCGGACAGCTACGTCGCTGTTCGATAGCGATGCGGGCTCGCGCTCCGTCGGTTGGGCGGGAGGCATCCAGGTGCGGGCCGGCGACCCCCGCCTGGAGCGGCTGGCCGCCACTGGCGTCCTGGACCTGCAGCACCTACTGCTCAGGGATCCTCTGGCTCCTGCGGACGTCTTCGCGGCGGCCGGCACCCCTTGGTATCTCACGTTGTTCGGCCGGGATGCGCTGTGGACCGCCCGACTCGCCCTCCCCCTGGGGACCACGCTCGCAGCGGGCACACTGCGGGCGCTGGCTCGTCGCCAAGGCACCCGAACGGATCGGTCGACCGCCGAGCAACCGGGCAAGATCGCGCACGAGGTGCGCCGCAGCGCCGCCGGTGGCCTTCCGCCGTTGTACTACGGGACGGTCGATGCCACTGCGCTGTGGATCCTGCTCCTGGCCGATGCCCGCCGATGGGGCTTGCCGGACGACGACGCGCAGGAACTCTTGCCTACCCTGCGGGCAGCAACGGGTTGGTTGCTGGATCAGGCTGCGGCCAACGAGGACGGCCTGATCCGGTACGTCGACGAGTCCGGTGGCGGCCTCGTCAATCAGGGGTGGAAGGACTCCAGTGATGCGATCCGGTTCCGGAACGGCACGCTCGGCGAACCGCCGATCGCGCTGCTGGAAGTCCAGGCGTACGCCGTCGAGGCCGGTCGCGCGGCGGCGAGCCTGCTCGAGGAGTTGTCACCCGCCGATGCGCCGCTGGCAGGCCGTGCGCGTACGGCGGCCGACGGCTGGGAGGCCGCCGTGCGGGATCGCTTCTGGACGGCAGGGGAGGATCCCTATCTGGGCATCGCCATCGACGGCGACGGAGCATTGGTCGACGGGATCGCCTCCAATATGGGTCATGCCCTGGGAACCAGTGCGCTAACCGCTCGCGAGGCTGCGTTGGTGTCCGATCGTCTCATGGCCCCGAACATGTTGGGGCAGTTCGGTGTTCGGACGTTGGCGGCCGACAATGGTGGTTTCAATCCGATCGGGTACCACACCGGATCGGTCTGGACACACGACACTGCGATCTGCGCCCTCGGGCTGATGAAGGAGGGCCACCGCGAGGCCGCTGCCGAGCTGGCGGCCCGGTTGGTGGCTGCCGCGGCGGCCTTCAACTATCGCAGTCCTGAACTTCACGGTGATGCGACGCCGCTGGGCCGGCCGTTACCGTACCCCGCGGCGTGCCGGCCCCAGGCGTGGGCGGCCGCGAGCGCTGTGACGGTCCTCCAACTGGCCATCGGGCTGCAGGTCGACGTTCCGAACCGCCGCGTTGATCTCAACCCGCCCCGCTCGATGCCATTCGGTCCACTGCGCATCGAGGGATTGCAGATCGGCGGTTACGCCGTCAGTGTCGAGGTGTTCGCAGACGGCAGTTGCGCTCTCCAAGGACTGCCGTCGGATTTCGAAATCCTGACCATCGGCGCCGAGGGCGATCACCTGTAGGCGGTCGTCAGTGCGCGTCATTGAGCAACTACCTCGTCGCCGACGTGGATCTCACCTTCAGCGTCGGGGATCAGATGGATCGCGAACCACGTTTTGCCGTCCCACTTGCGGTGCTTGGCCAGCGTCGCGATCGGCTCCTTCGAGCGGTGAAGACTCACCGGGTCGATCGTCGTCATCACGCAGCGATCGACGGCTTTGGCAACCCGGAACGGTACGTCGCCGATCCGCACCGAGGTCCAGTGGTCCTCAGCGAAGGCTTCGTCGCCGTCGATGACCACATTGGCTCGGAACCGTTGCACCGCAAGGTCGTTGCCCGCCCATTGGCTCAGCAACGACGCTGAGGTCGTGCTGGCCAACGTCACCGGGTAGCCGTCCTGGAACACCGCGTGATCTTCCGGCCGGGAGAACTCCGGGTTCAGCGATCGCTGCGACGGATCCTCGCACCAGACCAGGTGCAGATCGTCGCGCCCGAGCACGCGCGCGAGCCACGCGTCGGCGTGCGGTCCGGCGAACCGCACCTGGGTGTGCGGCCGGGTGAACAGCCGCGCGGGAGCCAGCCGCCCGGCGTACGGGAAAGAGATCTCGATCGGCTCGTGGCCCTCGGCGCTCAGCCGCAGATCCGCGGTGCCCCCGGTCTGCGGGGTGTCGGCGACGATCGTGAAGAGCTGGTTGAGTTCGCGGGCAGAGACCATGTCACCGGCGTCGTCGACGATCATCCACTCCCGGTCCCCGCGCAGGCCGGCCAGGCCGACGTACGCCGAGTCAACCCTTCGGATGGCCGTGGACTTCACGGGGTGCAGGTTGAGCGCTGTGACGTGCACGCGCCCCAGGCTAGTCGTCGAGGTCTTCGCGCCGGACGGCCCGTTGGCCGGGCGGCAGGTTGGACAGGTCCTCGCTGATCAGGATGTCCGGAAGGCCGGCATCGGGCAGGCGTACCTCGGAAGGTCCGGCAGGATCGTAAGGCACACCGGCGAGCACGAGTTCGTGAGCTGCTTTGCGCGGCAGCGTCTTCTGCCGGAAGAAGTCCGACTTGACCGTCCACCACGCGATCATCAGGATGACGCCGAGTAGGAGGGCGACGAGGCCGACAACGGCGACCGCACCCTGCCCGAAGATGGTGATGTTCTTGCCCGCGTCGTCGGTGAGCCAGTCCGGTGCCCAGTAGGAGCGGACCGCATAGATGAACGCGCCGACCAGGATCGCGCCCCCGAGGAACGGGAACAGCCCTTGCATGATGAAGTTTCGAGGTGAACTCAACAGGTTGCGCCGGTAGAACCACACGCACGCGAATCCGGTCAGGCCGTAGTAGAACGCGATCATCAGACCGATCGAACCGATCAGCGCCGACAGCAGGTTCTGGCTGATCAGGGTGAAGATGAGGTAGAAGACGATCGAGATCAGGCCCATACCGATCGTCGACCAGGTCGGGGTCAGGTACTTGGGGTGGATCCGGGCAAATCGCTCCGGGATGGCTTTGTAGACGGCCATCGACAGCGCGGTGCGTGCGGTCGGCAGGATCGTGGTCTGCGTGGACGCCGACGCGGAGGTCAGGATCGAGGCCGCCAGCAGCAACTGGCCCACGTGGCCCAGGCCGCTGTCGCCGAAGAGGGCCGGCGAGATCGCGCTGAAGACGTCCTCGGAGTTGGCCTGGTTGCCCAGGCCGATGCCTTCGGTGCCGGTGCCGGCGAATGCGACGGCGGCGACGGTCACGATGGCGTAGGTGAACAGCAGGATCAGGGTGGACAGGACAGCGGCCCGGCCGGGGGTGGTCGCCGGATCGTCGGTCTCCTCGTTGATCGAGACCGCTGAGTCCCAGCCCCAGTAGATGAAGACCGCCGTCAGCAACGCGGGGGCGATCACATCGCTGAACGAGAGCCCGCCCGGCCACAGCCAGGACCATTGCGGATGAAGGGAATACGACTCCGCGTGTCCGGAGTAGACCTTGATCAACGCGACCGCTGCGAACAGGAACAGCACGAGCACCTCGATGGTCAGCAGCCCGTATTGGATCCGGGCGCTGAGCTCGATTCCCCGGTAGCAGATGTAGGTCATCACTGCGATCCAGATGATGCCGGCGACCGTCGACCAGAAGATGCTGGAGGACAACGAGTTGTGCAGCCCGAGGGTGTCGGCGAAGGAGAACGAGTAGGAGCCGGCGATCTGGGCCAGGTTGGCCATCACGATGACGTCGGCCGCGATGATGCCCCACCCGGTCATCCACCCGACGACCGGCCCGAAGGCGCGCGAGGCCCAGGTGAACGACGTACCGCAGTCCGGTTCGGCCTTGTTCAACTCCTGGTAGGCGACGGCGATGAAGTACATCGGGATGAAGGCCAGCAGGATGATGGCTGGCGCCTTCACCCCGGCCAGCAGGGCGCCCCCGCTGGCGACCACGAAGCCGAGGCTGGCGGCCAAGGAGTAGGCCGGGGCGGTGGAAGCCACCCCGACGACGATCGTGGACAGCAGCCCGACCGCACCGGACTTCAGACCTTTGTCACCGGAGGTCTCAGGGAAGCCGATGGGTGCAGCGTCAGGCGTAGTGGTCACGTGTCGACGGTAAATCCCCGCTGGGGCGGGGGCGAGTGGTTACGGCAAACTCCCAGCCCACGTTCAGGCTGTCAGGTGGTGGTCACCGCTCCTACGGTGGTGGCAACGGTGGCCCTGCCGTCGCCCAGGTCGTACGTCGCGCCGACGATCGCCAACTTACCGGCCGCGATGGCTTCGTGCACCACAACCGACCGCTCATTCAGCAACTGCGTGGTGTTGCGCACGTGTTCGGCTTCCAACTCCTCCAGGGTGGTCGCGCCGTCCTTGCGAGCCGTCATCACGCTGGGGGTGATGCGTTCGACGATGTCGCGCAGATAACCGGGCGGCACGTCACCGGTGAGTACGGCGTCCATGGTGGCTTTGAGCGCACCACACGAGTCGTGGCCGAGGACCACGATCAGCGGCACACCCAGCACCGACACCGCGAACTCCACGGAGCCCAGCACGGCGTTGTCGACAACGTGGCCGGCAGTCCGGACCACGAACAGGTCACCCAGGCCCTGGTCGAAGATGATCTCGGCGGCCACCCGGGAGTCCGCGCAGCCGAAGAAGATCGCCGACGGGGTCTGCCCGGCTTCCAGGATGTGTCGGCGCTGCGCGTCCTGGTTGGGGTGCTTCGGGCTGTTCGCGACGAACCGCGCGTTGCCAGCGGCCAGTTCGTCCCACGCCCACTGCGGCGTGAGCGGGTGGCTCACAAGCCGGGCCTGGTCGAAATGGAGAAGGCGACCGGCTTGGCCACCGAGGCGAAGAAGTCCTCGCCCTTGTCGTCGACGACGATGAAGGCCGGGAAGTCCTCGACCTCGATCTTCCAGATTGCTTCCATGCCCAACTCCGGATACTCGATGACGTCGACGTGCTTGATGCAGTCCTTGGCCAAGCGGGCTGCCGGGCCGCCGATCGAGCCGAGGTAGAAACCGCCGTGCGCGGCGCACGCGTCGATCACCTGTTTGCTCCGGTTGCCCTTGGCCAACATCACCATCGAACCACCTGCGGCCTGGAACTGGTCCACATAGGAGTCCATCCGGCCGGCCGTCGTCGGGCCGAAGGATCCCGACGCGTACCCCTCAGGGGTTTTGGCCGGCCCGGCGTAGTAGACGGGGTGGTCCTTGAGGTACTGCGGCATCGGCTCGCCCGCGTCGAGTCGTTCCTTGATCTTGGCGTGCGCGATGTCGCGGGCCACGATCAGCGGTCCGGTCAACGAAAGCCGTGTCTTCACAGGGTATTTCGACAGTTCAGCCAGGATCGCCGGCATCGGCTGGTTGAGGTCGATGTGCACGACGTCACCGGCCTCCTCCAGGTCCTCGTGCGTCGTGTCCGGCAGGAACCGGGCCGGGTCGCGCTCGAGTTCCTCGATGAAGACACCCTCGGCGGTGATCTTGCCCAGGCACTGGCGGTCCGCCGAGCAACTGACGGCGATCGCCACCGGCAGGGAGGCACCGTGCCGGGGCAGACGCACGACCCGCACGTCGTGGCAGAAGTACTTGCCGCCGAACTGCGCGCCGATCCCGAAGTTGCGCGTCAACTCCAGGACCTGCTGCTCCAACTCGGTGTCCCGGAAACCGTGCGCGGTCATGTCGCCGGACGTCGGCAGGTTGTCGAGGTACTTCGCGCTCGCGTATTTGGCTGTCTTCAAAGCGAACTCAGCGCTGGTACCGCCGATGACGATCGCCAGGTGGTACGGCGGGCAGGCGGCGGTCCCGATCGCGCGCAGCTTCTCGTCCAGGAAGCGCATCATCGAGTCCGGGTTCAGGATCGCCTTGGTCTCCTGGTAGAGGTAGGACTTGTTCGCCGAGCCACCGCCCTTGGCCATGAACAGGAACTTGTACGTCGTCTCGTGACCGGCGGCGGTGTCGGCGTACAACTCGATCTGCGCGGGCAGGTTGGAGCCGGTGTTTCTCTCCTCCCACGTCGTGATCGGCGCCATCTGCGAGTAGCGCAGGTTCAACCGGGTGTAGGCGTCGAAGACGCCATGGGCGATGGCCTCCTCATCGGGACGCCGGCCCTCGACGAGAACGTGAGATCCCTTCTTACCCATCACGATCGCCGTACCGGTGTCCTGGCACATCGGCAGGACGCCGGCGGCGGCGATGTTGGCGTTCTTCAGCAGGTCGGTGGCCACGAACTTGTCGTTGGCGCTGGCCTGCGGATCGTCCAGGATCGAGCGCAACTGGGCCAGGTGGGCGGGGCGCAGGTAGTGCGCGATGTCGTGCATCGCGGTGTCGGTCAGCAGGGTCAGGACGGCCGGATCGACCTCCAGGAAAGTGCGGCCGCCCGGCCCCTCGACCGTGCGTACGCCTTCCGTGGTCAGGAGCCGGTACGACGTGTCGTCGGCTCCAGCGGGCAGCAGGTCCTCGTAGGCGAATTCGGCCATACCTCCAGATTATCGACACCCCTGCGGGTGACCTGATAGTGGCTCCGACGCCTGGGATCGGTTAGGCACGTAGGTATGCGTCGGACGATCAAGCAGCAAGCCGCAGCCGTCGTAGTTGCCTTGGTCGGATCTGCCGGAATCGCCGCCTGCTCCTCCGCCAGCGGGGGTACGCCGAACCTCACCTGGTACATCAACCCCGACGGTGGCGGTTCGGACCCGACCAAGGGCGGCCAGGCGCAGTTGGCCAAGGAATGCACCGCCGCTTCGGGCGGTAAGTACACGATCACGATCCAGCAACTGCCCAACAGCGCGAGCGACCAGCGCATCCAGCTGCTGCGGCGGCTGGCCGCCGGCGACGCCTCGATGGACCTGATGAGCATGGACCCGGTCTTCGTGGCCGAATTCGCCGAGGCCGGTTATCTCGCCCCGGTGCCGGAGTCGATGCAGGCCGAATTCACTCAGGACAGAGTGCAATCGGCCATCGATGCCTCCAAGTGGCAGGGCAAGCTGGTGGCCGTCCCGTTCTGGGCGAACACCCAGTTGCTTTGGTACCGCAAGAGTGTTGCCGCCAAAGCCGGGCTGGACATGAGCAAGCCGGTGACCTGGGACCAGCTCATCTCCGCGGCCCAGAAGACCAACACCAAGATCGGTGTCCAGTCCTCGCTGTATGAGGGCTACATGGTCTGGATCAACGCGTTGATCTCAGGTGCCGGCGGCAAGATCGTGGAGAACCCCGGCGCACGGTACGACGAGTTGAAGCTTGGTCTGGACAGCCAGGCAGGGCGGGACGCGGCCAAGATCATCCAGCAGGTGGCCTCGACCGGGGTCGGTGGTCCGGCGATGGGTTCCTCCACCGAGACCGAAGCGCTCAACCTGTTCCAGAACACGACCACGAGCGGGTTCCTGGTCAACTGGCCCTACACCTACGCAGCGCTGACCAGCGCCAAGGTCCCGTTCTTGAACGACATCGGTTGGGCGATGTATCCCCAGACCGTCGCCGGTGAGCAGTCCCGGCCGCCGTTCGGAGGTATCGAGCTCGGCGTCGGTGCGAAGAGTTCACATCAGGATCTGGCCTACCAGGCAGCGGCCTGCATCAGCAACGAGAAGAACCAGACGACGTACATGCTCGGCACCGGTAACCCCGCCAGCCGCAAGGCGGTCTTCGAGGAGGCAAATGTGAAGAAGGCGTTCCCGATGGCCAATCTGATCCAGGAGTCGCTGCAACAGGCGGCCCCACGCCCGCAGTCGCAGTACTACGGCGACATCTCCTCCGGGATCCAGCAACAGTTCAGCCCGCCGAGTTCGGTGAACCAGCAGACACCCGCTAAGGCGCAGGAATTCATTGTGAAGGTGCTGAACGGAAAGGCACTTCTGTGACGGCCGTGGAGGCTCCGGAGAGCCGGAGCGAGGCGCGCGAGGACAAGCCCCGGCTGTCGGACCGGGCGAAGGCAGAACGGTCCCTGGGCTGGAAACTGGCCGGTCCCGCGTTCGTGGTGATGGTGCTGGTCACGATGTACCCGATCGCCTACGCGGTCTACCTGTCACTGTTCAACTACCGACTGACCGATCCGGCCGGTCGCAAGTTCGTCTTCCTGCAGAACTACGTCACCGCGTTCACCGACTCGCTGTTCTGGAAGTCATTCGGCGTCACCGTCGTGATCACCATCATCACGCTCTTCTTCGAGCTGATCTTCGGCTTCCTGATCGCGCTGGTGATGAACAAAGTCATCATCCCGCGGCGGACACTGCGCACGATCGTGCTGATCCCGTATGCGATCATCACCGTGGTCTCCGCCTTCAGCTGGAAGTACGCCGCGCAGGTGGACACCGGGTTCATCAACCACTGGCTGCACACGCTGACGTTCGGGGCGTGGGACCTGAACTACGACTGGTTCGGCGGGACCTGGTCCTCGATCTTCATCATCTGTCTGTCGGAGATCTGGAAGACCACACCGTTCGTGTCGCTGCTTTTACTGGCCGGCCTGGCCAACGTGGACTCCTCCTTGGAGGAGGCCGCCGAGGTCGATGGCGCAACGTGGTGGCAGCGGATGACCCGGGTGGTGCTGCCGAACATGAAGGCCGCGATCCTGGTCGCCGCGTTGTTCCGGACCTTGGATGCGTTCCGGATCTATGACAACCCGTTCATCATGACCGGTGGTGCGAACAACACCACGACGCTTTCCATCCTGGTGGCCCGGGAGACGATCGACCGGGTCGAGATCGGGATGGGATCGGCGCTGGCCGTGATCCTGTTCATCTTCGTGCTGATCATCGCTGCGATCTTCATCAAGGGGTTCAAGGTGGATCTGACGGCGGGGAGGAGCTGAGCCATGGCAGCCACACGAGCAGAACGCACCAAATGGGGGCTCTTCGCGGTCTCCATCCCGATCATGCTGTGGACCGTCATCCCGCTGATCTGGATCTTCGCGACGTCGCTGAAGTCAACTGCCGCACTAGGTGATCCGACCCAGAACTCGTTCGGCAACTTCTGGCCGAAGGACCCCACGTGGGACAACTACTCGTTGATCTTCACCGGTGGCGCGAAGGACCTGTTCGTCCCGGCGCTGTGGCACTCGATCATCGTCTGTGTCGTCTCGACGCTGATCGCGGTGGTGCTGGCGACGTTCTGTGCCTACGCGATCGCGCGGCTGGACTTCCCGGGCAAGAAGCTGATCTTGGGCACGGCGCTCGCGGTGTCGTTCTTCCCGGTGATCGCCATGGTGACGCCGTTGTTCAACCTGTGGCGGCAGATCGGCCTCTTCGACACCATCCCCGGTCTGATCATCCCCTACCTGGCGCTGACGCTGCCGTTGGCGATCTGGACGTTGACTGCGTTCTTCCAGCAGATCCCGTGGGAGATGGAGCAGGCCGCGCAGGTCGACGGCGCGACCAGTTGGCAGGCGTTCCGCAAGGTCATCGTTCCGCTGGCCGCACCCGGCGTCTTCACGACGGCCATCATCTCCTTCTTCACCGCGTGGAACGACTTCGTCTTCTCCTCCAACCTCACCTCATCCAACGCCCGCACCGTCCCGGCGGCGCTGGCCTTCTTCACCGGCGCCAGCCAATTCGAACAACCGACGGGCGCGATCTGCGCGGCCGCCGTCGTCGTCACCATTCCCGTTGTCATCCTGGTGTTGGTGTTCCAGCGCCGTATCGTGACCGGACTGACGTCCGGTGCGGTCAAGGGCTGAAGCGACCATCCCGACCCCGAGGAGCGCCCATGGCACACATCGAACTCAAGCACCTGGTCAAGAAGTACGGCGATGGGTTCCCCGCCGTCAACGACGTCTCGCTGGACATTGCCGACGGTGAGTTCGTCATCCTGGTCGGACCCTCCGGCTGCGGCAAGTCGACCCTGCTGCGGATGATCGTCGGATTGGAGGACATCACCTCCGGGGAACTGGACATCAACGACAAGAGGGTCAACGATCTGGCCCCGCGCGACCGCAACCTGGCGATGGTCTTCCAGAACTACGCGCTCTATCCGCACCTGACCGTGCGCGAGAACATCGCCTTCCCGCTGCGACTGGCCAAAGGCCAGCACTCCGAGGAGGAGATCCAGGCCAAGGTTGACCGGGCCGCCGAGATGCTCGAACTGACCGAGCACCTCGAACGCAAACCGGCGAACCTGTCCGGTGGTCAACGCCAGCGGGTCGCGATGGGCCGGGCCATCGTGCGCGACGCCGACGCGTTCCTCTTCGACGAACCGCTGTCGAACCTCGACGCCAAACTGCGTGGCCAGATGCGCACCGAGATCGCCCGCATGCAGCGGCGGCTCGGCATCACGACGATCTACGTCACCCACGACCAGGTCGAGGCCATGACGCTGGGGGACCGGGTCGCGGTGCTCTCCAAAGGCGTTCTGCAACAGGTCGCTTCGCCGCGCGAGCTCTACGAACAGCCCGTCAACCTGTTTGTGGCCGGCTTCATCGGCTCGCCCCCGATGAACTTCCTGCCCGCGCAGGTCAACGGCAACGAGTTGAAACTGCCGTTCGTCGATGTGCCGATCCCCGACGATCTGGCGGAGAAGGTCTCCGGCCACGACGTGGTGATCGTCGGATTGCGGCCCGAGGAGATCAAGCACGCCGAGGTCAACCCCATCGACGGTGGTGCGTCATTCGACGCGGTCGTCGATGTCACCGAGTGGCTGGGCAACGAGCAGTACGCCTACGTGCCCTTCGACGCCGACCCCAAGGTCGCTCAGGCGCTGGCGGATCTCGACCGGGACCTGGACGGGGAGAGTATGCGGACCCAGCTGGTGGTCAACCTGGATTCGCGGTCCCGGATCCTGGAGGGGGACGACGTGACCTTCATCTTCGCCCCCGAGACCATGCACGTGTTCGACCCGGAGTCCGGTGAGAACCTCACCAGGGACGACGAGAAGGCCGCGCAGATCGCCAAGGAGTCCGAGGAGGCTCGCAAGGCGGCTCTGGCCCGGGCGAAGGCGCGTGAGGAGAAGGTCGCTTCGTAAGCTGTGGGTGTGGATCTTCCTGTCGTTCTGATCACCGGCGGTACTCGAGGGATCGGTGCCGCCGTCGCGGAGTCGCTTGCCGCCGATCACCACCTGCTGATCGGCGGCCGGTCGGCGGAATCGGTGGCCTCCGCGGTCGCGTCGTACCCGTCGGCGTCGGGATTTGTCGCCGATCTGGCGTCGCCGTCGGAGGTTTCGGCGGCGGTGGCCGACATCGACCGGCTGGATGCCGTCGTGCACTCCGCGGGCATTCTCGGCTCCGGCGCCGTGGCGGACCTGTCGCGCGACGACTGGCGAAAGACCCTGGAGCTCAACGTAGTTGCGGTCGCGGACCTGAGCCGGGAGCTGCTGCCGCTGTTGCGCGCGTCGCGGGGGACCGTGGTCACGATCAACTCCGGCAGCGGGTTGCGGTCCGGCGCGAACGGTGGTCTCTACTCCGCGTCGAAGTTCGCTCTGCGGGCGTTCACGGACGCGCTGCGCGAGGAGGAGCGGCCACACGGCGTACGGGTATCAGGCATCCACCCGGGGCGGGTCGCCACGGACATGCAACGCGAACTCAAGCAGATCGAGGGGGAGGAGTACGACGAGTCGCTCTACCTCAGGCCCGAATCCGTCGCTGCGGCAGTCCGATTGGCCATCACCGTCGGTCGCGACGCGTGCATCGAGGAGCTCTCGATCCGACCCGGACCGCGCTAGGGCTCAGTTGTCCCCGTTGGCAACCGCGATCAGCTGCTCGATCATCTCCTGGGTGACCGGAACGCCGGGGAACCGGGTGAGCCGGCCGATCGGCAGTGAGCCCATCAGGGTCAGGGTGTCCTGGTCGACCGGCGCCGCTTCGCGGACGATGGGCCCGGCCACCGGGTGGGCGAGCAGTTCCTCGAGCGAGGAGTTCATCGTCAGCGGAACGCGGTCCGCGTCGCCCTCGATGGTCACGACGCTCGAACCGCGCAGGTCGCGACTGGAGGACCCGACCGCGATCTCGTAGTCTCCGCCTTCCACGACGAAGCGGTCCAGACGGACGTCCCAGTAGGCCAGGTCGTCGCGGGGGATAGTGATGTGGACCGGTGCGGACTCGCCCGGCTGCAGCTGCGCCGATGCGAAGCCCTTCAGCTCCCGCGGTGCCCGTTCAACCGCTGAATTCGCAAGGGACACATAGGCTTGCACGACTTCGCGACCGGCGGTCGAGCCGGTGTTGCGGATCTGCACGGTGACCACGACGGCACCATCGGTGTCCAACTCGACGGTGGGTTCGCCGTACTCGAAGGTGGTGTAGGACAACCCATGACCGAACGGATAGGCGACCGGCAGATCGCGGTGGTCGTAGCCGCGGTAGCCGACGAAGATGCCCTCGCCGTAGCGCACGTGACCGCCGGAGCCGGGGAAGTTGTCGTACGACGGGTTGTCGGCCAGGCGCAGCGGGATCGTCTCGGTGAGCTTGCCGGAAGGGTTGATGTCACCGACCAGAACATCGGCGATCGCACTGCCACCACCCTGGCCGAGTAGCCAGCCCTCGATGATCGCCGGCACCTTGTCGTCGAACGGCAGCGCCACGACGCCACCGTTGGACAGCACCACCACGGTGTCGGGATTTGCGGCGACAACGGCGTCCAGAAGTTCGAGTTGGTCGGCCGGTAGGTCGATATGGGTGCGGTCGAAACCCTCGGACTCCTCTTCGGCGGGCAGCCCGAGGAAGACCACCGCAACGTCGGCGTCGGCCGCCGTGCTGACCGCCTCGGCCCGCAGGGCCTCGGCGTCCGCTTCCTGCTTCAGATCGAATCCGGCTGCGTAACTAACGTGTTCGAACTCGCGGTGTTGGAGCTGGTCCAGGGCGTTGTCCAGGCGCGTCGGATTGATCAACGACGATCCAGCGCCCTGGTAGCGCGGTTGCTGCGCGAACGCCCCGATCACCGCGACACGCCTGGTGCGGTCGAGCGGCAGCAGGTCGTTGTCGTTCTTCAGCAGCACGATCGACCGGGCCGCTGCTTCGCGCGCCAACGCGTGATGCTCATCGACATCCAGCGGGCCGGCTGCCGCAGGGCGCGCCCCGGCCTTGCGGACCAGGTCAAGCACGCGTCCGGCGGCGGTGTCCACCGCTGTCTCCGCCAGGGTTCCCGCCTCCACGGCGGCCACCAGGCGAGCAGCGGATTGCCCACCGCTGGAGGGCATTTCGAGGTCAAGTCCGGCGGGAAGGCCAGCCACGCGGTCGTTGACCGCACCCCAGTCCGACATCACCAGGCCGTCAAAACCCCATTGATCCCGCAGGAGGGTCGTGAGCAGCCACTCGTTCTCGGAGGAGTAGGTCCCGTTGATCCGGTTGTAGGAACACATCAGGGTCCAGGGTTTGGCCTGCGTCACCACCCGGTGGAAGCCACGCAGGTAGATCTCGTGCAGTGGTCGTGGATCGACGTCGGCGCTGACCCGCATCCGGTCGGTCTCCTGGTTGTTGACCGCGAAGTGTTTCAGCGATGCGCCAACGCCCTGGGACTGGATGCCCTCCACCAGGGCCGCACCCATGACCCCGGCGACCAGCGGATCCTCTGAGTAGTACTCGAAGTTGCGACCGCCCAACGGGGACCGTTTGATGTTGATGCCGGGGCCGAGGATGACCGCGACGTCCTCGATCGCGGACTCCACGCCGAGCGCGACTCCGACCCGTCGGGCCAGGTCGGGGTCGTAGGAGCAGCCCAGCCCGACCGCCGGCGGGAAGCAGGTGGCCGGGACGCTGTCGGCCAGGCCGGCGACACTGCTGTCCCCGCGCTGTTTGCGCAGCCCGTGCGGTCCGTCAGTGAGCATCAACGCCGGGATGCCGGCCCGCTCGATCGCGGTGGTGTGCCACAGGTCGGAGCCGCTGGTCAGGTCGGCCTTCTCCTGCAGGGTCAGTTCGATGTCGTTCACGAGGGCAGTTCCTCTCGGTGTGGTGGATTCGCTCCGGCGCGGGAGACGGTGATCGCGGAGCAGGCGACCGCTCGCGCGGCAGCGGGCAGAACGTCGGTCAGGGACGCGCCGCGCAGGGCCGCACGCGAGTCCGGTCCGCCGAGCAGGCCAGCGTCCAGCAGCCCCGAGACAAGGCCGGACTGGAACGAATCACCAGCGCCGACGGTGTCCACGACGTCGACGGAAGCGCCTAGTACGTCAGCGAACTCGCCGGTGCGGGCGAGGTGCACCCGAGCGCCATCCGGCCCGCGGGTAGCGACCGTCAGGGACGGCCCGAGCCGGGCCCACAGGGCCAACACCGCATCGAGCGAGGCCTGCTGTCCGTAGAGCCACTCGATGTCCTCGTCACTGGCCTTCACAACGTCGGACAGTCCGATCAACTGCTCGATCTGCGCGCGCGCATCGTGCGGGTCGCCCATCAGCGAGGGTCGCGCGTTGGGATCGAAGGAGATCGTGGCGTGCTCGCGTGCGGCCCGGATCGCTTGCTCGACCTGGATCGCGCCCGGCTGCAGGACCGCGGCGATCGAACCGGTGTGGAAGTGGCCGAAGTCGGGTGAGAGCTGCTGCTCGAACCGCCAGTCGATATCGAATTCGTAACTGGCCGAGCCGTCTTCAGCCAAAGTGGCCTGCGCGGTGCTGGTCCGGGTCGCGGTGTCCGAACCCGGGACGAGCTGGACTCCGTCCTCGCCGAGACGACCGACGATGAGCGCCCCGTAGGGGTCACCGGCGATATGTGTGGCCAGTTCGGTGTCGTGGCCGAGACGGGCCAGGCCGACGGCGACGTTCAGCGGGCTCCCGCCGACGTGAGCTTCGACCGAACCGTCGACGCGGCGTACGACGTCGATCAGGGCCTCCCCGGCGACCAGCACCCGGGCCATCGCGCCTACTTCACACCCGGTGCGTAGGTGCGCAGCTTGTCGAGGCGGTGCTCGGCCTCGATCGTGCGGATGGTGCCGCTCTTGGAGCGCATCACCAGCGAGTACGTCGTGGCGCCGCCGGCGTAGTAGCGGATGCCCTTGAGCAGCGAACCGGTCGTGATGCCGGTGGCTACGAAGAAACAGTTGTCGCCGGTGACCAACTCGTCGGTGGACAGCACGCGGTCCAGGTCGTGCCCGGCGTCGATGGCCTTCTGCTTCTCGTCGTCGTCCTTGGGCCACAGGCGCCCCTGGATGGTGCCGCCCAGGCACTTCATCGCGCAGGCGCTGATGATGCCCTCCGGGGTGCCGCCGATGCCGAGCAGCAGGTCAATACCGGTGCCGGGGCGGGCGGCGCTGATCGAGCCGGCGACGTCGCCGTCGGAGATGTAGCGGATGCGGGCGCCGACCTCGCGGATCTCCTCGGCGATCTGGGCGTGCCGCGGGCGGTCCAGCAGCACCACGGTGACGTCGGAGACGCTGCTGCCCTTGGCCTTGGCGACCCGCTTGACGTTCTCCTTCACCGGCAGGCGGATATCGACGACATCGGCGGCCTCGGGACCGACAGCCAACTTGTCCATGTAGAACACGGCGCTGGGGTCGAACATCGAGTGGCGTTCGCTGACCGCCATCACCGACACCGCGTTGTTCATGCCCTTGGCGGTGAGGGTGGTGCCGTCGACCGGGTCCACGGCCACGTCGACCTCCGGGCCGGTGCCGTCGCCCACGAGCTCGCCGTTGTAGAGCATCGGCGCCTCGTCCTTCTCGCCCTCGCCGATGACGACGGTTCCGCGCATGGAGACCGAGGAGATGAGCTTGCGCATGGCCTCGACCGCGGCACCGTCGGCAGCGTTCTTGTCACCTCGTCCCACCCAGCGGCCACTGGCCATCGCGGCGGCCTCGGTGACCCGCACCAGTTCCAGCGCGAGGTTACGGTCGGGGATGTCGCTGATGTCAGGCATGGTGCTCCTTTGCTCCCGATCGCCCGGTGGCGTCGGCCGATCCGAGCCTATCGGGCCGGATAAGGGAAGATGGACCGGTGAGCGAGACCGCGACCCAGGAACAGGCCCCCGCGCCAGCACCACGCCGTCTGCGCGGTGGCGTGCGCAGCATGGTGATCTCGATGGTCGTGTTGCTGGCCGCTGTGGCGGTCTGGGTGGCGATGGTGCCGCGCGTGAGTTCGGTGAGTACGCCGATCGCCGACCCCCAGGGCATCGCGCGTGAGGTCGGTGCCCAGCAGAAGTGGGATATCGCCATTCCGGTCGGCCTGCCGGACGGTTGGGCCGCGCAGAACGTCACGTTGCTCACCTTCGACAAGCAGCCCGCCACCTGGCAGGCCGGCTACGACGCACCGAACGGTGGTTATGTCGCGGTCTTCCAGACCAAGGACGGTGACGCGACCTGGGTCCAGCAGCAGACCTACTCCGGGCAGCCGGCGGGTCCCGTCACGATCGACGGTGTCACCTGGACCAAGTACGACCGGGCCAGCAAGGACCAGAAGTCCCTTGTGCGCAGTACGCCGCTGTCCGGGTTGTCGACCGTGGTCACCGGCCTGGGCAGCTGGGAGCAGCTGCAGCAGTTCGCCGGGGCCCTGCAGCCGATCAGTCAGGCGCTCAAGACCTCGACGGCCTCGTAGCCGCGAAGGACCCAGGTCGGCCGGCGAGTGGTGGCGCTGAGCGCCAGAGCCGGGAATCGGCGTACGACGGTCGCGATCGAGGCCTGCAACTCCACCCGGGCGAGCGGGGCACCCACGCAGAAGTGCCGGCCCAGCCCGAACCCGACATGCGGGTTCGGGTCGCGGGCCAGGTCGAACTGGTCTGCGGTATCACCGAATACGGCCGCATCGCGGTTGGCCGAACCCATCAGGCAGGCGATCTTCTGACCCTCGGCGATGGGCACGCCCGCGATGTGGGTGTCGGTGACAGCGGTCCGTTCGAACAGTTGCAGTGGCGCGTCGAACCGCAGCCACTCCTCGGCGGCGGTCTCGATCGGGACGGTGCCCTCGACGAGTCGCTGCCACTGGTCCGGGTGCTGCAACGCGGCCACCAGACCGTTGCCGAAGGCGTTGACACTGGCCTCGTGACCGGCGTTGAGCAGCAGCACCACGGTCGCGACGAGTTCGTCCTCGCTGAGCCGGTCACCTTCGGCGCGCTCAGCCAATAGACCCGTGATCAGGTCATCACCGGGGTGCTGCTCGCGGAAGGCGACCACATCACGCACGTAGGCGGAGAACTCATCGGCCGCTTGTGCTGCAGCGGATTTCGTCGCGTCGGTGATGCCGGGTTCGTAGAGGTGCACGATGGCTTGCGACCAGCGGCGTAGGTCCGCGTGATCGGTCCGGGGGACGCCCAGCAGGTCGGCGATGACGAAGACAGGCAACGGCTCGGCGTACTGGGCAATGATGTCGCCGCCATCGAAGTCCTCGATGAGCTCTTCGGCCAGGGCGGTCACGCGCGGCCGCATCCGCTCGACGTGACCACGCCCGAAGGCACCGGCGACCAGCCGCCGTAGCCGGGTGTGCGCCGGCGGCTCGTTCTCCATCAACTGGTTGCGATGCAGCGAATTGACCTGTGCCATCTGGTCTTCGGGCTCGAAGTCAGACCAGATGCGGCCGAAGTCGCGGCTCTTCAGGGTCTCGGTGACCGCGGCGTGCGTGGTGGCCAGGAACATGCCCCAGCCGTCGTGCCACAGCACGGGTCCCTGCGCCCGCAATGCGGCCAGCGCCGGGTAGGGATCGTCGATAAACCCGGGGTCGGTGGTGTCGAGCACGGTCACTCTTCGTGCAGGTCCTGGATCTGCTCGGCGGTCATCGACTCGATGCGCTTCTCGGCCTGGTCGAGCCACTGCTGACAGTGCTGGGCCAGCGCCTCGCCGCGCTCCCACAGCGACATGCTCTCCTCCAGGCTCTGGTTGCCCGCCTCGAGTGTCGCGACGATGGCCGTGAGTTCGTCACGGGCGTCCTCGTAGGACAGGTCGGCAATCTGCGGCTCGGTCATGCGCCCCAGCCTAGGTGCAGAGCGTGGTCGGTGCAGACGGCTGGCGGCCGCCGGAATCGGTCGGAGCGCGCGGCGCCATGGCCGGCGTCACTGCAATAGCGTGGTCGATGGCGGGATTAGTTAACACTCCTTACTAAAGAGGTCCTCATGAAGCAGATTCGTTTTGCCGCCGCCGTGGCCGCAGGCCTGGCCATGGTCGCGACGGGAATGGGCAGCGCCACAGCCAGTGCCCACTCGGCGGCGACGCACGACTCCAGATGGAACCGGCCGCCATCCCTCACGTCCGGCTTGCCCTCGCGGGTGGCCGCGCCGTACGTCGATGTCACGGGGGTCAGCGACCTGGCGAAAGTGTCTCAGCAGTCGGGTTCGAAGTACCTCACCTTGGCTTTCTTGCAGACTGCTGCTGCTGGCTCCTGTGATCTGACCTGGGCAGGCGACGCAACCAAACCGATCTCCGCTGCCGTCTACGGCGACCAGATCCGCGATATCCAACGGCGCGGCGGCAATGTGATCCCTTCGTTGGGTGGTTTCACTGCTGACACCACAGGCACTGAACTGGGCGATAGTTGTAGCGATCCGGACAAGATCGCCGTTTCGCTGATCAAGCTCTTCACCACCTACCGCGTGCATCGGGTGGACCTGGACATCGAGGCCGACTCCATCAACAACGCTGCGGGCGTCGATCGCCGCAACCAGGCGATCGCAAAGGTGCAGGAATGGGGCAAGCGGCACCACTACCCGGTGTCCTTCTCGTACACATTGCCGTCCACGCCCCAGGGTCTTGCTCCCAGTGGACTGGCGGTGCTGGCGTCCGCGGCACGGTTCCACGCCAAGATCGACGTCGTCAACATCATGACCTTCGATTATTGGGACGGCGCCCAGCACGACATGCTCGCCGACGCGAAGACGGCTGCAACGGGGCTGACCGCCCAGCTGAAGTCGACGATCCTGCCGCACGCATCGACCGCGCATCTATGGCGCAGCGTGGGGATCACCCAGATGATCGGGATCGATGACTTTGGCCCGACCGAGACCTACAGCGTGGACCAGGCGAAGGCATTGGTGTCCTGGGCCCGGCAGAAGGGCGTCTCCTCGATGAGCTTCTGGGCCTTGCAACGGGACAACGGAACGTGCCCCGGGAAGGTCGGCCAGAACGACTGCTCCGGCATCGCGCAGTCGCAATGGGAGTTCAGTAAGGCGTACGCCCGCTTCACGTCCTAGGTAGCGACGTCCACAAAGGACCGTTTGCAAAGAAATCTTTGCAAACGGTCCTTTGCAATGCCAGACTGGCACCATGCCTGATTCAGTCAGCCCGTCCCCGCATCAGTTGCGCGCCCTGGCCCACCCGGCCCGGCTGCGCATGTTGGGTCTGTTGCGCGCCCACGGTCCGCAGACGGCCAGTTCCCTGGCGCAGCAGCTGGGTCTGAACACCGGCGCCACCTCCTACCACCTGCGGCAGTTGGCCCAGCACGGCTTCATCGAGGACGATCCGGGGCGGGGCAACGGCCGGGAGCGGTGGTGGCGCGCCAAGCACACCTCGACCACGGTCGATGCTGAGGAGGTCAGCACTCCGCAGGAGCGCGACCAGGTCGAGGCCTACCTGCAGACCGTGGTGACGATCTACCAGCAGCAACTACAACGCGCGGTCGAGGAACGGCCCCTCCTGCCGGCGCCGTGGCGACGAGCGTCGACCTTCAGCGACTTCCATCACCGACTGACGCCCGAGCACGCCGAGCAGCTGACCGCCAAGCTGGAGGAATGGTTGTCCGGATTGCCGGAGGACGACGACCCTTCCGCGGCTCGGTTCGTGGTGCAGATCAGCGCCTTCCCCTACCCCGGCGCCGTCCCGCCGCGGGATGACCTGCCCGAGGACGACCTGCCCGAGGACAACTGATGCGAGCGCTGGTCGGAACCCTTGTCTCCGATGCGATCTCGCTGCTGGGCACCCGGATCACGATGATCGCCATCCCGTTGTATGTGCTCGCGACGACTGGGAGCGCGGCCAAGACGGGGGTGGTGGCCTTTGCCGAGGCACTCCCGTTGGTTATCGGCAAGGTGTTGGTGGGTCCGGTGATCGACCGCTTCGGTGCCCGCCCGGTGGCGATCGGCTGCGACCTCGGCTCGGCGGTCGTGGTGGGTGCGATTCCGTTGTTGCACGACACCGGCCGGTTGCCGTTCCCCGCGTTCGTGGCCCTGGTGGCTGCTGCCGGGGCGCTGCGCGGGCCCGGCGATGCCGCGAAGAGCGCGATCATCCCGTCCGTTGTGCGCCACGCTGGTGTCCCGATGGAACGAGCGACCGGCCTCTTCGGCACGATCGAACGCACCGCCACGATGATCGGTGCGGCGCTCGGCGGCTTGCTCATCGCCACGGCCGGCGCGGCGAACGCCCTGATCGTCGATGCGGCCAGTTTCGCGGTGTCGGCCGCTGTATTCGCCTGGGCCACAACGGCGTTGCGGACCTCCCCGGAGCTATCAGCAGAGCCGCACTCGTCCTACCTCCGCTCGCTGCGCGAAGGGTTCGCCTTCCTGCGTACTGACCGCGTGCTGGTGGGCATCACGGTGATGGTGGCTCTGACCAACCTGCTGGACGCGGCGTGGAGCACCGTGCTCGTGCCGGTGTGGGCGGTGGACAGCGGTGGGGGCGCGCGGATCGTGGGTCTGCTCTTCGCCACGTTTGGCGCGGCGGCCGCACTCGGCGCGTTGATCGCGTCGATCTGGGCGCAGCGGCTCCCGCGCTACGTGGTGTACGTCGTGGCCTTCCTCTTCGCCGGTGCGCCGCGGTTCATCGCCATGGCTCTCGACGTGCCCCTGGTCGCGTTGCTCGTGGTTGCCGTCGGTGCCGGGTTCGCATCCGGTTTCATCAACCCGGTGTTGGGCGCAGTCATCTTCGAGCGCATCCCCGAGCCGCTGATGGGCCGTGTGTCGTCGTTGACGACGGCCATCTGCTGGTCGTTGATGCCGTTGGGCGGTCTGCTCGGTGGGCTCCTCGCGAGCCGATGGGGGATCTCGTGGGCGCTCGCGGCCGTCGGCGCGGCCTACTTCCTGGTCACGATGCTGCCGGCGCTGGACCCGCGGTGGCGGGAAATGGACGACCGCCGTCGCGGCGCCGAAAAGGCCGAGGTAGCGGCCGTCTGACGAACTCAGTCGGTGCGGGTCGCGCGGAACCGGCCGTCGGCGACGGTGACCGTCAGCGCGTCACCCTTGGCGACCTGTTCTTCAGCGGTCACGACGGTGCCGCCGGCCAGGCGCACCACGGCATACCCGCGTTGCAGCGTCTGCAGCGGCGACAGGGCCCGCAGATGGGTGCGTTGGTGGGTGATCGCGGTGCGTTCGCGATCCAGCCGCCGGGTGGTCGCCCGCCGGGCGCGCTCGTGCAAGTCCTCGATCGCCGTACGCCGAGTGGTCACCATGGTGCGCGGCTGCGCCATGATCGGTCGGCTGGTGAGCGCTCGTAACTGGCGGCGCTCGCCGGCGACACGGGATCGCAACAGGTGACCCGAGCGGCCGCGCAACGCGGCCAGCAACGCAGTCTGCTCCGCCAACGACGGCACGATCAGCGCAGCCGCATCGGTCGGGGTCGAGGCGCGTACGTCGGCGACGTAGTCCAGCAACGGGGTGTCCACGTCGTGACCGATGGCGGACACGACGGGAGTGCGGGCGCCGGCCACCGCACGCAGCAGGGCCTCGTTGCTGAACGGCAACAGGTCCTCGAAAGAGCCACCCCCGCGGGCGATCACGATCACGTCGACCTCGGGCTCGGCGTCCAGTTCCGCAAGCGCAGCACTGACCTGCTCCATGGTCCCGACGCCTTGCACCGCGACCGTCCGGATCTCGAATCGCGTTGCGGGCCAACGACGTAGGGCGTTCTCGACGACGTCCTTCTCCGCCGCACTACTGCGCCCGCAGATCAGCCCGACCCGGCGCGGCAGGAAGGGCAACGGCTTTTTGCGAGAAGCGTCGAAGAGTCCTTCGGAGCGCAGCAGTTGCTTCAGATGCTCCAACCGCGCGAGCAGCTCACCGACCCCGACGTGCCGCATCGTGCGCACGTCCAGGTGCAGCGTCCCGCGCTTGGTCCAGAAGGTCGGCTTGGCATGCACGACGACGCGGGTGCCCTCGGCGATGTTCGGGCCCATCGCCGCCAGCGTGTTGGTGTGCACGGTCGCCGACAACGACATGTCGACCTCGGGGTCACGCAGCGTGACGTAGCAGGTGGGCGAACCCGGCCGCCGGGTCAGTTGCACGATCTGCCCCTCGACCCACAGCGGCGACATCTTCGCGACGTACTCCTCGATCTTCATCGAGAGCACGCGCACCGGCCAGGGCTGCTCGGCGCTGGTGTCCAACGCACGATCGGGCAGGGAGGGCATAGGCCCTACCGTAAAGCCAGGGTCGGACCAGCCCAGCGGCGTGTGAGCCAGCGGTCGTGCGTAGCCACCAGCACGGTTCCCGGAGATCGGCCGAGGGCATCCTCGAGTTCACCGGCCAGTTGAAGCGACAGGTGGTTGGTCGGTTCGTCCAGCAACAACAGGTCCGGGCTCTGTGCGATCAGCACGGCCAGGGCCAGGCGCCGCCGTTGCCCGGCGCTGAGTGCTCCGACGGGGCGGTGCTCGTCCCGGGGCAGCAACAGGCCGAGTTCGCGCAGCGTCACGGGCTGGCCCTCGCCGAACAGGTCGGACGGCGTCTGGTGCGGATCGGCGTACGTCACGTCCTGCGGCAGCAGACCGATCCGCCGGGCGGTCACCCGCACCGACCCCTCATCCGCGCTCAGCCCCCCGGCGATCACGTTGAGGAGGGTCGATTTCCCCGAGCCGTTGGGACCGGTCACCAGCAGGTGCTCGCCGGCGGTGACGTCCAGCCGGGGCAACTGCAAGCGGTCGTGCACCAGCAGGTCACGAACGTGAACGACCTCCCCGGTGGCCTTGGCACCCGCGGTCAGCGGGGTGTCAAAACTCAACCGCCGCGGTGGTTTTCGCAGTTGCGACCGCTCGGCTTCTGCCAGTCGCTGCTCGGCCTGGGCCACCCGTCGAGCCACGGTTTTCTGGACCCGCGCACCCTTGAAGTTGTAGATGAACTTGTCGCCGTCGCGCGGCGGCCGGTTATGGGCCACGGCCTCCGTCCCGATCTTCGTCTCGGCGCGCAACCGGCGGATGTCCTGCTGTTGCTCGTGGTGGGTCTGCGCCCAGCGCGCCAGGGCCGCGTCCCGATGATCGACGTACGCCGACCAGCCACCTCCGAAGAGCCGCCCACCTTCGCCGTCGGTCCCCAGGGCGTTCGGATCCAGGTCCAGCAGGTGGGTCGGCACGCGGTCCAGGAAGGTGCGGTCGTGGCTGGCGAACACGAGTACGCCTGGCAGCGTTGGCAGTTCGCGCTCCAGCAGTTCGACCCCGGGGGGATCGAGATGGTTGGTCGGTTCGTCCAGGATCAGGACCGCGGGCCGGCGAACCAGAGCCGCCGCCAGGCTCAGGCGCGTGCGTTGGCCGCCGGACAGACTGCTGACCGGACGGTCCCCGTCGAGTGCGGCGACCCCTAGCGCATCGGCGGTGGCGGCAACCCGCTCGTCGACGGACCACGCGTCGTGGATGCTCGCCCAGGCCAGCAGCCGGTCGTACACCGCGACGTCCGCCGCGTCGGCGCTGTCCAGGTGTTCACTGAGGCGTTCGAGGGTGCGCACCGCCTCCCGCAGCGGCCGAAGGGCGGTGTCGAGCAGGTCCGTCACAGTTCCGGCGACCGGATCGGGATCCTGGGGGACGTACACGAGATCAGTAGGGCGGCGTACCTGCCCGGCGTCGGGACGGTCGACTCCGGCGAGGATCCGCAACAGGGTCGTCTTGCCGGCGCCGTTCTCGCCGACGACGGCCAGGCGGGTGCCGGGGGCGGCGGTGAAACTGAGGTTGTCCAGAACGGTTCGGCCGTCGAACGCGCGGGTGATGCCGTCGGCGATGACGGGACCCGGGGGATCAAAAAGGTAGGTGTCTGACATGGGGCTCCGAGGGGACGCGAGAGGTCCCGCGGGGTGATCCGCGACGCGGGACGGGGCTCGGTCAGTTCTCCATGATGGCTCCAGCGTAGGCCGGGGCAGCGGCGGCTGGCCAATCACTTTCCGGTCGCCGCCTACGATGGAACCCATGACGTCCTCAGCGAAGCGGGTCCTGCTCGCGGCTCCCCGCGGCTACTGCGCCGGCGTGGACCGCGCCGTGGTGACGGTCGAGAAGGCGCTCGACCTCTACGGGCCGCCGGTCTACGTGCGCAAGGAGATCGTGCACAACAAACACGTGGTGACCACGCTGGAGAAGCGCGGCGCGATCTTCGTGGACGAGACCGATGAGGTGCCCGAGGGCGCCACGGTGATCTTCTCGGCGCACGGCGTGGCGCCGATCGTGCACGAGGAGGCGCGCGCGCTCAGCCTGAAGACGATCGATGCGACCTGCCCGCTGGTCACCAAGGTGCACCGCGAGGCCAAGCGCTTCGCCAGCGACGACTTCGACATCCTGTTGATCGGTCACGAGGGCCACGAGGAAGTCGTCGGTACCTCGGGGGAGGCGCCGGACAACATCATCCTGGTGCAGTCGCCCGATCACGTCGACCAGGTCGAGGTGCGCGACCCGTCCAAGGTGGTGTGGCTCTCGCAGACCACGCTGTCGGTGGACGAGACGATGGAGACGGTGCGCCGGCTGCGGGAGAAGTTCCCCGCGTTGCAGGATCCGCCGTCGGATGACATCTGTTACG
Source organism: Branchiibius sp. NY16-3462-2 (assembly GCF_001594145.1). Lineage (GTDB taxonomy): Bacteria > Actinomycetota > Actinomycetes > Actinomycetales > Dermatophilaceae > Branchiibius. Next base: position 350,290 of record NZ_LVCF01000001.1, on the reverse strand, counting down.
CCACGCAGAACCGGCAGCTCGCGGTCAAGCAGATGGCGCCCGAGACCGACCTGATGATCGTGGTGGGTTCACGTAACTCCTCCAACTCCGTGCGGTTGGTCGAGGTGGCGTTGGAGCATGGCGCTCGCGACGGGCACCTGGTCGATTACGCCGACGAGATCGACGAGGCGTGGCTGTCGGGTGTCACCACCGTGGGCGTGACCTCGGGTGCCTCAGTCCCGGAGGTGCTGGTGCGGGACGTGCTGACGTTCCTGTCCGACCGCGGCTACGACGACGTGCAGCCCGTGACCGCTGCCGAGGAGTCCCTGCTCTTCGCGCTGCCGAACGAGTTGCGCCGGGATCTGAAGGCCGCTGGTCAGGGCACCAAGGTCCGGCACGACGCAGGTTCGCTGCACTAACGGCGATGGTCGCCCCGCCCCGCCTGTTGGCTCCCTCGGTCGCCGATGTGGTGGCCGCGTCGCTGCCGCCGCGGGCGGAGGACGACGCCGAGGGCATGGCGTACGCCGATCTGTCCGGTGATCTGGACCTGGACCGGGCCGAGTTCTTCGAGTGCTCCTTCTCCTCACTCGTGCTGGACGAATTGGTTTCTGCACGAACGACGTTCGTCGACGTGGCGTTTTCCTCCGTGCAGGCGGTCGCCTGGCCAGCGGCCGGCTCGATCTGGCGCAACTGCTCGGTCCGGACCGGGCGCGTCGGGTCGTGGGATCTATCCGCGGCGACGTTGCGCGGTGTGCTGGTGCGAGGGGTCCGGTTCGGTTATGTGAATCTGCGGGACGCCCGCCTGACCGACGTGCTCTTCGAGGATTGTGTCTTCGAATCGGTCGACATGCCGGGGGCGTCCTCCGAGCGGGTGTCGTTCGTGGACTGCCGCTGCGAGGAGATCGATCTGCGGGGCTGCACCAACGTCGACCTCGACCTGCAGGGGCTGGATTTCGCTGCGCTGCGGTCGATCTCGGGTGCCCGGGGCGCCACGATCAGTGAGCTGCAGTTGTCCCTGGTGGCGCCGCTGTTGGCTGCCGAGGCCGGCCTGCTGGTGGAGGACTGATCAGCCGGTTGCGAGCCACTTTTGGATCGGGATTCACGCAGATGCGCAGATTTCCCGTGGATCGCGATCCAAAACTCGGGTAGGGCCCAGCCGGTCAGGCCGCCGCGGCCTGTGCGGAGCGCCACCGTCCCGGTGCCTGCCCGGTGTGCCGCTTGAACGCTGCGGCAAACGCGTACTCCGAGGCGTAGCCGACCGACCCCGCGATCGTGGCAACGCTGTCGACGGTGTCCCGCAGGGCCTCCTTGGCCACCGACATGCGCCAGTCGGCGAGGTACTGCAACGGAGGTACGCCGATCGTGTCCGTGAACCGGCGGGCGAATCCGGACCGCGACTGATGGGTCAGCCCGGCAAGCGTGGCGACCGTCCACGCGCGTTCTGGTTCGGTGTGCATGGCATGCAGTGCGGGTGCCAGCGCTGGGTCGTCCAGTGCGAAGATCCACCGCGGTGCGGACCCCGACGTGGCGAACCACTCTCTGAGGGCGAGCACCAGGACGGCGTCGAGTAACCGGTCCAGCAGCACCTGCTGCCCAGCGTCACCGATGTCGACCTGGGCGATGAGCAGATCCAGGGCACTGCGCAGGGCACTTCCGCCACGCGGCCGGATGCGGGCGATGGGCGGCAGGGTGTCCAGCAGGGACTTGGACAGATCGCCCTCGAAAACGTATGCGCCGCAGAAGAACTGAGCTTCCCGACCTGCCTCGGGGTTTCCAGCGGACGCCGATCGCGAGGTCTCCGAGCGGGGAAGCGGCTGCGGGGTAGCGGCAGGGTCCGAAGCCATCAGGTGCGGGGCGGCCCGAACCAGGACCACGTCGCCGCCGACCACCCGGACGGGGGCATCTGGCCCATCGACGGTCCACGCCTGCAGGTCACCGTCGATGATCGAGTGGATGGCCAGCGTGCCGCCGACGGGGAACTGGACGCACCACTCGCCGTACATGGTGGTGCGCGAGAACGCGGCACCGCGCGCTCGCGAGCGTTGCAGCAGGTCGCTCAAGGCATCCATGGAAGTAGACGATCGCACAAGAAATCGGGACATTCAAGCATGGAGAGTCCAGATGAGATGCGGTGGACTGGCTTCAGCGGATAACCGCAGTAGCAGCCAGCGCAACATCACGATCCACGAGGAGTTCTCATGAAGGCAGTGCGTTTCAACCAGTTCGGCGGTCCCGAGGTCCTGGAGATCGTCGAGACCGACATCCCCGTTCCCGCAGCTGACGAGGTCGTCGTGCAGGTCCGGGCCGCCGGCATCAACCCCGGCGAGGCCTCCATCCGGGCGGGGCTGCTGGAAGCGGTCTACCCGACGACCCTGCCCAGCGGCGAAGGCAGTGACCTCGCGGGGGTGATCACCGCCGTCGGTGCAGACGTCGATGGCTGGAGCGTCGGCGATGAGGTCGTCGGGTGGGTGGATACGCGGTCCAGCCACGCGCAGTACGTCGCGGTGCCGACCGCACATCTGGTCGCCAAGCCGGAGGCACTGTCGTGGGAGGTGGCGGGCGCGGCGTTCGTGGTTGGCGCCACGGCGTGGGGGGCGACCGGCGCCGTGCAACCGTCGCCCGGCGATGTGGTCGCAGTCTCGGCCGCCGCTGGCGGCGTCGGCAGCCTGGTGTCGCAGTTGCTCGTGGAGCGAGGCGCGACGGTGCTCGGTATCGCATCAGCTGAAAACGCCGAGTGGTTGCGCAGCAAGGGAGTGACGCCGATCGATCGGACCGGTGGCCCGGAGGCGATTGCCGACCGCCTCCGAGAAGCCGCGCCGGACGGTGTGGACGCGTTCATCGACCTGTTCGGCGGCGGTTACGTGCGGCTGGCCCTGGATCTCGGTGTGGCCGGTGAGCGGATCGACACGATCATCGATTTCGAGCAGGTCGGCAAGAACGGCGTTCTGGGTGCTGCCAGCACCGAGGGATCGAGCGCAGCGGTGCTCGAGGAGATTGTGACCCGACTCGCGGATGGTCGTCTGGAACTGCCGATCGAGGCGAGGTACCCGTTGGACAAGGTGCAGGACGCCTTCACCCAACTGCAGCAACGGCGGACCCGCGGAAAGATCGTTCTTCTCCCGTAGCCACTGCCTCGTGCGATCTGCCACGATGCGTCCATGACCAACGTGCTGCCGGCCGGTGCCGAGCTAGGGGTACCGGCCGGCAGCACGCCCCAACGGTGGGCGTGGTGGCGTGACTCCCGGCATGTGATCGGCGCCCTCCTGCTTGCGCTGTGGATCCCGCTCTTCGCGATCACCCTCTGGGCCTTTCCCCGGCCCGCCACCGGATCGGAGCTCGGCGAGGCAGTTGCCTCTGGTTCGGTCACCGGTTGGGCGCTGGTCGGGGCATCAACCGTAGAGCCGGCGATGGGATCTTCGGCATGGAATCTGGGCGCGGATCGGCGTGACAACGTGGATCCGTCTGCTGCCGCCTACGTGCTATGGCGCAGTACCGACCAGCGTCGGCACCTGACCGACGTCGACGCAGTGCCTGTCCCCGAAGCGTCCGGCAGTGACAAGGGCACTGCCGTGCAGACGTGGCTGACCGACCAACTGGTCCGGCATCAGGCGCAGTACGGGTCGCATGACCCGCGGGAGCCAGGCACCGGCGAGAACCTGCTGCGAGGCGGGTTGCTCCTGACCGCCCTGGCGGGCGTGCTTGGCGGGGTTCAGCCACGCTTCGGCACACGGTGGTTCTGGTTCTGGTTGATCGGTCTGAGCGGTGGGCTCGGTGTCGCGGCGTACGCCGTCATAGAAGGCGTGCGCGCCGGTGCCCCGACGTCGAGACGGAAGCCACTCAGGGGCTGGGCAGGTCTGGCCGTCTTGGTTGTCGGGTCGTACCTGGTATCGGGACTGGTTGGTTTCTTCGGCTGATCAGCCCACCGCCCGATCCGTTTCGGACGCAGCCGGCGCGACCCGGAAGTCCAGCTGCGGCCGATCGACATCCGGCAGCGCCTCCACCAGTTCCGGTGCGGACAGACTGCGCGGCGCTGCTTCCAGCGGTTGCGTCTGTGCGAGCGCCTCATCCGCCACGCCCAACTCGTGCATCTTGCGCGCCGTGACCAGCACCCGCGACTCCAGACTTCCGACCAACTGGTTGTACGCCGAGACGGACCTCTCCAGCGACCTGCCCAACGTTGCGGTGTGGGTGCCGAGGGTCGCGAGCCGCTCGTAGAGATCGCGACCCAGCTTCAGCAGGTCCCGTGCATTGTCGGTGAGCGAATCCTGTTGCCAGGCAAGTGACGTGGCGCGCAGGATCGCGAAGAGGCTGGCCGGCGATGCCAGCACAACCTTCTGCCCGATCCCGCGATCGAAGAGGCCGGGGTCAGCGCGCAGCGCGGCGGCCAGCAGCGCTTCGCTGGGCACGAAACAGATGACCAGTTCCGGGGTGTTGTCGAACGCGGTCCAATACGCCTTCTTGCTCAGCGAATCGACGTACCCGCGCAAGGCAGCCGCGTGCTCGGCCAACAACTGACCGCGTTCGCGCTCCGTCAGGCCGTCAGCGCTCGCGGCTAGGAACTTGCCCGTCGGAGCCTTGGCGTCCACGACGATCAGCTTGTCCCCGGGCAGTTTCACGACGGCATCCGGACGGACCCCGGTGCCTTCACGGTTCGTCCCCGACGACTGCTCCTCGAAGTCCACCCGTGGCAGCATCCCGGAGGCTTCAAGGATTCGGCGGAGCTCGGCCTCGCCCCATTGGCCGGCGTGCGTAGAAGTCTTCAAAGCCCCTGTGAGCGTGGCGGTTTCGGAGCGCAGCTGGTCGGTCACTCGGCGTACGTCGATCAATCCCTCGCCCAGCGCGCCGAACTGGTGCTCGCGGGAGCGCTCCAACTCGCCCACCTGCTCGTACACGTGCTGCAGCGTCGCGCGCAGCGGCGCCAACTCGCCCGCGATCTGGCGGTCCTGGTCGGAGGCAGTCGCCAGCGTCTGCACCTGAGTGCGCAGCCCGTCACGCTCGGTGACGGCGGTGGCCAGGCGCGCGGCGTACCTGCTCTGGACCACTAGCCAGGTGAGCACAGCACCCAGAGCGAGCCCGGCGAGAGCGGCGAGGAAAACGTTCATGGGAACAGCGTGTCAGGGGGGTCTGACAACCTGGGGTCATGACTTCGAAACAGACGAGCGCGACGCTGTTGTGGGTGGACCTGGAGATGACCGGGCTGGATCCGGAGCAGGACCGGATCCTGGAGGTTGCCGCGATCACCACCGACTGGGACTTCGCGGAGTTGGGGACGTTCGAGGCGGTGCAGCACGTCGACCCGGAGCGGATCAAGCAGCGGATGGTGGGGGAGTTCTGGGAGAAGTTCGCGCATGTGCGCGAGGCGCTGGTGGCCCAGAACGAAGAGGGGACACCGGCCGAGGAGGTCGAGGAGCGGTTGTTGGCGTTCGTCGACGAACACTTTCCGAGCAATACGCCGGTCGTCCTGGCCGGCAACTCGATCCACCAGGACCGCAAGTTCATCGACCGCGAGTGGCCGCGGCTGGCGAAGCGCCTGCACTACCGGATGCTGGATGTGTCCAGTTGGAAGCTGGTGATGCAGGGCAAGTACGGCGTGACGCACGCCAAGGGGGAGGCGCACCGGGCGCTGGACGACATCCGTGAATCCATTGCCGAGCTGGCCGACTACACGTCGTACGTCGACGTGCCGCCCGCCCTCTAGCGCTCCGGTAAGGCGTGTGGCACACGTTTGTTATCTCGGCGAGCGGTTGGCACGCGTTTGAGCGGATCTGGTCGTCAGGCCAGCAATATTGCGACAACCGCGCGCGCTCGCAGCAATCGTGTGCCAGCGGCGATGGCCAGGAGCGGCGCGGGGACTTATCAGCTGGCGACTACACGTCGTACGTCGTCGTCCCGCGGACGCCGTAGAATCTTGAACCCGTGGCCCTCACCATCGGAATCGTCGGACTGCCCAACGTCGGCAAGTCCACCATGTTCAACGCCCTGACCCGCAACAACGTGCTCGCCGCGAACTACCCGTTCGCCACCATCGAGCCGAACGTCGGCGTGGTCCCGTTGCCCGACCCGCGACTGAAGGTGCTCGCGGAGATCTTCGGCAGCGAGAAGATCCTGCCCGCGACGGTGTCCTTCGTCGACATCGCCGGCATCGTGCGCGGCGCCTCCGAGGGCGAAGGCCTGGGCAACAAGTTCCTGGCCAACATCCGTGAGGCGGATGCGATCTGCCAGGTGATTCGCGCGTTCGACGACCCCGATGTCGTGCACGTGGACGGCAAGGTGTCGCCCTCCTCGGACATCGAGACGATCAACACCGAGCTGATCCTGGCCGACCTGCAGACGCTGGAGAAGGCCGTGCCGCGGCTGGAGAAAGAGGTCAAGGGCAAGAAGGTCGACAAGTCCGTGCTGGACGCCGCGCTCGAGGCCCAGAAGGTGCTGGAGGAGGGTACGACGCTGTTCGCCGCGGGGGTCGACGTCGAACCGATCCGCGAGCTGGGTCTGATGACGGCCAAGCCGTTCCTTTACGTCTTCAACCTCGACGAGGACCAGTTGGGTGACAAGGAGTTGCAGGCCCAGCTGGCCGACCTGGTCGGCGGCGCCGACGCGATCTTCCTGAACGCGAAGCTCGAGATGGACCTGACCGAGTTGGATGAAGACGAGGCTGCTGAACTCCTTGAGTCGTACGGCGTTGAGGAGTCTGGTCTGAATCAACTGGCGCGTAAGGGTTTTCACGCTCTCGGGCTACAGACCTACCTGACGGCCGGGCCCAAGGAGTCACGGGCGTGGACGATCCACAAGGGCTGGACCGCCCCGCAGGCTGCTGGTGTTATTCACACCGACTTCCAGAAGGGTTTTATCAAGGCCGAGGTGATCTCGTTCGATGACCTGGTGGCCACTGGCTCCGTTGCCGAGGCCCGCGCCGCGGGCAAGGCCCGCATGGAGGGCAAGGACTACGTCATGGCGGATGGTGACGTCGTGGAGTTCCGATTTAACGTCTAGCGTTTCGTGTGGACCGGAGGGGGCGCTCACGATGTCGAACTCGTCGACTACGAGGTCGCAGACGCGATCATCGCGCGTATAGGCATGACGCGACAAGGCTGTTGATACTTCTCCGTGCGAGGTGATATCGCGATATCATGGCGGCGGAGGTGGTCATCATGACGAACGTGCTGATCCGTGGACTGAGCCAGGCGGCCATCGAGCGAATCGACGCGGAGGCAGCGGCGCTCGGTCTTTCGCGCAACGAGTTCCTTCGCCGTCGGCTCGAACAGGAGACTTCAACGCCTGTTTCGATCACGGTCACCGCGGATGACTGGGGCCGTTCGTTGGCCGCATTCGGCGACCTGGCCGACCCCGACCTGATGGACGATGCATGGCGGTGACCAGCTGGCTCGTTGACAAGTCGGCGTATGTGCGGATGCAGGCGGGTCAGGCGCAGAACATGGCTGAGTGGAATGCACGCATCGAGCGAGGGTTGCTACACCTTTCGGCGGTAACCCGACTCGAACTGGGTTTCTCGGCCCGCTCGGGCGCGGTTGGTCGCGAGGCGTTCGATCTGCCACCGCTGGCACTGATGCCGATCGCTCACCTCACACCCGCGATGGAGGATCGCGCCTTCGAGGTGCAGATGCTCCTCGCAGACCGTGGCCAGCATCGTGCTCCCTCCATCCCGGATCTGCTCATTGCGGCGACCGCGGAGAAGGCCGGACTAACGGTCCTTGCCATGGATAAGGACTTCGATCTCATCGCCGAGATCACAGGCCAGTCTGTGGAAACGCTTGCGCTTGGCTGACCTGTGGCGTTGTCCACAGGCCGCCAGTCATGGCGCTGCCCGCGTGCGCGGTTAACGGCACTATCGGCGGCATGGGAATCAGGTACTCCGCCGTCGCGTTCGACGCGCATCTGTCAGACATCGCACGCGAATCGCCCTACCGCGTCTATCGGCGAGACCCGTTCGACCGCTTGAAAGGGATTGGCTGTCTGCCTACCTGCGATCACAGCTCGCGAGACTGGCATGAGCCGTGCCGCGGTTGCCTTCTCCTGGACAAGGCGTGGCGCGACCTGCAGATGCTGACTGAGCCCGAGTGGCCCGAAGCTGCTCGCCCGGCGTACCGGATGTTCGAGGGCGATGTCACCTACGGCACGGACTGGTCGGAGGAGTTTCCGTGGGTTGCCGCCATCCAGCCGGAGGATGTCCCTGCGATCCGCGACGACCTGTTGACTCTGGGTGTCGACGACTTCGCGCCCGCAGTCCAGCGTCGACGCCGAAACTCCGATCCGGTCACGGATTGCTTCGACTACGAGGTGATGTTCCTGGAGCACGCGAAGAAGTTCATGACGTGGCTGGCCGAGGACGGTCGCGGCATGGTCTACCTCATCGGATGATCGCTAGCATCACAGGTAGCACCATATGATGCTCCTGGAGGTGCCTATGCGAACCACGGTGACCCTGGACGACGACCTGATCGAGAAGGCTGCAGCGCTCACCGGAGTGCACGAAAGGACGGTCCTGATCCGGGAGGGGCTGCAGGCCCTGATCAGGCTTGAAAGCGCGCGCCGACTCGCTGCGTTGGGCGGCAGCGACCCGGACGCGACTGCGGCCGATCGTCGTCGGCGGACCGCTGGATGATCCTGGTCGACACCTCCGTATGGATCGATCATCTGCACCGCGCAGACGCGGAACTCATCGCGCTGCTGGCTGATGATCAGATCGGCTGCCATCCGTTGGTGATCGAGGAGCTTGCGCTGGGCTCGATCGCTGGCCGGGGCGCCGTCATCGAGTTGCTTGCCAACCTCACGCAGTTCCCCAGCCTGCAGCACGATGAGATTCTTCACCTCGTCGACTCGCACCAGTTGTGGGGCCGTGGCCTCAGCGCCGTCGACGTCGCTCTCCTGGGCTCCGCCCTCATCGCCGCCGGGGCAAAGCTATGGACCCGCGATAAGCGATTGGCGGCGGTCTGGGCAGAAATCGGCGACCCCACGCACTAAGCGAGACCGCTTCAGGCGCGGTCGGGAAAGATACGTACATGCACTTCATCGGGATCGATCTCGCGTGGGGCGAGCGCAACCCCTCCGGGGTGGCCGTGCTCGACGACTCGGGCACCTTGGTGCACCTCAGCGCCGAGCGCACCGATGACGACATCGTCGCGGTGGTGCAGCCCTATCTGCGTGATGGAGCGATCGTCGGCATCGACGCTCCGCTGGTGGTGCGCAACGCCACCGGGAACCGCGCGGCCGAGCAGGCACTCAACAAGGACTTCGCCCGGTTCGACGCCGGTGCTCACCCGGTCAACACCGGCATCACCGCCTTCGCCGATGGCACCCGCGGTGCCCGGATCAGCGCCCGCCTCGGGCTGGATCTCAACCCCGACTCGACCCGCGACCGGCGAGGGGTCGAGGTGTACCCGCACCCGGCCACGGTGGCCCTCTTCAACCTCGGCCGGACCCTGAAGTACAAGAACAAACAAGGGCGCACGGTCAGCGAGTTGCGCGAGGCCATGCGCACGCTCCTCGGTCTCCTGGAGTCGCTGGCCACCGCGACGCCCGCGTTGCGACTGGTCGGCAGCGACCAGTGGCGTGCGCAGGTTGCCGCCGTCGAGTCAGCCACCACCAAGGCCCAGTTGCGGGTCGTCGAGGATCAGGTCGACGCCGTGATCTGTGCCTACGTCGCGCTCTACCGACAGCGCCGCCCGACTGACACCACGACGTACGGCGAGTACCCCGACGGCTACATCGTCACCCCCACGCTGCCGACCGGTTTGAGTCCTTCGCCGCGGCCACCGCGCATCGCGAGCCAGGTGCAGCAGGTACGCCGAGCGGTTGCCGCCTATGCGGCGGACTTCCCGTCCGTCCGCGCCGCCGCAGACGAGGCGGTCGAGGTGGTGACCGGGATCCTGGACGATGCGGGCTTGAACTACCTCAGCGTGACCGGGCGAGCGAAGTCGGTGACGTCGTTCGCCGAGAAGGCGGCCCGCACCGCGGACGGCGTTGCCCTGTACGACGATCCGCTGCACCAGATCCACGACACCATCGGACTGCGGGTCATCACCTATGTGCCCTCCGACGTCGCGGCGGTCGCCGAGTTGCTGGCGGACGACGCGGTGATCCTGGATGACCGGGACATGGGTCGCGAAACAGCCAGCGAGGGTCGATTCGGTTATGCGAGTAGGCATTTGAGCATCCAGCTGACGCCCGAGGACCAGCGCGAGCACCCAGCCATCGGGCAGCGCGCCATTCAGGTGCAGATCCGCACGGTGCTGCAGCACGCGTGGGCAGAGTTCGAGCACGACATCCGCTACAAGGGCACGGTGCCGGAGGAGTTCCGCGCCGACTTCGACCGGCGGTTCACCCTCGCCGCCGGCCTGATCGAGTTGGCCGACCAGGAGTTCGCGACGATCCGTGAGCGACTTCAGCAACAGGTGCACGTGGCGGAGGTAGACGAGCGCCCGAACGAGACGAGCATCGCGCCGCGGGAACTGGCCGCGTTCCTCGCGGGCGAGTTCCGCGGCGCGGCGTGGTCCCGCCCGGAGCACTACGCCTGGATCGCCGGCCTCGTCGAAGCGTTGGGCATCACCAACCTGGCCGACCTTGCCACCGCGATCCGGGCCGTGGATGCCGACGCGATCGCCCGGCAGATGGACTACCGCCGCCCGTCGGGAGCAGTGCGGCGTCTCGACGACATCCTGCTCGCCAGCTACGGCGAGCGCTACGTGACGCTGCCCGGCAACGCACACCGGCACGACCGGTTGCGGGCCCGGCTGAGCAAACTGTCCGAGCGCTAGCGACAAACCGCGTAATCCGTGTCGGTCGGAACGTCGCACAGAAGGGCTACATTCAGCTGTCATGAAGTCCGTCTCCAAGCGCGAACTCAACGAGAACACGGCCGCCGTGCTCGAGCAGGTCGTCGGTTCGCGGGTGGTCGTCGTAACCGATCCGGGTAAGCCGCAATGGCAGATCCGCGCATTTCGTGACGGGGACGCCCGTCTCAGTGGGCTGGAGCGAGAAGGTCGGTACACCCCTGCTGCCTCAGACCCGGCACCCTGGTCAACCGATCCAGACCCCGTGTACACGAGCGACCAACTTGACGAACTGCTCAGCCAGATGCGCGGGGACCACTGAGCAGGGAGCATCAGGTCGGAGTGACGGTTCGTTGGTCCGCGAATTGCGTGCGGTACAACTCGGCGTACCGGCCACCCGCCGCCAACAACGACTCGTGCGTGCCTCGCTCCACGATCCGACCCGCCTCCACGACCAGGATCTGGTCCGCCGCGCGGATGGTGGACAGGCGGTGGGCGATCACGATCGACGTACGCCGAGCAAGGGCTTCCGCGAGCGCCTCTTGGACCGCTGCCTCGCTGGTGGCGTCCAGCGACGCGGTCGCCTCGTCGAGGATCACCACTCGCGGTCCGGCCAGCAGGAGCCGGGCGATGGCCAACCGCTGGCGCTCACCACCGGACAGGCGGTAACCGCGCTCGCCGATCACGGTGTCCAAGCCGTCCGGCATCGAAGCGACCACCTCTGCGAGACGGGCTCGCTCGATGACCCGGGCGAGTTCGGCCTCGGTCGCGTCCGGCCGGGCGTAGAGCAGGTTTGCCCGGATCGAGTCGTGGAACAGGTGCCCGTCCTGGGTGACGGTGCCGGTCGCGGCGCGGATCGACGCGGCAGACAGCGAGCGCACGTCGACCCCGCCGATCTCCACCGAACCCGAGTCCACGTCGTACAGCCGGGGGATGAGCGCGGCGATGGTGGATTTGCCAGCACCTGAACTGCCCACCAGCGCCAGCATCTGACCGGGCGCCGCCTCGAACGAGATGTCGTGCAGTACGGTTTCGCCGCCCCGCGCATCGAGGGTGAGTACGTCCTCCAAGGAGGCCAGCGAGACCTTGTCCGGCGCCGGATAGGCGAAGGACACGTGCTCGAACCGCACCGGCAGCGGTCCCTCGGGCAACGGTGTGGGGGAGTCCGGGTCGGTGATGAGCGGCACCAGGTCAAGAATTTCGAAGACCCGCTCGAAACTGACCAGCGCGCTCATCACGTCGACCCGCGCACTGGCCAGGCCGGTCAGCGGGGCGTAGAGCCGGGTCAGCAACAGAGCCAGGGACACCACGGCGCCAGCCTGCAGACTGCCGCGCAGCGCGAGGACGCCACCCAACCCGTAGACGATCGCGAGGGCGAGCGCCGAGATGAAGGTGAGCGAGGTGACGAAAGTCTGCTGGATCATCGCCGACCGGACGCCGATGTCGCGCACGCGACCGGCCCGCCGCCCGAACTCGCGCGACTCCTCCTCCGGCCGCCCGAAGAGCTTGACCAGCGTGGCCCCGGGAGCTGAAAAGCGTTCTGTCATCTGGGTGCTCATGGCCGCGTTGTGTTCCGCTGCTTCCCGGGACGCTGCCGCCAGACGTGAGCCCATCAACCGCGCCGGCAACCAGAACAACGGCACGAGGATCAGCGCGACCAGCGTCACCAGCCACGAGATGCTGATCATCACGATGAGGGTCAGGACGAGCGTGACCAGGTTGCCCACCAACCCCGACAGCGTCGTACTGAATGCCCGCTGCGCCCCGATCACGTCGTTGTTCAACCGGCTGACCAGGGCACCGGTCCGGGTGCGGGTGAAGAACGCGACCGGCATGCGCTGCACGTGATCGTGGACGGCGGTCCGCAGGTCGAGGATCAGACCTTCACCGATCCGGGCCGACAGCCAGCGCTGCAGCATCCCGAACGCGGCCTCGCCGAGGGCGATCAACGCGATCAGGACAGCCAGTAGCACGACCCGCGAGGCTGGGTCGCCGGCCGTGATGGCGTCGACGACCTGACCGGCCACCAGCGGGCTCGCGACGGCCAGCACAGCGGTGACGATGCTGATGACGAAGAAGAGGGCGAGTTCGCGACGGTGCGGCCGGGCGAATCCCCAGATGCGGCGGAGCAACTCGCGGGAGATGGGCCGCGTGTCCTGCCGGGACTGCATGGAGCGGTACACCGCGCTACGTGCCGCGGAATGAACGTCCATGCGTCGAAGGTACGCCCGGGCGGCGACCACCTGCCCGTTGGTAGGTTGGCAGGACCGACCGCCGAAGGAGTACGCCGTGAAGATCAGCGCTCGCAACATCCTGCAGGGAACCGTCGTCGAGATCGTCAAGGGAGCCACCACCTCCCATGTCCGCCTCGACGTGAACGGCTCGACCGTCACTGCCGCGATCACCAACGAGGCTGTCGACGACCTGGGCCTGACCGTGGGTCAGCAGGCCTACGCCGTGGTGAAGGCGTCCGACGTCATGGTCGCGATTGACGACTGACGACCAGCGAGGTGAGGACGCTGTCCTCGCCCGCCTCCTCGACAACGACGAACCGCCGGGTCGGCTCTCGTCGTACGGTCCGGATCCCGATCAGGTCTGGGAGGAGTACGGCGATCCGCACCATCCGCTGATCGTGCTGGTCCACGGCGGGTACTTCCGGCCCTCCGTGGATCGGACCCATCTGCGCCCCATGGCCGCGGCGCTCGCAGGCGACGGGTTGCGGGTAGCCCTGGCTGAGTACCGCCGCATCCCGGGGGATCCGTGGGCCAGCGTCCAGGACCTGCTCGATCTTGACGACGTGCTGGGGGACGGCACATGGGTCGGTCACTCCGCGGGCGGGGCGCTCGTTATGCGCCACGGCGCTGAGCGAGATCGGGCGACGGTTGCTCTCGCGCCGGTCGGTGGCTTCCTGAAGTCCTACGCCGGGGGCCACGGCAATCATGCTGTGCGCGACTGGATCGGCGGCTCACCCAACGAACGCCCAGCCGACTGGAAAGCATTGGACCCCAGCGGTCTACGACCCGCGACGCGAACGTTGGTCGTGCTGCACGGCGACCTCGACCAAGCCGTCCCGCCGGACGTGAACGCCGACCTTCCGGTGCGCTGGATCAACGGCGCGCACCATTTCGACCTGGTCGATCCGCAATCACCGTTCTGGCCGCAGGTCAGTGCGGCGATCGCAGCAGCGATTCAAGACTGAGGAGGCCCTTTGCCAACTCGGTGTAGCTGGTCGACAGCGGCGCTGCACCGATCCGGATCCCGTCCGGCTCGCGGAAGTCCGGGATCACATCGCGCTCCCACAACGCCGCTACCAGCGATCGAGCGTCCGGGTGAGTGAGCGTCACGTGCCCACCCCGCTCGGTGGGGTTACGCGGGGAAGCCACCTGCACGCCGTACTGCGAAAGGTTTGACTCAACGTAGGCGATTACGAATTCGCCCAACCCCGTGGACTTTTCGCGGACTGCCTCGATACCGATCGACTCGATGAGCGCGACAGTGTCCTGGATCCCGGTCATCGCCAGCACTGGTGGCGTGCCGGAGATGAACCGGCGCATGCCGGTCGCCGGGGCGTACGTCGGACCCATCGCGAAGACGTCGCTGTTGCCCATCCAGCCCTGGATCGGTTGGGAGAGAACCGATTGCAGCCGTGAGGCGACGTAGCAGAACGCGGGCGCGCCGGGTCCGCCGTTGAGGTATTTGTAGCTGCACCCGACGGCCAGGTCGACGTCGGCCGCGTCGAGCCCGATCGGCACCGATCCGGCCGAATGGCACAGATCCCACAACACCAGGGCTCCCGCGTCGTGCGCGATGCGGGTGATGGCCGGTAGGTCGGCGAGGTAGCCCGACTTGTAGGCGACCTGGGACAGGAGCACTACGCCGGTCCGCGGGCCGACGACCGACGCCACCTCGTCAGCAGTGACACCGCGGGAGGGGTCCGGGTGCAGCCACACCAACTCACATCCAGTCTCGGCCGCGATGCCTTCTGCGACATAGCGATCCGTGGGGAAGTTCTCCGAGTCCAGCACGATCTCAGGACGATCGGGTCCCGAGTGGGCAACCGCCGCCCGCAGCAGTTTGTAGAGCAGGACGGTGGTCGAATCACCGATCGCGGTCTGACCCGGCGCGGCGCCGAGGCAGGCGGTACCGAGTGCGTCGCCCACCGCGAACGGCAACTCCATCCATTGCTCATCCCACGACCGGATCAGCCGAGTGCCCCACGCGCCGTCCACCAGATCGGTCAGCCGTTCGTGGGTCGCCTTCAGCGGCCGACCCAGGGAGTTGCCGTCCAGGTAGGCGACCAGCGGTGCCGAACTCGGGACGAACAGGTCCCGGGTGTAGGCGAGCGGGTCCGTGCGGTCACGGTCGGCGGCGTCGGCGAGCAGATCCACTGGTTCATCATGCCCCCTCGTGGCAGGCTGCCGTCGTGGCTGAAACCGATGGGTCTGAGACAGATGACTGGATCGCGGCGTGCCTCGACACGGCCGACCGCTGTTGGTTGGCGATGACTGCGATCGTCGGCGAGCTCGGTGACTCCGCGGTCAACCAGCGCCCGCCGCTGGAAGGCGCCAACTCGGCGTACGCGATCGTCCACCACTGCGTCGAGCTGAGCCGTTGGTGGCTGGGCACGTTCGGCTGCGGACTGGGTCTGCCGCGCGATCGCCCGGGTGAGTTCCGCGCGACCGGGACCACTGACGAGTTGCTGGAGCGGGTCGGGCAGGTCCGGGCGGACACGGTGGTGTGGACCCGTCGGATGATCGCGGACGGCATCGCGGACCGCGACGCGCGGAGCACGACGGCCAGCGCGGATCTGGCGACCGTGACACCGCACTGGGTGGTGCTGCACGTCATCCATGAGTTAGCGCAACATCTCGGGCAGCTCGAACTGACCGTCGATGTGCTGGGATGGGCCCATGAGTGAGGTACGACGAGTGTCCGCCAGCCGTGTGATCGACGCCCCCGCGGCGACGATCTTCGAGCTCATCGCCGACCCGGCCAACCAGCCGGAATGGGACGGCAATGACAATCTCGGTCACGCTGATGCCGGACAACGAGTGCACGCAGTCGGCGACGTCTTCATCATGCACAACAGCAACGGCAACGTGCGGGAGAATCACGTCGTCGACTTCGAGGAGGGCCGGGTGATCGCGTGGCGGCCCTCGGAGGTCGGTGCACCGACCCCGGGTCACGAATGGCGTTGGGAGATAAGGCCGTTGGAGTCAGGTGGTGCGGAGGTCACTCACACGTATGACTGGACCGACCTGACTGACGAAGTGCGACTGGAGAGGGCGCGCGCGACCGGACCGGATCAGTTGCGAGCCTCGCTGGACCGGCTTGCCGCGGCCGCCGAGCAGTGACGATCAGAGCAGTTGGCGAGCGGCGGCCAGATACCGGTCGGTGATCCGCCGCTGAACCAGCGACGTGACCGGGGACCCCAGGCGGGCCCACCAGGTGGCGGGCCGCGACCTGGCGGAGATGGTGAAGACGATTGTGTCGTGGTCGGTCTGGGTGAGGGTGAAGCTCTCCTCTCCTTCTTCGGGATGTCCCGGCAGGGCACGATAGGTGAACCCGTTCTCCGTGACCGCGATGATTTCGACGGGAGCGGTGACCCAGCGCCAACCCAGCTGTGCATGATCGCCAAGGGTGATCGGTGAGCGGGCGTCGACCTGCAGGCCCGCGCCCCGATGAACCCGCCAGTCGAACAACGCGGTGCGGGCCGCGGCGAAATCGCGCGACTCCAGCACGACGGAGCGTTCGAACTCGTGCCAGACCATCACAACCGCCGTACGTCGATCGCGTCCTCCCGCGCCCCGTCACCTGACCGGGTGACGAAGTAGGCGCCACCAGAGGGGTTTTCGGCCACAGCCTCGGCAAACGCGGTACCGCGGTACACGATTCCCACGCCGTCGTCCGTGCAGTAGCTGTCCGGGAGGGTGCCGTCGGCCACCAGGGACTGCAGCAGCGGACGCCGTCGCTCCTCGGTGTCGTAGTGCACGCCGTTGCCGAAGGGCAACAACGCCAGCCCGTCGGTCACCGGCGCCAGATGCGGTCCGAACGAGTCGGTCGTCCCTCCGACGTGCCAGCAGATCGATCCGGCGGACACTCCGGTAAGGACTACCCCGGCCTCCCAGGCGGCGCGTAGGGCACGATCCACGCCGTGCACCCGCCAGACCGCAAGCAGATTCGCGACGGACCCACCCATCACCCAGATCACGTCCTGCGCCAGCAGGTGTTCCTCGATCGAGGGCACGTTCGGCATCCCGAACAGTTGCAGGTGTGACACCTCGAAGCCGGCGAGGCGACCCGCCTCGGACAGGTTGTGCATCACCATCGGGTTGTCGCCGACAGCGGTCGAGATGAAGCAGACCCGCGGCGCCCGTCCGGTCACACCGGCCAGGTCCACCGCGTAGGTCGTGAGCGGCGCGAACTCCCAGTAGGTCCGCTCACCGGAGCGCAAGCCGCCGGAAGTGGCCAGGATGGTGGGCTCAGCCGCAGTCATACCCCGAGCCTAGAGTGGGCGCATGAGCATCCTCGACGAACCCATTGCCCGTCTCGACGGCACGCCGGGCACGCTTCGTGACCTGACCGGCGGCCAGCCCGCGCTCCTGGTCAACGTCGCGTCCAAATGCGGGCTGACCCCGCAGTACGCAAAGCTGGAGCAACTCGAAAAGGACTATGCCGACAACGGATTCACGGTGGTCGGCTTCCCGTGCAACCAGTTCATGGGGCAGGAGCCGGGCAGCGCTGACGAGATCGCGGAGTTCTGCAGCGCCACCTATGGCGTGACCTTCCCGCTCAGCGAGAAGGTCGAGGTCAACGGCGCCGGCCGTCATCCGATCTACCAGGGTCTGGTCGGTGATGGTGAGGACATCGAGTGGAACTTCGGCAAGTTCCTGATCGACGCTGACGGAAATGTCGTCGCCCGGTTCGGTCCGCGCACGGAACCCGATGCCCCCGAGGTCGTAAGCGCGATCCAACAGGTGATCGCCTAGACCGAGAGGCCGCGGCCCAGCGCAGCAGCGGTGTCCACCGTCGGCCCCAGATCGACCAGGTCGGAGTCCACAGGTGCATCCGGCTCGCCGCGCTTGAGCAGCCGGTTGGCGATCGGATAGAGCGCCACCCCCAGCACCAGGATGATGATGCCGATCCAGAACGCGGCCGGTTCGTCGGTGAAGGTGCTCCAGCCCAGCCAGATCGTGAAGATCAGCGGGAAGACCACCAGGGACAGCGCACCGGCCATGCCACCGGGCACCTTGTAGGGCCGCACCATGCCCGGAAGTTTGCGGCGCAGCGCGATGAAGGCAGCGAACTCCAGCAGGATCGCGGCCATGTTGGTCAGCACGTCCGCGTCGACCAGCGCCGAGAAGTCCATCGTGCAGAAGATCGCGAAGATGACGACGGACAGCACGATGGCTGCGACCGGGGTCTTGTACTTCGGGTGATCCTTGGCGACCCAGCGCGGCAGATAGCCGTCTGCTGCCAGCACCCGGGGCACCCGCGATCCGCTCATCAGCAGCGACGAGAAGAGACCGATCTGCGCTATACCGACGCCGAAGGCGATCAGTAACCCGAGCCAGTGACCGGCGAGCAGCGTTCCCACAGAGGCGAAGTCGCCATCAGACCAATCACCGAGATCTTCGTGCAAACCCGAGCCGAGGGCGGCCATCATCGGCAGCACATAGCTGATGGTGATCAATGGGATCGCGATCATGAGCGCCCGCCGGAACGTGCGAGCCGGTTTGTCGACTTCGGCCAGCAAGGTGGACGGGTTCTCCCAGCCGATGTAGTTCCAGATGACGATGCCCAGGCACGCCCCGAACGCGCTGAACGACGTCTGGTCCGGCAGCGTGAACGGCGAGACGACCTTGTCCCAACTGTCGTGCTGGAAGTTGTGCACGATGCCGTAGACCGACAGGATCGCGAACGGCACCATCACGACCGCGAACAGCAACAGGGAACTGTCGCCGACCACCCGTGAGCCACGGATGTTCAGTCCGGCCAGGATGACCATGAAGACCACCGCGACCATCCAGTGCGTATCGACGCTGAACTGGCCTTCGAAGAACGAGAACAGGACGCCCCGACCGCGTTCGGCAGGAGCCCAGTAGGTCGCGAGGTAATCGGCGAAGACGATCGGGTAGAGCGCGGTGTCCAGGAAGCTGTTCATCCACTGCCAGGCGCCCTCGGTGAATCCGGCGAACTTGCCGAGCCCGATCTTCACCCAGTAGTAATAGCCACCCTCGACCGGTAGCGCCGAGCCCAATTCGGCCGCCATCAGTGACACCGGGATGCCGAAGACGACAGGGATCAACAGCAGCATCAGCATCGTCATACCGGCGCCGCCGCTGCTGATCGACTCCTCCAGGCCGAACGGCCCACCGGAGACGCTGAAGAAGATGATTCCGACCAGCGGCAGGGTCTTCAGCTGCCGCGACAGGACGTGAACTGTCCGCAGGTCACCATCCGCGCTCACGAGTCGAACCCCAGGCCGAAACGGTCCAGCGTGCGCAGCCACAGGTTGCGATGACCCTCATGTTCGTCAGCGCGAGCCAGCGAAGCCCGGGTGAGCTGAATACCCGTGTAGGCCAGAGGTTCCGGCGGGAACGGCAGAGGTTTGCTCGTCACGAGCGGCGATCGGGTGATGTCGGTGTCCTTACCGTCGAGCAGATCGAGCATCGCCTGGGCGCCGAAACGCGTTGCGCCCACGCCCAATCCGGTGTATCCCATCGCGTAGGCAACGCGTCCGTCCATGGCGGTGTCCACGAACGCGAAGAACCGCGTGCAGGTGTCGATCGCGCCGCCCCACCGGTGACTGAAGCGCAACCCCTCCAACTGCGGGAACGTCTCCACGAAGTGCGCGGCCAGGGTCTCGAACGTTGCCGGCCGATCGTCGTACTCCGGCTTGATCTTGCGTCCGAAGTGATAGATGGCGTCGTAGCCGCCCCACAGGATCCGGTTATCGGCGCTGAGCCGGTAGTAGTGGAACTGGTTGCCGGCGTCGCCGAAGCCCTGTCGGTTGCGCCAGCCGATGGCGTCCAGTTGTGCGTCGCTGAGCGGTTCGGTCATCAGCACGTAGTCATAGACCGGGACCGTGTAGAGCCGCAGTCGCCGGAGCAGCGGCTGGAACACGTTGGTGCCCAGGGCAATACGATCAGCGCGGACGAACCCGTGGTCAGTGCGCAGCCCCTCGCGAGTGAGCTCCCGCACGGGCGTGTTCTCCACAATGCGTACGCCGAGTGCCTCCGCTGCGTCGGCCAGGCCCCAGGCGAGTTTGGCCGGGTTGAGCATCGCCACCCCGGTTTTGTCCCACACGCCGCCCAGGAAGGTGGGGGAGTCCAGTTCGGCCCGCACCTGCGCCGCGGACATGATCTCCTCGGGCGCGCCCAACTCCGCCAGATGGTGCGGCGCCGTGGCGACATCGACCTCACCGGTGCGCTCGAACTCGCAATCGATCCCGAGCCGCTGCACGGTGGCCTCGATCGCATCCAGGTTGGCCAGGCCGAGGGCCTGGATCCCCGGCATCGCCGCGTCGCCGAACCGGGACGCCCCGTTGTCGTAACCGTGCGTCAGATCCGCCGCGCAGAACCCGCCGTTGCGCCCACTGGCCGCCCACGCCAGCCGATCGGCCTCCAGCAGCACCACGTCGCGGGACGGGTCGGCTTCCTTGGCCAGCAGTGCGGTCCACAAACCGCTGAACCCGCCGCCGACGACGGCCAGGTCGCAGTTGGTATCGCCGGTCAGGGCCGGGCGGGGCGCCGGCCGATCGGGGGTGTCGAGCCAGAACGGAATCCGTCGTGCATCGCGATAGAGATGCTCATAAGCCACAGTGATTTCGCTCCGGAACTTCGGTTTCGTTCGTGGACGTGATCGATTTACTCACAATCCGTGGTCGGAGGCAAGGGTCCGGGGATGGTTCGATGCAGAAATGCATTGGCCCACCGCCCTCGTGGTTGCGGCGCTTTTCGCGTTCGCCTGGGCCGCGGTTGCGCTCCACCGCCGGCAGAGCGCAACCGGTTTCGTCTCCGATGTCGACCGCGCGACCTATCGCACGTTACGCACCGCTGCCGACGCCGCGGGTGACCTGGGCGAGGGCCTCACCGCTGACGGGGCCGCCCGGGCCGCACGTCCGCTGCAGGCGATCCTGGGCACGCCCGCTGTTGCCCTGGGTGACCTGAGCGGTGTCCTCGCCTGGGAGGGTGCCGGGGAAGCCCACCATCGACGTACGGCGCCCGCGCACCTCCGGCGCGCGATCGAGACGGGCCGCACGGTCCTGATCGGCGCCGACGATCTGGTGTGCGCTGATCCGGACTGTCCGATCCGAAGCGGTCTGGTGACCCCGCTGGTCGTCGACGAGCGAGTCGTCGGCACGCTCGCGGCGTACGGGCCACAGACCAGCCCCGGTCTGGTGCGGGCCACTGAACAGGTCGCCGGCTACGTCTCCTCCCAACTCGAGGTTGCCGAGGTCGGGCGTGAACGCACCCGGGCGATGGCCGCGGAGTTGCGGGCGCTGCGGGCGCAGATCAGTCCGCACTTCATCTACAACAGCCTGACGGCGATCGCCTCCTTCGTGCGCACGGATCCCGACCGGGCCCGGGACCTGTTGCTGGAGTTCGCCGACTTCACCCGCTATTCGTTGCGCGGTGGCGAATTCACCACTCTCGCGGACGAATTGCGCAACGTGCAGCGGTACTTGGAGTTGGAGCAGGCGCGCTTCGGGGACCGGTTGCAGGTCGAGTTATTGATCGCGCCGGAGGTGTTGCCGGTCGCGTTGCCGTATCTGGCGGTGCAGCCGCTCGTGGAGAACGCGGTCCGGCACGGCCTGGCCGCCAAGGAAGGGCTCGGCGTCCTGAGCATCACCGCGCGGGACGCTGGTTCGGTCGCCGAGATCGTGGTCGAGGACGACGGTGTCGGAGCGGACCCGCAGGTGATCCAGCGGGCGCTGGACGGTCAGGGCGCCGACTCGATCGGCCTGGGCAACGTGGATGCGCGGATGCGGGAGGTCTACGGCGACGCCTACGGACTGGTCGTCGAGACGGCGCCGGGTGAGGGCAGCAAGGTGATCCTGCACGTGCCGAAGTTCGCGGAGCACGTGCGCGCGTGAAATAGGTTGGACCCGTGAGTCACGTGTCGCCCGTCACATCCCCCGAGCTCCTGCGGGTGCTCGTGGTGGACGACGAGGCGCCGGCCCGGGACGAGCTGGTGCACCTGTTGCAGGCCGACGACCGGGTCGGCCGCGTCCACGCGGCGGCCAGCGGGTCCGAGGCGTTGCGGCTCCTGGACACGCAGGAGATCGACGTCGTGTTCAGCGATGTGAGCATGCCGGGCCTGGACGGGATGGATCTGACCCGGGTCATCGCCCGATTCGCACAGCGACCGCAGGTCGTGCTCGTGACCGCTCACCAGCAGTACGCGGTGGATGCCTTCGCGTTGCAGGTCGCCGACTATCTGATGAAACCCGTGCGGGCCGAGCGGCTGGCCGAGGCGGTGCGGCGGGTCAGTGGTACGCGGGCGCTGCCGGAGTCCGAGGGTCCGGTAGCGGATGAGGAGACCATTGCGGTCGAACGCGGTGGGGTCACCCGGTTCGTCCGCCGCGACGAGATCCGGTACGTGCAGGCGCAGGGTGACTACGCCCGATTACACACCGACACCGACAGCCATCTCGTGCGCATTCCGTTGGCGACCCTCGAGCAGCGTTGGGAGGCAGCCGGATTCATCCGTATCCACCGCAGCATCCTGGTGGCGACCAAGTATGTCGGTCAGGTGAGGATGCGTGACGGACACTGCACGGTCGTCGTCGATGGCGAAGAACTGAGTGTCAGCCGCCGGCACACCCGCGCGCTGCGGGACCGTCTGCTACGGCAGCCGGACTGAGATGCCCGAGTCCCGCCGGGTGCGGATCACCAGTTCCGCGACAGCCGCCCGGACCCCCCGGGGCCGCCCCCGCGCCGTGGAACTGCACGAGCAGAGCGACGTCGGTGAGGTCTACCTCGCGGGCCTGATGCGGGCGCAACTGCGGCTGAGCCTGACCGTCCTGGCCGTCGGTGCCGTTGTCCTCGGCGGACTGCCGTTGGTCTTCTCCCTAGTGCCGGCGATCAGCACCACCCGCATCGCCGGGATCGGGCTGCCCTGGTGGCTGCTCGGCGTACTGGTCTATCCCGCCGCCTATCTGGCGGCGCGCTTCTACGTGCGAGCGAGCAGCCGGATCGAGCAGCAGTTCGCCGACGCCGTCGCGGAGGACAGTGCGTGACGCAGTGGCTCTCACTCGGTGCCGTGTTGGTGGTCTGTGCGCTGACCCTGGCGGTGGGTTCGTGGGGTCTGCGGTGGTCGCGGCCCACCAGCGACTTCTACGTGGCGGGCCGCACCGTGCGACCGTGGCGCAACGCCAGCGCCATCTGCGGTGAATACCTCTCTGCCGCATCGTTTCTCGGCGTCGCGGCCCTGGTCTACCAACGGGGGGTCGACCTGCTGTGGCTGCCGGTCGGATACACCGTCGGGTACGTCGTGCTCCTCGTCCTCGTCGCGGCTCCACTTCGCCGGTCGGGCGCCTACACCCTGGCCGACTTCGCCCAGATGCGCCTGGACTCGGTATTCGTGCGCCGCCTGGCCGCAGTGCTGGTCATCGCGATCGGCTGGCTGTATCTGCTGCCGCAGTTCCAGGGCGCCGGGCTGGCCCTGACCCACCTCACCGGCTGGCCGACCTGGGTCGGGGGACTGGTCGTGGCCATCGTCGTGCTGGCCAACGTCGCCTCCGGCGGCATGCGATCCATCACCGCTGTCCAGGCCATGCAGTACTGGCTGAAACTGACCGCGATCAGTGTCCCGGTGTGCATCCTGCTGGCGTACTGGTGGTTGCAGGGCCGGCCGGGGATGACGCCACCGGACCCGGGCTGGGCGGGACCGTTGTGGGGGCTGGGCGAACACGGCCACCCGGTCTACGCCACCTGGAGCACCCTGGTCGCGCTCGCGCTGGGCGCCATGGGTCTGCCGCACATCCTGGTGCGGTTCTACACCAACCCCGATGGCACCGACGCCCGGCGCACGACCGTTGCCGTGATCGCCCTGCTCGGGGTGTTCTATCTGTTCCCGCCGCTGTGGGCCGTGCTGGCCCGGGTGTATCTCGACCCTGTCCCGAGCGGTGACACCGATGCCGTGGTGCTCGGCCTGCCGGGCGCGGCCTTCTCCGGAGCGCCGGCCCACCTGCTGACTGCGGTCGTGGCCGGGGGAGCGTTCGCGGCGTTCTTGTCCACCGCTTCCGGGTTGGCGATGTCCGTGACCGGGGCGCTGCACCACGATCTGTGGGTCGCCCGCGGGTCGGGAGGATCCCAACCCTTGCGAGGGTTCCGGGTGGCGGCCCTCGCGGCTCTTGGCGCGCCGTACGTTGCCTCGATCCTCCTGCCGTCGGTCGGTCTGGCGACCACGGTCACCCTGGCGTTCGCCGTCGCCGCTGCCACGTTCGCGCCGCTGCTCGTCCTCGGGATCTGGTGGCGGGGGCTGAGCCGGACGGGTGCGATCGCCGGCCTGCTCACCGGCGGCCTCACGGCCACGGCCGCAGTGGTGATCACGATGGTGCACCGCGACCTCAGCGGCTGGCCCGGTGCGTTGCTGAGCCAACCGGCCGCCTGGTGCACGCCGCTGACCTTCGCGGTGATGGTGATCGTCTCCCTGGCGACACCGGGCAGCGTCCCGGCGCGCACCGTCGGGGTGCTGATGCGCCTGCACACCCCTGAGCAGGTCGGGGTCACCGCGCGCTGACCGTTCGTCGCGCCGCACCTACCGCTGGTCGCACCGCCCATCGCCGTACGCCGACCCGGACCGCGCGTCTGGCGCACCACGCGCCGGGGATGACTCGCCGACCATGTGACCTGAGTCACTGTAGGGCGCATCGATCCGCCGGTGGTCGACCGAACAGCAAGGAGGTGGCGCCCGTGGCCAACGACGTCCAAGAAGAACCAACGCTCGCCGAGGAGGTGCAGCGCAGCGACGAATTCGTCGAGATGCGAAGGAAATTCCGCGGCTTCGTCTTCCCGATGACGATCGCCGGGCTGACGTGGTACTTCCTCTACGTGCTGTGCGCTGTCTTCGCGCACGACTTCATGTCGAAGAAGGTGATCGGCAACATCAACATCGGCCTGATCTTCGGCCTGCTGCAGTTTGTGTCGACGTTCGCCATCACGATGCTCTACGTCCGCTGGGCCGACAAGGAGTTCGACCCGCGCGCCGAGGCGATCGCCACCAAGATGAAGGCGCGGATGGCGGAGGGCGAGAAATGAACGCGTTCACCGTCCAGACCGCGGCGACCGTCGGGAGCCCGGCGCTGAACATCGGGATCTTCCTGTTGTTCGTGGCGTTCACCCTCTACATCGTGCTGCGGGTCTCGCGCACCAACCGCTCGGCGACCGACTTCTACGCCGGCGGCCGGGCCTTCTCCGGGCGGCAGAACGGCATTGCCATCGCCGGTGACTACCTGTCGGCCGCGTCCTTCCTGGGTATCGCGGGCGCGATCGCCCTGACCGGCTACGACGGCTTCCTCTACTCCATCGGCTTCCTGGTCGCCTGGTTGATCGCCTTGCTGCTGGTTGCCGAACTGCTGCGCAACGTCGGTAAATACACGATGGCCGATGTGCTGTCCTTCCGGCTCAAGCAGCGCCCGGTCCGGATGGCCGCGGCGATCTCCACCCTGGCGGTGTCGTTCTTCTACCTGCTGGCCCAGATGGCCGGCGCCGGTGGTCTGGTCGCGTTGCTGCTGGGTATCGACGGCGCCGTCGGGCAGCGGATCGTGGTTATCGCGGTCGGCATCCTGATGATCGTCTACGTACTGGTCGGCGGGATGAAGGGCACCACCTGGGTGCAGATGATCAAGGCGACGTTGCTGATCATCGGTGTCTTCGTGATGAGCGTGTGGACCCTCGGCAAGTTCGGGATGAACCTGTCCAGCCTGCTGGGTGGTGCGGCCGACGCCGGCGGCGAGAAGCTGCTCAACCCGGGTGCGAAGTACGGCAAGGACACCACCACCAAGATCGACTTCATCTCGTTGTCGTTGGCGCTGGTGCTCGGTACAGCGGGTCTGCCGCACGTGCTGATGCGCTTCTACACGGTGCCGTCGGCCAAGGAGGCCCGGCGTTCGGGTGTGTGGGCGATCTGGCTGATCGGCATCTTCTACCTGCTCACCCTGGTGATCGGATACGGCGCCGCCGCCCTGGTCGGCTCGGAGAAAATCAATGCCGCTCCCGGCAAAGCGAATTCGGCGGCGCCGCTACTGGCCTTCGAACTGGGTGGCACGGTGTTGCTGGGCATCATCGCCGGTATCGCGTTCGCGACGATCCTCGCGGTGGTCGCGGGTCTGACCATCACGGCCAGTGCCTCCCTGTCGCACGACGTCTACAACTCGGTAATCAAGAAGGGCACGGCTACTCCCGAGGAGGAGGTCAAGGTCGCCCGGCTGTCCGCGCTGGCGCTGGGTGCGGTTGCGATCATCGGTGGCATCTTCGCCATCGGGCAGAACGTCGCCTTCCTGGTCGCCCTGGCCTTCGCGGTTGCGGCGAGTGCGAACCTGCCGACGATCCTCTACTCGTTGTTCTGGAAGCGGTTCAACACCCGCGGCGCGGTGTGGAGCATCTACGGCGGGTTGATCTCGGCGGTGACGCTGATCATCTTCTCGCCGGTGGTGTCCGGTAAGCCGGTCCTGCCGGCGACCGGCAAGAGCGAGTCGATGCTGCAGGGCGTGGACTTCCACTGGTTCCCGCTGGACAACCCCGGCATCATCTCCATCCCGATCGGTTTCTTCCTCGGTTGGTTGGGAACGGTCACCAGTAAGGAGCACAACGAGGCGAAATGGGCTGAGCTGGAGGTGCGTTCGCTCACCGGTGTCGGCGCCGAAGGAGCCGTCGACCACTAGCGGATCTGCACACCCTCATCCCGCAAAACCGTGGTGAGGTCACGTCGCGCCACCGGCTGATCAGAGCCGGTGGCGCGACGCACTCGGTCCGTCCGAAAGGCGCGGAAACCCTCGCGGGTGCGGCACCAAGCGATGAGGTACCAGTGATCCTGCCCGCGCAGCATCCCGACCGGCTCGACCGTCCGCGAGGTGGCCGTCCCGTCACGAGCGACGTATTCGATGGTCAGCGCGGTCGAGGTCGTCACTGCCGTCTCGATGGCGCGGAGGATTCCTGGTGCGACCGTCTCCTTGACCACCACGGCGATCTGCGAATCCCATTGACCAACATGCGCTTTGGCTCGCGATCCCAGACCGGCCCGCACCTTGCGCAACGCCGACTCACCAGCGGAGCCATAGGGCATCCGTCCGGTCTCCGACAGCGCCAGCAGCACGGCGACGGCTTCGGCCTCGGTGAGGTTCAAGGGTGGCAGGCTGTGCTCCTTGTCGATCGTCCAACCGCCACCCCGGCCCTCCTCGAAACGGACCGGCACGCCGCTGGCCATGAGCGTCTGTAGATCCCGTTGGATCGTCCGCTCACTCACCTGGTGTTCGGCGGCCAGCGCGGCGACGGTGACCAGCCGTGGAGTCGCGGCCCGCAACCGCTCGGTGAGCGCGAAGAGCCGATCGAGGCGTGTCATGCGGACAGTCTGCTGGGTCGATCAGTTCGGTGCGTCGATCTGCTCGGTGAGCCAGTCACGATAGAGGGCCTCCGTTTCATATCGGACGGGCAGATCGGCCAGGGTGTAGGCGTGCCCGGCACCTGCGACAACCTCCAGGCGGGTCGGAGCCACCTGGCGCCACCGTGCCGCCATCCACAGGGTGTCGTCGAGCAGCGTGTCCCTGGTACCGACGGTGAACAGGGCCGGCGGCATCCCGGTCAGATCGCCGTAGAGCGGTGAGTACTCCGGGTCGCGCCACTGATCCCGAGGGACCCCGGCCAGCAGCATGCGCACGGGGGTGTCCAAGCGGGAGCCCGCACTCGGCGTACCGGCAAGGTCGTAGACGCCGAAGGTGAGCAGGGCACCCAGCCAGGATCCCGGGCGTCGTTGCAGCACAAGGGCCGCCAGGTGCGCACCCGCCGAGTCGCCGCCGATCAGGCGCTGTCCGTCAAGACGGTCCGCGACCGTCAGGCAGTCCTCGAGGCACGCCGGGAACGGGTGCTCAGGTGGCTGCCGGTAGCCCACCGAAATAGCCCGCAGGCCCGTGTGCTCGGCGATCGCGCGCAGGCGACCATCCGTCGTGCGGTGCGAACCCAGGCACCACCCACCGCCGTGCAGGTAGAGGTAGGTGCCGCGCGTGGGGCGGCTGAGCGGCTCAATGATCCGGACGGGTACGCCGCCGATCACCTCATCGCGGCCGTCCGGGTCGAGGGTTGGTTCGCCGATCGAACTGCTGGCCCGGTACTGCGGCCAGGTCAGCCCTTCGGGCAGTTCGTACAGGTTGCCGGTAGCCGAGGCCCATTGGGCGGCATGCTCGGCGCTCAGTGCAGCGCTGTCGTGACCGAAGGTGGCCAGTTCGGATTCAGCAGGCGTCAGGGTGCTGGTTGTGGTGTCCATGCAGACACTGTCGGATGTATCTGCGACACCGTACTGTCACCGTTTCCGGATGGTTCTCAGATCGCCAGTCCGATGGCGTGGCCGATGCCGTAGGTGATGGCCATGGCGATCGCACCGCCGGTGACATTGCGCAGGACGGCGCGACCCACAGGCGCGTCGCCCAGGCGCGCTGACACCGATCCGGTGATGACCAGAGCAATGAGGACGGCGATGAAGGTGATCGGGACCCGCCACGTCGGGCCGGGCAGCAGGATCGCCAAGAGCGGCAGGGCCGCACCGACCGTGAAGGCCAGGAACGAGGCGAACGCGGCCTCCCACGGATTGGTCAGGTCGTCCGGGTCGATGTTCAACTCAGCGTCGGCGTGTGCGGCCAACGGATCGTGCTCGGTGAGTTGGTGGGCGACCTGCTCGGCCAGATTCCGGTCCAGACCCTTGCCCTGGTAGATCTGGGTCAGCTCCTCGAGTTCCTCCTCCGGCATATCCCGAAGTTCGGCCGTCTCCTTGGCGATGAGCGCCTTCTCGGTGTCCCGCTGCGTGCTCACGGACACGTACTCGCCGGCGGCCATGCTCAGGGCGCCGGCCACGAGGCCCGCGACACCCGCCACGGCGATGTCGGAGCGCTCGGACGTGGCACCCGCGACGCCGACGACGATGCCAGCGACGCTGACGATGCCGTCGTTGGCGCCGAGAACACCGGCCCGCAGCCAGTTCAGTTTCGAGGCGACACCTTCGTGATGGGCTTCGCCCTCGTGGGGCGTCACGGTCTGCTCAGTCACAGCCACCAGTGTGCTCGCCCTTGCCGCGTGGGGGCCAGGAAGGTGAGGCTCTACAACTCCGAGATGGAGCCGTGCTGGAACAGGTCGCCTTCGTCGGGCGTGCTGGCGGCCGCGGGATCCACAGCGACCGCGTCGACCTCGTGCTGCTTCAGGCTGCCGTCGAAGATGCTCTCGGCGAAATGGCACGCGACCCGGTGGGTTTCGGGGACACCGTCGATCGAGACCGACCGCAGCTGCGGCCGCTCGGTGTCGCAGCGGGTCTCCTGCTTCCACGGGCACCGGGTGTGGAACCGGCAGCCGCTGGGCGGGTTGGCCGGGCTGGGCAGGTCACCGGTCAGCAACAACCGCTCACGGGTGTCCTCGGCGCTCGGGTCGGGGACGGGTACGGCGGACATGAGCGCCCGCGTGTAGGGGTGCAGCGGCGCGGCGTAGAGGTCGTCCGCGTGTGCCTCTTCGACCAGCGCGCCCAGGTACATGACACCGACCCGGTCACTGATGTGCCGAACCACCGCCAGGTCGTGGGAGATGACCAGGTAGGTCAGGCCGAACTGCTCCTGGAGGTCCTCCAGCAGGTTGATGACCTGCGCCTGAACGGAAACGTCCAGGGCGCTGACCGGTTCGTCGGCGACGATCAGTTTGGGATCGACCGACAGGGCCCGGGCGATCCCGACGCGCTGGCGCTGGCCGCCGGAGAACTCGTGCGGATACTTCGACAGTGCCTGGGGTGGCAGACCGACCGCCGCCAGGAGCTCGCGCAGCCGGGTGTTCGCGGCCTTCTTGTCCTTGGCCAGCCCGTGCGCTGCCATTCCTTCCAGCAGCAGTGATTCGACGGTCTGGCGCGGGTCGAGGCTGGACAGCGGGTCCTGGAAGACCATCTGCATGTCCTTGCGCTTGCGGCGCAGCGCCTCCTTCGACAGCGACGCCAGATCGTCCCCGTCGATCGTGACACTGCCGCCGGTCGGCTCGTCCAGCCACAGCAGCGCGCGGCCGAATGTCGATTTACCGCAGCCGGATTCACCGACCAGACCGTAGGTCTCGCCCTCGTCGATCTGCAGGTCCATACCATCGACGGCATAGACATAACCCACCGTCTTGTCGAAGATCACGCCGCCCTTGATCGGGAAGTGCACCGCGACGTCCTTGGCATCCACGAGCCTCACGCTGAAACCTCCTGCTTGGCCGGGACCGGATTGTGGCACCGCAGCAACCGGCCGCCGTCCTCCGCCAGCTGCGGCATCTCCTGCACGCACGTCTCGATCGGCTGCGAGCAACGGGGTGCGAAGGCACACGCGTGCGTCCAGGGCAGGTTGTCGGCCACTGAGCCGGGCACCGGGGTCAGCCGCTCACCGCGCGGTGCATCCAACCGGGGGATCGAGGCCAGCAGACCATTCGTATACGGATGCCGCGGACTCTCGAACAGCTCATGGCGAGAAGCCCGCTCAACGATCTTCCCGCCGTACAACACGTTGACCTCATCGCACAGGCCGGCCACCACACCCAGGTCGTGGGTGATCATCACCAACGCGGTGTCGGAGTCGGTCACCAGTTCTTTGAGCAGCGCCAGGATCTGCGCCTGGATCGTCACGTCCAACGCGGTCGTGGGCTCATCGGCGATCAACAGCCGAGGCTCGCAGGCCAGGGCCATGGCGATCAGCGCCCGCTGGCGCATGCCACCGGACAGTTGGTGCGGGTACTCCTTGAGCCGGCGGTCCGGATCCGGAATCCCCACTCGCTCAAGCAGATCCCGCGCCAGGGGAGTGGCTTCCTTCTTGGACAGTCCGCGGTGCCGGGTCATCACCTCGGTGACCTGGGTGCCGATCGGGACCACCGGGTTCAGCGAGGACAACGGGTCCTGGAAGATCATCGCCACATCGCGGCCCCGTCGATCGCGCATCGCCCGCGGTGACAACGACAACAGGTCGGTGCCATCGAAGGTTGCGGTGCCGGTGACCGTGTTGCCGCGTTGGGGCAGCAGGCCCATGATCGCCAGGGACGTCACGGACTTGCCGCAACCGGATTCGCCCACCAGACCGACCGTCTGGCCAGCGCGGACATCGAAGTCCACGCCGTCGACCGCGCGGAAGGCACTGTCCCCACGACCGAACGTCACCGTCAGGTCGCGCACACTGAGCAGCGGGCCGCTCATCGTCGGCTCGGCGTTCATCGACGGCTCTTCGGATCCAGGGCCTCGCGCAGTGACTCACCGACCAGGGTGAAGCCGAGCGCGACGACGATGATGCAGATGGCCGGGTAGAAGGCCATGTGCGGGTAGGTGTCGATGAATTGCTCTGAGTTGCCGAGCATCTGGCCCCATTCGGGTGAGGAGTCGTCCGGGTTGCCCAGACCCAGGAAGGACAGCGCGGCCGCGTCGATGATCGAGGTCGCGACCACCATCGTGGCCTGGACCAGGACCGGTCCGAGGGAGTTGGGCAGCATGTGCCGGAAGACGATCGATCGTTCCGGTACGCCGAGTGCCCGGGCTGCGAGGACGTGGTCACTGCCGCGTTGGGCGAGCATCGATCCTCGTAGTAACCGGGCGAAGATGGGCACCTGCGCGATACCGATCGCCAGGATGACGGTCCATTGCGATGCTTGACCGAACAGCACCGCGACCGAGACCGCCAGCAGCAATGAGGGCACCGACAGCATCACGTCCACGATGCGCATCACCACGGAGTCGACCCAGCCGCCGAGCGCACCGGCCAGGGTGCCCAGGATCAATCCGCCGGCCAGACCGGCGATCGTGGCACCGACACCGACCAGCAGCGTCTGCCGGGATCCCCAGATCAACCGGGACAGCAGGTCCCGGCCCTGGTCGTCACCACCGAGCGGGAATCCCGGTTGAGCCGGCGGGATCGGGGTGTTCGGGGTGACCTCGCTGATCAGGTACTGCGTAACCGGATTGTGCCGGGCCAGCAGGGGAGCGAAGAGCGCGACGAACAGGAAGATCGCCACGATGGCCAGGCCGAACAAGAACATCGGGTTTCGCCGCAGCCGCCGCCAGGCGGAGGCGAACAGGCTGACGCCCTCGCTGTCCTTGATGGCGCCGGCTTCATCGGTGCGCTCCAGCACTGCCGTCGAACCCGAGCGGGCGAGTTCGTCGATGCGCTCCTTCTTGCGATCGAAGACCCCCATCAGCGCGTCCTCACCCTCGGGTCCAGATAGGCGTACGCGATATCGACCAGGAGGTTCACCACGACGTACGTCACCGCCGCCATCAGGATCAGGATCTGCAACACCGGGTAGTCCTTCTGGGAGAACCCGACGTTCATCGCGTCACCCAGCCCGGCGATCGAGAAGACGGTCTCGGTCAGCACGGCGCCGGTGAGCAAACCGCCCACCTGCAGACCGATGGTCGTGACGACCGGGAGCATCGCGTTGCGCATGATGTGCCGGCTGCGGATGGTCCGGTTGGTCAGGCCTTTGGCCTCGGCGGTGCGCACGTAGTCCTCGTCCATCACTTCCAGGACGGAGGCCCGGGTGATCCGCAGGACCACGGCGAACGGGATCGACGCCAACGCCAGCGCCGGCAGGATCAGATGTTTGAACGCATCCCAGGCGGCGTCGTACTCGCGGGTGATGATGCCGTCGAGGATGTAGAACCCGGTCACGCGGGTGGCATCCAGGTTGGGGTCCTGGCGGCCGTTCAGCGGCAGCCAGTGCAGCTCGACCGCGAAGAGGTACTTCAGCACGAAGGCCAGGAAGAAGACGGGGACGGCGACACCGATCAGCGAGATGATCACCGATCCGCCATCGAGGAAGGTACCGCGGTGCCGAGCAGCCAAGTAGCCCAACGGGATTCCCGCAGCGAGCGCGAAGATCAGCGCCAGGACCGACAGTTCGATCGTCGCGGGTAGCCGGTTCATGAAGACCTGCATGGCATCGGCACCGGGCTGCACGGCGATCGAGGTGCCGAACTGGCCGTGCAGCGCGTTGTTCAGGAAGCGCAGGTACTGCATGGGTAGCGGCTGGTCCAGGCCCAGGGCCTTCTCCATTGCCGCGCGGGTCTGCGGCGTGGCGCGCTCACCGAGCAGCGCCGAGACCGGCCCGCCAGGTAGCGCACGTAACCAGAAGAAGACCAACAACGACAGCACGAGCAGCACGCCGAGCATCTGCAAGAGACGCCGGACGATGAAGCGCAGCAAGCGAATTCCCCTATCACGGAAAGCACGCCGACCGCTGACGCGGCCGGCGTGCTCCGGGTGGTTACTTCTTGACGGCGGTCGCGAAGTCCTCGGCGGTCAACGGGCTGGCAACCACGCCCGTGACGTTCTTGCCGAAGACAATCGCCGGCGGCGAGCTGGAGATCGGCAGACCGGGCAGGTACTCGGTCATGATCTGCTCGTTGATCTTCTCGTACGCCGCGTTGCGGGCGTTCTCGTCGACCGTGCCGTCTGCGGTCTTCAGGTCGTTGACCAGGGTCTGGCCCCAGGGGTAGGCGCCGACGTCCATCTGCCCGGTGGCCGGGAAGAAGCTGCCCAGGAAGTTGTCGGTGTTGTTGAAATCACCGGTCCAACCCATCAGGTAGGCAGGCGCCTTGCCGGCCTGGGTCTGGTCGATGTAGCCACCGGCCCAGGGCTTGGTGATCGTGTTGACCTTGACGCCGACAGCTTCCCAGTCCGCCTTGATCGCGTTGAAGATCTTGATCGGGCTGGGCATGTACGGCCGCGAGACCTCCGAGGGGTACCACAGGTCGATGCTCAGGTTGCTCTTACCAGCTTCGGCCAGCAGCGACTTGGCCTTGGCCGGGTCGTAACCGTTGGGCTGCAGCGACTTGTTGTAACCGTCGACGGTGTTGGGCATGAACTGCGTGGCAACCGTTGCGCCAGAAGGCAACTGGGACTTCACCAGCTGGTCGCGGTTGATCGCGTAGTAGAGGGCCTGGCGGACCTTGAGGTCCTTCAGGTCCGGGTCAGCCTTGGCGTTGAGGCCCAGGTAGAGGATGTTGAACGCGGGGCGCACCTCGAGGTTCATCCCGGCGGACTTCAGCGAGTCCCAGTCGGTCGGGTTGGGCAGGTCGTAACCGTCGATCTGACCGGCGAGCAGCGACTGCTTGCGCTGCGACTCGTCGGGGATGATCGAGAAGACCAACTTGGCGACCTTGGCCTTCTCGCCCCAGTAGTCGTCGTTGCGGACCAGGGTGATCGTCTTGTTGGTGACGTCGTAGCTGCTGAACTTGAACGGGCCCGTGCCGGTCGGGAACTTCTGCGCGTACTCCGACTGCACGAAGCCGTCACCCTGGGCCTGGATGTTGTTGGCCTTGTACTTTTCCATCGCCGTCGGGCTCTGCATCGACAGCGAGGTGAGGGACAGGCCGTTCGGAATCTTGGAGGAGGCCCGGGCGAACTTCAGGACGACCTTGTCGGTGCCTTCCGTGGTGCAGCCCTGGTAGAGGTCGTCGGCCGACTTATTGTAGCCGCCCATGACGGTGGTCCAGTACTCCGAGGCGCTCTGACCCGCCTGGTTCTGGGAGTCCATCCGCTCGAAGTTCTTACAGACCGCTTCGGCGTTCAAGGCCGTACCGTCGCTGAACTTCACACCCTGGCGGAGGTTGAAGGTCCATTCCTTGCCGTCGGAGGAGCCGGTCCAACTGGTTGCCAGGCCCGGCTCGGGGTCGGCGGTGCCCGGCTTGATCGCGACCAGCGTGTCGAAGATCTGGCGGCTGACTCGGAAGGTTTCGCCGTCGGAGCCGTAGAACGGGTCGAACGTCGAGGGCGCACCCGCCGCACCGAAGGTGAGGGTGGCATTCGATGCGCCAGCGGTGCCGCTGCCGGTGGTGCCACCGGAGTCACGGTCGGACTTGGCGCAGCCGGAAAGCGCCAGGGCCGCGACGCTGGCGATGGCCAGTGGCGCGGTCAGCCGGGAAAACTTCATCTGATTGAACTCCTGCTCGGGCAGATTCCTTGCGACCGTCGCCGGGTTGGCCACGGTTTCCGGGAACGGTATAGCAAGGGGGTGCCCCGGGTGTGGGTTCCGCTGCCGATGTTGCGGTGTTGAGACCTTTGACTCATCAGCTTCGATCCGGGTCTTCGCGCAACAATCGGGGCAGGAGGCGCGCTCCCGGCCCCTGGGCGGCTAGTTCGTCGCCCAGGTTCATCACCGTGCAGCGCTTCAGGGACAGACAACCGCAACCGATGCAGCCGTCCAGGCCGTCACGTAACCGTTCCAGCGCCGCGATGCGCTCATCGAGGTGGTGCCGCCAGTGGCGCGACAGCCGGGTCCAGTCCGCTTTCGTAGGGGTGCGCCCGCCGGGCAGGGTGTCCAGTTCCTCGCGAATCTGCTGCAGGGACAAGCCGATCGTGGAGGCGGCCCGGATGAAAGCCAACCGGCGCAGTACGGCGCGTGGATAGATCCGGTGCCCGCCGGGTGTCCGTTCGCTGCTGATCAGTCCTTCGGCCTCGTAGAACCGCAGTGTCGGAGCACTAAATCCACTGCGCTGCACGATGTCTCCGATGGGCAGGAGTTGCTGCATGTAGATCCTCCGGACGTCCATCAATCTCAAGTCGACTTGAGATTAGACCCTACGTGGTCACGTCCGGAATCCGCCGTCAGTCGCCGGGGGTGGTGAGGTAGGTGTGGCCGGTGGGGCTGGTCCAGGTGCAGACCCCGGTGGGGGACATGACCACTTTCCAGCCGCCTTCGTGTTTGGCGCGGTGGTGGTGGCGGCACAGGCATTGCAGGTTGCTGGCGGTGGTGTCTCCGTCGGGGTAGCGGATGACGTGGTCGATATCGGACAGTTTCGCGGGCCTGGTGCAGCCGGGGAAGCGGCAGTGTTGGTCGCGGGCTTGGACGAACCGGGCCAAGCGGGCACCGGGCCGGTAGAACCGGTCACCGGTTTCGATGACGGTGCCTGTTGCCGGGTCGGTGAGGGCTCGGGAGAGTTTCACGCCGAGCAGGTGGGTCATTTCGGTGATGGTCCGTGCGGGTATCACCCCCACCTTTGGTAGCAGCAGGTCACCGATCATCCCGGCACCGGTGGCTTTGGTTGGTGGGCGGTGTTGGTGGGTGAGGTTGTCCGGTTCGGGCGCGTGCCCACACCCCGGTGGACCGGTTCGTTGTTGAAGTTCGGTGGAGGTGCTGGCGATGGCGTTGAGTTCGGCGAGTTCTGCATCGAACAGCGCCCGCAGTTCCTCGTCCATCAAGTCGCGGCCGTTGAACGGGACTATTCCTTCGGCGGCCCAGTCGATCCCGGACTCATCAGCCCACGGCAGATCATCGAAATCCAGGCCATCGAACGGGTCGTCGCCGGGGTCACCGGCGAACGGGTCATCCCCGCCGGTTCCGGTCTGATCGTGGGATGCGGCCGCAGCTGGCGGGTCAGCGTCGGCTGGGGCAGTGGTGTTGATCGGGATCAGGAACGTCAGGTGCGTGTCGACACCGACCCCGGCCAGGGTCAGATCCGTGAGGGCGTCGACCCGGCATTCCGCCAGGGTCTTGTCCGTCGTCGTGACTGAGTGCAGGTCCCGGGCTAATTGGTCGATCGCGGCCATCAGCTTCGCCGCATCCAACGTGGGGAGCACCGCGGTCAGTTCCGACAGTCCTGGTTCGTGATGCTCCCGCACGAACACCCCCACCGCCGAACGACGCCGAGCTTGGGCTGCGGCATCTGCCCCGATCGGGTCCAGGCGCACCCTCAGCCGGCGGGCCTTCGCCCGCAGTTTTGCTGCGGTCGTGGTTTCGGGGTCACCCGCCAGAACCCGATCCTCCACCGCGGCGGTGACGTGCTCGGGGGCACCGGTAGTGACGTCGGCGACGACGGCGGCTTTGAACGGGTCCAACCCACCGGCACCAACCCGGTCCAACAACCGAGGACAGCGATCGAGGGTGTCGATGGCGGCGCTGATCCGGTTGCCGGCTTGCCGGTCCGACCAGCCCAGGCGGGTCGCGACTTCGAGGGGGAACCATTCATCGACGAAGCTGCCCGGCTCATGCCGCACTTCACGGGAGATCAGTCGGGGCAGAGCGTCTTCGACCGGGTTGGGGTCCTCGCGGTGCTCGATCGCCGCGGCCTGCGCGATCCGATGGGTCTGTACCGCCCAGGCACTGTTCTGCACCCGTTGGGCGAGCTGGATGTCGGCCAGCAACGCATCCTCAGACAGGTCCGAAAGGTCTTTATCGACGCGGTGATACGCGACCCGCAACAACTGCTCCGCAGCCGCCAACAACTGCGACATAGAGGCGTCCAGAAGCGCTGATTCACGGAGCATTGATGAGCTCTCAGCGGGGGTCGCGGACATACCCCCAGTGTACTGGTGTTCGACTCTTTATCCAGGTTATGCACAGCTAAAATTCAGAAATTTCGGCCGGGCTAGATCGGCATCGACCGCTACACAAACGCGCGTCTTATCGACAGACGCGCGGTTTACAACCCGCGTGGCTGTCGATTACCCGCGCTGATGATCCGCCACGGCCAAGTTCAGTTCGTCAACGTAAGCGCGTTTGGTGTGGTCGTCGGCGTAGGAGGCCATGATTGCGTTTCGCAAAAGCCCGGGAATGTTGTCGCTGCCGAGGAGACCGCTAGCGATCATCAACTCGTTGGTGAGTGTGGTTCCAAACATGGGCGGGTCGTCGGAGTTGATTGACACGTTGAGCCCTGCGGCAACCATCTCCGGCAAAGGATGGTCCTCGACCGAGTTCACGACCCGGGTTCGCACGTTCGAAGTGGGGCAGACCTCCAGATGGACCGCCTCATCTCGCAAGCGTGCGACAAGCTCCGGATCCTCCATCGCCCGGACACCGTGACCGATGCGGTCAGCATGCAAATCGTCGAGTGCGCTACGCACGCTCTCGGGACCGCGGGACTCACCGGCGTGAACGACGGCTCCCAAGCCTCTGGCGCGAGCGATCTCGAAATATTCGGTGTAGTCAACGGGTTCGAACGCCTCGCCTGCGAGCCCCAGGGCGACCAGGCCCTCTGGTGCGTCATCTCCGCACATGCTCAACGCCAGGTCGGCTGACTCGCCCGGTTTGCCGGGGATGTCAATGATCCAGTTGACGGTCAAGCCGGCTTTGCCAGCGTTATACCGGGCGGCATCGAGTGCTTCTGTGAACCCTTGCCGCGGAACGCCGTTGCGTAGCGGCCAGTTGACCGTCACGGTTACTTCTGCATACCGGACTTTCTGATCGGCTAGATCTTGCAGATTCCCACTCGTGAGCTCGTACACGTCCTGGGGCGTGCGAAGCAGCTTCGAGACCCGTTTGTAGACGCTGAGGAAATGTCCGAAGTCGGTGAACTCGTAGAACCTGGCGAGTTCGTCGAGATCGGTCGGCACGCCTGCATCTGGGTACTTCGCAGCAAGCTCGCACACGGTGCGCGGCGCAGTCGCTCCCACGTGATGCAGATGCAGTTCGACTTTCGGAAGATTGTGCACCCACCTCTTCGTTGCATCGGGCAGTGTCGAGGTCTCAGTGGCCACGTGAGCCGTCACGAATCTCGCGGTGGTCGCGGACATGTCCATATTGTCCTGGTGTACGACACCTGGAAACCGTTATGCGCAGCCCAATTTTGCGCATTACCCGCGCGGATACGAGTGCCAGTCAGTTGGCGCATGTCCACCCTCCGGACGGCGGTTGATCTCAAGTGAACTTGAGGTTTGAAGATACTCGGGTGACAACGTGTGAGGCATCCGAAGCTGCCCCAATCAGCCTGTGGAGCAACGGAAACGCGACGGTGGCGCTGGGCGGGACTGCTCTGGTCACGCTGGGTGCGTACGCCGACCGGGCGACGAACACCGTCCTACCGAGGGTCGCGAGCGATCTGCACGGACTGGCCTGGTTCGGCGCCGCTGCGGCCGCCCCGATGATCACGTACGTCGCGGCCACGGCCTGGGCGGGTATCCGCGTCGACCGCCGTGGTCCGGCCAGTGGGATCGTGCTCGGAGCGATCGTCTTCGTCCTCGCACAGCTGGTCAGCGCCATCTCGCCGGATATGGCGCTCTTCACCGGCACGCGCCTGCTGTCGGGAGCCAGTGAAGCCATTCTCGACATCTCCGTCACGGTGCTGGTAGCCCAACTGCTCCCTGAGGAACTGCGGGCCAAGGTCTTTGCTGCCTTCGCCGTCGCCTGGGTCGCACCGTCGGTCGTCGGTCCCGTCGTCGCCGGTAGCCTCGCCGACGGGGTCGGCTGGCGATGGTCCTTCGTGCTCACGGGGCTACTGATGCTGCCGGCCTTCGCGATCGTCGCCCCCGCGCTACGCCGTTCGATCACGGGATCCTCAGAGCGCCGCGCGGATCCGACGGCGCGGCGGCGGGTGCTGGCCGCCGTACTGGCCAGCCTGGTCCTGGGCCTGTTGGCCTGGGTCGGCAGCACCGGTCAGTTGTGGCTCCTCATCCCCGCCCTGGCGATGCTGGCCGTCACCCTGCTGCGCACCCTGCCCGCGGGCACGTTGCGCGCCCAACAAGGGCCGCCCGCGATCATCGCCGTCCGCGCCATGGTCGCCGGCAGTTTCGCCGTCGGCTCACTCTTCCTACCGTTGCTGTTGGTCACGCTGCGCGGCTACAGCCTCAGCCACGCCGGCGTCGTCATGACGCTGACCGCCGCACTCTGGGCGCTGGGTTCGTGGCTGAACGCACGCGACCGGATCCAGGCGTTCTCCGCGGCCACCCGGCTGCGCGTGGCCCTGATCCTGATGGCGCTGGGAGTAGCCGGAACCGCGACCTTCACCCTCGCAGCGGCGCCGGGCGTCATCGGCATGGTGAGCTGGTCGATCGCCTCCCTGGGCATCGGACTGGCCACACCAACCCTGTCGGTCGCGATGCTTGCTGCCGCGCCCGTGCAGGAGCAGGGGCACTACCAATCCGGCATCTACATCGCCCAGGCCACCGCCAGCAGCGTCGTCGGTGCGCTCGGCGGTGCGCTCATCGCGACCGGTCACGACACAGCCGCCGGATTCGGGGTGATGTTGCTGGCCGGCGCGGTCGTCGCCCTCCTCGGCGCAGCCCTCGCCGGGCGCGTGTCCAAACCACTACAAAATCCCTGAGACACTGGTAACCATGGCCCAGAAGACCCGCAGCGACATCCGTAACGTCGCCATCGTCGCCCACGTCGACCACGGCAAGACCACCCTCGTAGACAAAATGCTCTGGCAGGCCGGTGCTTTTGGTGAGCACCAGCACGTCGATGAGCGGGCGATGGACTCCGGAGACCTGGAGCGCGAAAAGGGCATCACGATCCTCGCGAAGAACACCGCGATCCACTACTCCGGGCCCGCCGCCAAGGAGGCCGGTCTCGACGACGGCCTGACCATCAACATCATCGACACCCCCGGCCACGCCGACTTCGGTGGCGAGGTCGAGCGCGGCCTGTCGATGGTCGACGGGGTCGTGCTGCTGGTCGACGCCTCCGAGGGTCCGCTGCCGCAGACCCGCTTCGTGCTGCGCAAGGCGCTCGCGGCCAAGATGCCGGTCATCCTGTGCATCAACAAGGTCGACCGGCCCGACTCCCGGATCGCCGAGGTCGTCGACGAGGCCTACGAACTCTTCATGGACCTGGACGCCACCGAGGAGCAGATCGACTTCCCGATCGTCTACGCCTCCGCCAAGGCCGGCCGCGCCTCACTGGAGCGTCCGGGTGACGGCGAACTGCCCGACGGCGAAGACCTCACTGCCCTCTTCAAGACCATCCTGGAGACCATCCCGGCTCCGACGTACGACGATGAGGCGCCCCTGCAGGCGCACGTCACCAACCTGGACTCCTCCAACTTCCTGGGTCGCCTGGCCCTGCTGCGGGTCTTCAACGGCGAGATCGTCAAGGGCCAGACCGTCACCTGGTGCCGCCACGACGGCACCCAGCAGAAGGTGAAGATCACCGAGCTGCTGATGACCGAGGCCCTGGAGCGCAAGCCCGCCGAGAAGGCCGGCCCGGGCGATATCATCGCCGTCGCCGGCATTCCCGACATCACCATCGGAGAGACCCTCGCGGATGCGGACAACCCGATCCCGCTGCCCCTGATCACCGTCGACGAGCCGGCCATCTCCATGGTCATCGGCACCAACACCAGCCCGATGGTCGGCCGGGTCCGCGGTTCCAAGGTGACCGCCCGCCTGGTCAAGGACCGTCTGGACCGCGAGCTCATCGGCAACGTGTCCCTGCGCATCGTCAACACCGAACGCCCCGACGCCTGGGAGGTGCAGGGTCGTGGCGAGTTGGCTCTGGCCATCCTGGTCGAGCAGATGCGCCGCGAGGGCTACGAACTCACCATCGGCAAGCCCCAGGTGGTCACCAAGGAAATCGACGGCAAGCTGCACGAGCCGATCGAGCGCCTCACCATCGACACCCCCGAGGAGTTCCTCGGCGCGATCACCCAGATCCTGGCCGCACGCAAGGGCCGCATGGAGCAGATGACCAACCACGGCACCGGCTGGATCCGCATGGAGTTCGTGGTCCCGTCCCGTGGTCTGATCGGATTCCGCACCGAATTCCTCACCGAGACAAGGGGAGCGGGCATCGCCCACCACGTCTTCGACGGCTACGAACCGTGGTTCGGACCGATCTCCACCCGCACCAGCGGCTCCCTGGTGTCTGACCGCTCGGGTGCGGTCACGGCGTACGCCATGGTCAACCTGCAGGAGCGCGGCACCCTCTTCGTCGAGCCGACCACCGAGGTCTACGAGGGCATGATCGTCGGCGAGAACTCCCGCGCCGACGACATGGACGTCAACATCACCAAGGAGAAGAAGCTCACCAACGTGCGCGCCTCCTCCGCGGACAACTTCGAGAAGGTCGTCCCGCCGCGCAAGCTGAGCCTCGAGCAGTCGCTGGAGTTCTGCCGCGAGGACGAGTGCGTCGAGGTCACCCCCGAAGCCGTCCGCATCCGCAAGGTGCACCTGTCGGCGACCGAGCGAGCCCGAGCGGCGGCCCGCGCCAAGCGCTGATGACCCGGCTGCTCTTCGTCCACGCGCACCCCGACGACGAAACGTTGTGGAACGGCGTCACCATCGCCCACCACGCGCTCGCCGGGGACGACGTGCACGTCGCGACGTGCACGCTGGGTGAGGAGGGCGAGGTCATCCCACCGGAGCTGGAGCACCTGGAGGGCAGCGAGGACCTGGCCGACGTACGCCGGGCCGAACTCTCCGGGGCACTGCAGGTTCTCGGGGCCACCGGTCATCTGCTGGGCTTCCGCGATTCGGGCATGGTCGGCAGTCCCGCCGCCGCCGACCCGCGGGCGCTGGTCAACAACCTGGCCGCGGCCACCGCTGCGCTGCGTGAGTTGATCGACGAGTTGCAGCCGGACGTCCTGGTGACCTATGAGCAGTACGGCGGCTACGGGCATCCGGACCACATCGCTACCCATCGGGCCACTGTGGCGGCCGCGGGGCAGCTGCCGGTCTGGCAGACGGTGGTTCCCAAGTCGTGGGCCCAACAGGACCGTGAGTGGGTGGCAAACCACCCGCTGGAGCCCGGACTTTCTCCGGTTCCGGTCGACGCCCCGTGGGACCCGTCGGTCGTCCCCGACGACACGGTCACCCACCGGGTCGTCGATGAGGCAGCGGGCGGCGTACGCGCCAAGGCATTGACCCACCACCGCACCCAGGTGGTGGTCCACGACGGGTACTTCGCGCTGTCCAACAACGTTGCGAAGCGGTTGGGAGACCGGGAAGCCTTCGTGTCGTGACCAGGGTGGATCCGGACTTCTACCGGCGGGTGATGGGCCGGTTCGCGACCGGGGTGACGATCCTGACCACCCGGACCACCGATATCGAGCACGCCATGACGGCCAACGGGGTCATGTCGCTGTCCCTCGAACCGGTGTTGCTCGGGGCGAGTATCGAGGTGGACGCGCGCTTCCACGACGCCGTCCTGGAGGCCGGGGTCTGGGGGGTCAGCATCCTGCCGTCGTCGGCGACGGGCACGGCCCAGTGGCTGGCCACCCGGGGTCGGCCACTGCACAACCAACTGGACCGGATCCCGCATGTCAGGGGAATCACAGGTGTCGCGCTGCTGAGTGGCGCGCTGGCACATATTGAATGTGAGACCACCGACACGCTGCGCACGGGCGACCACACATTGCTGGTCGGGCACGTAGTCTCTGTGGCTACCGGCGACGACCAGAGCGCTGCGCTGGTGTATTACCGGGGACAGTTTGGAGCGTTGCAGTGAAGACGGCAGGCAAGGTCGTCGCGGGCACGACGGCCGCTGCCGTCGTGCTAGTCGGCGGGTACGGCGGGTTGGCTGCGCTGCGGGCCGACACGATCCAGGGGGGCACGACCGTTGACGGCGCGCACGTCGGTGGACTGTCCCTCGCCGAAGCGAACAAGAAGGTCGAAGCCGCCTCGAAGGTGATGCTGGCCAAGCCGATCACCATCACCACGGACCAGGGCAGTCTGCAGATCGTTCCCGCCGACTCGGGGATCTCACTGGATACCAGCGACGCCCTGGCGGATCTGACCGGCTTCACCCTTGACCCCACCCAGGTTTTCCAGCGCTACACCGGCGGCGGCCCGCACCGCACGACCCGCACCGTCGTCGACATGGCGGCCTTGCAGCAGGCCATCGCGACGGCCGGCGAGAAGCTCAAGGGTGCTCCGGTGAACCCCACCGTCAAGTTCATCCAGGGCGCTGTGCAGGTCACCGACGGCAAACCCGGCAGCGGTGTCGATGCCGCCGCAGTGGCTCGTCAGATCGCGGACGGATGGCCGGATACGTCGACGTTCAGCACCACGCTGAAGGAAACCGAACCCGAGATCAGTCAGCAGGATGTCCAGACCTACCTGGACACCTTCGCCAACAAGGCGATGTCCGATCCGGTCACCGTGCAGGTGCATTCGCAAAAGGTGAGCCTGTCCACGACGGTGATCTCCGACGTCCTGTCGACAACGATCAAGGACGGCCGGTTGGCTCCCGTTGTCGATGAAACGGCCCTCGACAAGGTTCTGGCCGACACCGCTGGTGCCTTGGTGAAGGCTCCCCAGGCACCCAAGATCATCCAGGCCGCGGACGGCAAGCGCACGATGGTCCCCGGCAGCGACGGATACTCGGTCGTCACCAAGGGCGCCGGCGGAAAGTTGTTGGCGGCTATCACCGCACCCGACCGGACGATGACGCTCGACACGACGGTGCAGAAGGCGTCCGCGGACAATGTGAACGTCAACTCCGTTGGTACTCAGATGATGTCGGAGTTCGTGTCCAGATTCCCGACCGGCTCCTCGAACGCGGCGCGCACCCACAACATCCAGACGGCGCTGGCGAAGATGAACGGTGTCGTCGTGCAGCCGGGCGAACAGTTCAGCCTGCTGAAGACTCTGATGCCGATCGATGCGGCCGCCGGTTACGTCAAGGC
The DNA here is from genome assembly GCF_001594145.1 of Branchiibius sp. NY16-3462-2. Classification (GTDB taxonomy): domain Bacteria; phylum Actinomycetota; class Actinomycetes; order Actinomycetales; family Dermatophilaceae; genus Branchiibius. The sequence goes on along the minus strand of NZ_LVCF01000001.1, from coordinate 305,981 downwards.
GCCGGTCCTGTCCGGCGGTGTCGACGTGCTCGGGATGGGTGGTGGCATCAGCCAGACCTCAACCACGCTATACAACGCGGTCTTCTTTGCGGGAATGCAGCTGGACGAGCACAAGGCGCACTCGTTCTGGATCTCCCGCTACCCGATGGGCCGGGAGGCCACGCTGTCGATCCCGAGCATCGACAACAAGTGGACCAACGACTCCGGCCACCCGGTTCTCATCCAGGCCGGGATCGAGGGTCACTCCGCGGTGATCCGGCTGTACGGCACCAAGGCATTCACCGTGACGTCCACCACGAGTGCACCGTTCAACATCGTCGCGCCCAAGGTGCAGTACATCGCCACCCCTGGTTGCATCAACCAGCCGGCCGTCAACGGATTCGACGTCACCGTCACCCGGATAGTGAAGAATCTCGCTGGCCAGGTCGTGAAGAACGAGAAGCTCACCACCCACTACCAGCCCGCCGACCAGGTCATCTGCACCGGCCAGACCGCCGACACCTCCAAGGTGCCCACCAACGGCTCCGGCGGCAACGACTAACCTTCTCTGCGTGAGTCTTTCCGGTGGTGTACTCGCCGCGTTGCAGCGAGCGGGGGTTCGCGATGTGCGGGCCGACACCACCACGCGGGCGGTCTATTCCACGGACGCTTCGCTCTACCGGGTGGTGCCGCAGGTCGTTGTCTTCCCCCACGATGCCGACGAGGTCGCTGCGACGCTGGCCGCGTGCCGCAGCGAGGGTGTCCCGCTGACCGCTCGTGGAGCGGGCACCTCGGTGGCCGGGAACGCGATCGGTCCGGGCGTCGTACTCGACTTCAGCCGCTACATGAACCAAGTCCTGTCGGTGTCCGCGGATGCGGTGGCCGGCGGTGCCGGCAGCGCGGTCGTCCAGCCGGGAGTCGTGCATGCCGCGCTACAGAAGCAGGTCACCGCTCTGGGCCTGCGTTTCGGACCGGACCCGTCCTCACACACCCGGTGCACGATCGGCGGGATGATCGGCAACAACGCGTGTGGCAACCGCGCCCTTGCCTACGGCAAGACGTCCGACAACGTGCTGGCGATGACCTCCCTGCTGGCGGACGGCTCGTTCCTACGTACGGCGAGTGGCTCGGCTCCGCCGTCGCTTCCCCTTCTCGACTCGTTGCGGTCGGTCGTCGGCGACAACCTGGCCACCATCCGCACGGAGTTCGGCCGGTTCGGCCGGCAGGTGTCGGGTTATGCGGCCCAGGATCTGTTGCCGGAGAACGGGTTTGACGTCACCCGCTTCCTGGTGGGCAGTGAGGCGACGTTGGCCGTCTGTACTGAGGCGACGGTGCGGTTGGTGAAGGATCCGGCCTACCGGGTGCTGGTCGCGCTGGGCTATCCCGACATTGCCTCAGCCGGGGATGCCGCGCCCTCGGTGTTGCAGTTCACCCCCACCGCGATCGAGGGCATCGACCAGCGCGTGGTGCAGACCCTCATCGAGCGACGCGGCCCGGGCGCGGTGCCACCGTTGCCGGCCGGTGCGGCGTGGCTGTTCGTGGAGATCAGCGGCGACGACCTGACTGAGGTGCTCGACCGCGCGGGGGCCGCGGCGATCGGGTGTGGCGCGATCGACGGCCTCGTGGTTTCCGATCCGGCCACCGCAGCCGCGCTCTGGCGGGTACGCGAGGACGGTGCGGGTCTGGCCGGTCGCAGTCCGCGGGGTCGCCCGGCGCACGCCGGTTGGGAGGACGCCGCGGTGCCGCCGGCCCGCCTCGGCGACTACTTGCGCGACTTCGACGCGCTGCTGCTGGAGCACGATCTGACCGGACTGCCGTACGGCCACTTCGGCGACGGCTGCCTACACATCCGGATCGACTTCCCGCTCGACCACCCCGGCGGCACAGACGGTTTCGGCTCGTTCCTGTCCGACTCTGCCGCGTTGGTCGCGTCGTACGGCGGCTCGCTGTCCGGTGAGCATGGTGACGGCCGGGCGCGTAGTGGTCTGTTGCCGGCGATGTACTCCCCGTCTGCGATTGCGCTCTTTGACTCGATCAAGAAGGTCTGGGATCCAGCCGGTGTGCTCAACCCCGGCGTCCTCGTCGATCCTGACGCGCCGACCGATCAGCTGCGCATCCCGGCGGCCCGGAAACCTTTGGAGCTATTGGCTCTTCGGTATCCGCACGATGACGGCGACTTCTCCCAGGCGGTGCACCGGTGCACCGGAGTCGGCAAATGCCGCGCCGACAATGCCGGTGGCGTGATGTGCCCGTCCTACCTGGCCACCAAGGAGGAGAAGGATTCCACCCGCGGCCGCGCACGCGCACTGCAGGAGATGCTGAACGGCACGCTGGTCACCGGCGGCTGGCGCGCACCAGAAGTCCACGAGGCGCTCGATCTGTGCTTGTCCTGCAAGGGGTGTCTGTCGGACTGCCCGACGGGGATCGACATGGCCTCCTACAAGTCCGAAGTGCTGCACCAGTCGTACGCCGGTCGGCGGCGACCGATGTCCCACTACGTGCTCGGGCAATTGCCCAGGTGGCTGCGGATGGGCGCCAAGATGCCCAAGGTCGTGAACGCGCTGCTCACCGCGGGCGACAAGGCGTCGTTCACCAAGAAACTGGTCGGCGTCGACCCGCGTCGCTCGCTGCCCTCGGTGGCACCGCAGACGTTCCGGCAGTGGGCTGCCTCCGCCGGTATCGGGACGTTGGGCGAGTCTGACGCGTCGAACCAGGTTGTGCTCTTTGTGGATTCATTCACCGACCACTTCGCACCACAGGTCGGCCAGGCGGCGGTCCGGGTGCTGCGGGCAGCTGGTTACGAGCCGGTGTTGACCAAACGCAACGGCTGTTGCGGGTTGACCTGGATCTCGACCGGTCAGCTCGATGCCGCGAAGAAGATACTGGGCTCCCTGATCGAGGACTTCGAACCCGCTGTCGCACAGGGGATTCCGATCGTCGGGCTCGAACCCTCGTGCACGGGAGTGGTCCGGTCGGATGCCGCCGAGTTGCTCGGCACCTCGTCGGCTGCGGCCGTCGCGGAGTCCACGCGGACGTTGGCGGAGCTGTTGACTTCGACGCCCGGCTGGGAGCCGCCGTCGCTGCAGGGCACCACTGTCGTCGCGCAGCCACACTGTCACCACCACGCGGTGATGGGTTGGTCGCCGGATGCCTCGGTGCTGGCCGCCGCCGGCGCGTCGGTGACCCGGTTGTCCGGCTGCTGCGGGCTGGCCGGCAACTTCGGGGTGGAGAAGGGGCACTACGAGGTCTCGGTGGCCGTGGCCGAGCAGCAGTTGTTGCCCGCGCTGCGCTCGCAGGAAGACGCCGTGTTGCTGGCCGATGGGTTCTCCTGCCGCACCCAGGCCGACGATCTGCTGGACCGCCAGGGCGTCCACCTGGCCGAACTCCTCGATCCCGGGACCCCCTGAACCCCCTCGATCGCCCTTCTGGACCGCTGCGGATGTGATCCGAGGCGATGTGGGTCGATGATGGGGGACATGGACGAGACCTCGAAGGAAGTTCACGAGCACATCGACGAGTTGGTGGCCCGCGAGCACGCGTTGCGCGATGCCCAGGTCGGAAAGGGCTTGGATCCGCAGGAGCAGCGCGAGCTGAAGAGCATCGAGGGCCAGCTGGACCAGGCGTGGGATCTGTTGCGCCAGCGCAACGCGCTCGCCGAGCAGCACGAGGACCCTTCTGCCGCGAGCGAGCGACCCGTGGGTGAGGTCGAGGGCTACCTCAACTGACCGGCCGCGAGTAGTAGTACTCGTGGTGCACGGCGTACCCGAGTGACTCGTAGAGCCGCACGGCCGCGGTGTTGTTGGCACTGACCTGCAGGTAGCTCAGCGAGATCCCGCGGTCCGCTGCCTCGGCGAACGCGGCCTGCATCAAGGATCGCCCGATACCGCCGCGTCGCTGCTCTGCGGGCACGTGCACCGAGAAGACCCCCATCCAGCCGTGGGCGAACGCCAATCGCGCCACTCCAGCGGGGCGGTCGCCGTCCAACGCCAGCGGAAACGCCGATGCAGGCACGAGGTCGTTGATCCGCGACGCGACCCGGCGGTGCTCGCGCTCCCGGGGTGACGAGACCGCCCACCATCGGTCGTCAGGCGCATCCAGCACCGCGACCGACGACGGCCGTTGCGACAGCGGGATCGGCGCGGTCATCACCAGCGTCCGTTGGAAGACCCGCCAGCCACGGCCCACGAGCTCTGCCCCCAACGAATCGTCGGTAGCGGGATCGAAACCCGAGGGTCCGAACAGCTGCACCAACGGCGCAAGGCCGCGATCGGCGTACCACGAGGAGACGGACGCGAGAGGGTCGGCCAGTTCTGAGGAGCCAAGCGGCAGAACGGAATTGGCGCGCCCGGTGTAGCCCGCGGACGCTCGCAGCAACCAGCGCCCCTGCCATCGCGCCTCCAGTGCCGGCATCCCGGCAACCATGAGTTCCTGCAGTACGCCGGCCGAGACGGCGAGGTGCGCAGCGCCGCGACGGTGCGGAGCGGGCGGGATGGGTTTGGCCGCGGCGATCCGGGACGTCTCGATGTCCACCCGCCCCCGGCGGGTCAGCACACTCACCGATGCCTCGGACAGCGCCACGACCGTCCCCACGGAGTCGGTGAGCATCGGTTCGCCGACCTCCAGGCGCCAGCGCACGACCGCGCGTTCACCGACGCGCAGACGCCCGAGGAGGCGGGTCAGGTCAGGCTCACTAGGGGGAGAGGTCATCGCTTCGGCATACTAGGCGGGTCAGTCACCCAGCCCGGAAGGACCTCCACCGACATGACCTATGTCATCGCGCAGCCCTGCGTCGACGTCAAGGACAAGGCGTGCATCGAAGAGTGTCCGGTCGACTGCATCTACGAAGGCGAACGATCGCTCTACATCCACCCGGACGAATGTGTCGACTGCGGTGCCTGTGAGCCGGTCTGCCCGGTCGAGGCGATCTACTACGAGGACGACGTGCCGGAGGAGTGGGCCGACTATTACAAGGCCAACGTCGAGTTCTTCGACGACCTGGGCAGCCCCGGTGGCGCCGCGAAGATGGGCGTCATCGCCAAGGACCACCCGATCATCTCCGCCCTGCCGCCCCAGGGTGAATGAAACTCCCTGACTTCCCGTGGGATTCGCTCGCGGAAGCCAAGGCGACCGCTGCCGCCCACCCCGGTGGCATCGTCGACCTGTCGGTCGGCACTCCGGTTGACCCGACCCCGGAGCTGATCCAGCGCGCGCTCCAGGGCGCATCCGACGCGCACGGTTACCCGCAGGTGTGGGGGACCCCGGACCTGCGGGAGGCTATCGCCGCGTGGTTCGCGCGGCGGCGGGGCGCGACGTACGTCGATCCGGACGGAGTCCTGCCCACCATCGGCAGCAAGGAACTGGTCGCCTGGTTGCCCACCCTGCTCGGACTCGGCCCCGGCGATGAGGTGGGATTCCCCGCCGTGGCCTACCCGACGTACGACGTGGGTGCGCGTCTCGCAGGCGCCACACCCAGGCCGGCCCAGGGGTTGCTCGAATACGGGCCGAAAGCGCCAAAACTGTTGTGGCTCAACACGCCCAGCAACCCGACCGGAGCCGTCCTCGGTCTGGAGCACCTCAAGAAGGTCGTGGCCTGGGCCCGTCAGCACGGCGTGATCGTCGCCAGCGACGAGTGCTACGCCGAGTTGTCCTGGACCTCTGATGAGCCGACGCCCAGCCTGCTGGACGACCGGGTGACCGGGGGAGACCCGACCGGACTGCTCGCGGTCTACTCGATGTCCAAGCAGAGCAACCTGGCCGGCTACCGCGCGGCGTTCGTGGCGGGCGACCCTGCCCTGGTGAAGCAGCTGGTCGAGATCCGCAAGCACGCCGGGATGATGGTGCCGTGGCCGGTCCAACGGGCGTTGCTGGCCGCCGTGGGCGACGACGAGCACGTGGCCGTTCAGAAGTCGCGGTATGCCGATCGCCGGACCACGCTGCGCACCGCCCTGGAGGCGGCGGGCTGGCGCATCGAGCATTCCGACGCCGGCCTCTACCTATGGACCACGCGTGAGGAACCGTGCCGGGACAGCGTCGCCGCGCTCGCGCAGCAGGGCATCCTGGTCGCGCCCGGGGACTTCTACGGCGCCGCGGGTCAGCGACACGTGCGGATCGCGCTCACCGCGAGCGACGAGCGGATCGCGGCGGCCGCTGAGCGGCTACGCGCCTGAATTAACTGGATGTGACGCGGATCACGCCTGGTGTGACAAACAGGGGTGTTTGCTTTCACTGATAGTCAAACCAGGGCATTCCTTGACGCCGGACCCGTGATGGAGTGCCCGGAACTGTGGAGTAACGTCGAATCAAGAAACATCCGGCTACGACTTAGGCTCAGGGCGCCATCACGCGCTGAGCCTCTTCAGGTCCAAGGAAGGACTGTGTATCCATGACCGATCAGGCCACCTTCGAAGCCGGGGGTAAGACCCTCGAGTTCGCCCTCAACGAAGCCACCGAAGGCAACGGGGGATACGACATCTCCGCGCTGCTGAAGGAGACCGGCAACGCGACGCTGGACATCGGCTTCGTCAACACGGCCTCCTGCAAGTCGGCGATCACCTACATCGACGGTGACGCGGGCATCCTGCGCTACCGCGGGTACCCGATCGACCAGCTGGCCGAGAGCTCCACCTTCCTGGAGACCTCCTACCTGCTGATCTACGGCGAGCTGCCGAGCGCCGATGAGCTGGCCGCCTTCACCGAGAAGGTGCAGCGGCACACGCTGCTCAAGGAGGACCTGAAGGACCTGCTGGCCGCCTTCCCGCGCGACGCCCACCCGATGTCGGTGCTGTCAGCCGCTGTTTCCGCGCTGGGCACGTTCTACCAGGACAGCCTCTCGATCACCGACCAGGAGCAGATCGAGCTGTCCACCATCCGCCTGCTGGCCAAGCTGCCCACGATCGCGGCGTACGCACAGAAGAAGCAGCAGGGTCAGCCGACGCTCTACCCGGACAACTCGCTGAGCTACACCGACAACTTCCTGCGGATGACCTTCGGGTTCCCGACCGAGGACTACGAGGTCGACCCCGCGGTGTCGCGCGCGCTGGACCGGCTGTTCATCCTGCACGCCGACCACGAGCAGAACTGTTCGACCTCGACCGTGCGTCTGGTCGGCTCCGGCCACGCCAACCTGTTCGCCTCGATCTCGGCCGGGATCCACGCGCTGTCCGGTCCGCTGCACGGTGGCGCGAACGCGGCGGTGCTGGAGATGCTCGAGACCATCGAGAAGGACTACGACGGCGACGTCGACAAGTTCGTCGAGAAGGTCAAGAACAAGGAAGACGGCGTCAAGCTGATGGGCTTCGGCCACCGGGTCTACAAGAACTACGACCCGCGCGCTGCCATCGTCAAGAAGTCTGCCGACGAGGTCCTGGAGAAGCTGGGTGTCGATGACCCCAAGCTGCACATGGCGATGCGCCTGGAAGAGATCGCGCTCAAGGACGACTACTTCGTCTCCCGCAAGCTCTACCCGAACGTCGACTTCTACACCGGCATCATCTACAAGGCGATGGGCTTCCCCACGGAGATGTTCACCGTGCTGTTCGCCATCGGCCGGCTGCCCGGCTGGATCGCCCAGTGGCGCGAGATGATGGCCGACCCGGCGACCAAGATCGGCCGCCCGCGTCAGGTCTACACCGGCGAGACCGAGCGCAAGTACGTCGAGGTCACCGAGCGCTGAACCGCACCTGAACGAGCCAGCGGCCCCGAGACTTCGGTCCCGGGGCCGCTTCGTTCGCCCTCAGAAGTCGATCCGCACCACGGTGTCGCCAGAGGTCGCGCGGTCTGCGTCATGCCACACCAGACCGTCCTCGCCGCGCAACCGCTGCCACTGCCGGCTACCGACCGTGACCGCGGTGACCTTGTCCGAATCAGCATGTGTCACAGCCCAGTTCGCGACGGCGCGGGCTACTTGCGGCGACTTCGCCGACACCGTCAGGGATGACCCGGACACCGTTCCCCGCACGCCGCTCTGCGCCGTCAGCTTCGCCGCCGTCGCCGCTGGATCCGCGCTTCCGGTGACCGCGTCCAACCGGCAGCCGACCCCCTCGTTGACCTGACCCGACAGCACCGTCGCCAACGTCCGGCCCTGGTCGACGTGCTCGTCGTACGCGTCGGGGAACCCGCTCTTCTGCACCGCCTGCGCCACGGCTCCGACCGAATCAGTCTGCCAATCAGGCACTTTCAACATTGCGGTGTAGAACGCGTTGGTCGAGTAGACCGGATCGAGGATCTGGGCCGAGGTGCCCCAACCCATCGAAGGACGTTGCTGGAAGAGCCCCAGGGAGTCCCGGTCGCCGTACGTCAGATTGCGCAGTTTGGACTCCTGGATCGCCGTCGTGAGGGCGATCGTCGCGGCGTGGTCGGGCAGGGCGCGTTTGAGGGTGCCGACCACGGTGATGGTCGAGGCGTTGGCCGCCTGCTCGGGCGTCCACTCGTAGACGAACTTGTCCGCCCGCACCTGACAGGTCGGGCTGCCCCAGTTGTCCCGGGTGTGCTCGTAGAACCGCCACCCGCCGTACCCCGCGCCGGCGATCAGCGCCAACGGCAGCAGGCAGCCGAGCGCGCGCCGCAGCGGGTGGCGGCGGTGCTCTTCGTCGTAGAAGTCGTGGTCGTCGAACGCCTCGACGCCACGCGGGTCCTCAGTTGGCGTGGAGGGCATCGTTGAGCGTGATCCCCGTGCCTGTGCGGGACTTGGCCAGCACCACACCAGTCGTGGAGTCGCGGATGAACAGCAGGCCGGGTTGCCCGGACAGTTCGCGGGCCTTCACGACCTGCCCGTCCGGCAGCGTGACCTTGGTGCCTGCGGTCACGTAGAGCCCCGCCTCCACCACGCTGTCGTCGCCCAGGCTGATGCCCACGCCGGCCTCCGCGCCGATCAGGCAGCGCTGCCCGATCACGACGCGTTCGGTGCCACCGCCGGACAGCGTGCCCATGATCGAGGCGCCACCACCCAGGTCGGAGCCGTCCCCGACCACGACGCCCTGGGAGATGCGGCCCTCCACCATCGAGGTGCCCAGCGTGCCGGCGTTGAAGTTGCAGAACCCCTCGTGCATGACCGTCGTGCCGGGCGCCAGGTGCGCACCCAGGCGCACCCGGTCGGCGTCGGCGATGCGGACACCGGAGGGCACCACGTAGTCGGTCATCCGCGGGAACTTGTCCACGCCGAACACCGCGACCGGACCGTCGAGCAGCATCCGCAGCCGGGTCGTCTCGAAGTCCTCCACCGCGCACGGACCGCGATTGGTCCACACCACGTTGACCAGCACCCCGAACAACCCGTCCAGGTTGATCGAGTTGGGCAGCACCAACCGGTGGGAGAGCAGGTGCAACCGCAGGTACGCGTCCGGGACGTCCGCAGGCGCGGCGTCCAGGTCGATGCTCACCTGCCGGACCACTCGGCGTACGCCGCGTGCGGGGTCCTCGTCGGCCAGCGCCGCCAGGTCCGCCGGGGCCGCATACGGATCATCCGCCGGCGCCTGTTCCAGGACGGGGGTCGGGAACCAGGCGTCCAGCGCCTGCCCGCCCTCGGTCAAGGTGATCAGGCCGTATCCCCACGCCGGTCGCTGCGTCATGGCCCCAGGGTAGGTGACCACCATCGCGGGGGCCGCAGCGTCCCACGGCAAGATGGGGGTATGTCCCACCTCGATCTGCAGCAGGACGTTGTCGCGCTCGCCGCCGCACTCTGCGACGTGCCCTCCGTCAGCAAGGACGAGCGCGAACTCGCCGATGCCATCAAAGCGGCGCTGGCGCCGCTCACCCATCTGCAGGTGGTGCGCGACGGCAACGCGATCGTGGCCCGCACCGACCTGGGCCGCGACGAGCGCGTGATCCTGGCCGGGCACATCGACACCGTCCCGATCACCGATCCGCCCAACGTCCCCAGCCAGCGGATCGGCGGCCGGTTGCTCGGCCGGGGCAGCACCGACATGAAGGGTGGGGTCGCGGTGCAGTTGGCGCTCGCGGCGACGCTGCCTGAGCCCAGCCGCGACATCACCTACGTCTTCTACGACTGCGAGGAGATCGAGGACCAGTTCAACGGCCTCGGGCGACTGGCCAGGACCCAGCCCGGCCTGCTGACCGCGGACTTCGCGGTGCTGCTGGAGCCCACCGACGGAGGGATCGAAGGTGGCTGCAAGGGCACGCTGCGCGTGGACGTGACTGCCAAGGGCATCTCGGCGCACTCGGCGCGACCGTGGAACGGGCACAACGCGATCCACGAGGCGGGCGCGATCCTGGGCCGACTGTCGGCCTACGAACCGGCGACGGTCAACGTGGACGGGTTGGACTACCACGAGGCGCTGAACGCGGTCGGCATTGCGGGCGGTATCGCCGGCAACGTGATCCCGGACAAGTGCGTGGTCACCGTCAACTACCGGTTCGCCCCCAACAAGAGCGCCGCCGAAGCGTTCGAGCACGTGCAGCAGGTCTTCAGCGGTTACCTGGTCGAGCTCACCGACGCCGCGGACGGTGCCCGCCCGGGTCTGGACAAGCCGGCAGCCCGGGCCTTCGTCGATGCTCTCGGGCTGCCCGTGGTCGCCAAGGAGGGCTGGACTGACGTGGCGCGCCTCTCGGCCCTCGGGGTGCCGGCGGTCAACTTCGGCCCCGGGGACCCCAACCTGGCGCACACCGAGGACGAATGGTGCGACGAGGCCCAGATCACGCAGGCGCTGCAGGCTCTGACGCGATGGTTACGCTAGCGAGGTGTTTGCGTTCCTGATCGTTCTGCTGGTGCTCGTGGTCGGCCTGGTGGTCGCGGGCGTCATCGGGCTGTACGGCGGCCACCTGGATCCGCCGGTACGTACCAGCCCGTTCGAGCAGCTCCCGCCGACCGTGACCCCGGACGATGTGGACAGCCTGCGGTTCGACCAGACGTTGCGCGGGTACCGGATGGGCCAGGTCGATGACACCCTGGACCGGCTGCGCGATGCGTTGGCGGAAAAGGACCGGGAACTGGCCGAGAGGGACGCGCGGATCGCCGAGCTGGCCGGTCAGCGCTTCGACACCCTCACCGACGGACCCGGCCCGGCGTGACGTCGGTGACGGTCCGGGCGCACAGCACCGCGGACCCCGGGCGGCTGTGGCGGGCCGCCAGCGAATTCGCCCGCCACTCGGCGTACTTCCCCTTTACGAAGGTCACGGTCACCAGCGGGGCGGGCGACCAGGTGGGCGACACCATCGTGGGCACGACCCGTATCGGACCGGTCACCCTGGCCGACCCGATGACCATCACGACGTACGACGCGCCGCAGGCCTACGCCGTACGCAAGACCGGATCGGTGCTCACCGGTGAGGTGCACGTGCAGGTGCATCCGCACGGGGACGGCAGCCAGGTCGTCTGGACCGCGGACGTGGTCCCGGCCTGGCGCTGGGCGCGGATCGCCGGTCCCGTGAACACGTTGATCTCCCGGGCCGTCTACCAGCACGCCGTGAGCGCGATGGCACGGACCGCGGAGTCCCTGGATGGGTAACGCAGTGCGCGGCGAGGACGGCAGGCAGCGCTGCCCCTGGGGCGCCGGGCCCGAGTACCTCGCCTACCACGACCAGGAGTGGGGCCGGCCAGTGCGGCAGGAGGCCGCGCTGCTGGAACGCATCACCCTGGAGGCGTTCCAGTCGGGTCTGTCCTGGTTGACGATCCTGCGCAAGCGTCCCGCGTTCAGGGCGGCGTTCGCCGACTTCGACCCGGACGCGGTCGCGGCGTTCACCGATGAGGACCGCGATCGACTGATGGCGGACGCCGGGATCGTGCGCAACCGGCGCAAGGTCGACGCGGCGATCGCGAACGCCCGCGCCACCGTGGCACTGCGCGAGGACGGGGGACTGGTCGAACTCTTCTGGTCCTTCCAGCCGGCGCAGCTGCGCAGGCCCCGCTCGATCGCCGAGGTACCGGCTTCCACCCCGGAGTCGGTCGCCCTGGCAAAGGCGTTGCGCAAGAACGGTTTCGAGCACATCGGACCCACCACGATGTACGCCGCGATGCAAGCCTGTGGTGTCGTCACCGACCATCTGGTCGACTGTGACTTCGGCGGCGCGGCATGACGTCGGTGGCGACGAGCCCCGCCGCGGTGCGCGAGACCTGGTGGCAGCGACTGGCCGCCCAGCGCCTCGTGTGGGCGGTGCTGGGGGTCTATCTGCTGGCCCGGGCGTTCAGCGCGGTGCTGTTGATGTGGATCGCCAGTCAGCAGGATCTGAGCACCATGCCCGGCGCCCACGGAGCAACCGGGCGGGCGTCGTACTGGGACGTCACCCACATGTGGGACGGCGACTGGTACCGCACTATCGCCGAGAACGGCTATCCCAAGCAGTTACCCCGCGACGAGTCCGGCACGGTGCAGCAGAACCCGTGGGCGTTCTTCCCTGCGTTCCCGCTCCTGGTGCGCGGCATCATGACCGTCACCGGCGGTAGTTTCACGGTCGTTGCGCCGACGCTGGCGCTGCTGCTGGGGGTGGCCGCCGCGCTGCTGATGATCCCGCTGCTACGGCCGCTGATCGGCAGCACCGCGACCTTGTGCACGATCGCGGTCTACGCCACGTTGCCGATGTCACCCGTGCTGCAACTGGCCTACACCGAGTCATTGGCCATGCTCCTGCTGGTGGGCTTCCTCCTGGCGGTCAGCCGCGGGGAGTGGGCGATCGCCGGACTGGTCGCGCTGGCGTTCGGTTTCGCGCGCCCGATCGCACCGCCGCTGGGGCTGGTCGCACTCGTCGCGGTGATCTGGCGCTGGCGCGCACGTCGCGAGCGGCCGATTCCGCGGGCCGAGTGGGCCGGGATGGCCTTCCTACTCATCAGTTGTGCCGTGTCCGCTGTGCTGTGGCCTGCGATCGCGGCCCTAGTCACGGGCGAATCGGATGCGTATGCGTTGACCCAGTCCTCGTGGCGGGCCGGCGGTTCGGTGAACTTCTTCACCCCGTGGTTCCGCAACCTACGGTTCTTCTTCGGAGCCTGGACCCCGCTATGGGTGCTGTCCATGATCGCTGTTGTGGTGATCTCGATCGTCGGCCCGTGGGCCGCGGCGCTGGGACCGGTGCTGCGGGCCTGGATAGCGGCCTACGCCTTCTACCTGCTCGCGGTCGTGGACGCATGGACCAGCACCTACCGGTACGCGATCTTCCTCTTCCCGATCATTGCGGTGTGGATCGGCGCCGGCTGGAAGGACCGCGACGCCCGCGTGCTGATGCGCACGCGGACGGTCGCGTTGGTGTGCCTTGGCCTGGGCTGGCAGGTCTGGTGGTGCTGGAGTTTCATGCACGTCCCGTCCCTGCCGTGGAACCCGATCTGACCCTCAGGCCTGCCCGGGCTCTTCCTGCACCGACGGCTGCTGCGGCAACTCATACTGCTGCGGGTCGGGCGCACCGAGCTGTGCGGGAGTGCCGGGCGCCGGCGCGTCGGGAGCGGAGGTGGACGGCACGGGAGTGGTGGTGGGCGCGGAGTCCACGGTCGACGTACTCGGCCGCGGCGGTTCGGGGTCGATCGAGGTACGGGCGACGGCCTCCGCGTCGGCAACGGCCTTGGCCACCGCCGGGTCCCGCTGGGTCTTGAACCAGTCGGCGACATCGTCCTCGGGCGCCGGCGGCGGGTTGTCCGTGGACTCGTAACGGAACGCGCCGTCCGGGCCCTGGGTGCCGAAGGACTTGGCGAAGCTCTGCAGCGCCGAACCGAAGTCCGCCGGCAGCACCCACACCTTGTTGGCGGTGCCCTCAGCCATCTTGGGCAGCGTGTTGAGGTACTGGTAGGCCAGCAACTCCGGCGTCGGCTTGCTGGCCCGGATCGCCTGGAAGGTCTTCTCGATGGACTTGGCCTCACCTTGTGCTCGCAGGTAGGCGGCGGCCCGGTCACCCTCGGCGCGCAGGATCGCGGACTGCCGCTCGCCCTCCGCGCCCAGGATCGCGGCCTGCTTGGCACCTTCCGCGGCCAGGATCCGGCTCTGCTTGTCACCCTCGGCCGACTTGATGGCCGACTCCCGATGTCCTTCTGCCGCAAGGATGGTCGCCCGCTTCTCACGGTCGGCCTTCATCTGCTTCTCCATCGACTCCTGGATGGAGGGCGGCGGGAAGATCGACTTCAGCTCGACCCGCGCGACGCGCAGGCCCCAGCGTCCGGTGGCTTCGTCGAGCACACCGCGCAACTGGCTGTTGATGCGCTCGCGGGAGGTCAGGGTCTCCTCCAGGGTCATGCCGCCGACCACGTTGCGCAGGGTGGTGGTGGTCAACTGCTCGACACCGACGATGTAGTCGTTGATCTCGTAGACCGCGGCCCGCGGGTCGGTGACCTGGAAGTAGACGACGGTGTCGATCTGGACGGTCAGGTTGTCCTCGGTGATCACCGGCTGCGGCGGGAAGGACACGACCCGTTCACGCAGGTCCACCTTCGCCCGGATCCGGTCGATGAAGGGGATCAGGAAGGTCAACTGTCCCGACACGGTCTTGGTGTAGCGCCCCAGGCGTTCGATGACCGCGGCTTCGGCCTGCGGTACCAATGCCACGGACTTCGCGACGACGATGATCGCGAACAGCACGATCACGATCGCGACGATCAGTGCAGCCATCTCAATCCACTCCCACTTCATTCCCCGATGTACCGGCCGCCAATTGCGGTCGGCTGACGATGGCGGTGGCTCCGTCGATGCGTTCGACGATCACCTGCTCACCTCTGTTGAACGAGTCGTCCGGATCGGCCGGTTCCGCCGACCACACGTCCCCGTCGATGCGGATCTGGCCGCCGGTGTTGCCGAACGCGCCCAGCGTCGTGGCCGTGCGGCCGATCAACGCATCGATTCCAGTGGGCACGATCGGGCCGTCCGTCATCTTGCGTTTGAGCACCGGGCGCACACCCACGACCAGCAGCACGCTGATCAACGCGAAGACGAGAGCGGCGAGCCAGACGGGCGCACCGAATACCGCTGCAACAGCTGCCGCCAGCGCGCCGCCGCCGAGCATGAGGAGGAACAGATCGCCGCTCAGCGTCTCGCCCGCAATGAGCAGCAGACCCACCATGAGCCAGATCACTGCCGCCATACCGTGAGTCTTTCACGATCGACTGCCGGTGCTGAGCATGCGGGTGGCCGCCACGAAGCGAGCGCCAGGAGCGTGACGGCGACGACGATGAGGTCCGAGTCACCGATGGGTCCCAGGGCGGTAGCGCACAGGAGGGCGACCCGTAGCCATCGACGCCACCCGAGCGCCCAGACGCCCGGCAGCAGAAGAGCCACGACCACCCAGAAGCGGTGGTGGGTCCAGGACACCGGGCAGGCCAGGATGGTCGCGCACCCCACGATCGCCCAATCCCGCACCTCGAGTGCCTGATGACGCCGTCGCGCCGTCCACCGCAGCGCACCGGTCATCACCAGCGCGGCAAGCAGTAGCCACCAGTGGCCGGCAACACCGCCTCGGGCGAGCGCTGCTCTGATCGACTGGTTGCCGGTGCTGCTCCAGTTGGTGACGACCGAGACGGCGCTGACACCGGTTCGCAGATACGCGTCGGTGGCGCCGGGTGCGATGAGTGCTCCGACAGCGGTCGTCACTCCACCCGCGACGAGGCAACGGCGCAGGTCAGCCCACTCGCGCCGTACGGCGAACATGAGGACGAACGGCAGCGGGGTCAGCTTGATCGCCGCCGCTACGCCGGTCAGGACCCCCCGCCTGAGCATCCGGGGAGGTGCACACGCATCGACGAGGGTGAGGGCGAAGACGAAGACGGAGACCTGGCCGAAGCCGAGGTTGCTGCGGCCAGGGGCGGCGAACAGCAGGAAGGCGAACGCTACTGCGGACGGTACGGAACCGGCGCGGCCGAGCCGGACCGCGCACCATGCGCAGGCCGCGGCGGTCGAGACAACCCAGCCGGCCGCCAGCACCGGGATGGGAAGCAGTGCCGTGGCCAGCAGTACCAGCCCGGCCGCGGGTGGATACGTGAACCCGTCGCCGTTCGCCCGATGGAACGCATAGAGATCGCCGCCGCCCAGCCAGGTCGTGGTCGCACCCCGGTAGACGGCGAGATCGTCGGGCAGCTGGCCCGAGCGAGCAGCCAGGACCGCGAGCACGGCCGCACCGAGGGCGCAGACCAGCCACAAGAGGGAGTTCACTGAATACCGGGTATACATAGGTTAAGCTGGGACAATACCGGGTATTCACGACGGGGGACTGACCGTGTCGATCAAGTTGAGCATCCTGGCCCTGCTGGGTACCGAGCCGATGTACGGCGCCCAGCTGCGCCAGGAGTTCGAGGCCCGCACCGGCGGGACATGGCCGCTGAACGTAGGTCAGGTCTACACAACGCTCGGCCGCCTGGAGCGGGACGGTTTGGTGGAGGGGGACGGGGACGCAGATAGCGAGGGCCGGATCGCCTACCGGCTGACGCCCCAGGGCCGCGCAGCGGTGGCCCGATGGTGGACCGAGCCGGTGCCTCACGACCAGACGCCGCGCAACGAGTTGGCGATCAAGTTGGCGATCGCGGTCACCGTGCCCGGGGTGGACGTGTCGCACATCGTCCAGGCCCAGCGACTGGCGACGATGACCCACCTACGGGATCTCACCCTTCTCAAACGTCAGCAGAACGGTGATGACCTGGCCTGGGAACTGGTGCTGGAGTCATTGGTGTTCGCCGACGAGGCGGAACTGCGGTGGCTGGACCACGTGGAGGCGAGGCTGGCCCAGGTGGACCCTTCGATCGCGAAAGCTTCGCCGACGGCGCCCGCCGCCTCGGCGAAGACCGGTGGATCGCGTGAGCAGGTGACCTCGTGACCGGGCCGATGCTGATGCTGCAGGAGGTGACCCGGACGTTCGGCAGCGGTGATGCTGCCGTGCATGCGCTGCGTGGGGTGAGCCTTCAGGTGCTACCCGGTGAACTGGTTGCGGTGATGGGTCCGAGCGGTTCCGGAAAGTCCACGTTGCTGAATGTGGCTGGCGGCCTGGACTACGTGGACACCGGCGTGGTCGAAGTCGATGGTCGCGACCTGGGCCGGCTGAGCCCGGCAGCGCTGCAGCAGATCCGCCGCCGCACGATGGGTTTCGTCTTCCAGGATCTGAACCTCATCCCGTCGCTGACCCTGCTTGAAAACGTCAGCCTGCCACTGGAACTTGATGGTGCCCGCCTCTCGGTCGCCCGCTGCGCGGCCCGGGACTCGTTGGCCGGCGTCGGCATCGACCACCTGGCGGATCGGTTCCCGGACGAGGTGTCCGGCGGCCAGCGACAACGGGCCGCCATTGCGCGCTCGCTGGTCGGCGACCGATCTCTGGTCCTGGCCGACGAGCCCACGGGGGCGCTGGATTCGACGTCGGGCGAGGCAGTCCTGCGGGTGCTGCGGGCACGGTGCGATGCGGGAGCGGCCGCGTTGTTGGTGACCCACGAGTCCCGGCACGCGGCCTGGGCCGATCGGGTGGTCTTCTTACGGGACGGGCTGGTGATTGACTCGACCGGGCGACCGATGGATGCCGAATCGCTTCTGCCCCAGGCGAACTGAGATGAGTCTGATTCAGGAGCGCGCCGAGGGGCGCTCCGCGCCGGACTTCTGCGTCGGTCGGCCGGACGCACCGGCGGCGCGATGGCTCGGGTCGTGGCGCTTGTGCCTGCGGCTCGCCGTGCGAGACCTGCGCCGGGCTCGATGGCGTACCGCGCTGGGGATCGCCACGATCGTCCTGCCGCTGATGGTCATTGCTGCCGTGGGCGTCTTCTTCACGTCGCAGCAACCGGCACCGGCGGCCATGGTGTCGGCGGACATGGGATCAGGACAAGCACTGTTGGCCAAGGGGTCAACGGACGGGATGACCTTCCCCTCGGTGTGGTACGCGCAGGACGGAGTCTTCGCGGCCCGTTCGGGACAGTTTGACCGGACGGGCCTCGAGCAGGTGGTCCATGGTCGGTTGCTTCCGACGGGCAGTGCCCAGGTCACGGTGCGCTCGGGCGGCGTCCTGGCCAATGGAACCTCCGTGCGAATCGGAACCGATCCCGGGTACGACGGGATGGCCACCCTGACCAGCGGCCGGTGGCCGACGAGTTCAGATGAGGTCCTGCTCGGTGGGCTCGGTCTGGCCAGCGGCCTGCCGACGCATGGGACGGTCGACATCGTCGACACAACCGATTCCGTCAGCGTCGTCCGCAGCCTTCAGGTCGTCGGCACAGTGCGCACTACCGCGCCCGTGCTCCTGGTCGAACTCCCCGACGCGAGAACGGCGACAAGCTGGATTTTGTTGTGGAACAAGCCAGTTGACGAGCAGGAGGCGGTCGGCCTGACTCGGTGCGGCGTGTCCGTGGCCAGCCGGGATCTGGTCGCGAACTCCAGGACCACGGCCAGCGGCGACCAAGGTGTCGTGACCCTGATCGTGTCGATGCTGACGGTGGGCATCGTCGTGGTGATCGCCGCGATGGTGGCGCCGGTCTTCGCGGTCGGCGCCGCCCGCAGTCGTCGAGCGGTGGCGTTGCTGGCCGGCAACGGTGCGACCACGGCCCAGCGGCGGCGGTACGTGCTGAGCCAGGCGTTACTGGTGGGCGTCGCGGCAGCGGTCCTTGCTCCCGTCGCGGGCGCATTGCTCGGAGCAGTTGCTCTGCTGATCTATCGGCAGCACCATCCGGGTGCTTGGGCCGGGCCGGTTGTCGTGCCCTGGCCGTGGGGTCTGCTCATGGCGGGCGTTGCGATCGCCGCTGCATTGATCGCTGCCCTTCTTCCCGCCATCGCCGCGAGTCGTCGCCCCGTCGTGTCATCGCTGGCGGTCAACCCGACGCCATCGGCGCGTGGAGGCATAGCGGTTGCCGGCCTTCTCATCGGTGCCTTGAGTTCGGTGCTGGTGTGGCGCGGCGTGCAGGATGCCCTCCGTGGACCGATGAACAGTCCGGCCGGCGCCGCCGTACCGCTCACCGGCGGAGGCATCGCCCTGTTCGGCGGAGCACTGATGCTCGTTCCGTGGCTCATGGGTCGCCTGGGTGCCTTGGCCAGTCAGCTGCCTGTGGCGCCGCGACTCGCGCTGCGCGATCTGGCCCGGCAGCGGACGCGCGCGACGGCGGTCGTGGGGTCGGTGCTGGCCACGGTCGGGGTCATGATCGCTGTGCTGATTCCGTTGACGAGCCAGCGTGCATCGCAGATCTATACCTACCAACCAGCCATCCCACCTGGTGACGTGCGCGTTGTCGCCCCGTCAGACGCCGACGAAGCGGTGATCCGGCGGGTTGTGGCAACGGTTGTGCCTGGCGCTGAGGTGATCCCGATGATCACGGCGCCCCCGGAAACCGTCGGCATCGAGGGTCTCTCGCAGGACACCGTGGTCGGCTCGCCGGACCAACTCGCGCAGGTGTACCGACTCACTGCGCAGCAGCACGCGATGCTGCGGCAGGGAGGTCTGGTGCTATCACCGGACGGAGCCCGGCCAGCGGGTCTGAGAACCGAAACCGGCACGGTCACCGTCCGAGGGGCGCTGCAGTTGCCGTACGTCTTTGCCGGTGACCGGTTGTCGCTGGTCCCGATCAATCCCCACGCGGTCGAGATCCACCGGCTGCCGGACACCGGCGTGCTGATGCCCCTTGCAGTGGCGCAGCGGCTCGGGGTCGACGTGGGGACCGGCACGTATCTGATCCACGGCGGTGACCTGGATGACGGTGCCGCGGATCGCCTGCAGTCCGGTCTGGGAACGTACGGCGTCACCGTCGATCATCCGGACACCCCGATCCACACCCCGGATCTGCGGTTGCCGGTCCTCGGTGTGGGCGCCGTACTGCTTCTTCTGGCGATCGCATCGGGCACCTTCCTGGCCCAGAGCGACCGACGCGGCGAGGACACCATCGTCCAGCGTCTGGGTGCAGGGCGCGGTCTGCGACGGCGGGTCAACGCATGGTGGGCGGCCGCGGCAACTTTCGTCGGCGTGGGGGTCGGTCTGGTGGCTGGTTGGCTTCCTGGCACGGCGATGGCTGTGGAAGCGCGCAGTCGTGCCGAGATGTACGCGGCACCGTGGGGCATCGTGTTCGTCCTGCTGTTTGGTGCGCCCCTTCTCGCGGCGGCGCTCGCGGCAGCCTTCACTCGTCGCACACCAGCAGAGGCAGGATTTCGCCGGAGGCGTCACAGGCTGCGATAATGGCAGGCAGTCCCGCGACACGGAAGGAAAACATCCATGGCGGCCATGAAGCCCCGCACCGGTGACGGACCCCTCGAGGTGACCAAGGAGGGTCGGAGCATCCTGCTGCGCATGCCGTTGGAAGGCGGTGGCCGGTTGGTCGTGGAGATGAACGCCGAGGAAGCCCAGGCGCTCGGCGACGCGATCAAGGGATGCCTCGGCTGAGGTCCCTCACTCTGAACCTCGAAACGCCCCGGTCCGCTGCGGACCGGGGCGTTCGACGTACGTGCTCAGCGGGCGCTCAGGGGCGCTTGACGCAGACCAACAGACCATCACCCACGGGCAGCAGCGCGGTGACCAGGTCCTCGCGCTCGCGCAACTGCTTGCTGAGGTCGCGCAGCAGCACCGTCGTTTCGTCGCGTGCGGCCGGGTCGGCGACCTTGTCGTGCCACAGCATGTTGTCGATGGCCACGACCCCACCGGGGCGCACGATCCGAAGGGCATGTTCGACGTACGCCGGGTACTGGCTTTTCGCGCCGTCCACCAGCACCAGGTCGTAGGCTCCGTCCGCCAGCCGGGGCAGGACCTCCAACGCGTTGCCGGTGATGGTGCGGGTGCGCGCCGGCGCGATCCCGGCGGCGGTGTAGGCGTGTTTGGCGGCTCGCTGGTGCTCCGCCTTGATGTCGATGGTGGTCAGAATGCCGTCCGCCGGCATACCGGCCAGCAACCAGAGCCCGGACACCCCAGCGCCCGTCCCGATCTCGACCACGGTGCGGGCCGCGTTGGCCGCGGCGAGAACCTGCAGGGTGGCCCCGGTCCCGGCGCCCACGGGGGTAGCGCCGAGTTGCTCCCCGCGCTCGCGTGCTGCCGCGACCACCTCAGGTTCGGGGACGAAGTCTTCGGCGTAGCTCTGGCTGGCCGGCCTCAAGGTGTTCATCGCCCCATCCTCACACCCAGGGCCGGCATCGCAAGAAAATAGGCGGAACAAAGGCCTGCGGTCTACCGTTGACGTTGTTATGACGGAAGTCTCGCAAAGCGCCACCGCCAACCCGCAAGGGTACTCAGCAGGCGGCGAACCGTGGACCCCGCCGACGTGGGAGGAAATCGTCCGCGAGCACTCCGCTCGTGTCTACCGGTTGTCCTACCGACTGACCGGCAACGTCCACGATGCCGAGGACCTCACCCATGACGTCTTCGTCCGCGTCTTTCGTTCCCTGCACTCCTACCAGCCCGGGACCTTCGAGGGTTGGCTGCACCGCATCACCACGAACGTCTTCCTGGACAAGATGCGGCGTAAGCAGCGCATCCGCTTCGATGCCCTGTCCGATGAGGCGGCCGCGCGGCTTCCTGCCCGCTCGGCCGACCCCCAGCAGGTCCTGACCGATGCCGCGTTCGATGACGACATCCAACGCGCACTGGACGCCCTGCCGCCGGACTTCCGTGCTGCGGTGGTCCTGTGTGACATCGAGGGACTGTCCTACGAGGAGATCGCGGCGACGCTGGATGTGAAGCTCGGCACCGTCCGTTCGCGGATCCACCGTGGCCGGGCCCAACTGCGCGAGGCTCTGGCCCACCGCGCCCCGGCGCCGCGGCCAGTGGTGGAGGCGCCCGCACGCACCCGCGCGGGCATCGGTGGTGTGCTTCCCGGGACCCGCTGATGGCGCGGCACCCACTGGATCTGGCGGACTACGTTGACGGCTTGTTGCGCCCGGAGCAGGAGTTGCAGATCGAGCAGCACCTCGTAGCGTGCGACGGTTGCCGTGCCCAGGTCGACGCGGAGCGAGCCCTCATCGAGCGACTGCGCTCCGTGCGTCTGGATGCCGCCCACCACCAGCAGCTGATGAGTAACCTGCTCAGCCTGGCCGATCCGGCGGCGCCGATGACGACCTCGCGTGGTTCGTCCGGTGTCAGCGTGCTGCCCGCATCCGCTCCTCCCCAGTACGCCTCCGCCCGGCGCTCCGTCGGACTGGCCATGGTGGCGGTTGCCGGCTGCGTCGGCGCCAGCCTCGTGGCGTTGCACGGTCCGTCGTCGGTGCAACCCGGTGGCGCATCGGTCCGCCTGGAGACTCCCTCAGTCCTCGTGCGGCAGGTCACGAACCTGCCCGGCACCGACGATGAGGCTGCCCGGACGATGACCCCGGCGCCGATGAAAGCACCCGCCGTGCTGAACGTCGATTACCCCCGCTGAGCCGGTTAGCACCCCGGACGCCGACCGTGCGCGGCTGACCCGTGAGGTAATCTCAGACCGCCGTACGCCGCTGACCGGGAAGGGGGACAACCAGTGAATTTCTTCGGAATCAGTTCGTGGGAGTTCCTCCTGCTGATTGTGCTCGCGGCGGTGTTGATCGGCCCGGAACGTCTGCCCGAGTACCTCACGAAGTTCCGCCAGTTCGTCCGATCGGCCCGGGAGATGGCCGAGGGGGCCAAGACCCAGCTCAAAGAGCAGATGGGCCCGGAGTTCCAGGATGTCGACTGGCGTCAGTACGACCCGCGCCAGTACGACCCGCGTCGGATCGTGCGCGACGCGCTGGGCGAAGACGTCGCCGACACCCTGGGCGTGCCCCAGACACAGCAGGCGGTCGACCCCGCTGCGCAGGCTGCCGGTGTGATCGCCCCGGTGGCCGTGCAGACCCTGCGGTACGATCCCGACCGCGCGACGCCGTTCGACTTCGACGCGACCTGAGCCTGCCGCCCGACCTGCCGATCGACGTACGTCGTCAGCGCCCCGCCGGGGTCAGCCCGAGTGACCGGCCGGCCAGGCCACGCGCCTTCTGGCCCAGTTGTTTGGCGACCCCACGCAACACGACGGCGGCCGGGCTGTCCGGCTCGGCGAGAACGACCGGCGTGCCCGCGTCGCCGCCTTCGCGCAACCGGGTGTCCAGCGGGATCTGACCCAGCAGCGGCACAGTGGCCCCGATGCTGCGGGTCAACGACTCGGCGACGGCCCGGCCACCCCCGGAACCGAAGATCTCCTGGCGACTGCCGTCGGGCAACTCCAGCCAGGACATGTTCTCGATGACGCCGGCGATCCGCTGTTTGGTCTGCAGCGCAATGGATCCGGCCCGCTCGGCCACCTCGGCGGCCGCCTGTTGCGGAGTGGTGACCACCAGGATCTCGGCGGTCGGGATCAGCTGCGACACGGAGATCGCGATGTCACCGGTGCCCGGCGGCAGGTCCAGCAGCAGCACGTCCAGGTCACCCCAGAACACGTCGCCGAGGAACTGCTGCAATGCGCGGTGCAGCATCGGACCGCGCCAGACGACCGGTTGGTTGCCGGGCACGAACATCCCGATGGAGATGACCTTCACGTCATGGGCGACCGGCGGCAGGATCATGTCATCCAGCTGCGTCGGCTTGTGCTCGACGCCCAGCATGCGCGGGACGGAGAAGCCGTAGACGTCGGCGTCGACGACGCCGACGCGCAGCCCCTGCTCGGCGAACGCCGCAGCCAGGTTGACCGTCACCGAGGACTTGCCGACGCCGCCCTTGCCGGAGGCCACGGCGTAGACGCGGGTCAGGGAGTTGGGCTTGGCGAACGGGATCTCCTTCTGCGCAGCGCCCCCACGCAGGCTGTCGCGCAGCGCACCCCGCTGCTCGTCGGTCATGACACCGAGGGTGACCGTGACGTCGGTCACTCCTTCGAGTTGCGCGACGGCCGCGGTGGTGTCGCGGGTCAGGGTCTCCTTGAGCGGACAGCCGGCGACGGTCAGCA
Source organism: Branchiibius sp. NY16-3462-2 (assembly GCF_001594145.1). Classification (GTDB taxonomy): domain Bacteria; phylum Actinomycetota; class Actinomycetes; order Actinomycetales; family Dermatophilaceae; genus Branchiibius. The sequence continues at coordinate 282,265 of NZ_LVCF01000001.1, read as the reverse complement.
GGATCGTCACCGCTACGACGCCGTCGTCCCCGATCGCGACGTCCTGCACCATGCCCAGATCGGTGATCGGGCGTTTGATCTCGGGGTCGTTGACAGTCGCGAGGGCCGCGTGCACCTGGTCAGGAGTGGGGATCGGCATACCCACCAGTTTAGGTGCCGGCAGCCAGACCCCTGACCACGGTCAGGTGGTCCGATCCTCCTCGGGCGAGAGCATGCCGCGCTCCTCGAGTTCCTCAAGCAGGGTGCGTAGTTCGGAGCGGACGAAGTCACGGGTCGCCGTCTCCCGCACCGCCAGCCGCAGTGCGGCGACCTCGCGGGTCAGGAACTCGGTGTCAGCGAGGTTGCGCTCGTCGCGTTGCCGGTCCTGGGTGATGGCGACGCGATCCCGGTCGTCCTGCCGGTTCTGGGCCAGCAGGATCAGCGGCGCCGCGTAGGAGGCCTGGGTGGAGAAGAACAGGTTGAGCAGGATGAACGGATAGGGGTCCCATTTCAGACCGAACAGGCCGATCAGGTTCATCAGGATCCAGACGATGACGAAAGCCGTCATCCACACCAGGAACTGCGCGGTGCCCATGTAGCGGGCGAACTTCTCGGCGAACCGGCCGAACGCGTCGCTGTCCAGCGGTGACTGGGGCAGCAGGCGCGCCGATTGTTCGCGGGGTTGATCCAGCGCGTCGCGACGACGCTTGGCGCGCTCAGCCATGGCTGGTGCTCCTGGACGGGTGGTCCTCGCTGCGGCCGGTGGTCATCGTCGGGTGCAGATCGTGGCGTTCCTCGCGCCAGTCCTCGGGCAGGATGTGGTCCAGCACGTCGTCGACCGTGATGACCCCGATCAGCCGGCCGGAATCATCGACGACCGGCAGGCTGACCAGGTTGTAGGTCGCCAGGGTGCGGGTGACGTGGCCGAGCGGGGCCGTCGCCAACAGCGGTTCGATGGTCTTGTCCACGATGCTGCCGACGGGGCTGGAGGGAGTCTCGCGCAGCAGGGCCTGGGTGTGCACCATGCCGAGGAACCGCCCGGTCGGAGTCTCGAGCGGGGGACGGCACACGTAGACCGCGGACGCCAGTGCGGGAGCGATCTGCTCGCGGCGCACCAGGGCCAACCCTTCGGCGACACTCGCCTCGGGACCCAGGACGATGGCCTCGGTGGTCATCAGACCGCCGGCGGTGTTCTCGTCGTACGACATCAACCGGCGCACAGGGGCGGCCTCGTCCGGCTCCATCCTGGCCAGCAACTGTTCGGCCTGGTCGGGCGGTAGGTCGGCCAGGAGGTCCGCGGCGTCGTCGGGTTCCATCGCTTCCAGGACGTCGGCGGCGCGCCCGATCTCCAGACCAGCGAGGATCTCCACCTGGTCGTCCTCGGGCAGTTCTTCCAGGATGTCGGCCAGTTTGCTGTCGTCGAGCGCAGCAGCGACCTCGGCCCGCCGCTTGGGGTTCAGGTCGTGGATGACCTCGGCGAGGTCGGCGACCCGGAGGTCCTCGTAGCTGGCCAGCAGGCTCTCCGCGCTTTGTGCCGGGGCTTGTTGATGCAGGCCCTGGATCCGGTCGATGTCGACCAGGAACGTGGTGCCGGTCCGTCGGCGGGTGAGGCGGGACATGGCTTTGGACGCACCGGAGACATCGTCGATGCGTCGCACGAATGCCTTGGTGACGATCCAGTCCCGCCGGGCGTTCTGTTCGATACCCAGGTCCTCGACCACACCACTGAACAGCTGGCCGTCCTCGCGCACCTGCACGCTGCGGTCGAGCAGTTCAGCCATCGCCAGGTACTCGCCGGTCCGCTGCTCGAAACGGCGCATGTTGACCAGGCCGGTGGTGAACACCGCGCCGGGATCGATGCCGGTCACTCGCGTCATCGGCACGAAAACCCGCCGGCGACCGGGGACCTCGATGACCAGGCCGATAGCCCGGGCCTGACCGTTGGTCGCGAAGGTGATGATGACGTCCCTGACCCGGCCCACCTGGTCACCGAGCGGGTCGAGGACCACCAGACCTGCGATCCTCGCGACGAAAACCCGGGTCTGGCTGCTCACCGGCCAAGGTTATCCCGCCGCTGGCGCCAGGTTTCGAGCACGGGGAGTGACCGCCCAGATCTTCGCCTCAGCGCGCCATCGCCGCAGCAGGTCACCTCTGGGCACGCCCTGCCTCGCACCGGCCAGGTCCGCGGCGCAGCTGTCCCACCGGGGGTCGTGGGTACCGATGAGTTCGACGTCGGCGATGAGTGGGCCGGTCGGGGTGCGATTGTCCCGTTGCCGCAGGATCACTTCGCACGGGTCGGGCAGGACGGGCAGGTGCTGTTCCCCGGCTCCGCTGATCAGTACGGCGGTGGCTTCCTGATGGGAGGCGCGGGCGAACCAGGCGAGCTGATGCGGACCGCCGGGGGCGCCGATCCACAGCACCGCGGAGCGGGTGATCGCCGTCCTGATCCTGGTTTCGTCGTCCTCGACCATGCAGGTCAGTGTATGTGACCCCGACCACAGATGTTCCAAATTGAACTTTTCGATTTCGAAGTATATACTAGATGAGTCAGACCGGAGACCACGCCGGTCTTCGTGAACGAAGTCTTGAAGGAGGCGACCATGTTCCAGCAAGTGCCCATGACCAAGGCCACCGCGGTCGTCGTCAACGCTGCTCAGTCCGCCCGCGTCGAGCGGGCCCTGCGCCGTCCGTCGAACCGCCGCCGCTGACCCACGGCCCCGAGCCCCGGTCCGCGATCCACAGCGACGCTGCGTATGCAGCGTCGCTGACTTATGCTTGGGGCCCGAACGGCGTGCGAATCGTTCTCGATGTCCGGTTCTGTGCCCGTGGTGCTCCTCACTTGGTGACCAGCATCACCCATCACGATGCGCCCAGCCGCAGACCCGCTCCGGCTGACGGACCAAAGGAGTCGACACCCATGACCACCAGGATCTCCACACCCCCAGGATCCTCAGCCCCCACCGGCACCCCCACCCGTCGTACCGCGCTCCTTGGCGCTGCCGGAGTCGGCGCTATCGGTACCGGACTGCTGCTGGCTCCGTCGGCGCAGGCGCAGGGCGCCCCCCAGGCCGCTCCCGCCCTGGTGCGGGCAGCCACGACCGCCCGCACCTTGCGCAGGGGAATGTCCGGTGCCGACGTCAAGGCGATGCAGGGCAAACTCTGGGGTCTGCACTACTGGATGCCCGGCGTGGACGGTGTGTTCGGTTACGGCACGTTGCAGGCCGTGTGGGCCTTCCAGAAGGCCCAGGGCCTGGCCCGTACCGGCACGTGGGGTCCGGCCGAAGTGGCGGCCGTGGCCAGGGCCAAGACGCCGACCATGCGCTACAAGAACAGCTACCGCATCGAGGTGAACAAGGCCCGCCAGCTGCTGCTGGTCGGCTGGGGCGGTAGCACTGCCCGCTGGGTGTTCAACACCAGTACCGGTGCCAACAAGCGCTTCTTCGCCTGGGGCCGCTGGTACAGCGGGTCGACCCCGACCGGTACCTGGAAGATCTACCGCCGCAACACCTCGGGTTGGGTGACCGGAGCGCTCGGCTCGATGTACAAGCCGTACTACGTGGTCGGTGGGATAGCGATCCACGGTTCGGGAGACATCCCGGCCTACAACGCATCGCACGGTTGCTGCCGCCTGCTGCCGTCCGCGCAGGACTTCCTGATCCGCTCCAGCTTCCTCTACCCGAACCGGGTCGTGTCGATCTACTGAGCATCACGCACACAGAAAGGGGGCGCTGCCGGTACGGCAGCGCCCCTTTCTGTGTGCGGCGTTCAGTCCAGCACGCCCCAGCGGCCGGCGATCCACGCCTCGACGGCATCCGGTTCGCGGGGGATGGCCGAGGACAACACCTCGCAGCCGTCGTCGGTGACCACGACGTCGTCCTCGATGCGTACCCCGATGCCGCGCAGTTCCTCCGGCACCAACTGGTCGTCCTTCTTGAAATAGAGGCCCGGCTCCACGGTCAGCACCATTCCCGGCTCCAACTGCGCCTCCATGTATTCCGAACGCAACGCCAGCGCGCAGTCGTGCACGTCCATCCCGAGGTGGTGGCTGGTGCCGTGCACCATCCAGCGCCGGTGGTACTGACCCTCATCGCTGAGAGTGGTCTCCAGGTCCACACCGTCGGGTAGCAGGCCCCACTCCAACAGCGTCTCGGCGATGACCTTGATGGCGGCCGCGTGCACGTCGGAGAACTTGGCGCCGGGCCGGACCGCCTCGATACCGGCCTGCTGCGCCTTGAGCACGGCTTCGTACACCCTGCGCTGCGCATCGGTGTACTTACCGTTGACCGGCATCGTGCGGGTGATATCTGCCGTGAAGAGCGAGTCGAGTTCGACGCCGGCGTCCACCAGGACCAGGTCGCCGTCCTCCACTTCGCCGGTGTTCTTGATCCAGTGCAGCGTGTTGGCATGATCCCCACTGGCGCAGATCGATTCGTAGCCGACGCCGTTGCCCTGATGGCGGGCGTGCAGCGCGAAAACTCCCTCGATCCAGCGCTCGCCGCGACCCCGGCGGACGGCCTCGGGCAGTTCCTCGATGATGGCGTCGAAGCCGTCGGCGGTCGCCGCGACCGCCTGGCGCATCTGCTCGATCTCCCACTCGTCCTTGATGAGGCGCAGCACGGACAGGAACTTCGCCAGTGCCTCGTCGCCCTCCTGCTCGGTGGCGGCCTGCCCCTCCTGCTCGGTCGACTCCTGGCTGCTGTCGCGGACCTTGTCCACGGCGGCCGTCGTGATGGGGTCGGCGTCGCGTACGACCCGCAGCGTCACGACTCCGGCGTCTTTGGCCAGCGCGTCGGGCAACTCATCGATGTGCCGGGCGCGGATTCCCAACTCGGCCTCCACGTCGGCCAGGGTGGGGCGGGCACCCACCCAGAACTCGCCGTACCGTGAATCGCCGAAGAACTCCTCGGTGTCGCGGCCGGCCAACGGCCGGAAGAACAGCACGGCCTCGTGGCCGCCATCGGCCTGTGGCTCGAGCACCAGCACCGCGTCCGGCTCGCGGTCAGCGCCCAGGCCGGTCAGGTGTGCGAACGCGGTATGCGGCCGGAAGATGTAGTCACAATCGTTGCTGCGCACCTTCAGACCGCCGGCCGGGATCACCAGCCGGTCGCCGGGGAAGGCGGCGGAGACGGCATCCCGGCGGACCTGAGCGTACGGCGCGACCTCCAGTCGGGCGGGCGGCGTCTGGTCGCGCGGTGCCCAGCCGGAGGCGACGAACTCCCGGAAGGCTTCGGAGGACGGACGGCTGCGGTGCTCGGCGGTGGGCTGCTCTTCACTACTCACCCAGCCATGGTCGCACGCAGCGGCGACAACGGGTCAGGGTGCCGTCCAGGACCAGGAGCCCAGGATGGCGTCCTGCGTCGCCTTGAGGCTGGGCGCCGAGGCCGGCGAGGAGGTGAAGGTGGTGACGTAGATGGTGCCGCCGTGGATGACGAAGTACTGCGTCTGGGAGAGGGCCTGGGTCCCCGTCGTCCCGGTCTTCGGGGTGCTGCTGGTGACCACATAGCCCTGGGCGGGTTCGCCGCCGATGATCCGGTCGGCCACGTTGGTCACGGTGGCGCCGCGCTGGCGGGCGGTGATGGCACCTTGTGTGGCCAGGTCGTCCAGGGTCGGGACCGGGGTCACCGTGCTGGTGGCCACGGTGAAGGTCGGTATGACACCCGAGACCGGTTGCGGCGCCTTCAGATACGTGGTGACGCCCTTGGTCTGACGGCCGGCGTCGACGACCCACGCAGCCGGCTGCACGAAGGCGTAGGCCCCGTAGACACTTGCGCCCGTGGCGGTGGTCGTTACCGGAGTCGGGACAGCCGTGGTGGACGTCGTGGCGGTGCCACTGGTGCCCGAGGTCGTGGACGTACCGCTGCTGCACCCGGTGAGCACGGCGATGCTGAGGGCGGCGGCCACCGCGGCGCCGCCTGCGCGGCGCATCAAACCCATCAGAGTTTGGACGCCTTGACGGCGCCGTAGTAGTCGGAGGATTCGGGCCGCCACAACAGGTAGGTGGTCGCGAGGGCGATGAGAACCATCACGATGCTGGCGGCGAAGGTGATCGGGCTGAACCCGCCGAGGAGGCTTGCGATCGTCAACAGGACGTTCAGCACGGTCAGGACCGTCGCGACGATGCGGGCCACCCCGTTCCCCTTCTTGTTCGTCTGGGCCAGGATGATCCAGAGGGCGACCGTGATCGCGCCGCTGACCATGCTGACGACCCACGCCTGGCTGATGGCGGCGTCCAGGGCGCTCGTTGACAGCGGTTTGGCCTTGCTGGGGTCCTTGGCGTACTCCGCGGCCTGCTTGGCGTTGGCCTTGACGAAGCTGTCGTGGATGCGGCTCTTGGAGAAGATCGCGAAGAGCAGGTTGAGCGCGGACAGGGCCGCCCCGGCGTACATCAGGGCCACCGCCTGGCGGATGGACTTCGGCGGTGCGCCGACCGCGCCGGGGCTGGTCTCCAGAGTCGGCGCAGTGGGCAGCGGCTCGGGCGTCGGGGTGGTGCCGGGATCTGACATGTCCACACCTTCTCAAACCAGGGCGGTGATGACCCAATCAACGCGCAGTACGCTGCGCCGGTGGCCATCGACCCGCACACCCATTCCCGGCACAGTGACGGCACGATGACGCCGACGCAGATCGTCCGGGCGGCGCAGGCCGCGGGGTTGGACGTGGTCGGCCTGAGCGATCACGACAGTACGGCGGGCTGGGGCGAGGCGGCCCAAGCCGCCGCTGACGTCGGTGTCGGCTTCCTGCCCGGTGTCGAGATCTCGACCTCCTGGCAGGGGATCAGCATCCACTTGCTGGGTTACCTACTGGACCCCGCCGATCCGGGACTGCTGGCCGAATTCGAGCGCACCCGCAGCGACCGGGATACCCGGGCACGACGGATCGTGGAGCGCCTCAACACCGACACCGGTCTGACCTGGGAGGAAGTCGTGGCGCACACCCCGCCCGGTGCCACCATCGGCCGTCCCCACATCGCCGATGCGCTGGTGGCCCGCGGCGTTGTTCCCAACCGGTCGGCGGCCTTCGAGGACCTGTTGCGCACGGGTAGCAAGTACTACGTCTCGCACTACGCACCCGACCCGGTGGACGCCGTGCGCCTGGTGAAAGCCGCTGGGGGAGTAGCGGTCATGGCCCACCCCCTCGCGGCGGCCCGCGGCCGGGTGGTCGACGAGTCGGTGATCGAGGCAATGGCCGGCGCCGGACTGACCGGACTGGAGGTCGACCACCGCGATCATTCGCCACAGCAGCGCGCGCGGGCAGCGGCCATCGCCGACCGCCTCGGACTGGTGCGTACCGGCTCCAGTGACTTCCACGGCACGGGCAAGCCGAACCAGTTGGGCGAGCACACCACCAGTTCCGATGCGCTGGCTGCCCTCGTGGACCAGGCGCGTGACCCGGGTGAGCACTCGGTGGGTCTGGAGCCGTGGATGTGAGCGCGCACCAGCCTGCTCTGCACCAGCAGTTCGACGACCCGATCTACCGCCGGCCCTACCGGGCCAGCCCGACGCGACTGCTGACCTATCTGGACTGCCCGCGGCGCTACCGCTTCGCCTACCTGGACCGCCCGACCCCGGTCAAAGCACCGCCGCGGGCGCACACCGTGGTCGGGGTCGTTGTGCACAACGTGTTGCGCGACTTCTGGGACCTGGCCCCTGGACAGCGCACTCCGGACGCGGTCTCCCGCGCGCTGGCCGCTGCCTGGAGTGAGGTGGGCTTCCGGGACGCGACCCATTCCGCGACCTGGCGCTCGCGGGTGACCCAGGAGGTCGTGGAGTACCTGCGCGGTATCGACCGGGACACCCAACCGCGAGGGGTGGAACGTTCGGTGAGCCTCCCGGTCGGCCGGGCGCTGCTCATGGGGCGCATCGACCGGATCGACGACCGCGACGGCGAACTGGTCATCGTGGACTACAAGACATCCCGCAGACCCCTCGATGACACCGCGGCGCGCGTCTCCCTACCGTTGGCGTTCTACGCGGCCGCGGTCAGTCGGCTCTTCCGGTCTCGCTGCGTGACCGTCGAGCTGCACCACGTCCCCACCGGCGGGGTCATCGCCCACGAGCACACCGACGAGTCACTGGATCGCAAACTGGCAGAGGCGGATTCGATCGTCGCCGAGTTGATCGACGTGGACCAGTCCTACGAGCAGCAGGGCACCGCCTCGACGGCCTTCCCGCCGCACCCGGGTCCGATGTGCCGGTGGTGCGACTTCCGGGAGCACTGCCCCGAGGGCCAGGCGGCCGGCTCCGCAGCACTGCCCTGGGAGGGCCTGGAACCTACTTCTGCGTGACGCCGAGGGTCCAGGCGATCTCCGACCGTTGGGCGATCTGCAGTTTGCGCAGGATCGACCCGACGTGCGTCTTGACCGTCTTCTCCGAGATGTCCAGGTGCTGGGCCAGCTGGGCATTGGTCAACTGGTCCAGTGCGATCAGTTCGGCGATCTCCAACTCCCGGCCGGTCAGACCGGAGCGCAGATCGGGCAACTGCGTCGGAGCATCCGGCGCGACCAGGCGCACAATCTCCTCGCTCATCCGGTCGGTGACACGCTGGGCGTGCGCCAGCGCCTCGACCGCATCCGGGCTGCCCGCCGCGGCTTGCGCCTCCAGCAGGGAGCGTCGGATGAGGGCCAGGCGTTCACCCACGGCAGCGGCCAACTCCTCCGGGTCCGCCGCCGGCCCGGTCATGACCGGTCGGCGGACGGGGTGTTGCCCCCGGCGCTCTTGCGGGTGCGACGACGGCGACGCTGAGACCCGTCACGCTCAGAGCGCTCGGGCCGCTCCGCGCGCTCGCCGCGGTCCGAGCGCTGGCGACCACTCGACGTACGCCGATCCGAACCTGAACGTGCTTCTCGCGCAGGCTTTTCGGTCGTCTTGGGAGCTCCGACCCGACCGGTCACATCGGTGGGGATGTTGAGCTGTTCGTAGAGGTGCTCCGAGGAGGAGTAGGTCTCCTCGGGCTCCGGGACGCCCAGGTCGAGGGCCTTGTTGATCAGACCCCACCGCGGCATGTCATCCCAGTCGATGAAGGTGATGGCGATGCCGGTGTTGCCCGCGCGACCGGTGCGCCCGACTCGGTGCAGGTAGGTCTTCTCGTCCTCGGGGCACTGGTAGTTGATGACGTGCGTGACGTTGTCGACGTCGATGCCGCGGGCGGCGACATCGGTCGCGACGAGGATGTCGACGGTGCCCTTGCGGAAGGCGTTCATCGAGTGCTCGCGCGCACCCTGGCCGAGGTCACCGTGCAACGGGGCGGCGTTGAAGCCGCGCTCGGTCAACTCGTCGACGACCTTCGCGGCGGTGCGCTTGGTGCGGGAGAAGATGATCGTCAGACCGCGGTCGCGGGCCTGCAGGATGCGGGCCAGCATCTCGACCTTGTCCATCGCGTGCGCCCGGTAGAAGAACTGCTCGATCGCCTTGACGGTGTGCTGGTTGTCACCGTCCTCGTGCATCGCGCGGATGTGCGTCGGCTGGGTCATGTAGCGCCGGGCCAGCGTGACGACCGCTCCGGGCATAGTGGCCGAGAAGAGCATCGTCTGGCGGCCGGCGGGGGTCAGGGCCAGCAGGCGCTCGACGTCCGGCAGGAAGCCCAGGTCGAGCATCTCGTCGGCCTCATCGAGCACGACGGTGCGCGCGTAGCCCAGGTTGAGGTGCTTCTGACCCGCGAGGTCCAGCAGGCGGCCGGGCGTGCCGACGACGACCTCGACGCCGGTCTTCAGCGCGTCGATCTGCGGCTCGTAGGCACGGCCGCCGTAGAGGGTGACGACCCGGATACCGCGGCGCTTGGCAGCGGTCTCCACGTCACCGGCGACCTGCACGGCCAACTCGCGGGTGGGGGCCACGATGAGGGCCTGGGGTGCACCGGGAGCCGGCAGATCGGCGTACCCCGGATCACCGGGGGCCACCACGCGGTTGAGCACGGGCACTGCGAAGCCCAGGGTTTTGCCCGTGCCGGTCTTGGCCTGGCCGATGATGTCGTGTCCGGACAAGGCGACCGGCAGGGTCATGGCCTGGATGGGGAAGGGGTGCACGATGCCGGCGTCGGCCAGCGCAGCGACGATGTCCGGGTGGACGTCGAAGTCAGCGAAGGTGACTTCGTCGGCGGCAGAAAGATTTTCAGGTGTGGTGTTCTCGGTCAACAGATCCTCGATCGGTGGGGCCGCGCAGGCGGCCGGGCAGGGAGCCGATCGGAGGTCTTCGGATGGTCAGTGTGCTTCGCGGGAGTAACTCGCGAGACTCTGACCTGCGGTGAAACAGGAATGTCTATCGTCTGGGCCGACCGGGCACCGGTAATGACACAGTCATCCTATCGCGGGTCCTAGACTTCCCCCATGATCGAACACTCCGGTACGGCGACAGCCACTGGGACGACCCCGGCTTCGGAAGCCGGTGTGACCAGTTTGCTTGGGGTCCTGGCGTACGGCGAACTGATGGCTTTCTTCGACGTCGCCCGGGTCGCAGAGATGGCCCCGACCATCCAGACACAGCAGGCGCTAGGGGCGCTCGCGGCCCGCGAGTACGCCGTGTATGAGCAACTGTCGACCCGGTTGCGGCGGATGGGTGTCGAACCCGCTGAGGCGATGGAGCCCTTCCACGAACCCTTCGACAACTGGCACGCCCGGATCACGCCGGCGGACTGGCACGAGGGTCTGATGAAGATCTACGCCGGCGCGGCGATCGCGACCGACTTCTACCGCGAACTGACCGACGTCCTGGATCCGGAGACCGCCTCGTTGATCCGGGAGTCGCTGCCCGATGACGAACAGGCCGCGTTGGCCCGGACCGCCCTCCTGCAGGCCATTGACCATGACGAGCGGCTCGCCGGTCGGTTGGCGTTGCTCGGTCGCCGGATGATGGGTGAGGCGTTGTCCCAGGCGCAACTGGTCGCGCTAGTGAACGATGACCTGCTGGATCTGATCATGGACCGCGGGAGCGGTCACGGCTTCGACCTGGTCGGCTTCCAGCAGCTGCTGGCCCGGCTGGGCGAGAAGCACACGCAACGGATGGCGGCGCTGGGGTTGGACGCCTGACCTCGCAGACGTAGACAGGCCCCGGGCACTGCCCGGGGCCTGTCTACGTCTGCGCAGGTGTCTGTGCAGTTCAGGCTTTGGACTTGCCGCGCATCTGCTCGTAGACCGGGATGAGGATCACGGCGGCGACCAAGGACAGCCCCCATGAGATCCACGGGATCCCGCCGTTGGAGTTTTTGTAGGTAGTCAAGCCCAGGATCAGACCGACGATGAACGCGGAGACGACACCGATCAGGACGGTCTCCACCATGGAGAGGTTGTTTTGTTCGTGTCGGATGAGCCGGGCCAGAATGCCCACCACAGCACCGACAATGAGGGATCCGAGGATCGAGGCGAGCATGGCTGACTCCGTTCGGCCGGGTACGCGCCGTTGCGCACCAAGTAAATCCACTCTGGGCCACCTGGCGCGGCTGGGCAACGAGGCTCGCCCGTAGAGGTGAAGTTCAGCCGGTACCCGCGGTCGTGATGGTCAGCCGTGCTCAGACCTGCTCAGCCGCCGAAGCCGACCCGGCCGCGGGCCTCGGCGCCGATGTCGACGTAACCGATCTTGGCGCCGGGGATCAGCACGGTGTGGCCGTGCTCGTCAGTCAGGCTGAGAGTGCCGGAGTCGGAGATGGCCTCCTCGACCAGTTTCCGGACTTCCACGCCGGTCAGTTCGGACTCGACAACGACTTCGCGGGCGACGTCCTGGACGCCGATACGGATCTCCACGGTAGTGCTCCTTCGACTTGCGGTGGATGCGTTGGGTGCGGCGGGAACCGCACCCCTGGCGACAGCGTGCCACGCACTCAGCCGGTGGTGACCTCCGACCCGACTGTGTCGAGTTCTTCCCCCACCTTGGGGAAGTCGGCCAACCCCCGCCAGCCCAAGGTGGCGACCAGGGAGACGGCTTCGTCGCGCGGAATGCTGCCGCCGCGTTGTACCCAATAACGCGCCACGACCTGGGACATTCCCACCAGCGCCACACCCAGGAGTTGGGACTGTTCGTTGGACAGTCCGGTGTCCTCGGCAATGACTTCGGCGATCGCCGCGGAGCACTCGGTGCTGATCCGTTGCACCTGGTGGGCCACCGCGGGTTCGTTGATCAGGTCTGACTCGAAGACCAGCCGGAAGGCAGCGTCCTGGCGGTCGACGAATTCGAAGAAGGCGGCGACGGCGGCCGCGAACCGCGTGGGGTTGTCGGTGGTCGACGCCAACGCGGCCCGGACCAGGTTGATGACCTCATCGGTGTGCTGGTCGATCAACGCCAGGTAGAGGTCCAGCTTGCCCGGGAAGTGCTGGTAGAGCACCGGTTTGCTGACCTTGGCCCGCTCGGCGATCTCGTCCATCGCCGCGGCGTGATAGCCCGACTCCACGAAGACGGCCTGCGCCGCCTCCAACAACTGCGCCCGGCGGGCCGATCTCGGCAACCGTCCGGAACGGCCCGGCTCCTGCACTCTGACTCCTCGCGAATCGGGTCGGGGCCCCAGTCCGGCGGACCGGGCGACCCTGACGACATCCCTGCGATCCTATGCTGACAGGTGTGATCCACGTCGCGCCGGACCGAGCACGGTACGCCCGCCAGTTGCGCCTGCCGGGCGTTGGAGTGGCCGGACAGGACCGGCTCGCGGCGGCCCGGGTCGCCGTGGTGGGTGCCGGTGGCCTGGGCTCTCCGGTGTTGAGCTACCTCGCCGCGGGCGGCGTGGGCGCCCTCACGGTCATCGATCCCGACGTCGTCGAACTGAGCAACCTGCACCGGCAGTTGGTGCACGACGAGTCGTCGGTGGGGTTGGCCAAGACGGACTCGGCCGCTGCCGCTCTGCTGGCGCTGAACTCCGCGGCCACGGTGCGCACCCACTCGGTTGCGATCAATGCGGACAACGCCGCCGACTTGCTCGCCGGGCACGACGTGGTCGTCGATGCCAGTGACTCCTTCGATGCCCGCTATGCGACCAATGACGCAGCGGTGGCGCTGGGGATCCCGATGATGTGGGCCGCGATCGACCGGTTCGCCGGTCAGGTCGGTGTGTTCTGGGCCGGCCGCGGCCCCTGCTACCGCTGCATCTTTCCCGCTGCTCCCGCGCCGGGAACCGTCGCCACGTGTGCGGAGGCCGGAGTGCTCGGAGCGCTGCCCGGGGTGATCGGATCGGTGCAGGCCCTGGAGACGTTGAAGCTCCTGCTCGGCATCGGGCAGCCGCTGATCGGTCGCATCCAGTGCTACGACGCGCTGGCTGCCGAGTGGTCGGCGCTGCCGGTACGCCGCGACCCGACCTGCCCGGTGTGTTCGGACGTACCGGATACGCCGTGGACGCCCGCTTCGGACGCCGAGGTGCCGCTGGCGTCGCTGACCGACCTGGCGGGTCACGATGGCGTCCTGCTGGATGTGCGGACCGATGCGGAGTACGCCGAGGGGCACCTACCGTCGTCGGTGCATCTGCCGTTGGATGAGTTGCTCGCGGACGGTGTGCCGGCGCGACTGCCCGCGCCGCAGGACGGTCAGTCCTGGATCGTCTACTGCCAGGCGGGCACCCGGTCAGCGATCGGCGTACGTGCGTTGGCGGATATGGGCATCCCTGCCCGCTCGCTCGATGGCGGGTACGCCGCGTGGCAGGCGGCACGTGGCTGACGCCCTTCCGCCGTTGGTGGAGGCGGTTCTGGACGTCGTCGAGGCCATCCCGCCGGGGCGGGTCATGAGCTACGGGCAGATCGGCGAGTTGGTCGGCGTCGGGCCGCGCCGGGTGGGCAACGTGATGTCGACGTACGGCGCGCTGATGCCCTGGTGGCGCGTCGTCCGGGCCGATGGGCGACTGGCTACGGGGCACGAACAACGGGCGCTTCAACACCTCCAGTCGGAGCGAACAGCATTGGTATCCGGTGGTTTTCGGGTGGACATGGCACTCGCGCGCCACATTCCGGCCTAGGTTCGGCGACGGGTGTCGGTGGGGGATGTTGTGATGATCTCGTGAGGACGCAGGAGGGGGCGATGCAGGTGGGGGCGATGCAGATGGGGGCACAGTCGCAGGTGCAGTTGGTGGCGCCGGCGATCTCGGCGTCGATGCAACCGCAGTTGGACTCTGCCCAAGAGGCGGCTGCGCGGTTCGCTGCGTCGCGGGATACTGGCGCCCGCGCCATGCTGCTGCTCGGTGCGCCCGGCACCGGCAAATCGACGGCCGCTGTCGAGGCCGTGGTGCGCGCGGTGCGATCGGGGGTGCCTGCTGATCACTGCGTACTCCTGGCGCCGACCCGCACGATGGCGGCCAGTCTGCGCGACCAGGTGACCACGCGGCTGCACGGCACGAGCACCGAGCCACTGGCCCGCACCATGCAGGCGTTCGCGTGGGGCATCCTGCGGGCCGAGGCAGCGCTGCGCGGTGACCCACCGCCGCGGCTGCTGAGCGGCCCGGAGCAGGACGTGGTGTTGCGCGATCTGCTGGCCGGTCACGCCGCGGGGGACCCGGTCGGACCGGTCTGGCCGGATTCGGTGCGTGAGGCGCTGGGGACCCGTGGTTTCCGTAACGAGTTGCGTGATCTGCTGATGCGTGCAGTCGAATCCTCTTTGACGGCAAGTGATTTGGCACAGCTGGGCCATGATCATGACCGTCCGGAGTGGGTTGCCGCGGCGCAGGTGCTGGACGAGTACGACCAGGTCACCGCGTTGTCCGCGCCGGGCGGGTACGACCCGTCGTGGATCCTGGGGGCCGCGACGGACCTGCTGATCGAGGACGAGGCGGCCCGCAGTCGGTTGCACGACCGGCTCGCGCTGATCGTCATCGACGATGCACAAGAGTTGTCCCCGGCCGGTGCCCGGTTGCTCGCGGCTGCGGCGGGACCTGGTTCGCGGACCGTGCTGTTGGCCGACCCTGATGCGACGGTGCAGGGCTTCCGGGGCGCGGACCCTGCGGTGGTATTCGCTCTCGCTGACCGCTGGGGGGTGGGGGAGGCGGTCACGCTCGGGACGTCGTACCGGCAAGGGCCCGCCCTGCGCGAGGTGAGCGCCCGGGTGAGTTCACGGATCGGGTCAGTGGGCAACGTTCGTCATCGAGACGTCGCGGGTTCGGATGCGGCCGCAACGGGGTCGGCTGCGGTAGAGGTCTACCGATCGGTTGCTGCGGAGTCGGGTGGCATCGCAGCCACGCTGCGGCAGGCTCACCTGCTGTCCGGGCTGCCCTGGGGCGACATGGCCGTCATCGTGCGCGGTCAGGCTCGCGCGACGGCGCTGCGGCGGTCGTTGAGCGTGGCGGGGGTGCCGGTGGCCACGGCCGCGGCCACGCTGCCCTTGCGGGACGAACCCGCCGTCCGGCCGTTCCTGCAGGCACTTGAGCTCCTCACCGGCGATGCTCCGCCGAGCGATGAGTTGCCCGGTCTGGCCGTGGATCTGCTCAGTTCGGCCATCGGCAGTGCCGATGCTCTGGTGTTGCGACGGCTGCGCCGCGCTTTGCGACAGGCGGAGTTGGCCGACGGCGGCGCGCGGACCAGCGACGAGTTGCTGGTGGCGGTGACGCTCTCGCAGCAGGAACTGGCCACCGACCTTCGCACCGTCGGCGCTCCGGTTCGCCGGGTACGGGCGGTGCTGGACGCCGGCCGGGTTGCGCTCGCGGCGCAGGGTGCTTCGGCAGAAGACGTCCTGTGGGCGATGTGGGCGGCCAGTGGGTTGGCGCAGGAGTGGGAGCGTGACGCGTTCACCGGCGGGCCCGCGGGGACTCGTGCGGATCGGGACCTCGACGCGATGGTCGCGCTGTTCTCGGCGGCGGCGCTGTTCCAGGACCGCTTGCCCGCGGCGCCGGCGGGTGCGTTCGCCGAGCACCTACGGGGGCAGGACGTGCCCGGTGACCGGTTGGTGAAGGCCGCTCCGGATAGCGATCAGGTCGCGCTGCTCACTCCGCAGGCCGCGGCGGGGCGCAGTTGGTCGCTGGTCGTCGTGGCCGGGGTGCAGGAGAGTGTGTGGCCCGATCTGCGGCTGCGGGGGTCGTTGCTCGGCTCCTCGGATCTGGTCGACGTGGTGACCGGTCGGGGTCGCTCTGCGCAGGCGGCGGCTGCGGCGGTGCGGTACGACGAGACCCGGCAGTTCCTGGTCGCGGTCAGCCGTGCAGCCCAGCGATTGATCGTGACGGCAGTGGACAACGACGAGGAACAACCGTCCGCCTTCCTGGACCTCATCGATGAGTTCCCGCTGTTGGAGGACCGGCCCTACGCTCCGGTGCCGCGGCCGATGTCCCTCTCGGGGGTGATTTCCGGCCTGCGTCGGAGCGTCGCATCCGGCGACGGGGCCGACGCTGATCCGGCACGCGCACTTGCGTGGCTCGCGCATGTCGGGGTGCGAGGGGCAGATCCGCGTGAGTGGTGGCCGCTACGCGGTCGCTCGGTCGATCTGCCCCGACGACCGCTGCCACTGGCGGTGCGCGTGTCGCCGTCGAGCTTGCAGGGTTTCTCCAACTGCGCGCTGCGATGGTTCCTGGTCAACAGCGGTGGTGAGCACGACTCCGCGACGGCCGCGAGCCTCGGCACCCTCATCCACGACATTGTGGAGACCCGCGGTGACGACGGGCTCAGCGCGATGTTGCGTGCGCTGGACGAACGGTGGTCCAGTCTCGGGTTGCCGCACGGCTGGAACCAACGCGTCCAGCGACAGCTGGCGGAGCTGATGCTGACCCGGGCGGATCAGTACCTCAGGGAGCAAGTCCCTGCGGGCACAACGGTTCTCGGTGCTGAGGTTCCGTTCGAGGTGGCGATCGGGCGCGCGGATCTGCGCGGCCGGGTTGATCGACTCGAGCTCACAGAGAAGGGCGTCCGGGTCATCGACTTCAAGACGGGTGGCACGGCCGTCCCGAAGGCGGAGATGGCCGAGCACCTGCAGCTTGGTGCCTACCAGGCGGCGGTGACCGGGGGCGGATTCGAGGGCGTGTCGGAGCAGTCGTCGGCTGGTGCTGCCCTGGTGCAACTCGGCAAGGGGGCCGGCACCAAACCCGAGGCCAAGGTGCAGGAGCAGCCGCCCCTGGCGGAGCAGGAGGATCCGCAGTGGGCACAGACCCGGATCGTCGAACTGGCCGAACAGATGGCCGACCGTGAGTTCGTCGCGACCGCCAACTCGATGTGCGAGATCTGCGACGTTCAGTCCAGTTGTCCGCTGCGTGACCGAGGACGGATGTTGTGAGTGTGCACGCTGCGGTGGATGCCCCGGTCCGGGCGCGCCGGATCGCCGAGGCACTCGCGTCGCCGCCACCCACCCCGGAGCAGGAACGCATCATCGAGGCGGACCCGCTGGCTCCGCTCGTCGTCGTCGCGGGGGCCGGCTCCGGCAAGACCGAGACGATGGCCATGCGGGTGCTGTGGCTGGTCGCCAACCGGCACGTGACCCCGGATGAAGTGCTCGGGCTGACCTTCACCCGCAAGGCTGCTGCCGAGCTGGGTCACCGTCTGCAGTTGCGCCTGCGGCGACTCGACGTGGCCGGGTTGCTCCCGCGGGCCACGCAGGACGACGTCGCGGCAGCGCTCGCGGCGCCGACCGTCCAGACCTATCACTCGTACGCCGCGCGGCTGGTGGGGGAGCAGGGCCTTCGCCTGGGGATCGAACCCGATACCGAACTGCTGTCTGAGGCAGCCGCCTGGCAACTGGCCAGTCAGGTGGTGCAGTCCTACGACGGCCCGATGGATGCGGTGGAACTCGCCCCGTCGACGGTGACCAAGGCGGTCATCGCGCTGTCCGGGGAGTTGGCGGAGCACCTGTTACCGATCGCGGAGATGGACACCTATCTGGGCGACTTCGAGAGCCACTTGCGCACCTTGGCCAAGAGCGGCCGGATGACCAAGATCCCGGGCGGGTTGGATGGGCACTCGGCCAAGTTGCGGCAGCTGCTGCCGGTGGTGACGGCCTACCAGCGTGCCAAACACGAACGGGTAGCCATGGACTACGGCGACCAGGTGGCGATCGCCGCGCAGGTGGCGATGCGTTTCCCGCAGCTGGGTCGGGCCGAGCGGTCGCGGTATCGCGCCGTTCTGCTCGATGAGTTCCAGGACACCAGCGAGGCCCAGATGCGACTCCTAGAGTCACTGTGGGTCACGGCTGACGAACCGGTCGTCGTCACGGCGGTAGGTGATCCGCACCAGTCCATCTACGGCTGGCGTGGAGCCAGCGCGCGCACGCTGGATGACTTCCCGCGTCGCTTCGCCGGCCCTGGTCCGCAGGCTCCCGTTCCGGCTGATCAGGCGCAGTTGAGCATCAGTTGGCGCAATGATCGCAGCATCCTGGCCGTCGCCAACCGGATTGCCAAACCCCTTGCCGCGCAGGGAGATCTGGACGTTGCCCAGTTGTCCGCCGGCCCTGCCGCCGATGACGGCGAAGTGCTTATCGGCCGCTACTCGACGCTCGATGCGGAGGCCGCGCAGATTGCTGAGTGGTTGAAGCAACGCCGGTTGAACCTGCCGGACCCGTCGACTTTCTCCGCTGCCGTGCTGTGCCGCAAACGGTCCCTCTTCGTGCCGGTCGCGGCCGCTCTTGAGGTGGCCGGCGTGCCCTACGAGCTGGTCGGTGTCGGTGGTCTGCTCACGATGGCCGAAGTGGGCGACGTGGTCAGCCTGTTGTGGACCGTGCACGATCCGTCCCGTGGTGACCGTTTGATGCGGCTGCTGTCCGGCTCCGCGCTTCGTCTGGGCGCCGCCGATCTGGACGCGCTCGGTGTCTGGTCGCGTCACTTGGTTCCCCGCGGATCTGGCAGCGGCGACCTCGCGCCGGACACCGCGGAGCGGGCCAGCATTGTGGAGACCTTGGAACACCTGCCCGCGCCGGACTGGGTGGGTCCTTCGGGGGAGAGCCTCAGCGCCGAGGGCCTGGCCAGACTGGATCGCCTGGCCCACGTCGTGCGGCGGCTGCGCCGACTGAACAACCTGCCACTGGGGGACCTGGCGGTGGAAGCAATCCACAGTCTCGGGCTCGATGTCGAGGTGGCCGCCCGACCCGAATACGACACGGGCAGTGGCGCAGCCGCGCTTGACGCCTTCCTCGACGTGGCCGCGCGGTACGCCGGGTCAGCCGGCCGGGCGACGCTCGGCAGCTTCCTGGAATGGCTGGAGGCGGCTGAGACGGAGGAGGACGGCCTGGACGCTCCCGTGGTGCAGGCGGCCCCGGGGGTCGTGCAGGTGCTCACCATCCACGCAGCCAAGGGTCTGGAGTGGGACGACGTCGCCGTTGCCGGCCTGGGCGAGGGTGTCTTCCCCGCCCACTCCGGATGGGCCACCTGGAACCCGGAGTGGGCCGGCTGGGCGCTGGGCAAGGACGCCGTGCCCCATGACCCAGGCACGTGGGTGACCGCCGATTCCGGGTGGACCAGTGGCGTGCGGATCCCGTTTGATCTGCGCGGGGACGTGACGGGATTGCCCGCGCTGAACTGGGCGCAGGTTGACACTTACAAAGACCTCAAGGAGCAACTGGAGGAGTTCCGGGCGGCGTACGGCGCTCACGAACTGGCCGCCGAGCGGCGCCTGGCGTACGTGGCCGTGACCCGTGCCAAGCACGCCCTCTTCCTCACCAGCTCCGTGTGGGGGACAGCCAAGCGACCCCGTCTGCCGTCCCGGTTCCTGCTGGAGGCCCGCGACCTGATCGAACAGGGCGACGTCCCGGGTGGCCGGATCGTGCACTGGGAGCCGCTCCCGCCGGAGGAGGCGGAGAATCCGTTGTTGGAGCAGCCGCGGCAGGCGAGTTGGCCGCCGCCACAAGTGGATTCGCCGTCCATCGAGTCGTTGCGAGCCGCTGCCGGGCAGGTTGAACAACTGAGAGAGCAGCTCGAGCACGATCAGCTGAGCTGGCGGGCCTGGTCCAGCACCCTCTCGCCCCAGTTACGCGACGACCTGACCGCCCTTCTGGCCGAACGTGACCGCGCGGGGTCGAACGGATCGACCTCCGTCGAGTTGCCCAGCCACCTGTCCGCATCCCAGATCGTCGCGCTGGCTCGCGACCCGCAGGAGTTCGCGCGTGCGCTGCGACGACCGATGCCGGTGCGCCCGCAGCCAGCGGCCCGGCAGGGCACCGCGTTCCACGCGTGGATCGAAAAGCATTACCAGTCGGCGGCTCTCGTCGATGTCGATCAGTTGCCCGGGGTCGATGACGACGACGCTGATCACTTCGCGGACCTTGCGCAGTTGAAGGAGACCTTCCTGGCCTCGGAGTGGGCGGATCGGCAGCCGCTGGAGATCGAGGTGCCGGTGGAGACGTGGATCGGCACGGCCAGCATCCGGGGGCGGATCGACGCGGTGTTTCCTGCTGTGGCTGGCTCTTCGGTGCCCGACGGCGGTCCGACGGGGGTGGTGATCGTGGACTGGAAGACCGGGAGCCAGCCCCACGGACAGGAGGCGGCTACCCGGGCACTCCAGCTCGCGGCGTACCGGCTGGCGTATGCGCGGCTACGCGGCGTGGCTCCCAGCCAGGTGGCGGCAGCGTTCTACTACGCGGCAACGGGGACGACCGTCTATCCGGACCTGCCGCCGGACGACGCGATCGAGCAGCTTCTGGCGGAGGCCGTCAGTTCATGACGAGCTGCGTCCGTCCCGGGGGCCGAAGGTGTCCAGCGCTTCGGCGTCTGAGGCGGGGTGCCGTAGGTTCTCCTCGGCCCACTGTGCGACACCGGGCAGTGACGATCTGGCGGTGACCTCGGCAACGAGTTCGTCGGGATCGATCAGGGTCCGCCGCAGCGTGACGGCCCCGTTGGCGAGCAGCGCCCAGTGTGCACCCGGTCGGCCATAGGGCAGGCCCACGCTGCCGGGGTTCACGACCAGCCGGCCGTGTGCGATCCGCACGAAGGGCATGTGGGTGTGGCCACACACCACGGCGCCGACCTCTTCAGGTACGTCGTGCAGCACCTCGGCCCACCGCTCCAGGCGGCTGTCGACGAGGACAACCTCCTCGTCGTCGCGGGGTGTGGCGTGACAGAACAGGACGGGACCGAAGCCGTCGATGCTGATCGTGACCTGTTCGGGCATTTCGTCCAGCAGTTTCTGATGATGGGGTTCGAGTTGTGTTGCGCCCCAGACGGATAGAGGGTCGTCACCCAGTCCGATGTCGAGGCCGCGAGACATCTGCAGCAGTTCACGATCAGCGTTGCCGCGGACGAGGACCACCCGTTCGCCCAGGTCGACGAGTCGGTCGAGCGTCTCCGCCGGTTGCGGACCCCAGGTGTGGTCGCCGGTAACAACGATCAGGTCTGCGGCGATCACGTCGGGCTCGGCGAGGACACGGTCGAGAGCAGGCAGTACGCCATGGATGTCGGACAGCACAGCAACGGTGGAGGCCATACGTTCACCATTGCGCGGATCGATCGTCGTTGCGGCTATACCGCCGTGAATTTCGCTGTGAGCGCAGCGGATTGGGCGCAATTCGGGCTGTGCATAACGGTTTCGAGGTGTCGAACACCAGTACAATATAGGTATGTCCGCGACCCACTCCGTGATCCGCCAGAAGGCGCTGTCGGACGCCTCGGTGACCGAGTTGTTGGCGGCTGCTGAGCGGTTGCTGCAAGCTGCCTACGACCGGGTCGGCTCGGGTGCTAGTGCTCTGTCGGAAGAGGCGTTGCTGACCGATGTCGCGTTGGCACAGCGGGTGCAGAACTCCGCGTGGGGTGTGCAAAGTCTTCGGATCGCGCAGGCGGCGGCGATCGAACACCGGGAGGATCCCAACCCGGTCGAAGACGCTCTGCCGCGACTGATCTCGCGGGTGGTGCGGCATGAGCCGGGCACCTTCGTCGATGAATGGTTCCCGCTGGAACTATCCACCCGGTTGGGGTGGTCGGACCGGCAAGCCGGTAACCGGATCAGCGACGCCATCGACACCCTGGCGCAGTGTCCGCGGTTGTTGGACCGGGTTGGTGCCGGTGGGTTGGACCCGTTCAAAGCCACCGTCGTCGCCGACGTCACCCACGGAGCCCCCGAACACGTCACCCAGGCTATTCAGGACCGGGTTCTGGCCGGTGACCCCGAAGCCACCACGGCAGCCAAGTTGCGGGCGAAGGCGCGGCGGTTGCGGGTGCGCCTGGACCCGATCGGAGCCGATGCCGCAGCCACGGCCCGGCGTCGTTCGGCGGTGGGGGTGTTCGTGCGGGAGCATCACGAACCGGGCCTGTCGGAACTGACCGCGGTGTTACCGACGTTGGAGGCGGCGAAACTGATGGCCGCGATCGACCAACTGGCCCGGGACCTGCACTCAGTCACCACCACGGACAAGACCCTGGCCGAGTGCCGGGTCGATGCGTTGACCGACCTTGCCCTGGCCGGGGTCGGTGTCGACACGCAGCTGACGTTCCTGATCCCGATCAACACCCCAGAACCAGCGGTTCCGTCTGTCCAGGACTGGGCGGACCCGTTCAGCGACGGTGACCCCGGCGATGACCTGGTCGATGGCGTGGATTTCATCGAGGCATCCCTGTTAGCCCATGAAGCGCTGATCGAGCAGGACCTGCGCGCCGAAGGGCTGGTCCCGATCAACGGCCGCGACCTGATGGATGAGGAACTGCGGGCGCTGTTCGATCAAGAACTCGCCGAACTCAACGCGATCGCCAGCACCTCCCGGGAACGCGAACGACACGACAGTCCACCGGAGTCGCCCGGCGCTAGTCCACCGGGGTGTGAGCACGTGCCCGAGCCGGACAACACCAGCTGCGGTCACCTCACGAGGTACCGCACCACACCCACCGTCACGGAGACGATCAGCGCCGAATCCCGTGCGATCAGTGACCTGCTGCTACCCCGGGTCGGGGTGATCCCCGCCGACAGCATCGTGGAGATGACCCACCTGCTCGGCGTGAAACTGTCCCGCGCCCTCACCGACGCCACCACCGGCACCGTGGTGGAAACCGGTGACCGGTCCTACCGGCCCGGTGCCCGCTTGGCCCGGTTCGTCCAAGCCCGCGACCAGCACTGCCGCTTTCCCGGCTGCACCCGACCCGCGAAACTGTCCGATATCGACCACGTCATCCGCTACCCCGACGGAGAGACCGCAGCACACAACCTGCAATGCCTGTGTCGACACCACCACCGCGCCAAACACGAAGGCGGCTGGAAAGTGGTCATGTCCCCCACCGGCGTGTGCACCTGGACCAGCCCCACCGGCCGCACCTACATCACCACCCCTGGCGACTGAAGTGGACTGGTCGACTGAAGTGGCGACTGAAGTGGACTGACGAGCTGGTTACTCGTTGCTGGCTCGCGGTCGCTGGGGTACTGGCTGGGTATCACCCTCGTCGTACATCGCGTCGTCGTAAGTCGGACGCGGCTCCTGTTCCGACGCGACTGGGGAGGAGGGGGTCTCGGACGAGGGCTGCTCAGCCGGAGGCTCTCCTGACGGATCTGCGGCTGTCGGCCCCGACAGCGGGATCTCTACGGTTTCGTCCTCGGCGGGGTACTCAGCAGACTCCACAACCTCGATCTGAGCGGGATCAACCGGCTGCGCGACGGCGTAGTCATCTCCCACGACGGTCAGTCGCTGTCCGGCCACCTCGGGCGGCAACAGACTCAGGTCGTCCTGGGTGGCCTCGTCGAGTCGGCGCAGCGCGGCAGTGCGCCGATCGATCAGGGTCTGGTCGCCGCCACTGACTGCTTCCATCAGGGCGGTGATCCGCTGCAATTCGCCCACCAACCGGATCCGGCGTTCCAGGTGCGGATCGGCACAGTCGGGTGCGTTCGCGGCGTACGTCTCCAACACGGTGTCGAAGGTGCCGCGATCAGCCAAGGCCCACAACGGTGCGAAATCCACCGCGGGATCGCTGAGGGCAGCTTCCTCCCAACCGGTGATCGCCGCGACGCCGTCCTCGTCGTAGTACACGTGAGCCGCCTCCAACGGGCCGTGGGTGACCCGCGTGGCGAACTTCCACAGACTGACTTCCTCCAGTGCGCGTTCCCAGCGGGCGAGCAACCCGGTGGGCACCAATCCGGTCTCGGCAGCCCGGTCGAGCGCAGCCAGCCGGCGCGCACGGTAGGTGTCCGCGTCGTACGACGGCAGGCCGGCCTCGTCGATCAGTCGCGGATCCAGGGTGTGAATCTGGGCGATCGCGCGCCCCACGGCCCGGGCGTGCTGGGACTCAGGCTCCAGATCACGCCACAGGGCAGGCGCCCCGGGCAGGCGCGGGATCACCGCCACGAAGCAGCCGTCGTCGGTCGTCAGGGACCCCTCGATGTGCGGTACGGCGAACGGCAGTCGGCGGGCCAGCAACCGCAGCAACTGATCGGACAGTTCCATCGCGGCACCGCTGCCGGCCGACAGGGCTACCCGCACCGTCCATTGCTTCTCGTCGCGTCCGGTGATGTGCACCGTCTGGAACGGATCGCCCGGACTCGCGAGCGCGGCTGCGTATCCGATCGGCCGCAATCCGGGGACGGCGGCATCAGCAAGGGCGGCGAGGTGGCTGGCGGGACGAGGCACGCCCACCACGGTAGGCGCAGGCACCTCTATAACCTGGGAACGTGCCCGGGATGCCGCCGAAATTCGATCTGTTGCTCAACCGGCCCGGTGTCGACCGCCGGGCCAACAACCGACGTGAGGCCGGTCTGTTGTCGCGACTCCTGGCCGACCCGGACACCAGAGTGCTCGACTGGTACGCCGGCCGGGCACCGGTGCATCCCGACGGCACCTTGGCCTTCCGCTCACCGCAGAGCGCCGATCAGCAGGCCCTCGTCATCTACCTCGGCGTGATGCACGAAGGCCCTGCGGTGCTCGCGGTTCACGCCGAACGGGCGGGCGACGACGTCCCGGTAGCCGATCTGCGCACGGTCGGCGAGACCCTGGACGACGAGCAGCGCAGCGTCCTCACGACCGCGGCAGGCATCGCCAACTGGCATGCGACACAAGGTTTCTGCCCCCAGGACGGCAGCCCCACCGTTGCCGTTGAAGCCGGTTGGTCCCGGGAATGCACGGCCGAGGGGCACCACCACTACCCACGCACCGACCCGGCCGTGATCATGGCCGTCATCGACCCCGACGACCGTTTGCTCCTGGCCCAGGGCACCCGATTCGGCACCCGGGAGGGTGAGATTCCGAGGATGTCAGTGCTGGCTGGTTTCGTAGAGCCCGGTGAATCCCTTGCCGCCGCCGTGGCGCGTGAGGTCCAGGAGGAGGTCGGCGTCAGCGTGCGCGATGCGCAGTATTTGGGCGATCAGCCCTGGCCGTTCCCGGCGTCGCTGATGATCGGCTACGTCGCCTACACCGACGCGCCCGCGCTGGACACCGACCCGCACGAGATCGTGGCCGCCCGCTGGTTCAGCCGCGACGAACTCACCGATGACCTGCGGGCCGAGCGGATCGGCGTACCTCCCCGGTTGTCCATCGCCCGGCACCTGATCGAGCACTGGTACGGCGGCCCATTGCCCGTGGCGACCCGATGGTGAGCGCCGCGCTGAGCCCCGACGCTCTGCTGGCGGACCTCGACCCCGAACAGCGCGAGGTGGCCAGCCGGCCGCTGGGCGCGATGTGCGTGCTGGCCGGTGCGGGCACCGGCAAGACCCGCGCGATCACCCACCGCCTGGCGTACGGCGTGGCGGCGGGTGAGTTGCGCGCCGACAAGGTGCTGGCGCTGACCTTCACCGCCCGCGCGGCGGGGGAGATGCGCACCCGCTTGCGGGGTCTGGGACTGCCCACCATGCAGGCCCGCACCTTCCACGCCGCGGCCCTGCGGCAACTGCAGTACTTCTGGCCACGGGTCGTCGGCGGCGCACCCCCGCAGGTCCTCTCCCACAAGGCGCCGGTCGTCGCCGAGGCTGCCTCCCGGGTCCGGTTGCAACTGGACCGGGTCGGCCTGCGGGACGCCGCCGCGGAGATCGAGTGGGGCAAGGTCAACATGCTCACCGCCGACGCCTACCCGGCGTCCGCCGCTCGCGCCCACCGCCAGGTCGCGGATCTGGACGCGACCGCGATGGCCCGCCTCTGGCGCACCTACGAGGAGGTCAAGACCGAGCGGGTGGCGATCGATTTCGAGGACGTGCTGCTGTTGATGAACGGCATCCTGGCCGATCGCGAGGACGTCGCCCGCGAGGTGCATGACCAGTACCGGCACTTCGTGGTCGATGAGTACCAGGACGTCAACACCGTCCAGCAGGAGTTGCTGCACCAGTGGCTCGGCGGCCGCGAGGACCTGTGCGTCGTCGGTGATCCCGCCCAGACGATCTATTCCTTCACCGGTGCCAGTCCGCGTCATCTGCTGGAGTTCACCAAGCGCCATCCGGGCGCCGCCGTCGTGCGCTTGCAGCGCAACTACCGCTCGACCCCGCAGATCGTCACCCTGGCCAACCGGGTGATCGGCCGGGGGCAGGAGCACGTCGAGCTACGGGCCCAGTCCGGTGACGGCCCGATGCCGCGGTTGCTCACCTATGCCGACGACCCCGCCGAAGCCGCTGGTGTGGCACAGGAGATCAAAGCCCTTCTGGGGCAGGGAGTTCCGGCCAGCCAGATCTCCGTCCTCTACCGCATCAACGCCCAGAGCGAGCCCATCGAGCAGGCGCTGACCGACGCCGATATCCCGTTCCTGGTCCGCGGCGGCGAGCGCTTCTTCAACCGCGATGAGGTACGCCGCGCGCTGGTTCTCCTGCGCGGCGCCGTCCGCTCGGACAACCCCGAGCGACCTCTGCCGGAGGTGGTGCGCGACGCGCTTGCCGGTGCCGGCCTGACCACCGTGCGACCCACCGGTGGCGCGGCCCTCGAGCGCTGGCAGTCGCTGGATGCCCTGGCGCAGTTGAGTGGTGACTTCGTCGTCGAGCAACCCGAGGCGCGACTTCGGGAGTTCGTCGCCGAACTCGACCGGCGGGCGGGGGAGCAGCACCCGCCGACGGTGCAAGGGGTGACGTTGGCGTCGCTGCACGCCGCCAAGGGTCTGGAGTGGGACGCCGTCATCGTCATCGGCTGCAGTGACGGGATGCTGCCCCTATCCATGGCCGAAGGTCCGGAGGAGATCGCCGAGGAGCGTCGACTGGCCTATGTGGGCGTGACCCGTGCCCGGCGGCACCTGCTGTTGACCTACGCCCTCGCGCGTAACCCCGGTGGCGCACCGTCCCGCTCCCGGTCCCGGTTCCTGTACGGCACGGCGGGTGCTATCGAAGGCGTCGCCGACCAGCCCGCGGCCCCGACCGCCAAGGACCGGCCGCGCAAAGCCGGTGCCCGCGCCGCGACTCGCTGCCGATCCTGCGGCGCACCGCTCACGGTGGCCGCCCAGCGCAAGATCGGCCGCTGCGCCGCGTGCCCACCCACCTACGACGAAGCACTCTTCGAGCGGTTGCGCACCTGGCGCTCGCTGACCGCGGACGGCAAACCGGCGTACATCGTCTTCACCGATGCCACCCTCATCGCCATCGCCCAGGACATGCCGGCCGATCTGGAGTCCCTGGCCCGGATCAGTGGAGTGGGCGAGCGCAAACTGCGGATGTACGGCGACGCGGTGCTGGCCGTCCTCGACGGGGATGACCCTGCCGAGGTGGCCGAAAAGCATTCTGCTGCAACGGAATAGCGGATTCTGGCTGGGCCGGGAAAAATTCTCCGATAAATAAGTTGCCGCCTTCCGGAAGATCGCACTACTCTCGACAAAGTCATCCGCGACGCGCACTAGGCGCGCGACGGGCCGCAACCGAGAGTCGAAGGAGGGTCGAAACATGGAGATCAACAAGCTGATGACGCGCACGCACCGCGCTGCCGCGACGTCCCGCTATGCCCTGTCGACGACCCCGCAAGCCTTCCTCGTCGGCAGCGGTAGCGGTGTCTCCGCGACCGGAGTGGTGCGCGCGCGTGGCGTGGTGTGCGACCGGATCCCCGTCGATATCGCCCCGTTCTTCACCACCCGTGTCATTCGTTCCGCGCCCGTGGAGCCGATCCTGACCTAAGTCCCAGGATCAGCCACCTCCAGGCCGCGGAACCCAGCCAGGGTCCGCGGCCTCTTTGTATGCCGTGACCACCGAACCGAACCAGGAACACCCGATGTTCACGACAGATCGCCGAGTAACCACCGCCGCACCAGGCAGTGGCAGCACTACCGGGGCCCCGACCGGGGCGCCGGCCGCGCAGGAGATGAAGGAGGTGGCCCCGATGATGTTGATCGACCTCATCGACCAGATTGCCCCCGCCGGTGACGACGAGCCCTCGTTGCCGTGTCAGCAGCAGAACCCCGAACTGTGGTTCGCCGAGAGCCCGGCCGATGTCGAGCGCGCCAAGGCCATGTGCCTGCAGTGCCCGCTGCAGCAGGCCTGCCTCGCCGGAGCCATCGAGCGCTCCGAGCCGTGGGGCGTGTGGGGTGGCGAGCTGTTCGTCTCCGGTGCCATCGTCGCGCGCAAGCGGCCCCGGGGTCGTCCGCGCAAGCACCCCGTCGCGGCGTGAACCGCACGTCGACGGAGTCGGGGTGCCGGCGTTGGCAAACGCGACGGACATCTTTGTCGGATACCGGCAATGATGCGTCCGCAAACGCCCCTAGCGTCGGTTATGGCCGATCGAAGGGCGGCCAGAATCCATGATTTTCAAGGAGTTTCAAGATGTTCCAGCACTCGCAAGTCGAGATAGTCCGAGTACGACAATCGCGCAGTGGCCGCGGGGAAGTACCCCGTCGACCACCACGCGTCAGCCGTCGTCGTCGACAAGTCACGCGGCCGTAGATCACACGAGGTGCGAATCCACTATCGGATTCGCACCTCGTGTTCTGTCTGGGCTCAGACCGGCGGCAGATCGGCCCCGGGCAGATAGTCGTTGATGATCTCGCGCACCGGAGCGACCCCGTTGATCTGGCACAGCACGGCGATGCCGCCCAGCCACGCGCGGTGGATCAGTAGGTACGCCGGTGGCAGGTTCAGCTTGATCCCGACCGAGAAGTTGGGGGTGCGAGGGTCGTTGATCCGGTTGAACACCGACCGCAACCAGTCCCGGTTGAACTGGAACGCGTTGTCCTGCAACGGTTCCACGAAGACTGACAGGTAGTCCAGCACCGCCTCGGGAGCAACGTCGATGCTTTCCCGCACGAAGCCCTCCTCACGCAGACCCGTCAGCAGTTCCTCGGCGTCCCCGTTCACCGCAGCCGTCAGTAGCCGGCCCATCGCCGGTGGCATCCCGTCCGGCAACCGGTTGACCGCACCGAAGTCCAGGACCCCGAGCCGGCCGTCCGGCAGCAACCGGAAGTTGCCCGGGTGCGGATCGGCGTGCAGCAGTCCCGCCCGACCTGGCGCGGCGACCAGGAACTCCAGGTAGAGCGACGCAGCCAGATCCCGCTGCTCATCGGTGCCCTCGGCAATGATGCGCGACAGCGGAATGCCCTCGATCCACTCGCCGACGATGACCCCTGGGGTGTCGGCGAGGACTTTGGGGACGGCGTACCACTCGTCATCGGCGTACGCCGCGGCGAACTGCCGCTGCATCGTCGCCTCCAGCGTGTAGTCCAGTTCCTCGCGCATCCGCTCGCGGATCTCCTCCAGCAGCGGTCGCAGCTCCAGACCCGGCACCCACGACGTGGTCAGCCGCATCACCCGCGACAGCTGGGCGATATCGCTGAGCAGGGCCTCACCGGCACCGGGGTACTGGATCTTGACCGCCACCGCCCGGCCGTCCTTCCACACGGCACGGTGCACCTGACCGATGGACGCGGCCGCGACCGGTGTGTCATCGAAGTCCCGCAGATAGCTACGCCAGCGCGGACCCAGTTGCTCCGCCAACTGCTTGTGGACCACCTTCACCGGCATCGCCGGGGCCGCATCCTGCAGTTTGGTCAGCGCCGTGCGGTACGGACCAACGAGTTCTTCCGGCAGCGCGGCCTCGAAAATGGACATCGACTGCCCGACCTTCATCGCGCCGCCCTTGAGGGTGCCGAGAACCTTGAAGATCTGCGCCGCGGTCTGCTCCTGGATCTGTGCGGCCACAGCCTCGGCGGACGCGCCACCCACCCGCTTGCCGAGCCCGATGGTCTGCCGCGCGCCGTACCCGATAGGCAAAGTGGCCAGACGCGCGGTCCGGGCTACCGAGTTACGCGGGACACGAGGCATGCGCCCATTGTCACCCAGCCTCACGCAGTTGCGACGCGGTGGGCCGCACCAGGGGTGGTGCCGTGCAATCGCACGCCGGATGCTGCGGCCAGTGGTGGTAGAGCAGCCACGGCCCGGCACGGGACACCGAAACGCTGAGACCCGCGGGAAGTCCGGTGGCCAGCGCTGCGCGGATGGTCGAGGCCAGGACGCCGCTGCCGATCGCGAGGACTTCTGGGGACAGGACGTCCGGCAGGTTGGCCGGATCGTCCGCACTGGCCGCCGCGATGATCTGCGGCCAGGCCGGGTCCCGGTCGGTGCGTCGTAGGTCGACGCACCGCAAGCACACCTCGCCGGTGCCCGCCAGGGGTCCGATGTGTAGCCGGTGCGGTCCGATGACGACCGGCAGGTGAGGTACGCCGAGGCGCTGCCAGGGCCGGTACCGGTGCGGTGCGATCGCCCGGGATCCGAAGAGAACAACCAGGTCCGGCACAGTGTGTGCGCTGCTGGCCAGGGCCGCGATCTGCCAGGGGTCCTGCAGCGTGGCGACCCGGTCCGGCAACAGCTCACCGACTGCCTCCGGTAGGCGGCCACCACCGTCCAGCGCTACCACCCATTCGTCGGTCGCCTCGTCTGCGGCCACCGTTCTCGTGGCGGCATCGAGTGCGTGCACCACCTGGGGCCACCGCTCGCCGACGGG
Organism: Branchiibius sp. NY16-3462-2; assembly: GCF_001594145.1. GTDB lineage: Bacteria > Actinomycetota > Actinomycetes > Actinomycetales > Dermatophilaceae > Branchiibius. The sequence continues at coordinate 251,633 of NZ_LVCF01000001.1, read as the reverse complement.
GCGGCTGGTGTGGGCACGGGCCCACTGCGCCGGGGTGAGCGCACCGAGCCCGGTGACGGCGTGGGCCTCGTCGCGGGTGAGGCCGGTGATGTCGACGACGTGGGCGCCGGAGGCTCCGAAACGCACGCCGTCCTCACTGATCAGGTCGGCTTGCAGCGGGAAGGGCGGGCTGTAGGTCATGGCGGGACCCTGACAGGTGGGCTGGCGGACGTACGTCCACTGTCCACAGGGGTGTTCGACGGGCTAGGGTTGTCCACACCCGGCGACGCGGCTCTGCCGTGGTCAGGTCGCCACCCGTACGGTCAGTCTCATGGCCATGAACCACTCGATCCGCGACGATAGTCCCGTGAGTCCCGCCGCCCCCAAGACGCCCGTGCGCGGCGAGTTGCTGATGGTGTCCGGTCAGGTGGTCGAGGTACGCCGATCGGCTCGTCGGCGTCGCACCATCAGCGGGTACCGGGCGGACGACCGCATCGTCGTCCTCGTGCCGGCCGGGCTCAGCGGCCGGGCCGAGGCCCGCGCCGTAGAGGACATGGTGGTGCGGGTGCAGACACCGCGCGGTGGTCGCCGCCGGGGCCGGCCCGACCACGACCTGATGGAACGGGCCGGGTTGTTGTCCCGGAAGTATCTGGCCGATCAGGCGCATCCGGAGTCGGTGCGCTGGGTTACGAACCAGCGCCGCCGGTGGGGATCGTGTACGCCGTCGGAGGGCACGATCCGCCTGTCGAGCAGCCTGCAGGGGATGCCCGTTTATGTCGTCGACTACGTGTTGCTGCACGAGTTGGCGCATCTGCTGCAGCCCAATCACGGGCGCGACTTCTGGGCGTTGCTGTCCGGGTACCCCGACCTGCTGCGTGCGCAGGCCTACCTGGATGGGGTGGTGTTCGGCAATGCGCTGACGATGGACGAGTCCGACGTGGACTCCGGTGACTCCGGTGACGCCGAGGGACTACCTGCATGAGGATCGTCGCGCAGGCGCCGGGCGACCTCGCGCATCGCCGTCGGTAGCGCCGGGTCGGTCTGCTCGGGGAAGGCGTCCAGCGGCCACCAGGCCACCGCGTCCGATTCCGGCGAGACGACCGGCGCGCAGACCGGTGGGGCGATCGCGGCGTACCGGACGTCCAGGTGTTCGCGGCAGCGACCGAACGCGCCCGCCAATGCGTGCCGGTCCAGATGGGCGATCCCGGGCAGGAGCCCCAGGTCCTCGATCCCGGTCTCCTCGGTCGCTTCGCGCAGCGCCGCGGCCGGCAGGTCGACATCCTCTGGCTCCAGATGGCCACCGGGCTGCAGCCACAGCTTGGCTTTACCGTGCAGCACTAGGAGCACCGACGCCAGATCGGCCGAGTAGACGAACGTACTGGTCGTCAGGTGGGCAGGCGGCCCGGACTTCCACACTGCATCATCGTGCTGGTCCAGATGGGCCAGGAACTGTGCGCGCAGACGCTGTTGCTCGTCGCCGGACGGGTGGTAGCTACTCAACGCGGACGTTGCCGCATCGTGCAGGGTGGTCACGACGACGAATCGGGCGCCTGCGGGTCGTCCCCTTCTGCCTCCCACTCGGCCGTACCTTGCGCCAACAGGGCGTCCAGGGCGTCGTCGACTGCGTCGCGAGTGGGCTCGGTGCCACCGGCGCGCCGCGCGAGATACCTTGCGGGATCGGGCAGTTCAGCTGCCGTCGGCACGAAGTCGGGGTGCTTCCACGTCTCGTCGCGCCCGACAGCTCCCTCGGCATCCTCGACCGCGGCGAACAGGGCAGCGGCCTCCCGCATCAGACGGGGTCGTAGTTGCAGGCCCACCAAGGAGGCGAAGACCCGCTCGGCGGGTCCGCCCGAGGCGCGCCGGCGGCGTACGGCCTCCGACAACGCGGCAAGGTTCGGCAGATGCGGCTGGACAGCCCGCTCACTCACCTCGTCGACCCAGCCCTCGGCCAGGGCCAGTAGGACTTCCAGACGGGCCAACGCAGTCTGCTGGGCCTCACTGGGCTCGGGGGAGAACAACGAGTTCTGCAGGACACCCTGCAACTGGGCAGGATCGGTCGTGTCCGACTCGCGCACCGCGCGTTCGATCGCCTCGGTGTCGATGCTGATGTCCCCGGCGTACTTCTGCACCGCGGCGATCAGCGCCGGACCGACCCAGCCGACTGACTGGAACAGTCGCATCCGCGCGGCCTCGCGCACTGCCAGGTAGAGGTGCACCTCGCCGGCGTCGATGTGCAGGCCCTCCGCGAACGCGGAAACGTTCGCGGGCAGGATCATCACCGTGCCATCGGGCACCAACGGGAGTCCGACCTCGGTGCCGGTCACCAGGTCACCGGCTAGTGCGCCGACCGCCTGACCGACCTGCATCCCGAACATCGCTGCACTCATCCGGCCCACGATGGGCTCCATCTGGCCCATCACCATGCTCGGGTCCATTCCCGGGGGCAGCCCGAGCTCACTGAGGTCCTGGGAGCCGAAGGCCCGGAACTGCTCCTGCATCGCTGACCGGATGGCACCGGAAACCCCCTGGGCCACAGGCTCGACCAGCCCGCGCCACGCCGGCATCGTCGTCTCGACCCACTCCGCGCGGCTCGCCGCGCTCGCCGGACCGGAGACGGGGAAGTCGGTGACCTCATCGAGCCACAGGTTGGCAACCTGGACGACCTGCTCAACGTCCCGCTGTGTGCCGGCCGTGACGGACGCGTCGCCTGTCGACGACACCTGTTTGCGGGCGACGTCGGTGGCCAACTCGACGTTGAAACTGCCATCGTCGGCCGAGCCGGCCATCATCGCCTGGATCTGCGCTCCGACCATCTGCATCATGGCGGGGTCGATGTTCTCCAGACCCATTTGTTTGAGCGCGTCGGCCATCTCGGGATTGGCCCCGATGTCGCCGTTCATCAACGATCGCAGGACCTCAGCAAGGTCCGGCGGCTCCTCCGGGCCGGAGGGTTCGAGCGGGCTGTTGCTCACCGTGGCTCCATCCGTAGTCTTCGCGAGTGCGAGAATCCGCTTCGGGATCAGTCACTATCTCTACTTAGATAACCACGCCGACCCCCTCTCGCGTTCCCCGGTGGGTACGACGGTGTTGCGCTTCGGGCGTAACACGGGTCGGTGCGAGCAGCAGCAGGGCGACCAGCAGCAAGCAGGAGGAGCGCAGGTGGAACCGAGGGTGCGGCTGGCAGCGATCAGCGCCGAGCCGATCGATGTCGGATCGGTCATCGAGGCGGTCGGCGACCCCAACGCCGGCGGCACGGGCGTTTTCGTCGGGCATGTGCGCGCCCAGGACGGCGGGCGCGACGTCTCCGGGCTGGCCTACGAGGCACATCCGAGTGCGGCTGACGTGCTGGCGCAGGTGATCGAGAGTGTGCTGACCGAGCCGGTCATCGCGGCGGCCGCCGTGCACCGCACCGGGCAACTGATCGTGGGCGATGTCGCCGTGGTGGTTGCGGTCAGCAGCGCTCATCGCGCTGATGCTCTGAGTGTCTGCACAGCTTTGATCGACACGATCAAGACGCAGGTGCCGATCTGGAAGCGGCAGGCGTTCGACGATGGCGAGACCGAATGGGTGGGTTTGTGACCAACGATCCCGGGCAGCAGCCCGCCGACCCTGCCCACGACGCCTGGGTCAACCTGCAGACCACGCCGCCTTCCCCTGCGCCCCGGCGCGGCCTGACCAAGCGCAGCTGGGCCCTGCTCATCCTCAGCGCGGTGATCGTCGTGGGGTTGTCTCTGGCCAGCCTGATCAAGGTGCCGGTGGCGATCCTGCGACCGGGTCCCGCGACCAACACGTTGGGCAAGATCGACGGCAAGCCGGTGATCGGGATCGAGGGCGCGACGACCTATCCCACCGACGGTGAACTGCTGTTCACCACGGTGTCGCTGGCGGGCGGCCCGCAATACCCGGTCTCCGCGATCGAATGGGCCTGGACCAAACTGACCGACCGCAACGCGCAGTTCTATCCGGAATCGGCTTTCTTCCAGGAGGGTCAAACCGCTGATGAAGTGCAACAGGAGAGCACGGCGGAGATGACCGGCTCGCAGGAGATCGCCCAAACGGTGGCTCTCCGGGCGGCCGGTTTCACGGTCGGGGAGAAGATCCAGGTTGCGGCCGTGTCGACGGACGCCCCCTCGGGCACGGTGTTCCACGTCGGCGACATCCTGGTCACCGTCAACGGCAAGGCCATGAACCGCATCGAGGACCCGATCGACGCATTGGAGGACGTGACGGCCGGATCCGAGGTGCCGGTCACGGTCGAGCGGGACGGTCGCGAGGTCAGTTTCAACGCCAAGACCGGTGCCCGGCCGGACAACGGCAAGGCCTACCTGGGCATCGTGCCCAACCCGAAGTACACCTTCCCGGTCAAGGTCACTGTCAACGCCGGAGACGTCGGTGGTCCCTCCGCAGGCACGATGTTCTCCCTGGCCATCTACGACAAGCTGACCTCCGGGTCATTGACCGGCGGTAAGAGCATCGCCGGCACCGGGACGATCAGCGAGGATGGCACGGTCGGTCCGATCGGCGGCGTACGGCAGAAGATGATCGGGGCGCAGAACGCGGGCGCGACCTACTTCCTGGCGCCGGAAGCGGACTGCAACGAGGTCGTCGGGCACGTGCCGTCCGGGTTGACGGTGGTCAGGATCGCGACCTTCGACCAGGCCAAGTCCGACGTGCAGAAGATCGCAGCCGGCCAGTCCCAGGGGCTGCCGACCTGTCAGACGTCCTGAAAGCCGCTGAGTCAGTCCAGCGTCGCCCGCAGGGCGGCGACCAGCCCCGGTGCGATGTCCTGACCGATCGCGACCTTGTCGTCGCTGTCGTACTCGCGTTGGCGCAGGAGGCATACCGACTGGCCGGATCGCAGGACGGCAGCAGTCAGGCGCACATCGCGCCGGTCCGGGTGGGCGGCCAACGCGGCCGTGGCTTTGGCCGGGTCCTGCGGTAGCCCCGTTTCCGCCTCGGGCGGCACGACCAAGCGCTCCACCACCAGGGCGACCCCCTCGACCTCATCGGGCCAGGTCATCCGCCGCAGCAACGATTCGATGTTCGCGGTCGGCGCCAGCGTCTCCTGTTCGATGGTGCTGTACGCCGAGGGGTCGGCTCCCGCTAACTGGCTCGCCAGAGCGGGCTCCCGGGCCAGGAGCCCCGCGTTACTGGCGATCGCGAAGAGCCGCGGGGGTTGATCCCAACCGGACCGGGCGACGTACCGTTCGGTGTCCACCGCACACACGGTCAGCGGATCGAGGGCGGCGCGCATGACCTCAGCGGCGTCCTGGGACTCACTCACGATGCACCCTCACGGGCACGATTGTGCCGCAGCGTGCGTTGCGCACTTGCAGGCACCGCCGTGGATTCCATAGCGCGGCAGGTTAGTTTGTAGGCCCTATGCCCTACCGAGCACGGCAGGAGATCTGACCGCGTGAGCGCAGACGACGACTTCGACGAGGCCGACGAACCGACCCGTCGTGCGCCCCGCGTGCGGCGCTCACGCGTGATCTGGGCCTGGATCCTTGCCGCGCTCGTGGTACTGGTCGTCCTGCTCAACGTGTGGTCGAACCTGTGGACCGACAAGTTGTGGTTCGACAGCGTGGGCTACTCCTCGGTCTTCCGGACCGAGCTGACCAGCAAGGTGCTGTTGTTCCTGCTCGGTGGATTGATCACCGGCGGTCTGATCTACGCCAGTCAGGCGCTGGCCTACCGTCGTCGGCCGATCTACGCGCCGAGCACGCCGGAACTGGAAACCATGGACCGGTACCGGGAACTGCTGGAGCCGTTCCGCAAGGTCTCGTTCATCGCCGTGCCCGTCTTCTTCGGTCTGTTCGCCGGATCCATCGCCAGCGCCCAGTGGCAGACCGCGCTGCTCTGGCTGAACCGCACGTCGTTCGGCCAGACCGACCCGCAGTTCCACCGGGACATCGGCTTCTTCGTCTTCACGTTGCCCTGGTTGGAGTTCCTGGTCTCCTTCTTCACCCTGGCGTTGATCCTCTCGCTGATCGCGGCGCTGGTGACGCACTACATCTACGGCGGCATCTCCGTCGGCTCCGGCGGTGTGCACGTGTCGCCGATCGCCCGCGTCCAACTCGGGGTGCTCTTCGCGATCCTGATCCTGGTCCGGGGCATCGCCTACTGGCTGGCCCGTTACTCCCAGACGACCGCTGACACGCGCAAGTTCACGGGTATGGACTACACCGGCGAGCACGCCGTCCTGCCGACCAAGGCGATCCTGGCGTTCGCCTGCCTGCTGTGTGCGGCGCTGTTCATCGCGGCGATCTGGACCCGGACCTGGCGGCTGCCGGCGATCGCGCTGGCGATGCTGGTGATCGTGGCGGTGGGTCTGGGCGGGATCTACCCGGCGCTGATGGACAGCTTCCGGGTCCAGCCGAACGCGCAGACGCTGCAGGCCCGGTTCATCACCCAGAACATGGCTGCGACCCGTGCCGCCTACGGGCTGACCGACGTCGCGACCACGCAGTACAACCCGGTGCAGACCACCAAGGCGGGCCAGCTCAGCTCGGACTCGGCCACGGTGGGCAGCATCCGGTTGATGGACCCCAGCGTGGTGTCGCCGACCTTCCAGCAGTTGCAGGGCAGCCTGAACTACTACCAGTTCCAGGATTCGCTCGACGTTGATCGATACCAGGTGGATGGCCAGAACCAGGACACGGTGGTCGGCGTACGCGAATTGGATCTTTCCAAGGTGCCTCCGGCGCAGCGCAACTGGGTCAACGATCACACCGTCTACACGCACGGCTACGGCGTGGTGGCAGCCAAGGGGAACTCCCAGACCGTCAACGGCGAACCGGTGTTCATCGAGAAGGACATGCCGTCCACGGGCGCGCTCAGTCCGTATGAGGCGCGGGTCTACTTCGGCGAGTCCTCGCCGCAGTACTCGATCGTCAGTTCCACCGGCAACCGCGAACTGGACTACCCGACCGACGGGACGGGCAGCGGGGAGCAGCGCACGTCGTACAAGGGATCGGGCGGCGTCGACATCGGCAACCCGATCAACCGGTTCGCCTACGCGCTGAAGTACCGCGAGATCAACCTCCTGCTCACCGACGCGATCGGCTCGACCTCCAAACTGCTGGACAACCGCAACCCGGTCGACCGGGTCAAGAAGGTGGCGCCGTGGCTGACGGTCGACGGTGACCCGTATCCCGTCGTTGTCGATGGCCATGTGAAGTGGATCGTCGACGGTTACACGACGACCGCGCGCTACCCGAACTCAGAGATGACGTCGCTGGGTGATGCGACCAGCGACTCGGTGACGGCGACTGCGAGCAACGTGCGCAGCATCAACGCCGGGCAGGTCAACTACATCCGCAACTCGGTGAAGGCGACCGTCGATGCGTACGACGGGTCGATCACGCTCTACGCCTGGGACGACTCCGACCCGATCCTGAGGACCTGGAGCAAGGCGTTCGGTGGCACGGTCAAGCCGCTGTCGGCGATCTCCGGTTCGCTGATGGCCCACATGCGCTACCCCGAGGACCTGTTCAAGGTGCAGCGCGAGTTGATGGCGAAGTACCACGTGTCGACGGCTTCGGACTTCTTCTCCGGCGGTGACTTCTGGTCGGTGCCGGACGACCCGACGCAGGGCACTACCAACGCCCAGCAACCGCCGTACTACCTGTCGATGGCCATGCCGGGGGAGTCCTCGCCGACCTTCTCGTTGACGACGAATTTCGTGCCGGTGGGTGACACCAAGAACAACCTGACGGCGTTCATGGCTGTTGATGCGAACGCGGGATCGACTGCGGGACAGAAGAGTTCGACATACGGGCAGTTCAAGGTGCTGAAGATGCCGAGCAACGCGACGGTGACCGGGCCGCAGAACTTCCAGAACGAGTTGCGAAGTTCGTCGGCCTATTCGGCCTCCTACAAGCAGACGTTGTCGCAGTTCATCACGTCCAACACGCAGTCGAGTGCGTCCATCGTGCAGGGCAACCTGCTCACGGTCCCGGTGGGTGGTGGGGTGCTCTACGTCGAGCCGCTCTACGTGAAGTCGACCTCGTCGACGCCGTACCCGCTACTGCGCGCGGTGGTGGTTGGCTTCGGCAAGCAGGTTGCGTGGGGTGCGACGCTGCAGGAGGCGCTGAACACGCTGTTCGGCGGTTCCTCCGGTGCGACCGCCGGTGATGCGGCGATCGCGACGGACTCGACCGGTTCGACGTCGTCGGGCTCGGGGGAGGGTGGCTCTGGGTCCACCACGACGCCGACTCCCACGCCGACGCCCACACCTTCGACGTCCGGGGCGACGCCGCCGGCGTCGGGCAACCGCACGCTGCCCCAGGTGATCAGCGAGATCCAGCAGGCCTACGACCAGTCCGAGGCAGCGTTGAAGGCGGGCGACTGGACGGCGTACGGCGCGGCGGAGGAGAAGCTGAAGACGTTGATTGCCGAGGCGGAGAAGCTGAGCACGTCGTCGGCAACGGCTACGAAATAGCTGGCGCCTGGCTCGGTGCACCCCGTTTGCGGCACAACCTGCAGCAGGTGGGGCAGGTTCCGCAGGTGGCGCCCCGTGTGCGGCACAACCTGCAGCAGTTGGAGGGGTTTGCCGCCGCGACGCCGCGATTTGGTCGGCGCGACGCCTCTGACGTATGGTTACGGAGCCGACGCGGGGTGGAGCAGCTCGGTAGCTCGCCGGGCTCATAACCCGGAGGTCGCAGGTTCAAATCCTGCCCCCGCTACCAAATGAATGGTCCTGACCAGCAGCAATGCTGATCAGGACCATTCTGTTTATGCCTCCTGGCGGGCGCGGACGCCTCGGGGTGTCACGTGGTCGCTCTGGGTGCGGGGCCAGGTCCACGCGTATCGCACGATGAGCGCCAGCAGGATCAGTTCGAGCACGACGCCAAGGCCGTAGAAGTACCGCCACGACTCGCCCGCCACGTTGAATGCCGTCACCGGGATGTAGAGCCCGGCCACGACCAGGTTCGCGATCCGACTCAGATGCGCGGGCAGCGTCGACGACACCACGATCATCAGGATCGGAATGGCTACCAGGGTGAGCGCAATGGTCGAGAACGTCTGCGAAAGCTCGAACGTGAACACCTTGCCGGCCAGGATGTCTTCAACGACGCCCGGCGTGAAGAAGTTCAGGATGTCCACGTAGGCGTACAGGAACATGAAACTGGTCCACGCAGCGGCGAGCTTCGTTCTCACCGGGATCGGTTGGTCGTCGAGTTGATGCGTCTTCATGGGAACTCCGTTGGTGTGATTGCGGATCGGTGGGTCCACGATCGCCCCGCCCATTCGGCGCGCACATCGGCCGCGGGGCCGCAGGTGGACGGCCGGAAGCACGGCTTTTCTCTCGTGCTTTCGGCCGATACGCCGCAGTCGCCCGATCCCTAGGCTGGCCCTGTGCCCACCGCTTTGCGCTCCCTCTGGGACGAGCCGCGCCCCAAAGACGCGCCGCCGGTGGGCCGCGCTGACCTGCTGCTGGTCGGCGGCCTCGAGGTGGCCGCACTGGTCGAAGGCGTCTTCCGGTCGGACGTGACCTGGCGACCCTTCGTCACGGTTATCGCGATGGTGCTGATGCCCGTCCTGCTCTGGCGGCGCAGTCGCCCCCTGACGGCAGTCCTCATCGGCTGGGGCCTCGCCGGCCTGCTCTCGATCCTGGGTCTGGTGGCACACGTCGGCGACCTCGGCCTGACCAGCATGTTGGCCGTGCTGATCCTGGTCTCCTCCGTGGTGCGGTGGGGCTCGGGACGAGAGATCGTCCTCGGCACGGCGTTCGTGGCGGCTGTCACGGCGTTGGGGATGTACGCCGCGTCCGCAGAGTTGAGCGAGGTGTTCGGCGGCGCGGTTCTGCTCCTGCTGATCGGCGCTCTCGCCGCCGTGTTCCGTTACCGCGCACAGCTCTGGCGTCGCCAGCAACACGAGATCAGGAACCAGGAACGGGTCGCGCTGGCCCGGGAACTCCACGACACCGTCGCCCACCACGTGTCGGCCATCGCGGTTCAGGCGCAGGCCGGTGGTGTGCTCGCCGTCGCCCAGCCGGAGAAGGCGGCCGAGGTCCTGGCCGCGATCGAGTCCGAAGCGTCGCTGACGCTGGGGGAGATGAGATCCATGGTGCGGTTGCTGCGCGACGAGGAACCCGTCGATTACGCACCACCGTCGGGCGTGGCGGACCTGCCCGCTCTGGCCCGGGCCGATGCGACGCCCACCGTCGAGGTGAGCGTGGACCCGACCGCGACCGCGATCGCCGGCGCGGTCGACGCCGCCCTCTACCGCCTCGCGCAGGAGTCGCTCACCAACGCCCTGCGGCACGCGCGGGGCGCGACCAGGGTGATGATCGACGTACGCCGAGTGGGCACCAACGTGCGGCTGCGCGTCAGTGACGACGGGCAGACCGAGCCGGGACGGGTCGCACAACCGGGATTCGGGCTACGGGGGATGTCTGAACGCGCCGAGCTGCTCGGTGGCTCACTCGCCGCTGGCCCGCGCCCCGAGGGCGGCTGGCTGGTGGAGGCCGTGCTTCCGACGAAGGCACCGGTGTGAGCATCCGCGTGGTGGTCGCCGACGACCAGGACCTGGTCCGCGCCGGGCTGGTGATGATTCTCGGCGCGCAGCCCGACCTCGAGGTCGTGGGGGAAGCAGCCGACGGCCTCGCCGCGCTCGAACTGGCGTCCCGGCTACGTCCCGATGTTCTCCTCGTCGACATCAGGATGCCGCTGCTCGACGGGGTCGAGGTGACGCGGCGCCTCGCCGGCCCCGACGTGCCGGACCCGATGGCGGTGGTCGTGATCACCACCTTCGACCTCGACGAGTACGTCCTGGGTGCACTGCGTGCCGGAGCCCGCGGCTTCCTGCTCAAAGACGCCGGGCCCGAACTGTTGGTGCAGGCCATTCACGCCGCAGCCAACGGGGATGCACTGATCGCGCCCAACGTCACCCGCCGGCTCCTGACCGCCTTCGCCGACCGGGCGCCGCGGGCAGCGGTGCAACCGATCGAGCCGCTCACCGAGCGCGAGGAGCAGGTGCTCGCCCTGGTGGCGCGCGGGCGGACCAACGCCGAAATCGCCGCCGAACTGTTCATCAGCCTCAGCACGGTCAAGACGCACGTCGCAGCCCTGATGACCAAACTGGGCGCCCGCAACCGCGTCGAGATCGCGATGTGGGCCTACGACACCAAACGCGCCTGAGACCGCGGGGCTTGCACCCCGGGGTCCGGGCACCTAGCGTCGCGAGTGATCTGAATCACGCAGCAGGTAGGAGCGCGGATGTATCCCGGAGCGTATGTCGACACCACTCCCGACAAGCCGGCCATCATCCAGGCCGACACCGGTGAGGTGCGCACCTTTGCCGAACTCGACTCCAACTCACGCAAACTCGCGCGTCACCTCCGCGACGCGGGGATCGGTGTGGGCGACGACATCGCGTTCCTGTCCGACAACCTCCCCGCGGTCTTCGAGGTCTACTGGGCCGGTCTGCGCTCGGGCTACTACGTGACCGGAGTGAACCATCACCTCACGGCCGACGAAGCGGCGTACATCCTCACCGACTGTGACGCCAAGGCGTTGCTGGTCTCCGCCAGCCATTTGGACAAGGCCACGGCGGTGGCCGAGCTGGTGCCCGGGCTCAAGGTCCTGATCGTCCTCGATGCAGAGACAACCGGCGAATTCCGTTCGTACGCCGAGGTGTTGGCTTCCACCTCCGACGAGCCTTTGGAGGATCAGCCGAGGGGAACCGACATGTTGTATTCGTCGGGAACCACCGGTCGACCGAAGGGCATCAAGTCGGCGCTGCCGGACCGGCAGGTGGGCGACCCGGGCGACACCCTCACCGCCTTGTTCAAGCAGCTCTATGGTTTCGACGAGAACACGGTCTACTACTCCGCGGCGCCGACCTACCACGCAGCGCCGCTGCGCTTCGGGGGCGTGGTGAACGCACTCGGCGGAACCATCGTGATGGCAACGAGATTCGATGCCGAGCAGTCGCTGGCCGCGATCGAGAAGTACCAGGTCACCCACAGTCAGTGGGTGCCGACGATGTTCGTGCGGATGCTCAAACTGCCCGAGGAGACCCGGGGCAAGTACGACGTGTCCAGCCAAGAGGTGGCGATCCACGCCGCCGCGCCGTGCCCGGTCGAGGTCAAGGCGCGGATGATCGACTGGTGGGGGCCGATCATCCACGAGTACTACTCCTCGACCGAGGCCAACGGGCTCACCTTCGTCGACTCGCAGACCTGGCTGGACAAACCGGGCACGGTCGGACGCCCCGCCCTTGGCGTGGTGCACGTCTGCGGACCCGACGGGGCCGACGTGCCGGTGGGTGACACCGGCGTCGTGTACTTCGAGCGCGACGAGTTGCCGTTCGAGTATCACAACGACCCCGACAAGACGCGGGCCGCGCAACATCCCCTGCATCCCACCTGGACGACCACCGGCGACATCGGCCACGTCGACACAGACGGTTTCCTCTACCTCACCGACCGGGTGGCGTTCACGATCATCAGCGGTGGGGTGAACATCTATCCGCAGGAGATCGAAAGCGCGCTCGCGCTGCACCCGGCCATTCTGGACGTCGCCGTGATCGGCGTGCCCGACGACGAGCTGGGTGAGGTCGTGAAAGCCGTCGTGCAACCGGCGGCGGGCGTCGCGCCGACCGATGAGTTGGCCGACGCGATCCTGGAGAGCCTGCGCGGCACGGTCGCCGACTACAAGATCCCGCGGTCGCTGGACTTCACCGACGAACTGCCACGGTCAGCAACCGGGAAGCTGGTCAAGGGCCTGCTGGTGGCGCACTACCAGGAGCCTGACGCGGATCTCACCGATGCCCCAGAAGGTGACCCCGTCACCATCGTGGACTTGCTTGGTTCGGCGGAGGGGGCCGACATCGAGTTCGAGCCTGGTCGGCTGGGATTGTCTGCCCGCACCCCCGAACTGTGACGCGCTCGGTGTCGCCTACCTCAACCCGTGGGAAGGCTGAGCGTCGTTGAGCGTCAGTTGGTTTCGCTCTTGACGGCAACCTCGTAGTTCCAGATTTCACTGGCCACGCCGACCGGCTTGGCGCGCTCGGTGGTCTGGCCGTCGTGACCGTGACCGTGCCCCTCACGGAAGGCCGACGACGAGACCCACGCCTGGAACGACTCCTCGTCATCCCAGCGCGTCACTACCAGCCACTGGTCCCGCTCATCGGTCGGCTTGAGCAACTCGAAACCGCCGAAGCCGGGCTGGCCGTCCACAGCGCCGAGCCGTGCGGCGAACCGGTGGGCGAGTTCGTCGCCCGTCTCCTTGGGAACGGTGATGGCGTTGATCTTGATAACAGTCATACCCACAGTGTGCGCGGCACGGCCCCCGCACCGATGATGCGGGGGCCGTGCTGACGAAAAGAGCGGAACCTACTTGCCGCCCTCCTTGAGGGTTACCGTGATCGGCTTGAACGACGTACCCATCACGTCCTGGCCCTCGGACTTCAACTCGGCCAACGCCTTCTCGACGTAGACGTTGCTGTAGGCGTCACTCGGCGGGTCCTTGGTGATGACCGTCTTGCCGGTGTTGTCCTTGGTGTGCAGCGCGATGTCGACGGTCTGGTCCCACGCCGACTTCTGCATCACCCCGATCCCACCGGTCGAGGGCCAGATCAACTTGTTGACCTCGTTGACCATCCACAACTGGTGCCCGGCCGGCAGCGTCGAACCCGCGGCCGCCACGATGTCCGCAGCCTCCTGCGGGTGGTCCCGGGTGTAGATCCAGCCCTCGATCGACGCCTTGATGAACTTCGTCGTCGTGTCCTGGTAGTCCTTGTCGCTGGCCAGCTTGTCCGCGTTGGCCCAGATCGCGTCCTGCAGCATGGCGGTCCCGACGGTGTTCCAGTTGATGACGTTGAGGTCGTCCGGCTGGTAGAGCTTGCCGGTCTTGGGGTTGATCGTCTCCAGCACCTGCGCGTACTCGTTGTACGTCATCGCCTGGGCCGCGTCGATGTCGCCGTTGAGGAACCCATTCATGTCAAACGCCTGCTGCACCAACGAGATCTGGCTGTTGGTGTCGATGCCGGCCTTCTGCATCCCGGCGAACAGCTCCCACTGGTTGCCGTAACCCCACGACCCGACCTTCTTGCCCTTCAGGTCGCCCGGAGTCGTGATTCCCTTGTCCTTGAAGGAGATCTGTGTGGTTCCGCTGCGCTCGAAGATCTGCGCCACGTCGGTCACCTTGGTGCCACCCTCGATCGAGCCCAGCACCTTGGGCACCCACGAGATGGCGTAGTCGGCGTCCCCGCTGGCGAGTACGTCGATCGGCACCGTGTCCGTGCCCGCCGGCTTGATCGTGACGTCCAGACCCTCCTTCGCGTAGTAGCCCTTCTTCGCCGCGACGTAGTACCCGGCGAACTGGCCCTGGGCGACCCACTGCAACTGGAGGGTGACCTTCTTGGTGGCGCCGCCACCCGACGTACCGGTGCCCGAGCCGGTGGCGGCGGGTTGGGTAGCGGTGGGCGACGAACTGGAACTGCTGCTCATACCGCACCCGGCGAGGGTGAGGGCGGTGGCCGCGCCCAGGACGACGATCGTCCTGGTCCGGCGGATACGTGGGGTCACGGGTTCCTCCTGGTGATTCTGAATTGCTTTGAGGGAGAGGGGCGTACGGCGCGCCATCGGGCCGTACCTGGGTCCGGTCAGGTGCGGTGGCGGGTGACCAGCGCTTCCAGTGCATAGGTGACGCAGTAGAAGAGCAGACCGATGATGACGGACCCGAGCACGAAGGCCCAGGCCAGCGAGTAGCGACTCGAGGAGACGGCGGACGTGATCGAGATCCCCAACCCGTCCAACGGGCCGCCGAAGTATTCGGCGATCAGGGCGGAGATGACCGCTACCGACGACGCGATGCGGATGCCGGTGAAGACGAAGGGTACGGCGCCCGGCAGGGTGACCGCGCGCGTCGCCTGCCACCCGGTGGCGGCGTAGGAGCGCATCAGATCACGATGCAACGGAGCGACCGTCCGCAGACCGCGCAGCGAGTTCACGTAGACCGGAACGAATGCGGCGATCGCTGCGACGAGTACCCGGCCGGTCTGGGCGGCAGCACCGAACATCGCGTAGAGCACCGGTGCGAGCGCCACGATCGGGATCACCGACAGCGCAACAACGATCGGTGCGGCCATCTGCTCGATAGGGCGCACGGCGGCGGCGAGCGCCGCCCACACGATCCCGAAGAACGTGCCGATGATCAGGCCGAGCAGAGCATTCTTGGCGGTGGTGATGGCCGCGTCGCGGATGATGCCGAGGTTGTCGCTGAACTGCCCCCAGATGGCGGAGGGGCTGGGCAACACATAGGGTTGGATATCCTTCGCCGTCACCAACCACTGCCACAGCAGGAGGGCGACGACGCCGAAGATCACCGGCGCCAGGACTACGCGCAACCGCGCGCTCATCGGTTCTCGACCCCGCGCACGCCTGTGGGTGCTCCGCCGTGCAACGCTTCGCGCACGGCACTGACCCGATCGAAGAACGAAGCGTCCTCGCGCAGCCCCTCACCACGGTCGACGCCGCGGCCCAGATCCACCGAGACGATCTCCCGGATCCGTCCCGGTCGGGGCGACATCACGACGACACGGTCGGAGAGGAACACTGCTTCGGGGATCGAGTGAGTCACGAAGACGACGGCAGCCCCGGATTCTGATGCGAGCCGGACCAGTTCGCCCTGCATCCGCTCGCGGGTCATCTCGTCGAGCGCACCGAACGGCTCGTCCATCAGCAGCAGTTTGGGCTTCTCGGCGAACGCTCGCGCGATGGCCACTCGTTGCTGCATACCGCCGGACAACTCGTCGGGGTACCGGTCGGCGAAGTCGGCCAGACCGACCATATCGAGCAGTTCGTCGACCCGCTCCTTGCGACCGCTGACCTTGTGCAGTTGCAGCGGCAGGTCGACGTTGCCCCGCACCGTCCGCCACGGCAACAGACCGGCCTGCTGGAAGGCAATGCCGTAGTCCTGGTCCAACCGGGCCTGGTGGGGCGTCTTGCCGAAGACCGTGAGCTCGCCGGTGGTGGGGGAGTCGAGGTCCGCGATCAACCGCAGCAGGGTTGATTTGCCGCAGCCACTGGGACCGATGAGGGACACGAAGTCGCCCGGGCCGACGGTGAGATCGACGTTGTCCAGCGCGACGACCTCATCCGAACCCTTCCCCGGGAAGACCTTCGAAACGCCCTTGACCTCAACACCGCTCACGCCTCTGCCCTCCGGTACCTCTTCAACAGCACGCCGATCAAAGCGACCAGACCTGCTCCGGCCAGGCCCATCAGCACGGCGCCACCGATGGGCGACCACTGTTTGGCCGGGTCGGCGCTGCCTGTCTGGGCGAATTCGATGATCATCCGGCCGATTCCGCCGTCCATCCCGATCGAGACCTCCGCGACGACGGTGCCGATGACGGCAGCAGCGATCGACAATCGCAGTGCCGGGATCAGATAGGGGACCGACGCCGGCAATCGCAACCGGATCAGGCTCTGCCACCAACCGGTCGCGTAGGAGCGCATCAGATCGGTCTGGGCCGCGACGGGCGAGTTGAGGCCGCGGACCATGCCCACGGTGATCGGGAAGAAGGCCAGATAGGCGGCGATCACGGCGACGGACATCCAGTCCTGCCAGGCGAATCCGCCGATGTGGAACGCCGAGCTCCACCGCTTCACCAGCGGCGCCAGCGCGATCAGGGGGACGGTCTGGCTGAGCACGACCCACGGCAGCAGCGCGCTGTTGGCGATCTTGGACCGTTGCATGAGCAGGGCGAGCAGCATCCCCACCACCAGGGCAATGGCCCAGCCGATCAGCGCGACCTTGAAACTCAGCCAGGCTGCAGACAGCACGTAGGACCACAGCGGCACGGCTCCCGGTGCCGACGTGACCGGCTCGCCGGCGCGTTGCGCCATCGTCCACAGGTGCGGCATGGCCAGGTCGTTCGTCCGCGGCAACACGATGGTGTCGCCGATCCGCACGCCGTCCGCCGGACCGAGGGCTTTGTAGGCCTCCCACGCCACGGCCAGCAGCACGATCCCGAGGACGCCCCAGGCCCATGCCCGCCAGCGGTGCACCCTCACAGCTTGGCGCTCACGTCGTCGCGCAGTGCCGGGATGATCGTCTCGCCGTAGGCCTTCAAGGCGTCGTCCTTGGCGTCGTGCTGCAGGTAACCGGCGAACTGGTCGACGCCCAATTCCTTCAGGGCCGTGAGCTTTTCGATGTGATCATCGGCAGTCCCGAGCACGCAGAACCGGTCGACGATGTCGTCCGGCACGAAGTCGGTGTGCGTGTTGGACGAGCGTCCGTGATGGTTGTAGTCGTAGCCTTCACGGCCCTTGATGTAGTCGGTCAGGGCCTTCGGGATGGCCCCGTCCGATCCGTACTTGGCCACGATGTCGGCCACGTGGTTGCCGACCATCCCACCGAACCACCGGCACTGGTCCCGTTGGTGCGCAAGGTCGTCCCCGACGTACATCGGAGCAGCGACGCAGAACTTGATCGCGGCCGGGTCCCGGCCCGCCTCGGCCGCCGCGCGCCGTACGGTGCCGATCATCCACTCGGCGATGTCCAGGTCGGCGAGTTGCAGGATGAACCCGTCACCCACCTCGCCGGTGAGTTTCAGGGCCAATGGCCCGTACGCCGCGACCCAGACTTCCAGCGAACTGCCACTGCTCCAGGGGAACCGTAGGGTCGATCCGTTGTACTCGACCGACCGGCTGTTGCCCAACTCCCGGATGACATGGATGGATTCGCGCAGTTCCTTCAGTGTCGTCGGTTTGCCGTTGGTGACCCGCACCGCCGAGTCACCGCGCCCGATCCCGACGATGGTGCGGTTGCCGAACATGTCGTTGAGCGTTGCGAAGACCGATGCGGTCACGGTCCAGTCGCGGGTCGCGGGGTTGGTGACGAACGGGCCAACGGTGATGCGATGGGTCTGGGCCAGGATCTGGCTGTAGATGACGTAGGGCTCCTGCCACAGCAGGTGCGAGTCGAAGGTCCACACGTGGCTGAAGCCGTAGTTCTCCGCAGCCTTGGCCAGGTCGACGACCCGCCAGGCCGGGGGATTGGTCTGCAGGACGACACCGAAATCCATGGCGGCTCAGATGAGGTACTGCGACAGGCCGCGCTTGAGGTACTTGCCGTGCCCCTTGCTGCCGATGTAGCCGGTCTCGTCCACGATGACGGTCCCGCGGGACATCACGAGGTCGGCGTGCCCGTCGATCTCGTAACCCTCCCAGGCGGAGTAGTCCATGTTCATGTGGTGCGCCTTGCCCAGGCCGATCGAGGTGTGGCCGGCCGGGTCATAGACCACGATGTCGGCGTCTGCTCCTGGAGCGATGACGCCTTTAGTGCCGTAGAGGCCGAACATCCGGGCCGGCGTGGTGGAGGTGATCTCCACCCAGCGCTCAAGACTGATGTGGCCGTTCACGACGCCCTGGTACATCAGGTCCATCCGGTTCTCGACCGACCCGATCCCGTTGGGGATCTTGGAGAAGTCGTCGATGCCCATTTCTTTCTGCTCCTTCATGCAGAAGGGGCAGTGATCGGTGGAGACCATCTGAATGTCGTTGGTGCGCAACGACTGCCACATGTGGTCCTGGTGACCTTCGGCCCGCGCCCGCAGGGGCGTCGAGCAGACCCACTTGGCCCCTTCGAACTCGCCCCACTGCTCGCTGACCGCGCCCAGTTGCTCCTCCAGGGACAGGTAGAGGTACTGCGGGCAGGTCTCACCGAAGACGTTCATGCCCCGGTCGCGCGCCGCCGCGATCTGCTCGACCGCCTGCTTGGCCGAGACGTGCACGACGTACAGGGGCGCACCGGTGAGATCGGCGATCATGATCGCGCGGTGGGTGGCCTCTTCCTCGGCCTGCCAGGGCCGGGTGATGCCGTGGTAGAACGGCGAGGTCTTGCCGGCCGAAACCGACTGCTGCACAAGAACATCGATGATGCTGCCGTTCTCGGCGTGCATCATCATCATGGCGCCGTTGCTGGCGGCCTTCTGGAACGCGCGCAGGATCTGCCCGTCGTCGGACAGGAAGACTCCCTTGTAGGCCATGAACAGCTTGAAGCTGGTCACGCCTTCATCGATCAACTCGTCCATCGCCTTGAGCGAGTCGTCCTGCACATCGGACAGGATCTGGTGGAAGCCGTAGTCGATGGCGCAGTTGCCGCCGGCCTTCTCGTGCCAGGCGTGGTACTGGTCCATGATCCGCTGGTCGGGGTACTGCACGACGAAGTCGATGATCGTCGTGGTGCCACCCCACGCGGCCGCCCGGGTGCCGGTCTCGAACGTGTCGCTGGCGAAGGTGCCACCGAAGGGCATCTCCATGTGGGTGTGCGCGTCGACTCCGCCGGGGATGACGTATTTGCCTGCGGCGTCGATAGTTTCGGCCTGGATGCCGAGGGTCTGCGCGGTGCCAGGAGCCAGCAGTGCGGCGATCTTCTCGCCCTCCACCAGCACATCGGCGGTCGTGCGGCCGGTCGCGCTGACGACGGTGCCTCCGGTGATCAGAGTTGTCATCAGCGTCACGCCTCCGGGATCGCGAGGTAGGAGTCCGGGCGACGGTCCCGGTAGAACTGCCAGTCGTTGCGGACCTGACGGATCAGATCCAGATCCAGGTCGCGTACGACGATCTCCTCGTCGGTCGCTGAGCCGAGGTCACCGACGTAGTTGCCGCGCGGGTCCAGGAACTGGGAGCTGCCGTAGAAGGTCACGGCCAGATCGCCGTACTCGTTGTCCTCGGTCCCGACCCGGTTGGGTGCGGCGACGAAGTAGCCGTTCGCGGCCGCTGCGGCGGCCTGCTCGATCTCCCACAGGCGGTTGGACAGACCCGGCTTGGTGGCGTTGGGGTTGAAGACGATCTCTGCTCCGTTGAGGCCCAGCTCGCGCCAGCCCTCCGGGAAGTGCCGGTCGTAGCAGATGTAGACCCCCACCTGGCCGACCGCAGTGTCGAAGACCGGGTAACCCAGGTTGCCGGGGCGGAAGTAGAACTTCTCCCAGAACTTGTCGAGGTTGGGGATGTGGTGCTTGCGGTACTTGCCCAGGATCGTGCCGTCGGCGTCGACGACCACGGCGGTGTTGTAGTACAGCCCGGGCATTTCCTCCTCGTAGATCGGCAGGATCATCACCATCTCGAGTTCCTTCGCCAGCGCGGCGAAGCGCTGCACGATGGGACCGTCCGCCGGCTCGGCGTAGTCGTAGTACTTCGCGTCCTCGGTGATCCCGAAGTACGGTCCGTAGAACAACTCCTGGAAGCAAATCACCTGGGCCCCTTGGGTTTTCGCTTCTCTGGCGAATCCCTCGTGCTTGTCCAGCATCGAGGCTTTGTCCCCGGTCCAGGTGGTCTGGGTGATGGCGGCTCGTACGACGGTCATCCGGTGGTGTCCCTTCTGAAACATGCGTAAGTAGGCAGTCAACGCCTATCGCGTTTCTACCGCATTACCGCCGGTGACACCCGGGTTACGCCTCCAGCGAATTCACAGACGGTCGATCCAGATCGGATTGGTCAGCGCGGCCATGGGGCCGAACCCAGCGCTCGGCCCCATGGTGGTGCCGCCGGCGCCACCCCCCACCGGATGGCGCACCTCGGCGCGCACGAACGCGGAGGCTTGGGGCGTCGTACGCCAGGTGATCGAGCCCGACCCGTCCGCAGGTAGGACGGTCTGGAACAACTGACCCTGATCGGTCAGCAGACGCACGGTGCCGCCGGGCACCCCGTCCACGGTGAGAGTCACGGTGACCACGTCCTTCGGGCGGGCTCGCAGGCGTTCGCCGATTCCCGCCGTACGGCGCCCGGTAGTTGCGCTGAAGCTGAGACTGACTGCGGAGGACTCCGCGATCCAGCTGCGCCCGGCCTTGATGGCAGCCAACACGGAATCGCGGTCGAGACGGTCGGCGTGAACGACGTTGTGCGGCAGGCCGATCACGTCGCCGGGACTGTGCGCGTCGCTGTTGCCCATGGCTGGCAACCACTCGCTGCCGTGCTCGGCGGATGCTGTCAACCGGTTGGCCCACGTCGAGACAGCGGCCTCGTCGTCCCAGCCCCACGGGCCGGTCCACACTTCGGTGGCATCCAGCCCGTCGAAGCCGAACTTCCATTCACATCCGATCCACGGGCAATAGAGGTGCGCCGATACGGCCAATCCGTGCTGGGCGTGAACAGCACGAATTGCGTCATCGATGCGGCCGTCACGTGATCGGTACCGCCAGTCGATCGTCCGACCGGGGGTCAGCCCGAGCGCCAGCCAGTGACCGTTGCGGGTGGTGACCTCTTCGCCGGTGACGATGAGCAGGTCGTTCCCGGCCAGCGGCCCCCACACGCCATGCGAGGCGCTGGTGTTGTGATCGGTGGACACGATGAAGTCGAGGCCGGCCGCACGCGCACCGGCGGCGACCTCACTGGGCTGCCGTTTGCCGTCGGAGTAGACGGTGTGCAGGTGGCAGTCACCGCGGTACCAGGCGCGACCACCAGCAGCGGAGTTGGCCGGATACTGCGGCCGGTAGGGCGCTTGCTGCGGACCCGGAGTGAGAGTGACCGTGACTTCGTAGTCGAGTCCCTCCGGTGCCACCTGGTAGGGACCGAGCACGATGTGCCAGCGACCACGACCGATTTTGCCGGGCAGATAGGCCGGGGTGGCCGCGGCGGCGCTGATCGAGAACTCTGTGCGGAAGCCGCCGGACCAACCACGGAAACCCCTGAGGTCAGGGGAGATTCCGCGCTCGTCGAAGATTCCGATGTCGCACGAGTTGCCCGGGGTTCCTGCGGGCACCGTGGGCTTGTTGTAGGTGTAGCTGACGTCGATCTGCTGAATACCTGCAGGTACGTCGACCGGCAGGTAGACGAAGTCGGCAGGCCCGGGGTCGATATGCCCTGTGACGGTCGTGGTGGCGGCAGTGTTGTCCGCGGACGCGGGCGCGATGGGGGCTAGGAAGATCGCGGTGCTGGCGCTCGCGGCGGCAAGCACGGCTCGGCGGCTCGGCTGGCTGTTGGTAGTCACCCGGCCATGCAACGCCTCTGCGGGTGGCGAGCCGGTGGCATCGCGACGAACGCTGCGTGAACCCTGACGCGCCGAGGCGGTCAGTCTGGTACGGCGACGACGTCCAGACCCAGGTGCTGGGACAGGTAGATGGCGCTCTTCACTCCGCGCACGCTGTTGCCGGCCGTATCCAGCGGGGCGGAGTACGTCGCGAGGGCACCTTTGCCGGGGGAGACGCTGACGATGCCGCCGCTGATCCCGGACTTGGCCGGGACTCCGACGTCGAGGAACCAGTCGCCGGAGTTCTCGTACATCCCGGCGATCGTCATGATGGCGAGGACCGCGTGCGCCGTGTGGGCAGAGACGACGCGCTCCTTGGTGACCGGGTTGACGCCGCCGGTCGCCAGGGTCGCGCCCATCACCGCCAGGTCGCTGGCGGTGACCTCGAGGCAGCACTGGCGGGTATACAGATCGAGTGCCGCCATAGCGTCGCCGTTGATGGCGCCGTAGGAGCTCAGCAGGTAGGCGATCGACCGGTTGCGCATGTTGGTGGTGCGTGCCGAGTCGTAGGTTGCCTGGTCCATGGTGAGCGGTCGGCCGGCGAAGGCGGACATGGTCCTGGTCAGCAGGATCCAGCGCTCCTCGAAGTCACTTCCGGGCACCAGGCTGCTGGTGGCGATCGCCCCTGCGTTGACCATCGGGTTAGTGCGGCCGTCGTTGAAGCGCTCGATAGCCGCCAACGAGTTGAACGGCAACCCGGTGGGGTTGACCCCGACCACTCGGCGTACGACGTCCAGCCCGACCTGCTCACAGACCAGGGCGAGGACGAACGATTTGGAGACACTCATCAGGACGAACTTCTGGTCCAGGTCGCCGCGGGTGATCGAGGCGCCGTCGACTGTGGTCAGGCACATCGCGAACTTGTCCGGATCTGCCTCTGCGAGAACGGGATAAACCGTGGACACGGTGCCGTCGGCGTCCGTCCGGAACGCGTCGTACGCGCGCCCGATCCAGGCGTCAGCCTCGTCCTGGCCAGGCAGGTCCCCGGAGGATACGTACCGGTGGTCAGCGGTGTCGGTGCTCACGCCCCGATGGTAGGGCGCTCAGCAACCGTCCGGCCCGCAAACCGGCCCAACCTGCTCGGCCACGACCAGTGGGTGCGCGTCGCGCCACGCCTGCTCGAGGGCCTGGGAGAAGACGTCGGACGGTTGGGCGCCCGACACGCCGTACTTCTCATCGAGCACGAAGAACGGCACCCCGCTGATGCCGTAGGCGCGAGCCTGGGCGAAATCCCGCTCGATCTCGGCGGTGAGTTCGGGGTCGGTGAGGGCGGCACGTACGTCGATCGCAGGCAGGCCGTGCTGCTCACCGATGGCGGTGAGCACCTGCTCGTCGCCGATGTCCTGACCCTTCTCGAAGTGCGCGGACAGCAGTGCGTCCTTGACCTGGTCGGCGACACCGTGTCGGGCGGCCAGGTGCAGCAGGTGATGACCAGGCAACGAGTTGGCCACGACCAGGTGGTCGAAGTCGTAGTGCAGACCTTCTTCGGCGGCCTGCTGGCCCACCATGGAGATCATCTGCTCGACGTTCTCCCGGGGCATGCCCTTGCTGGCCACCAGGTAGTCGACTTCGGTGCCGTCGTAGTGGGCTGGCAGCGTAGGATCCAACTGGTAACTGTGCCAATGGATCTCGACATCGTCGCGATGCTCGAACGCGGCCAGAGCCTTCTCGAAACGGCGCTTTCCGATGAAGCACCACGGGCAGGCGATGTCGGACCAGATGTCAATCTTCACGACAGGCGCAACGTCGCGGTCGCCTTCGGCATTCCTGGTATTTACCCGTCCAATGTACCCCCAGGGGGTATTCTGGGCTCATGAACAGGAAGCGCCTCGGTGCCGCGGCTCTGTCCCTTGTCGGCCTGACGGTGGTCGCTGCGTGCGGCAGTTCATCAAGCGGGCACGGCGGTCACGACATGAGCATGATGACGAACGCGTCGTCGGTGCCGGGTTCGACGATGTCAGGCTCGCAGCAGGCGAGTTTCAACGACGCCGACGTCCAGTTCGCGACCCAGATGATCCCGCACCACGAGCAGGCCGTGCAGATGTCGAGGCTGGCAGCCAGCCGGGCTCTGTCGCCGGAGGTCAAGGCGTTGGCGGACCGGATCGAGAAGGCCCAGGCTCCGGAGATCGAGCAGATGAGCACCTGGCTGCGTGCCTGGGGCAAGCCCGTGCCGAGCAGCATGGCCGGTCACGACATGGGTCCGATGACCGGGATGCCCGGGATGATGTCCACGCAGGAGATGTCGGACCTGATGGCAGCCAACGGTGCTGGGTTCGACCGGATGTTCCTGACCATGATGATCGCCCACCACGAGGGGGCGGTGCAGATGGCCAGGACGGAGCTGGCCGAGGGCGCGAACGCGGACGCCAAGAAGCTGGCCCAGCAGATCGTGACCAGTCAGACGGCCGAGATCGCGACGATGAAGAAGATGCTCGGCTGAGTGCCTACGGCGTCGCCGGTTCGCTGGCTCCCTTGCGCCCCCACAGGTTCAGGTCGTTACCCGAACGGTGTCGCCAGACCAGGATGGTGATCGCGCCCGCGAGGAGCGGTCCGAGAATGGTGATCGCGCGCCAGATGGCCAGGGCGGCGATGATCATCGGCTCGTAGTGCAGGCTGGACTCCTCCACGAAGGCTGCAGTCAGGACGGCGTCCAGCACACCGAAACCGAACAACGGCATGGCCGTGAGCGGGTAAGCGCTGAAGAAGGTCCCCATGATCAGCAGGATGGGCAGAGCGCTGGCCGGGACGCCGACGAACCGGAGCGCGAGGAGCAGGATCAGCGAGTCGACGGCCACCATCGCCAGCAGGGATGCCATCGAGATGGTGGAGCGGCGGGTGAAGCCCTCGGACATCTGCTCCCGGAACTTGTTCACGGCAGCGGACCATTTGTCCGGGTCCGCGCTGGCCTTGAAGCGCTGGGCTTGGAGGGCGGCGCCGCGGCCCAACCGGTCGGCCCAGTCCTCGGCCCGCAGCACCATGGCCAGTACCAGCATCAGGCCCACGGCTCCGAGCGCACACAGGATGGCCCATCCCACCCGGTGGAATTCCAGGCCGGCGGCCGCGAAGAGTAACAGCCCGACGACCGGTGCCAACAGGCGCACGGCGTAGAAGTTCAGCATGTTCATCGTCACTCCGGCCATGCCGTCGACCGGGTTGACGTTCCAGGAGTTGAACATCGCGATCCGTACCACCATGTCGCCCGGGGGCGGCGTGACGGTCCCGGCCACGTTGGCCGCGACGTCGTTCTGCAGCGAGTGGTTCAGGCCGAGACCGGGGACGAAGGTGGCCAGCGGGACCGCGTTCAGGGTCTGGCGCACGAGAAGCATGCCGAGCAGGATCAGCACCTGCCACCAGCTCACGTGGCCGAACGCGCGGTAGACCTGGCTCCAGTCGATCTGGCCGACGAACTGGATGATCAGGTAGCCGGCGATGACCGACAGCACGATGATCAGCAGCGACCGGGACAGCCTTCTGCGCTGCGCCTTCTCCGGCTCCGCGTCGGTCACCTCTGTACTCAACTTCTCGGTCGCGCCTCTGGCCTCGGCTCCGGGCCTCGCTTCGCTCGTTTCCTCACCTCGGTCGGCGCTCATATTCGTCACTGTAGATCCAGCTCGGTCACGCCCTGCCATGAACCATGTCAATCAGCCGGCCGAGGATCTGGTCGGGCATCAACCGAAGGCCGTTGTGCAGCACGGTGTTGGTGATGAACGGCCGGATCGCGGGCACCTGCTCGACGGTCTGGAGGGAGTGTTCGCGCAGCACGTACGGGTCGTCGTAGTAGATCGCTGCCGCGGCCGGCACGGCGAGGTCGGCGAGCACAGACCGGTCGTAGAGCTGGGGCCAGTCGCGACGCGCCAACAGATCGGCGGCCTGCTGGAACGGTGCCAGCAACGGATCGGCCGTGACGTGGAACGGGAAGACGTGCTCTCCGGTGAGCAGGGTCGGATCATCGCGGTACACGTCCGGACGGACCCGCGCCGACGACCAGTCCGTGACACCGCCGTCGGCGTAACACGCTTCGTGGACCAGGACGTACAGGGGGCTGTGACCGTTGAACGACAACAGCCCGGCGAGGTCGTAGCCGAAACCGAGACCGTCCGGGTCACGCTCCAGTAGGTAGTGCAGTTGTTCCGAACCGCCGGTCATCCCCAGGGGGGCGCCGATACCCCGCAGGTGATCAGCGCTGACCTGGGTGCCACCGGGCAGCGTCACCTGCCCGGCCGCCGCCCGCTGCGCCAACGCGCGCATCCGGTCCCGGTCGCCGGGGAACGCCCGGTAGTGCCGATCGGTCAGTTCCAGGATCCGGTCGTACGTCGCGGCGTAGATCTCGTCGACCGGCACCCCGATCGGTGGCACACCACCGGTGAACAACGCCTCCTTGACCGAGTCCGGGTGCGTCGACAGATAGCGCAGGGTGCAGAAGCCGCCGAACGACTGCCCGAGCAGGCTCCACCGGTCGATGTGTAACTCCTGGCGCAGCACCTCGCAGTCCTCGACGATGGCGTCGGCGCGGAAGAGGGCCAGATAGTCGGCCTGCTGCTGCGGGCTCTGGTCCGCCAGTGCGGTGATCGGCGTGGAACGACCGGTGCCGCGTTGGTCCAGCAGGAAGACCCGGTAGTCCTGCAAGGCCCGGCCCAGCCACCCTGAGGGCTCGGGAATGCCTGTGGGACGGGGACTTTCACCGCCGGGACCACCCTGCAGGAAGAGCAGCGGATCGCGATCCGGACCGTCTCCGGGTCGGCGGACCTCGCGCGCGAAGACCGTGATGGTCGGCCCGGAAGGGTTCGCGTGATCCAGCGGGACCTCGATCTCGTGATCGATCAGAACCAGGCCGGGAATGGTGGTCGTTGCCATACCGTGAGCTTAGGATCAGACGGCGCGAGCGGAGGGCGCGAGTGCAGGACAATCAGACGCTGCGCACGCCGGGTGACGTCGGCCAGGTCAGCGCGCTGCTCATGACGATGGTCAGCGGGTACATCGATGCCCACCTGTTCCTTCGCTACCAGTCCTTCGCGTTCGCACAGACCGGCAACGTCGTCTTTTTCGCAGTAGCCCTGGTGCAGCACCATCCGTGGACCCGGTACCTCTGGCCGCTGTTGGCCTACGCGACCGGGCTCGCGCTCGCCCAGCTGCTACGCGGCGTACGTCCCGCGTTGCCCCGGCACTTCATGGTGGCGGTGATGGTCGGCCAGGTCGCGATTTTCGCTGTGCTGGCCATGCTGCCCGCGGCGACACCGGCCGCCATCTTCCTGGTCGTGCTCTCGCTCGTCGGAGCGATCCGGCTCGACCTGTTCCGGTCGGCCGGTGGTCTGTCGTTGGTGACCATCGCGACCACCGGCAACCTCATGCGGCTGGCCCAGTCGGTCGCGGCCATGGTGCGCGATCGGCGTGCGGGCCAGGTGCACGCAGCCGTGTTCAGCGTCCTGGTCGTTGCCGCGTTCGCCGTCGGGGCCTTTCTGGGCGCGTTGGCGACGGTGCACGTGTCGTCGGCGGCGCTGTGGGGAGCGGTCGCGATCGAGGCGCTCGCGCTGGTCAGCTATCTAGCCGCATCGCGGCCGTAGTGACAGGGTGACAGCAGGAGGTGGACGTGAGTAGCGCAGGCCGAAGTACCCATGCCCGACTGGTCCGGGTCGTGGTGATCGACGATCACCCGTTCTTCCGCGACGGGCTGGCGCGCGGTCTGCGCAGCAGCGGGTACGTGGAGGTGGTCGGCGAGGCCGATGACGGGCGCGAGGGGTTGGAGGTCATCCGCACCGAGCAGCCCGACGTAGCGGTCGTGGACTACCAGATGCCGGATGTGGACGGTCTGGGCGTCGTCCATGCCGTCACGCGGGAGGGGCTGGCGACGCGAACTCTCCTGCTGTCGGCGCTCACCGACAGTGCGGTGGTCTTCCAGGCACTGGAGGAAGGGGCGAACGGTTACCTGTCCAAAGACGCGCGCCGCGCCGAGATCGTCGATGCGGTGCTGCGTGTGGCCAAGGGCGGCACCGTCGTGCCTCCCGAGTTGACGGCTGGCCTCGCCGAGCAGATCAGGCTGCGCCGGGACCGTGAGGCGCCAGCCCTCAGCGAGCGCGAACAACAGGTACTGGAGGGCTTCGCGCGCGGACTGTCGATCCCGCAGCTGGCCGCCGAGCTCTACCTCGGGGCGAGCACGGTCAAGACCCACACCCAGCGGCTCTACGACAAGCTGGGCGTCTCCGACCGGGCCGCCGCCGTCGCCGAGGGAATGCGCCGCGGGTTACTGGAGTGAGCCTCGGCGCAGACCTGGTGCCGGTGCACGCCGCTCGGGCGGCCCGCATTCGACGACTGTTGCGGCTGTTCCTCGTCGCGACCTACGTCGCGGTGCTGCTGACCGAGCCACCTACGGAGCACCTCGCCGTGTGCTGGGTCATCGTCGCGGCCTACCTGGTGTGGACCCTGGGCATCGGATTCCTCGGGTCCGGAGACCTGCGCACGCAGCGGTATCTCTGGGTGGCCCTCGTCGTCGACGTGGCCGCCCTGACCCTGCTCACCCTGATCAGCGACCTGTCGGCGGATCAGTCCTGGGCGCCGTACCTGCTGATCAACGGCTTCTTCGTGATTCCGATCATCGCGGCCGCCCAGCTGAACCCGTGGATGTGCGCGGCCGTCGTCGGACCCACCATCCTGGTCCAACTGGTCACCAGCATCCTGATCCGCAACGTGGGTGCCGAGCCGTGGTCCTATGTGTTGTTGCGCACCGTGCTGCTGTCGGCAGTGGGGCTCGGTGCGGTGCTCCTGTCGCATCTGCAGCGCTCCCGGGTGCGCACGATCGCCGACCTGTTGGCCGACCGGACCGCGCTGCTGTCGGACCTGGTCACCGTCGAACAGCGTGAGCAGCGTGACCTGGCCGAGTCGCTGCACGACGGGGCTTTGCAGTACGTCCTGGGAGCTCGGCTGGAACTGGACGACGTCGCCACCGGGGACGCTGTCGCCACGGAACGTGCCGACGCGGCGCTGCAGGAGGCGGCCCGGTTGCTGCGCTCGACGACGACCGCGCTGCATCCGGCGGTGCTGGACGCCGCTGGTCTGCCCGCAGCCCTGACTGACCTGGCCGAGACAGTCCGCGCTCGCGGACGGCTGACCGTCACGCTCGAGGTGCAGGGATGGCCGGACGGGTTGCACACGAAGCAGGACGGTCTGCTGCTGTCGACGGCACGCGAGCTGGTGACCAACGTTGTCAAACACGCCGAGGCTCACGAGCTGCGAATATCCCTGCGGCGCAACGATGACGAGGTCGTGATGGTGGTCTCTGATGACGGGCGGGGCATGGGTCAGGTTGATCTCGATGGACGGCTCGCGCAGGGCCATCTCGGCCTGGCGTCGCGCCGCGTGCGCGTCGCCGCGGCCGGCGGGACCCTGGTCGTGGAGCCGGGGTCGCCCACGGGCACCTCGGTTGAGGTGCGGCTTCCTGTTTGACGGGAAATCCGGGTGCGCCCAGCGCGAGGTGCGGCTACGGTTCTGCCCATGTGCTCGACGTACCTGAACAGCAAACCCCGCCCGGAATGGGTGACGGGGTTCGCTGAGGTACGCCTGCGGTCGGAGTAGTTCCGAGCGCACGCACTGTGAGCCCCAGCCATCCGGCTGGGGCTTTTTCGTGTCCGAAACACATTCACACAGAGAGGAATTCGTCATGGACAGAATTTCGGATCGGCTCCTGAACTGGGCGTCGATCCTTGACGAGAAGACGCTGGAGCAGGCGAAGGTCACGGCGACGTTGCCGTTCATATACCCGCACCTGGCGCTGATGCCGGACGCGCACCTGGGCAAGGGCGCGACGGTCGGTTCGGTCATTCCGACGCTGGGCGCGATCATCCCGGCGGCGGTCGGCGTGGACATCGGCTGCGGGATGATGGCGGTCCGGACGCCGTACGCCGTGTCCGACCTGCCGGGGGACAGGGGCAAGCTCCGGATGTCCATCGAGCGGTCCATCCCGCTGTCCGCGGGCGCCTACAACCGGAAGGTGACACGCGAGCACACGCAGGAGCGGATCGACGAGTTGGCCTCTCTGGCAACCGGATCCGGCTTCGACCCGGCGTCGTACGCCAAGAACTGGCCGCTGCAGCTGGGCACGCTCGGCTCCGGTAACCACTTCATCGAGGTGAGCGCCGACGAGCAGGACCGGATCTGGCTGTTCCTGCACTCGGGGTCGCGGGGCGTTGGCAACAAGATCGCCCAGCACCACATCAAGGTCGCCCAGCGGCTGGCCAAGCAGTGGTGGATCTCGTTGCCGGATGGCGATCTTGCCTACCTGGTGGAGGGCACGCCGGAGTTCACGACGTACGTGCGGCAGCTGCGGTGGGCGCAGCGGTTCGCGTTCCTGAACCGGGCCGAGATGATGGACCGGGTGGTGCGGGAGTTCGCCTACTGGGTGAGTGGTGGCGCTGCTGAGACCTTTGAGCGGCAGCAGGAGGTCAACTGCCACCACAACTACACCGAGTCCGAGAAGCACTTCGGCAAGCAGGTGTGGTTGTCCCGGAAGGGTGCGATCGATGCCACCGCGGGCACCTGGGGTCTGATCCCGGGGTCGATGGGGACCGCGTCGTATGTCGTGGTCGGCAAGGGCAACCCGGTGGCGCTGAACTCCAGCCCGCACGGTGCGGGCCGGGTGCACAGCCGGTCCTCGGCGCGGCGGACGTTCACCCAGGACGACCTGCGGGCCGCGATGGGTGACATCGAGTACCGCGACACCGCGGCGTTCGTCGATGAGATCCCCGCGGCGTACAAGGACATCGATCAGGTGATGGCGGATGCCGCTGACCTGGTGGAGATCCGGCACACGCTGCGGCAGTTGGTGAACGTGAAGGGCGACTGAGGTGCTTCCTCGGTCGACTTTGGTCATGGATTGCCTGTCTGATGCGTTCGGATAGGCAATCCATGACCAGACCCGTCATCGCGGGTGGCTGTCGGTGGTCCGTGGCAGGGTGAAGCCATGTTGATGGTTGAGGGGGACGTGCGATGGAGCGCGTCGGATCTGTCGGCGGCGGCGGACTGCGAGTACCAGGTGCTGTGCCGGCTCGATGTCCTGCTGGGTCGTGCGAGCGCTCCGGCCGCGCCCGAGGATCCGTTGCTGGAGCACATCGCCCGGTTGGGGGACCGGCACGAGGACCACGAGCTGGAGCGGTTGCGCGCCGAGCGTGAGGTGCGCTCGATGGCCAGGGTGTCCCCGCCGTACACCGAGGTGTCGTTGTGGGCCGCCGCTGAGCACACCCGCCGGGCGCTGGAGGGGGACGCGGTGCTCTACCAGCCGGCGTTCTACGACGGGGAGTTCTTCGGCTACGCCGACTTTGTCATCCCGGCCGAGGATGGTTGGCAGGTGTGGGACGCCAAGCTGGCCCGGGAAGCCAAGCCACGGGCACTGCTGCAACTGGGCGCGTACGTCGATCAGCTGCTGGGCATGGACGTGCCGGTGGCGCCGCGGGTGGGTCTGTTGCTCGGGGACCGGTCGCGCGAGGAGTTCCCGATTTCCGAGGTGCTCCCGGTGTTCCGGGAACGGCGAAACCGTCTGCGGGAGTTACTGATTGATCACCGTACAGCGAGTGGTCCCGTTCTGTGGGGCCGTCCGGATCTCGTGGCGTGCGGCAAGTGCGCCGACTGCACGGCGGCCATCGAGGCGCACGATGACCTGTGGGCGGTGGCGGGGGTCTACGCGGGACAGCGGACTGCGTTGCGCGCGGCCGGGGTGACGACGATGCCGCAACTGGCTGCCGCGGACGTGGCACCCGAGGGGATCAGCTCGGAGGTCTTCGACCGGTTGCGGGCACAGGCGGATCTGCAAGTGCGGCAACGGGATCTGCCGGATGATGCGCCGATGCTGTCGGAGTTGAAGCCCGGTGCGCAGGCGGCGCTGGCGATGTTGCCGCAGCCGTCGGCGGGGGACTGGTTCTTCGACTTCGAGGGGGATCCGCTCTACGACGAGGGTGATCCGGCCGTTGCGGGCCTGGAGTACCTGTGGGGGATCCTGGACACCGCGGAGCAGTTCGACCCGTGGTGGGCCATGGACCGGAAGCAGGAGCGGGCGGTCTTCATTCGGTTCGTCGAGACGCTCACAGCCCGCCGGGCGCAGTTCCCGGACATGCACGTCTACCACTACGCGCCGTACGAAACCTCGGCTCTCAAACGGCTCGCGATCCGCTACCAGACACACGAGGACGAGCTGGACGATCTGCTGCGGGCGGGGGTCTTCGTCGACCTCTACGCCACGGTGCGTGCCGCGATCCGGATCGGTAAGGGTTCCTACAGCATCAAGAAGCTCGAGCCGCTCTACATGGGCGACCAGTTGCGCGATGCCGATGGCGTGACCGCCGGGGACGCCTCGATCGTGGCGTTCCACGAGTTCCTGCAGCGGACGATGGACGGGGATTCCGTTGGTGCGCAGCGGATCCGGTCCGATCTGTCCGACTACAACGGCTACGACTGTTTGTCGACGCTGCGGTTGCGTGACTGGCTGCTGGCTCGGGCGGCGGCGGCTGGCGTCACCATTGGCGCGGCGGCGTCCGCTGACGCACTGGTGCCGGATGCAGGGCTCAGCGCTGATCAGGAGGCCCGGGCGCAACTGGTCCAGAAGCTGGTCGACGGGTCCGGCCCGCTCGAACCGACCGAGCGGACGCCGACGCAGCAGGCCCGCGCCTTGCTGGCGGCGGCGCTGACCTACTACCGCCGTGAGGAGAAGGTGCACTGGTGGCACCACATCGACCTGCTGGGGCAGCCACGGGAGGAGTTGGAGGGTCAGCGGGACGTCTTCGTCATCGATGAGGTGCAGGTCGAGCAGGAGTGGGCGCCCACCTCGACGCGAGCCAACGCGGCCTCCCGCCGGGTGCTGCGGCTGACCGGACGGTGGGGTCCGGGCAGCGCGCCGAGTCGCGGTGTCTCGATCGCGTACGCCGCACCTGGCCCGCCGAAGGCGCAGTTCCCTTCCAGCTCAGGGACGTTGCTGCGTTCCGGCGAGGCGACGATCGAGTTCACCGATGACCCCGACGTCGTGTTGGTGACCGAGAGCCGCCCGGCGGACCTGCAGTTTGCGCAGTTGCCGGTCGCGCTGTTGCCGGGCTCGCCGCCGCGGTCGAAGGTCATCGCGGATCGGATCGCCCAGGTGGCGCAGGAGTCGCTGAGCGATCCGCTGCCGCAGAACGCGGTCACTGATCTGTTGACCCGACAGCCGTCACGACTGGCGCAGGGCGGGTTGCTGCCGCACTCCGGGGACGACATCACGGACATTGTTGCGGCGCTGACGTCGATGACCGACTCCTACGTTGCCGTGCAGGGACCGCCCGGCACCGGGAAGAGCCATACGGCGTGTGCGGTGATCAAGACCCTTGTCGAGCAACACCATTGGAGGGTCGGGGTCGTCGCGCAGTCGCATGCAGTGGTCGAGCATCTGCTGGACGCGCTGGTGCGGGGTGGTCTGGATCCTGCGGCGATCGGCAAGGCGGAGCCGCGCGATGACAGTGCGCGCTGGACTGATCTGAGCAAACAGAAGGACAAGACGGCGTTCTTGCAGCGGACCGAGGGATTGGTCTACGGCGGGACGACCTGGAAGTTCTGCAGTCAGGACGTGCCGGCCGGTTCGTTGGACCTGCTGGTGATCGAGGAGGCGGGACAGTTCTCGCTGGCCGCCACGATCGGTGCCGGTGTTTCCGCGAAACGCATACTGCTCGTGGGGGATCCGCAGCAGTTGCCCCAGGTCAGCCAGGCCAGTCACCCCGAGGCGGTGGATGAGTCCGCCCTGGCCTGGTTGATGGACGGTGCGGACACGATCGACGCGCAGATGGGGTATTTCCTCGCCGAGTCGTTCCGGATGCATCCGGCGTTGTGCGAGCGGGTATCGCACCTGTCGTACAGCGGTCGGTTGCAGGCGGCCGCAGGCGCAGCGAAGCGCGAATTGGCCGAGGTGCCGCCCGGGCTCGGTGTGGTCACCGTGCCGCACGTCGGCAACAGTGTGCAGAGCCCGCAGGAGGCCGACGAGGTGGTGGCGCAGGTGCGCCGGTTCCTGGGGATCGCGTGGCGGGGCCGACCCGACGTGCCCCCACGACCACTGGAGCAACAAGACATCCTGGTGGTCGCGCCGTACAACGCGCAGGTGGAGTTGATCCGTGCTCACCTGGCCGCGGCGGACCTGGCGGAGGTCAGCGTCGGCACGGTCGACAAGTTCCAGGGTCGGCAGGCGCCGGTGGTGATCATGTCCATGACTGCCTCATCCCGGGGCGACGTACCGCGGGGGATGGGCTTCCTGTTGATGCGCAACCGGATCAACGTCGCGATCTCGCGTGCGATGTGGAGTGCGGTAGTCATCCGGTCGGATGCGTTGACCGCCTACCTGCCGACGACCGTCGAGTCATTCCTGGAACTCGGAGCGTTCCTGTCGCTCTGCGACGGCGCCGCGTGGAACAGACTCATCACCCCGCCGACCACCAGTGTGATGACGACGCCAATGGGCACCAACCATTGAGGCGCGATGCTGGCCGTGGTCGCGACGCCCGCTTTGGTCACGTCGATCGAGATGTTCCGCACGATGTAGGTCATCGCGATCACGGTGGCGATGAAGGCCACCAGGGCATCGCGTTGATCGGCTCGCGGAACGAGTCGGCCAAGAAGGAACGCCCCCAGCATTGCGCCGTAGGTGTAGCCGGCGATGGCGAGGCCGGTCAGGTAGACGTTGCCCGTCGTGCCGGAGAAGTGCATCGCGAACCCGGCCATCAGGATCGCCCACACGATGGTCATCACTCGGCCGACCTTGAGCGCCACGTCGTCGGGTAGTTGCCTGTTGGTGAAAGCGTGCACGATGTCGGCCACCGTGGAGTTGGCCATGGAGTTCAGCGCGGAGGACAGCGAACCCATTGCCGCGCCGAGGATTCCAGCAACCATCAGACCGGAGATGACCACCGGTAGTCCGTGCAGGATGAAGTTGGGATAGATGTCGTCAGGGGTCGCCAGGCCAAGGTCCTTCACGCTGCGTCCGCCGTAGTACGACCAGAGCAGTGCTCCCACGAGGGAGAACGCGGCGAACTGGATGATGATGAAGACCCCCGAGCCGATCATCGCCTTCTGGCTGTCGCGCAGTGTCTTGGTGGACAGGATCCGTTGCACGATCAGTTGGTCTGAGCCGTGTGAGGCCATTGCGAAGATCGCGCCGCCGATGATCGCTGTGGGCAGGGCGAACGGGCTGGTCAGGATGTGGGAGAACGCGAAGTCGGTGTCGAAGACCTTGAACTGCCCGGCGTGGAATGCATCGGTGATGCCGGTCCAGCCGACGTGTGCAGCCAGCACAACGATCGCCAGGATGGCGCCGCCGAGGTAGAGCAGCATCTGGATCGCATCCGTCCAGATGACGGCCTTGATGCCGCCGAGGTAGGTGTAGGCGACGGTGATGATCGTGAGGACGATGATGATCACCCCGTAGTTGACGTTCATCCCGAACTCGTCCAGCAGCAGCTTGATCGGGATGGCCGAGGCGAACAGGCGGACACCTTCGGCCATCAACCGGGTCACCACAAAGGTCACCGATGCCAGGCCCTGACTCCACCGGCCGAACCGTTGCCCGAGGTACTGATACGCGCTGGTGAAGCCCTCCTGCCGATAGAGCGGAATCAGCAAAGTGGCAACGATGACCCGGCCGATCATGTAGCCGAAGGCCAGTTCCACATTGCCGAATCCAGCGCCCGCGTAGGTACCACCCGGCACGCTGATCACCGTGAGGACACTCGTTTCAGTGGCTACTACCGAGAAGCAGACCGTCCACCACGGCATGCTGCGCTCGCCGACGAAGTAGTCCGATCCGGACTTCTGTTTACCGGACAGCCGTAGACCCACTGCCGCGATTGCGATCAGATAGAGCAGGATCACGGCAAGGTTGAGGACGTTGTCCACCGGCGAGGCTCCTTCGATCGGAGATAGTGATTTACGTAACTCTGTCTGACAAGGAAACAATTTTCAAGCACGCAAGGAGGTCGCGATGGGCATCGTCGTCGTGAACCACCTCAGCCTGGACGGGGTGTTGCAGGGTCCCGGTAGGCCCGACGAAGACCGACGCGACGGCTTTGCGCACGGTGGGTGGGCTCAGCCGTCCGACGACCCGCGCGTGACCGAGGCACTCGGAGAAGCAATGGGGTCCGGCTTCTCGTGGCTCTTCGGCCGGTTCAGTTACGAGGACATGCTGGGTTACTGGAACGATGCGGGCGGCCCGTTCAAAGACGGGCTCAACAACGCCACCAAGTACGTCGTTTCTACGGACGGGGGGTATCGGCCACAGTGGCCGAATACCCAGATGGTGATCGGCGACGTACTCGCCCGGATTGCTGACCTACGCGCGACGTCCGAGCACGAGCTAGTCGTGATGGGCAGCGGCCAGTTGGTCCGCTCGTTGTTGTCCGAAGGCCTCATCGATCAGTTCCTGCTGTTCATCCATCCGATCGTCCTGGGGTCTGGTCGACGCTTGTTCGGGCCGGCGGACGTGCCAGTGCCCTTGCAGTTGGTGGAGAGCGCGAGTACGAAGGACGGACTGTTGATCGCCAGCTACCGGGCGGCGCGGTGATGAGCGCCACGATCCCCGACGACGAAGGCGCCCGCGTGCGCGAGCGGTTGGCGAGTGTCGGGTTGGACTCGATGATCGACGTACACACCCATTTCATGCCCGACCGGGTGCTGGCGAAGGTGCGCGCCTACTTCGATGCGGCCGGTCCGTTGCTGGGGCGGTCCTGGCCGATCGTGTATCGCGGCGATGACGAGGACCGGCTAGCGCGGTTGCGGTCCTTCGGCGTCGCGCGGTTCTCGTCGCTGAACTACCCGCACAAGGCCGGGATGGCGGCGTGGCTCAACGAATGGTCGGCGCAGTT
The DNA here is from genome assembly GCF_001594145.1 of Branchiibius sp. NY16-3462-2. GTDB lineage: Bacteria > Actinomycetota > Actinomycetes > Actinomycetales > Dermatophilaceae > Branchiibius. The sequence continues at coordinate 214,819 of NZ_LVCF01000001.1, read as the reverse complement.
CGCGGCCCAGGTGCCCGAGTGCCTGCAGTCGGCGACGTTCTACCCGGAGCCCGAGGTAGCGGCGTACGTCCGGGAGGCGATCGACCGCGGTGCCCGGATCTTCAAGGTGCACGTCCAGGTCGGCAACTTCGACCCGAACGATCCGCTGCTCGACGAGGTGTGGAGTCTGTTGCAGAAGAGGCGAATTCCCGCTGTCATTCACTCCGGCGACGGTCCGGTGCCGGGCGATCACACGGGCGTCGCGGGAGTGCGCCGTCTGCTCGAGCGCTTTCCCCGGTTGGTGCTGATCGTCGCCCATATGGGGATGCCTGAGTACGACGCGTTCCTGGATCTTGCCGATGACTATCCGGACATCTACCTGGACACAACGATGGTGTTCACGCCCTTCACCGAGGATCTGATGCCGTTCCCAGTCGCATCGAGGCGCCGGTTGGTGGAGTTGGGTGATCGCATCCTTTTCGGCAGCGACTTCCCCAACATCCCGCATCCGTTCCTGACCCAGGTCGACGCGGTGCTCGGTCTCGATCTCGGTGCCGCGTGGTCGCGGAATGTGTTGCGGGACAACGCCGCACGGCTCTTCGGCGTGGATTAGGCCTGTTCGGGCGGGAAACCGCCCGTGGCCACCGGACCCCACCGGGTCGGAGTCACCCGGATCAGCGACTTGTTCTGCTTCACCATCGCCGCCCGGTACTCGTCCCAGTCGGAGTGCTCGCCCGCGATGTTGCGGAAGTACTCCACGAACGGCTCGACGTCATCCACCGCATCGATCACCTCGGCGTCACCGTCCACCTGGACCCACGCGTCGTCCCACTCATCCGACAGCACCAGCACGCTGACCTCCGGCCGCTTGCGCGCGTTGCGGGTCTTCGCCCGTTGCGGATAACTGGAGATCACGATGCGTCCGGAGTCGTCCACGCCACCGGTCACCGGGGACACCTGCGGCGAGCCGTCGTGCCGCTGGGTGATCAACACCAGGTGATGCCGTGGCCGCACGAAGGACAGCAGATCTTCGAGCGAGACGTCCGTGTTGGTCGCGATCTTCGGGCTCATACCGAGACGTTATCGTCGGCCAGCCGCACGCCGGATAGGGCCCAGCGCGCGCCCGGCGGGAAGAAGTTGCGGTAGGACGCTCGCGCGTGACCGGGCGGGGTGAAGGCGCAACCACCGCGCAGCACCATCTGCCCGGACATGAACTTCCCGTTGTACTCGCCGATGGCGCCTTCGCTGGCGTGGAACCCGGGATACGGCAGGTACGCCGATCGCGTCCACTCCCAACAGTCACCGAAGAGCTGGCGTAGCTGACCGTCCTGTCGGCCCGCGGCCCGTGGGTGGAAAGCGGACGTGTCACCGAGATTGTCTGCGGCGGAAGGGGTTTCATCCTGAAGACGTGCGGCATGCTCCCACTCCACCTCGGTGGGCAGCCGCTTGCCGGCCCACGCGGCGTACGCGTCGGCCTCGTAGTGGCTGACGTGACAGACCGGCAGCGCCGGATCCACCGGGTAGGTGCCGTGCAGCGTGTGCTCGAACCACACGCCGTCCACCTCGGTCCAGTAGAACGGCGCCTGCCACCCGTCGGACTGGACCTGGCCCCACCCGTCGGACAACCAGAACTCGGCCCGGTGGTAACCGCCGTCGGCCATGAAGTCCAGCCATTCGCCATTGGTGATCAGCCGGTCGGCGAGACGGTACGGCGCGAGGTACTCCTGGTGTTCGGGTAGTTCGTTGTCGAAACAGAACCCGCCGCCGGGGTGGCCGATCTCCACCAACCCGCCGGCGAAGTCGACCCAGCCCAGCGGTCCGGGTGCGGGCGACGCGGAGTGCGGCCGCCCGGCGTACACCGGCTCCAACGGGTTCAGCGACAGCACGTGCTTGATGTCCATCAGGAGTAGTTCCTGGTGCTGCTGCTCGTGATGAAAACCCAGGGTGATGGTCGGCGCCAACTTCTCCAGGGTGCCTTCGTCGGCACCAGCGATCAGGTCACGCATCCGCCCATCCACGTTGGCCCGGTACAGCCCCACGTCGTGCGCACCCGGTCGCGAGATCACGCCGCGCAGCTGGCGGGAGTACCGCGGGCCGACCGCCTCGTAGTAGGAGTTGAACAGGAACCAGTACTTGTCCTGGAACGGGGCGAACCGCTGCTCGTGCTCAGCCAGCAGGAAGGTCTCGAAGAACCAGGTGACGTGCGCCCGGTGCCACTTGGTCGGGGACACATCGGCCATTGACTGGACCGTCTGGTCCTCGGGGGACAACGGCGCAGCCAGCGACTCGGTGTAGGCCCGCAACGCGTCGTACCGGGCAATGAAGTCGGACGAGGTGTTGAGAGCGGGGGAGGCCATGCCCACGACGCTACGCAGCGCTGCCGACAATCGCGCCCCCCGATAGTGGGCGTCCGGTTACAGTTCGCAGATGGCCCGGATGAACAAGAAGCTCTACGAGACGGAGCTGAAGAAGCTGCAGGCCGAACTGGTCACCATGCAGGCCTGGGTCCAGGAGACCGGGGCCCGGATCGTGGTGATCTTCGAGGGCCGTGATGCCGCCGGCAAGGGTTCGACGATCAAACGGGTCACTGAGTACCTGAACCCGCGCATCACCCGCACCGTGGCCCTACCCTCGCCGTCGGACCGCGAGCGCACCGAATGGTATTTCCAGCGCTACATCAATCATCTGCCGGCGGCCGGGGAGATCGTGTTGATGGACCGCTCCTGGTACAACCGGGCCGGGGTCGAGCGCGTCATGGGGTACTGCACCAGCGTGCAGTACCACCGGTTCCTGCGGCAGGTGCCGATCTTCGAGCGGCTGCTGGTGGAGGACGGCATCCTGCTGCTGAAGTACTGGTTCAGCGTGTCCGACGTGGAGCAGGAGAACCGCTTCCGCTCCCGGGCGGAGGACCCGATGCGCCGCTGGAAGCTGAGCCCGAACGATGTGCTGTCCATCACCAAGTGGGAGGACTACTCCCGGGCCAAGGACACGATGTTCGTGCACACCGACATCCCCGAGGCGCCCTGGTGGGAGGTCGACAACGAGGACAAGCGACGGGGTCGGATCAACATGATCGCCCACCTGCTCTCCCAGGTGCCCTACCGCGAGATCGAGCGGACCGAGGTGACGATCCCGCAGCGGCCGCCGTCGGGTGGTTACGAGCGGCCGCCGCGGGAGATGTCCAACCACGTGCCCGACGTCGCCGCGCAGATGGAGGCGCAGGCGGGCACGTAGTCAGTCGACCGCCATCTCGCCCAGTTCGGACCACTCCTCCCCGGGCACCTGGAAGTTCACGATCCGGGGCGTCTCCTCCAGGTGGGGCGGCAGATCGGCCTGCGCCTGCTTGAAGTGATCAGAGGACACGTGTGCCTCGGCGCCGTCGTCCTTGAACGCCTCCAGCAGGACATACTCCTGCGGGTCCTCCGTGCTGCGCGCCCAGTCGAACCAGAGGTTGCCCGGTTCGGCGCGGGTCCCCTCGGTGAACGAGCGGGTGATCTCCGGCCACTGGTCGGCATCCTCCGCTTTCACTCGGAAGCGAGCGGTGATGAAAATCATTGCGACTCCTATGCACTCAGGGAACGAGGATGGCGCGGCCGCGCACCCGACCATTGTCCAGGTCGTCGATCGCGCTCTGGAAGTCGTCGAGCGCGTACTTCTGCGTGTGCAGGGTCACCGCACCACGCCGCGCCAACTCCATCAGATCGCACAGGTCGTTGTAGGACCCGACCAGGTTGCCGATGTAGTTGATCTCGCTCGAGATGATGTCGATCGTCGGCACGTCGATGTTCTCGCCATATCCGACGACGAGATAGTCACCGGCCTGTCGCAGCATGGCCGTGCCTTCGGCCGTCGCGCCGTTCTCACCGACGAAGTCGACGACGACCTCGGCGCCGTTGCCACCGGTCAGCTCCAGCACCTGATCGACCTGCCCACCTTCGGCGACGACACCGTGGTCGGCGCCGATCGACAGGGCCAGCTTCACCGCGTCCGCGTTGCGATCGACGACGATGATCTCGGCCGGGCTGAGCGCCTTGAGGACCTGAATCCCGATGTGCCCCAAGCCTCCTGCCCCGATCACGACCACTTTGTCGCGGGGTGTGAGGCGCCGGGCTGCTTTGGCCGCCGCGTGGTACGCCGTGAGGCCGGCGTCCGCCAGCGCCGCCACGTCCGCGGGCTGCAGCGAGGGGTCGATCTTGACCACGCTGCGCGCCGAGGTCTTGAGGTACTCGGCGTACCCACCGTTGGTGTCGATCCCCGGGAACTGGTTGGCCTCGCAGTGCACGTCGTCGCCGCTACGGCAGGCGCGGCACAGGCCGCAGGTGATCAACGGATGCAGGATGACGGTGTCACCCTCCTGCACATTGGTCACTGCGCTGCCGACCGCCGAGACCCAGCCGGCGTTCTCGTGCCCGATCGTGTAGGGCAGGTGCACCTGGGACTTCTCGGCCCACTGGCCCTCCAGGATGTGCAGGTCGGTGCGGCAGACGCCCGCGCCGCCGATCTTGACGACGACGTCCCACGGGCCGGTGGGTTCGGGCACGGGGACGTGCTCCAGCTGCAGGTTCTCGTGGTAGCCGACCACCTGGACGGCTCGCATGGTGCTCATGACAGTGACTCCCTGAGAGTGGTGAGGGAAAAGAACGCGGTGTCGGCGGGTTCCAGCCCGTCGGTCCGTACGGTTTGGTCCTGCTCGGACCCGGGGTACCGGGTGCGGAGCAGACCACGGCAGAAGTGCGCATTGCCATCGATGGAGATGCGGGTGGAGCGCGCCCGGGCAACGGCAAGGGGTACGTTGCCCGGACGGGCGTTCTCGTGGTCGACCAGCACATAATCGGTTGCGTCCGTGGGCAATCCGATCGCCGTACGCCGACGCACCAGTGCCGCCTGATGCTCACCGGAGGGCAACTCACCCAGGCGCACGTCAGCCAACGACTCGACCGACCGGGACGGGTCGGCCCGCAGCAGATCGGTCAGGCATCGCTCCATCGCCGCGGTGTGCGCCTTTCGGCGGAACGTCGTACGCAACTCATCCAGGCTGTCCAGCGCCTCGTGACCGAAGGTGCCCCGGTAGCCCAGGTCACCCGCCAACCCGGCGTTGATGATCGGGGAGTCGTGGTGGTCGTCCAACTCCACGACCACCGCGTCCGTCCAGTCCAACGCGACGAGCGCGTCCTTGGCGTCGGAGGCCATCAGGTAGGCGAAGTTCGGTGAGCAGAACGACGTCGGCAGCCGCAGGTGCACAATGACTGAGGACCCATCGATCGCGATGCTGCGCACGAAGCCCAGATCGGTGATCGGTTCGTCGAGCTCGGGATCGATGACGACGCCCAGCGCGGCCGTGACCGCGTCCTCCCGGGTCAGCGTCAGGGTCACTTCGCGCCCACCAGGTCCGCTGCCTCCGGCTGCCGCGGACCGGTCGCGGTCTCATCGGCGGTCGGCAACTGCAACTCGGCAGGCACGTCCAGGTCGTAGAGCCGGGCCGCGTTCAGGCCGAGGATCTTCTTCTTCTGCTCGGTGGTGATCGGTGCGTACTCGCTCATGTCTTCGGGAATCTGGAAGTCCACGAACTGCTCGATCAACCAGCGCGGGGTCCAGATGGCGTAGTCGGAGGAGAAGGTGATCCGGTCCTCGCCGATCCAGTAGAGCAACTCACCCAGGATCTGGGCGAAGTAGCGCGGGCGGGTGTGCATGAACGGCATCGCGACGGCCAGGCCGCCCCAGACGTTCGGCTCCTGGGTGGCGATCCAGCAGAAGTCCTCCAGGCGCGGCAGGCCGACGTGCTCGACGATGAAGGTCAGGTCGGTGAAGTCGGTGGCCACGTGATCCACGTCGGAGACGTCGAAGGCGTCCCGGTCCAGCGGTCGGATCGTCGGGCCCTTGTGGACATGGATGTTCTTGATCCCCAGCTCACGACACAACTCGAAGTACCGGTAGGCCCACGGGTCGTCCAGCTTCCAGCCGCGGCTCTCGCCGTGCCACTCCGCCGTGTAGAGCTTGACGCCCTTGAGCTTGAATCGCTCTGCGTCAGCGCGCAATTGGTCCAAACCGGCCTCGCCGTTGCGCGGGTCGAAGTTGTGGTTGTAGGTCAGCTTGTCCGGATTCGCCTGGGCGAGGGCGAAGGCTTCCTCGGTCTGTCCGAAACCGGTCTTGTAGAACTCACCCAGGTAGGCCGGCTGGAAGACGGCGTGGTCGACGTAGCCGTCGGTGAACAGGTCCTTCATCAACCGTTCGCCGCCCTGGTAGAGGTAGTCCTCGTAGGCCCACACCTCCGACTCCGGGGACAGATTGCGGTGGTAGTCGTAGAAGCAGTCGATGAACTGCTTGCCGTGGATGTTGCGCTGGTTGCTCTCGCGCGCGTCCCACAGGGCGATGTGGGCGTCGACGATGAAGTACTTCTCGTCGTCCTTGGTGTACATGCGGGCCTCCTGATCGGTGCTGTGACTGGTGTCACACCGCAGAACGTATGCCGCTCCCGATCCACCCGCCCCACCTGCGCTGTCTCACTTTGAGACGCCGTTCAGGCCGCGGCCCCGGCCGCGGTTTGTAACCTGGATCACACCAGGAGGTCAGGTATGGACGCATTGCCCGAGCGCGCCGCCGACGGACGCCCCGCGTCGGCACGGGTTCTCGCGTCGTGGCAGCGCAGTCAGGAGTACGGCGTGTCCCTGGACCAGGTGCAGCCGGCCTTCACCGGTGCGCTCGACACCGAGTCGCTGTTCTTCCAGTGCGGCGACCAGGTGCTGCGCGATCTGCAGCGGACCCTCGCGGGGGAACCGATCAGTCTGATGCTCACCGACTCCGAGGGCCTGGTACTCAACCGGCACAGTGGTGACGACTCGCTCCTGCGGGCGTTGGACGCGGTGCACCTCGCGCCCGGTTTCGGCTACTCCGAGCGGGAAGCCGGCACCAACGGCCTGGGCCTGGCGCTCGCCGACCGGTCACCGACGGTCGTACGGGCACAGGAGCACTACGCCCAGAGCCTCACCGGCTACACGTGCGCCGCGGCGCCGGTGCTCGACCCGACCTCCGGACGGCTCCAGGGAGCGGTCAACCTCACGACCTGGTCGGACTCCTCGCACGATCTGCTGCTCGCGTTGGCCCAGTCTGCCGCGAGCAACACCGCTGCGCTGATGCTGACCCGGTCCCAGGGCCGCACCCCGCGTCCGGCGCCGCGCGGGGAGGTCTTCCGGGTCGTGGCGCCGCATCTGGAGCCGGGCAGTGGATCGACCTTCGCCCTGTCCACCGGGTGGGCCCAGGCGTTGGACCAGGCGAGTACGGCGCTCGCGGCCGGCCGTGTCGTGGCGGCGGTGGGGGAGGCCGGGGCCGGACGGGTGACGTTGTTGTCCCAGGCGCTGCGGCGGGTGCGACCGCGTAGCCGGATCCTGTCGGCGTCCGCGCCCGCGCCCCAGGACCTCGAGCCGGGGGTGGTGTTGTGGGCCCCGGAGGTCGGCAAACCGGACACGGCGGTGATTGTCGGTGACGTCGACGTGCTGCCGTTGTGGGCTGCGGACCGCCTGGCCCAGTTGCTCGTGGCGGGCGGCGGGGGGGCGGGCGCGTTTACCGCCCGGCGCCTGGGGGGCGTCCCGGCCCGCCGCTGCCGCCGCTCGGGACCGGGGGGCATCTTCCGGCCCCCCCGGAGCGGCCCGAGGACGTCGTGCCGATCGCTCTGCACGTCGCCGCCCGGGCCCGCGGTCGTGACGTGGAGATCACCGCCACCGCCCGCCGGGCGCTGACCGATCACGCCTGGCCGGGAAACGTCACCGAACTGGTGCGGGTGATCCGGCACGCCGCGATGCGGGCCGACGTGATCGACGTACGTCACCTGCCACCCTCGGTGCTGTCCGCGGCCGCCCGGCGGCTGTCCCGGATCGAGCGGTTCGAGCGGGACGAGATCGTCCGTGCCCTGTCCCGCCCCGGGACCACGATGCAACAGGCCGCCGAGCACCTGGGCATGAGCCGGGCCACCCTCTATCGGAAGGTGTCGCAGTACGGCGTGCACGTGCCCCGCGCGTCCGCCCCGTAGGGTCGGTGCGTGCGTATCGTGTCCCTCCTGCCGTCGACCACGGAGATCCTCTTCGCGATCGGCGCGGGCGACGACGTAGTGGGTGTGACTTTCGAATGCGACACGCCACCGGAGGCGTTGGAGCGCACGATCATCTCGAATTCAGCCATGCCGCAGGGACTTTCGCCCCGCGAGATCGACGACTACGTCGCGGCTGCGCTGGCGCGGGGTGAGGATCTCTACCACCTCGACGCCGACGCGCTGCGTTCGTTGGACGCCGATCTGGTCGTGACCCAGGACCTGTGCGCGGTGTGCGCGGTCGATGTCTCCGTCGTGGACGACGCACTGGCGTATCTGGGCTGCACCGCGCAGGTGCTGACGATCGATCCGCACACGATGGAGCAGGTGCTGGACTCGATCCGGACCCTGGGGGCGGCGACCGGCCACGACGACGCAGCCGACGCCCTGGTCACGCGGTTGCGGGCGCGACTGGCCGATGTCGCCCGGGCCGTGGCGGACCGGCCCCGGCCGCGAGTGTTGGTGCTGGAGTGGACCGATCCGCCGTTCGCGCCCGGGCACTGGATCCCCGAGATGGTGACGATGGCCGGTGGCGAGCCGGCCCTGGGTGTCGTTGGTGAGCGCTCCGAGCGCGTGGACTGGGCGGCGGTGTCCGCCTCGGGGCCGGAGGTGGTCGTGGTGGCGCCCTGCGGGTACGGCGTCGACGACTCTGCGCGTCTCGGCCGGGAGATCCTGGACCACCTGCCGGACGTTCCCGTCTGGGCGGTCGACGCGAACGCCTCGTTCGCCCGGCCCGGCCCACGGTTGGTGGACGGGGTGGAGGCGCTCGCCGCGTTGCTGCACGATGTCCCCGTCCCTGACCAGTCGTGGAAACCGTTGCGGCTGCGATGAGTTGGAAGATCCGACCGTTCCGACCCGGTGATGAGGATGCGCTGGCGGACGTGTGCGTCCGAACGGGTGCCACGGGCGGCGATGCAACCGGCCTTTTCGATCCGCCCAGTCTGCTGCCGGACATCTATCTCACCCCGTATCTGGTGCATTGCCCGGACCTCGCCTGGGTGGTGGCCGACGGGAAGAGGCCGCCGGCCGGCTATCTGGTCGCGACCGCGGACACCCTGGAGTTCGACCAGTGGTTCGCAACCCAGTGGTGGCCGAGTGTCGCCCACCGCTACCCGCGCGCCGCGCACCCGACGACGACCCAGGAACTGGTGACAGAGGTGGGATACACCTACGCCTCCACGCGCGATCCGCTGGCCGCCGAGTACCCCGCGCACCTGCACGTTGATCTGCTTCCGGTCCTGCAGGGCAACGGTTTTGGCCGCCGGCTGATCGAGGTGCTGTGCGCCGCCCTGGTGGCACGCGGCGTACCCGGAGTCCATCTGGGCGCCGCCAAGGACAACTCCGGCGCCATCGCGTTCTACCACCGACTCGGGTTCACCCCGCTGCCCTCGCCGGAGGGCACCCAGTGGTTCGGGAAGCGGATCACCTAGTTCTTGCCCGGGTAGAGCGAATACAGCAGAACCTTGGCGTTCGGCGGACCCGGCGACGGCACCCGGCTGGGAGACCTGCTGCAGGACCACCGGCTTACCGCCGGAGGGGGGCAGTCGCAGGACCGCTCCCTTGCGGTGAAGGTGGCCGCAACCGCGAGACATCGTTTCATGTCAACTCCTGTGCATGCGGGAGGGTGGATGGTGACATCCGCTGGGAGTCCACTGGTGGCGCCCACGTACGCACCTGCGTGATCTGTCCGCGACGCACCAGGACACCAGAACCGGGCCCCTCGTCGTACGACGTGGGCAGGCTGACGCCGAGCACGTCACCGTCGCGCGGGCCCGGTTGCAGGATCACACCGGTACCGGCGCGTTTCAGTAGCGGCAGCAGGCCGGTGAACGCGGCCGTGGCCGCGGCCAGTGACGAGCTCACGACCAGCCGGTGGCGGGCGGTGAGATCCACCAGCACGCCCTCGATCGGCGTACCGGCAAGGTGGTCGGCGTCGTCGACGTAGATGGTGCCTCCGGGGTGCTCGTCCGCCCATCGCGTGAGGTCCGGATCCGGTCCGCACAGCCAGAAGGACGGGCCCGGGTCGGCGCTCGCGCTGGCCCGCAGCGCGGTCGTGCGGCCGCTGCCCGGGGCTCCGACGATGAGGACGGTCCGGTCATCGGCCGTCCACCTGACCGGTCCGTCGAGGCCGACGCCGAACGCGCCCGCGGGTAGCGAGTCGATCACTGCCGGAAGGGGATCGAAACGTACGGCGATCGCTGGGTCAGCGGCTGGGCGGCCGGGGAGCGCACACTGGATCTCGGCGTCGTCCGGCAGCAGCAGCCCCCGACCCGGGGCCGCGAGCGAAGGCACCTGCGCGGGACGCACCCCGAGCAGGACCAGATCGTCAGCGCCGCTACTGGTGAGGCAGAGCCGTCGGGCGGCCAGCCCGGACACCCGACCGCTGACGACCCCGCGGCCTCCCGCGACCGCGGTCACGACTCCAGCACGCGGTCCGTCGCGCATGATCGCCAGCAACCGGTCGCTGAGGGTCAGCGACGCCGCGTCGGTCCGCGCCTGCAGGCTGTCCCAGTCGTCGATCAGCAACCGCACCGGGTCCGAGGCGGAGGTCGCGATGCGGTCCTCCAACCAGGTGAGCAACCGGTGGACCCGGGCGTGCTCGTCGAATCCCACGACCGCTCCGAGCTGTGGATTGTGCTCTTGTGTAAAGGTTTTGGCGGTCGCCAGGAGATAGACCGGCTCCCGGCTGCCGACGGCGAGGGTGCGCAGGACGGTGCTGCGACCGCTGGCCGGACCACCGGCGATGAGCAGGTTTCCGTCCTGCACCCGCCAGTCCGCCCACTCCTGTCGTTGCTCGTCGGGCCGATCGATCATGCCCAGCGGGGCCCCACCCGGACCGTGGTCCTCGGCGGTGATCTGCGTTGGCAACGGCGGCAGCCACGGTCGATGCGGCGGCGGCGCGCCGAGACGTTCGTGGGCCCGCCGGATGGCCGCCGCAATGCGGCTGAGATCGTCATCATCTGCGCGCTCGCTGCCGGGCTGCGGCACGCCGGTCAGTGGATCGACGGGCAACACTTGCGGTGCGGCATCGCGACACGGCGTGTAGCCGCTCACCCGCGCAACCTGGACCAGTTGCCGGGTCCCGCCGGACCGAAGGGCGACCGCCCGCCCCGGCAACCCAGGATCCAGACGGGCGGCGTCGTCAGCGTCGATGACATCCCGTGAATCAGTAACGTCATTGAGCCGCAATGCGATTCGCAGATCCAGGTTTGCCCGGATATCGGCCGAGACCACTCCCGCGGGTCGCTGGGTGGCTAACACCAGATGGATCCCCAGCGACCGTCCGACCGCTGCCAGCCGCACCAGCCCGTGGACGAAGTCCGGCAACTCGTCGGAGAGGACGCGGAACTCGTCGATTACCAGGACCAGGCGTGGCAACGATCCTCCGCCCTCCCGGTAGGCGGCGTAATCGGCGGCACGGGCGGCGGCGAGAAGTCGTTCGCGCCGTCGGATCTCCGCCTGGAGGGAGCGCAAGGCCCGGGCCGTGAGGGCCGCGTCGAGATCGGTGACCATGCCCACCGTGTGCGGTAAGCTGGCGCATCCCGAGAACGCAGCACCGCCTTTGTAGTCGATGAGCACGTAGTTCAACTCCTGGGGCGATCGGTGCAGCGCCCACGACACCAGGAACGTCTGCAGCAGACCGGACTTACCGGCACCGGTCGTGCCGGCGATGAGGGCGTGTGGTCCGTCGACCGGCAGACTCACCTCCCATGGCGCCTCGGCCGTGCGTCCGAGCAGCACCCGGTCCGAGGCCCTTGACCACGAGCGGATGACCTCTGCCGGATCCGTGGGATTGATGCCGCGCTCGTCGCGCAGCAGGTCGATCAACGAGATCTCGGTGGGCAGGCCGGTGCGTCCGGTCACTGATCCGCCGGCAGCGGCCAGCGCGCGGACTGCGGCTTCCGCGTGGCCGGGCGCGGGCAGGTCGAGTGTTTGGTGGTCAGCGAGATCGGTGGTCACGATGCGACCCGGCCGCGGTGTGCTGTCGTCGACCAGGGCCAGCACCACGGCGCCTGCCGGAGCAGGTTGGTCGAGGCCGTCGGTGACCATCAGCAGACTCGTGTCAGGGGTGTGGACCGCGCCCTGCGGTCCGATCCGAGGCGTCGCGTCTGGCGCTGGCAGCACGTGGGGCAGGAACCGAAGCCATTGCCACGCAGCGCGATTCGTCTCAGAGCAGCAGATGTGAATCTGCAGATCGTGCGGAGAGAACCAGGTAGCGATCTGGGTGATGAGCGACTGCGCCAGCAGGTGCCGCCTCGGCCCGGCGATCTCGACCCGACCCGCGGCGCGTAGGTCGATCTCGACCGGTGCGTCGGTCAGCTCGACCGGGTCGGCGTCGGCTTCGCCGAACGTGTGACGGTCCGAGCGCCGGCTCACCCCAGACGGGACGACTCCCGTGCCCAGGCGGACCCGCATCTCGGCGGTGGGGTTGCGCGACCATCGGGCAGACGACTGCGACCTGGCCACGCGCAAAGTGGTGCCGAGGGCGGGAGTCCGCACTCGGCGTACGGCGACCTCATGCTCCAGCGCGCGCCGCACCTCACGCTCGGCCCGCTCCAACTCCTCCCGGTACGCAGCCACCGCGCGGCGGTGGGACCGGGAGCCGCCGCGCCGGTCGGTGAGGTACTGGGCCAGCAGCATCACCGGCGACAGCACCGCGAACATCAGGAACATCGGGTTGTGCAGCAGGAGCGCCGCGCCGCCGGCGACCGCGAGAGGCAGCAACGCCATGACCAACGGCCAGGGCCGGCGCTCGGGAGGCGGTGGAGCGGACGGGACGCGGATCTGCACTGCTGGTGGCGCGTCCGGCCACGCCGCGGTAGGCACCGAGTCGCGGCGGACCAGTTCCAGCGCGGTGTCGCCGATGACGATCCGGCTGCCGATGGTCAGTTCTCGGGTGGCGGTGAGTGGCTCACCGTCAATGAGGGTGCCGTTCGTGGCGTCCTGAGCGGCCACGACCACCCGCCCGGAGTCCAATCTGAAGCTGAGGTGATGGCGACTGACGCAGGGGTCCGGTACCTGCAGGACGCAGTCCCGGCCCCGGCCCACCGTGACGCTCTCGGCGCCCAGCGGCACCCACGCGCCAGCGCCCGGTCCTTCGATAACGTGCAGCTCGAGGAGATGGCGTACTGGCACCACGGTTGGTGCGGTGCTGAGCACGGCGGCGTGTGACAACGGGGCGGCACCGACGAGGTCGGTGTCCGCGATCTTCCGGGTACCAGTGAAAAGTGTCTGCGGCACAGCGGGATTCGAGGCCACAACGTCTGCCCACCGCGTGCCCGTGCGGGCTCGCACCACGACGTCCCGGCTCACGGTGCCCTCGTGGATCGTTAACCGCAGCGTCGTCATTGCCGCAGTGTGCGGCCTCGTGGGATCTCATGCAGGACACGCTGGGGATAAGTGCACGCTGGCGTAAAGGTTTCTTAAAGTCGGCTGTGGAAACCCCCACGGGCTACCTCGGATCGGCTTTCATCGTGCTCACCGCTTGGGGAAGCGATGCCATAGAGGGGGACTTCATGAACGGCGTCCAGTTGGTCGAGGGCGAGGTCAGGGAACTGATCCGTCGCCAGCGATTGGACCCGGCGCGCGATCATGACGCGGTGGCCGACCTGGTCCGGGCTGCGGTGCGCGACTATGAAGAGCGCGCGCTGCACGGCGGACTGGATCCGTTGCCGGACAGTGCCTCGGCGCACCGGCAGGTCCTTGATGCGGTTGCGGGTTTCGGTCCGCTGCAGCCCTACCTGGACGACCCCAGCGTCGAGGAGATCTGGGTGAACGAGCCGTCGCGCGTCTTCATCGCCCGGCACGGAAAGACCGAGTTGACCAGCACCATGCTGACCGCCGAGCAGGTGCGCAGTCTGGTCGAGCGGATGCTCAAGCCGAGCGGTCGCCGCATAGATTTGAGCTCTCCTTTCGTTGACGCGACCCTGCCGGACGGCTCGCGTCTGCACGTCACGATCCCGGATGTCTCGCGTACGCACTGGCTGATCAACATCCGCAAGTTCGTCGCCCGCGCCGACCGACTGGAGGATCTGGTCGCGCTGGGCACCATCACTACTCCCGCAGCACGATTCCTGGCCGCTTCCGTCGCATCCGGTCTCAACGTCCTAGTCGCCGGCGGGACCCAGGCGGGCAAGACCACCATGTTGAACTGCCTGGCCTCGGCCATCCCCGCCAACGAGCGCGTCGTGTCCTGCGAGGAGGTCTTCGAACTCAAGCTGGGTCTGCGTGACTGGGCGGCGATGCAGTGCCGCCAACCGAGCCTGGAGGGCACCGGGGAGATTCCGTTGCGACGGCTGGTCAAGGAGGCGCTGCGGATGCGGCCGTCGCGGATCATCGTGGGCGAGGTGCGGCAGGAGGAGAGCCTTGACCTGTTGATTGCCTTGAACAGTGGTTTGCCGGGAATGGCTACGCTGCACGCCAATTCGGCTCGCGAGGCCGTCATGAAGATGTGCACGCTGCCGCTGCTGGCCGGCCCGAACGTCAGCTCGAGCTTCGTGGTCCCCACCGTGGCGAGCGCGATCGACATCGTCGTGCACGTGGCGTTGGAGCGGGACGGGCGGCGCGTCGTACGGGAGATCTGCGCCGTGCCCGGTCGCGCCGAGGGCGACGTGATCGAGTTGGCGCCCTTGTTCGTACGCCGATCGGGCACCTTGGTGCGCGCCGACGGCTTCCCGCCGCACCGTGAGCGTTTCGAGGGCGCAGGATTCGACGTGGCCGCGATCCTGGCGGAAGCCTCATGATCCCGGTGCTGTTGCTCGGGGCAGGGGTCTTCTGCCTCTGGTGGTCCTGGTGGCCGCGCACGGGGGAGTCCACCCGTACCCAGCGCGTCGGCCCGCGGACCCGGTTGCGCGACCTGCTCGGTCAGGCGGGCTACAGCTCGATCAGCCCGGGCCAGTTGGTCGCGATGTGCTTGATCACGGGTGCGGCGGTGTTCGTCCTGATGATGGCCGTGACCTCCGTTGCGCCGGTGAGCACCGCGTTCGCACTGATCGCTGGTTACGCGCCGCTCGCCTTCGTCCGGATGCGGGCACGCCGCCGCCGGACGGTGCTTCGTGAGGTCTGGCCCGACGTCGTCGACAACATCGCGTCCGCAGTTCGCGCAGGGATGGCATTACCGGAGTCGTTGGCGCAGCTGGGAGTTCGCGGCCCGGAGGAGTTGCGTCCGGCCTTTGCTGACTTCGCCCACGACTATCGTGCGACCGGGCAGTTCAACGACGCGTTGGACCGCCTGAAGGACAATCTGGCCGACCCGGTGTCCGACCGACTGGTCGAATCGCTGCGGATCGCCCGGGCTGTCGGGGGCACCGACCTGGGCCGCCTCCTGCGCACCCTCAGTTCGTTCCTGCGCGACGATGCCCGGACCCGGGCCGAGCTCGAAGCGCGCCAGAGCTGGACGGTCAACGCAGCGCGCCTTGCGTTGTGCGCGCCCTGGATCGTATTGGCACTCATGGCAACTCGCGGTGAGTCATTGCAGGCCTACCAGAGTTCTACCGGCGTCATCGTGCTCGCGATCGGGGCCGCGGTTTCGCTGGTCGCCTATCGGGTGATGCGACGCCTGGGTCAACTGCCCGACGAGGAACGGGTCATGCGATGAACCCGCTCTGGAGTGGATTGCTGTGCGGGGCACTGGCCGGGTGCGGGCTGCTGCTGGTCTGGCGCGGCCTGCCGATGCGTCGCCAGGCTACGTTGGCCGACCGCATCGCGCCGTACGTCGTGACCTCGCCCCGACCCTCACACCTGCTCGCCGGGAAGACCGATGAACTGTCGGTCAACGCAGCCCTCGCACCCCTGCTGCGCCGTGCGGGTGCCCTGGTCGACCACTGGCTGGGTGGGACCACCTCGGTCCGCCGCCGGTTGGCCCGGGCCGGCCAACCCGACGACGTCGACGGCTTCCGCGCCCAACAGGCGATGTGGGGTTTGGTCGCCGGGATCGCTGCCGCGCTCTACGCGACGCTGCAACTGATGAACGGCGGAACCTCCCTGACAGACGTCATCCTCATCCCGATCGCCGTGGCGGCCGGGGTGATCCTGCGCGACCAGATGCTGACCCGGGCCGCGGAGTCGCGTGAGCGGGCCATCCTGGGTGAGTTCCCCGCCGTCGCAGAGATGTTGGCGCTGGCGATCACCGCAGGGGAAGGCGCGGCCGCTGCCCTGGAGCGCATCGCGAACCTGTCCAGCGGTCACCTGTCCGCAGAGTTGCAGCGCTGCCTGGTGGATGCGCGCGCCGGTGCCTCGCTTCCGGAGGCGCTGCAGGGGCTGTCGGATCGCACCGGTCTGCCCGGCCTCGCCCGTTTCGTCGACGGGATCGGAGTGGCTCTCGAACGGGGTACGCCTTTGGCAGACGTGATGCGCGCCCA
Source organism: Branchiibius sp. NY16-3462-2 (assembly GCF_001594145.1). Lineage (GTDB taxonomy): Bacteria > Actinomycetota > Actinomycetes > Actinomycetales > Dermatophilaceae > Branchiibius. Next base: position 198,400 of record NZ_LVCF01000001.1, on the reverse strand, counting down.
GGCCCAGGACGCCCGCGACGCCAGCAAGCAGCAACTGATCGAATCCGGCGGCCGGCGGGAGATCTACATGATGATCCCGGTGGTCTTCCTGGTCCTACCGGTCACGATCCTTTTCGCCATTTTTCCTGGGCTCTCGATCCTCAACCTGAACATGTGAACCCGTCCACCGCACGACCAACCAACCGGAGGAAGACATGAAAACAGCACGACGACTGAACGAGCGCATCCTGCGCGCCATGATCGCCCGAACCCACCTGCCCGCGCCTGATGAGCGGGAGCGAGGTGACGTCCCGGGCTGGGTGCTGATCACCATCATGACGGCCGGTCTGGTGACGGCCCTGTGGAAGTTCGCCGGCCCGGCGCTGACCAACATGTTCAGCACGGCGATCCACAATGTCTCGGGTGGCTGAGCGCAGACTCAACCGTGAAAGCGGCTCTGCGCCAGCGGAGTTCGTTATGGTCGGCGCCCTGCTCATCCTGGTGTTCATGGCCGCGTTCCAGGTAGGCTTCGTCCTCTTCGTGCGCAACACGTTGATCTCCGACGCGACCGAGGGTGCACGATTCGGTGCTCGCGCCGACGCGACGGCTGAGGCCGGTGCCAGCCGCACCCGGGAGATGATCACCCGTGGGCTCGCGGGGCGCTACGCCCAGGACGTGCGGGCCGAGGTGGTCAACGAAGGTGGCGCACGCGTCGTACGGGTGACGGTCGTCGCCCCGCTGCCCATCGTTGGTCCGTTCGGTCCGGCGCAAACCCTGACCGTCAGTGGGCGCGCGTTCCAGGAGGGGCAGTGAACGCGCTGCGGCGCCGACTGGGCGGTGCGGAGGACGGCTCGGCCGTCATCGAGTTCCTGGTCGTCGGGATTCTCCTGGCCCTACCGGTCTTCTACCTGGTGATCACGCTGGCCCGGCTGCAGGCGGGCACCTACGCGGTGACCGCAGCCGCCAGGGAGAGCGCCCGGACCTTCGTCGCGGCCGATAACGCCGCGATGGCCAACCAGCGCGCGAGCGCAGCGGCACGACTGGCCTTCCAGGACCAGGGCTTCGGCAACCAGGGAAAGCTCACGGCCCGGTGCGGTGGGGCGTGTCTGACCCGCGGCAGCACGGTGACGACGCGGGCCGACCTGGCGGTCGACCTACCCTTGATCCCCGACTTCCTGCGTGGCGTGGTCCCCTCCAGCATCTCGGTCTCGGCGACGCACACCGAAGCGGTCGATCGGTTCAAACGGTGAACCGGCTGCGGCGATTGCAACAGGATCCCGAACAGGGCCGGGTGCTGGTCCTCGGCGCCGGTCTGTTCGCACTCCTGGCCCTACTGGTGATGGGCGGCATCGACGTGACCGCCGTCCAGCTGGCGCGGGTGCAGATGATCGACGCGGCGGATGCGGCTGCCCTGGACGCCGCCGACGCCGTCGACCCCGGTGCGATCTATCGCGGCGGGGTGGGTCCGCAGGTCACGTTGTCCGACCAGAGCGTCCGCAGCGATGCAGCGATCAGCCTGGGCCGGCAGCACCGACCCACCCAGGTCACCGGATGGGCGGTGGTCGGCGGGACAGGCAGTGCCGACGGCCGGACGGCGCGGGTGGTTCTGCGGGGCACGGTGCATCCGCCGTTGTCCGGCGGGCTGCTAGCGCTGATCGGCAAGGACGTCACGATCACTGTGCAGTCTGATGCCCGCTCCGACACCGCCGCCGAATAACAAGGGCCCCCAGGTACCGTCCAGCGGTCGAGCGGGCCCCATTGATGATTCGCACAGCCTGGCCGACTATCGTCGCCCGGTGCCCGAACCCGTTTCACAGTCGGAAGACTCACGCTCCGCAAACCGTAGTCGAGCCCGCACCGCCGTCCTCCGCCGTCGCATCCTCGCCGGCGTCCTCGTGGTTCTCGTGGCGATCGGTGTCACCGGCGGTCTGCTCCTACACCACCTGAACGGCAACATCCGGACGCAGACTCTGGTGGGCGCGGGCACCGCGAAGGAGAAGCAAACGGGACCGATCAACATCCTGGTCATGGGTTCGGACACCCGGGACAGTGAGGCCAACTGCGCCCTTGGTGGTGGTTGCGCCAAGACAACCGCAACGTCCAACACGGCCGCCGAAGCGCAGGGCGCCAACGCCGACGTCATCATGATCGTGCACATCGCCGCTGACCGGTCGAACGCGACCGTGCTGAGCATTCCGCGTGACACGGTGGTCAAGATTCCCGCCTGCACCCTCGATGGGAAGACCATCCCGGCGCGCACCGACCGGATCAACGCCAGCCTGATGGGCGGCCCCTCGTGCACCGCCCAGACCGTCGGTCAGCTGACCGGAATCACCATCAACCATTTCGTGGTCATCGACTTCGCCGGTGTGGTGACCATGTCCGATGCGGTCGGGGGTGTCGAGGTCTGCGTCGATAACAACGTCTACGACACCTATTCGCACCTGAAACTGGCGAAGGGCACCCACACCCTGGAGGGCAAGGCGGCCCTGGAGTTCCTGCGCACGCGGCACGGCTTCGGTGACGGTGGTGACGTCGGGCGCACTATCGCCCAGCACCTGTTCCTGTCCTCGATGATCCGCCAGGTCGAGTCGGCGGCGACCCTGGCGAACCCGGTGAAGGTTTACAACCTGGCTGATGCTGCGACCAAGGCCGTCACCGTCGATGACGACCTCGGCTCCGTGACTGCGCTGAGCAGTCTGCTGCTCGAGATCAAGGACATTCCCAGCAACCGGATCACCTTCGTCACCACGCCGACCGACTACAACCCGGCCAACATGAACGAACTGATCCTGGCCCCCAACGCCGAAGCGTTGTTCAAGAAGATCGCTGACGACGTGTCGCTGTCACACAAGAAGACGACCCCGACCCCGACCAAGACCAAGAGCCCGGGTTCATCCACGTCGGGTACGCCGAGTGCCACTCCCAGCGCGTCGGCCAGTTCGTCGGCCCCTGACTACGCAACGACCGCTGACTCCGCAACCGGCTGCGCACAGGTGAGCACCTACAAGACGGTCACCTTGAAAGGGGTGCCGATGACGCCCACCCGCGCCTACGAGTTGTCCCCGGACGTGCCCGACTCAGCGAACTGACAACTCAGTTGCGCCGGGCGATATCGGCGTTCAGCGCCAACGCGAAAGCCCCCCACGCGGCGTACGGCGCCAGCATCAGTGCCGAGGGGATGTCTACCTTGGCGCTACGCCGGATCAGGTCCAACGTGCTGACTTCGAGAGCGGCCTGGACGGCCACGGAGGTCTTGACCTGCTCGCCGACGAAGTACACCCAGGTGAACGCGGTATTCAGCGCCAGGTTCGCGCCCAGCGCCACGGCGTAGTCGCGGCGGTCCTTATCGGTGGGTAGTCGTTCGAGCGTGCGTGCCGAGGCCACTGCGGTCAGCGAGTAGATCGTGGTCCACGCCGGCGCGAAGAGCCAGGCCGGCGGCTGCCACGAGGGCTTCTTCAGCGCCAGGTACCACGGGGACTGCGGCTTGGTGCCCAGGGTTCCCAGGGCAGCGCACGCAGCAACGGCCGGAGCGGTCCACTTCAGGTAGCGCATGAGTCCTCAGTCCTTGTCGGCCGACAGTTTCCAGCGGATACCGGCCTCGATGAAACCATCGATGTCGCCATCCAGAACAGCTGCGGTGTTACCCACTTCGTGGTCGGTGCGCAGATCCTTGACCATCTGGTAGGGGTTCAGGACGTAGGACCGCATCTGGTCACCCCAACTGGCCTTGATGTCGCCGGCCAGTTCCTTCTTCTCGGCGGCTTCCTGCTCCTTGCGCAGCAGCAGCAACCGGGACTGCAGCACCCGCAGCGCCGCGGCCCGGTTCTGGATCTGGCTCTTTTCGTTCTGCATCGAGACCACGATGCCGGTAGGAATGTGCGTCATCCGGACCGCCGAGTCGGTCGTGTTCACGCTCTGCCCACCAGGGCCGGAGGAGCGGAACACATCGACCTTGATCTCGTTCTCCGGGATCTCCACCGAGTCGGTCGACTCGATCAGCGGCACGACCTCGACCGCGGCGAAGCTGGTCTGGCGCCGGCCCTGGTTGTCGAACGGGCTGATGCGCACCAACCGGTGCGTTCCCGCCTCCACCTGCAGGTTCCCGTAGGCGTAGGGCACGTTGACCTCGAACGTTGCGCTCTTGAGCCCCGCCTCTTCGGCGTACGACGTGTCCATGACCTTCGTCGGATACCCGTGCCGCTCGGCCCAGCGCAGGTACATCCGCATCAGCATCTCGGCGAAATCGGCGGCATCCACCCCGCCCGCACCGGAGCGGATGGTGATGACGGCGGCGCGCTCGTCGTACTCGCCGGACAGCAACGTGCGGACCTCGAGTTCGCCCACATCCTTGGTCAGCGTGGCCAGGTCCGCTTCGGCTTCGGCGAGCGTGTCGGCGTCGCCCTCTTCCTGGCCCATCTCGACCAGGACCTCCAGGTCATCGATGCGGCTGTCCATCGATTCCACGCGGTCGAGTTCTGCGTTGGCTCGCGACAGGGCCGAGGTCACCTCTTGGGCGTGCTCGGGGTCATCCCACAGATCCGGTGCGCCGGACTTGGCCTCCAGGTCGCTGATGCGGGTGCGCAGCGTGTCCAGATCCGTCACCTCGCGGACCGAGTCCATCGTGGTGCGCAGTTTCTTGATCTCTTCGGGGAAGTCGACGGCCACGGTTGTCCAGGTTACTTCGCCGGGCACCGTCCGGCGGAATCGCAGGAGTTGGCCGGGCCCCGGCGTGCCGTGTCCGCCAGCGGCGGCGGGGAACGTAGGTTCGTCCCGGACCTGCCCGCACCATGACCCGGAGTTGTCCTAACCACCGTGATCCTGCTCGACCATGTGACCAAACGGTACGAAACCGCCTCCGCTCCTGCGCTTGATGACGTCAGCCTCGAGATCGAGCGCGGTGAATTCGCATTCGTCGTGGGCGCTTCCGGGTCGGGTAAATCGACCCTGCTGCGGTTGGTGACCCGGGAGGTCGCGCCGACGCACGGGCGGATCCAGGTGGCCGGCTACAACCTGGCGGATATGCCCGAGCGGCGCGTCCCGGGGCTGCGCCGCGAGGTCGGCGTGGTGTTCCAGGACTTCCGGCTGCTCGAGGGCAAGACGGTGCAGCAGAACGTCGCCTTCGTGCTGCAGGTTCTGGGCGCCAAGCGGCGGCGGATCAAACAACAGGTGCCCGAGGTGCTCGAGCTGGTGGGACTGGGCGACAAGGCCAAACGATTGCCGCACGAACTGTCCGGTGGTGAGCAACAGCGCGTCGCCATCGCCCGGGCCGTGGTGAAGTCCCCGCCGATCCTGCTGGCCGACGAACCCACCGGCAACCTCGATCCGGAAACCAGCCAGGACATCATGCGGCTGCTGCAACGGATCAACAAGACCGGCACCACCGTCGTCGTCGCGACGCACGAGCGCGGGATCGTCGACGAATCGCGCAAGCGGGTCATCGAGTTGCGTGACGGGACCCTGATCCGTGACGAGCAGGAAGGTGCCTACGACGCGGGGGAGGGCGATCGCTGATGCGGTTGCGGTTCATCCTCGGCGAGGTCGGTAGTGGCCTGCGGCGCAACGCCTCGATGTTCATCTCGGTCGTCCTGGTCGCGATGGTCTCGTTGTTCTTCCTCGGTGCCGGCTTGCTCGCCCAGCGCGAGGTCAACCTGGCCAAGGGGTACTGGTACGACAAGGTCCAGGTGTCGGTGTTCATGTGCACGGCGCAGTCCAGCGACGTCGCTTCGTGCTCCGAGGGTGCGGTGACGCCCGCCCAGCAGGAGGCGATCGAGCACCAGCTGGAGTCGATGAAGCCGCTGGTCGAGCAGATCTACTACGAAAGCGCGCAGGATGCCTACGCGCGGTTCAAGGAACAGTTCGCGGGGTCGCCGTACCTATCGCAGGTGACGGTCGATTCGATGCCCAGTTCCTTCCGGGTCAAACTCTCCGATCCGGCCCGATATGACGACGTTGTCCAAGCCTTCGACGGTACGGCCGGTGTCGAGGCAGTCAGCGATCAGACAAAGGTGCTGGACTCGTTCTTCAAGTTGCTGAACGTGGTCAGCATCGGTGCCGCGGTCCTGGCCGTAGTGATGGTTTTGTGCTCGATCCTGTTGATCAGCACCACGATCCGCCAGGTCGCGTTCACCCGGCGACGGCAGGTGAACATCATGCGGATGGTGGGTGCTTCCAAGGCGACCATCTCCTTGCCGTTCATCATCGAGACCATGTCGGCTGCTCTCATCGGCGCGGCGCTCGCCGTCGGATTGCTCTGGGCGATGGTGCATTTCGGGGTGAGCCAGTTGGTGTCCTCCCCGACCGACGGCACGATCATCAGCATCATCACGACGCGCGATGTCTGGCTGATTGCACCGTGGTTGGTGGGTGGAGCGCTCATACTGGCCTTTGTGACGTCGTGGTTCACCTTGCGGCGACAGGTGCAGGTATGAGGGACGAGGGAGTCTTCCGGATGCGCGCGGTGCGAACGGGCTTAGTGACCCTGACGCTGTTGGGGACGCTGGCTTTCGGCACGCACGCCTACGCGGACGATCCCGACGCCCAGAAGCACAAGGTCGACCAGCACATCTCGCAGTTGCAGGACGACCTGGATGACACCAGCGCCGCGCTGATCGCTGCGAACAACAAACTGAACGCGACGAACGCACAGGTCGCCGCGGCGACGAAAGCGTTGCAGGACAAGCAGGCTGAGGTGGTCGCCGCCCAGAACAACCAGCGGGACATCGCCGCACAGCTGCAGATCGCGGACGCCAACGAGGCGCAGGGGAAGGCCGATCTGTCGGCCAACGCCGCGGCGCAGACCAAGACCCGGGCCCTGGTCGGCGGTATCGCCCGCCAGAGCTATATGTCGGGTGGTCTTGGCTCGCTCGGGATGACGCTGAACCTGTTGACCTCCAACGACACCACGGATCTGACGGTCGCCGATGTGGTGATGCGCCAGCAGGGTCAGGTCCTGTCGGGTCTGACCAGCCAGCGCGCGGCCCAGCAGGCGGCACAGGACCGGATCAGCGCCGCAAAGCGCCGCGTCGCGCAGTTGAAGATCGATGCGGACAACGCCCTCACGCGCGCCAACGCTGCCCGCGACGCCGCTACCAAGGCTCGCAACGACCTGGTCGCGCTGCAGAAGACGCAGGCCCAGCAGAAGGCAGATCTGGAGAAGCAGAAGTCCGCCGAGCTGGCCAACCTCAAGCAGGAGCAGGCCGAATCGGCCCGGCTTTCCAAGGTGCTCGCCGCACGCGCCGCTGCCGCCAAGGCGGCGGCGGCCAAGAACGCGGCGCTGCGGGCCCGGGCGGCTGCCAACGCCAGGCAGCAGGCGGCGGCGCAGAGCAGCGGTGACACGTCCGGTCTCTTCCTGACTCCGCCGATGCCGGTCAGCACCATCCGGTCCGGCTTCGGGATGCGGCTGAACCCGGTCCTGCACATCTGGTTGATGCACGAGGGCGACGACTTCCCGTTCCCGTGCGGAACCCCGGTGTACGCCGCGGCGGCCGGGACCGTGATCAGCACCTCCTACGACCCGGTGGCCGGCAACCACGTCGTGATCGACCACGGGCTAGTCGGGAGTGTCGACCTCGGAACCTGGTATGCCCACCTGTCGAAGTTCGCGACGACGCCGGGCACGAGCGTCAAGAAGGGCCAGCTGATCGGCTACTCCGGTACGACCGGACGCTCCACGGGATGCCACCTGCACTTCGCGGTCATGGAGGACGGACGGGCGGTCAATCCGCTGACCTGGCTCACCTGAGCCGGATATCGATTTGCGGTCGCTTCGTAGACTGGCCGGTATGGCCAAAGAGAGCGGTCGCAAGGTGATCGCACAGAACAAGAAGGCCCGTCACGACTTCCTCATCGAGGACACCGTCGAGGCGGGTCTGGTTCTGATGGGCACCGAGGTCAAGAGCCTGCGGATGGGTCGGGCGTCCCTGGTGGACGGGTTCGCCAGCGAGCGCGACGGCGAGTTGTGGCTGGAGAACGTCTACATCCCCGAGTACCTGCAGGGGACGTGGACCAACCATTCGGCCCGTCGCCGGCGCAAGCTGCTCCTGCACCGGCACCAGATCGACAAACTGGTCGTCGCCTCCCGGGAGTCCGGTCACACGCTGATTCCCCTCGCGCTGTACTTCGTCGACGGCCGCGCCAAAGTGGAGCTCGCGGTCGCCAAGGGCAAGAAGCTGCACGACAAGCGGCAGACGTTGCGTGAACGTCAGGACAACCGTGAGGCTCAGCGGGCCATGTCGGTCCGGATGAAGCGTGGCGCAGGCGCCAGCTAGGCGCTGACCAACCACCCGTCGCGTACCTCGAACGTCGAGGCACCGATGCCGATCCGATCGCCCTCGTGCAGTCGCGTGGTCTGCACCCGGCGGCCGTTGATGAACGTCCCGTTGCGGCTGCCGAGATCCTCGATGATCAATCCCTGGTCGTCAGCGCTGATCCGGGCGTGGTGGCGCGATACCAGCATGTCGTCCAGCACGATCGAGTTGGACCGGGCCCGACCCAGGGTCAGGTTGTCGTCGGATGGCGCCTCGGGCGCATCTGGCGTCTCAGGGGCCACAGGGGCGGCGGCGGCCGCCACCGGCGCGGCGGCTGGTGTCTCAGGCGCGGTGGCTGGTGTCTCAGGCGTGACGGCCGCAGGCGGCTCGTCGGCCAGCTCCTCCGGGCCGGTGTGTCGTTCGGTCCACGCCTGGTGGACCTCCTCGGCGGTCGGGGCGGTGCCCTCCTGCACCCACGGCTGCGCGTAGTCGGAGGATGGCGCCCCGGGACGACGTGCCGGTGGGCCCTGCCACGTCGGCGTGGAGGTGGACGCCGATGCTTCGCCCCAGGCGATCGGTGTCGCGGGACGGGATTCAGGCTGGTTCATCGGTGCTCCATGCGTGATTCATCACAGTGCTGGCCACTCTACTGACGGTTACGGTCGACGTAGCCGTACGGCAGACTAGCCTCTCCGCCCATTGTTTGTTGCCGGACCAGAGTGCTGAGGAACTATGCCTGACCAGATTGCCCCGACCCACAGCGGCCGCCACCGTGTCGTGATCGTAGGGTCCGGCTTCGGCGGACTGTTCGCGGCCCGCAAGTTGGCGCGTCTTGACGTTGATGTGCTGTTGATCTCCAGCACGACCCATCACTTGTTCCAGCCGCTGCTCTACCAGGTCGCGACCGGCATTCTGTCCGAGGGTGTGATCGCCCCCGCTACCCGCGATGTGCTCTCCCGCAAGCGCAACATCACCGTCCTGTTCGGGCACGTCCGCGACATCGACGTCGACCGCAAGGTCGTCACGGCCGATGCCCTGGACACGACCAACACCTACGACTACGACACCCTGATCGTCGCCGCCGGTGCCGGCCAGTCCTATTTCGGGCACGACGAGTTCGCCCGGTACGCCCCAGGAATGAAGAGCATCGACGACGCACTGGAACTGCGTGGTCGCATCTTCGGCTCGTTCGAACTGGCGGAGCTGGCTGCCAGCGGCGGCTATCTCGAGGACGTGCCGCGGTTGATGACCTTCGTGGTCGTCGGTGCCGGGCCGACCGGTGTGGAAATGGCCGGGCAGATCGCCGAGCTGTCGCGCCGCACCATCGCCAAGGACTTCCGTTACATCAACCCGAAGGACACCAAGGTCATCCTGTTGGACGCTGCTCCGCAGGTGCTGCCCGCCTTCGGTGACCGGCTCGGTGTCAAAGCGCAGAAGAAGCTTGAGCAACTCGGTGTCGAGGTGCAGTTGGGCGCGAAGGTCATCGACGTGGACGCCAACGGGATCAACGTCGAGGATGCGGACGGCAACAAGCGGCGCATCATCGCGCTGTGCAAGGTGTGGGCCGCAGGCGTCCAGGCCAGCCCCTTGGGCAAGATCCTGGGCGACCAGACCGGCGCCGAGGTCGACCGAGCCGGCCGGATCTCGGTCAACCCGGACCTCACCCTGCCCGGACACCCGGAAATCTTCGTCGTCGGCGACATGATGTCGCTGGACAAGTTGCCCGGCGTGGCGCAGGTGGCCATCCAGGGCGGCCGGTTCGCTGCCAAGCAGGTGAAGAACCGGTTGAAGGGCAAACCGACCGACCCTCAGTTCCACTACAAGGACAAGGGGTCGATGGCGACCATCTCCCGCTTCAGCGCGGTTGCCTCGGTCGGCAAACTACGGCTGTCGGGGTTCCTGGCCTGGTTGATGTGGCTGGCCGTCCACCTGTTCTACATCATCGGCTTCAAGAGCCAGTTCACGACGTTCTTCCACTGGCTGGTGTCGTTCCTGGGCCGGGCGCGGGGCGAGCGCACCAGCACTGAGCAGCAGATCTACGGGCGCCTCGCGATCCACAAACTGGGTGACAGCTTCACACCGTCGGCGGATCTGCCGCGCCGGGCGACCACCGAGGGCGGTCAGCCGTTGGTCGATCCGGATGCCCCGGACGACGTCGTACCCCAGGCGTACGGCGCGCATCCGGGGCGCTGACCGCTCAGCCGGCCCGGTTGGCGAGGGCCACCAGCACACCGGCCGTCGCGAAGTACTTGTTGGATCCCAGGTCGCGGATGGACTTGATCCCAAGAAGTTCCTGCAGCGCCTCAGCGTGCTGGGGGGTCAGGCCGGCGAGGGCGTCGATCGGGGCGTCGAGAATCTCATCGAGCGTCTTGTCCTCGTACGCCTTGTCCAGCGACTTGGCGAGGTCTACGGAAACAGCCATCGGAATGCTCCTTCTCACGGTGCGCCGGGGGTTCCGACGCTGCTGCGCACCTTGGCGCACCCAGCTGAACCACGCCTGAATGTCGCGCGACGCGCGGGCATGCCTAAGGTGTCGGCATGCCGCTGGACTATCCGATCGCCGTACGCGAACTGCCCAACGGGCTACGCGTCGTCGTCAGCTCCGACCGGTCCGTGCCCACCGTCTCGGTCAACCTGTGGGTCGGGGTCGGTTCCCGCCATGAGGAGCCGGGGCACACCGGCTTCGCCCACCTCTTCGAACACCTGATGTTCCAGGGCTCGCGCAACGTCGCCGAGGGTGAGCACTTCGCCACTCTGCTGGCGCAGGGCGCCCGGCTCAACGCGACGACGTGGTTCGACCGCACCAACTACTTCGAGACGGTCCCCACCGGTGCCTACGAGTTGGCGCTCTGGCTGGAGGCCGACCGACACGGCGGACTGCTGGACGCGGTGACCCAGGAGTGCCTGGACAACCAGCGGGACGTGGTCAAGGAGGAGAAGCGGCAGCGCTACGACAACCGGCCCTACGGCAACGCCCTGGTCGACATCTACGCGACGGTGTTCCCGGACGGCCACCCCTACCAGCACCCCACGATCGGTTCGATGGCCGACCTGGACGCGGCCTCCCTGCAGGACGTGCACGACTTCTTCCGGGCGCACTACGCGCCCAACAACACGGTCCTGACCCTCGTCGGCGACCTCAGCGAGGAGGAGGGGTTCGCAGCCGCGGAGCGGTACTTCGGTTCCCTCGCCGCCGTGAACGTGGTCGACCGACCGGTGCCGCCACTAGCGCCCCTGGACTCACCGGTGCGGCTCCAGCGGGTCGAGGAGGTCCCCGAGGACCGGTTGTACGTCGCGTTCCGGCTGCCCGCCGCCGACGCCCCGGACTTCCTGGCGGCCGAGCTGGCCTTCGACGTCCTGGCCGCAGGAGCGACGTCCCGGCTCTACCGGCGTCTGGTGCGTGGCTCCCAGCAAGCCACCCACGCCGGCCGCAGCGTGATGGGACTGGCGGCCGGAGTATCGCTGGGCTACTTCTTCTTCGACGCCGCTGACGGTGTCTCGCTCGAAACGCTCGAGACGGCGCTGGTGGAGGAGCTGACGGCACTGGTTGAGCAGCCGCCGTCCGAGGTCGAGATGGAAGTGCTGCTGGCCGACACCGAGCGGTGGTGGCTGCAATCGCTTGCCGCCCAGGACGAGCGGGCCGACCTGCTGAGCCAGTACACGCTGCTATACGACGACCCGGACTTCATCAACACCTACCTGGACCGCGTGGCGCAAGTGACTTCCGCCGACATCGCCCGGGTCGCGGCGCAGTGGTTGCGTCCGGAATCGCGGGCAGTCGTGACCTACGAGGTGAAGGCATGACGGGGCGTCCGGCGGTAGCGCCGCCGCAGCCGTGGGCGTTCCCGGTCCCGGAGCGTTTCGAGTTGCCCAACGGCATGCGGGTGCTGCTCTACCACCGGCCGGGTCAGAAGGTCATCTCGACCCGGGTAGTCGTACCCGTGCCGCTGTCGGCCGAACCCCGCGCGGTGGAGGGGGTGGCGACCATTGTTAGTCGCACCCTGGATGAGGGCAGCGCCGCCCACTCTGCGGACGAGACGGCCGAGCTCCTCGAACGGCACGGCGTGGCCTACGGTGCGTCGTTCGGGCAGAACGGACTCACTCTGGAAACCGAGTCGACGGCTCGTGGGCTGCACCTCGGGTGGGAACTGGTCACTGAGTTCCTGAGTCAACCGGCGTTCGATGAGACCGAAGTGAGTCGCCATGTGCGGCAACGTATTTCGGAGATCGACCACCAGTTGGCGAACCCCGGCAGTCGCGCAGCCCTGGAATGGGTGAAGACCTACTACACGGCGCAGAGCCGTGCCTCCCGCCCGACCGCGGGCAGTGCCGAGTCGGTCGGAGCGATCACTCCCGACGACTGCCGTGACTTCTACCGGTACCTGTCGCCCGCCCAGTCGACGCTGATCGTGGCTGGTGACTTCGACGATCCGCGTGCGGCGTTGGCCGACACCTTCGGTGCGTGGTCCCCGACGCACACTCCCGCACCGTCGACTCCGGATGAGTTGGCACCTGACCGGGCACGCATCGTGTTCGTCGACCGGCCCGGCTCGGTGCAGACCGAGTTGTACGTCGGGCAGGCCGGCCCCGCGCGCAGCGTCGACTGGGCGCCGTACCCGGTTCTCGGTTTCGTCCTCGGCGGTGCCCCGACCGCACGCATCGACGCGGTGCTGCGGGAGGAGAAGGGTTACACCTACGGCATCCGCGCCGGGTTCCGCCCCCGCAAGGACGACGGCACCTTCCTGGTATCGGGGTCGGTGCGCGCCGACGTCACCGCACCAGCGCTCGACCTGCTCCTCGGAATCCTTGATGGCGCAACGGAATTCACCACCGACGAGGTCCGCAATGGAGCCGATTATGTCGCCCGGACCGCGCCGGGCCGCTATTCGACCGCCGATGTGGTGGCCGACGAAGCAGCCGGTCTGGCACTGTTCGGTCTCGGCACCGACTACGTCACGGACTACTTGGCGCAGTTGCCCTCGCTGACCGCAGACGAGGTGAGCCGGGCCTGGTCGTTGTGGCGAGACACCCCCCGCAGCATCGTCCTGGTGGGCGACGCCACCGAGCACGCGGCCGCCGTCGAGGCGCTCGGCCGCGGCCCGGTCACCGTGGTGGGCTGACGGCTCCTGCCCCGCCTCCGCCGGTTCGCTCGCGGGCGGTCCAGCGGTAGTTGCGTTGCCATTGCAGGGTGCCGACCGGGTTGTCGGGGGTGAATAGGTCGCCTCCGTAGTCGGCGTTGGTTTTCTGTCCGATGACGGGTGGGACCAGGAATTCGAGGTAGCCGTTGCGTTCGCGGATCTGCACGTGCCGGTCGTGCACGAGGCGGTGGTGGTGGGCGCACAGCAGGCACCCGTTTCCCAGATCAGTAGCGCCGTGCGCCTCGTCGGGGTTTGGGGGTGTCCAGGGGTTACGCCAGTGGTGGCCTTCACACCATTGCGGGGGCCGGTCACAGCCGGGGTAGGCACAGCCCCGGTCCCGCATGGCCAGGGCGCGGCGTTGGGTGGCGTTGAACAACCGTTGCAACTGTCCCAGGTCCAGCGGTAACGGTGCCCCACCCAGCACTTGGGGCAGGATCCCGGCGCCGCAGCCGATCTCGCGGGCTTTGGCCGCGGAGATCCGTGCCCCCGAGGGCAACGTGCCGGGGCCGAGTTGCCCGGTGAGGGTGTCGTAGTCCACGTTGACGCTCAGCACGGCGCTGATGCCGCCGGCGTTGGGTAACGCATCGGCGGGTAGGTGGGAGCAGATGATCGCGAACGCCCGCCCTTGCCGGTGCCGCTGATCGCTCGGCAACCCAGCATCCGCACCGGCAGCATCCACCCCGTCCGCATCCGCCTCGGCAGATTCCAGGTGGTAGCGGCGGGGTGCGGAGAGGGCTTCCACGGCGCTGCGCAGCATCTCCGCTTCCGTGTCGGGCAGGGTGAACCCGCCGCGGTGGGTGCCATCCCGGTTGTCGCGCATCCAGAACCGGGTGTTCCGGGCGGCACGCCGTTCCCGGGCCCGCAGTTGGCCCTCTTCATGCTGGTCGGCCTCGGCGGGGGTCTTGAACGCGTCCGCGGTGCGGGTCGCGGCCCGCCCCAGGTCCTGGATCGACAGCAACCGGGCAGCGTCCAGTAACGACTCCTGCGCCCGGACCCGGTCAGCGGCCTCGACACCGACGGGGAGGTGGTTCAGGGCGCGGGCGATGACCCCGGCCTGGTCCCGGTTGACCCGGCCCTGCGCCAACGCGTCTTCGACGATCGGGGTGTTGGACAGCTGGATCGCGGTGCGCACGAACGCGTTCGCATCGGTCCGGTCCCCACCAAAATCCTGCGCCAACAACTGCCCGGTACTGATCGCGCCGGCGACACGGGCCGCGTCGCGTTCGTGTAATCCCCGCGCCAACACCATCAGCACCGCATCGATCCGTGCCTTCGCCCGTGACAGCGAAGAACTCAACGCCCGCAGCTCGCCGTCGGTGACCGTCTCGTCGTTAGCCAGGTCGCCCGTGTCACGGCAGGACGTCAACGCGTCTAACGCCGTGTGCACCCCCGCAACACCCGCCGCCCACGAAACCCCCTGCACCACAACAGAATCAGCGACATCCGCAACCATGACCCCACCCCCTTCCCGTCCCCACAAGAAGCCTGAACCGATGACCCAACACTAGGCAGGGGCACCGACAAGAACCCAGGACGAAAACGCCCGGTGTGGATAACCAGCTAGCAGCCGGCGGGAGTGGAGTGGAGTTGTGGAAAACGCTGCGGCTCAGGCCAGTTCGTCGAACGCCTCAGCCAGAACGCCCAGGCCCTCCAGCAGCAGGTCGTCGCCGATCACCAGCGGCGGCAGCAGCCGGATCACGTTGCCGAAGGTGCCGCAGGTCAGCACCACCACACCGCGCTCGTGGCAGTACTTCGCCACCGCACCCGTCAGCGCCGCATCCGGTTCGATACCGCCAGGCTGCACGATCTCGATCGCCAGCATGGCGCCACGACCGCGGATGTCCCCGATCTGCGGGTGGGCGGCCTGGATCTCGCGCAGCCGCGAAGTGGCCACCTCTTCGATGTGTTGCGCCTTGGCCAGCAGCCCGTCAGCCGCCATGGTCTCGATCGCCCCCAGCGCGGCGGCGCACGCGACGGGATTCCCGCCGTACGTCCCACCCAGACCACCGGCGTGGACGGCGTCCATCATCTCCGCACGCCCCGTCACCGCGGCGAGGGGGAGGCCGCCCGCGATGCCTTTGGCGGTCGTCACCAGGTCCGGGATCACGTCTTCCTGCTCACTCATGAACCACGTTCCGGTGCGGGCGAATCCGCTCTGCACCTCATCGGCGATGAACACGATGCCGTTGTCGCGACACCATGCAGCCATCGCGGCCAGGTAACCGGGCGCGGGCACGATGAACCCGCCCTCACCCTGCAGCGGTTCGATGATGAACGCGGCGATCTGGTCTGCACCGACGGTCTTCTCCGCGATGGCGATGCTGCGCGCCGCGGCTTCCTGCCCAGTCATCCCGGCCGGGTCGCGCAGCGGGTAGGACGCCGGGACCCGGTAGATGTCGGACGCGAACGGTCCGAAGCCCTTCTTGTAGGGCATCGCTTTGGCGGTCAGCGCCATCGTCAGGTTGGTGCGACCGTGGTAGGCGTGGTCGGCAGCGACCACAGCCGTGCGGCCGGTGGCGTGACGGGCGATCTTGATCGCGTTCTCGACCGCTTCGGCGCCGGAGTTGAACAGGGCCGACTTCTTGGCGTGATCGCCGGGAGTGAGGGCCGCCAGCTTCTCGGCCACCGCGACGTAGCCCTCGTACGGGCTGATCATGAAGCAGGTGTGCGTGAAGTCCGCGACCTGCTGCTGCACGCCGGCCACCACCCGCGGGTCGCTGTTGCCGACGGTGGTGACCGCGATGCCGGAGCCGAGGTCGATCAACAGGTTGCCGTCGACGTCCTCGATGACTCCGCCGCCGGCCCGGGCGACGAAGACCGGCATGGTCGAGCTGACGCCTGCGGCGACGGCGGCGGTACGGCGCTGCGCCAGTTCCAGCGAGCGCGGGCCGGGCAACGGGGTGCGAAGTTCCCGGCGCTGGGGCAGGTCGGTGCTGACGGTCGTGCTCATGGTGGCTCCTGTCGTGCCAAAGTCATGCCGGTTCCGGTCCCCGGGAAAGCCCGGGTGTTACCAGTCTGCCACCGTAGTCATTTCGATTTCGAACTAGCTGGGAATGTCGGTCCCCAGTGTGCGTAGCACCTCGTCGTGCAACAGTCCGTTCGACGCGACGGCGTTACCGCTCCAGCACCCGTCCACGCCGTCCAAACCGGTGAACCGGCCGCCTGCCTCCTGCACGATCGGCACCAGCGCAGCCATATCGTGCACCGCCAGCTCCGGTTCGGCCGCAATGTCGACCGCGCCCTCGGCGACCAGCATGTAGGACCAGAAATCGCCGTACGCCCGCGTGCGCCAGCAGACGTCCACCAGATCCGCGAACTGGTCCTGCCGCCCCACCTCGGCCCAGCCGTGCAGGCTGGCATAGGACAAGGACGCGTCGGTCAGCGAGTTCACCGCCGACACCTGGATGGGCCGGGAGGAGGACAGTGAGCGTCCGGAGCGGGCGCCGGTGCCAGAAGCCGCCCACCAGCGAGAGCCCAGCGCCGGGGCGGCGACCACGCCGACCACAGGAACGCCGTCCTCCACCAGCGCGATCAGCGTCGCCCACACGGGAACACCGCGCACGAAGTTCTTGGTGCCGTCGATCGGGTCGATGATCCACTGTCGCGCGGCGCTGCCCTCGGTGCCGAACTCCTCACCACGCACCGAATCCCGCCCGCGCACCCGCCCCAGTTGCGCCCGGATCACCCGCTCGACCTCCAGATCGGCGTCGCTGACCGGCGACAGGTCGGGTTTGGTCTCCACCTTCAGATCCTGGGCGCGGAACCGGTCCAGCGTGATCGGTTCGACCGCGTCGGCGAGAACGTGGGCCAGGCGCAGATCATCGTCGTACGTCGTCACGCACCTGACCGTAGCGGCCCCGCCTCAGTGGGCGGGGCGGGACAGGCCGATGCGCAGCATGGCCCGCAAACGGTCGGCGAGTGCGGCAGCGTCGATCTGGCGGGTGTTGATCGGCGGGAGGTCCGCGAAGATCTGTTGCAGCGCCGCTGCCATCCGGTCCAGGTGCAGGTAGCGGCGCGGATCATCGGTCCAGCACGCCGCCAGCACGAGGTAGGTCGCTTCGTTGAACTGCCGCTCGACCAGGTCCCAGTCCTTCATCTGCGTGGGCAGGTCGGTCTGCGCCAGCGACAGGATGTGCGCGCACTGCAACTGCTCGAAGGCCAGATCCCGACGGGCTTCGAAGCCAGCATCAGTCGCCCACCGGCCGGAGGCTGCCAGCGCCAGCACGCGTTCGAGCGACCGCAGCCCACGGCGGAACTGTCGGCGCGCCAACATGATCGGTGCTCTCCGCCCGGTCAGCCAGATCACCACGATGGAGGCGAAGGCACCGATGGCGGTGTCGAGGATACGGTCGCGCACGAGAGTGTCGACGGACGCGGTGGGTCGCGAGGTACTGGTGATCAGCAGCGCCATCGGGGTCACGAACATCGCCGCGATCGCGTAGTTGATCGCCGCGGTCCACTGCACCAGGAAGACGCACAACAGCACGATGGCCAAGGTGACGTATTCGTCCGGGTGCAGAGAATGCACGCCGAAGAAGAGCAGGATGCCGACGATCGTGCCGGCCAGGCGCTGGGCGGCCCGGTGGGTCAGCGACAGCCGGTCGGTGTTCAGTGACATCACCAGGGCCGTGGTCATCACCGCCCAATAGGGCTGCTCCACGTGCAGGCCGTAGGCGATGACACAGGTCAGCAGGATGGCCGCACCGATGCGCCGGGCAGCCAGCCAGGGCAGCGACGAGCGGGAGAATCCCCAGCGCAGGAGGTACTGCGTCTTGGGTCGGCCCAGGTAGCGACGCTGCTCCATGGTGCGCACGGCGACCTTCGCTCGCGGGATGGAGCGCTGCAGGATCCGGCGCACTAGGGCCACGTGCAGCCGGCGCAGCTGGGCGTTCAGGCGGCGCCATTCCTTGCGTCGCGGTTCACGGCCGACGGCGTCCTCCAGCACGATGCCGCCACTGATGACCGCCGTGTAGGCCTCGTCGCGCAGCGCGCCGAGCTCCCGGGCGCTGGTGTCAGGCCCGGCGGCGAGGTAGGCATCCACCGTCTCCTGCGCCACCTGCACCGCGTCACGCTCGGGATGGACGCCGCGAATCACCGTGAGCAGCAAAGAGACTGCGCACGCAATGACAGCGGCGCCGCCACACACGAGGACGATCTCGTGCACGGGCAGGGTCCGCCCGACGTACGACGCGATGGCCGGCCCCAGGATCAGGAACATCGCACCCGGCGGATCGGCGACCAGCGTGTTGTAACCCAGCACGGCGATCATCGCGATCGCCGTCAGGCTGACCGTCAGCAGCACCGGACTGCCGCCGGTCAGCGCACCAATGGTGATCGCCACGACGTAGAACGCGATCATGCCGGCGAGGATCGGGATCCGCGCCCGGGGTGGCCGGTCGGGTGCCACCAGGCCGATGAAGGCGCCGGTGGTGCCCAGCAGACCGACCTTGAGGCCCGCGACGCTGGACACCGCCAGCACGGCGACCGCAGTGCAGATCGTCGCCGAGAGAGCGAACTTCCACCGCCCGGGAGCCTTCTTCACCTGGGTAAAGGTCATCAGGTTCCGGCTGACACTGTCCGGTACGGCCCAGGGCATCGGTCAGTCCGCCGGTTCGTCGTCCGGGTCCGGGGTGCCCAGGCGTGACCGCAGCAACCGGCGCAACGACCTCAGCCGGGCCGGCCCGGACGGGCCTGCGTGACCGTCGGCGACCCACGCGTCCAGAGCACAGTCCGCCTCGTCGTGGGTGCAGCCCCGCGGGCAATCCACGGTGCCGGCGGCCAGATCGGGGAAGTGCTCGATGATCCGCGTTGGGTCGACGTGTGCCAGGCCGAAGGAACGCACACCGGGGGTGTCGATCACCCAGCCACCACCGGGCAACGGCAGCGCCGAGCTCGAGGTGGACGTGTGCCGACCGCGACCGGTGACCTCGTTGACGTGACCGATGGCCCGATCTGCCTGGGGGACAAGGTCGTTCACCAGGGTCGACTTACCGACGCCGGAGTGGCCGACCAGGACGGTGACCCGGCCGGCCAGGAGATCGCGCAACTCCTCCAGGCCCTCGGGAGGGTCCGCGCGCAGGTTGGTCACGACGTACGGGACATCGAGGGCGACATACTCCTGCAGGAACGCGGTCGGGTCGCCCAGGTCGGCTTTGGTCAGCACGAGCAGCGGATCCATCCCCGCGTCGTACGCCGCGACAAGACAACGATCGATCATCCGTGGCCGTGGGGTCGGGTCGGCGATCGCCGTCACAATGGCCAACTGATCGGCGTTCGCGACGATGGCGCGCTCCACCGGGTCGGTGTCGTCGGCGGTGCGACGCAGCATCGTGGTGCGGGGTTCGACCCGCACGATCCGCGCCAGGGTGCCCGGATCACCGCTGGTATCACCCACCAGCGCGACCCGGTCGCCGACGACGATGCTGGTGCGGCCCAACTCCCGGGCGCGCATCGCGATGACGGGATGGTCGTCGTACAAACAGGTCCAGCGGCCCCGGTCGACCCCGACGACCATCGCGATCACGGCGTCGAGATGGGCCGGGCGGTCCTTCGTGCGGGGCCGGCTGCCGCGCCGCCCGGGGCGTACGCGGATGTCGCTCTCGTCGTAGTCGTAACGCGGCGGCACCGGCTCAGGCCACCCCGAGCATCTGCGTCCAGAGGGCAGGGAACTCCGGCATCGTCTTGCCGACGGTCGCGATGTTCTCGATCACGACACCCGGCACCGCCAGGCCGATCACCGCAGCGGCCATGACCATCCGGTGGTCGGCGTACGTGCGAAACAGTCCACCGTGCAACGGAGTTGGCCGGATCACCAGACCGTCCTCGGTCTCGATGGCGCTCCCGCCAAGGCGGTTGATCTCGGTGCTCAACGCCGCCAGGCGGTCGGTCTCGTGGCCCCGGATGTGGGCGACGCCGCGCAGGTGGGTGGGGGAGTCGGCCAGGGTGGCCAGGGCCGCCACGACGGGGGTCAGTTCGCTCGCCTCGTGCAGGTCCAGGTCGACGCCGAGGATCTCCCCGGTGCCGGCTACGGTCAGCCCGTCGCGGGTCTGCTGCACCTCGGCGCCCATCATGTCCAGGATGTCGCGCAGGTGGTCGCCGCCCTGGGTGGTCACGTGCGGCCAACCGGGGATCGTCACGCTGCCACCGGCGACCATCGCGGCAGCCAGGAAGGGCGCTGCGTTGGACAGGTCGGGCTCGATCTCCACGTCGAGCGCGCTGATCTCGGCCGGTTCGATGCGCCAGGTGTTGGCGTCGCCGTCGTCGACCATGACCCCGGCATCGCGCAGCACCTCTACCGTCATGGCGATGTGCGGCAGCGAGGGCAGCGGTTTGCCCTCGTGCACGACGGTGATGCCTTCGTCATACCGGGCGCCGGCCAGCAAGAGCGCCGACACGAACTGGGACGACCCGGAAGCGTCCATGCGCACAGTGCCCCCGCGCACAGAACCCTTGCCGTGCAACGTGATCGGCAGGTTGTCGCCCTCGACATCGACCCCGAGGTCACGCAACGCCTGCACCACCGGACGCATCGGCCGACGTCGCGCGCCCTCGTCACCGTCGAAGCGCACCGTGCCGTCGGCCAGCGCCGCGACCGGCGGCACGAAGCGCATCACCGTCCCGGCCAGACCGCAGTCGATCTGGGCACCACCGGTGATCGGCTCCGGCTGCACTAACCACGCGTCGTGCCCGTAGTCCTCGGGGGCGTCGGTGATCCGGGCGCCCAGCGCGCGCAGCGCTTCCACCATGAGCACCGTGTCGCGGGAGCGCAGCGGATGCCGCAGCACCGACTCGTCCCCGGCCAGCGCGGCCAGCACAAGGAACCGGTTGGTCAGGGACTTGCTGCCGGGCACCCGGACCCGCGCATCCAGCGGGCCCGCGGCGCGCGGTGCCGCCCAGTCACCGTCGGTGAGCAGATCCGTCGCGTTCACCCGCCCCACGGTAGTCGCGTGCGCCGACAGCGGCATTCTTGTCCTATGTGCGGGCGCTACGCGGCGAGTTTCCATCCCGAGGATCTGGTGGAGCGGATGGAGATCGAGGCCGATCGCAGCCGGGAGCACACCCGCTCGGTCCTGAGCCGCCCGCAGGAGCCGCCGGTCGGGGCGCCGGACTACAACATGGCGCCGACCAAGGAGGCGCCCGTCGTGCTGACCCGCAACGTCGACGACGCACCCGTGCGGCAACTGCGGATGCTCACCTGGGGTCTGGTGCCGGCCTGGGCCAAGGACACCAAGACCGCCTACCGGATGATCAACGCCCGTGCCGAGACTCTCTTCGACAAGGGCGCCTACGCCAAGGCCGCCAGCGCCCGGCGCTGTTTGGTACCCGCCACCGGTTGGTATGAGTGGCAGGCCAGTCCGACGCAGACCGACGCCAAGGGCAAACCGCGCAAGCAACCCTTCTTCACCCGCCGGGCCGATGAGGATCTGCTGGCCTTCGCCGGTCTCTATGAGTTCTGGCGTGACCGCGCGCTGCCCGATGATGACCCGGACGCGTGGCTGGTCAGCTTCACGATCATCACCACCGCGGCCGAGCCCGGCCTGGACCGCATCCACGACCGCCAACCGGTGGTGCTGGATCGCGGCGACTGGGCGACCTGGCTGGATCCGGAGCTGACCGACCCCGATGACGTACGCCGAGTGCTCACCTCCCAGCCCACCGGCCGGTTCGAGGCGTGGCCGGTGAGTACCGCGGTCTCCTCATCACGCAGCAACGGACCGGGACTGATCGAACCAGTCCCTCGCTCCGAACTGCACGGAGTGGTCGATCCGCAGACGGGGGAGATCCTCGAATGACGGTCACACAGATCGCCACCCCGGTCGGACCCGCCCGCGCGCACATCCATCGGCCCACGACGACTCCCCGGGGCACGGTGGTCCTCAGCCATGGCGCCGGCGGTGGTATCGACGCACCCGATCTGGTGGGGTTGACGGCGCTGGTCGACGACGGCTGGAACTACGTGCTGGTAGAGCAGCCGTGGCGGGTGGCCGGCAAGAAGATCGCACCGGCACCGAAAACCCTTGACGCCGCGTGGATTCCGATCATCGCGGCGCTGCACGACGGCCGTCGTCGCCTCACCGGTCCGTGGATTACCGGTGGCCGCTCGGCCGGAGCACGCGTCGCCTGCCGGACCGCTGCGGTCACAGGAGCGGACTGTGTGCTGGCGCTCGCGTTCCCACTGCACCCACCCGGCCACCCCGAGAAGTCCAGGGCCGACGAAGGGCTGCAGGTCGGCGTACCGCTATTGGTCGTGCAGGGCGAGCGGGACCCGTTCGGGACGCCGGACGAGGTGAGCGCCGCGGTGCCCAACGCGACGGTCCGGCCGGCCCACGGCGATCACGGGTTCAGCAAGAACCCGCAGGACGTGGTCTCCGCCGTAAGAGACTGGCTAGAGCGCGCCGCCGGCGGCTTCGGGCGCTGAGGCGTCCGCACCACCGTCACCGACGCTCTCGCGCGCGAGGTGCTCCTCGATCTGGAACCAGTCAGAGGCGTCCTTGCAGCGTTCGGCGACGGTCAGCAGCGTGTTCATCGAGGCGACCTCCTCGACCTGCTCCTTGAGGAACCACAGCATGAACTGCTCACCAAGGACGTCGCCGGCGTCCCGGGCGGCGCGGAAGATGACCTCGATCTGGTCGGTGACGGTCTTCTCCTGGGCCAGGGCCAGCGCGATGGGCTCGGTGATGGAGGCGAAGTTGTTCCTGACCTCATCGACTCCGGGGATGCTGACCGGCCAGTCACGATCCAGCACGTACTGCACGATCATCATCGCGTGGTTGCGTTCCTCCACCGCCTGCGCGTAGAAGTGCGCGGCCAGACGCGGCAGATCCTTGTCGTCGAACCACACGGCGATCGCGATGTACTGCTGGCTGGCGGTGAATTCGTGACGGATCTGCTCGGTGAGCAGGTCCTGGAAACGGGAGGTCGTCTCGGCGGTCATAGCGCCGAGGTTATCCGTAGGGGTGGGGCGCCGCAGTGGGACCGGGAACGCCTGCGGCGCGGAATGCGGCGCCACCGGCCGGCGTTACTGCTCACATGCTGGTTGCCACCCCAACACCGAAGTTGGCCCGTACCGGGACCCGACTACCCTGGACGGTAATGACTCATACCGATCAGCAGTCGGCGCCCGCGCCGCAGGAAGAACTCCCGGACGAGGTCGTGCACGACCCGGCCGGGCTCGATGTTGCCGCCGAGACCCCGGCGGAGCGGATCGAGCGGTTCGAGCGGGACGCGATGCCCTACCTGGACCAGCTCTACAGCGCCGCCCTGCGCACGACGCGCAACCCCACCGACGCCGAAGACCTGGTGCAGGAAACGTTCGCCAAGGCGTTCGCGGCGTTCCACCAGTACAAGCCGGGCACCAACCTGAAGGCCTGGCTCTACCGGATCCTGACCAACACCTACATCAACACCTACCGCAAGAAGCAGCGCGAGCCGCAACAGTCCGATGCCGCCGAGGTCGAGGACTACCAGTTGCACCGGGCCGCGTCGCACTCCTCGTCCGGGTTGCGCTCGGCCGAGACCGAGGCGCTGGATCACCTACCGGACAGTGACGTGAAGGCGGCGCTTCAGCAGGTGCCCGAGGACTTCCGGCTGGCCGTCTACCTCGCCGACGTCGAAGGCTTCTCCTACAAGGAGATCGCCGAGATCATGGACACCCCGATCGGCACCGTGATGTCCCGGTTGCACCGGGGGCGCCGGCAGTTGCGTGAGCTCCTGGAGGACTACGCGCGCGAGCGCGGGTTCGTGCGCGACGAGGAGGCTTCGTCGTGAGCACCGAGTGCGCGGAGTTGTACCAGTTGCTCGACGCCTACGTGGACGGCGAACTGTCCGCAGCTGAGTGCGAGCGACTGAAGTCGCATCTGGTCGAGTGCCCATCGTGCCTGAACGAGTACGAGCGGGACGCCCTGCTCAAGGCCGTGGTACGTCGATCGTGCCAGTGTGAGGTTGCCCCCAGCACCCTGCGGGCCCAGATCCTGACCCGGATCAGCACGTTCGCCAGCGACGGGCAGACGTTCCGGGCGACCACCATCACCACGGTTACTGACCTCGAATAGGTCAGCCAACGTCAGAAGCCCCCGGCGCAGGCCGGGGGCTTCGTACGTTGGGGTGCAGGGTCTCAGGCGTTGGGCTTGCGGCCGTGGTTGGCGGCCTTGCCCTTACGGCTGCGACGCTTGCGGGCGCGCTTGCTCATCATGGTCTCCTTCGAAGGATCTGGCCCACCATCGTGTCATAGAGGTGGGCATCGCGCCCAATCGAGGGTCAAGCGCGAACCATAGTGCAATCTTGGTAAAGAGAGCGTGAACTTTCGTATTCTCTTCTCGCCCGCAAGTGGTGCAGTTCTGTCACTATAGGCGTAGTGGTGATCGCGGTCCGCGCGGTCGCCAAACCCGCGCACAGTGGGTAGGTGGCGCCGGGGCGTTGCCTCGAGCAGTCGGAAAGGAAGATCGATATGGGTTGGCATCTCGCCTCGTGGTTCTCATGGTGGTCCGGTTGGGTCGGCGGTGGCGCGACGACCGTCAGCCCGCACGTAGCCACGTGGGACCCTGACGCCTGAGGATTGCCCTGACATCGGGTAAGACCTCGGCCGCGCGGACCAGTCCTTCGGGCTGGTCCGCGCTCTTTTTGACGCCTCGTCAGGCCTTCGTCACCGGGATCTACTTGACTCTCGGTGCCGTCGTGGCGACCTTGATCCTTGAGCAGGTCGATCTGCCGGATCCGCTGCCCACAGCGACTTTGCTGGCGCTGGCCGTGCTGGCCCAATGGAACACCTCCAAGTGGCGTAGTGCCTCGACGATCTCGGTGACGTCCATCCTGATCGCCGCGGCGATCGCGTTGCTCGGCCCGTGGGGCGCGCTGGCGGTCGGTGGCCTCGGCACCGCTTTGAGCCCGGTGCGCTGGCGGCCCATCGTCCGGGCGTTCAACGGTGGGATGACCGGACTGGTCAGCGTGACTGCGGCGTGCACCTACGGGCTGATCGGTGGCCGCATCATGACCAGCGAGCCGCACTCGCCGCTGTGGTTACTGTTGCACGGCCTGCTGCCGCTGATCGCGGCGATCGTGGTGCTCTTCGTGCTCAACATGGCTCTCCTCGCCGGAATGATCGCGCTGACCTCCCCGGCGAGTCTGCGCCGGACGCTGACCGACATGATCCGCAGGTCCTGGCTGCGATACCTCGGATACGGCCTGGTCGGGTTCGTCATCGCGGTGCTCTGGGCGCCGGTCGGCCTCGGCGCGGCCACCGTCGTGCTCATGGCTGGCCCGTTGTTACTTGCGCAGTGGTCGTTTCGACAGCAGACGGCCGAACAGAGCACCCAGCAGCGCACGGTGGAGACGCTGGTGGCGGCACTTGAAGCGCGCGACCCGGTGTTGGAAGGCAGGGGCGCTCAGATCGCCGCGATCGCCATCGCGATGGGGGAGAGCTTCGGCCTCTCCGATGAAGAGGTCGAGTCCTTGCGATTTGCGGCCTGGTTGCATGACGTGGGCCTGGCCAGTCCCGACCAGGTTCGTCATGTACCCCACCGCTTGGGGGGCAATCCCGCCGGAATCGATCTGGCTGGGTCGGACATGGAGCGGTTGATGTCCCATCCGGAGCGTGGCGTGCGGATGGTCGAAGGGATCGACTTTCTCGACCGGTCGGCAACCGCGATCCTGCATCACCACGAACGCTGGGACGGACGCGGATACCCCGACCGCTTGGCGGGGACGGCCATTCCGTTGCTCGCCCGGATCGTCGCGGTCGCCGCGACCGGGTACGCGATTTCCGTCGAGTTGGGTGGCGACCTGACCGCAGCGGTACCGGTCGTGTGGGAGCACGCCGGCTCCCAACTCGACCCGGCCTGCGTCGTCGCGTTCGAGTCGGTGGTGGGGGAATTGCCGCCCATCGAAGGTCACGTGGTGGCGCAGCCCGGGTTCGACCACGACCTGCCGGCCGCCTCTGACCTCATCGCCGCCGCGTTGGACCGTATCGCGCACCTGCACAACAACCGGCCGGAGTCCGTCGGGCGATGAGGCGGGTGTTGCGCTCACGGGACGAGGCCGTGAAGGTCGCACTGGTGGCCGCGGTCGCGGTGATTCTGGTGTGGTCGATCGTCTCGGCCGTCCATCACGCCGACTCACTGTCGGTGACGGACCTCGAGCTGCTCGGCGGATTTGCGCTGTGGATGACACTCGGCAGCCTGCTCGACGTCCGCCTGCCCGGGGCGGGGGTCGTGGTCGCGCCCGCAAGTATCGCGGTGGCGTTGGCACTGGCCATGGTGGTCACCTGGCCATCACTGGGTCCGCTGGAGCAGGTGACCTCCTACCGGGTCGGGTTCGGCAACGGGGTCATCCTTTTGACGATCGCGGTCGGACTGCTGGTCGGTGGCGTGCTTTCGCGCCTAGTGGGGGTCGTTCGCGTGCGCTGGCCGGTGCGCTGCGCGATCCTGATCTCGGCCGCGGTCACCGCGATCGTGTTCGACGCGGTCCCGCACCGCGGCACGTACACCTGGCAGTCGATGCTCATCATGCTCGCGTGCGCCGCGGCCCCGGGTTTGCTGTGGCTGCTGGTGCTTCTGTTGACAGCGCGTCCCAATCAGGCCGCCTCGGTGCTGGCCGAAACGGTGTTCGTGCAGGTGCCCGTCGGCGCCGCGTGTATCAGTTCGGCCGTGGCTATCGCCTTCGGTACCAGCGCTCTCGGCGTGCTGGCGGCGCCGTTGGTCGCCTTTCCGCTGGTACTCATGCGTTTTGCCATCCACCAGCAGGAACGGCAGCGGACCACCCGTCGGCAGACCGTCGCGGCGCTGGCGCGGTTGACGGAGGTGGCGGGTTACAACCGGGCCGGTCACTCGCGGCAGGTCGCGCAGTTGTGCCGCCTGGTCGGTGTTCGTTTGGGCCTGGGACCCCGGCAACTCAGTGTGCTGGAGGATGCGGCCCTGCTGCACGACATCGGCCAGGTGTCACTGGACCGGCCCATTCCGGATGGTGCCACGACGGAAGCAGCCCCGTTGGACCAGCGTGCGATTGCCGAAGCCGGAGCTGGGATCGTTCGGCGCACCGGCCGGATGGAGTCGGTGGCCACGTTGCTCGATGACCAGGCCACGCCGTACCACATGGAAGTCATCGAAGGCGCCCAGATACCGATCGGCAGCCGGATCATCAAGGTCTGCAACGCCTATGTCGACCACCTGGCCGGGGACCCCGGTCGCCACTCGCTTGCGATGGAACGTCTCTATCTCGGCCTGGGCTACGAATACGATCCCGAGGTCATCGACGCACTGATGGCTGAACTGGGCGGGGAAGTCCACAGGCACTGAGGGTGGGTACGCCGCGGCGTACCCACCCGGCGCTCAGGCCCGGCCCGGTTCGGCCTCGTCCGGGAAGGGGTCCGGATCGTAGGCGCGCACCTTGGGATCGTCGCTGTCGGCGAAGTAGTCCGCGGGCACGGTCGAGTCCTTGCCGTCCGGCACCTTCGCGGCCCGGAAGATCAGCGTGAGGACGGCTGCCACCGCGAAGTTCAGCACGATGGCGGTCAGACCGATGTACCCCAGCTGGCCGATGATCGGCATGATCGCGGTCGAGCCGCCGAAGTGGGAGGTCGCGGCGCTCGCCACGCCGTACGCCTTCCACGTGCCGTAGGCCATGCCGACCGCCCACCCGGCCAGCAGCGCCCACCGGTGGAACCACCGGGTGAACAGTCCGGCCACGATCGTGGGGAAGGTCTGCAGGATCCAGATGCCGCCCAGCAACTGCAGGTTGATCGCGTTCTGCTTGTCCATGCCCAGGACGAAGGCCACCGCGAACACCTTCACGATGAGGGAGACCAGTTTGGAGACCTTGGCTTCCTGTGCCGCGGTGGCGTCGGGTTTGATCCACTCCTTGTAGATGTTGCGGGTGAAGGTGTTGGCCGCCGCGATGGACATGATTGCCGCGGGCACCAGGGCACCGATGGCGATGGCGGCGAAGGCAACGCCGGCGAACCAACTCGGGAACTGGTCCTCGAACAGCTGCGGGATCGCCAACTGGGGGTTGGCCTTGCCGTCCAGACCGATCGGCTTGGTCTTGGCTGCGATGGCCACCCAGCCCAGCAGCGCCAGCAGGGCGAGCACGAAGGAGTACGCCGGCAGAATCGCCGCGTTCTTGCGAATCGTGTTGCGGCTCTTGGAGGACAGTGCGGCCGTCACCGAGTGCGGGTACATGAACAGCGCCATCGCCGAACCGAACGCCAGCGTCACGTACGCCCAGTTCTGGGCCGGCGGCACCAGGAAGGTCCCCGTGGGTTTGCCGGTCTTGGGATTGGTGGTGTCCATCTTGGTCTCGGCGGAGGAGAAGATGTGGTCCCAGCCGCCGATCTTCGACGGCAGCCAGACGATCGCCACGATCACCACCAGGTAGATCAGGATGTCCTTGACGAAGGCGATGATGGCCGGCGCTCGTAGACCGCTGGAATAGGTGTAGGCCGCCAGCACGATGAAGGCGATGAACAGCGGCAGGTCCCGCACGAACCAGTTGCTACCGCCGCCCACGCCGAGGACTTCGAGGACGGCCTGGATGCCGACCAACTGCAGCGCGATGTACGGCATCGTGGCCACGAAGCCGGTGATGGCGATGGCCAGCGACAGACCGCGGGATCCGTAACGGCCGCGGACGAAGTCGGCGGAAGTGACGTAGCCGTGGCGGTGGCTGACCGACCACAGCCGCGACATGAACCAGAAGATCATCGGGTAGAGAACGATGGTGTAGGGGATCGAGAAGAAGCCGCCGACGACACCGGTGGCGAACATCGCGGCCGGCACCGCGATGAAGGTGTACGCCGTGTAGATGTCACCGCCGATCAGGAACCAGGTGATCCAGGTGCCGAACGACCTTCCGCCCAGGCCCCATTCGTCCAGGGAGTTCAGATGGTCACCGCGCCGCCAGCGGGCGGCGAGGAAGCCCAGAACGGTGACGACCACGAAGAAGATGATCAGGATGGCCAGGGCGACGCCGTTGACTCCGGTGTTGGGCTCGGACGGATTGGCCGCTGCGACAAGGGTGTTCACAGTTCACCCGCCTGGTGGTCATCCGCGCCGAGGGTGCGTTCGGCGATCGGCTGCCGCGGTCGGGCCTTCTTGGACAACACGTAGGCGATCGAGGTGCAGATGGCGGTGAGGAAGACCCACAGCATCTGGTACCAGAAGAAGAACGGGAAGCTGCCCAGCTTCGGATCCTCTCGCGAATACCATCCGACGGGGATGAGCGCGAGCAGCGGGATCATCAAGAAGACCGCCATCACTATCTGCAGGTCGCGTCGCGCCGGGGGTGCGGCATTGGGATCCACGGGTGCTGGCGATGGGTCGGTCTCGGACATGCAGCTACCTCTCGACGGTCTGGCTCCGGCCACCGCGTGACGTCAGCGGCCATCGATCAAGCTAGCGCGTGACCGACGTCACGTGGTTCAACTGGATCGGCGTGTTAGATAGCGTGCCGAAGGATAACGCCGCCAACGAAGAACCGCCGCCGATCCATGGGATCGGCGGCGGTCTCGAAGCGAGCGGATCAGGCCTTCTTGGTCTCCCAGAAGATGTCCGCGATCTCGTCGATCTTGGCCAGCAGCTTGTCGGCCGTCTCGACATCGAGAGCGCCCTTGGTGCCGGTGGCGCCGGCCAGCTTGGTGGCCTCGTTGACCAGGGTGTGCAGCTGCGGGTACTTCTCGAAGTGCGGGGGCTTGAAGTAGTCGGTCCACAGCACCCACAGGTGGTGCTTGACCAACTCGGAGCGCTGCTCCTTGATGATCAGCGCACGAGTGCGGAAGTCGGGGTCGTCGTTGCCAGCGACCTTCTCGCAGATGCCCTTGATGGACTCGGCCTCGATCTTGGCCTGGGCCGGGTCGTACACCCCGCACGGCAGATCGCAGTGGGCGCTGACCTCGATGGTGGGGGCGAACAGCTTGCGCAGCATGTGGCGTCCTTTCGTTGGCTCGAAGAGGCGGGACTCCGACCGAGCGGGTCCGCTACGTCGAAACTACTCCGCGGGCGTGACCCGCTGGAAGGCGCACCCGCTCACGGGTGACTGATGCGACCGTGTCGCGGCAAGCGGAAGAGCACGACGCCCAGCACCGCCTGCGGGCCGACGGGACCGAACTGCCGCGAGTCGGTGCCGTCCGGATTGTCCGAGCTGAGCCACCAGCCGCCGCCGTCGCGTCGGGTGATCCGTTTGACCGCGACCGGCCGCGGACCGTCCGGGCCATCCGGCAGGTGTACGACGTGGGGTCGGCCCTGGCGCACCCGCTGGGTGTAGCGCACCACGAGCCGGTCGCCCTCGACGTACGTCGGCTCCATTGAGGTGCCACGCACGACGGCGATCCCGAACGGCAGACTCACCCGTCGGCGGGGTCGGCCACGGGTGTCTCGTGCTGCTCGGCCAGGATGCGGCGCAGGAAGGTCTTGGTCCGCTCGTGCTGCGGGCGGGCGATCACTTCACGCGACGGTCCCTCTTCGACGACGACCCCGCCGTCCATGAAGACGACCCGGTCGGCGACATCGCGGGCGAACGAGATCTCGTGGGTCACCACGATCATCGTCATACCCGCCTCGGCCAGTTCGCGCATGACGTCGAGCACCTCACCGACCAACTCGGGGTCGAGAGCGGAGGTGGGTTCGTCGAAGAGCATCAGCTTGGGTTTCATCGCCAACGCCCGGGCGATGGCCACCCGCTGCTGCTGACCACCGGACAATTGCGCCGGATAGTGGTCGGCGCGTTCGGCCAGGCCAACCCGCTCCAGCAGGCTGCGGGCCTCGGCGATGGCTTCGGCCTTGGGGCGCTTCTGGACCTGGATCGGGCCTTCGGCGACGTTCTGCAACGCCGTCTTGTGCGGGAAGAGGTTGAAGCGCTGGAAGACCATGCCGATCTCACCGCGCTGCTGGGCAATCCGCTTGTCGTTCAAGCGATGGAGCGTGCCGTCGCGATCGTCGTAGCCCATGAGCTCGCCGTCGACCCAGATGCGGCCGCCGTTGATGGTCTCCAACTGGTTGATACACCGCAGGAAGGTGGTCTTGCCCGACCCGGACGGTCCGAGCAGGCAGACCACTTCGCCGGAGTCCACGTCGATGTCGATGCCCTTGAGGACCTGCGTGCTGTGGAAGGACTTGGTCACGTTGAGCGCGCGGACCAGCGGCTTGTCAGTGGTGCTCATAGTCAGTGGTCGCCTCCGATGAAGTTCAACCGCAACCGGCTCTTGGTGGCACCTGCTGCCGGCCCCGTGCCGAAGCCGCGGCCGAAGTAACGCTCCAGATAGGACTGGCCGACCATGAGGATCGAGCAGATGATGAGGTACCAGATGACACCTGCGACGAACGCGGGAACGATGCGGTAGGTCTGGTTCGCGACCTGTTCGACCTGGAACCACAACTCCATCGTGACGGGGACCGCGGACAGCAGCGAGGTGTCCTTGACCATGGCAATCGTCTCGTTCCCGGTCGGCGGGACGATGACGCGCATTGCCTGGGGCAGGATGATCCGGCGCATGGCTTTGCCGTTGCTCATGCCGAGCGCCTTGGCGGCTTCGGCCTGACCGGGATCGACGGATTGGATTCCGGCGCGGGCGATTTCGGCCATGTACGCCGCCTCGGACAGGCCCAGGCCGATGATGCCGACGATGATGCCGTTGGACAGTTTGCTGACGTTGATGGTGCCGATCATCAGCGCGTTGTCCATGCCGAGGATCTGCTGGGCGAAGGGAAAACCGATGTCCAGCTTCGGGTACAGCACGGCGACGCCCGCACCGAGCATCACCAGGAGCACAAGGCGGGGGATGGCCCGGAAGAACCAGGTGTAGATGAACGCCACACCGCGCAGCACCGGGTTCTCCGACAGCCGCATGATCGCGAGGATCACGCCGCCGAGGATGCCGATGATCATGGCGCCGATCGTGCCGACGATGGTGCCTTGCACCAGTCCCTGCAGGACCGGCTTGTAGTTCATCACCGTGCCGACGAAACCCCAGTCCCATCGGGGGTTGGTGACGAACGAGGAGATCATCATCGCCACGAGGACGGCGATGATCGCCAGAGCGACCCAGCGCCACGGATGCCGGACCGGCCGGGCGTCGATCTCGCCCGGCCGGTCCGTCGTCATCATGGGGTCAGCTGACACTGGGGTTGACCTCGAACGTCGTGATCGCCCCGGACTCCTGACCCCACTTGGCCAGGATCTGCTTGTAGCTGCCGTCCTTGTCCATCGCCGTGAACGCAGCCGCGATCGCCTTGGCGAAGTCAGTCTGGTCCTTGGCCACGACGATGCCGTAGGGGGCAGAGTCGTAGATCTTGCCCACGGCCTCCAGCTTGTCGCCGGTCTGCTTCACCGCGTAGAGCGCGACCGGGGAGTCGGCGACCATCGCCTGGACCTTGCCGCTGATCAGGTCGGCCGTCACCTTGGACTGGTCCTGCTCGACCACCTGGGTGATGCCCTCCTTGCCGGCTGCCGTGCACTTCTTGCTGCGAGCGGTCAGGTCATCGACCTGGACGGTGCCCTTCTGCACACCGACGGACAGCCCGCAGGCGTTGTCCGGGTCGACCTTGTTGGGGTTGCCCTTGGCGGTGACCCACTGGCTACCGGCGGTGAAGTAGCTGATCATGTTGACCTGCTTCATGCGCTCGGCGTTGATGGTGAACGAGGAGGCCGCAGCGTCGTACTTGCCGGAGGTGACGCCCAGGATGAGAGTGTCGAAGTTGGCGTTCTGCCAGTTCGCCTTCAGCCCCAGCTTGGCCAGCGCTGCGTTGAACAGGTCGACGTCCATCCCGACCAGCTTGGTGCCGCCCTCGAGGTACTCGTTGGGCGCGTAGGAGCCATCGGATCCAACGGTGAGCGTGCCCTTGGCCTTGATGTCCGCGGGGACCATTGCGGCGAGGCTGGAGTCGGCGCCCCCGGTGGTCACGTTGGCGGTGGGGGAACCGGAGCCAGTGCTTCCCGTGTTGAGGCTGTCGGACCCACACGCGGACAGCGCGGTCATGAGGGCAACCGCGGTAACGGCGCTCAGACCCGTGGCTTTGGTGATGCTACGCATTTACTGCTCCTTGAAGATCGGCACATCGACCGTGACGGTCGTTCCCCCGATCCTGACACCCTGCGGCGCTACGGGGAGCGTTGCCGCGCGGGTTGTGATCTGCCCGTAACACCGTCCCTGCGAATTCGCACCTGCGTCCCAGCCCCCTCCCGACCTCCGCTCCCGAGGTTCTGGGAGGTATCGAGGTTGTGGGAGGAGCCAACTGCCATTAGCGGCTCCTGGAACCTGAATGTCTCCCAGAACCTCGGGCGGGATGTCCACAGGTGGCTCAGCGCAGCGCATGCGATCTGCAGCATCGTGCCTGGATGGACATAGACCAGCAGGTACGCCGATCGGGCGGGATAGTGCCTACTCGCACCTTGACCGCGGCCGGCTTCAGCGAGCACCAGATCCGGCGGGCGATACAGCAACGGCGAATTCACCGCGTGCGGAAGGGCTGGGTCGCCGTCGCCGACGTCGACCGCAGGATCATTCGGGCGGTGCGGGCCTACGGCATCCTGACGTGCGTCAGTGAAGCAGCGCGACAAGGCTTGTGGGTGTTCGACGAGACGCAGTTGCACATAGCCGCGCAGGGCCACCGCAGCACCGTGCCGGGGTGTGTCAGTCACTGGTCGGCGCCGGTGCTGAGCCGTCATCCAGATGCGGCCGTTGACTCCCTCGAGAACGCCCTCGTCCTGGTCGCGCAATGCCAGTCCCATGAGAATGCACTTGCCGCCTGGGAAGGGGCCTTTCGTCGCAAACTTCTGATGCCCGAAGCGGTGGCCCGACTCGCGCTGCCGCCTCGCGCGCGTGCCGTCTTCGATGTGGCCGCGCAGTGGGCGGACTCTGGGTTGGAGACCATCGCCGTGGATCGGCTCCGGTGGCTGAAGCTGCGGATCGTGCAGCAGACCTGGATCGCGGGTCACTGGGTCGACCTGCTCATCGGCGATCGCTTGGTCCTGCAGATCGATGGCGCACACCACGACGATCCCAAGCAGCGCCAGAAGGACATTGCTCATGACGCGCGGCTGCGGCTGCTGGGCTACACCGTGATCCGGGTCAGCTATCAGCAGGTCATGAACGACTGGCCGAGTGTGCAGCACCTGATCATGCAGGCGGTGGCCCAACGGCTTCATGTGGCCTGATGGCACTTTTGGCCGCGAGGTTGCGGGAGCTATCGAGGTTGCAGGAGGGGATCTCTTGTGGCGGCGTCTCCCAAAAGCTGGATATCTCCTAAAACCTTGATCGGGAGGGTGGCAGAACAGCAGGCGCTGTGACCTGCGAAAATGACATCGGTGTGATTCGACACGCCGAAACACTGCATCTAGGGGTTGTCAGCGACCTGACCACTAGATAGTGTGGCGCACGCAGTGGTCCTCCCCGCGATGAGTGGGGAGGGGCAAGAGGGAAGCCGGCGAGATTCCGGCACTGCCCCGCAGCGGTATGTGAGGACGAAAGCCGTCATCAGCACTGGGTGACCTGGGAAGCGACGGCCGGTAGGCGCGGTGAGACCCGCACAGTCACGAGTCCGAAGACCTGCCATTGCCCCTGCCGCAGCCTGCGGTGGGGTGCTTGCGGCTTTCGTGGGACGAGCCGGGCAGGTACGTCGATCGCTGCCACGCGCCGTACCTTCCCCCTCCCTTGCGCAACCGTGAGCGCACTTCGAGGGAGAGAAGAACGCACGTGACACTTCACGTCACCAAACGCGACGGCACGCGCGAGCCGTACGACGCGGATCGCATCAACCGGGCCATCGAACGGGCGGCCACCGGCCTGCCGGATGCGATGGCCAAGACCATGCAGATCGCCTCGGAGTTGGCGATCACGCTCTTTGACGGG
The DNA here is from genome assembly GCF_001594145.1 of Branchiibius sp. NY16-3462-2. Lineage (GTDB taxonomy): Bacteria > Actinomycetota > Actinomycetes > Actinomycetales > Dermatophilaceae > Branchiibius. Next base: position 163,202 of record NZ_LVCF01000001.1, on the reverse strand, counting down.
ATCACCACCCAGCAACTGGACGAGGCCGCGATCAACGTCGCGGTGCAGAACGTCAAGGACGACCCGGACTTCGACGTCATCGCCAGCCGGTTGCTGCTGAAGACGATCTACAAGAAGGTGCTCGGCGATTTCGAAACCGACACCGAGTTGGCGCTGCTGCACCAGGCACGCTTCCCGGGCTATGTCCGCCAGGGCGTCGAGGACGGCCTCTTCGACAAGCGCCTGGCGACCACCTACGACCTGGAAAGCCTTGCGGCAGCGCTCGATCCGCAACTGGACGAAGGGTTGCGCTACATCGGCATCGTCACCCTCCGCAACCGGTACATGGCGACCGACGCGCGTCGTCACCCGATCGAGGTCCCGGCCTACTTCTGGATGCGAGTCGCTATGGGCCTGTCGGTCAACGAGACCGAACCCACGAAGGCCGCGATCGGCTTCTACCGGAAGATGGCCTCGCTCGATTACCTCGCGGCCGGATCGACCTTGGTCAACGCCGGCACGCAGACACCGCAGCTGTCCAACTGCTTCGTCATGCAGATGGACGACGATATCGAGCACATCGCGACGTCGATGCGTGACGTGATGTGGCTGACCAAAGGCACTGGTGGCATTGGGCTTTCGGTCACCAAGCTGCGCTCGGAGGGCAGCCCGATCCGGTCCAACAACACCGCCTCGACCGGGCCGATCCCGTTCATGCACACGATCGACTCGATCCTGCGAGCGGTGTCGCGGGGTGGCAAGAAGTTCGGCGCGCTGTGCTTCTACATGGAGAACTGGCACCTGGACTTCCCGCAGTTCCTCGACCTGCGGCAGAACGCCGGCGACCCCTACCGGCGCACCCGCACGGCGAACACCGCGGTCTGGATCAGCGACGAGTTCATGAAACGTGTTGTCGCTGATGACGATTGGTATCTCTTCGACCCGCTAGAGACGCCCGACTTGGTCGAGTTGGTCGGCGACGATTTCTCCCGGCGGTACGCCGAGTATGTCGCCCTCGCTGAACGCGGCGGTCTGCGGTCCTTCAAGAAGGTGCGCGCCAAGGAGCAGTGGAAGGCGATCCTGGTCTCCCTGCAGACGACCTCCCACCCGTGGCTGACGTGGAAGGACACCATCAACCAGCGGGCCCTCAACGACAACACCGGCACGATCCATCTGAGCAACCTGTGCACCGAGATCACCCTGCCGCAGGACCGCGACAACGTGTCAGTGTGCAACCTGGCCTCGATCAACCTGTCACGCCATCTCGTTGAGGGACAATGGGATTGGGACCGACTCGCGGAGTCCACGCGCCTCGCCGTGCGGCAGTTGGACAACCTGATCGACATCACCAAGTCGTCGGTGCAGCAGTCGGAGCACTCCAACAGCCAGAACCGCGCGATCGGTCTCGGCCTGATGGGATTCACCGATGTCGTCGAGCGACTGGGCCTGTCCTACGCCTCACCGGAGGCCGCCGATCTGATCGACGAGGTCACCGAGTTCATCGCCTGGCATGCGATCGACACCTCCTGCGACCTGGCCGCCGAGCGCGGCGCCTACCCCAACTTCGAGGGGTCCGGTTGGTCGAAGGGGCTGGTGCCGTTCGACACCCTCGAGGTGTTGGAGCAGCGCCGCGGTGTGCCCGTCGACGTCGACCGTACGGCGCGCCTGGACTGGGACGCTCTGCGCACCAAGGTGCGGCAAGGGGTCCGCAACGCCACCCTGATGGCCATCGCTCCCACGGCTTCCATCGGACTGGTCGCCGGCACCACGCCCGGTCTGGATCCGCAGTTCTCGCAACTGTTTTCGCGGGCCACCTCTGCGGGCAAGTTCTTGGAGGTCAATCGCAACCTGGTCGCGGCATTACAGGAGCGGGGCCTCTGGGAGCAGGTCCGCGAGGAGTTGTTGCGGGCCCAGGGTGATCTGTCGGCTGTTCCCGGAATCCCCGAGGACCTGTTGACCACCTATCAGACCTCGTTCCAACTGCCGCCGGACGCCTACCTGGTCATTGCATCGCGGGCGCAGAAGTGGATCGACCAGGCGATCAGCCGGAACATCTATCTAGAGTCCAGGGACGTCGGTGCGATGGCCGAGCTCTACGTCGATGCGTGGCGCAAGGGTGTGAAGACGACCTATTACCTGCACATGAAGCCGCGGCACACCGCCGAGCAGTCGACGGTGAAGGTGAACAAGACCGAGGCGTCCGGCCGTAGCGGCGGCGGCTTCGGCTTCGCCAAGAAGACTGCGCCGGAGAAGGCGCCCACCCCACCACCGCAGGTGGTGACGATCGATGAGAAGCCAGCGATCGACGTACCCGAAGTGATCGAAGGTCTGGTCTGCCCGACCGACCCCCAGGAACTCTTGAACTGCGAGGCATGCCAATGACAATTCTCGGTACCGGTATCCAGGACGGCCTGCTGCTCAAGCCGATTCGCTACCAGTGGGCCTACGACCTCTACAACCAGGCGGTCGCCAACACGTGGTTCCCGCACGAGGTGCAGCTGGGGGAGGACCTGGCCGACTTCGAGCGGATGACCGAGCAGGAGCGGCACGCGGTCACGTTCCTGATGAGCTACTTCAACCCCAACGAGTTGCTGGTCAACAAGGCGCTGGCGTTCGGTGTCTACCCCTACATCAACGCACCCGAGGGCCACCTCTACCTCGCGAAACAGATGTGGGAGGAGGCCAACCACTGCATGGCGTTCGAGTACGTGCTGGAGACCTTCCCGATCGACCGCGACGAGGCGTACAGCGCGCACGTCGACATCCCGTCGATGGCCGCCAAGGAGGCCTTCGAGGTGAAGTTCATCGAGCGGATGGCGAGCACCCAGCTGGACATCACCACCACTGAGGGCAAGCGCGACTTCGTGCGCAACCTGGTGGCGTACAACGTTGTGCTGGAGGGGATCTGGTTCTACAGCGGCTTCATGGTCGCGCTGAGCTTCCGGCAGCGGAACCTGTTGCGCAACTTCGGCTCGCTGATCGACTGGATCGTGCGCGATGAGTCGTTGCACCTGAAGTTCGGGATCAATCTGATCCTGACGGTGCTGGAAGAGAACCCTGATCTGCAGACGCAGGAGTTCGCCGACGAGATCCGGCAGATGATCCTGGACGCGGTGGAGATGGAGTCCGCCTACAACCGGGACCTGCTGCCCGGCGGCATCCTGGGGCTCAACGCCGACTACATCAACACCTACGTGCAGTATCTGGCGGACCGGCGCCTGGAGGAGTTGGGCTTCGAACCTCATTGGGGCGTCAGCAATCCCGCTAAGTGGATGGCCACCGCGAACGACACGTTGCAGTTGGTCAACTTCTTCGAGTCGATCAACACCAGCTACGAGGTGGACGCGAAGGTCGGCTCATGACCGACCATGTCTGACTCAATACCGCTGCCCCTGCGCCGGTGGCGCAGGGGCAGCCTGACCCTCGGTCCCGCGTTCGTGGCAGCCATTGCGTACGTCGACCCGGGCAACATCGCGGCCAACACCTCCGCAGGGGCCCGGTTCGGATATTCACTGCTGTGGGTCGTCGTGTTGGCCAGTGCGGTGGCCGCGCCGATGCAGTACCTGTCGGCCAAGTTGGGTGCGGCGACCGGGCAGTCATTGCCTTCGCTGATACGGGAGCGGCTGGGACCTGTTGGTCGGCGTGCCTACTGGGCGCAGGCCGAGATCGTCGCCATGGCAACTGATCTCGCCGAGGTCATCGGGGCATCGGTCGCACTGCATCTCCTCTTCGACGTGCCCATGCTGGCGGCTGCGCTAGCGGCTGGCGCGATCGGAATGGCGATTCTGGCGTTGCGGGACCGGCTGGGCGAGGCCGCGTTGGAAGCGGTGGCGGCGACCTCGCTGCTGATCATCGGAGCGGCCTTCGTCCTCGGGATGGTCACGGCACCACCGGCGACCGTCGATGCCGCCAAGGGATTGCTGCCCACCGTCGGTGGGAACGAACAGGTGCTGCTCGCGGCCGCGATCGTCGGGGCCACGATCATGCCGCACGCCATCTATCTGCACTCCGGGCTGGGGGCCGATCATCCCGAGCGGCCGCACCACATCAGGTCGCAGGTGGCCAAAGCAATGATGCTGGCCGGAGCCGTGAACGTTTCGATGTTGCTCTTCGGGGCAGGTGCGCTGGCAGGTGAGCAGGACGACGACTTCGGGACCATCGCGGGGGCGATCACCACCCGCGTTGGTCACGGGGCGACGATCGCGTTCCTGGTGGCGCTGCTGCTGTCGGGCCTGGTCTCGACCGCGGTGGGCACGGCTGCCGGGGAGACGATCATGGCCGGTTTGCTGCGCAGGCGGGTCTCGCCGTACCTGCGCCGCGTGATCACCCTCCTTCCCGCCCTCGTTCTGATCACCGCTGGTGTCTCCCCGGTCACCGGTCTGCTCGCCTCACAGGTTGTGCTGTCTCTCGGCATCCTGGCGGCACTGATCCCGCTGGCCCTCTTTACCTCCGACCGGGCGCTGATGGGGGACCACGTCAACGGCAACGTCATGACGACATTTGCCTGGGGGGCGGTGGGTCTCGTGGGGATCCTCAACGCGGCGCTGGTCGCGGTCACGCTGGTGCAGCGTTGACCAACCAAGCCAGCCCGGAAGGCTCCAAGCGCAGCTCACGGTTGTCAGACCGACGAGCATCTGGTGGCGCCCTCCGAAGAGACTCGGCGAGGAGGTCAGGGCATGCTTCGCCAATGGCGCGAGCGACTACCGGTTGTGGCGTCTGACGCAATGGGGATTCTACGAAGCCGCGTGCCGCCTGGCGTGCCGACGCAACAAGTACCACAGGATGGCCACGCCTACGAGTTCTGCGGCGATCTCGGCAATCACGGCGCCGGTCGCGCCGAAGTGGATCGCCATCACGCCAACGGTGCTCAGCGCCACGATGGCGGCGGGGATGATTGCGGCAATGGTGAGATTGGCCTGACCTGTAGCGACCATCGAGAGGCCAAGGCCCATCGAGGTGCAGATCACTGCCAACAACACCCCGGATGCTGACGAGACTGAGTAAGGGACGTTCACGGCACCCGAAAACATCAGTCGGCTGACAGTTGGTGTTAGGGCGGCGTACGCAACACCAGCGAGCACTCCCATCAGAAGGCAGATGCGTTGTGCCTGGTGCACCCGTCCCGCGCGTTCGCCAACATCCGCTCCGCCAATCCAGCTCTGCAGCCGCGATGGCACGGAATAGAGCACAAGCACGCCCATCCGCATCAATCGCTCGGTCGCGGCGAACACTGGCGTGGCTTCAGGAGCGGCGATCTGGACCAGCGTTACCGGAAGCCCTGTGTACGCGACACTTACGACGCGACTGGACCCGATAATGAGTTGCTGGCGACTAGCGGTCGTCGCGGCTGCCCAGTCAGAGCGGCGCAATCGTGCTTCAGGGCCGATGATCAACCGCGCGACGATGAGCGCAATTGGCATCGCTAGGCACATCAGCAAGCTGTAGGTGACGAATGGAGCGCCCGCGAGAATAGCGATCGCCGAGATGAGGGCGAGCAGGGCCTTGGGCAGCGACTCGGACCACAGGACGGCAACAGGTTGTCCGATGCCGACGAAGTACCACTGGGGGGTCATCGCCTGGGAGGCCATCGCGGCGGCCAGGATCGCCGCTGCGACTGCATGGTCGTCGACCAGCCACCCTGTTAGTGCTGCGGCCAAGACCATTCCTGGGATGGCGGTTAAGGGACGCGAAGTCAGGGACAATCGGTACTGCGCGATACCGTCCCGTCTGGACATCCCCGCAACGCGCTGTGGACCGACGACACCCCAGCCCATCTCTGTGGCTATGGCAATCGCTCCACCGAGCGATTGGGCCAACGCCATTCCGGTCCACCCCGCCACGCCAAAGCGCGAGGTGATCGCCGGAATGACCAAAAGCGGCGACAGGAACCCTGCCGCCGGGATGAGCAGATAGAGAATCATCTCCCGCACATGACGTTGCCGACGACCCATAGCGCAGATGATTGTTCCTCAGCAAGCCATGCAGTCAAGGCGGGGGCTGGTCGGAGTGTCCCTCCCGGAAGACAGTCCACCTGTCTGCGACTACGACCACCAGGTTCAGACGCCCGCGGCTCAATTTGTGAGGTAACCCACGCAAGTAAGTCCGCCTGACCTTTCCGCTGGTTTATGCTTCGCAGCGGGCTGAGCGAGGAGATCTTCGCGGCGAGTCGAGCGAGGAGATCACCATGGAAGCAATGCTGCAGCAGGACGTTTACACGTTCAACCGACGCGACGACGTCGCACCTGACATCCCGCTAGGTTCGCGGTCCGCGCTCGATGTCGGCTGCGGTCGCGGCGGTTTTGGGTCGACCCTCCGTCGAGTACTGGGGCCGGAAGCCAGGATTGTGGGTATCGAACCGGTACCCCAGCAGGCGGACAAGGCGCGGGGGAGTGGTTTCGATGAGGTCCTCGATGGTTACTACCCCGAAGCATTGCAGGGGCGCGACGATCGGTTTGACCTCATCTGTTTCAACGACGTTCTCGAGCACATCGTCGAGCCGTGGCGGACCTTGCGCGCAACTCACGAGCACCTGAACCCGGGCGGTCACGTGTTGGCGGCCATCCCGAACGTTCGCTACTTGCCGGTGGTAACCGGCTTGATCGCCGGCGAATGGGAGTACCAGGACATCGGCGTGCTCGACCGTACCCATGTTCGGTTCTTCACCAAGAAAAGCATGCTGAAGATGTTCGCCGACGCCGGTTTCGAGGTGGAGTCGGTGCGGGGCGCTAACCCCGTGTTCCATCAGAGTCGGCGGCATAAGCCACTACGACCGTTGCGGCACGTCGTTGGTTCGATGCAGTGGCAGCACTACGTGATTCTGGCTCGCAGTCTGCGGTCGGGCAGTTGAGCTTTGCGATCCGCTAACGCGAGCGTGCGCTGGCGACCCAGGAGCCACGGCGCATCACGCGCGTGACGTCCAGGTCGGCGGAGAGTTCGACCAGGTCGGCGAAGTAGCCGGGCTCGATGGAGCCGACGCGGGCGAGGCCGAGGTGGTCAGCGGCGCGTGAGGTGGCCGCGGGCAGGACGACCTCCAACGGAAGCCCGACGACGTTGACGCAGAACTGCACAGCCCGGGCCATCGTCAGTGTCGACCCGGCGATCGTGCCGTCGGCCAGGCGTGCGACGCCGTCCCTCACGAACACGTCCAACGGTCCCAGCCGGTAGTCCCCGTCGGCGCTCGCGGCCGCCGCCATGGCGTCGGTCACCAGCACGAATCGGTCCGAGGCCAGACGGGTGGCAAGGCGGATCGTCGCCGGGTGCAGGTGCACGCCGTCGCAGATCAACTCCACGACTGCGTCCGAATCCAGCAGTGCCCCAACGGCTCCCGGCGCGCGGTGGTTCAGGGGAGTCATTGCGTTGAACAGGTGGGTTCCCGCCGTCGCCCCGGAGGCGAGGGCCTGGGTGGCCTGCTCGTACGTCGCGTCGGTGTGTCCTACTGCAGCGACGACTCCCGCGGACGCCAGTTGCGCAACGGCTTCTGGCCCACCGGGTAGTTCGGGGGCGATGGTGACCATCCGGATCGACCCGTCCCCGAGCTCCAACACGTGCGCGATGCGTTCGGAGGACGGGTTCTCCAGCAGGACGGGGTCGTGCGCGCCGCGGTGCAGCGGTGAGAGCCAGGGTCCTTCGAGGTGGATGCCCGCGAGCCGCCCGTCGGCCACCAGCAGTGCTAGTTCGCGCACCGCCCGGTCCATGTCCTCATGCGACATCGTGACCAGCGAGGCGATCATCGAGGTGGTGCCATGGGCAAGATGCGCATCGGTGACCGTGGCCGCTGCGGCCGCGGTGCCGGCGTCGAACGACGCCCCGCCGCCGCCGTGCACGTGGGTGTCCACGAAGCCGGGGACGAGGGTGCCGGTGAGAGGTACGTCGACCGGACCGTTCGGCGTACCCTCACCGACGGCGGCGATCGAGTCGCCGGAGATCTCGACCCACCCCGGCGCGAGAGCACGCGCCGGGGTGAGCACGAGGGGAGCGGTGATGATCACGCGCTGGTGTCCGCTTCGGCCATCGAGGCCTCGTCGTCATCCTCGCGGCCGGGGGTTTTCAGGTTCATCTTGCGGATGACGAACCGGAACAGGAAGTAGTAGATGACCGCATACCCCAGGCCGATGGGTATCAATAACAACGGCTTGGTGGCGATGTTGAAGTTCAGCACGTAGTCGAAAAGGCCTGCGCTGAATGAGAATCCGTCCTTGATGCCAAGGGCGTTGACCAATGCCAGTGACGTACCGGTCAGGACGGCGTGGATCACGTAGAGCGGCCACGCGACGAACATGAAGGCGAACTCCAGGGGCTCGGTGACACCGGTCAGGAACGCGGTGAGGCCGACCGAGAGCATCACACCACCGACGGCCTTCTTGTGCTTGATCTTGGCTTCCTGCCAGATCGCCAGCGCCGCCGCGGGCAGGGCGAACATCATGATGGGGAAGAAGCCGGTCATGAACGCACCAGCCGTCGGGTCACCCGACAGGAACCGGGCGATGTCACCGTGCACCGGCACACCGGTGCCAGACGGGGTGTAGGAGCCGAAGATGAACCACGGCGGGTTGTTCAGGATGTGGTGCAACCCCAGCGGGATGAGCAACCGGTTGGCGGTGCCGTAGACGAAACCACCGACGACGTCGTTCTCCGCGACCCAGTTGCCCAGGTCGGTCAGACCGGTGTTGAACGGCTGGTAGATGAAGGACATCAGCACCGAGATGATCAGCATGGCGAAGGCGGTGATGATCGGCACGAACCGCCGGCCGCCGAAGAAGGCGAGGTAGGGAGGCAGTTTGATGCGGTGGTACTTCTGCCACAGGTAGGCCGAGACCAGGCCGGCGATGATGCCGCCCAGCACCCCGAAGTTGATCAACTCCTGCGCGGCGCCCTCTTTGGGCTCACCGAGGATGTAGGGCGACATCGCATCGCCGACGCTCTTGAAGACCAGATAACCGACGACCGCGGCCAAAGCCGTTGAGCCATCAGCCTTTTTGGCCATACCGATGGCAATACCGACGGCAAACAGCAGCGGCAGGTTGTTGAAGAGCGCGCTACCGGCGGCACCGACGATCGCGGCCACCTTGTCCCAGCCAAGACCGTCCTTGCCCAATAGGTCGGGCTGGCCGAGCCGCAGCATCAGACCGGCGACCGGCAGGGCAGCGATCGGCAGCATCAGACTGCGGCCGAACTTCTGGATCGGCGCCAGGTTGATGCGCTTCTTCTTGGCTGCGGGTGGCGAACTCGCTGGTACCTCGGCAGTACTCATCAGTGCTCCTTCGGGTTGGGGTCGGGTCGGTCGAGGCTCATATGGATCGAGTAGCGGTCACCGCGATAGCGGGACACGACGTACTCGACCGGTATTCCGGCTGAGAAGCTGGTGCGCTGGAAGACCAGCAGCGCTGCGTTGGACGGTGTCTTCAGTCGCCGCGCCGTCGGTGCGTCCGCCGGCTCGCCCCACAGGGTCTGCTCGGCGTGATCGATGACCAGTTCGTACTCCGTGGTCAGGACCTCGTAGAGCGATCCGGTCAGGTCGCGTTGGTCCAGATCGGGCAGCAGGTGGGCCGGATACCACCCGTCCTCCAGGGCGATCGGCACGTCGTCGGCGAAGCGGATGCGCTCCAGGCGCCACGCACGACCATGCCGCGGCAGTTGCAAGATCTCGGCGACTTCGGCTGGGGGAGTGTCGAGTTCGAGCGTGAGGATGGCCGTCGACGGGGTGAGACCGCGCCGGGTCATGTCCTGGCTGAAGGAGGCAAGGTGCAGGTCGGACTGCAGCCGGGGCCGTGCGACGAAGGTGCCCTTGCCGTGGATGCGATGCAGGAGCCCGTCCGCCGCCAGACTCTCGATGGCGCGGCGCACGGTCGCGCGGGACACGGCGTACCGGCGCATCAACTCCCGCTCGGAGGGGAGGGCGGCATCCGGCTGCAACTCACGGGTTGCCATCACGGTCAGCGCCTCGCGCAGTTGCGCGTACTTCGGTTCAGGTCCGTCGGTGATCTGCCGGGTCGGCACGGATTCCTCCTCTCCAAGGCTGGTCGGGGATAGCGTCGGACTGGTACGGTCTGGTCCGGACCAGTTCGCATATCATGCTGCGAGCGACGGGATGCGTCAAGAAGGAGCGGAGGGCACCGGACGTGGAAGATGTGCGCGAGACCCAGATGGGGCGGGAGATCGCCCAGCAGCCACAGGCGGTGCAGGACACGCTGGATGCGCTGATCCCGCTGCGGGACAGGATCGCCGAGGTGTACGCCGGGCGGGAGCAGGTGCTGTTCGTGGCTCGCGGCAGCAGCGACAACGCGGCGGTCTACGGGCGCTACCTGCTGGAGACCCACTCCGGCGTACTGGCCAGTTTGTTCTCCCCCAGCGTGGCAACCCACTACGGAGCCAAGCTCGACCTGTCCCACTCCCTGGTGGTCAGCGTCTCCCAGTCCGGGCAGACCGAGGAGATCGTGCAGACCCAGCAGTGGGCCAAGGAGTGCGGGGCGGCGACCATTGCCGTTGCAAACGTCCCGGACTCGCCGCTGCTGGCCGACGCGGATCTGGGGCTGCTCACCCAGGCCGGCCCGGAGTTGGCGGTGCCGGCGACCAAGACCTACGTCTCACAGACGGTGGCCATGGCGGTCCTGGGCACGGCCCTGTCTGGTGACCCATCGGCGTACGACGATGAGCTGGCGACCGTGCCCGGCGAGATCGAGCGGTTGCTGGCAGAGCGTTCCGGAGTGGCGGAAGCGGTTGCGGCACTAAAGGATTCGGCGTACGCGGTGGTGTCCGGACGCGGGCTCCTGATGGGCACGGCATTGGAGACGGCGCTGAAGCTGGAGGAGACCTGCCTGCGCCCGGTGCGCGGCTACTCCTACGCCGATCTGCGGCACGGCCCGATCTCTGTGGTCACCGGGGGCATGTCCGCGGTACTGGTGTCCGCGGCCGACGGCCCGATGAGTACGCCGATGATCGAGTTGGCGCAGGACCTGGACCAGCGTGGGGCAACGACGGTGGGAATCGGCGGAACGACGGAATTCGCCGACACAGTCGACGTCGCGGTCGCCGGCCCGCGCCTGACCGAAGCGCTGTCACCGATCGCGTCGATCGTCCCGGCCCAGCTGGTGGTCGAGTCGCTGGCGCTGTCCCTGGGGTTGGACCCGGACAACCCGCGAGGTCTGGCTAAAGTCACCACCACGGACCCAGACTGATCCCGACATTCCGTATCCGAGTTCGCTTGAGAAGGAGCACATCATGGGAAAAGCAGAAGACATCCTGGCCGGCCTCGGTGGTGCCGACAACATCGTCGAGATCGAGCCGTGCATCACGCGGCTGCGCACTGAGGTCGAGGACGGCTCGTTGATCAACGAAGCCGCACTGAAGGCAGCCGGCGCACACGGTGTCATCGTGTCCGGAAACGTCGTGCAGGTCGTCGTCGGGCCGGAAGCAGACACCCTGGCCGACGACATCGAGGACCTGATGTGAAGCTGCTCGCGCCCTGCACGGGTCGGGTCATTCCGATCGAAGAGGTCGACGACCCGGTGTTCGCCGGTGAGATGGTCGGTCCGGGCGTGGCGATCGAGCCGATCCTGGAGCCCGCCACGGTGGTCTCCCCGATCTCGGGGACGGTCGTCAAGGTTCATCCCCACGCGTTCGTGGTTCTCAACGCCGAAGAGAAGCTGGGCGTTCTGGTGCATCTGGGCATCAATACCGTGAAGCTGGAGGGCAAGGGCTTCGAGGTGCTGGTGGCTCAGGGTGACACGGTCGAGGCGGGCGACCCGATGGTGCGCTGGAACCCGGCCGACATCACCGGCGAGGGGGAGACCGAGGGGATGCTGCGGACCGTGCCGGTCGTCCTGCTGGATCGGCCCGCGGGGTCGGTTGAGCGTCTGTTCAGGGACGTTCGCGCCAAGGACGAGTTGTTCGACGCCTGAGCCGCTCCAGGGGCTAGGACCGCAGGGAGGCCAGGTGAGCGGTGTACTGGTCGTAGGTCGGCAAGAGCCCCGATGTCTCACCGTCTGACAACGTGGGGGCGGCGGCGTCCTTGGGCGACAGGAGCGGCTCGATCCCGTCAGGGAAGGTCAGGCCGATCGCCGGGTCGAGTGGTTGGATGCCGTGTTCATGCCCGGGGTTGTAGGCCGCGGTGCACAAGTAGACGGCGGTCGTGTTGTCCTCGAGGGCACAGAAAGCGTGTCCCAGGCCCTCGCTGAGATACACCGCCTGACGCTCGACGGTATCCAGGGGGACGGCGGTCCACTGACCGAAGGTCGGTGAGCCCACGCGAATATCGACGACGTAGTCGATCAAGGATCCGGACACCGCGGTGATGTACTTGCCCTGTCCGGGAGGTATGTCGGCGAAGTGGATCCCGCGGACGGTTCCGCGGCTGGACACCGAGATGTTGGTCTGCACGATGTCCGGGCGGTGGCCGAGCTGTTCGGCGAGCAGGTCACCCCGGAAACCTTCGAGGAAAACACCGCGGTCGTCGGGGAACTGCCGGGGCGTCACGACGAAGGCACCTTCGATGGGCAGTGGTTCGATCTTCACGACGAGGCCACCGCCTCGTTCTTCTCCTCCAGCAGCTGCAGGAGATACTGCCCGTACCCGCTCTTGACCAGCGGCCGGGCCAGGTCGCCCAGTTGCTCGTCGGACAACCAGCCGTTGCGCCAGGAGACCTCCTCGACGCAGCCGATCTTGTCGCCCTGGCGTTCCTCGATGGCCTGCACGAACTGGGCGGCGGCCATCATCCCCTGGAAGGTCCCGGTGTCGAACCACGCGGTGCCGCGTGGCAGCACCGTGACCGTCAGATCACCGCGTTGCAGGTAGGCGTCGTTGATGCCGGTGATCTCCAGTTCGCCGCGTTCGGAGGGACGAAGGGTCCTGGCGATCGACACCACATCGTTGTCATAGAAGTAGAGCCCGGGCACGGCGTACCGGCTGCGGGGTTGGGCCGGCTTCTCCTCGATCGAGCGCACCGTGCCGCTCGGGTCGAACTCGACCACGCCGTACGCCGAGGGGTCGGCCACGCGGTAGGCGAAGATGTTTCCACCGCTCACCGAGCGGTTCGCCTTCAACGCAGTGCCCAGCCCCGGACCGTAGAAGATGTTGTCGCCGAGGACCAGCGCCACGCTGTCCGAGCCGATGAAGTCAGCGCCGATCAGGAACGCCTGGCCGAGACCGTCGGGGGACGCCTGGACCGCATACTGCAGGTCAATACCCCACTCGGCGCCGTCGCCGAGCAGTCGGTGGAACTGGTCGGCGTCGTGCGGTGTGGTGATGATCAGCACCTCACGGATCCCGGCGGTCAGCAGCGTCGACAGCGGGTAGTAGATCATCGGCTTGTCGTAGATCGGCATGAGTTGTTTGCTGATGCCGCGGGTGATCGGGTGCAGCCGGGTCCCCGAACCACCAGCAAGGATGATCCCCTTCATGGACGTTGATCCTAGGCCTGCGGGTCCGTAGGTGACGCCAGTACGTCAGACACCGTTGGGGGCCTCGTTGGTCGGGAAAGGGCCTATCGTCGCCCCTCGCTATGGCATGGTGAATCGCATGACGGCGCCCCCCACCTTCGTCACTGTGGTGTTTGATCCCGAGGTAGCGCTGCTGGATATTCAGGCGCGTTCAATGGATCGCTGGCTTGACCCGACCGCGGTTGATCGGATCGTGATTCTGGATAATTGCTCTCGCCCATTGTCGTCTCGACGGATTGCAGGGCTAGAGAGGTCTTACGGGTCGGTTAGTGACCGGGTGGAGGTGATACGCACCCGCGAACTCATCGACGCTCCGCACTTGCATGGTTGGAGAACGCAGCAGGCGGCAAAGCTAATAGTCGCGCGACACATCGACAGCCCGCAGTACGTCGTGTTCGACGCTAAGAACCACTTCATCGCGCCCACCCACGCTACGTCGTTCGTGAGTTCGACCGGCCGCCCCCACGGTCTCAGCCACTCATACGTCGACCATCCCTTGCGAGAGTCGCTGGAGAGGACGTTACGGTACTTGGGCGCTAGCGAGCCCACCATCGTGCAGGCTATTCAGCGGTTCCCGCCTACTGGAACCCCGTTTGTTTTCGAGACCGAGTTGGTGCGGCGCATGATGGCGGACATCGAGAGCACCGCGAAGGTCCCCTTCGCCGAGGAGTTCGAATCAAATGACCTTCTAGAGTTTTTCCTCTACTCCGGGTGGATGGCGGAGCGAGGTCCCGGCCTGGAAGAAGCAACAGATGGCGTTGAGGTTGAGTCACCGACCGTGTGGCCCAGTGCGGCCAACGAGGCTGGCGTCGCTCGGGCGATTGGCAAGGCAATGAGCAGTAAGTCAGTCGTATTTGGCGTGCACCGGCGGGCGCTGCATCGCGCCGACCCCTCTACGCAGGCCGCGATCGCGCGCTTCTGGGTAGATCGCGGGTTGTTTCCGGATGATCAGGCCGCCCTCCGATACATACAGCGCTTCCGCCGAAACTTCGTACCGGCGATGCTTGTGGCGCGAGGTACGGAGCGCATATACGACGTGCGTCGGCGTCTGGAGGGCCGCTGAGGCTAGGGCCGGACCTGACAGGTCAGACCTGGACGGCCGAGGGTTCGCTCGTTTGACCCGCGGCGCACCTAGCGGGCCCCGACTGACTTTTGGGGGTCCACGCCTGCGCCCGGAGGTGATGACGTCGAAGCCAACGAACGGTGCCACCGTTTGGGAACTCGAATCAGCCAACGTTTTGACTTCAGCGCTTACTCTCGGTGTGCGCGAAGGGCCAAGCAACCGGGGATTGTGTCATTACCGTTACAGACCGGGACCCACCATGACTCGACGTCCACAAGCAAGCTCAGGCCGAGTGGGATTTCGACTTGGCTACGTTCCGCCCAGGGACCGGCCAGGTGGCCGGGGGAATGATCTTATGAGCGAGGGTGCGTGACGCAGGGGCCGGAGGCACGAGGCCCGACACGCCATTGACCAGATCCCACCAGTCGGCGGCGTAGCGCTCACTGGTGAAGCGGGCCTCGAACGTTGCCCGCGCGGCCGTACCAGTGCGTGCCACCTCAGCGCGGTCGATGCGCTTGAGGAGGTCGGCGAGCGCCGCAGCATCCCCCGGGGGGAAGAACCAGCCGTCCCGCTCCGCGGTGACGATGTCCAACAGGCCGCCGGCGGCGGACGCAAGCACTGGGCGGGAGCGGGCGAATGCCTCAATCGCGACCAGCCCGAATGGTTCAGGTTGCTCGGAGGGCACGATCATGACGTCGGCGCGCTCGAGGTAGGGGGAGATGTCCTCGACCTCCCCGACGATCTCGATCGTTTCGGGGTGGTCGACCTCAGCGGCGAGAGCACGCACATCGGTGGACGCACCGCTGGGTGGCGCAGCGCCCAGCACGATCAGCCGGGCCTCGGACACATGACGCCACGCCTCCAGGAGAGTGGCGTAGCCCTTCCAGGCGTTCCACCGGCTGGCGACCAGGTAGGTGACCGGGCCGATACCGCCGGCGACCGGCTGGGTGGTGCCCGGGTCGGCGGTGCCGTTGGGAACAATGACCGTCCGGTCACGCAGCGCGGGAGGCAGACTCTCCACGACCGCGTTCGAAATCGCCAGGAGTTGTCCGCAATGACGCGCGAGCGGCCCGAGGATGCGGCGATCCATGTCACTCCACATCTCGTGGACGTGTCCGATCACGTGGGGGATCTGCGCCAGGCGGGCGGCGGGGGCGGCCAAGAAGGTCGCGCTGGTCGTGCAGTAGACCACGTCCGGACGATGCGCGTGCAGACGCTGCACCAGGCTCGCACTGCGCGCGCTCAGCCGCAGCAGCCCCGTGGGTGTCTGGTATGCCCTGCGCATGATGGGCAGCGGAAGGTGATGCACGCTGACACCGAGCTCCTCGAGGCGGTGACACAACGGGAAGGCACCGTGCTCGAGGTCGTCGGGCAACCACACCTCAACGTCAACGTCGTTCGGGATTGCCAGGATTTGGTCCAGGAGGACTCGGTCGGCGCCGTAGAGCTCGTCGGAGGAATGGATGAACAGCAGACGGCGTCGTCGGTGCGTGAACATGCGTGACCCCAAAACTCTCTACATGCGAGCGACACGAATGTCAACCCAACGGAAGGTAAATAAAACGCCTGCCAAAGGTTATCAGTTCGTCAGGAACTTGCCTGCAAAATGCCAGATTTGCGTAAGGTTCTCTTGTTGCTCAGTTCACAGGAGACGGTGAGAGGCCTTCCAGAGACGATGTCCACCATGGAAAGTCGTAGCGACGCCGTGCGTCGGCTGGCGTCGGCGCAGAAGAGCGCACGCGGCGCCGGAGGCTACTCGCGCTGGATCAATCGACCATTGGGGCGACAGCTTGCGGCGCTCGCCTACGTGCGGGGTTGGACTCCCAACCAGGTAACGGCCCTTAGCGCACTCTGCAGTGCCGCCGGAATCCTCGTGCTGGCACTGGTGCATCCCGGGGTCCTGATGGCCGTCGCAGTCGCGTTGCTCCTGGCGTTGGGCTACGCACTTGATTCGGCGGATGGCCAGTTGGCACGCCTCCGCGGCGGAGGTTCAGCGGGTGGTGAATGGCTGGACCACGTGGTCGATGCTGTGAAGGTCTCCAGTCTGCATGCCGCAGTGCTGGTGTCGTGGTATCGGTTCTTCGACTTGCGGCATGAGGCGTTGCTACTGATCCCTCTGGCATACGGCGTGGTGGCAGCATCGTCC
The DNA here is from genome assembly GCF_001594145.1 of Branchiibius sp. NY16-3462-2. GTDB lineage: Bacteria > Actinomycetota > Actinomycetes > Actinomycetales > Dermatophilaceae > Branchiibius. The sequence goes on along the minus strand of NZ_LVCF01000001.1, from coordinate 146,581 downwards.
TATTTCGCCCTCACCCTCACCGACCAGTTGCGCCGGGTCGCGGCCGCCAAGGCGGGGGAGTCGGCGGTCGCAACCCCGCTGGTCAATCCGGGCGAACACGCGCCGATCCTGCGGTCGCTACTCGTGCTGCCCAATGACTACGGACTGTTGTGCGTAGTCATGCTGCTGTTGGCGTTGCCTTCAGCCTTCGTGGTGGTCTACGGACTGCTGCTGCTGGCCAACTTCGCATACTTCCTGGTCGGCTGCGCCAAGTGGTATCGGGAGATGTCGGCGATCTAGGGCAACTATTCGCCGGCCAGCCGGGAGTGCAGCGCCTGCCGGAGCATTGTGCTCGACGTCACGACGGTGTAGGGCAAATAGACCACCTCGACACCGACTCCGGCGAAGTCCGCTTCGAGCTTTCGGCCCTTGTCGGTGCCGCGCCAGTCGTCACCCTTGATGATCACATCGAACTTCAGCTGCTCCCACATCTGCAGCTTCTCCGGAACGTCTTCCACGACAGCCTCGTCGACGTAGCGAATGCTCTGCACGATCTCGAGCCGCTCGATGAGGGGAACCACGGGCGTCTTGCCCTTGGCGGTGAGTGACCGCTCATCGCTGACGACGCCAGCGATGAGGTAATCGCAACTCAGCTTGGCATTCCGCAGCACGTTGAGATGCCCGATGTGAAACATATCGAACACACCGGGGAGGTAACCCACCAAGGGCTTAGCCATCGTCGTCAACCCATCTTTCCGTCCGAGCGACGACGACGACGCCCGGGTCTTTACGATCTCTTGACCCGGAGTTTACCGAGGTAGGGGCGGAATGATCCAGTTTCAGGGTGCGACTGGGTCCGGGTGGGTGATCATGGCCGTCCGTCCGTGCAAGCAACAGCAGGCTCGCCGTGATGGCCACGAGTCAGGCGCGGGCACGGGGGACGCTCGACGTGGCGATCGCTTACGACGGCAGAACGAACAAACCGCTCTTATGCAATGGAACGTCGTGCGACACAGAGACTCACGGCAGCCGGCTCAAGAACGGTCCGACTTGGACGCTCCCCGTGGGCACCCCGACCTTGTTAGCCACGCTCGGGGGTAGTGGAAGCGCCACTGCATTTCCGGCAGCGGTGGGTGCGACGCTTGCGGGTGTGGCAATCGCGTTACGCCAAGATGAGTTCTTTGCTCCCGAGAGCGCATTTGGTGTGTAGAAGCGGGTGACAGTTACGTTATCGCCGCCACCCCAGCCAACCATCGTGGGGGAAGGCGCGAATTGGTTGCCCTTGACGGTCAGGTTCATTGCGTCGGCGGAAATTCGCGTCTCCTTGTCGAGCGCATACACTTGGAACATTCCTGGGTTCGCCGCACCAAATGTGTTGTTACTAACTGTGATATTACGGGTGAGCCAAGGGTTGGTTGGGTCGCCCGCGGGGTATCGAGAATCGTGGCCAGGGTCACTCGGATTCGATTGCCGACGGTGGTCCTGTGACATGAAAACCCCGCCGACCCCGTAGTTGGCGAACGAGTTGTTGTAAACCTGCACGTTTCCAGTGTTATAGATGTACAAGGCGTGCTTGCCGCCGTCAACCACGTTGTTTGCAAATACACCAGTGTCCGATAGTTCAAGTTCGGCGCCGATCCAGTTTCGCGCAAATCGGTTATTTACCACCGCAAATCCGACCGTAGATTCATCGAGCCAGAGTCCTGCCGCCTGGTTGCCCGTGAACACACTACCCGCAACCGTAATGCCACGAGTTTTAGTGAACTTGATTCCTGCCGCCGAAGGCGACGGATTGAATTGTTGAAAATTGTTTCCTTGAATCAATGAATTTCGGATTGTGATGCCGTCAGCTTTGTTGCCGCCAACTCCGGTCGCCCCGTTGCCGAGGGCGCTAACTTGCTCGAGCGTTGCGTTGGGGCTGATGATGGCTATCCCACCAGTGGCATTATCTGTCACCACGACGTCTCGCAGGCGGGCATCGGATCCTTGGATAACCACGGCGCCCAACTGGTCAAGAGTGGTTGCGTAGCGCCGGATACCTATGCCACGGATGGTCACGTGACTACCGAAAACTTGGAACGCCTGTTGAACATCGCTGGCGCGCACCGAATGACCAGCAGGATCCGACCCGAGCACCAGTTCGTGGCGAGCATAGTCGACGAAGAACGTACCGTTGATCACTGCGCTTCTAGAGGCGACCTGTCGCTGTTGAACTCCGTCGATCCACATTCCGTCCGGCCATGCTGCCATCGGGTTCTGTACTCCCACAAAAGGGGATTGGCCAGACGGATACTGGCCCGCGCTGAAGCTGGCGTTATGGCTAAACAATGCATTCCAACCACTATGTACGTACACGCTCCCTTGTTTAACCCAGGTGGTTACTGCGCTCGTGCCGTCTAGCCAGACCGCCTCGTTCGGGTACGACTGAATAGTCAGACCTGACTTGGAGGGCGCTATGGTCACCCTTTCATGATAGCGGCCGGCTCGCACAACAATAGTCTGTCCCGCAACCGCGCGACTCACCGCAGCACCTATTGTCCGGAGGGGGGCATTAATATTGCCTTTGGCAGAATCATTGCCGTTCGTAGCGACGAAGAGCGAGCCCGCAGCAATCGGGTATGCCGTAGAGCCGATGGGTGCAGATCCAGCGGTGCTCGGGGCTGCCTCAGCCGGCGACGGAAAGAGAATAGGTGAGCTAGCAGCAGCGGCAAGGACCAACACCATGGCCGCCGTCGAGCCTAGAGGGAATCCGGACAAGGAACCGCTCGCAGGCTTTCTAAAAGCCACACCCCTTAAGAAATTTGCGTTCATGGCCAAGAAACTCCTCAGGACCGCAATCGAGCCGACATAGGGGCGCGTGGGCGGCAATGCCCGCGACGACCCAACTCCTCCTTAGCGTAGGAAGGCGTTGACCCTGCGTGTGGCTTGGGACGCAACTGATTTGCTGAGCTTGCGCAAACGCAGTTAGGCGCACGGTCAGCCCGTGCGCCTAACTGCGTTCGCTCTACCTACTGGGCGGGCTTCACGGACAGGTTGTCGTAGGTGAATACGACGGCACCGGTCGCAGCTGATCCAGACACGTACGATTCCAGGCCAATCGAGCCTGCGACCTGCAGCGCCGCTGTGCTATCCGTCACCGAGATTTGCGGGGTGGCGGGCTCCGCGGCGGTGGACTTCCATGCCGTGCCCGTGATCGAGGTTCCCTTAATCGTGAGGCGGATCCGCATAACGTCGCGTCCGGCGTAGGTGACACTGCCGAGCGAGACCGTCTTCAGCGTTGTCGACGTGCCCGAAACCACCTTCGTCAGCTGCAACTGCATCGCTCCGGAGCTTTGGTAGATCAGGGCGAGTCGGTAGTCGCCTGCGCTGGTGTGGCGGGCGCTCAGCACCGTGTAGTAGCCGCCGCCGGTGCTGAGCGTCGGTACCGAGCTGTCGATGACATAGTTGACGTCCGCTGCAGACAAGCCGTTGAGATAGTTGGTGTATCCAACGCCGGGACCGGCCACGGACATCAGCCCTGTTGATCCATTGGCAGTCACACGCGATGCGGTGCCGGACAGCGTCCACGCTCCGCCCTTATCCGCCGTTCCCCAGCCGCTGGTCGTCGTACGCGCGAATGTGTCCGTTGCAATGTCGGCGGGGACCGCGGTGACCGCCACCTGCTTGGTCGCCGAGGCAGAGTTCCCGTGGCCGTCATTGACAGTCAGCTTCACGGTGTACGTACCCGCTGCACCAAAGGTGTAGGTGGGGTTGGCAGCGGTGCTGGTGCCGGTGCCGTCCCCGAAGTCCCACGCGTAGGTCAGCGAGTCGTTCTCCGGATCGCTGGAGGCCGACGAGTCAAACGCCACCGCCAGCTGGTTTGGCGTCGCCTTGAACGACGCTGTCGGCGGCTGGTTAGCGATCGTCACGGCGTGCGTGACAGAGGTCTTCGCGCCGTCGTTGTCGGTTGCTGTCAGCGTCACCTGGTAGGTCCCACTGCGGCTGTAGGTGTACGACGGGTTGGCCGAGGTGCTCGTCCCGGTGCCGTCCCCGAAGTCCCAGGACAGGCCAGCCACGGTGCCGTCGGTGTCGGTCGTGCCGGCTGACGAGAACGTCGCGACCAGACCACTCACGCTTGAGGACCAGACGACAGTCGGCGGCTGGTTGGCTCCGCCAACGGTGACCGACTTCGTCACCGTGTCGGTTCCGCCGTCGTTGTCGGTGACGGTCAGCGTGACGTTGTAGTCGCCAGCCGTGGTGTAGGTGTGGCTGGGCTTGGCGGTGGTGGCGTGCGTGCTGCCATCACCGAAGTCCCAGTCGTAGGAGGCCACGGTGCCGTCGGTGTCACTCGAACCGGAGCCGTCGAAGCTCACCGCGTTGTGAGTGACGCTGGAGGTGAAGGCCGCCGTCGGGGGCTTGTTCACCACCGTTACCGAATGCGTGATCGAGCCGGTCGCGCCGTCGTTGTCGGTGACGGTCAGCGTGACGTTGTAGTCGCCAGCCGTGGTGTAGGTGTGGTCGGGCTTGGCGGTGGTGGCGTGCGTGCTGCCATCACCGAAGTCCCAGTCGTAGGAGGCCACGGTGCCGTCGGTGTCACTCGAACCGGAGCCATCGAAGCTAGCCACACGTCCGGCCACACTGGAGGTGAACGCCGCCGTCGGCGCCTGGTTGGCTCCGCCCACGGTGACCGACTTAGTCACGGAGTTTGTCGCCCCCTGATTGTCGGTGACGGTCAGCGTGACGTTGTAGTCGCCAGCCGTGGTGTAGGTGTGGCTGGGCTTGGCGGTGGTGGCGTGCGTGCTGCCATCACCGAAGTCCCAGTCGTAGGAGGCCACGGTGCCGTCGGTGTCACTCGAACCGGAGCCATCGAAGCTCACCGCGTTGTGCGTAACGCTGGAGGTGAACGCCGCCGTCGGCGGAACATTGGGCGGGGGTGCCGTCACAGTCACGCTCCGGGTGGTGGCCGTTGAGGCCATACCCGAGGTGTCCTTCACCGTCAGCGTGATCGTGTAGGTCCCGCCCGTGGTGTAGGTGTACGACGTCGTCGGGGTAGTCGTGGTGACCGGCTGGGATCCGTCGCCGAAGTCCCAGACATACGACGCCACTGAATCACCGGTGTCGGGATCCGAAGACGCACTTCCATTGACCGCCGCGGTGAGCCCGTTGGTGGTCGCGGTGAACGACGCAGTCGGCGCGTGATTCACACTGGCTGCGCTGTAGTGAGCAGCAATCTGCTGGGGGGTCAACTCGCTGCTATAGAAGGCAGCCTCGTCGATGGTCCCGGCGAAGTAGTTGCTACCAGCCCATGATGAGTCGCCGCCCACACGCCAGTATCCGTTGTAGGCCTGCTGACTCGTCTGTGGGTTGGTGGCGACAAGGGCGCCGTCGACGTACAGGCTCATACCATCCGAGCCCTGGGTTGCGACGACATAGTGCCAGTTGCCGTCGTTGTAGGTTGCATTGCTGGTGGCCAGGTTGGTCTGGCCAGTCCAGGTGCCGAAGGACAACTGACCCGAGGGCTGCATGTAGACGTGGCGGTCGTAGTTACCGCTGTTGCCGGTCTGCCGGTCGCCGAAGCCCATGATCTTGCCGCCGGCCGTCGTGGTGGTCTTGAACCACGACTCCTCGGTGTAGGTCGAGGGGCCGACGACTGGACCCGCGGAACCCAGCGTGCCGCTCGAGCCGTCGAACGAGACACCGGTGCCGCCACCAGTGGGTGACCCTGCGGCGCCTTGGGTGTAGCTACCGCTGTACAGGCCGTCGTTCCCGTTGCCCGACACGTCCTTCGCTGTGGTCGTCGTGTCAGTCATTCGGTAATAGACATCCGGGTGGTCGTTGAAGACCGCCTTGCCATAGGCGTCGCTCGGCGCCGTGGAGGTGGGCAGAGTCCTGCCGCTGTCGGTGTAGTGCTGCTGGATCTGCGCCGGCGTCAGGGCCGTTGGGTACACGGCGGCTTCGTCGATGCTCCCGGCAAAGTTGTTGTTGCCGTTGCCGGGCCAACCACCGATCGAGTCACCGCCGATACGCCAGTAGCCGCTGTACGGCTGACCGGCCGTGACATCAGTTCGGGTGCCGATCTTCTTACCGTCAAGGTAGAACGCCATACCTGCCGAGGACAGACTCGCCACCGCCTGGTGCCAGGTGCCGTCGTTGTATGCCTTCGGTGAGGTGATGGTCGACGTAGTGCCGTTGTACACGCCGAAGGTCACCTGACCGTTGGGGCTCATGTAGATGTGCCGGTCGTAGCTCGAGCTGGTGCCCGTACTGGAACTGCCGAAGCCCATGATCTTGCCGCCACCGGTGCTGGTGGTCTTGAACCACACCTCCTCGGTGAACAGGTTCGAGCCGGTGATGGCCGTCTGGGTCGAAGCGAAGGAACCGCTCGATCCGTCGAAGCTGTATGCCGTGTTGCTGTCGTTCAGCAATGCACCCGACGCGCCTTGGGTCGCACCGCTGGCTGTCATGGGAAGCGAACCCGCAGAGTCCGCCGCCGTCGTGCCGCTGGACTCTCCGAGGCGCCAGTAGTCGGACGCGCCATCATTCAGGACGTCCATCAGGTAGGCACTTGTCGCCATGTTGGTAGGCATCGTGACCGAGACGGTCTGCGAGTAGTTGAGGTTGCCGTCTGGATCAGCGGCCCTGATGTAGTAACTGTAGGTCTGACCCGCGGTGAGGCCGGTGTCCATGAAGCTGACAGTGGGCCTGTTCCAGAACTCCGAGTTGGCAGTGGTGGTGTACACCACCTTGCCGCCGCGGATCACGGAATACGTCAGGGAGGAGTTGTCGCGGTCCCAGTTCGAGGGTATCGAGACTCGGCTAATCGTGTTGGAGAGGGCCGTAACGGTCGGCGTCCAGTAGGTGCCCCCAAGTCGAGGTCCCTGTTTATTGGTCGACTTGGATGGCACACCAAACCGGCCGAGGCCGGCCTGCGCGCCGCCGTTGATGCTGGGGAACTCCCCGGTCACCACGACATAATTGGAGTTGCCGTTGATTGCCCAGGCAGCCTGTGTTTGGCCCGTAAGGTTGCCAACCGCAAGGTCCGGAAACCAGTTGATCAGCGACGGTGAGGCTGTGCCGTACCAGTCGTGGTAACCCAACGTTTCATGAGCGATAGTCCCGGTTGCCTGCTTGGTGAAGGCGAGGGCGTGCCGCATGTTGGTTGACCACGGGTCGCTTTGGGGGAAACCGCCGATGTTGCCGCAGTAGTGCGCATGGCTCACCGTGTAGACCGCGGCATCGTTGGCGAAGACGCCATAGGTGTCGCCGTGGCAGTCCTCTACCCAGTTGATGGCACCGGTGTTGCCATCAGCAGAAAAGGTGCCTTCCAAGTTGCCGTAGCCGTAGTAGTTGTACGCGGTGCCGTAGACGTTCGTGCCGTCGGTGCTCAAGCTGTAGATCGCTGCACCGCCTTGGGTCGTCACACCCCACGCGGTCACCGTGTCAGTCGCGGCCCAGTACACTTTGGCCCCGGTCGTCGGGTCGAGGGCTGCCAAACCGGTTGCGCTTTGGCCACCGATCTGGTCGAACGAGCCGCCCACGATGACCAGGCTCTTAGCCGGGTTCATGGTCATTGAGTAGACCTTGGCGTCTGCGCTGGGATTCCAGGGAAGAAGTGCGCCGGTGCTAGCTGACACGGCGGCAACCCGACTGCGGGCCGTCTTGTTGACCGTCGAGAAGATGCCGCCGAAGTAGACCGTTGAGTTAGTCACAGCAAGTGAAGTGACCTGCGCATCGGCGGTCACATTGAAGGAAGTGATGAGAGCACCCGTTGCCGGATCAAGCGCAGCGATCCGATTGGCGGTCTGTCCTCCGATGGTGGTGAAGCTTCCGGCGACGTAGAGGCGGCTACCGTCGGGGGACAGTGCCATTGCCAAAACCTGGCCGTTCGCGTTGGGGTTCCACGAGGTCATGACGCCGGTGCTGATTGAGTAGGCCATCAGGTTGTTGCGCGTGGTCTCGTTGGTGCCGGCTGCCGCACCAGCGGGCCGTGCACTAGTGAACTTGCCGCCCACGAAGACGGTGTCACCCGAAACCACCTGTGCCCAACCGATGCCGTTCATCTGGGCTGTGGGTAATGAGTCGGCGGTAACCAAGCTTGCTGAACGATCGGCGATCGGACTTGTGTCGGCGTGCGCGACGGTCAGCGGCACGAGCATCGCAGCTATGAGGATGGCGACGGTCGCGGCCGCGATCCGCGTGATGTGCCTACGCACCGCCCGCCCGCGACTGTGAGTGGTTGCCGAAGCCGTGGGTCCGGGGACACCGAACGATCGAAGCACAAGTGCCCCCTGGGTCAAGTAATGGTAAAAATCGCGTCAGGCAACAGTAAGGAGTTGCCCATCGGAGAGTCTAAGACGTGACCATGGGCCCTGATGACCAAAATGGCGAAATTGGTCGAAACTGTTCGGAGCGGTTTCTTGTATGCGGATGTAAAGCCCGGTATAGGCGCATGTTGCGCGAGGACCGAGCGCGTGCAACTTCGGGGCTGTCCCGTTACGGGCTTGTTCCGGTGAAGGTGACGGCCGGCGCGGTGGGCGAGTAACTGACGGTGACCGCTACCGGCCCACTGGTCTGGTCCACGCGAAACACATAAACCCCCGTCGCAGAGGCGCCGGGCTTGACTGAGCCGCTGAACGGCTTTGCTGGGGGTCCGTCGGCCGGATCGCCTGGAGTTTGGGCGGTTCCGACCGCGAGGTTGACGACGGCGGAATCCAAACTGATGGGAGCGGACGAGCCGTTGTGCACCGTGACGGTAATAGCGAGCCCTGGGCCCTTCGTCTGGCCAGACCCGGAGCCGGATGCGGTGACGGTGGCGATCTTGTCGATCTGCCCAGTAATTTTTCCGCCGAACGTCGCCGTACTGGTGATCGGAGCAGTACTGCCCGGCGGCTGAGTGCCAGAGGGCGCTGGTGCGTGCGATGTGCTAGCGGGAGATGTTGAAGCGCTGGGCGCGACGCCGCCGGTCGCGGAAGTCGACCCTTGGGAGGTCGCCTGGCCGTCGGACGGCTTGGTACTCGTCTGTGTTGCGGACGGGAGCGTTGCGCTCCCCGTTGCTCCCGAGCCGCCGGAACTGCAGGCGGATAACGCGGTGACGGCGAGCAAAGACGTCGTGAGAATGAGCAGGGTACGACGGTGCGCAGCGTCGAATCGCGCACGTGACAGATACATGGGTTCACTGTAGGTCGGCTTGATCAGAATCGAGCCGGGTTACATGAATCCAGCGAACGGTTCTCCCTTAGGAGCTGCCTTTCGACCCCTTTCCCACGGGTCCTGCGTCCTGCGTCGGCCGATCCGGGGCAGCGGTAACACCTTTCGAAGCATGTTCGGTTTTGTCCGTTAGGTGGTCCGCGTGTCGCGTCGGGTTGGTAGAAGCGTAGGAGTAGTAGCTACGGTCCTTGCGGGTGCGGGGGACCTGGTTCAGGATCCATCCGATGCACTGCGCCCGCACAGCGTTGATTGCCGAGGTTGCTTGCGCGATCTGCGCGCGCTTCGTCACACCGTGACGCGCCACGAGGATCACACCGTCGCATTTACTGGCGACGACCACGCCGTCGGTCACCGGGATGACAGGCGGGGTGTCAATGATGACAACGTCGAATCGATCGGCCAGGTCCTGAATGACGCTGGTCATATGGCGACTATCGAGCAACTCCACAGGATTGGGTGGAACGGTTCCGGATGGGAGCACCCACAGATGTGCTGGGGTCTCGGTCAGTACGTCATCCAGCCCGATTCGGTTGGCAAGTACATCAGACAGGCCGATGCTGCCGTCGATCTTTAGGTATTCGGCCACGCGCCCCCTGCGAAGGTCTGCATCCACCAGCAGAGTTCGTTGTCCGGTTTCGCCGAACGCAGCAGCCAAGTCCACCGACATCGTGGTTTTCCCGTCACCGCTGACTGCGGATGAGACCGCAATCACTCGAGGCGGGCGGTCCACATTTACAAACTGCAGGTTGGTTCGTATCTGCCGTATCTCTTCGGTCAACGGGTTGTATCCGTCGTTATCCGGCATTAGAGGGCTGGCCCCCTTCGCGGCCAAGCTTGCTGTGCCCAACACTGCTTGCCCGGAGACCTCGCTCAGCTGAGCGGTCGACTTCACGGAGGTATCGGTCAGTTCTCTCAACAGCGCCCACGCGATGCCTACTCCTAACCCCAGCAGAAGGCCCAGTCCGTAGTTGACCTTCTTATTGGGGGCGATCTGGATGGCCGGCGTGGGCCCGGTCACCACGGTCAAATCAACCGAGGGGGTCTTCGATGCTGGGGTAACGTCGAGGTCTTGGACCAAGGGCGGCATAGCCACTTTGATGCCCGCGGCGAGTTGCTGCGCGTGGGCGGGGGAATCTCCGGTGGCCTGGGCGGTCATCAGAACGGTGTTCAGGTCGGCGGTGCCGCTAATGCGAGTCGCCAGCTGGTGCGGATCATCAGTCAGATGCTGATCGGCAACAATCCGCGCGGCAAGTTCATCGCTGCTAAGCAACTTGACGTAGGAATTCACGCGTTGTGTGCCGAACTGGCTTGCGTCGAAGAGCGAGGACGTGGTCGACGGGGGCGTCGCCACGTAAAAGGTCACCTTGCTTGCGTAGACCGCGGGGATTTGTGTAGTGATGGCCGCCGCGAGAGCGACGCCGAGTAGTGCGAGCAACGACAGCAACTGCCAACGCTTCCGCAGAGTGCGAACGGCAGCAGACAGATCCACCGGACATCTCCTCAAAGTCGATAGACCGCGGAACCGGTTCAGGCGAGCCGAGGTTGAGCCGCGAGGTATTTTTCATGGTACTCGCGTCGTGGGCGCTGATCTCGCCCGTCGAATCGTGACGCGACCGACCACGGCGAGAACTGGCCGGTTGCCGCACCGTCTAAGAGGAGTGTTACCCCGTGACCGATCGACCACCCGCCCCGGACGACGATGCCGCCATGAGTGAACGTGTTGTCGTCGCCGTTCTGACGTATCGTCGGCCCGAGGGAATCTCTCGCATCATCCCCGCCCTTCTCGAGCAGCTGTCCCATGCCGAGCTCGCGGCTCACGTGCTGGTTGTTGACAACGACCCTGACGCGTCCGCTAAGTCGATCGTTGCTGAATGGTCCGGGGAGGCGGTGCGCTACGTCCACGAACCACGGCCGGGCATCGCGGCTGCGCGCAACAGGGCTTTGGTCGAATCCGTGAACTTCGACCTCTTGGCGTTCATTGACGACGACGAGATCCCAGCGCAAGACTGGTTGGCCAACCTGCTTGCTGCCTGGCAGAAGTATCAGTGCGCTGCGGTTACCGGGCCGGTCGTTTCTTGCTTTGAGGGGCCGGTCGACCGCTGGGTGATCGCGTCGGGCCACTTCGAGCGCAGGGTTCTAGCGAGCGGCAAACTCATGCGAGGTGCTGCAACGAACAACCTCCTCCTTGATCTACGGGTTCTCCGCCGAATGGACGTTAGGTTCAACGCGGGGACCTTTGATTTGACACTTGGGGAAGACACTCGTCTGACCTATGAACTGGTCCGCCAGGGCGAGCAAATTCGCTGGGAGGATTCCGCAGAGGTCATTGAGCTAGTACCCCCCGAGCGGGCGACTCCCGCGTGGGTGCGTCGCCGGATCCGAAGTGCGGCCAACACGTGGGGCCGCATCCAGTTGGACATTGCTGACACGGCGGCCCAGCGAGTCAGCGTGCGTGTGAAGCTAACTATTCGAGGGGTGGCCATCGTGGTGCGAGCCGCGGTTCGTGCCGTGCGGGGCGTCATCGCCGGTGATTGGCCCCTCCGTGTTCACGCGCAGTGCGAGTTGGCTCGCGGGGTCGGTCTGCTGAGTGGTCTGTGGGGACTCAGGATCCAGGAGTATCAGAGGATCGAAAGGCGCAGGCTGGGGCTCTGGAGCCGGTCCGGTGGAACGTCCGCGGCGTAGTAAGCGTGCTAGCCCCAGGCGATCGGTGATCATCTGGACATTGCGTCGTTCGGTGGGTGAGAAGGTGGTGATGGCGATCAAATACGCAGCGCTGAACACGAGCCCCAGGCCGATCTGGGCGAGTGGTGAGGCAACCACGAGTTGGCCGCCTGCTGCCGCTAATCCGGCGGGTCCGGACACCAGGAAGATCGAGCGGGTGGCTTGCCAGAACAACGGCGCACGGGGAACGCCAACCACGTCACCCGCTCGCCAGAGCGAGACGAGCCAGTACGTCAGGTGCCCCACGGAGTGACCTATCGCTACACCGATCGGGCCCCACGGCAGGCCGGCAAGCAGCAGCACCACCATGAGCGGACCCAACACCAAGAAAAGCCGAAGTTGCTCCCCAGTCTTGCCCCGCGACAGGAACATCCAGTAGGACACCTGGCCAATACCCCTAAACATTCCGCCGATGGCGATCGCAATGAAGATTGGGGTGACCGCGTCCCATCGGGCGCCGAACAGCGTCAGAACGAGCGGATGCGCCATTCCTGCCGCCATCGCAAAGCATGTCGCCAGGAAATAGCACCCGATGAGTTGAGACCCCTGGATGTACCGCACATAGACGGCCTGCTGCTCGTGAACGCGTGACAGCACCGGCAACGTCACGCGGGCCATGGTGTCGTTGATCTGCTGCATCGGAACCATCATTAGTTGGTAAGCCCTGCTGTAGAGACCCACCAGGCCCGCTCCCCATACGGCCCCGAGCGCGATGCTGTCGACGTTGTTGGTGGCGTAGCCGAGAAGTTGGACGCCAAGCACGCCACCGCCGAACCGAAAAAATCGTCGCACCGACACGGCGCGGCGATAAAGCCCCGGCCGCCAGCGGGATTGAAAGACATTCATTACACACGAAGTAATCACCAGAGCCGACTGTTGCCCCACGATCGACCAGTAACCGAAACCCAGCAAGGCCATGGTGATTGATGTACAGACCGCAACCGTTTGGGCAGTGATGCCAGTCAGGGCGAGCGCGTTAAAACGAAGGCTTCGGCTCAGGTTTGCCCAGAACTGGGTATTGAATCCGCTAATGACGAACAACCCCGCAAGAACAAGGACGATTGGTCCCACCTTAGGGTTGCCGTATAGAGCGACCAATAGCGGCGCGGAGCAGGCGACGACAACAGCGCACGCCGCCCCGATGCCTGTGTTGATCCAAAGCAGGTTGGTGCGTTCGTCGTCGCTCAGTTCCGTGGCCTGGATCGCGGCGGATGACAAACCAAAGTCCCGGATCAGTTCTGCGACGCCGGTGATCGCAGTCACCATGGCCACTAGACCGAAATCCTCTGGGCTGAGCAGCCGCGCGAGAACAACGAGTGAACCCACCTGGAGGAGTAGGCGCGCTAGCTGGGCAGCTAGAGAGACACCTGCACCTCGAACGGCGGTCGTCGCCAAGCTCATTGGGTGGACCCTGAGGTCGACCCGTAACCGGAATGCGCGAGCTTCGACATGGATGCGCCCGCGACGTCGGGTGTCGGCGTGGAGGTATCCAGATCCCGGGTGAATAGAATTGTCGCGAGCGGTAGCACCACGACCGGGAAGAGTAGTCGGTTGTCCACGATGACTAACGACACTTCGAACACACAGACACCTGCGAGTGCGCTGAGGAACCCGGTGGGCATGAAGCTGCGATTGGTGGCGAGGCGTCCGACGCACCGGCACGCCGCAACCAGCAACATGCCGATTAGAAACGCATAGACCGCCCCGCCGGTGACCAGCACCTGGAGAAATTGATTATGAGCGTGAAAGACGTTGGGACCCAACGACGCTGATGAAGACCCGATGACATTGAACCAGTTCGCGCCCAGGCCGAATACGGGAGCGGACTGCCACGCTTGAATCGATTGCATCCAAATCGCACCTCGATTGGTGAAGGCCGTAGGTTCGTGCACCAGGAACGGCAACACCGCGCCGACGGTGAAGAGCAGACCGCAACCAACTGACGCCACTGTCGAGCGCCACTGCCGGTCGCACCGGGCGACCGCGGTGGTCAGTAAGGCACTAAGAACCACTGCCTCCATCGATCCGCGTGACGCCGTCCAGAGCAGTGCGAACAAGGTGACAGCGACAAAGAACCATCTTGCACGTCTATGGCGGATGAGAAACACCGCTGGCAGGCCGGTCGCAATGAACTGACCGAAGTTGTTGCTATCTGTGAATAGGCCCACCAGCAATCCTAAAGGAAGGATCTCTTTTTCGGCAACAATTGCATTGTTAGTGTAAGCCGAACGAAGAATAGCGTGATCGGGTAGTACGAAGCCGAGAACTACCCCAACTAAGCAGACCAAACCAACTAAATACCCGATCATGGCCAGATCCTGGATGCGGGGCCTGAGTAGCCAAACGGCGATGAATACCAGTGGTACTGCGAACGCGGCGTTGTCAGCGGGGACTCCCAGGTATTTTCCTTGAACCAGCATGTAGGCGACGGGAGTGATCGACAGGACGAGGGCGACGCCGCGTGAGGAAGGAGAGACGGTCCATCGGGACGCAATAATCCACAAGCAGATCGCGATAGTTAGATAAAAGAGGGCGCGCTGGCTCAGGTCGGACAGAGGTGTGACGACTAGATTTGACGCGCCAAGCATGTTGCGAGTCTTGGTTGCTTGAAGGGTCTGAATGAACCGCGGCAAGAAGAACCAAGCGCTCACGGTGAAGAACAGAGCGCGCGTCAAGACCTGCCGTGACCGCAACCACCCGAGGTCGCTGTCGGCGGGAGTCTGCACGCTTGCTTCCTTCCTGTGCACTGTTCTCTGGATCCCATGGCTAGTGTCCGCCTTATGAGGTGTAGGGGCCAGTCAGCGACGGGGCCTGGGTGCTCATCGGTCGCGTGGCGACGCCCATTCCTGCTCCGAGTGCGGTTGACTAGCGTGTCACCAACGACTCGGTTGCACGAACGGGGTGGTATTGCAGTGGGCTGCCGAGCGCTGAGGAGACGTCCCGGGATGCAGCCTACGGCGGCGACCAGCGAATCAGGCGCGGGTACGTCGATATCACATGCAACAGGGAGCTGGCTGGACTGGGTGCCGTATCCTTGCTCGCGCGGCTGATACGTCAATGAGGAGAGAACTGGCATGCGCGTGCTCGTCACCGGGGGTGCCGGATTCATCGGAAGCAATTTCGTTCACCTGACTCGGCGGATGTTCCCAGAGGTTCGGATCACCGTCCTGGATGCTTTGACCTACGCGGGAACCCTACGGTCCTTGGCCGAGGTTCAGGACGACATCCGTTTTGTGAAGGGCGACATCGCGGACCGGAGCCTTGTAGACGGCTTGGTCGCGCAGCACGACGTGGTCGTCCACTTCGCAGCCGAGTCGCACAACGACAACTCCTTGCGTGAGCCCTGGCCGTTCGTGGCTACCAACGTTGTGGGCACCTTCAACCTGTTGGAAGCGGTGCGGGCGCATGACGTGCGCTATCACCACATCTCCACTGACGAGGTGTACGGCGACCTTGAGCTCGACGACCCTGCCCGGTTCACCGAGGACACGGCCTACAACCCGTCGAGCCCGTACTCCTCCACCAAGGGCGCGAGTGACCTGTTGGTGCGCGCCTGGGTACGGTCGTTCGGGGTGCGAGCCACCATCTCCAACTGCTCGAACAACTACGGGCCGCGTCAGCACGTGGAGAAGTTCATTCCCCGCCAGATCACCAACGTGCTGGATGACGTGCGTCCCAAGCTCTACGGCGATGGACTGAACGTGCGCGACTGGATCCATGTCGATGATCACAACCGCGCCGTGTGGACGATCATCGAGCGGGGCCGGATCGGTCAGACCTATCTGATCGGTGCCGACGGGGAGCAGAGCAACCTTGCGGTCGTGCGCCTGATCCTGGCCGCAATGGGCAAGGACCCCGAGGACTTCGACCACGTGGTGGACCGGCCCGGGCACGACCGGCGCTACGCCATCGACTCGACGCGACTGCGTGCTGAGTTGGGCTGGCGACCGCAGTATCCCGACTTCGAGTCCGGTCTGGCCGCCACCATCGACTGGTACCGGTCGAACGAGTCGTGGTGGCGTCCGGAAAAGGACGTCACCGAGCGCCGCTACGCGATCGCCGGCGCGGAGTAGTGGCACGTTGGCTGGTCGTCGGCGCGAGCGGAATGCTGGGCACTGACCTCGTCGCGACCTTGAAGAACTCAACCCACGATGTGACCGCCTGGTCCCGTGGTGACCTGGACATCACTGATCATCAGCAGGTGCTGGACCGCGTGACGGGGTTTGATGTCGTCGTCAACGCTGCCGCGTGGACTGCCGTCGACGCAGCGGAAACCCATGAGGCAGAGGCGTTTGCGGTCAACGCAGTCGGAGCGGCAAATCTCGCGACTGCCTGCGAAGTCTCCCGTAGGACCCTGGTGCAGGTCTCCACCGACTATGTCCTGGACGGGTCGGCGCGATCACCGGCCCCAGTGGATGCCCCGGTCGCCCCGCGCACGGCGTACGGGCGGACCAAGGCGGCGGGGGAGTGGGCCGTTCGCGCCGATTGCGAGCGGCACTACGTCGTGCGGACGGCCTACCTCTACGGCGTGTCTGGACCCAATTTGGTCAACACGATGACACGACTGGCGCAAGAGCGGCAGACTATACAGGTTGTGAATGACCAATGGATCCAACCGACGTGGACAATCGACCTGGCACAGGCGATTGTTCGGCTGGTGGACGCCGAGGCGCCATATGGCGTGTGGCACGGAACGTCAAGTGGCCAGACCACCGTCTGGGAGTTTGCTCGCGCTGTGTTCAAAGCGATTGGTCACGACCCCGAGCGGGTTCTACCCACCGCGCTGGCGGACTATCCGAGTGCAACGCCGCGACCGGCGTACAGCGTGCTCGCCCACGACCGGTGGATTGCGGCCGGTGTGCCACCGCTACCCGATTGGGATGACGCCCTCGCCCGCTTCATGGCGCAGATTGATCTGGCGGACGCGCGATGACGGACACGAACCGTCGCCCTAGCGTGGCGATCATCGGTACCCGCGGCTACCCCAGCTACTACGGCGGCTTCGAGACACTGGTTCGCCATCTCGCGCCCTACTTGTGGGAGCAGGGTTGGGACGTCGAGGTGTACTCCCGGCCAGGACAGACCGTCCCGGCGGAGGCCGACCCGCGCATCACCGTTCGCTTCACCCCCGGAGTGGAGACCACGTCGTTCAGTACTTTGTCCTACGGTCTGACCTCCACGACCGCTGCGGCAGCGCGCAAGCCGGATATCGCCTTGGTGATGAACGTCGCCAACGGGTTCTTCCTGCCGGCGCTCAAAGCGCGCGGCGTGCCGGTCGTCATGAACGTTGACGGTCTGGAGTGGGAGCGCGAGAAGTGGGGACCCAACGCCAAGCGCGTGTTCCTGGCGGGTGCGCGCGCATCAGCCCGGTGGGCCGATCAGTTGATAGCCGACTCCACGAACATCGCGGCCTACTGGAAACGGGTGTTCCACCGGGAGTCGACCTTCATCCCGTACGGGGGTGAATGCGACGACACGATGCTCGACGGCGCTCCAGCGGCAGCTCTCGACGGGCTGCAGCCGGGCAACTTTGTGATGGTCGCGGCCCGACTGGTCCCGGAGAATTCCATCGACTTGTTCCTCCAAGCCGCCCGTGCACTGCCTCCTGAGGTGCACGTCGTCGTTGTCGGCGGGGGTGATGAGACCAACCCCCTGTGGAACGCCGCGGTTGCTCTGCGCGCAGATCGACCGAATCTGCACCTGCTCGGTCAGGTGAAGAACGACGACTTCCTCAACTGGCTGTGGGCCAACGCCGGTGTCTACTTCCACGGACACTCGGTGGGCGGCACCAACCCATCGCTGGTCCAAGCCATGTCGTGCGGTGCCGTCATCGTGGCACGTGATTCAGTGTTCAATCGCGAGGTCCTTGGACCTGACGGACACTTCGTGGCTCCCGAGGCTGACGCGATCGCCCGGGAGATCACCGCGGTCCTTGCTGAACCCGAAACCCGGGCGCAGATGTCCAAGCTCGCCCGGGAACGGGCCGAGGAGTCCTACAGCTGGGGACCGGTACTGGCCCAGTACGAGCAGCTACTTCGGGCCCAACTCAAGCGGGATTCAACGAAGGAGCCAGTAACGGAGTTCGCCTAACCGCCCAGGACGAGGTCAGGTGGGGCCGGGCCGGGAACTCCCGAGGTTCAAACCGGTTGAAGCAATTACGACGCAGAGCATGGGCCAAGGACTTACCATTGCGTAACCAGGTCGGGGAAAGGACTGACGTGCAGGCACAGATATCTACTGCCGCGGTTGCTGCGGCGTTGCCTGCCGAGAAGGCTCAGGCCGCCAGCCCGTGGCGATCGGTCGTCCGCGCGCGCCTGGTCGCTTTGGATACAGCTCTGGTCATCATCGCGGTGGGGTGTGCCTTTGTACTGCGATTCGGTCAGGCCGAGGTAGAGCGCGCCAGCTCCGCCGACTATTTGTGGGTCTCGCTCGCCCTGATCGTCTGCTGGATGGTGAGTCTGTGGGGTGCGCAGACGTACCGTGCCGAGTACCTGGCGCTCGGCTCGGAGGAGTTCCGTCGCGTCATCCGGGCGACGTTGTCGGTCTTCGGACTGTTTGCCATCGTCTCCATGGTCTTCAAGTTGGAGATCTCCCGGAGCTTCCTTGCTGTCGCGTTGCCGCTTGGGCTCTGTTTGCTCCTCTTGGGTCGAGCGACTGCCCGGATGCTTTTGAACAAGCAGCGGGGGCGCGGCCGGTTTGTTGACCCGGTGCTCATCATCGGCGCGCCCCAGGAAGTCCGGTACGTCGCGTCCCGCGTGGGTGGCCACCCCGCGGCGGGCTACCGGGTCGCCGGAGTGGCAACGGGTGAAGGGCACGCCGAGGGTTTTCAGCTGAGCAACGGCGAGATCGTGCCCGATGTGGGTGCGATGGAAGGGGCGCTGGATTCGGCGAAGCTCCTGGGGGCCAGCGGCATCATTGTGGCTGGTCAGTCGCGGGTGGACCGCGGCTCGTTGCGCCAACTGTCCTGGAGCATGGAAGGTAGCGGGATCAGCCTGGCGCTGGCGAGCCGGATGACCGATGTTGCCGGCCCCCGGATCCACTGGCGGCCCATTGAAGGTCTGCCACTGATGAGTGTGGAGATGCCCCGATACAGCGGCGTGCGTTTCGCGGCGAAACGGGCGTTCGACTTCGCTGCTTCGCTGATAGGTCTGCTGATCCTGGCTCCTGTGATGGCGGTGATCGCGGTGATTATCAAACTGGATAGCCCGGGCCCGGTCTTTTTCCGGCAGACCCGGGTCGGGGTCAACGGAAGCACGTTCGAGATGGTCAAGTTCCGCTCGATGGTGGTCGACGCGGAGGATCGCCTCGCGGACCTGAAGGATCTCAACGAGGGGCACGGCGCTCTCTTCAAACTGCGGGACGACCCCCGGATCACCAAAGTGGGCGCCGTCCTGCGCAAGTACTCGCTGGATGAGCTTCCCCAGCTGTTCAACGTGGTCACGGGCGACATGTCGCTGGTGGGCCCACGGCCTCCGCTGCCGTCCGAGGTCGAGTCCTACGAGGCACACGTCAAGCGCCGCCTCAACGTCAAGCCAGGTATCACCGGCCCGTGGCAGGTGGGCGGGCGCTCCAACCTGACGTGGGAAGAGACCGTCCGTAAGGATCTGTACTACGTCGAGAACTGGTCATTGGCCGGAGACATCTTGATCCTCATCAAGACCGTTCGAGCTGTCCTGATGCGGGACGGCGCGTACTAGCCCTCGGGCCGGAGGCGGGGCTCAGTCCAGGTGCAGCCAGTGCTGCCACCCCGCGTGCAGCACCAACCACGCGATCAAGCCGTACCCGGCCTGCCCGGGGTGGATCCCATCGGTGGCAGCCAGATCAGCATTCCACTGCTCGTGATGCAGGAGTGGTCCGAAGCAGTCAACATAGGTCACTCGTCGTCGCGAGCACACATCGGCCTGGGCATCGACCAGCGTTTGGAGCCGCGCGTTGGTCTCCGCGTCCACGGTGGGCGGCGGCCCCACCACAAAGGTTGAGATCGCGCTGCTGGATGCATCATCGAGGATATTGGCCAGATTGAGCCGCGACCGCGCGGTGGATAATCCTGCGCGAAGGTCGTTCAGTCCCACCCCGATCACCAGGCGCCGCTCGTTGGAGTCGCGCCAGCGAACCGCGGTCTCACCCTGCCAACGGGCCAACACGTCGGTCGAGTCCTCACCCGAGACGCCGAGGTTATAAGCGTTGAGCTCAACTCCAGGGTGAGGAGTACGTGCCAGAACGCGCCCGACCCAGCCGAGTGCCTTCGGGTCGGCGTAGCCGGCGACCAACGAATCACCGACGAAGCAGATGGTGGTGCGGCGGTCCTCACCGGCCACCTCGAAGTGCTGGGTGGGGGCGAAGTCGGGTTCGTGAGTGCTATCGGTCACGGAAGAATCCTCCGAGTGTTCATTCGTCGTCGTCGAGTCGGGCGAGCCAGGATGCGAGGCGTTCGATAGGCACCTCGAACTCGGGGTTGAGATCAACGAACGTGCGCAACTGTTCCGCGAGCCACGCCAGGCTCACCTCGTCCTCGCCACGGCGCGCGGCGAGTTCCTCGATGCCACGATCCGTGAAGTACATGGTCTGAACCTATCGCGAGACTGGTCGGCCTCTTGGCACGCAACGCCTTCCCGCGCCGGTGCGGACTCGAGCTGCTGGGTAGGGCGCGCCGTCTGACACCGGAGGCCGCGGACTTCAGTGTGCCGCCATATATCGACGAAAATACGATGGGACGGTTCGGCTCGTGCGAAACTATCAACTCAGAAACCTCAGACGGGCACATCTGTGCCGATGGGTCTGCGGCGGCCAAACGATCGTGCGGAGAAGGGAAGGGCTATCCCGCCCGGGAAGCAGTTGACCGCCGCACCTGGCCACCGGCTCGGTACCCATGGTGGCGACATCGTCGGTTCGAATGACTAGGTCGTTCTTGACCCAGATGCGCTATCTGGATGAACTTGGTATGCGGAGGATTGTGAGATGAAGAGCGACCAATCGCTGAGGCAAGTAGCTTTCTCGGTCAAGACCGGCACCGTCCGCCGCGGCGCCGGACGGTTCTACGACGAACTCATGCGCAACCAGACACTTTCGGTTGAAGAGCTAGCACAGCTCCAGCAACAGCGAGCCAGCGAAATAGCCCGCTTTGCCATAACTCACACGTCCTTTTATCGCCGTCACTACTCCGAATTAGGAATAGAAAAAGTCGACCTTGATGATCCCTTAGCTTGGTCGCAGCTACCCATCATCGATAGAACGGTGGTCAAGGAGAACGCGCCTGACTTCTTCTCAGATGAGGCACAGCCGAAGTATCAGCGAAAGGCGTTAACCGGCGGTAGTACGGGTCAACCACTGCGGACCGCCCACGATGCCCGTGTTCCATCCCTGGCTCTCAGCTGGCGGATGTACTCGTGGTGGGGTGTGCAGCCATGGGACAACTTGGCAAGGGTGGCCCGATGGGGCTTCGGCTGGAAGGAGGATCTAAAGAATGCAGCTGCTTGGTGGCCGACCCGGCAGCGCTACCTTGACGCGGCACTTATTTCCGAAGAATCTATGCAGACGTTTCTCGGCGAGTTGCAGAAGACAAAGCCGGCGCTTCTAGAGGGATATGTCGGGGCGATGCTCGAGTTTGCCGGGTATGTGGAGTCCCACGGTGCGCGTTTCCCGTCATTGAAGGCATTGGCAACGACGGCAGCACCTCTGACGCAGGCTGCGCGCAATCGTCTCGAGTCAGTCTTCGGTTGCCCAGTTTATGACGAGTACAGGGGCTCGGAATTCGGTTGGATGGCCGGTGAATGCGCAGCCCATGCTGGTCTACACACCTTCGCTGATGTGCGCCGTATTGAGGTCGTCGATCCAGACGGCAAACCCTTGCCGCCAGGCGAGGTGGGCGACCTCGTCATCACGGATCTCACTAATCGAGTATTCCCTCTCATTCGCTATCGGAACGGAGATCGGGGAATGCTGCTAGAAGGCATCTGCCCTTGCGGCATATCTTTGCCTCGCATGGCGCCGGTCGACGGCCGCACTACCGATGTCCTCCGGTTGCCAAGCGGGCGCTCCATGAACCACCGCCTTCTTGCGATGTTCAGTGACATTCCCGAGGCAGTAGAGATGTTTCAGATCCATCAGCGATCGGACTACTCCATCGTGGTGAGGGTGGTTCGTGGCGGGGCGCCTGATGCGGACCAACAGATAGACGGCGTGGTCGAGGGGTTACGAGAGCGGATTGGGCGGGAGGTGCCGGTGATCGTTGAGTATGTCGATGATCTTCCGTATACCGGTGGAAAGATCAAGTTTGTGATCTCAGACGTGTCGTCCGAGCAGACGCGTTAGCCGTGCCGGCCGCGGTATTCATCGTCTTCGAACTGGGTCAGCGCAAGGAGGCCGCCGACCCCTCGTGCCATCGTGCGGGCCGACAGCCCCTGACGGTGACCATCACGACGTAGCACCGCCACTGACCACAAAGTGGCCCCGCCGCCGAGCCGGAGCAAGCTTTGCCCTGCCAATTGCCCACCGGCCAGAAGGCGCTGGTTGCGCCCAGAGCCTCGGAGCCCCTCCTCGACCCGGAGCTGAGTGGCCCAGGCGCGAACGCTGCGCCGCAGGAGCCACTTTCGCGTCAGACGTTCACCACTAACGCTCTCGACCACTCGGGCTGCTTCTGCCCAACGGATCTCACCGCCCGCCTGCACGAGTTGAGCCGTGAAGAACGAGTCTTCGCCGCCGGAAAACCCGAAGCGGTAGTCGAACCGCAGTCCGACACGACGGACAAAATCCAGGTCCAACAGCAGGTTGTTGGTTGCAGCAGTGGGCATCAGTTGGCCGTCCTCACGGCGGGGCCGCTCGTACACAGCCTGCACCCAGGCGTCTGCGTCGCGGTCGCTTAGGTCGGTTTCCACCTTCCCTGCGACCGCCTGGGCGCCAAAGGAGCGCCAGGTGTCAGTAAGTGCAGTCAGCCATTCTTCGTCTGGGGCCTCGTCGTCGTCCAAGAACACGAGTAGCCGGGCCGCCGCCGCCTCATCCAGGGCCCGGTTCCGGACGGCCGCCAGCCCGGGCCGGGACTCAACGACGTGTTTGGCCCCATACTGGCTCGCAACCGGTGCCGCACTCCCCGCAGGGTCGTTGTCGACAACGAGCACCTCCGAGCTAAGGTCTGGACGCTCCGCGGTCAAACGGGATCGCGCAGCTTCCACCCCGGCAAGGGCGCGGGCCAATAGATCGAGCCGGTGGAGCGTTGGCACCGCGACTACTAAGTGGCTCGTCTCTGAGCTGGGAACCGCCCGTGCCTCTGGCTCCTCGTGCACAGTCGTCGGTTGCATCCCATTCTCGGGCTCCACAGCGTCAATCCTTTGGCATTGAATAGTCCGAGATCGCCGTACAGGAGGATTAACGGTCGAACGACTGCTTGAGCAGCTCGGCCAGCTGGGCCTGGTGCTTCTTGCCCGAACCGGTCGCCGGTGAGGCGGCGGCCGGGCGGGAAACGACCCGGATCGGCCGGGACTCGCCCAGCGGCTCCAACTGCTCGGGCAGGTTCAGCGCCAGGAACGGCCAGGCACCCTGGTTCTTCGGCTCGTCCTGCACCCAGACGACCTCGGCGTGCGGGTACTGCTGCAACGCCGCGGCGATCTCCTTGGCCGGGATCGGGGCCAACTGCTCCAGACGGATGATCGCGGTGGTGTCGTCGCCCCGCTTCTCCCGCTCGGCCTCCAGGTCGTAGACGATCCGGCTCGAAGCCATCAACACGCGGGTGACCTTGCCGGCATCCAGCTTCTGCTGGTCGACCAGCACCGGGTTGAAACGGCCCTTGGTGAAGTCTTCCGGGTTGGAGGTCGCTGCCTTGAGCCGCAGAAGTTGCTTCGGGGTGAAGACGATCAGCGGCTTGCGCGGTCGGGCGTAGGCCTGACGACGCAGCAGGTGGAAGTACGACGCGGGGGTGCTCGGGTGCGCGATCGTCATGTTGTTCTCGGCGAACATCTGCAGGTAGCGCTCGATACGAGCCGAACTGTGGTCCGGTCCCTGACCCTCATAGCCGTGGGGGAGGAGCAGCACCACCGAGGAGCGCTGCGCCCACTTCTGCTCCGAGGAGGAGATGAACTCATCCACGATGGACTGGGCGCCGTTGGCGAAGTCACCGAACTGGGCCTCCCACAGTACCAGTGCATCCGGACGCTCCACGGAGTAGCCGTACTCGAAGCCCATGGCGGCGTACTCACTCAGGAGTGAGTCGTAGATCCACAGCCACGCCTGGTCGTCGGTCAGATAGCGCAGCGGGGTCCACTCGTTGCCGTTCTCATGGTCGATCAGGACCGCGTGCCGCTGCACGAAGGTGCCGCGGCGGCTGTCCTGGCCGGCCAACCGGACGGGGGTGCCATCCATCAGCAGGGAGCCCAGAGCCATGAGTTCGCCCATGGCCCAGTCGATTCCGCCCTGGGAGACCATCGCCGAGCGACGCTCCATCAGCTTCTGCAGCTTCGGGTGGACGGTGAATCCCTCGGGCGGATTGACCCAGGTGTCACCGAGCTTCTTCAGGGCCTCGATGCTGATCGCGGTGGACTGACCGCTCTGGTCCGCGCGGGCGTCGTCCTCCTCCTGGGCACGAGGCCGTTCCAGGCCGCCGTGGCCCGCGGCGTCGGTGGACTGGGAGCTGTCCGACGGGGCCGCGGCGAGCTCCGCCTTGGCCGCCTTGGTCTCGGCGAAGACGCGCTCCAGCTGCTGCTGGTAGTCGCGCAGCGCCTCGTCGGCCTCGTCCTTGGTGATGTCGCCACGACCAACAAGCGCTTCGGTGTAGAGCTTGCGCACGCTGCGCTTGGCCTCGATCAACTCGTACATCATCGGCTGGGTCATCGAGGGGTCGTCGCCCTCGTTGTGCCCACGGCGGCGGTAGCACACCATGTCGATGACGACGTCCTTGTGGAACTTCTGGCGGAACTCGAAGGCGAGCTCGGCCACCGACACACAGGCCTCGGGGTCATCGCCGTTCACGTGGAAGATCGGCGCCTGGATCATCCGGGCCACGTCACTGGAGTACGTCGAGGACCGCGACTGGCTGGGCGCCGTGGTGAAGCCGACCTGGTTGTTGACGATGATGTGGATCGTCCCGCCGGTGCGGTACCCGCGCAGCTGCGACAGGTTCAGCGTCTCGGCGACCACACCCTGGCCGGCGAACGCCGCGTCACCGTGCATCAACACCGGCAGCACGGTGAACGCCGTACCGGCCAGGTTGATCCGGTCCTGCTTGGCGCGGGCGATGCCCTCCAGGACGGGGTTGACCGCCTCCAGGTGCGAGGGGTTGGCCGCCAGGTAGACCTTGGTCTTGCTGCCGGCGTCGGAGACGAACTCGCCTTCGGTGCCCAGGTGGTACTTCACGTCGCCGGATCCCTGGACCGACTTGGGGTCCTGGGTGCCGTCGAACTCCTGGAAGATCTGCTTGTAGGACTTGCCGGCGATGTTGGCCAGTACGTTCAGGCGGCCACGGTGCGGCATGCCGATGCACACCTCGTCCATGCCGTCGTCGGCCGCAGCCGACAACACCCGGTCCAACAGGGCGATGGCGGTCTCGCCACCCTCGAGGGAGAACCGCTTCTGGCCGACGTACTTGGTCTGCAGGAAGGTCTCGAACGCTTCCGCGGCGTTCAGCTTGCGCAGGATCCGCAACTGCTCATCGGGCGACTGCTTCTGGTAGCCGCGCTCGACCTTGGCCTGGATCCACGCCCGCTGCTCGGGGTCCTGGATGTGCATGTACTCGATGCCGACGCTGCGGCAGTAGGCGTCGCGCAGGATGCCCAGGATTTCACGCAGCTTCAGGAACGGCTTGCCGCCGAAACCGCCGGTCGGGAAGGCGCGGTCCAGGTCCCACAGGGTCAGACCGTGCTGGGTGATGTCCAGGTCGGGGTGCCGACGCTGCTTGTACTCCAGCGGGTCGGTGTCGGCCATCAGGTGACCGCGCACCCGGTAGGCGTGGATGACCTCCTGCACACGCGCGACCTTGGAGATGTCGTCGTCGTGGCTGGTGTCGATGTCCCGGACCCACCGCACGGGCTCGTAAGGGATCTTCAACGCGGCGAAGATCTCGTCGTAGAAGTCCTCGGCGCCGAGCAGCAACTCGTTGACGACCCGCAGGAACTCTCCGGACACCGCGCCCTGGATGATCCGGTGGTCGTACGTGGAGGTCAGCGTCATGATCTTGCTGACACCGTTCTTGTTCAGCGTGTTGGCGGAGGCGCCCGCCCACTCGGCCGGGTACTCCAGCGCACCGACGCCGATGATGGCGCCGGCACCCTTCATGAGGCGGGGCACCGAGTGCACGGTGCCGATGCCGCCGGGGTTGGTCAGGGAAATGGTGGTGCCCGCGTAGTCCTCGAGGGTCAGCTTGTTGTCCCGCGCGCGCCGGACCATCGCCTCGTAGGACGCCCAGAACTGGGCGAAGTCCATCTCGTCCGCACCCTTGATGTTGGGTACGACGAGGGTCCGGGAACCATCTTCCTTGGCCAGGTCGATGGCCAGGCCGAAGTTGACGTGCCCCGGCTTGACCAGGACCGGCTTGCCCTTCTCGTCCTCGCCGAGCGCGGAGTTCATGTCCGGCACGACCTTGAGGGCCTTGACGATGGCGTAGCCGATCAGGTGGGTGAAGGACACCTTGCCGCCGCGGCTGCGCGACAGGTGGTTGTTGATCACGATCCGGTTGTCGATCAGCAGCTTCGCGGGCACGGCGCGCACGCTGGTGGCGGTCGGGACCTCGAGGCTGGCCTCCATGTTGGTCACGATGCGGGCGGCCACACCACGCAGCGGCACCCGCTCGTCGGCGGCCGGCTCGACCTCCTCGGGGGAGGCGATGCCGTCGCGGGCCACCGGAAGCTCGGTGCTGATCTCGGCTTCGGAGGGATCCAGCACCTGGATCGCCGTCGAGTCGGCGCGCGTCTCGGTCTCGCGGGGGTCGTCCTCGGTGCCGTCGACCGGTTGGACCGAACGGTCCAGGTCCTCATCGGGGGTGGTCTTCTCGGCGACTTCCACGGGCTTGGGGGCCGGTGCCGTGGCGGCCGGCGCCTGAGCGGAAGTAGTGGCCTTGCCGGCAGCGGGAGCCCTATCGGCAGTGGGAGCCTTACCGGCAGTCGGGGCAGACCCGTTGGTGGCGGCGTGACCGTTGGTGTTTCCGTTCGCGGTCACGTGTCCGTTGGTCTTGCCGGCGCCGGGGGTGTAGTCGGCAAAGAATCCCCACCACGCCTTGTCGACGGAGTTCTTGTCTTCTTTGTACTGCTCGTACAGCTCATCGACCAGCCACTCGTTGCCTGCGAACGCGGCGAGGGGGTCAGAGGACTGTGATGACACGCGAATGCGCCTCTTCCATCATGTGATTTCGTGCGGGGTCCAAGCCCGACAACTGCCTGATCTACCCTAGCGGCTGGGCGCCGAAGGGTCACACACCGCGTCCGGTGTGCTATAGACGCAACGCGCGAGTGGTGTCACGGTGTTCCATCCGTCCATTGCGCGGACAACCACCGTGCGCAACCCCACGCTGTTAGCCTGACCCGGTTATCGGCGACGCCGCGATTCCGGGGTTTCTGCGGCCCGTTATCCCGAGGTGACCTGCTTGACGACGACGACGACTCTGCCTCTCGCGGCAGCGGTGGCCCTGGGGCATGCCCTCGTGGCTGACGTCGCGGAGCAACTCCACCTTCCTGCCCTGCTCATCAAGGGTGTTGCGGCGGTCCAGCAGGGTCTGCGTGATGAGGACTACGTGCCCGGCGACGTGGACGTCCTGTGCTCGCCGGATCGTGCTCCGGAGCTGATCGATGCCCTCGCGGCCCGTGGTTGGCGTCTGCGCCCCGAGTCCGCCGCGCACGCCCGATTCGTGACTCACTCCACGACGTTGCTGCACCCGGAGTGGCCCTGCGATATCGACGTCCACACGAGTTTCCCGGGATTCTTCGCCGACCCGGACGTGGTGTTCGAGGCGCTGTGGCAGCACCGGGAACGCCACGAGATCGCCGGCGTCGGGCTGTGGGCACCGGACTATCCGGCGCACGCGCTGATCGTTCTCCTCCATGGTCTTCGCTCTCCGACCCTCTACAAGAACGCTGAGGAGGTGACCAACTCGAGGCTGCGGTTCGGCGCCATGTCGGACACTGAGCGTGCCGCGGTGCAGGACCTGATCCGTCGCACGCGAGCCTCTGAAGTGGTCGCCGACGTCCTCAATCCGATCGGGTGGCAGATCGAGGTTCCTGAGCAGCCGTCCGCCCAGTTCGTGCGTTGGAAGCTCAGCTCGGGACCAACCAACACCGAGGGCTGGCTGGTGGCCATCGCGGAGGCCCGGGGGACCGACCGCTTGCGGGTGATCTATCGCGCGGTCCTGCCGGCGCGGGACGACCTGCTGATCGACTACCCCCAGGTCGCGGACGCAACGTGGCCGACCGTCAAGGCCTACGCCCAGCGGTTGATCAGGGCTGCCGCCTGGGTGCCGCCCGCGGCCCGCAACATCGTGCGCACCCGCTGGGCATCACGGCGGCGTACGCCGATCGACGGCTCCGGTGCAACCGGCACCATGACGGTGCCCGCGCCCACCGTCGACGTAGCTCCGGCAGCGCCGCCGGCCCCCGTGCCGGCAGGGTCATTGACCAGCACGCCATCGAGATCCGAGGGGCCGCCGCCCCCGGACTTCGCCCCCGGCGGACAACGGTGGGCGGTGTACGAACCCCCGGCTGCGCAGTCCGTAGGTGATGAGGCGTTCGTGCTGCGGCTGAGTGGCACAGGGTCGTCCGCCCCGATGCGGTTGAACAGCGTCGGCCTGGCGATCCTGACGTTGCTGGATGACACCGACGGCGACGTGGAGGAAGCGGCTCGGGAGGCGGCGCAGCTGTGGCCGCAACCGTTGGAGGAGTTGCGCACGGTCATCACCGGGTTCCAGCAGGAGATGACCCGCCTCGGCGTCCTGTCGTGATCCGGGTGGGACTCAGCGACCCACCTTGTTGAGCCGGCGCAACGCGTGCGGCAGTTGCTGCTCCAGATCCTCGGCCTCCTGCGCGTCCCGCTGCCAGAGCAGGCCGTAGGTGAAGGTGTCCTCACCGGCCGCTGCGGCCTTGTCCGCCGTCTCCAACAGGTGCGCCCGGCTGACGACACTGTCCTGATGATCGCCGAGCAACGTCTGAATTGCCTTGGCGCGCTTGGCCAATGTGGGTCTGCCTGCGGCCTCCGCGACGTACCGCAACTGCTTGGCCTTCTTGCGCACTGAGTGGAAATGCACGTCAGACGGTTCCTTGCGGGCCTTCTTCGCGGCCTTGCGCAGCTTGTG
Organism: Branchiibius sp. NY16-3462-2; assembly: GCF_001594145.1. Classification (GTDB taxonomy): domain Bacteria; phylum Actinomycetota; class Actinomycetes; order Actinomycetales; family Dermatophilaceae; genus Branchiibius. The sequence goes on along the minus strand of NZ_LVCF01000001.1, from coordinate 117,435 downwards.
TCGGGCGTGCGCGACCGATGCCGCCGCGCTGAAGTCCCCGTCGGCCGCTGCTCCAGCCAACGCGTCCAGTCCGTCGAGCAGCTGGAAGTAGCGCTCGCTGTCCAGGGCGCGCACCGCGCGGCGCAGACCGCGCGTGTACGCGGCCTTCGAATTCGCCACCAGCCGTTCGCTTGCCCGACCGCGGATCAACTCCGGCGGCAGCGCCGCAAGGGCCTGCTGGTACCGCTTCGCGAGCACCTCCGCGTCCCTGGCCACCCCGAGAGTGGCTGCCAACTCACGTAATTCGCTCTCCAGGTGCTCCCCGCCGGGCAGTTCAAGCAGCGCCGGGTGGCTGCGCAACAGGGAGCGTATCCGTCTGCTGGTCACCCGCATCTGATGTACGCCGTCCGGCCGGTTCTCGCGTACCCAACGGTCCCGCTCGACCAGATCGTCGGTCAGCCGGGCGAGGGCCTCAACCGTTGGATCGGCGTACGTCGATCGGTCCGGTGGCGAGCCCACGACGTGCACCAGCTTGGCCGGGTAGGTGGACGGTTGCGCTCCGGCGTCGGTCAGGCGTCGGCACAGCCGCTCCAGCAGATCCTGGTCGGTCGTGCCGATGAGCTCGACTTCCCACTCGTGCCAGATGATTTCGGCATCGGGTGCGGTGCGCAGGTCGACGCCGACCACCTCGTCGTCGGCGAACTCAGCAACGATGGCGCCCTCGTCGCTGACGATGTGCGTCACCGTCCTGCTCGTATGCAACGTTGCCAACGGCGTCAGTTCGCGGTCGCGCACGATGGCTGCGACCAGTGATCGCAACTCCGCAGGCAGGTCGTCGCTGAGTGGGGCGTGCACCTCCGAACGAGATCCCGCCGCCTGCGGCAGTTTCAGGTGCCACGCCTCGTCGGAGCCACCGACCCTGCGGCGCAACGTGATCCGGTGTTGCAGCAGATCGAGGTCCGCGGTGTCGTAGTAGGTGGCCTCCATCGTGACCGGTTCGTCGCGGTCGGCCCGCGCGATACCGGTCAGGCCGTCGAAGGACGGTTCGGCGCTTGGCGAAGGTACCGAGAACTTGCGTTCGATCTCGGTGAGCTTCGTCAGCTTCGCTTTAGAGGACATCTTTACGCTGGTTGATGATCGAACCGATCACAGCCAACCCCAATCCGTAGGCGGTCAACACGATGGCTGCGGCCCACCAGGACAAGTAATGCTCATGGGGCACGTCAGCCAGTTGCGGGTTCAGCGTGGCGCTGGTCAATGACGACGGCAGGTAGGCCGCCGCCCCCTCCCAGTGCAGGAGCCGGAAGATCACGTTGAAGAGGAGGTCGCCGATGAAGGCCAGGCCGATCGCGACGAACACGGCCGCGATCTGGTTGCGCAACAGCAGCCCGAAACCCATTCCCAGCAGCACCCAGATCACGAAGACCAGCAGCATCAGCGCCAGCGTCTGCCACACGTCGCCGGAGTCGAGGTAGAACGAACCGTTCTTGGCCAGCTTCATCACCAGGCCACCGCCGATCACCGCGGAAACGTCGCACACGATGCCGTAGACAACCCCGACGACGACGGCCGCGCCCATCTTCGCGACGGAGATCTTCCACCGCTTCGGAGTCGCCAGAACCGTTGCGGTCCAGGTCTTGTGGCGGAACTCGGCCGTGACGATCAGCACGCCGAGCGCCAGTGGGAACAGTTGCAGCAACGAGGCCTGGAAGCCTGCGGAGTAGACGCTCTGGGCCGCCTGGGGGCTGATCTGGCTCAATGCGGTGCCACTGTCGCGCATCGTGTCGGTGCCGATCTGCGCCGCGAAGAGTGCGGAGATGCCACCGGCGACGATGATCGCGCCGATCAGCAGACCCCACCACAACTTGGTCGTGAAGATCTTCAGGATCTCCGACTTGAACGCGTTCACGAGGCCGCCCCCAGGTTGCGGTTGGCGTTCTCGGGAGCCTCGGTGAGTTCGAAGAAGAGTGCCTCCAGGTCGGCCTGCTCCGTGCGCAATTCGTGCACGGGCACTCCCGCTGCCAGAGCAGTGTCACCGATCAGAGCCAGATCTCCCGTCACCGCGTGGATGGTGCCGTCGGGGTCCGTCGCACACTCGACCCCACGGGCAGCCAACGCTTCGACGAGGGGTCCGGCGTTCGGCGTACGCACCAGCACCTTGGGCTCCCCGCGGATCTCCTCCATTGGCCCGGAGCGCACGGCTTTGCCGTTGGCGATGATGACCACGTCATCGACCGTGTGCTCGACCTCGGACAGCAGGTGGCTGGAGATCAGGATGGTGCGGCCTTCGCCGGCCAGGTGCCGCAGGAACTGCCGCAACCACCGGATCCCTTCGGGGTCAAGGCCGTTGGCGGGTTCGTCGAGGACGAGCACCCGCGGGTCGCCGAGCATCGCACCGGCCAGGCCGAGGCGCTGACGCATCCCCATCGAGTAGCCGCCGGCCACTTTGTTCGCGGCAGCGGGGATCCCGACCAGGTTCAACATCTCATCGACCCGGGAGTCGGGGATCCCTCCTGCGGCCGCGAGCACGCGCAGGTGGTTGCGACCGGTCCGCCCGGGATGGAAGTTCGCCTCCAGCGACGCGCCGACGGTCTGGGTCGGGTGGGGCAGGTCGACGTACCGCGCCCCGCCGATGGTCGCCGTACCCCGGGTCGGATGGATCAGGCCGAGCAGCATCCGCAACGTCGTCGTCTTGCCGGCACCGTTCGGGCCCAGGAAGCCGGTGATCCGGCCCGGTTCGACGGTGAAGCTCAGATCCTTGACCGCCTCGAAGTGACCGAAGGTCTTGCCCAGCCCCGAGACGACGATGCGCCCGGGCACGGCGTCGTGGGTCATGCGAGACACCTCTCACAGGTGGGGGTTGCTGACCTGCCCATCCAACCATCCGCACCAGCGCGCCCTGCGGATCTGGGACGATGGGCGGCAAATGATCGAATGGCTTCTCGTCCTGGCCGGGGTGGCGCTGACCGCTGGCACCGCACTCTTCGTGAGCGCGGAGTTCTCCCTCGTGGCGCTCGACCGACCCACCGTGCAACGCGCGATCGACGGCGGCGATCTGCGGGCCGGGACCGTCCTGCCGTCGCTGAAAACGCTGTCCACGCAACTGTCGGCCGCCCAGGTGGGCATCACGCTGACCACGCTGATCCTGGGTTATCTGGTCGAACCATCGCTCGGCACATTGCTCGAAGGACCGCTGCACTCGATCGGGATGTCCGACGGGACGGTTCGCGCGCTCTCCACCCTGCTCGCGTTGATCCTGGCCACGTTGTTCTCGATGATCTTCGGCGAGCTGGTGCCGCAGTTCCTGGGCATCTCGACGCCGCTGCCGGTCGCCAAGATCGTGGCCCCGCCGGTGCGGGTGTTCGCCACGATGGTGCGTCCGGCCATCAGCATCCTCAACGGCTCGGCCAACCTGGTGCTGCACGCCCTGGGCGTCGAGCCGCGCGAAGAACTCTCCGGCGCGCGCACGCCGCAGGAGTTGGCGTCGCTGGTGCGCCGGTCCGCCGAGGCCGGAACCCTCGAGGAGGGCACCGCGCGTCTGCTCGCGCGATCGCTGGACTTCGGTGAGCGGTCGGCGGCTGACGTGATGAGCCCCCGGGTGCGCTGCACCTCTATTGAACGTACGGCGACCGCGGCCGACGTGGTCGCCACCGCCCGGCACTCGGGTCACTCCCGCTTCCCCGTGCTGGGGGAGGACTGGGACGACGTGGTCGGGGTCGTACACGTCAAGCGCGCGATCGCCGTACCTCCCGAGGAGCGGGCCTCGGTCCCGGTGACGGACCTGATGATCCCGCCGGTGATGGTGCCGGAGACGGTCGGCCTGGACCCCCTGTTGTTGTTGCTGCGCGCATCGGGGTTGCAGTTGGCGATCGTGGTCGACGAATACTCCGGCACCAGTGGGGTCGTCACGCTCGAGGACGTCATCGAGGAGATCGTCGGCGAAGTGGTCGACGAGCACGACCACTTGCGCGACGCCAGCCGGATGCTGCCCGACGGGACGTGGACCGTCTCCGGGTTGTGGCGACCCGATGAAGTGGTCGATCGCATCGGAGCACCGATCCCGGAGGGCCCGAACTACGAGACCGTGGGCGGTTTCGTGATGGCCTCGGTGGGCCGGGTGCCGCGGGTCGGTGACGAGGTTGCTGTCGACGGCTGGAGCGTCCGGGTGCTGTCGATGGACCACCGCCGGGTGGACCGGGTGCAGGTGTCGCCTGTTCCTTCGTCGTCGTCGTCTTCGTCTCCGTCCTCGTCTTCTTCGTCTTCGGAGCCGGCGTCATGATCTGGCTGTCGTTGCTCTTCCTGGCCGGGAACGCGTTCTTCGTCGGAGCTGAGTTCGCGGTCATGGCCGCCCGGCGCTCGCAGATCGAACCCCTGGCCGCAGCCGGCTCCGCCCGGGCGAAGATGGCGCTGGAGGCGTTCGAGAACGTCGCCTCGATGTTGGCCTGCGCGCAGTTGGGCATCACGGTGTGCTCGGTGCTGCTGGGTGCCGTCGCCGAGGACGCGATCCATCACTGGCTCGAGGCGCCGCTGCACGCCATCGGCCTCGGGGATGCCTGGGCCAGCGGGATCGCGCTGCTGTTGGCGCTGCTGCTGGTGATGTATCTGCACGTCGTCCTGGGTGAGATGGTGCCGAAGAACCTGGCGATCGCCGGTCCGGATCGGGCCGCGTTGCTGCTGGCGCCGCCGCTGCTGTGGATCACGCGGGTGCTGCGGCCGGTGATCGCGCTGGTCGAGTGGGTCGCGAAGTTCTTCGTGCGCCGCCTCGGGGTCGAACCCAAGGATGAGGTGGCCTCGACCTTCTCGGCGGAAGAGGTCGGCACGATCGTGGAGGAGTCCACCCGCGAGGGTCTGCTGCAGTCGGCCGAGCACGAACGCTTCGTCGACGCACTGGAATTCAGCGATCACGTGGCCTCTGACGTTGCCGTGCCGGTGTCGCAGTTGATCACCGTGCCGCTGGGTGCCACGCCGGCGGACGTGGAGCGGCTGGTGGCGGTGCACGGATTCTCGCGGTACCCGGTGGTGGGAGCCGATGGACTACTCGTGGGCTACCTACACCTGAAGGACGTGCTCTACGCGACCGATGAGGCCTATGAGGAGCCGGTGCCGCCCAAGCGGATCCGCAGTCTGGCGACCGTGGGCCCGTCGGCCGAGGTCGAGGATGTGCTGCTCACGATGCAACGGACCGGTCTGCACCTGGCGCGGGTCGTGTCGTCGACGGGGGAGACGACGGGCGTGGTGTTCCTGGAGGACGTGCTGGAGGAACTGGTCGGCGAAGTGGCTGACGCGACGCAGGGTTAGGGCCTCACGGCTCGAAGCGGTAACCCATCCCTTGCTCGGTCAGCAGGTGCTTCGGCGCGGCGGGATCGTCCTCGAGTTTTTTGCGTAGCTGCGACATGTAGAGCCGCAGATAGCCGGTGTCCGTAACGTGTTCGGAGCCCCACACCTGCGTCAGGATCGTCTGTCGGGTCACCAGTCGCCCGGCGTTGCGGATCAGGATCTCCAGCAACTGCCATTCGGTCGGCGTCAGGTGCACGGGGGCGCCGTCGCGGCGGACCGTATGCGCGACGAGATCGACAGTCACCAGCCCGAACGACACGACCGCCGACTCGTCCTGGGCGACATCAAGAGGCGCACCGCGTCGGCCGAGCGCGCGGATCCGGGCCAGCAGTTCGTCGATCGCGAACGGCTTGGTCACGTAGTCGTCGGCTCCTGCGTCCAGCGCTTCGACCTTGTCGGCCGAGCCCGTTCGCCCGGAGACCACCAGGATCGGTGCGGTCGACCAGCCGCGGACAGCGGTGATCACTTCGACCCCATCGAGGTTCGGCATCCCGAGATCGATCATGTAGAGATCCGGCTTCTGCTCGATCGCCGCCTGGATGGCCGTCGCCCCGTCGGCGGCCGCGATCACGTCGTAGCCGCTGGCGCGCAGGGTGATTCGCAGGGCACGCACGATCTGCGGGTCGTCGTCGGCGATCAGGATCTTCATGCCGACACCAACGCCGGTGCGGTCGGCAATGAGACGACCATGGTCAGTCCGCCGCCGGGAGTGTCCTCGGCTGTGAGCGTCCCGGACATACCTTCGGTGAATCCCTTCGAGAGCGCGAGGCCGAGGCCGATGCCGCGGTCGTTGTCAGTATCCCCAAGCCGTTGGAACGGGGTGAAGATCAGATCCTTGCGATCATCCGGCACCCCGGGTCCGTGGTCGACCACTCGCAACTCGACGACGTCGTCAAGGCTCGAGGCGGACAATCGGATGGGCGTTCCTGGCGGGTTGAAGCGGGTGGCGTTGGCCAACAGGTTGACCAGAACCCGCTGCAGCAGAACCGGATCGGCCTGCATCGGCGGCACCGAAGCCGGCAGGTCGAGCGTCACGCTCGACGGCCCGAGGCCGAGTTCGTCCAGTGCCGGGAGCACGACCTCTGCCGCCGACACCGGTCGGGCCGCGACCGCAAGGATGCCCGCGTCAAGCCGGCTGGCGTCCAGCAGATCGGTCACCAACGAGGACAGGGTCTGCAGGCTCTCGTCCGCGGTCGCCAACAACTCGGCGCGGTCCTGGGCCGAGAGGTCTTCGGGCATCGAGCGCAGCGCGCCGACCGAGGCCATCGCTGCCGCCAGCGGTCGGCGCAGGTCGTGACTGACCGCCGACAGCAACGCACTGCGCACCTTGTCGCTCACGGCGAGTGGACCTACCGTGGCCGCCGTTTCTTCGAGGGCCGTGTGCTCCAACGCGGCCGCGATCTGGGTGGCGATGACCTCCAGCAACCGTCGCTCCGAGGCATCGACCGCGGGCCCGAAGGCCTCCAACCCGGCCGAGGGACCCACCGGAAGGTGCACGGATGGCTCACCACTCGGCGTACCGTCATGGGCCACCTCGACGCCCTCGGAGACAACGCGAACGGCGTCGAAGCCGAATGCTTCCCGCGTCCGGGAGAGCAGCGCGGCCAGCGCGTCCTGGCCGCGCAACACACTGCCCGCGATGCTGGCCAACAGTTCGGACTCGGCGGCCGAGCGCTGCGCCAGGCGGGTACGCCGCGCGGCCTGGTCGACGACGTACGACACCAGCAGCGCATTGATCACATACAGACCGAGGCCCAGTGCGTGCAGGGGTTGGTTGATCGTGATCGTGTAATAAGGCGAGATGAAGAAATAGTCCAGGGTGAGGCCGGACATCAGCGCCGCGAACACCGCGGGTCCGAAGCCGCCGACGAGAGCGATCACGATCACCAGCAGTTGGTAGGCAAGGACATTCGCGGTCATCGCGTCGTCGGAGCGGATCGTCTTGAGCAGCAGCGTCAGCAGCGGTCCGAGCACCAGGGCCAGGGCGAATCCGATGATCCGGCGGCGGGCCGTCAGGCCACCGGAAACGGAGGGGAGGGCGAACCGGCGGCCGGCTTCGGCGTGGGTGACGATGTGTACGTCGATGCTGCCGGACTGGCGCACCACACCGTTGCCGATGCCCGGACCGGTCAGCACGGTCTGCAACCAACTGCGCCGGCTGACGCCGATCACCAACTGGGTCGCGTTGACACCCTTGGCGAAGGAGATCAGCGACGCCGGAATGTCCTGCCCGACGATCTCGTGGAACGAGCCGCCCAGTTCCTCGACCAGCGCACGTTGGGTGGCCAGGTTCTGCTGGTTGGTCGCGGACAGCCCGTCGGGGGAGCTGACGTGCACCGCCAACAGGTCACCGCCGGAACTGCGCGAAGCGATCCGGGCACCGCGGCGCAGGAGCGTCTCGCCCTCCGCGCCACCGGTGAGCGCCACCACGACCCGCTCGCGCGCTTCCCAGGTGCCGTCGATGTTGTGCTGGGCGCGGTAGTTCTGCAGCGCCGAGTCGACCTCGTCGGCCAGCCAGAGCAGCGCCAACTCCCGCAGGGCCGTGAGGTTGCCCAGGCGGAAGTAGTGCGACAGGGCGGCGTCGATGCGCTCGGCGGGGTAGACGTGCCCGTCGGAGAGCCGGTTGCGCAACGCCTGCGGGGTGAGGTCGACCAGTTCGATCTGGTCGGCGGCCCGCAGCACCTCATCCGGAACCGTCTCTCGCTGAGGGACTTTCGTGATCTTTTCGACGACGTCGTTGAGGGACGCGATGTGCTGGATGTTGACCGTCGACATGACGTCGATGCCGGCATCCAGCAGCGCTTCGACGTCCTGCCAACGCTTCTCGTGCGCGCTACCGGGCGCGTTGCTGTGCGCCAACTCATCGACCAGCGCCACGTCCGGGTGTCGCGCCAGCACGGCGTCGAGGTCCATCTCGGACAACTCGACGCCGCGGTGGCTCGTCGTGCGGCGGGGGATCTGCTCCAGCGGGGAGGCCATCGCCGCGGTCGCCGCCCGGCCGTGGGTGTCCACCCAGGCGACGACCACATCCCCGCCGAGGGCAGCCAGTCGCTGACCCTCCTCGAGCATCGCGTAGGTCTTCCCGACCCCCGGTGCGGCGCCGAGGAAGACCCGCAGCCTGCCTCGGCTCACCGGCTCACCCCTTCAGTGCGTTCACGGCCACGTTGAGTTCCAGGACGTTGACCCGTGGTTCGCCGAGAACCCCGAGCGCACGTCCCTTGGTCATAGTGTCCACCAGGTGTTGCACCGCGGCGGGTGACAGGCCCCGGGCCTGGGCCACGCGACGTACCTGGAGGTCGGCGTAGGCCACGCTGATGTCCGGGTCCAGACCCGACCCGGAGGCGGTCAGGGCATCGGCCGGTACGGCGCTCGGCGGCACCTGGTTGAACGCCGCCACCTGCGCGCGGCGCTCCTTGATCGCCTTGATCAGGTCGGGGTTGTTGGGCCCGAGGTTGGAGCCGGAGGAGGCGTTCGCATCGTACCCATCACCGGCGGCCGAGGGCCGGGGCTGGAAGTACTGCGGTAGCGGGTTGCCCTTGGCGTCGGTGAAGTTCTGTCCGATCAGGCTGGAGCCGACGGTCTTGCCGTCGACCTTCACCAGCGAACCGTTCGCCTGGTTGCTGAAGGCGACCTGCCCGACCCCGGTCATCGCCAACGGATAGGCGATGCCCAGGATCACGGTGAGGATCAGCAGCGCGCGGAGTGCGACGCCGTATTGCTTTGCTACGAGGACCATTTCAGTTCTTTCTCAGAGTCTCGTGTCTCAGAAGCCGGGGATCAGGCTGACGAACAGGTCGATCAGCTTGATGCCCACGAAGGGCACGATCACGCCGCCCAGGCCGTAGATCAGCAGGTTGCGCGACAGGATCTGGCTGGCCGAAGCGGCGCGGTATTTGACGCCCTTCAGGGACAGCGGGATCAGCGCGATGATCACGACCGCGTTGAAGATGATCGCGGAGACGACCGCCGAACTCGGGCTGTGCAGATGCATGATGTTCAGCGCCTGCAGGGCCGGGAAGACACCGGCGAACATCGCGGGGATGATCGCGAAGTACTTGGCGATGTCGTTGGCGATCGAGAACGTCGTCAGGGCGCCCCGGGTGATCAGCAACTGCTTGCCGATCGCGACGATCTCGATGAGTTTCGTCGGGTCGGAGTCGAGGTCGACCATGTTGCCGGCCTCTTTGGCCGCGGAGGTGCCGGTGTTCATCGCGACGCCGACGTCGGCCTGCGCGAGGGCGGGCGCGTCATTGGTGCCGTCACCGGTCATCGCGACCAGGCGGCCACCCTCCTGCTCGCGGCGGATCAGCGCCAGTTTGTCCTCCGGCGTCGCCTCGGCCAGGAAGTCATCGACGCCTGCCTCGTCAGCAATCGCCTTGGCGGTCAACGGGTTGTCACCGGTGATCATCACCGTGCGGATCCCCATCGAACGCAGTTGCGAGAATCGCTCCACCAGACCGTCCTTGACGACATCCTTGAGGTAGACCACCCCGAGCACCCTTCCGTGCCCGCGGGCGTCCTTGATCGCGACGACCAGCGGCGTGCCGCCCTTGGTCGAGATGTCCTCGACGATCCGGGTCAGTTCCTCGCGGGCATCAGGCCCGGGGGCAGTGGCCTCTGTTGCCAACCATGCGCGTACGGCGGAGCCGGCGCCCTTGCGCACCTGCGTCCCGTCCGCGCGGTCCACTCCGCTCATCCGCGTCTGAGCGGTGAACGGAACGACGAGGTCGCCGTCGCGTGCTTCCTCGTGGATGCCGCGCTCGAGAGCCAGGTCGACGATCGAGGTGCCTTCGGGAGTCGCGTCACCAGCGCTGGAAAGGGCTGCGGCGCGGGCCAGTTCGTCGTGATCAACGCCGTGCAGCGGGTAGAACTCCGTCGCCCGCCGGTTGCCGTAGGTGATCGTTCCGGTCTTGTCCATCAGCAGGGTGGTGACGTCGCCGGCCGCTTCGACCGCGCGTCCGGAGACCGCCAGGACGTTGCGTTGGACGAGCCGGTCCATGCCGGCGATACCGATGGCCGACAGCAGTGCTCCGATGGTGGTCGGTATCAAGCAGACCAGGAGCGCCACCAGCACCGGGACGCTGACCGCAGCTCCGGCGTACGACGCGATCGGGTTGATCGTGAGGACCACAACCACGAAGACGATCGACAGGCTCGCCAGCAGGATGTTCAGCGCGATCTCGTTGGGCGTCTTCTGCCGGGACGCGCCCTCGACCAGGGCGATCATCCGATCGACGAAGGTGTCACCGGGTTTGGAGGTGATCTTGACGACGATCCGGTCCGACAGCAGGCGGGTGCCGCCGGTCACCGCACTGCGGTCACCGCCGGATTCCCTGACGACAGGTGCGGATTCACCGGTGATGGCCGACTCGTCGACCGAGCCGATGCCCCACACGATGTCACCGTCACCAGGGATGACCTCGCCGGCGACGACGTCGACGTAGTCCCCGAGCCGAAGCTCCGCGGAGCTGACCACATGGCTCTCGTCGTTGTCGCTGGGAGTCGACCCCTCGGCGTACCCGAGGATGACGCGGGCGGTGGTCTCGGTGCGGGTCTTGCGCAGGCTGTCGGCCTGCGCCTTGCCGCGGCCCTCGGCGACGGCTTCGGCCAGGTTGGCGAAGATCACCGTGAGCCACAACCAGATGGCGATGGTCCAGGAGAAGACACCGGGTACGGCGCCACCGCCGGATTTCTCTGCGCCGGTGAAGATCTCGGCGATGGCGATCGCCGTGATGAGCACGGCTCCCACCTCGACGATGAACATCACCGGGTTGTGCCACATCTGCCGCGGATCCAGCTTGCGCATGGCCTCCGGCAGCGCCTTGAGGAGCTGCCGTGGGCCGAATGCCGCTGTCTTCGAGGTGTGTTCGTGCTTCTGGTCGACGATGGGTTCGTCGGTCATGATCGACATGTCAGTGCAGTCCTTCAGCGAGCGGGCCCAGCGCGAGCGCGGGCAGGTAGGTCATGGCGACCAGGACGATGGTCACGCCACCGAGCAACCCGACGAATTGCGGGCGGTAGGTGGGCAACGTGCCGGCGGTCTCGGGGACCTTGTCCTGCTTGGCCAGCGAACCGGCAAGGGCGAGGACGAAGACCATTGGGATGAACCGGCCGAGCAGCATCGCCAGACCCAGTGCGGTGTTGAACCACGGGGTGTTGGCGGTGAGGCCGGCGAAGGCCGATCCGTTGTTGTTGGCCGCCGAGGTGAAGGCGTAGAGCACCTCGGACAGACCGTGGACGCCGGGGTTGAGAATCGACGTGCCCGTGACGGATTCGCGCACGCTGGGGATGGCGAAGCTGAGCGCCGTACCCGTGAGCACGAGGGTCGGGGTGACCAGGATGTAGAGACTGGCCAGTTTGATCTCGCGGGGGCCGATCTTCTTGCCCAGGTATTCCGGGGTGCGACCCACCAGCAGACCGGCGATGAAGACGGTGATGATCGCGAGGATCAACATGCCGTAGAGGCCGGAGCCGACACCGCCGGGGGCGACCTCACCGATCATCATGTTGAGCATCGGGAAGATGCCGCCGAGCGCGGTGAACGAGTCGTGCATCGAGTTGACCGCACCGGTGGAGGTCAGCGTGCTGGCCGTGCCGAAGAGGGTCGAGCCGTTGATGCCGAAGCGCTGCTCCTTGCCCTCCATGGCGGCGCCCGCCAGTTGGGTGGCGCTGCCCCAGCCCTTGGCCTCGATCCAGGTCAGACCGATCAGCGACAGGATCGCCAGGGTGCTCATCGCCGCGAGGATCGCGTAACCCTGCTTGTTGGAGCCGACCATCTTGCCGAAGGTGCGCGGCAGCGCGAACGGGATCACCAGCAGCAGGAAGATCTCCAGCAGGTTGCTGAACGCGTTGGGGTTCTCGAAGGGGTGCGCCGAGTTGGCGTTGAAGAAGCCACCACCGTTGGTGCCGAGCAGCTTGATGACTTCCTGGCTGGCGACCGGGCCACCGGGCAGGTGCTGGACACCACCCGCGAGCGTCGTGATGTCGGAGACGGTGTGCAGGTTCTGGATCACGCCGGTCGCAATCAGGACGATGCCGCCGACGATGCTGATCGGCAACAGGATGCGCAGGCAGCAGCGGATCAGGTCGACCCAGAAGTTGCCGAGCATGCCGGTCTTGCGGCCGGCGAGGGCCCGCACCAGGGCGATCGCCACGGCGATACCCACGGCTGCGGAGACGAAGTTCTGCACCGCGAGGCCGGCGGCCTGGACCGTGTAGCCCATCGTGGCTTCGGGGGAGTAGCTCTGCCAGTTGGTGTTGGCCACGAAGGAGGCCGCCGTGTTGAACGACAGGCCCTGCGGCACGTTGGGCAGCCCGAGGTTGTAGGGCAGCCAGTGCTGGATGCGCTGCAACAGGTAGAGGAACAGCAGGCTGATCAGCGAGAACGCCAGGACGCTGCGCAGGTAGGCCTGCCAGGTCTGCTCACGCTTGCTGTCGACGCTCAGGACCTTGTAGGTCGCCTTCTCGACCCGCCAGTCCTTGTCGGTCGTGAAGACCCGGGCCATGTAGTCCCCGAGCGGGCGGTAGCAGACCGCCAGCATCAGGATCAGGACGGCGGCCTGTGCGACCGCAAGCCACGCGGTCATCAGAACCGCTCCGGTTTCACCAGGGCGATCACCAAGTAGATGATCGCCAGCACGCCGAGAACGGCGGCGATGGCGTTGAAGACCATCACAGCTTCTCGACCCCCCACGCAATCACCGCGACGAGCGCGAAGACCGCGATCATCAGGGCGATGTAAGCCACGTCAAGCACGAAGAACCCCACGTCTAACCGTTTGTCCCGACCGCCGTGCTGGCAGGTGCGGGGGCCCGCGACTGCGGGCCTTGACTGATCAGACTCCGGTGGGCACTCGGCGTACTAACGCCCTAACGGTTTCCGTACGGGGCCCTAACGGGTTGGCTGCGCGGACTCAACCTGGTCGAGACGTCAGAAATTGTCGTGCTGGCCGCGTGCAGGCGCGCTACCCGTGGTTGAAACGTCAGAAGTTGTGGCGCGCAGCGGGAGCGTTGGCTAGAACGCCCAGCCGGAGAAGTGCTTCTGCCATTCGGCACTCGTGACAGATACGCGCAGGCCGCGCTTGCGCAGGGCGTCGACGGAGAACTTGAGGATGTCGGCGGGGTGTTCGCGCAGATCGGGGGCGAATGCCGTGATGCGCAGCCAGCCGTCTGCAGTGAGCCATTCGTCGCGGCGGACATCAGAGTGATGCTGCTGGGACGACTCGATGTGTTGCCTCCCGTCGTATTCAATGGCGACTTTCTGCTCCGGGTAGGCGAGGTCGAGTCGGTAGTGCTTGCCATTGCCACGCGCCACCACGAACTGAACTGTCGGCTCCGGCAAGCCGGCGAGGACGAGAAGCAGCCGAAGTCTGGTTTCCATCGGGGACTCGACGTCCGGGCGCACGAGCAGGGCGGCTCGACGCGCGCGGAGCGAGGCCCGGCCGGTCATCGCAGCTGCCGCACTCCGCAGTTGCTCGACGGTGGCGAGCCCTCGCTTCACGATCGAATCCCCGAGCACAACGAGGTCTACCAGCTCCAGATGCGCTGCCATTTCACAGAAGACCTGATCGATCGGAGAGAGCCGGTAACCAAAGCGGCTGACCCAGGACATCTTGAGCCGACACTCAGCGCGGATGCCCTGCACCCGAAGGCGCGTGTTTTCGGGGACGTTGAGCTGGATATCGCTGCTGTGCGGCGCGATGACACCCCAGATCGCCGCCGCGGTGTGCCGAGCGAGTACGGCCGAGTCGGGCGCACACAGCAGAGCTGCGTCGATGCGATGGATCAGGGTCGGCGTGCTGGTACCGACGAGGTAGACCCCGTGGAGCAATCGCTGGAATCTCGGTCCGCGAAGTTCGGCAGGTGTGACCCCGGACTGGAGTGCCTGCAGTCGGGTGATGACCGTGCCGTCGCGCATCCCCCGAGTGTGGTGCTGTAGACGAGGTGCTCAGGCGTTATCCACAACCGGGTTCCGGGTGGTCGAGACGTCAGGAATTGCGGCGCCGGGCAGGTGGGGGCGTGATCGGTGTGGTCGAGACGTCAGAAGTTGCGGCGCCAGGCGGCCCCTCAGACGATGCCGTCCAGCGGGTCGTTGCTCCGCTTGCGCGCACTCACGTACTTCTTGGCGATCAGCCACATCAGGATCCAGGAGCCGATCGCGGTGATGAACCAGACGATCAGCGCCGAGAGAACCCAGGCGCCAGCACCGTCGATGCGCAGACCGTCGCTGAACAGCGTCGCGACCCACAGCGACAGCAGCGTGGAGATGATCCCCACACCGCCGAGGACCGGTGAGGCGTACTTGCGCGCCATGTTGAAGACGAATGGTGACAGCAGCGCCTGTGCCGCCACGAAGACCAGGACACCGACGATGAAGCCGCCCCAGGTCAGGTGGAAGTTCTTCACGACGAGGGAGGTCACCAGGAAGGCGATAGCCGCCGACACGAGGGAGACGCCGATGCTCCAGAGAAAGCGAATCACGGGGAGTGTCCTTCCGGGATAGCTGCGAATGGATTGCCCTCAACCTATCCGCAGAACCCGGCCGCGCGATGCCGCACGCGCACGACTGGCACGAAGTCACAAAGTGCCCCCGGCAGGATTCGAACCTGCGCTCCCGCCTCCGGAGGGCGGTGCTCTATCCCCTGAGCTACGGGGGCGCGCATGCACCGCGGACGGTGACTGCGACACGCAAGGCTAACACCGACCAGCCGGTGCTCCTGACCACGGCCCGGCGTCCACGGACCAGACTGGATGCGCTCAGAACGCCGGGCCGCCGGTATTTTGGCCCGTGATGAACGCCGCACCCGCCACCACCCTGTCCGCTGTCTGGCCGACGGGTGCCCAGCGAACCCCGGATGGCGCCCTGCGGATCGCCGGTCACGACCTGCGGGACGTCGCGGCGCAGTACGGCACCCCGGCGTACCTCATGGACGAAGCCGACATCCGCACCCGGGCCCGCGCCTTCCAGCAGGCGTTCACCGAGGCGTTCGGCGCGATCGGCACCCAGGCCGACGTCTTCTACGCCGGCAAAGCCTTCCTGTGTACGCCGATGGCGCGCCTCCTGCTCGACGAGGGCCTGAGCCTGGACGTGTGCACCGGTGGTGAACTCGCGGTCGCCCGCAAGGCGGGCTTCCCCGGCGCCAAGATCGGCATGCACGGCAACAACAAGTCCGTGCCCGAGATCGAGGATGCCATCACGTACGGCGTGGGGCGGCTGATCGTCGACTCGTTCGAGGAGATCGAGCGCGTGGCGAGCGTCGCCGCGCAGCACGGTGTCGTCCAGGGCGTGATGCTGCGGGTGAAGACCGGGGTCGAGGCGCACACCCACGAGTTCATCGCCACTGCGCACGAGGACCAGAAGTTCGGATTCAGCCTGGCCGACGGGCAGTTGATGGACGCCGTCGGAGCGGTCCTGAAGCACCCGGAGTCGTTGCGGTTGCTGGGGTTTCACTCACACATCGGCTCGCAGATCTTCGACTCCGAGGGCTTCGCCGTCGCGGCAGAGCGGCTCATCCATGTCCAGCTGCAGGTCGCCCAGGAGCACGGCATCGTGCTGCCGGAGCTGGATCTCGGCGGTGGGTTCGGGATCGCCTATACCGATGACGACACCCCGCTCACCCCGCAGGAACTGGCCGGTCAACTGGCCGGCATCGTGCAGCGCGCCTGCGATGCCGTCGGCCATCCGGTGCCGCACATCAGCATCGAGCCGGGCCGGGCGATCGTCGGCCCTGCGGGTGTGACGCTCTACGAGGTCGGGACGGTCAAGCCGGTGCACGCCACCGACGAGTTGACCCGCTACTACGTGTCGGTCGACGGCGGGATGAGCGACAACCCGCGTCCTGCGCTCTACCAGGCCGACTACACCGCCGAGCTGGCCGACCGCACCAGCGACGCCGCACCCGTGACCGCACGTGTCGTCGGAAAGCACTGCGAGAGTGGGGACATCGTCGTTCGCGACGTCCAGCTACCCGGCGACATAGCGGCCGGCGACCTACTGGCCGTCCCGGCCACCGGTGCCTACTGCCGCTCGCTGTCCAGCCAGTACAACCACGTGCCGCGCCCGCCGGTGATCGCCCTGCGCGACGGCGGCAGCAGCGTGTGGATCCGGCGGGAGACCATCAATGATCTGCTGGCCCTGGAGGTCGAGGAAATGGAGGGGGAGCAATGAGCGTGCGTATCGCCCTGTTGGGTTGCGGCGTGGTCGGTTCGGCGGTCGCGAAGCGACTGATCGAGCACTCCGATGAGCTGACCGAACGAGTAGGCGACCGACTCGAGTTGGTGGGGGTCGCCGTACGCGACGTCGCCAAGCCCCGCCCCGAATCCGGCGTCCCCGCAGAGCTTTTCACCGACAACGCCGAGGAGTTGGTGACCCGCGCCGACGTCGTCGTGGAGTTGATGGGCGGCATCGAGCCGGCCCGCACCCTCCTACTGAAGGCCATCGAGCACGGCGCGAGCGTGGTCACCGCCAACAAGGCCCTGCTCGGTGAGGACGGCCCCTCGCTCTACGCCGCCGCCGCCGCGGCCAACGTGGACTTCTCCTTCGAGGCAGCGGTCGCCGGCGCGATCCCGCTGATCCGTCCGTTGCGCGTCTCGCTGGCCGGTGACGACGTGCACCGGGTGATGGGCATCGTCAACGGCACCACCAACTTCATCCTCGACAAGATGGACCGCACCGGCGCCGACTTCGCCGACGTGCTGGCCGAGGCGCAGGACCTGGGATACGCCGAGGCCGACCCGACCGCCGACATCGAGGGGTACGACGCCCGGGCCAAGGCCGCGATCCTCGCCTCGCTGGCGTTCCACACCCGGGTCTCCTCCGCGGAGGTCTTCTGCGAAGGCATCACCTCAGTCACCGCCGACGACATCCGCGCGGCCCGCAAAGCCGGCATGGTCATCAAGCTGCTGGCGATCTGTGAGCGGGTCACCGACGAGGAGGGCAGTGCGGCGATCAGCGCCCGCGTCCACCCCGCCCTGCTGCCGCGCTCGCACCCGCTGGCCAGTGTCCGTGAGGCGTTCAACGCGGTCTTCGTCGAGACGCAGTTGGCCGGCGAGCTGATGTTCTACGGCCGCGGCGCCGGGGGCGAGCCCACCGCGTCCGCCGTGCTCGGTGACCTGGTCCAGGCCGCCCGCAACCGGCTGGTCGGCCGCGCGGGTCCGGGGGAGCTGGCCTACGCGGCACTTCCGATCCAGACCATCGGCGCCGCGCACACGGCGTACTTCATCCGGCTGCGCGTCAAGGACCGTCCCGGTGTCCTTGCCTCTGTGTCGAATGTCTTTGCCGCGCAGGGTGTTTCGATCGAGAGCATGCGCCAGAACAAGGACCGTTCGGACCCTGAACTGGCCTCCCTGCACCTGGTCACGCACCGGGCGACCGAGAGCGCGCTGGCGGGGACGGTCGAGCAGTTGAAAGGTCTCGACGAGGTCGATTCGGTCGACTCCGTCATGCGAGTGGAAGGGCTGTGAGCGTGGCTCACCAATGGCGCGGGGTCATCCGCGAGTACGCCGATCGGTTGCCGATGCTGGACGGCGCCCCGGTCATCACGCTGGGTGAGGGCGGCACTCCGCTGATCCCGGCCGAGAAGCTGAGCACGTTGGTCGGGGCCAACGTCTACGTGAAGTTCGAGGGCCTCAACCCCACCGGCTCCTTCAAGGACCGTGGGATGACGACCGCGATCTCGATGGCCGCCAAGTCCGGCGCGAAAGCGGTGATCTGTGCCTCGACGGGCAACACCTCGGCGTCGGCGGCGGCCTACGCCACCAAGGCCGGGATGACCTGCGGTGTGCTGGTGCCGGAGGGCAAGATCGCGATGGGCAAGTTGTCCCAGGCGATCGCGCACGGGGCGCAACTGCTGCAGGTCGAGGGCAACTTCGACGACTGCCTGACCCTGGCCCGCAAACTCGGCGAGGCCTACCCGGTCGAGTTGGTGAACTCGGTCAACCCCGCCCGCATCGAGGGTCAGAAGACCGCGTCGTTCGAGGTTATCGACGTACTGGGTGACGCCCCGGATATCCACTGCCTGCCGGTCGGCAACGCTGGCAACATCACGGCGTACTGGAAGGGCTACAGCGAGGCGTCCGCCGGTGACGACGCGATCGCGACCAAACGCCCGGCCATGTGGGGGTTCCAGGCCGCCGGCGCGGCGCCGATCGTGCTCGGCCACCCGGTCGACCAGCCCGAGACGGTGGCCACCGCGATCCGGATCGGTAATCCAGCGTCCTGGAAGCAGGCCATCGTGGCCCGTGACGAGTCTGGCGGGATCATCGACTCGGTCACCGACGAACGGATCCTGGCGGCGCACCGGATGCTGTCGTCGACCGAGGGCATCTTCGTGGAGCCGGGCAGTGCCGCGTCGATCGCCGGTCTGCTGCAGCAGCACGAGCGCGGCGCGATCCCGGCCGGTGCGACCATCGTCTGCACCGTCACCGGGCACGGCTTGAAGGACCCCGACTGGGCGTTGAAGGAGGCCGACGGCTCTGCCGTCAACCCCACGCGGGTGCCGGTCGATGCCTTCACCGTCGCCAGTGCCCTCGGCCTCGAGGGCTGAGATGGCCGCGCTCGCGCCCGGCGCATCGGTGACCGTGCGGGTCCCGGCGTCGTCGGCCAACCTCGGCCCCGGGTTCGACTCCATCGGGCTGGCGCTGGGCATCTACGACGAGGTCACCGCGACCGTCACCGACAGCGATCTGCTGATCGACATCGAGGGCGAGGGCTCGGACTCGGTACGCCGCGACGAGGGCCATCTGGTCGTGCAGTCGATGCACACGCTCTGGAAGCACCTCGGGGTGGGGCCCCCACCGGGTCTGAGGTTGCATGCGCGCAACGAGATTCCGCACGCCCGGGGGGTCGGATCCTCCGCCGCCGCGATTGTCGCCGGGGTGGGCGCGGCGCTGGCGTTGACTGGTGCCTCGCTCGCCGATCCGCAGGCGCTGGCGCTGGTCAACGACGTGGCCGGAGACCTCGAGGGGCACCCGGACAATGCGTCGGCCAGTGTGTACGGCGGGGCTACCGTTTCGTGGCGCGCCTCCGGTCGCGAGGGTTGGGAGACAGCGTCGATCCCGTTGCACGACAACGTCTTTCCGGTTGTGTTCATCCCGGAAGCGACCCTGTCCACGCAGAAAGCGCGGGCCGCTCTCGCACCGACCGTGCCGCTGGCCGATGCCGCCAGCGGTGCCGGGCGGACCGCGTTGCTGACGCTCGCGCTGTCGCAGCGACCGGACCTGCTGCTGCCGGCGACGCGCGACTGGTTGCACCAGGAGGCGCGGCGACCGGCCTACCCGGAGTCAATGGCCCTGGTCGACGCGCTGCGTGCCGCAGGGCACGCCGCCGTGATCTCCGGTGCGGGGCCGACCGTCCTGGTTCTGGCTACCGACGACGCAGCGACCTTCAGCCCGCCCGACGGCTGGGCGCAGGTGCGACCCGGAGTGGCCGCGATCGGCGTACATGAGATCTGACGCGCGGGATGTCGTCGATTTCACGTTTTGACCGGGACTCGGTGTACCGTTGAGCCAGCACCGAGTTCTCGGTGGCCGCGCCGACGGAAGCGCTCTGTGAATCCCTTCGCTCAGCGATCCTTTCCCGACGCATATTCGGAATCCCCCCGACGGTCGCCCGGCGGTGCCACCCTTTGACTGTTCTTGCCCTACCCGCCCGCGGGTGGTCAGCACGGCGGTCGTGACTCCAGGCAGTACGCCGGGGTCGTACCTCAAGAGGACGCCTCATTCGCAAAGCCGATCGGCTGGATGAGGGGAAGGAAATTCTTCGTGACTGAAACCACCGAGCGGGTCACGGCTCGCGGTTCGTTGAGCACTCTGAAACTCGACGAACTCAAGCAACTCGCGTCGACCATGGGCATCAGCGGCACTTCGAAAATGCGCAAGAGCGATCTGCTCGAGGCCATTCGTGCCGGTCGTGACGGCGGGTCCCGCCGGGCGACTGCCCCCACCACTGCTCCCGCCGCCGAGAGCGCAGCGCAGGCTCCGAGTGCTCCGGCCGCGCAGGCGCCGCCGACTGCGCCTGAGCGCTCCGCCGAGCAGCCGGGTGACACCCGCGCGCCGGAGACCGGCGCCCCGACCCAGCAGCGTGACGACCGCGGCGACTCGAGCTCGCACCAGCAGTCCGACGGGCGGGGTTCCGAGGCCCAGGGTGACGAGCGCGACAACGCCGACCGGGGCTCGCGCCGCAACCAGAACCACGGCGACCGGCAGAACTCCGGTGACCGCAACCAGGGTGACCGCAACCAGGGTGACCGCGCCCAGGGTGAGGGCAACCGGAACAACCGGGGTAACCGCGCCCAGCAGAACAACCGGGGCGACCGCGCCCAGGGCGGTAACGACCGGTCGCAGAACACCAACGACCGCAACACCAACGACCGCAACAGCGGTGGCAACAACGACCGCGGCAACACCAACGACCGCGGCAACAACAACGACCGGAACAACAGCGGCAACGACAACTGGAACAACGACGGGCCCAACTCCCGCCGTCGTCAGCGCGGCCGCGACCGCAAGCGTGGCCGCGGAGGTCGTGAAGACTTCGGGGACGTTGACACCCAGATCCGCGAGGACGACGTCCTGATCCCGGTGGCGGGCATCGTCGACGTCTTCGACAACTACGCCTTCGTGCGCACCAGCGGCTACCTGCCGGGTCCGAACGACGTCTACGTGCCGATGGGCATGATCAAGCGCAACGGTCTGCGCAAGGGTGACGCGGTCACCGGCGCCGTGCGCGCCCCGCGGGACAACGACCAGCAGGGCCAGCAGCAGTCCAACCGGCAGAAGTTCAACGCTCTGGTCCGGCTGGACACGGTCAACGGTCTGGACCCGGAGAAGGCCAAGCAGCGCCCGGAGTTCGGCAAGCTGACCCCGCTCTACCCGCAGGAGCGCCTGCGGTTGGAGACCGAGCCCAACGTGCTGACGACCCGGATGATCGACCTGGTCGCGCCGATCGGTAAGGGTCAGCGTGGTCTGATCGTGGCGCCGGCCAAGGCCGGTAAGACGATGATCATGCAGGCCATCGCCAACGCGATCAGCACCAACAACCCCGAATGCCACCTCATGGTCGTGCTCGTCGACGAGCGCCCCGAAGAGGTCACCGACATGCAGCGCGCGGTGAAGGGTGAGGTCATCGCCTCCACCTTCGACCGTCCCGCCGACGACCACACCACGGTCGCCGAGCTCGCGGTGGAGCGCGCCAAGCGCCTGGTCGAGGCCGGTTCGGATGTCGTCATCCTGCTGGACTCGATCACCAAGCTGGGCCGCGCCTACAACTTGGCGGCCCCCGCCAGCGGCCGGATCATGTCCGGTGGTGTCGACTCCAGCGCGCTCTACCCGCCGAAGAAGTTCTTCGGTGCGGCGCGCAACATCGAGCACGGTGGTTCGCTGACCATCCTGGCGACGGCCCTCATCGAGACCGGGTCACGGATGGACGAGGTCATCTTCGAGGAGTTCAAGGGCACCGGCAACATGGAGCTGCGGCTGTCCCGTCAGCTCGCCGAGCGCCGGATCTTCCCGGCGGTCGACGTCAACGCCTCCGGTACCCGCCGCGAGGAGATTCTGCTGGGTGCCGACGAGCTGAAGATCATGTGGAAGCTGCGCCGGGTGCTGGCCGCCCTGGATCAGCAGCAGTCCGTGGAGCTCCTGCTCGACCGGTTGAAGAAGACCAAGTCGAACGTCGAGTTCCTGATGCAGGTGCAGCAGACCAGCTCGATCAAGCTGGACGACGAAGACTGATCAGACGTACGCAAGGGCCGGGAGACGTTGTCTCCCGGCCCTTTTGCGACGTCTCGGCTCAGTACTGCAGGTAACTGCGCTCGTCGCGGGCGCGCTGCGCCGGGGAGTTCGGGTCGGGCGCGAGGAAGTCAGCCTGGGCGCGGTAGATCTGGCTGATCCCGGCGGGCGGGGTCTGGTCGACGTACGTGACGTCGTAGGTCAGCACGTCGCGCGCGGCCAGGCGCACGGTGAGGGCGTAGACAGCCGCGATGGTCTGGCCGGTGGACTCCTGCGACACGAACGTGACCGCGCCCGGGGCGGGGGCGCCGTTGAAGCGCACGTTGGTGATGCGCACCTGCGACGCGGTCTGGGCGTCGGTCCCGATGCGCAACTGCGACCCGGCGGGTGTGGGATTCGGGCCGACCGACGTCCAGGTGATGGTCGTCGGCCGCTTGAGCGTGAGCGACCCGATCGCCTTCGTTGCGTAGCTGGCCGACGCCAACACGCCCCACGGGCTGACCGGACCCTTGTCCTGCGCGATGGAGCCCACTGCGGTGTTGTTCGACAGGTCCGCATCCCCGGGCACCGGTAGGAGGGTGAAGTGCGCCGGACGGTAGTCCGCGACGGCGTCATGCGGGTAAATACCGAGGATGTCGTAGTCGAAAGCCACGAAGTAGCCGGTGAACGGATCAGTACCCGGCGGGATCATCACCGGGATCGTGAAGGTGACCGTCTCGACGCGGTCGGCCACGCTGCGCGTGACGATCGGCAACGACGTGCCGTCACCACCGCTGCCACCGAAGTGTCCGGTGGCACCGGTGAGCCGGAAGACCGCGCTGTCGTAGCTGACCTGCAGGGTGAACCCCGCGGGGGAGGCAACGGTGCCGTGGTTGGCGACCACGGTGGCCACCGGTTCGCCGACCTCCAGCAGCCGGGTCAGAGCACCGTTGAACATGTAGAAGGAACTGCCCAGCTGTGGTGGGTCCAGGACCAGGTCGAAACCAGCCGAAGGGCTGGCGCTCGCTGCCGGTGCGGCGGCGGCGATGGTGACCACGGGGGCGGCCCATGCGGCGGACATGACGGTACGACGGGAGGGGCCTCGACTCATACCGGGGAGTCAACCCGGTAGCAGTGCGAGGCTGTAGTCGGGAGTTCTCTCACGCCAGCACCGGTAACCCGAAACAGGTTGCGGCACAAGGCGGTTCTAGTTGAACCGATCAGAACCGGCGACCACAACGCGCAGTGCTGCGATCGGTAGCCGGTAGGGGACGCGGTAGAACTCGTTGGCCACGGTCAGCTGACGCGAGGAGTCCTCGATCTCGACCACTGCACCGATGCCGAACCCGCCGAAGTCGATGAGCTCGCCCGGTCTCAGCCGGTCCCCGTGGTCCACGATGTTGTGACCGAGGTTGTTCAACAAGCGGTAGGAGTCGAGGGCGACCAGCCCCGAGACCAGCAGCTCCGGGTGGCCGTGCTCGGTCAGTCCGACCGTGTAACCGAACTGTTCACTCAGCGGCGAATGGGGCTCCGTGCATGCCGGATCGTCGCAGCCGCCGCCGATGTGCAGCACGGTGTACCCGTAGCGGCGGATCTTGGCCCGCAGATCCGAGTCCCGTTGTCTGCGCCACGATTCCCTTGTCATCCTCGCCATGCCAGGCACCGTAGGACGATCGGGTGCCCACGCGCCGTACGTGCCGGCCCGGCCTGTGGATTACCCGGTCACTCACTCAGCGGATCCCGCCACCGGCGAACCGATGGCGGGATCCAGGGGAGTGCTGCGTCAGATCACCAGGCGCGCGAGGCCTGGACGTCGTCCGCGAGGACGAACCCGATCCGGTGGCCGACGCTGATCATGTAGTACTTGGTCTTGCCGATGATGTCGACGTGGTCACCAGGGGTGTCGATGTCGTAGGTGTTGGCCTTGTAGTAGTCCGTCGGCGGTTTCTCATCGACCAGCGCGTAGGACTGCGCCGACTCCAGCTGGTAGGTGAGCGGTGCCCACGCCACGACGTCGGCCGGGTCGGTGTACGCCGAGGGCTCGGGCAGGGCGCGACCGTAGACCGGGATGGTGGTCCTGCCGGCCTTGGGGGTGACCACCTTGGCGCCGAGCAGCACCCGGGCGGTGGGGTTCTTGCGCGGGTTGTAGAACCACACCTTGTCGCCGAGGAACCAGATCGCCGTCCAGTCGCCGATGACCTCCGCCACGACGTAGTCGCATCCGGCCGCGGCGCGCCCACCCATGTCCGAGACGTACGTCGAGCCGGGCGTTCCGTTCTGGTGCAGGCCCGCGTCGGTGTAGACCGGCGCACCGAAATCGGGCTGGGTGCGCAGGGTGACGAAGTTGGTCGGCAGATCGGGGTAGGGGGTGCTGGAGCTGTTCTGGTAGCCCGTGAGCGGCTGGAAGTTACCGTCGAACCCCGGCAGGATCCGCACCACCTGACCCGACTTCGGTCGTACCGCTGAGGTGCCTTTGCGCAGGTTGGCGCCGAGCAGGTTGAAGTAGTGCTCCCAGTCCCAGAACGGGCCCGGGTCCCAGTGCATCCCGGGGATGTTGGCCGCGGTGGTCGCCGGGACCTGGTCGTGGCCCAGGATGTGGCTGCGGTCCAACGGGATGTCGTACTTGCGTGCGAGGTACTTCACCAACTTGGACGAGTTGCGGTACATCACCTCGGAGTACCAACTGCCGTCGGCGGCGTAGCCCTCGTGCTCGATGCCCAGGGCGTGGCCGTTGATGTACCAGTTGCCGGCGTGCCAGCCGATGTCCTTGGTCTCCAGGTGCTGGGCGATGTGACCGTCACCGGAGCGGATCGAGTAGTTCCAGGCCAGGTAGGTCGGGTCCTTCACCAGGGTGATCGAGCCGTCGTAGGTGCCGTCCATGTCGTGGATGACGATCTGGTTCAGCGCGGGCGACTTGGGCCGGAAACCCAGGTCGTGGTTGCCGTAGTCACCCGGGTTGGGGCCGTACTGCTCGTACGGCGCCGGGATCCACTCCACGGCCAGGCCGGCCGGAGCGTCCACGGGACCGCGCGGTCGCTGCGCCTTGGCCACCGCGACGCGCTCGCTCAGGACCTGCCGTTGCGCGCCCGGCGAGCCCACCGCACGGGCCTTCATGGTCAGTTTGCCGCCGGCGGTCGACTTCACGGCGCCGGACTGCAGGTCGGATAGAACGCCGTCGGCGAAGGTCTGCTGCGCGGATGCAGAGGTGAGCCCGCTGACCGAGGCGATGGCCTCGTACCAGGACGACGGATCGGTGCTGGCGCCCAGCGGGTGGCCCAGCGACTTCTGGGTGCTGGCCAGGATCGCGGCCGCTCCCATGATGTTGGCGGCGGGGTCCTTCTTCAGCGTGCTGGGGGAGTAACCGGTGAGGCGGGCGGCTTGCGCCAGCGTGTCGATCACCGGTGCGCTATCGGGTTTGCCGGTGCGGTTCGCACGGACGGCTGCGACGGCGGCACCGTCGATCAGGTGCATCGGACCGTACCCGCCGCTGGTGGAGGGCCGACCGGAGTGGTCCTCCCAGCGGGTCTGGCCGTAGGAGACGGCTGTAAGAACGCTCACCGGGACCTGATATTTGTTGGCCGCGGTGGTGAACTGGTCGGTGCTCTCGACTGCGAGAGCCGGGGCGGCGGTTGCGGCGAGCGGCACCGCGAGGGAGGCGATCAGGAAGTTACGCCGTGATACGGATGGCATACGACTCTCCGGGGGATGAGCGATCAAACGGACAATCGTTACCGTGCCACAGTCGCAGAACGAAAAGTGTTTTCAGAATGTAAAACTTTGCCCGGAGGATTTGCGCCGCCCGGCGGAATGCGCAGTGTGTCGTGTGCGTTGGTCCGGATGCAGCCGATTCGGCCTCTCGCCCCAGATCTGGCAGAATTGACTGCTGGCTTCCGGTTCACGCTCGTTGCATCCCGCGCAGGCGACCCGGACCCTTCGATACCAAGGAGATCCCGCAGTGAAGAAGAACCTGCACCCGGAGTACGTCAACACCCTGGTGACGTGCACCTGCGGCGCTCAGTTCGAGACCCGCAGCACCAAGACCGACGGCGCCATCAACGTCGAGGTCTGCTCGCAGTGCCACCCGTTCTACACGGGCAAGCAGAAGATCCTGGACACCGGTGGTCGCGTGGCCCGCTTCCAGGAGCGTTACGGCAAGAAGGCCGACGCCAAGTAACTTTCCCGCCGCCGCCCCGCACCCGACCTGGGTGCGGGGCGGCGGTCTTTGTTCCCCCGTCTGGTCGTTCGCAAGGAGCGCGCACATGTTGGAATCCGCCGAACCGATCGTGGCCGAGTACGCCGACCTCGAACGGCAACTGGCCGACCCCGCGACCCTCGGTGACCAGAAGCTGTCCCGCAAGCTCAACAAGAGGTACGCCGCGCTGGCGCCGACCGTCGCCGCCTACCACGCGCTGAAGCAGGCCGGTGAGGATCTTGCCGCCGGTGAGGAACTGGCGGGGGAGGACGAGGGCTTCGCGGCCGAACTGCCCGCGCTGCGTGAGGCGGTCGAACTCGCTGAGGGCAAGTTGCGCACGTTGTTGTTGCCCCGCGACGAGGACGACGACCGGGACGTGATCCTCGAGGTCAAGGCGGGCGAGGGCGGCGAGGAGTCCGCGCTCTTCGCCGGCGACCTGGTCCGGATGTACCTGCGGTACGCCGAGAAACACCACTGGAAGGCCGACATCACCGACGCCACCGAGTCCGACCTCGGCGGCTACAAGGATGTCCGACTCCAGTTACGCGCCAAGGGAACTCCCGAGCCGGGCAGCGCACCGTGGGCGCGGCTGAAGTACGAAGGCGGCGTGCACCGGGTGCAGCGGGTCCCGGTCACCGAGAGCCAGGGCCGCATCCACACCTCCGCGGCCGGTGTGCTGGTGATGCCCGATCTGGACGAGGGTGACGACGAGGAGATCACCTTCGGGCCGAACGACCTGAAGATCGACGTCTACCGCTCCTCGGGCCCCGGCGGACAGAGCGTCAACACGACCGACTCCGCCGTGCGCATCACCCACCTGCCGACCGGTGTGGTCGTGTCCTGCCAGAACGAGAAGTCGCAGCTGCAGAACAAAGAGGCCGCATTGCGCGTCCTCAAGGCGCGACTGCGTCAGCAGCAGCAGGAGCAGCGTGACGCCGAGGCCAGTGCCGCGCGGCGCTCGCAGGTGCGCACCGTGGACCGTAGCGAGCGCATCCGCACCTACAACTTCCCCGAGAACCGGATCGCCGACCACCGCACCGGGTTCAAGTCCTACAACCTCGACGCGGTGCTCAACGGCGACCTGGACCCCGTCATCGACTCCGCGGTCACGATGGACGAAGCCGCTCGGATGGCGGCCGCGGGCCAGTGAGCGACGATCTGTTGCGGACGGTCACCGAGCGTCTGACGCAGGCCGGCGTGCCCTCGGCGTACGCCGATGGGTTGGCTCTGGTCGCGCACGTCTGGGGTCGCAGCCCCTCCGATGCCCGACGCGACCTGGTGCTGGGTCGTCGCCCGGATGAGCAACAACTGGTCGCGCTGGCGGAACTGGTCGACGAACGCACCCGGCGCGTCCCGCTGCAGCACCTCACCGGACGGGCACCCTTCCGGCATCTCGAACTGTCCGTCGGGCCGGGGGTCTTCATCCCGCGGCCGGAGACCGAGCTGCTGGTCGACCTGGTGCTCGCGGCAGCAGGGGAGCAGGCCACAGTCACCGATCTGTGCACCGGCTCCGGGGCGATTGCCCTGGCCATCAAGCAGGAGCGCCCGGATCTGCAGGTGGCGGCCATCGAGGTCGACGAACTCGCATTCGCCTGGGCACAGCGCAACGCGCAAACCCTCGGCCTCGACGTGAACCTCAGTCTTGGTGATGCCCGCACGGCCTTCCCGGCGCTTCTCGGCGAGGTCGACGTAGTCGTGAGCAACCCGCCGTACATCCCGGTCGGCATGGAGCCCATCGATCCCGAGGTGCGCGACCACGACCCGCAGGTAGCGCTCTACGGCGGCAGCGCCGACGGCCTGCGCATCCCGCTCGCGGTCGCTGCTCGCGCCGCGGATCTGTTGCGTGATGGGGGCGTCCTGATCATGGAGCACGCCGACAGCCAAGGGGACTCGCTGCCGGCCGCGCTGCGCGCCGACGGCCGGTGGCGCGACGTCACCGACGAGGTGGACCTCACCGGCCGCCCGCGCGCGGTCCGGGCCGTGCGTGTCGACCGATAGGATCGCGACCGTGAGTGAGATCTTCGACTGCTCCGACGCGGATCAGCGCTCCGAGGGTCTGACCGCAGCCCGCACCGCCATCGAGAACGGCGAATGCATCGTGCTGCCGACCGACACCGTCTACGGCATCGGCGCTGACGCGTTCAGCCCGGTCGCCGTGCAGACGCTGCTGTCGGCCAAGGGACGTGGCCGGGAGATGCCGCCGCCGGTCCTGATCCCCGGCCGCGAGACCGTTCCGGGTCTGGCGATGGACGTACCGTCGTACGCCAATCGGCTGATGGACGCCTTCTGGCCCGGCGGCCTGACCCTGATCTTCCGGGCCCAGCCGTCGCTGGCCTGGGACCTGGGGGAGACCAACGGCACGGTCGGCCTGCGGGTGCCTGACGATGAGATCGCCCGCGAGTTGTTGTCGCTGACCGGGCCGCTCGCGGTGAGTTCGGCGAACAAGACCGGCAGACCAGCAGCAACCACGATCACCGAGGCCGGCTTCGCCCTCGGTGGCTTCGTCGAGGTGTTCCTGGACGGCGGCACCCGCTCCGACACCGAGCCCTCGACCATCCTGGACTGCACCAAGGCCGACCCGGTCGTCCTGCGCGAAGGCTCGGTGAGTCTGGATTCGCTGCGCGAGATCCTCGGCCCGGTGGAACTCATCACCGGCCTGGGCGTCAGCGTCGACCCGGGCGATCCCGAGCCGATCGGCGACGAGTCGGCCGTGGCTCCCGGGGATGAGGAGCCGCATCCGGACCAAGCGCTGCCCGAACTGCCCGATGACGCAACTGTTCTCGATTCCGCCGATGCCCCTCCGGCCCCGGAGTCGATCGGTGAACATTGGAATTCCGAGGCCCCTTCCACCACAGACGACGCCACCACCGACCGACCCGAGGTGAACCCGTGAGCACTACCCCCTTCTACGGCTCCGACTACGAGGCCCTGGCTGCGTTCGACCCGGACATCGCCGGCGTCCTGCTCTCCGAGCTGGAGCGCCTGCGCGGCGGCCTGCAGTTGATCGCCAGCGAGAACATGTCCTCCCCGGCGGTGCTGACCGCCCTGGGTTCGACACTGTCCAACAAGTACGCCGAGGGCTACCCCGGCCGCCGCTACTACGGCGGTTGCTCCGAGGTCGACAAGGCCGAGAACCTCGCGATCCAGCGGTGCAAGGACCTGTTCGGTGCCGACCACGCCAACGTGCAACCGCACTCCGGCGCCAGCGCCAACCAGGCCGTCTACGGCGCCTTCATGGCACCGGGCGACACCATCCTCGCGATGGCGCTGCCGATGGGTGGCCACCTGACCCACGGCACGAAGGTGTCCTTCTCCGGCAAGTGGTTCAACGCCGTGCACTACGGCGTCGACAAGCAGACCGAGGACATCGACTACGACCAGGTCGCCGAGCTGGCGCGCGAGCATCAGCCCAAGGTGATCCTGGCCGGCGGGTCGGCGATCCCGCGGTTGATCGACTTCGAGTTCTTCCGCAACCTCGCCGACGAGATCGGCGCCATCTTCTGGGTCGACGCGGCCCACTTCATCGGTCTGGTCGCCGGCAAGGCGATCCCCTCGCCGGTCCCGTACGCCGACGTGGTCACCTTCACCACGCACAAGGTGCTGCGCGGTCCCCGCTCGGGTGCGCTGGTCTGCAAGGAGGAGCACGCCGCGAAGTTGGACAAGGCGGTCTTCCCGATGATGCAGGGTGGTCCGCAGATGCACACGATCGCCGCCAAGGCGGTCAACTTCAAGGAGTGCGCGACACCCGAGTACGCGGCGTACGTCAAGCAGGTCATCGTCAACTCCCAGGCGCTCGCGGCCGGCCTCGACGCGCACGGCATCCGCCCGACCACGGGCGGCACCGACACGCACCTGTCGCTGCACGACCTGCAGGCCGTCGGCGTCACCGGCGCCGACGCCGAGGCCCGCGCGGACGCGGCGGGAATCGTGTTGAACAAGAACGCGATTCCGTTCGACCCGGCCAAGCCGAACATCGCCTCCGGCATCCGGGTGGGTACGCCGAGTGTCACCACCCAGGGCATGGGACCTGAGCAGATGAAGACCATCGCCGACCTCATCGCCACGGCCGTCACCAAGGGCGACGCCGACCCCGACAATGCGGTCTCCAAGGAGGTCCGCGCGCAGGTGCACGAGTTGGTCGGGCAGTTCCCGGCGTACCCGCGCTAGTACCTCCTGTGCTGTCCTGATCTGTGCGCGAATACGTCCTTGTCGCCGTCATCGCCGGGGTGATCACCTTCGTGATCACCCCGGCGGTGCGTTGGCTGGCGATCCGGTTCGGCGCGTTCACGCCGGTGCGCGGGCGCGATGTGCACACCACCCCGGTCCCGCGCCTGGGCGGCGTCGGGATGCTGGTCGGCTTCGCGGCAGCGCTGGTGGTCGCCGATCATCTGCCCTACCTCTCACGGACGATCTCGGACAACTTCGGACCGCTGGTCGGTGTCCTGATCGCCGCGACGTTGATCACCGCGCTGGGTGCGGTGGACGACTTCCGCGAGCTCGACCCGATCACGAAGTTCGCGGGTCAGATGATCGCGGCGGGGGTGATGGCCTACGCCGGCGTGACGATGGTCAACATCCCGCTCGGCGGCCAGACGATCCTGCCGGCGCCCATCCTGGTGGCGATCACCATCCTCATCGTGATCGCCACCACGACCGCGGTGAACTTCGTCGACGGGTTGGATGGCCTGGCCGCAGGGATCGTCGCGATCGCCGGCATCACGTTCTTCCTGTGGACCTATTCGATCGCCTCCCGTGACGTCCCGGGCAGTGTCTTCTCCTCAGCCGCGTTCATCGCGGCGGCTCTGATCGGCATCTGCCTGGGCTTCCTGCCGCACAACTTCCATCCCGCGCGGCTGTTCATGGGTGATGCGGGGGCGTTGCTGCTGGGGCTGCTCTTGTCGGCCGCGACCATCTCGTTCACCGGCAACTTCGATCCGGCGGGTGCGACCGGGCAGTCCGCGACGTACGCCTCGTGGTTGCCCATCGCGTTACCGATGCTGGTCCTGGCGCTACCGATCATCGACGTGGTGTGGGCAGTCGTGCGCCGGCGGGGGAAATTCTGGACCGCCGACTCCAAACATCTGCACCACCGCATGCTGCAGATGGGCCACCCCCACCGCGAGGCAGTGCTCTTGCTCTACCTGTGGTCCGCCGCGGGCGCGCTGAGTATCCTGGCGCTGGCCTACCTGCCCGCAGTGGTCGCGCTGGTCCTGCTCGCAGTGCTGCTGGTGGCGTCCCTGGCACTGACCTGGGGACTGCCCAAGTGGAGGCGCACCCGGAGCTTGTGATAGTTTTCACAAGCGCTCGCGCGACGCCCGATATGACGCCCACGACCGGCCTGGAGAGAGTCAATGACCGACTCACGCGACACTGAGGTGGCCACACCCGTGCCGCTGGCCGAGTCCCCCTTCGCACCGCTGCTGCGGGCGGCATTCGTTCCGGCAGCCATCTGTGGCCTGATCACCGCCATCGTCTTGTGGATCGTCCGCGGTCCGGCCGGGGGACTTTCCGCTCTGTTCGGGGCGGTGCTTGCTCTCGCGTTCTTCGCCAGTGGCCTGTTGGTCCTGATGCGATTGCGCAACCTCGATCCCGCGCTGCTGATGGCCGCCGGCCTCGCCGTGTTCTTCGGCCAGGTACTGGTCCTCGGGCTGGTTCTGGCGGCCGCCGTGCAGATCAAGAGCCTCGACGGACCCGCTACCGCGATCGCGGTGGTCGTCGTGGTGATCGCGTGGCAGGTGTTCCAGATCATCGGATTTCGCCGGTCCCGGCAGCCGATCTACGACCCCGTGGTCTCCGACACCGTCGGAACCGACCCGAAGGGGTCGACGTGAGGTGCGCCTGCGAGCCGTCCCGTGGCCAAGAGGCAGCCGTGCGTCGGGTATTCTTCGCAGTGACTTCACCGGTATCCGGTACCTTCCCGCAACCTCGACGCAGTCACCCTGGGTCACGGCGGTGCGCGATGGGTAGGAGCACCCGATCCCAGGTTCGACCGTCAAACTGGATGTTGACTGAGGAGTTTGTGTGAGTTTGCTTGTGGCGCTTCCCGCCGACGAGTTCGTGTCGCCGGGTACTAGCGACTTCTGGTGGCCGCTGATTGGTGGCGACAGCAACTGGGCGCTGACCCGTCCGGCCGTCATGATGATTCTCTCGGTCGTGCTGATCATCGGCGTCTACATGATCGGCACCCGCAACCTGAAGATGGTGCCCAGCAAGGGCCAGTGGCTGCTGGAGTCGTCCTATGACTTCGTGCGCAACACGATCGCCAAGGACATCATCGGCACCAAGAACTTCAAGCCGTTCCTGCCGCTGCTGTTCAGCCTGTTCACCGTCATCCTGCTGAACAACTTCGCCGGCTTCATCCCGTTCATCCAGTACCCGACAACAGCCCGTATCGCCTTCCCGATCGTGCTGACGGCCATCGTCTACGTCGTATACCACGTGACTGCTATCCGGCATAAGGGTGGCTTCGGCAAGTACCTCGGCTCGTTGACCCCTGCTGGTCTGCCCGGCTGGCTGGTCCCGATCATGTGGGTCCTGGAGTTCCTGACCTACTTCTTCATCCGGCCGCTGACGCTGGCGCTGCGACTCTTCGGCAACATGATGGCCGGCCACCTGATGCTGCTGGTCTTCATCGTCGGTGGCGAGTACCTCCTGCTGCACATGGACAACTTCGCGATCAGGGGCGCCGGCATCTTGTCGATCGCGTTCGCCGTGCTGATGAGCTTCTTCGAGTTGCTGATCCAGTTCCTGCAGGCCTTCATCTTCGTGTTGCTGGCCGCGCTGTACATCGCCGACGCAACCTCCGACGGCCACTGAGTTTCCATCCCGCCAATGCACGACCCCTGGGGCGACCGCACCGGGGACCACACAGAAGGAAAGTAAGAAATGATGACTGGCTCCATCGCATTCCTCGGCTACGGTCTTGCCGCCATCGGCCCCGGCATCGGTATCGGCCTGATCTTCGCGGCCTACATCAACGGTGTCGCCCGCCAGCCGGAGACCCGCGGCATGCTGCAGACCATCGCCTTCACCGGCATGGCCCTCACCGAGGCCCTTGCCATCCTGGGTCTGGTGTTCGCGTTCGTCTTCAAGGGCTGACCCAGCCCCACTCGCGCAACCCATTCCCCTGCAAGAGATAAGGAAGCACCGTGACGGTCGCATCCCTCGCCACCTCTGAAGGCGCCGGCTGGCCGGAGCAGCTCCCGCTGCTGCCGCACCCGATGGAGCTTCTCGTCGGACTGATCTCCTTCGGGATCCTGTACTGGGCCTTCGCCAAGTACGTGGTGCCCCGCCTCGAGGAGCTCTACGACAAGCGTCGTGCCGCGATCGAGGGTGGCATCGAGCACGCCGCCCAGGCGCAGCACGAAGCCGAGGAAGCCAAGGCCAAGTACGAAGCCCAGCTGCACGACGCCCGCGCCGAGGCGGCCCAGATCCGCGAGCAGGCTCGCGGTCAGGGCGCGCAGATCGTCGAAGAGGCCCGGACCAAGGCCAACGAGGAGGGTGCTCGACTCATCGACTCCGCGCACAAGCAGATCGAGGCCGAACGCCAGCAGGCCAGCGTCCAGTTGCGTGGTGAGGTAGGGCGCCTGTCGACCGACCTCGCCGGCAAGATCGTCGGAGAGTCGCTGGAGGACGAGGCCCGTCAGCGCGGCATCGTGGAGCGCTTCCTGGCTGACCTGGAGTCGGGCGACGTCACCCCGACCTCGGTCGGGACCGAGGCGGGCTCCTGATGCTCGGATCCTCTCGTGAAGCACTGGTGGCGGGCCGCACGGTCCTTCGTCAGCAGCTGAGCGCGGGCGCTGACCCGACGGGTCTGGGTAATGAGCTGTTCGCGGTCACCAACCTGTTGGATGACTCGCACTCGCTGCGCCGGGCCCTGGCGGACCCGACCCGCGAGGAGACCGGCAAGCAGCAGCTTGCGGACGGTCTGCTGCGCGGCAAGGTAAGTGACGCGACAATCGCGGTCGTCAACTCTTTGGTCGGCTCGCGCTGGTCCACGGAGAACGACCTGGTCGACGGGGCCGAGCAGCTCGCCGTGGAGGCCCTGCTGGTGGGTGCCGACCGCGACGGTGCACTGGACCGCGTGGAGGACGAACTCTTCCGCGTCGAGCGGGTGGTGTCCGGTTCGCCGGACCTGCAGAACGCGCTGTCCGATCCGCAGCGCAGCGCAGCGGACAAGGCCGGACTGATGCGCGGTCTGCTGGAGGGTAAGACCGCCCCGCAGACGATCGAGCTGGTGTCCCAGGCCGTGTCGCACCCGCGAGGGCAGCGACTGGTCCGGGTGCTCACCGGCTACGGCACGATCGCTGCCCGGTTGCGTGAGCAGCTGACTGCGACGGTGACTTCGGCGTTCCCGCTGGATGAGGCGTTGCAACAGCGGGTATCCCAGGCGCTGGCGCAGATGTATGGCCGCCCCGTGCGCGTCGATCTAGTCGTGGATCCCTCCGTGGTCGGCGGGCTGCGGATCCAGGTCGGCGACGAGATCATCGACGGCACGATCCTGTCGCGCCTCTCGCAGGCGCAAAGGCTGCTGGCCGGCTAGCCGACGGAAGCGGTGGCCGGCTCACCGGCCACTGGCCCTTACCGGTCAGCCGGACACCCGGCGTACGACGAAGAAGACTCGAAGAAGACTTGCAGGACCGGCCCCCTGAGGCCGAGCCAGAAGGAGAAGACAATGACGGAGCTCTCGATCCGTCCGGATGAGATCCGCGACGCGCTGGCTGGATACGTCCAGTCGTTCGAGCCCGATGCCGCTGCCCGCGAAGAGGTCGGCCGTGTGGTCGACGCCGCGGACGGCATCGCGCACGTCGAGGGCCTGCCCTCGGCCATGACCAACGAACTGCTGCAGTTCGCGGACGGCACCCTGGGTATCGCCCTGAACCTCGATGTCCACGACATCGGTGTGGTCATCCTGGGTGAGTTCTCCGGCATCGAGGAGGACCAGGAAGTCAAGCGGACCGGCGAGGTGCTCTCGGTGCCGGTCGGCGACGCGTTCCTCGGCCGGGTCGTCAACCCGCTGGGCGAGCCGATCGACGGTCTGGGCGACATCGCCTCCGACACCCGTCGTGAGCTGGAGCTCCAGGCGCCCAACGTGGTGCAGCGCAAGTCGGTCCACGAGCCGCTGATGACCGGTATCAAGGCCATCGACTCGATGACCCCGATCGGCCGCGGTCAGCGTCAGCTGATCATCGGTGACCGCAAGACCGGCAAGACGACGATCGCCACCGACACGATCATCAACCAGAAGGCGAACTGGGAGTCGGGTGACCCGACCAAGCAGGTGCGCTGCATCTACGTCGCGATCGGTCAGAAGAACTCCACCGTCGCCGAGGTGCGCGGCACCCTCGAAGAGGCCGGTGCGCTGGAGTACACCACCATCGTCAACGCCCCCGCGGGCGACCCGGCGGGCTTCAAGTACCTCGCACCGTTCACCGGCTCGGCCATCGGCCAGCACTGGATGTACGAGGGCAAGCACGTCCTGATCGTCTTCGACGACCTGTCCAAGCAGGCCG
Source organism: Branchiibius sp. NY16-3462-2 (assembly GCF_001594145.1). Taxonomy (GTDB): domain Bacteria; phylum Actinomycetota; class Actinomycetes; order Actinomycetales; family Dermatophilaceae; genus Branchiibius. The sequence continues at coordinate 81,712 of NZ_LVCF01000001.1, read as the reverse complement.
AGGCCTACCGCGCCATGTCGTTGCTGCTGCGTCGTCCGCCGGGCCGCGAGGCCTACCCCGGTGACGTCTTCTACCTGCACTCCCGGTTGCTGGAGCGCTGCGCGAAGCTGTCCGATGACCTGGGCGCGGGTTCGATGACCGGTCTGCCGATCATCGAGACCAAGGCCGGTGACGTCTCGGCGTACATCCCGACCAACGTCATCTCCATCACCGACGGTCAGATCTTCTTGCAGTCCGACCTGTTCAACTCCAACCAGCGTCCGGCCGTCGACGTCGGTATCTCGGTCTCCCGTGTGGGTGGCGCCGCGATGACCAAGGCCATGAAGGCCGTCACCGGTTCGATCAAGGTCGAGTTGGCGCAGTTCCGCGAGATGCAGGCCTTCGCCATGTTCGCCTCGGACCTGGACGCCGCCTCCCGGCGCCAGCTGGCCCGTGGTGAGCGCCTGATGACGCTGTTCCGTCAGCCGCAGAACAGCCCGTACGCCCTGGAAGACCAGGTCGCGGCGCTGTGGGCCGGCACCACCGGCAAGTTGGACGACGTCAAGGTCGAGGACATCCAGCGCTTTGAGCGGGAGTTCCTGGACTACCTGCACGCCGAGGCCAAGCCGACGATGGACGCGATCCGCGAGACCACCAAGCTCGACGACGACGGCAAGTCGGCCTTCGAGTCGGCGATGACCGAGTTCAAGAAGCAGTTCCAGCCCAGCGAGGACGGCGGCGGCGAGGGCTCGGAGCAGCACGACGAGATCACGCAGGACCAGATCGACCAGGCCAAAATTGTCAAGCACTGACCGTCAACCGTCGATGACGATTGACCACCCCGCCGATAAGGGAAGGAGTCTCTGATGGCCGGACAGCAACGGGTCTACCGTCAGCGGATCCGCTCGGTGCAGGCGACCAAGAAGATCACCCGCGCCATGGAGTTGATCGCTGCCAGCCGGGTCGTCAAGGCACGGCAGCGGGTCACCGAGTCCACGCCGTACGCGCTGGCTCTGACCCGGGCCTGCTCGGCGGTGGCCACGCACTCCAACGAGGTCCACCCGCTGACCACCGAACGCGAGAACCCCAAGCGCGCGGCGGTGCTGATCGTCACCAGCGACCGCGGGTTGGCTGGTGCCTACTCGGTCAACGCGGTGAAGAAGAGCGCCGAGCTGATCGAGCGACTGACCAACGAGGGCAAGGAAGTGCTGCCCTACCTGGTCGGTCGCAAGGGCGTCAGCTACTACCGGTTCCGTCGTCGTGAATACGTCCAGGAATGGACGGGATTCACCGACTCGCCGCCGTTCGAGGTCGCTCGCGAGATCGGCGAGGTCCTGACCGACCAGTTCGTGAAGGGCTCGGACGACGGTGGCGTCGATGAGGTGCACATCGTCTACACCCGGTTCGTCAACATGGTCAACCAGGAGCCGCAGGTCGTGCGCCTGCTGCCTCTGGAGGTCGTGGACGCCGACGACCTGGGGGAGGACGAGCAGCACCACGTCCCGGACGGACCGCTGCCGCTCTACGACTTCGAGCCGAGCACCGGAGAGGTCCTGGACGCGCTGCTGCCGCGGTACGTCACGGCCCGTATCTACAACGCGTTGCTGCAGTCGGCGGCCTCCGAGCTGGCGGCCCGCCAGCGCGCGATGAAGTCGGCGACCGACAACGCCGAGGATCTGATCAAGACCTACACGCGCCTCGCCAACCAGGCGCGCCAGGCGGAGATCACCCAGGAGATCAGCGAGATCGTTGGCGGCGCCAGCGCCCTCGCGGATGCCAGCTGAGCCCACGACACGCAGCACGAAACAACGAAGGAATCGCAACAGATGACCACCATTGAGAGCACGGAGCAGACCGCTCCGACCGCTGGCGGCGTGGGCCGGATCGCCCGCGTCATCGGCCCGGTCGTGGACGTGGAGTTCCCGGCGGACCAGATCCCGGAGATCTACAACCTGCTGACCCTCGAGGTCGACCTGGCCGGTCAGGGCGAGGGCGAGGACACCAAGCACGTCAACCTCGAGGTCAGCCAGCACATCGGCGACAACATGGTGCGCGCCGTGTCCCTGCAGCCGACCGACGGCATCGTCCGCGGTCAGGCCGTCCAGGACACCGGTGGCCCGATCACCGTCCCGGTCGGCGACGTCACCCTCGGCAGGGTCTTCAACACCACCGGTGACTGCCTGAACCTGGAGCCGGGGGAGACCCTGGAGGTCAAGGAGCGCTGGGGTATCCACCGCAAGTCGCCCGCCTTCGACACGCTGGAGTCCAAGACCCAGATGTTCGAGACGGGTATCAAGGTCATCGACCTGCTGACCCCGTACGTGCAGGGTGGCAAGATCGGCCTCTTCGGTGGTGCCGGTGTGGGCAAGACGGTGCTGATCCAGGAAATGATCGCCCGTGTGGCCCGCGACCACGGTGGTGTGTCGGTGTTCGCCGGTGTCGGTGAGCGCACCCGTGAGGGCAACGACCTGATGGTCGAAATGGACGAGGCGGGCGTGCTGGGTCAGACCGCACTGGTCTTCGGCCAGATGGACGAGCCGCCGGGCACCCGTCTGCGCGTGGCCCTGTCCGCGCTGACCATGGCGGAGTACTTCCGCGATGTGCAGAACCAGGACGTGCTGCTGTTCATCGACAACATCTTCCGTTTCACCCAGGCCGGTTCGGAGGTGTCGACCCTGCTGGGCCGCATGCCCTCCGCGGTGGGTTACCAGCCGACGCTGGCCGACGAGATGGGTGTGTTGCAGGAGCGCATCACCTCCACCCGTGGTCACTCGATCACCTCGATGCAGGCGATCTACGTGCCGGCCGACGACTACACCGACCCGGCGCCGGCGACTACGTTCGCCCACCTGGACGCGACCACCGAGCTTTCGCGTGACATCGCCTCGATGGGTATCTACCCCGCGGTGGACCCGCTGACCTCGACCAGCCGCATCCTGGACCCGCGCTACATCTCGGCGGACCACTACAACACCGCCGTCCGGATCAAGTCGATCCTGCAGCGCAACAAGGAACTGCAGGACATCATCGCGATCCTGGGTATCGACGAGTTGTCCGAAGAGGACAAGGTGCTGGTCAACCGGGCCCGCCGGATCCAGCGCTTCCTGTCCCAGAACACCTACGTGGCCAAGCAGTTCACCGGCATCGAAGGTTCGACGGTTCCGCTGTCGGAGACGATCGAGGCCTTCACCAAGATCGCCGACGGCGAGTACGACCACGTGGCCGAGCAGGCGTTCTTCATGTGCGGTGGCCTCGACGACGTCGAGAAGGCCTGGGAGCGCATCCAGAAGGAAGGCTGACATCCCAGCTTCACCTCGCTTCATCCCGGCGGCTCCTCACCTCACGGTGGGGAGCCGCTGGCTTGCCCGGTAGATTCGCGGTCGTGACCGACACGCCGGAGAGTGCCGAGGACTTCTACGCCCGCGTCGAGGCTTCCCTGGACAGCGAGCGACGACTGCGGGTGGCGATCGAGGAGATGCCCGGCTGGGACATCTTCCCGTTCGAGACCGACTCGCTGCGGATCAAACCGCTGCAGCCGCTGGCCGAGGCAGAGCCGGCACGCCGCGGTGAGGACCCGGCCGACTGCTGGTGTGCTTCGCCCCTGGACGTCTCTGATCCGGGGCTGGTCTGGTACTCCGAGCGGTGGAAACTCTCCCTGGCTCTTGAGGGCAGCGGGCTGCCGATCATGGTGTGGCTCAGTCCGTTGCAGCACATGGACCTCAGCACCATGCAACCTGCGTGGGCGGCCGAGTTCGGCGTCCTGACTGCCGCTATCAGTCAGCAGATCGAGGCCCTACCGTCGGTGGGGCGCGCCCAGATTGCCAAGTACGGCGATGGCGGAGCCCACCTGCATCTGCTGCTCATGGGGCGCCCGGCCCGGATGCTGCAACTGCGGGGATCACCGCTGCTGGACTGGGAGGAGAACCTGCCGCGGGTGCCGGAAGCGGTGCTGCGGGCCAACGTCCGGCCGATGGTGGAGTCGCTCGTCGAGGAGTACGGCGGGACGGGTCGCCTGGGCTGACGGTGGGCGCTATTGGACGTCGGCGCGGGAGGCCAGGACGAAGCAGGCGGCCAGCGTCATCACGAAGCCGATCACCGCGACCACCACGAAGCCGGAACGGAATTCATCGCCCAGCACCAGGAGGCCGACACCGGCCGGGATGATCGTCTCCACCGCCGAGCAGATCGCGGCAACGGTCGTCGCGCGGCCGCGGTCGAGGGCGAAACCGTAGGCCACCAGTGCTACGGCGCCGGCGGCCAGGATCGCCCACAGCGCCGGCGAAGCGATCGTGCTCCACCACGGGTCACGCACTCCCAGCACCCGGGCAGCCAGCGCTACGACACCGAAGCCCAGACCGGAGGTGGTGGCCAGGACGATGCAGGAGCGGGAGTGGGACCGGTCCAGCAGGCCGATCGCCAGCAGTAGACCCAGCGCGATCCCACAGCCGAGCAGGGTCCACTCGAACGTGCTGGACACCTTGCGTGCTTCGCCCTCTGCGGCGCTCACCGCGAGCAGGATGAGTCCGACGGCAATGGCACCGATAGCGGCAATCTCGTTGCGGGACAGCCGGATTCCCAGGGCAGGAACCGCCAGAGCAGCTGTCACTGCCACGGCCGATGCGACGAACGCCTGCACCAGGAAGAGCGGCAACTGCTGCAGGGCGACGATCGAGGCGAGGAAACCGATGCCGTCGACGATCAGACCCACTGCGTAGAGCCAGCCCGCCCGGGCGCGCTGCACCCAGGTGACGTCCGACGGCAAGGCGGACAATCGGCGTACGGCGAGGGCTTGCAGGACCGTCGCCGAACCGTAGGCGAGCGCGCAGATAACGCAGGCCAGCAGCGACAGCCCGGTACTTAACGCGGCAGACTCCTGGCGATCTCGCGGGCGCGCACGGCGAGCGTGTCGTCCAGCGGGCGCGGCGTGAAGGAGCCGAATCGGCGGGTGGCCGCGGTGGCGATCAGATGGTCGGCGATCGCGGGGTTCTTGGGCAGCAGTGAACCGTGCAGGTAGGAGCCGATCACCTCGCGGGAGCGCGCGCCCTCGGTCTGGTCCTTCTCGTTGTTGCCCGCACCGGCGACGACGGTGCCAAGAGGTTGCACCTCGGGACCGAGAAACGTTTGGCCCGAATGGTTTTCGTAACCGATGATGTCGCCGAACTGCTCCGAGCGGGTCACCACGTTGCCGATCAGCCGGGTCTCACCGGCGTGCGTTTCCAGGTCCAGGACGCCGATGCCCTTGATCGTGTGCCCGTCCTGGGTGCGGAAGAAGTGACCGAAGAGTTGGTACAGGCCGCAGATGACCAGCATGGGTACGCCGTCCGCGGCCAGGTCGCGCAACTGACCCCCGATGCCCAGCAGGTCGTCCTGGATGACGTCCTGCCCGCTGTCCTGCCCGCCACCGCCGACGATCAGGTCGACGTCGGTGGGGAAGGGATCGCCCTCGTTGTAGCTGAGCAACTCGACCGCCAGGCCATGCTCCTCCGCGCGGCGGGCGAGCACCAGGGTGTTGCCCCAGTCGCCGTAGATGTTCATGGCTCGGGGATAGAGCTGCAGGATCCGCAACGTCATGACACTCGCGCCTCCACGTACGCCCGCTCACCCAGCAGATCCCGGATCTGCAGCATCGCCGTGTAGGTCACGAAGATCCGCTTGCGGCCCTGCGGATGTGCGGCCAGGAACGCGTCCAGAGCCGGGCCGCGTTCTTCCTCGACGGACTCGAATCCGACCTGGTCGTAATGCAATCGCAGCGCCATGTCCCAGCAGCGGTGACCGCTGACCATGGCCACCCCGCCCTCGCGGAGCCGCTCGAACCCCACGTCCCACAGCCAGCTGACGTCGCGGCCGTCGGCGTAGTCATCGTTGATCACGATCATCGTGGCGACATCTGCCGGGTCGAAGGAGGCCAGGCTGAGCCGGAAGCCGGCGGGGTTCTTGACCAGGACGAGTTCGACCGGTTGACCGTCGACCATGATCGTCTCGCCGCGCCCGAAGGCCGGTTTGACGGCGGCCAGCGCACGCAGCAGGGCGGGGGTGTCGAGCCGGTCGCCGACGACGGCCCGGGTCAACGCGATCGCCGCCGCTGCGTTGAGGTAGTTGTGCACGCCCTCCAACTGCAACTGCACGGTGTGCGCCTGGCCAGCGAATCCGAAGACGGCCGTGTGGTCCTCGATGCTGACCAGCCGCGTGTCGTCGGCGTTGATCGGCGGACCGGTGGGTGCCGTGGGGACGTCCTCGGCGGTGTCGGAGTAGAGCGCGTCGTCGCTGGGGAAGAGGCGGTGCAGGCCCGGGTCGGTGTCGAAGGTGCGGACCGAGGCGGTCAGGTCGGCGGTGAATGCAGGTACGCCGATGCGCGGGTCATCGCCGTTGACCACCACTGTGTCCTGGGTCGCGACCGCGATCTTGTGCAGCAGCCGGGCGGTGTGGTCGATCTCGCCGAACCGGTCCAGTTGGTCGCGCATCACGTTCAGCAGTAAGCAGTACCGCGGCGGGACCGAGGCGATGAACGAGATCGCATGCGCTTCGTCCAACTCCAGGACCGCGATGTCGGCAGCCAGGCGGCCGCGCAGGTCGACCTCGCCGAGCAGGGAGGCGACGACGCCCCGGGAGAAGTTGCTGCCGGTGCGGTTGGTGAAGACCCGAAGGCCCTGGCTCTGCAGGAGTTCGACGACGATCTTGGTGGTCGTGGTCTTGCCGTTGGTCCCGCTGACCACCACCACGCCGTACGGCAGATCACCAAGGGTGGCGCGCAGGAAGCCTGGATCGATGCGTTCGGCGACCAGGCCGGGGGCGGCCGAACCGCCGCCGCGGCGCATGGTGGCCCAACGGGCCGCCTTGCCGACGCTGATGGCGAGGGCGTGGCGCATGCCTTGAATCCTAAATGGTTACGGAGAGTCCTCTTCGTATTTGGAGATCAGGTGCACCGGCGTCGGCCGCCGCACCGAGCGGCGCTTGGCGACGTTGCGGGCGTAGATGAGGTTCAGCGATTCGACGCCGATGGCGAACGCGATCGGGCCGTAGATCAGCGGCTTGCTGATGTGGTAGTCAAAGCCCTCGGCGATCAGCGTGGTGCCGATCAGCACCAGGAAGGCCAGCGCCAGCATCTTGACCGTGGGGTGGGCGTTGACGAAGTCGCTGATCCGTCCGGCGATGAGCATCATCAGACCGATCGACAAAATCACGGCGGCGATCATGATGGCCAGCTCATCGACCATGCCCACTGCGGTGATGACCGAGTCGAGCGAGAAGACGGCGTCGATCAGCAGGATCTGGATGATGACCTTGCCGAAGGTCGAGGTGACCCCTGAATCGGCAGACTCCTCGTCGAACTCGCCCTCAAGTTTGTGGTGGATCTCACTGACCGCCTTGTAGACCAGGAAGAGACCACCGGCGATCAGGATCAGGTCCCGGCCACTGAATTCGAAGCGGCCGTCACCCGGGGACCAGATCGGATCGGTGAGGCCCACGATCCAGGACGCGAAGAACAGCAGGATGATCCGCATGATCATCGCCAGCGACAACCCGACGATGCGGGCACGTTGCCGTTGGCTCTCCGGGAGCCGGTTAGTAAGGATCGAGATGAAGACGACGTTGTCGATGCCGAGCACCAACTCGAGGGCGAATAGGGTCGCGAAGGCCAGCCATGCTTCTGGGCTTGTCAGCAAGTCCATGATGTCTGCCTAACGTCCGTACAGGCGTGTCGGTTCCGCCTCTGACCTGCCGGTAGACTGGCAGTCACATCGATGCGAGGAGTACCCCGTGAGTATGAAGGTCGAAGTCGTCGCCGCGGATCGCGAGGTCTGGAAGGGCGAAGCGACCCAGATTTCGGCCCGCACCACCGAAGGTGAAGTGGGCATCCTGTCCGGTCACGCGCCGCTGCTGGCCGTGTTGGTCGACGGTGAGGTCCGTATCGACCCCGTCGAGGGTGAGCGCGCCACGATCCACATCGACGGTGGCTTCCTGTCGGTCGACTCCAACGTGGTGACCCTGGTCGCCGAAGAGGTCGACGCCGAGTCGTTGACCCAGCGCGCTGCCGCACCGTCCGCGTAGCTCTGGCGCGTGACACACGACCTGCTGATCTCGGCTGAGATCGCGGTCGGGCTTGTCGTTCTGGTCGTCCTGGCGACGATCGCCTACTTCCTGTTACGCCGACGGATCATCGGCCGGGGAAACCCGCTGATGCTGGTGTATCTGAAGAACAGCACGCGAGCCCGCACCGGCTTCCTGGCGGTGGCACCCGATGAGGTGCAGTGGTTCCCGTTCCTGTCGCTGCGCTTGCGCCCGCGCTACCGCTGGCGGCGCGGCGATGTCACCCTGGGCGCTCCGGAGGCGGTCACCGGGCAACGGTTCAGCACGCTGGCCGAGCCGATGGGCGTGGACTGCTCCGTTGGGTTGGCGACCTACCGGCTGGTGCTGTCCGCATCGGACTACACCGCGTTGCGCTCCTGGTCCGAGTCCGCACCGCCCGGGCTCAACGCCAACGTCGCCTGAGCGGCGTCACGGCTGGGTTTTGCGGCCACCACCCGGCTGCCACAGCACGTCACCGCCGGCGTCGAGGTTGGCCACCCGCGCGGCCTGGAACAGCAGGTCCGAGAGCCGGTTGAGGTAGCGGGCGGTCAACGGATTGACCCCGCCCGGGTCACCGGGCTGGTCACCGTAGGTCTCCAGCGCCAGCCATGCCGCTCGCTCGGCCCGGCGCGCGATCGTGCGGGCCAGATGCAGGTACGCCGAGCCAGGACTGCCGCCGGGCAGGATGAACGACCGCAGCGTCTCGACCTGTTCGCCCAACCGGTCGCAATCGGCCTCCAGGTCATCGATCCAGGGCTGCTCCACGCGCAACGGGGGGTACTTCGGGTCGGCCACGATCGGCGTACACAGATCGGCTCCCACGTCGAACAGTTCGTTCTGCACGCGCAGCAGGATCGGGCGCAACTGCTCGGGCAGGTCACCGGCGGCCAGGGCCACGCCGAGGGCGCTGTTGGTCTCGTCGGTGTCGGCGTACGCCAGCAGGCGCGGGTCGTTCTTACTGGTGCGGCTCATATCGCCGAGGGCGGTCTGCCCGTCGTCGCCGGTGCGGGTGTAGATGCGGCTCAGGATGACCATGCTCTGATCCTGCCACCGGCGCGCCTACCCCTCGGCAGCCGCCCGGTGTGGCTCAATGCTGGGACCCGGAATACCCCCGACCCGCTGGTCATGTATCTGGCAGACCCCGCCGGACTCCTTGGCCCATGACCCTTCCACAGCCAACCCCCTGCGGTGACACAGTCGCCGGGCAGTGGATAGGAACCCCACCCAACATGTGCTTGCCGGAGGTGTGAAATGCCCGCTCGGAACCGTCGCGCGGCCGATGCCGGTTTCAGCGGCTGGTGGCAGGCGCAGGTCGACGAGGTCGTGCCTGGCGTGGAGATGATGATTCGCGGCCCACTCAACGTGCACACCGTCGGCGAGATCCGCACCGCACTGGTTCGATCGATCGATGGCGGCATGGGCGATTTCCTGCTGCATCTGGGCCTGGCGGACATCGGCGACGCCACCGGTCTGGGGGTGCTCGTCGGTGCGCATCACCGCGCCGAACGGTGCGGTCGCCGGTTGGTGTTGACCGCCGTTTCGCCGCGGATCGACCGGTTGCTTCGAGGATCACGGTTGGATCGGGTACTCACCCGTAGTGCCTAATCCCGCTGTCATGATGTCGCAATGACAGCGACGTCACCGCCCATCCCCACGTTTCCCGACGGCTTCCTGTTCGGTGCCGCGACCGCCAGCTACCAGATCGAGGGTGCGGCTCGCGAGGATGGCCGGGGTGCGTCGATCTGGGACACCTATTCGCACACGCCGGGCAAGGTGCTCGGCGGTGACACTGGCGACGTCGCTGACGACCACTACCACCGGATGCCGGATGACGTCGCGCTGATGAAACGCCTTGGGTTGCAGTCCTACCGGTTCTCCGTCGCCTGGCCGCGGGTGGTACCGGCCGGGTCCGGCGCGGTGAATCCCGCTGGGGTGGACTTCTATTCGCGGTTGGTGGACGAACTACTCGGAGCCGGGATCACGCCGATCGCCACGCTCTACCACTGGGACCTGCCGCAGCCGTTGCAGGATGCCGGCGGCTGGCCCGCTCGCGACACGGCCTACCGCTTCGCTGAATACGCCGGGCAGCTGGCCGAAGCGCTCGGTGACCGGATCGCGATCTGGACGACGCTCAACGAACCCTGGTGCGCGGCGTACCTGGGCTATTCGGCAGGAGTCCACGCGCCGGGGCACACCGACCAGGCGCAGGCGCTGGCCGCCGTCCACCACCTGAATCTGGCCCATGGCCTGGGACTGCAGGCGATTCGCGCCGTGCTGCCTTCGGCCAAGGGTTCGGTGACGCACAACCTGCACGTGATCCGGCCCGCCGATCCGGACGATCCGCGGGACGTCGACGTGGTGCGGCGGATGCGCAACCTGGGCAACGAGGCGTTCCTCGGGCCGCAGTTGCTGGGCGCGTACCCGGCGGACCTGATCGCGGACACCTCCTCGATCACTGACTGGTCCTTTGTCCGCGACGGTGACCTGGCGCAGATCCGCCAGCCGATCGACGTACTCGGAATCAATTACTACACAACGTCATTGGCGCGTTACTGGGACGGCACGACGCCACGCGCGATGGACGACGGGCACGGGGACACCGACGCCACGGCGTGGCCGGGCGAGCAGGACTTCGAGGTGCTCCACGTCGACGGCGAGCACACCGCGATGGGCTGGCTGGTCGAGCCGGCCGGGCTGACCGAGTTGCTCACGGAGGTGAGCGCACGCTTCCCGGACGTGCCGCTGATGGTGACCGAGAACGGTGCGGCGTACGACGATCGCGTGGCTGCCGACGGGAGCGTCCCGGATGGCGACCGGGCGGCGTACGTCGCTGCTCACCTGCAAGCCGTTGCCGATGCGATCGCGGCGGGGGCCGACGTGCGCGGCTACCAACTGTGGTCGCTGATGGACAACTTCGAGTGGGCCTACGGGTACAGCAAGCGGTTCGGGATCATCCGGGTCGACTACGACACGTTGGAGCGCACGATCAAGGACTCCGGTCACTATTACGCGTCGGTGATTGCGGCGCATCTTGCTCGCTCCGAGCAGCGCGTCGACCAGCGCTCAGAACAGGCGTGACTCGGAGTCGTCGATGCCCTTGAGCGCGTCGTAATCCAAGGTGACACAACGGATCCCACGGTCCTGCGCCAACGTGCGGGCCTGCGGTTTGATCTGCTGGGCGGCGAAGATCCCGGTGACCGGGGCGAGCGAGGTGTCGCGGTTGAGCAGTTCCAGGTAACGGGTCAGCTGCTCGACCCCGTCGATGTCGCCGCGACGTTTGATCTCCACCGCGACGGTGCGACCGTCGGCGTCGCGGCACATGATGTCGACCGGGCCGATGGCGGTGAGGTACTCGCGACGGATCAGGGAGTAGCCCTCGCCCAGGGTGTGGATGTGCTCGGCGAGCAGGGCCTGCAACTGCGCCTCCACCCCGTCCTTGATCAAGCCGGGGTCGACACCCAAGGAGTGCTCACTGTCGTGCAGCACCTGGTGCAGTCGCACCCGCAACTGGTCCTCGCTCTTGGCGTGCTGGACGACCCAGACACCCGTGACACCCTCCTCGGCCTCCTCCTGGCTGGGGGCGACCTCCGTGAGGGTGCACGGCGGGGACATCCAGTTCAGCGGTTTGTAGGAGCCCCCGTCGCTGTGCACCAGCACCGAACCGTCGGCTTTGACCACCAGCAACCGGGTCGCCAGTGGCAGATGGGCGGTCAACCGGCCCAGATAGTCGACGCTGCACTCGGCGATCACGATCCGCACGGCCGCCAGCGTATCCGGCCGGTTGGCGGCCCGGCGCCCGGCTCTGGGACACTTTCGCCATGGTGGCAAGCAGCGGACGGCGCAATGGGTCGAGTCGGATCGGGACGGTCGGTGTCGTCGGTCTGGGCACGATGGGTGCCGGCATCGTGGAGGTCTTCGCGAAGGCCGGGTTGACCGTCGTCGGAGTCGACGGAACGCCCGAGCTGGCCGAGCGCGGTAAAGGATTCCTCACCAAGTCGACCGGCAAGGCCGTTGCCCGGGGCCGGCTTTCCGAGGCGGACGAGACGGCGCTGCTGGGGCGGGTCACCTGGAGCTCATCCTTGACGGATCTGGCCGACGTGGATCTGGTGGTCGAAGCGATCCCGGAGCGGCTGGAGTTCAAGACCGATCTGTTCACCTCACTGGACGACATCGTGCGTCCCGACACGATCCTGGCCTCCAACACCTCCAGCCTCTCGCTGACCACGATCGCGGCTGCGACCAAACACCCCGAGCGGGTCATCGGGATGCACTTCTTCAACCCTGCGCCGGTGCTGGCTCTCGTGGAGGTCATCAGCACGCTGTTCACGGACAGCAAGTTGGTGCGCGAGGTGCGCGACCTGGCTACCCGGCTGGGCAAGAAGCCGGTGGTGGTGGGCGACCGTGCCGGCTTCGTTGCGAACGCCCTGCTGATCACCTACTTGGCCCGGGCGATCCGCCTCTACGAGACCGGCACGGTGTCGCGGGAGGACCTGGACAACGCGATGCGGGTGGGTGCCGGATTCCCGATGGGACCGCTGACCCTGTCGGACCTGATCGGTCTCGACGTGGTCAAGGAAGTGTGCGACGTGTTGTACGACGCCACCAAGGATCCCTCGGCCGCGCCGCCGGCGTTGTTGCAGCAGATGGTCACCGCCGGGCGACTGGGCCGCAAGACCGGGCAGGGTTTCTACGATTACGCCGACTCCACCGAGCAGGGCGGTAGCGGCCGGGCACCCGCGGTCGACATCGTCGCGCTGCTCGGGACCGGTGAGGCGCTGGCCCAGCTCGGCGACACCCTCGAGGCCGGCGGGCTGAAGGTCGTGCACGCTGCCGCATCCTCGGCCGGGCTCTCGGAGGCGCAGATCGTCTTCGTCGGCACCGACGCCGGTTGTGCCACCGGCGAGTGCGCGGCGGGTGCCTGTGAGTGCGACCAGATGGGCCCGGCCCAGGAGGCCGTCTCGGCGGGGCTGGCGAAGCTCGGACCCAGCGCGATCCTGGCTCCGGCGGACGGCCTGGCGGAATGGGCGATCGGGACGCCCGACGAACACGCCCGGGCCGTCGTACCAGTGCGGTTGCACGAGCCCACCAAGGGCGGTCAGGTGCTGGAGATCGGCACCGGCCTGGACAGCGGCGCTCGCGAGGTCGCGGCCGTGCGCGTCGCGGCCGTGCGCGCCGGTCTGGTCCCGGTGGTCGGTCGGGCCCGCTCCGGTCTCTTGGTCGACGCGCTGCTCTACCCGCACCTCAACGACGCGGTGGCGATGCTGGACTCCGGCTACGCCAGCGCCGAGGACATCGACACGGCGATGACGGCCGGGTGCGGATATCCCGAGGGGCCGTTCGCGATGATCGACCGCCTGGGTGCCGAGCAGGTCACCGAGGGTCTGGCCGTGATGGCCTCCACCATCGGCGGCGCGGAACCGTCGCCGCTGCTGGTCGAGCACGCGGTGCGCGGCCGGAAGTTCCTGGGCTGAGGCCGCTGTGCCCCGGCGGAAGCCGCCCCGGCGGCCGCCCACCCGGCCCCTGACCGAGGTGCTGGGCGGCGGGACCTCCAGTGCGTCGTACGCCGGGCAGGTCTGGACGGTGCGCACCCTGCGGGGCAACGCGACGGGCAAGAGCTACACCTGCCCGGGGTGCCAGCAGCAGGTGTCGGCGGCGCAGGCGCACGTGGTGGTCTGGCCCGCGGAGGGGCTGGGCGACGTCACCGACCGGCGGCACTGGCATTCGCCGTGCTGGGCGGCGCGCGATCGTCGCCCGCCGCGTGGATCCTGGCGCTAGCTTTTCGGCGGCGCTAGTTGGTCGGGGGCTCGACCAACTCGACCAGCACTCCGCCGGCGTCCTTGGGGTGCACGAAGTTGATCCGGGAGCCGTACGTGCCCGGGCGCGGCTCGTCGTACAACAGTCGTAAGCCCTTGTCCCGCAGCGCTTTCGAGACGTCGTCGACGTTCTTGACCCGGTAGGCGACCTGCTGGACCCCGGGGCCGGAGCGATCGAGGAACTTGGCGATGGAGGACTCCGGCGTGAGGGGCGCGAGCAGTTGCAACTGGGTGCCGCCGGGGGTCACCTCGACCATGGCCTCGCGCACGCCCTGGCCGTCATTGGTCTCCTCGTGCACCACGCGCATCCCGAGCGTCTCGGTGTAGAAGGTGATCGCCTCGTCCAGGTCGGGGACGGCGATACCGACGTGGTCGACGGCTTCGAAAAGCGGGTCCATACCCCAACACTAGACTTGTGAGCATGGCCACTGTTGTTGATCCGGATCGTCAGCCCGTCCTCGTTGCGGGAGCCCGTACGCCGATGGGCAAGTTGCTCGGCTCCCTCGCCGGATTCTCGGCGACCGACCTGGGTGGTTTCGCCATCGCGGGTGCGCTGTCGCGGGCGGGGATCACGGGCGACCAGGTGGATTACGTGATCATGGGCCAGGTGCTGCCCGCCGGGGACGGGCAGATCCCGGCCCGCCAGGCGGCGGTCAAGGGCGGGATCCCGATGACCGTGCCCGCGCTGACCATCAACAAGGTGTGTCTGTCGGGGCTGGACGCGATCGCGCTGGCCGCCCAGTTGATCCGGGCGGGGGAGTTCGACGTCGTGGTCGCCGGCGGCCAGGAGTCGATGACCAACGCGCCGCATCTGCTGGTCGGTAGCCGTAAGGGCTACAAGTACGGCGACGTGACGATGAAGGACCACATGGACCTGGACGGTCTGTGGGACGCGTTCACCGATCAGCCGATGGGGGCGCTGACCGAGCAGGCGAACACGGGGGAGTTCTCCTACAGCCGCGAGGAGCAGGACGCGTTCGGCGCGCGGTCGCACCAGTTGGCGGCGCGAGCGTGGAAGGACGGCCTGTTCGCCGACGAGGTCGTGCCGGTGTCGATCCCGCAGCGTCGCGGCGAACCGGTCGTTTTTTCGGCGGATGAGGGGATCCGCGCTGACACGACCACTGAGTCGCTGTCCGGGCTGCGTCCGGCGTTCTCCAAGGACGGGACGATCACGGCGGGTACGGCGTCGCCCATCTCCGACGGCGCGGCAGCGGTGGTGGTGACCTCCTTGGGTAAGGCGCGGTCGCTGGGGCTGCCGGTGCTGGCCGAGATCGGCGCGCACGGTGTCGTGGCCGGGCCGGACTCCTCGCTGCAGCTGCAGCCGGCCAACGCGATCCGCGCCGCCTGCGCGAAGGAGGGCATCTCGGTCTCCGACGTGTCGCTGTTCGAACTGAACGAGGCGTTCGCGCTCGTGGGGCTGGCTTCCACTGCGTCCCTTGGGGTTTCGCCCGACATCGTCAACGTCAACGGCGGCGCGATCGCCGTCGGTCACCCGATCGGGATGTCCGGCGCGCGCCTGGTGCTGCACCTGGCGCTGGAGTTGCAGCGACGTGGCGGTGGTGTCGGTGCCGCCGCGCTGTGCGGTGGCGGTGGACAGGGCGACGCACTCATCGTGCGGGTGCCTTCGGCGTCGTGATCGGCGCCGGCTCCCGACGTAACGGACGCTCGTGACCAGGTCCGCACCCGACGTACCCGAACTGGTTGAGGCGGCGCGCTCAGGGTCGCACCGCGCGGTCGCCCGGCTGATCACCCTGGTGGAGAACGCCTCGCCCCAGTTGCGTCCGGCGATGAAGGCCCTGGCGCCGTACGCCGGTCATGCCCGTCTGATCGGACTGACGGGTTCGCCGGGGGTCGGGAAGTCGACGACGACCTCTGCGCTCGTCGCGGCCTTTCGCTCGCGTGATCTGCGGGTCGGGGTGCTGGCGGTCGACCCGTCGTCGCCGTTCTCGGGCGGGGCTTTGCTCGGCGACCGGATCCGGCTGTCGGATCACGCGTTGGACCCTGGTGTCTATGTCCGCTCTATGGCCACGCGCGGGCACCTGGGTGGGCTTTCGTGGGCGGCTCCCCAGGCCCTGCGGGTGCTGGACGCGGCGGGGTGTGACGTGATCCTGATCGAGACGGTGGGCGTCGGTCAGTCGGAGGTGGAGATCGCCGGATTGGCTGACACCACAGTGGTTCTGCTTGCTCCCGGCATGGGTGATGGGGTGCAGGCCGCGAAGGCGGGGATCCTGGAGGTCGGGGACGTCTTCGTGGTCAACAAGGCCGATCGCGACGGGGCCGATGCGACGGTGCGCGAGTTGCGGCAGATGCTGACGTTGGGTGCTGCACCTTCTGCGGGAGAGTGGCGGGCGCCGGTGGAGAAGTTGGTGGCGGCGTCGGGCACCGGGTTGCCGGAGGTTCTGGACGCATTGGACAAGCACTGGTCGTGGTTGTCTTCGTCGGGCGAGTTGTCGGCGCGGCGGACGCGGCGCGCCTCGGACGAGATCCTCGCCCTTGCGCTGGGCGAATTGCGTTCGCGGATGGGCACATTGGAGGATCACGCGCTGCTTTCCTCGCTGGCTTCGTCGGTGGTCTCTGGCGACACGGACCCGTACACGGCGTCCGACGAGCTGGTGGCGTCGGTCTCCTGACCTTTTCCACAGCCCCCGCCAGGCTGTGACGGGTTGTCCACACCTGGCGGTTTTCGCCTTCTCCCGATGTCGTGGCCGCGCCTAGCGTGGAGGCAGGAGGCTGGGGAGGGCTTGATGTCATCGACCACCGACGAGGCGGGTGCTTCGGTTGTGGGCGCCGTCGACGGCGCGGGCGCGCATTCGGTGATCATCGGCCGGTTGCACTCGGTGCTGGATGAGTTTGCCGCTTTGTCGGACGCGGACCTCGACGACGTCGGCGACGGAGGGGTGCGGGCGGCGAGCAGGTCGCTCGCACAGGCAAAGGCCCGGATCGATGCCGTGCTCATGGTGCTTGCGCGCACCTTGGATGAACGGGGCACGGCCCGGGCGGCGGGCGCCACGTCGACAGGGGCCTTGTTGGCTGGGGACTTCGGGGGTGACCGCCCGGCCGCGGCTCGCATGGTGCGTACGGCGCGCCGGTTGACCAACGCCCCGGTGACCCATTCCGCGCTCGGCGCAGGTGCGTTGGGTGGGGAGCAAGCCGGGATCATCGCGGCCGCTCTGACCCGGTTGCCCGTGGGCATGGATGCTGGTGCGCGGCGGGGGCTGGAGGACTGGCTGATCGCGCAGGCCAAGGTCTTGTCGATCCAGGACCTGGCCCGGGCGGCGATGCGTTCGGCGGCGGCGTTCAAGACCCGTGCCGACGCAGACGTGCACGAGGATCAGCAACTTGCCGCCCGGGAGCAGCGGGCCCGCGCGCAGAGCGCGTTCTGGATGGCAGACAACCGGGACGGGACCTGGCGCGGTGGGTTCACGGTGCCTGAGGCGGCAGCCGAAGCACTGAAGGCGGCGGTTGAGGCGGGCGCCGCTCCACGCCGTACCAAGCCCGGACAGGCAGACCGCGCCACCGATGACCTGGTCACCGAGGACGCCCCCGGGACTGATGGGGACCTGCCGATGGATCGCCGGCACCGGGAGGGGCGCGCGTTCGCCGCCATCTGCGGGCGACTGCCAGCTGATCAGTTGCCCAACGCCGGCGGGATGAGTGCGGTGCTCACGGTGAATGTGGACTTCGACGCCGTCACCGGGCAACTGGGTCCCGGCACGCTGCCCTCCGGGGCACGGGTATCCGCGGCGTTCGTGCGGGAAGCGGCGTGTTCGGCGGGAATCATCCCCCAGGTGATGGGCGGTGGCTCATTGCCGCTGGATCTCGGCCGGTTGAAACGGTTGTTCACCGCGACCCAGCGGCGGGCGTTGGCCCAGCGCGACCGCGGTTGCGTCTTTCCCGGGTGTGATCGCACGGCGGCGTGGACCGAGGGGCATCACTGGCGCGATCCGTGGACGCCCACCCGACCGGGCGAGCGACCCGGCAACACAGATCTGGATAACGGGTGTCTGTTGTGTGCTGAGCACCATCGGTTGGTGCACAAACGGCAGATCCCGGTCAGGGAGCGCGGCGGTTACTTGGAGTTCCTGATCCCACCGCTGCGGCCGCTGCAGATCTACGACTCGGACCTGCTGACCGGGCCCGACCCGGAGGATGACGGTGACCCCAGCGTGCTCGTGGGCGCAGCCGGTGCCGGCGGCATTTCAGCGAACGGTCTGCAGTGGCAACGTAATCAGCGCTGGCGCGCGTGACCGCCAACCTCGCAGACCGTTGACCCCTAGCTCGATCCGCGGGTCGTCGGTGCGTACGGGACTGGCCGACGTCAGTCCGCTTCGAGGAGCGCGAGTTCCTCATCGACGTACGGATCGTGCTGGTCGCGTTCCGTCAGTTCAGCCTTGAGTTGGCGCTGGATGTCGAGCGCTTCGTCCTTGCGACCGAGGTTTCGCAGCGCCCAGGCCACCATCCAGCGGGCGACCATGAGGCGTTCCGGGTCGGGATCGAGGGCGCGACGAGCGGCGAGCGCCGCTTCGAACTGCGGAAGGGCCGCCGCGAAGTCGCCTGCGTCGGCGTGATCCATGCCGATGTTGTTGAGCAGCGAGGCTTCCCAGCGGCGAGCAGCTGGATCGCTCGCGCTGCGGGCTGCTGCGAGCGCTCGGTGATGAATTTCGTCGCGCTCGGGCTGATCGCTGACGAGCGCCAGCATGTGCAAGGCATCGATCAGCGGCTCGTGCAGTCCTGCGTGCTCCGCCTTACCGGCGGCTGTCTCGAAATACTGGTGTGCGGCTTCGATCCGGTCGGTGTCGCGGGCGATCCGGCCATTCTCCAGGGCGACTCGCACATCGACCTCGGGGTCTGACCGGTCGAGGTGCGCCAGCAGGTCCGCCGCCTCGTCGAAGCGGCGCTGCAGGCCAACGGCACGGGCAACCTGGGTGAGGGCTAGCTCTGGCTGCGCGGCATCGCTGGCCGCTGCGCGGAAACGCCGCTCGCTCTCCTGGGGATCGTTGAAGTCCCACAGGTCGCGAAGTTCGGGCTGCACAGCAGGAGGATAGGGCGGAAATTGGCTTGCCGCGCTTGGTCTCACTGCGATCGTCGCAGTGCGTAAGCAATAGCCTTGCCGCATGGCTCTCTTCGCGTTCTCCGTAGCCCCTGCCAGCACCGACGACCCGGACGGTTCGTTCAGTGAAGCGGTTGCCGAGGCCATCCGCGTGGTGCGTGAGTCGGGGTTGCCGAACGAAACCACCGCGATGTTCACGACGCTCGAAGGCGACTGGGACGAGTGCATGGGCGTGATCAAGGCAGCGACGGAGGCGGTGCAGAAGTACTCGTCGAGGGTCTCCCTGGTCATCAAGGCCGATATCCGCCCCGGCTTCACCGACCAGTTGAGCGCGAAGGTCGAGCGCGTCGAGGAACGCCTCAGCGATGGCTGAATTTGTGCTGCGTCCGGTCGTCGATGCGGATGCTGAGGAGGTAGGTACAGCGCACGTGCGCATCTGGCAGCAGACCTATGCCGGGATGATGGACCAGGCCAAGCTGGACGCGCTGCAGCCCGAGCAACGGATCACGCGTTGGCGAAAGCAGATCATCCCGGGCCAAGCCACTCAGGAGGCGGTAGGCCAGGCGGTCACCCGGTGTGCCGTCGACCCGCTGACCGGCCGGATCGCTGGCTTCGGCACCGCGGGCCAACCGCGGGACGACGACGCGCCGCGCGCGACAGAGCTGTGGTCGCTGAATGTGCTCCCCGAGTTCCATGGCACCGGCGCGGCCGCCCAACTGTTGGCTGCCCTGGTTGGTGACCGGCCGGCGTACTTGTGGGTGGCATCCCAGAATGCGCGCGCCATCGCTTTCTACCGCAAGCACGGCTTCGCGCTGGATGGTGTGGGTCAGTACGACGAGGAGTGGGCCTGTGACGAATCGCGGATGGTTCGCGGATGAGCGGCAAGCTGCCCTTCGACCCGATCGCCCGCGCCCGTGATCTCTGGCAGGTGCGCTGGGGGCCGGACGCGCCGTACGACGCGATGGCCACCGCCACCTCGATCATGAGGGTCCAGCAGCGGCTCCTCGCCGACCTGGACGCGGCGGTCGCGCCGTCCGGGCTGACGTTCGCCCGGTACGAGGCGCTGGTGCTGCTCGCGTTCTCGCACACGGGTGAACTCCCGATGAGCAAGGTGGGGGAGCGGCTGATGATCCATCCCACCAGCGCCACCAACATCATCCAGCGGCTGGCCGCGGACGGTCTGGTCGAGCGGGTGCCCAATCCGAACGACGGTCGCGGCACGCTGGCCCGGATCACGCCCGATGGCACCCGACGAATGGAAGAGGCGACCACAGCCCTGCACGCGGTTGATTTCGGGCTCGCAGGCGTCTCGGAGCGGGAGCGTGCGCAGTTGTGGCGCTTGCTGCGCGGCATTCGCAAACGCTCCGGAGACTTCTGACGAAGGGGTAAGTTACTAGGACGTCCTAGTAAATTGGCGTACGCTGTCGACATGTCACGTGTGGAATGGGAGCGCCAGTACGCCGCCGCCGAAGCGTCCGGCAAGGTCCGCGACGCCGACTTCACGACCTTGTCCGGTGACGAGGTCGACCCGGCGTACGGCGAAGACAAGGGTGAATGGCCGGGTCAATTCCCTTACACCCGAGGGCTTTACGCCACCGGGTACCGTGGGCGACCGTGGACGATCCGGCAGTTCGCCGGGTTCGGCAACGCCCAGCAGACCAACGAGCGCTACCGGATGATCCTTGGCCGGGGTGGTGGTGGGTTGAGCGTCGCGTTCGACATGCCCACCCTCATGGGCCGCGACTCCGACGACCCGATGAGCCTCGGCGAGGTCGGTCACTGCGGCGTCGCCATCGATTCGGCCGCCGACATGGAGGTCCTCTTCGACGGCATTCGTCTGGACGAGGTCACCACCTCGATGACGATCAGCGGACCCGCCGTCCCCGTCTTCTGCATGTACCTGGTGGCCGCCGAGCGCCAGGGCGTCGACATCGGCAAGCTGAACGGAACCCTCCAGACCGACATCTACAAGGAGTACATCGCGCAGAAGGAGTGGCTCTTCGGTCCCGAACCGCACCTGCGGCTGATCGGGGATCTGATGGAGTACACCAGTGCGAAAATCCCTGCGTACAAACCGCTTTCGGTGTCCGGGTACCACATCCGTGAGGCGGGCTCGACCGCGGCGCAGGAGTTGGCGTACACCCTGGCTGATGGTTTCGGGTACGTCGAGTTGGGCCTCTCGCGCGGCCTGGACGTTGACGTGTTCGCCCCTGGGTTGTCCTTCTTCTTCGATGCCCATGTGGATTTCTTCGAGGAGATCGCCAAGTTCCGCGCCGGGCGCCGGATCTGGGCCCGCTGGATGCGCGACGTCTACGGCGCCAAGACGGCGAAGGCGCAGTGGTTGCGGTTCCACACCCAGACCGCGGGGGTCTCGCTGACCGCCCAGCAGCCGATGAACAACGTCGTCCGCACCGCTGTCGAGGCGCTTGCCGCAGTCCTCGGTGGCACCAACTCCCTGCACACCAACGCCCTCGACGAGACGCTCGCGCTGCCCACGGAGGAGTCCGCCGAGGTCGCCCTGCGCACTCAGCAGGTGCTGATGGAGGAGACCGGCGTGACGAATGTCGCCGACCCGTTGGGCGGTTCGTACTACATCGAGGCGCTCACCGATCGGATGGAGCAGCAGGCCGAGGCCATCTTCGAGCAGATCCGGGTGATGGGCCAGCGGGGCAAGCCCGAGGACTACGAGCACCCCATCGGCCCGATCACCAGCGGCTTGCTGCGGGGCGTCGAGGACGGCTGGTTCATGTCCGAGATCGCCGAGGCAGCCTTCCAGTACCAAACGGCGGTGGAGAAGGGCGACAAGCGAGTCGTCGGGGTGAACGTGCACACCGAGTCCTCAGCCAAGGAACTGGAGATCCTGCGGGTCTCGCACGAGGTGGAGAAGGAGCAGGTACGCCTCCTCCAGGCGCGCAAGGCCGCCCGCGACGACACCGCCGTCCAGGCAGCGCTGGCGGAGATGATACGAGTGGCCCAGGGTGATGGCAACTTGATCGAGCCCATGCTGACCGCTGTCCGTGCCGAAGCGACGCTGGGCGAGATCTGCGGCGCGATGAAGGACCTGTGGGGCAGCTACCGCGAGCCGGCCAGGTTCTAGACTGACCAGCCTGATCGCCCCACGGAATGGATCGTCGTGCCAAAGCTGACGAACGCCCCGGATCCGGTCGTCGTACCGATACTGCGCATCTTCCCCGGCGGCGAGGCGCAGCGGTTCTACCGGGACTTCCTGGGCTTCACCATCGACTGGGAGCACCGCTTCGAGCCGGGTCTCCCGCTGTATATGCAGGTGTCCCGTGAGGGGTGCGTTCTGCACCCGAGCGAGCACCACGGCGACGGGACGCCGGGTTCGGCCGTCCGCATCGAGGTCGAGGACGTCACCACTTTGCAGCGGCGCCTGCGGGAGAGCGATATCTACCCGCTGCGGATCGGTCTGGACCACCAGCCGTGGGGCGACGACCTGGTCATTCCCGACCCCTTCGGTAACCGGTTGATCTTTCACACGCCGCGTCCGTCAGAATGAAGACATGCCTGAGAAGCCCCTGACCGCCGCATCGCTGCGGGGTGCCGTCGATCTGTCCGCGCTCGCCAAACCTGCCGCATCGGCACGTTCCACCGGGGCCGCGAAGCCGGGTGGCAGCGTCCCTGCAGCGGGCCTGGTGCAGGAAGTCGACGACCAGAGCTTCGGCGCCGCCGTCGAGATGTCCCTGGACGTTCCGGTCATCCTCGCCGTCTACTCCGGCGCGCGTCCCGCGAGTCAACAGCACGTGGACGAGTTGGCCGGCATCGTCGGGGAGTACGGCGGCCGGCTGGTGCTCGCGACCGCCGACATCGACACGGCGATGCAGATCCGCCAGGCGCTACAGGTCCAGCAGGTGCCGATGGTGCTTGCCCTGATCAAGGGTCAGCCGTTGCCGCTGTACATGGGTCCGCAGCCGGCGGATGCGGTGCGCGGGGTCTTCGACCAGGTGCTCCAGGCCGCCCAGCAGGCGGGCGTGACGGGGACCGTGCCGGTCGACGGAGAACCCGCCAGCGCGCAGGAGCCGGAGCCGGAGGAGGACCCGTTGCTGACCCAGGCGTACGACGCGATCGAGGCCGGCGACTACGACGCCGCGATCGCCGCCTACGACCAACTCCTGGCAACCAACCCTGGGGACGAGGGTGCCCGCCTCGGCCGCGGGCAGGTGCTTCTCCTGCAGCGCACCGCTGACCTCGACGCGACCGCCGTCCGCGAGGCGGCCGCGCAGAATCCCACCGACTTCACCGCTCAGACCCAGGTCGCCGACCTCGACCTGCTCGGTGGGCACGTCGAGGACGCGTTCGCCCGGCTGATCGATCTGGTCAAGGCGACCAGCGGCGATGAGAAGACCGCCGCACGCGAGCACCTGATCGGCCTGTTCGACATCATCGGACCGACCGACGAGCGGGTGAAGAAGGCGCGTACCGCGCTGATGTCCGCCCTGTATTAGTCGCTCAGCGCGGCGTCGACGATCTGCTTGGCCTCGGTCTGCACCTGGGCCAGGTGCTCCTGCCCGAGGAAGGACTCGGCGTAGATCTTGTAGACGTCCTCCGTGCCCGATGGCCGCGCCGCGAACCACGCGTTCTGCGTCGTCACCTTGAGGCCGCCGATCGCTGCACCGTTGCCCGGAGCCTCGGTCATCGCCGCCGTGATGTCCTCTCCCGCAAGGGTTTTGGAGGTCACGTCCGACGGGCTGAGGGCTGCCAGCTTGGCCTTCTGCTCCCGCGAGGCGGGGGCGTCGACGCGGGCGTACGCCGATGAGCCGTACTGCTCCGTCAGCTGGGTGAAGTGCTCCGACGGCGTCTTGCCCGTCGCCGCCGTGATCTCCGAGGCCAGCAGCGCCAGCAGGATGCCGTCCTTGTCGGTCGTCCAGGCCGATCCGTCGAACCGCAGGAACGATGCCCCGGCAGACTCCTCGCCGCCGAAGCCGACCGACCCGTCCAACAGGCCCGGCACGAACCACTTGAAGCCGACCGGCACCTCCCAGAGTTCGGCACCGATCCCGGCCACCACCCGGTCGATGAGCGAGGAGGACACCAGCGTCTTGCCGACGCGGTGGGACTTCCAGTCCGGTCGCGCGCCGCTGTACAGATACGAAATGGCAACGGCCAGATAGTGGTTCGGGTTCATCAACCCGTCCTTGGTGACGATGCCGTGGCGGTCACTGTCGGCGTCGTTACCCGTGGCGATGTCGTAGTGATCGCGTTGCTGGATCAACGACGCCATCGCGTACGGCGACGAACAGTCCATCCGGATCTTGCCGTCCCAGTCCAACGTCATAAATCGCCAGGTCGGGTCGACCAGGGGATTGACCACGGTCAGGTCCAGCCCGTAGTGCGAGCCGATCTCACCCCAGTAGGCGACCGACGCACCACCCAGCGGATCCGCCCCGATCTTGACCCCCGCGTCCTTGATCCGGGGAAGATCGATGACGTTGGGCAGGTCCGTGACGTACTCCGTCAGGAAGTCGTACGAGCCTGCGCTCGAGCGGGCCCGGGCGAAGGGCACCCGACGTACGCCGTCGAGCCCAGCCCGCAGGTACGAATTGGCCGCCGCCGCAATCACCTTCGTGGCGTCACTGTCAGCGGGACCACCGTGCGGCGGGTTGTACTTGAAACCGCCGTCACGCGGTGGGTTGTGCGAAGGCGTGACCACGATGCCGTCCGCGAGACCGGAGCCCGTGGTGCGACCACCGTTCGCCTTGAGGATGGCGTGCG
Source organism: Branchiibius sp. NY16-3462-2 (assembly GCF_001594145.1). Lineage (GTDB taxonomy): Bacteria > Actinomycetota > Actinomycetes > Actinomycetales > Dermatophilaceae > Branchiibius. The sequence goes on along the minus strand of NZ_LVCF01000001.1, from coordinate 57,070 downwards.
AGACCCCGGGCGTCGGGGTGTAGCCGTCCCGGCTGTCGACCAGCACCGTGACGTCGTTGGCCACCAGCACTTCGAGGGCACTGGCCCAGGCCGGCTCGGACAACCCGTGCGTGTCGCGACCGATGAAGAGTGGCCCGTCGAAACCCTGCTCCCGGCGGTAGTCGACGATCGCCTGGGTGGTGGCCAGGATGTGCGCCTCGTTGAACGCGCTGTCCAACGACGAGCCACGATGTCCCGACGTGCCGAAAACGACCTGCTGGTCAGGGTTCTCGGGATCGGGAGTCAGTGTGTAGTAGGCCGTGATCAACGCTGGTACGTCGACCAGGTCACTGGGCTGTGCGGGTTGACCGGCTCGGGAGGCGGCGTCATTCATCGTTGGACTCCTACTTCTGGACGGGGATGAGCCAGATCATGGACAACGGGGGCAGTGTCATACGGGCGGACGCCGGTTGACCGTCGGCTCCCTCGTGAACGGCGGTCACCGCGCCCAGGTTGCCCCGGCCGGCACCGCCGTACGCCTCTGCGTCGGTGTTGAGCACCTCAGCCCACTCGCCGGCGAAGGGCAACCCGACGGTGACGTCGCGGTGCTCGGATCCGGAGGCGTTCAGGACGGCTGCCACCACGTTGCCCGGCGTCCGCTCGCCAGCGCCCCACCGCAGATAGCTGAAGGTGTTGCCGCCGGCGTCGTCCCCGTTGATCCACTGGAAGCCGTCGCCCTGGTGGTCCAACGACCACAGCGCCGGGGTGTTGGCGTAGAGCTGGTTGAGGTCCTTCACCAGGGCGTGGATGCCGTAGTGCTCCGGTTGGTGCAGCAGCCACCAGTCGAGGCTGCGCCCATCGGCCCACTCGGAATCCTGCGCGAATTCGCAACCCATGAAGAGCAATTGCTTGCCCGGGTGCGACCACTGATGGCCCAGGAACGCGCGCACGTTGGCCAACTGGTTCCATCGGTCACCGGGCATCTTGCGCAGCAAGGACCCCTTGCCGTGGACCACTTCGTCGTGGCTGATCGGCAGCACGAACCGCTCGCTCCAGGCGTAGACGAAACCGAAGGTGATCTTGTTGTGGTGGTACTGCCGATGGATCGGCTCCTCGTGGAAGTAGTCCAGGGTGTCGTGCATCCACCCCATGTTCCATTTCAGTCCGAACCCCAGACCCCCGGCGTCGGTCGGCTGGGTGACCCCCGGCCACGAGGTTGACTCCTCGGCGATCATCACGCTGCCGGGGGAGCGCCGGTAGGCCGTCGCGTTGGCTTCCTGCAGCAGCTCCACGGCTTCGAGATTCTCCCGGCCGCCGTACCGGTTGGGCAGCCATTGGCCGTCACTGCGCGCGTAGTCGAGGTAGAGCATGGAGGCCACCCCGTCGACCCGCAGCCCGTCGGCGTGGAACTCCTCCAACCAGTAGGTGGCGTTGGCGACCAGGAAGTTGCGCACCTCGGTGCGGCCGAAATTGAAGATGTACGAACCCCATTCGGGGTGCCAGCCGCGTCGGCGGTCCGGGTGCTCGTAGAGTGCCGTCCCGTCGAAACGCACCAACGCCCACTCATCCGTGGCGAAGTGACCCGGCACCCAGTCCAGAATCACCCCGATGCCGTTCTGGTGCAGGCGATCGATCAGGTAGCGCAGGTCGTCGGGGGAGCCCAGTCGTGAGTTCGGCGCGTAGTAGCCCGTGACGTGGTAACCCCACGACGGTGGGTAGGGGTGCTCCATGACCGGCATGAACTCCACGTGCGTGAAGCCCAGGTCCTTGACGTAGTTGACCAGATGCTCGGCCAGGTCGCGATAGGACTGACCCTCACGCCACGAGCCCAGGTGCACCTCGTAGGTGCTCATCGGTCCGGTGTGGGGATCGGTGTGCGCCCGCTTCGCCATCCACTCCGAATCGCCCCATTCGTAAGCCGATTCGGTCACGATGGCCGCAGTCTTGGGTGAGGTCTCGGTGAACCGCGCCATCGGGTCGGTCTTCTCCCGCCACACGCGGTCGGCGCCCAGCACCTGGAACTTGTAGCGCGTCCCAGCACCAACGTCCGGGACGAACAGTTCCCACACGCCCGACCCACCCAGCAGTCGCATCGGGTGGGTGGTGCCGTTCCAGCCGTTGAACTCACCGATGACCCGCACGCCCTTGGCGTTCGGCGCCCAGACCGCGAACGCCGTACCAGTCACCTCGCCCAGCGGGCCGTCGTAGCGGTGCACCCGCGCGCCGAGGGCGTTCCACAACTCCTCGTGCCGGCCCTGGCCGATCAGGAACAGGTCCATCTCGCCAAGACTGGGCAGGAAGCGGTAGGGGTCGTCCGCGACGTGCTCGACCCCGTCGCCGTACGTCGTGACGATCCGGTAGTCGGGCACCTCACTTCCGGGGACCCGGGCTGACCAGATCCCTTCGTACTCATGCCGCAACGGCACCCGCTCACCATCGGGCAGCGCGACCTGGACGGTCGCAGCCAACGGACGCAGCACCCGGATGAACGGCCCCTCGGCGTCCAGTTGACCACCCAGGACGCTGTGCGGATCGCGGTGCAACCCGGCCAGCAGCGCATCGGCCTCATGCTCGGGCACCGGTGGTGCCGATACCGCGGCCGACGGAGTCTCGGGCGAGCCCAGCAGACGGTCGATCGCCGCCAACGGAATGTGCTTCCAGGCCGGGCGGTTTCGCACCTCGTAGCTGACCTCGTAGACCGCCTTGTCGATCTCGTAAGCGGTCAGCACGTCGGCGTTGATCGGGCTTGCCGCGGTGTACCCCTCCAGGAACGCGCGACGGCAGGCGTCCGACCACTCACGGCGCGACCCGCTGCCGCGCACCTCCGCCGACCCTGCTGCGTAGTCGAAGGATCGCAACATGCCCGCCACGTCGCGCATCGGGCTGTCGGGCAGGCTGCGTTCAGCCAGCGGGCGAAGCGGCTCACCCTCGAAGTCGAGCATCACCCAACCACGGTCCGGCACCTGCAGTACCTGACCGAGATGGAAGTCACCGTGAATGCGTTGCAGCGCAGGCCAATCGGCGTTCTCGGCCTGGGTCAGGACTGTCTCATAACCCTCCCGCAGGTCCGTCAAGGCGGACTCGTCGGCCACAGCTCGTTGGAACCGCTCCCGCATCTGGCCGACCAGGTTGCTCACGTCATCGGGGGTGGCGTCCGTCTGCCCCAGCGTGTCGGCGAGGGTCGCGTGCATGGCCGCCGTGGCCGCACCGAGCGAACGGGCAGCGGCGGAGTAGTCCTCGTCGGCCTCTGCGGCCGCGCTGGCATGGCGCCATGCATCGAGTACGCCGGGCAAAAACTCCTCGGCGAACGCCAGGTCTCCTTGTGCGACAGTGCCGTTCGGTTGCGACCACGATCCAGTAAGCGCACCGATCGCGTGCGGTACGACCTCGGAACCGGCCGCCGACAACGCAGTCTGCAGTTCGACATCGGGGTTGTGGCCGTCGTGCAGGACCCGGAAGACCTTGACGATGACCGGCGGCCCGTCAGCCAGGTGGATGATCACCGAGGTGTTCGACTGCTCTCCGCTCAGCACCTGGGAGGAGGCGACCTCGCTGACGTGCGCGCCGGGGCGGCCGCTGCCGGACACCGTGACCCTGGCGGGGAGGGGTTCGCCGGCCGGAGTGGTCAATTCCGCATGCTGGGCACCGGTCTGGATCGCGTGCAGCAGTTCGGTGACGAAGACCGGGTCCTGACACGCGTCGTACACATAGCGCAGACCCAGCTCGCTGTGCTCCATGGTGCCGATCAGCGCTTGCTCGGAGACCTCCAGCGGCTCCCCGCGATAGGTGACGGGTACCTGGTAGACGGTCGGCGTAGCGGCGGCGTCGTCGCTCAGCAACAACACCTCGACACCCACCTCGCCAGCCGGGTCATCGAAACGGTAGGAGCCGAGGTTGCGCAAGCGCGGCGAGCGGGATTTGTCCGCGTACCAACGTTGTTGCTCGATCCAGGGTGTCAGCAACTCGACTTTCCCGGGGACGAGGGTTGCGTCGCGGTAGATCGTGGCCATGTCAGGCTCCTGCGGGGTCGGTGGGGGTCACGGCGAGCCAGAAGAAGTCCCGCGAACCCAGGGTCAAGCCGATCGAACCGGTCTCATCGACAGCCGGGAAACGGGCACCGCCGAAGACATCGCGCAACCGGGCGCCTGCGTACTGCGGGGGCAGTGTCACGGTCACCGACTGCGGCCGACTGGACAGATTGTTGACGCACAGCACACCCGTGACGTCGAGTTCCTCGCGAGCAGCATCCTCGGCGCTGGCCACCCGCATGAAGGACAGGATCGCCTCGTTGCTGCTCTGGCACGCGACGTAGCTGCCCAACCCGAAGACCGGGAACTGCTTGCGCACGATCAGCATGGAGCGCAACCAGTGCAGCAGCGAGGACGACGTCGCATGAGCCGCTTCGACATTCACGGTCGAGTAGTTGTGCACCAGGCTGGTGATCAGGGGCAGATAGAGCTTGCCCGGGTCGGCCGTCGAGAAGCCGGCGTTGCGGTCAGGTGACCACTGCATCGGCGTACGCACTGCGTCACGGTCGGGCAGCCAGATGTTGTCTCCCATCTGGATCTCGTCGCCGTAGTACAGGCACGGCGAGCCGGGCAGGGAGAACAACAGTGCGTGAATGAGTTCCAGCTCCGGACGGCTGTTGTCCAGAAGTGGCGACAACCGCCGCCGGATGCCGACGTTGGCCCGCATCCGCGGGTCGGGCGCGTACCAGCCGTACATCGCGACCCGCTCGTCCGGCGCCACCATCTCCAGCGTCAACTCGTCGTGGTTGCGCAGGAAAGTGCCCCACTGCGTGCCCGCCGGGATGTCCGGCGTCTCGGCCATCACCTTCTCGATGCTCGTGGCCTTCTCATCGCGCAGCGCGTAGTACAGCCGTGGCATCACCGGGAAGTGGAAGCACATGTGGCACTCGGGATCTTCGACAGTGCCGAAGTAATCAACGACCTCGTCCGGCATCTGGTTGGCCTCGGCCAGCAGGATGCGACCCGGGAACTCGTTGTCGACGAATTGCCTGAGCTCAGCGAGGAATTCGTGCGTCCGGGGGTGGTTCTCGCCGTTGTGGCCTTCTTCCTCGAAGAGGTAGGGCACGGCATCGAGGCGGAAACCATCGATGCCGAGGCCGAGCCAGAACCGGACGATGTCGAACATCTCCTCCTTCACCTTGGGGTTCTCGAAATTGAGATCCGGCTGGTGGGAGAAGAACCGGTGCCAGAAGAACTGCCGGCGCACCGGGTCGAAGGTCCAGTTGGACACCTCGGTGTCGATGAAGATGATCCGGGCATCGGAATACTTCTCGTCGGTGTCGGACCACACGTAGTAGTCGCCGTACGGCCCGTCCGGATCCGACCGCGAGGCCTGGAACCAGGGGTGCTGGTCGCTGGTGTGGTTCATCACCAGGTCGATGATCACCCGGATACCGCGGGCGTGCGCCTGCGACACCAACTCGATGAACTCCGGCAGCGTGCCGAACTCCGGCAGCACCGCTTTGTAATCGGAGATGTCGTACCCGCCGTCGCGTAGCGGCGAGGCGAAGAACGGCGGCAGCCACAGGCAGTCGACGCCCAGCCACTGCAAGTAGTCAAGACGGTTGATCAGGCCGCTGAAGTCGCCCGAGCCGCTGCCGTTGCTGTCACCGAAGGCACGGGTCAACGCCTCGTAGAAGACCGCTTTGCGGAACCAATGCGGGTCGTGACGCAGACCGGGCTGTTGCAGATTGAACGCTGGATTGGGCACGGTCAACCCCCGACCTGGAAGATGTGCACGGGCGTGGTGGCCGGCCCGAGCCTGACGAAATTCTCTGCGCCCCAATTGTATTCGGCCTCAGACAGCAGATCGCGAACCTGGAACCGGTCACCCGGCTGCAGGCCGAGTGCTCCCATGTCCAGGCGCACGGTGGACTCGCGGGTGGCGTGCGGGTCGAACCCGGCCACGACCAGGATGACGTCGTCGCCGCGCTTCTTGGAGTAGGCCAGCATGGTTTCGTCATCGACATGGTGGAAGCGCAGGTTGCGCAACCAATGCAACGCCGGATGCTCGTGTCTGATCTTGTTCAGCAGGCCGAGGAACTGCGCCAGCGACTGCCCCTCTTTGGAACCGCCGAGCTCGTAGTCCGCCCAATGCCGGTCCTTGTACTGGTACTTCTCGTTATCGATCTGCTCCTCGGCGCCGGGCCGGGGCACGTCCTCGATGAGTTCGTATCCGGTGTAGATGCCGTAGGTGGGGGATAGCGTGGCTGCGATCGCAGCTCGCATCGTCCACCCGGTCGGTCCGGCGACTTGCATGTACGGCGTGAGAATGTCGTGCGTCGTCGGCCAGAACGAGGGGCGCATGTAGTGCGCCGACTCGGTGGCCAGTGATTCGCAGTACTCACGCATCGTCGATGGTTCGTTGCGCCACGTGAAGTAGGTGTAGCTCTGCTGGAAACCGATCTTGCCCAGGGTGTGCATCATTGCCGGTCGGGTGAAAGCCTCTGCGAGCCAGATGATTTCGGGGTGGTCCTTGGCTACATCGGCAATGAGCCACTGCCAGAAATCCAAGGGCTTGGTGTGCGGGTTGTCGACCCGGAAGAGGGTGACCCCGTGATCGATCCAGACCTGGACGACATCGCGCACCGCGCGATAGATGCCCGCCGGGTCGTTGTCGAAGTTCAGGGGGTAGATGTCCTGGTACTTCTTCGGCGGATTCTCCGCGTAGGCGATTGTGCCGTCGGCGCGCGTGGTGAACCACTCCGGATGCTCGCTGACCCACGGGTGGTCCGGCGCGCACTGCAACGCCAGGTCCAGTGCTACTTCAAGGCCTAGTTCGCGCGCCCGGGCCACGAACGCATCGAAGTCCTCGAACGTGCCCAGGTCCGGGTGGATCGCGTCGTGCCCGCCGTCCTTACTGCCGATGGCGTACGGCGATCCGGGGTCTAGCGGGCCGGCGTCCAACGTGTTGTTGGGACCCTTCCGGTTGATCTCGCCGATCGGATGGACCGGGGTCAGATAGACCACGTCGAAACCCATCGCAGCAATGGCATCGAGCCGTTTGGCGGCGGTCCGCAGCGTTCCCGACACCCAGTGCCCGTCCTCGTCGAGGTGCGCGCCCTCGGAGCGGGGGAAGATCTCGTACCACGCTCCGGTCAGGGCCAGTTCACGCTCCACCAGCCATGGGTAGTCCGGTGTGCCGCTGACGAATTCGCGCAACGGGTGGGCGGCATGCACCGCCTCGACGGGCGCGCCGGTGCCGCCGGAGAGGCGGTCGGCGACCGACAGTGTTTCATCGCGCAGCGTGGCCGCTCCTGCGACGAGCGTGGAACGCTCGGCATCGGACACAGCTGCATCGGCCGACCACCGATCAAGAACCAGAGCGCCCTCAGCCAGCATCAGTTCGACGTCGACACCGGCTTCGATCTTGATGATCGCGTCGTGCCGCCACGTGGCGTAAGGATCGGACCAACCCTCAACCCGAAGTGCCCACATCCCGGGGGTTGGTGCACTCACCACGCACTCCCAGGCGTCCAGGCCCCGGTTGACGCACGTCATGGGTAGCGCCGTGCTGGCCCCCGTTGGGTCACACAGGACGACGGAGGCATTCACAGCGTCGTGTCCCTCACGGAACACCGTTGCGGTGACGGTGAATTCCTCGTCGACGACCGACTTGGTGGGAAAGGCGCCACCTTCGACGAGCGGGCCCACTCCGAGCGCGGGGATACGACCGATGTGCAGGGATTGGCTCACGCTCCGACGCTACAAGGTTGCGCCGGAGCGTGCACGGGCGCGGGCACGCCTACTGGGTGATCGCCGGCGTGTGCCAGATGCGGTCGATGTAATCGACCATCGACCGGTCCGAGGAGAAGAACCCACAGCGAGCCACGTTCAGGATGGCTTTGCGGGACCAATCGTCAGGATCGGCGTACGCCGCTTCCACCTTCTTCTGCGCCTCCAGGTACGCCGCGTAGTCGGCCAGCGTCAGGAACCGGTCCTCCCCGAGCAGGTTGGACACTACCGGCTCGAACCGGTTGCGATCACCGTCGGAGAAGTGGCCCGAGGCGATCAGGTCGATCGTGGCCTTCAACTGCGGGTTGCTCTCGTAGACCGAAACCGGCGAATAGCCCTGGGCGATGGTCGCTTCGACTTCTGGTTCCAACATTCCGAAGAGGAAGAAGTTGTCGTCGCCGACCAACTGGCGGATCTCGACGTTGGCGCCGTCATCGGTGCCGATCGTCAGCGCGCCGTTCAACGCGAACTTCATGTTGCCCGTGCCGGAGGCTTCCTTGCCGGCCAGTGAGATCTGCTCCGAGAGGTCGGCGGCGGGGATGAGGCGCTCGGCCAATGTCACGTTGTAGTTGGCGGGGAAGGCCACGGTGAGCCGGCCCTGCACCTGCGGATCGTTGTTGATCGTCTTCCCGACCGCGTTGATCAGGGCGATGATTTCCTTGGCGATGCGATAGCCCGGCGCGGCCTTCGCACCGAAGAGGAAGGCACGCGGAGTGACGTCCTGCGCCGCGACCTTGCCGCTGATGATCTGCTCGTACAGCGTCACGATGTGCAGCAACTTCAGCGTCTGGCGCTTGTACTCGTGCAGCCGCTTGACCATCACGTCGTACATCACATCGGTGGGCAGGGTGATGTCGTCACGGACGGCGAGCACCTTGGCCAGGGTCTGTTTGTTAGCCGCCTTGACCTGCCGGAAGCGTTCGCGGAACGCCGGGTCATCGGCGTGCGGCTCCAACTCCCGCAGCCGGTCCAGATCGGTCACCCAGCCCTCGTCGCCCAGCGTTTCGGTGATCAGCTCCGACAGTCCGGGGTTGGACAGCCGGATGAAGCGGCGCGGGGTGATGCCGTTGGTGACGTTGGTGAACTTATCCGGCCAGTAGGCACTGAAATCGGGAAGAACCTTGTCCCGCAGGAGTTCTGAGTGCAGCGCCGCGACGCCGTTGACCTTCGAGGCGGCGATCGTGGCCAGGTAGGCCATCCGCACCGAGCGCTCCGGGTGGTCGGTGATGATGGACATCCGGCGCAGCTTGATCTCATCACCGGGGTAGGCGGCGCGGACCTCCTCGAGGAAGATCTCGTTGATCTTGTAGATGATCTCCAGATGCCGCGGGAGCAGTTTGCCGAGCAGTTCGACGGACCAGACTTCCAGCGCCTCGGGCAGCAGCGTGTGGCAGGTGTAGGCGAAGCATTTCTGCGTGATCGCCCACGCGTCGTCCCACTCCATACCCTTCTCGTCCACCAACAACCGCATGAGTTCGGGGATGGCGATGACCGGGTGGGTGTCGTTGAGCTGGAAGGTGACTCGATCGGGCAGGTTGGCCAGATCGAACTGCTTGGGCAGGACGTTCTCCAACTGGTCGCGCAGCGAGCAGGCCACGAAGAAGTACTGCTGCTGCAACCGCAGTTCCTTGCCCTGCGGGGTGGAGTCCTCGGGGTAGAGCACCTTGGAGATGTTCTCCGCGAACGTCTGCGCCCGCACCGCTTCCACGTAGTCGCCGGCGTTGAAGATCCGCAGATCGAACGCGCGGGTCGCCCGCGCGCTCCACAGGCGCAGGGTGTTCACCCGGCCGTTGCGGTAGCCCGGAACCATGTAGTTGTACGGCACGCCCTGCACGTCCCACGCCGGCAGCCACCGGGTGCGTTCCCGGCCCTGCTCGTCGGTGTAGGTCTCCGTGCTGCCGCCGAAGTGCACCGTGACCGCGTGTTCGGGGTGTGGGAACTCCCAGGGGTTACCCAACGCCAACCACCGGTCGGAGTGCTCGACCTGCCAACCGTCCTCGAACTCCTGACGGAAGATGCCGTACTCGTAACGGATGCCATAGCCGATACACGGCACGCTCATCGTGGCCAACGAATCCACGAAACACGCGGCAAGACGCCCCAAGCCACCGTTGCCCAGGCCGGGCTCGGTCTCCTGGGCGCGCAGCTCGTCCAGTGAGAGACCGAGGATGCCCAGGCCGTCCTGGACGACCTCGGTCATGCCGGTCGCCAGCAGTGCGTTGTCCAGCTGCCGGCCCAGCAGATACTCCGCGGAGAGGTAGGCGACCGATTTGGCCTGCTGCTCGTACTGCCGCGCCAGGGTCTTCATCCAGCGCGCCTGCAGGTTCTGCCGGACGGCCTTGCTCAACGCGATGTACTGGTCGTTGCGCGAACTGCGGGCCAGACTCACGCCCCGGCCGAAATTCAGTTCGTCCATGAACCCGTTGATGAACTCATCCACCGTGTGGATCGGCGCATCCTTGTCGTACGGCGAGAGGCCGCCGGGGCTCGTCGGCCGGGGAGAGGGGTAGCTGGACGGTGGCTTCGCATCGGTCACGGATGAAACGCTAACGACAACCGGGGCTCGGTGGGCACCCGCAGCGAAGATCCATCCTGTGTGGCGTATGACACACGCACACCTAATTTACGATGGCGCGGTGCTGGTGCCGCTGACCGTCGTGCTGTTCGCGCTGCTCGGTGCGCTCGCGGCGTACGTCGCCTACCTCACCGTGCGCGGCCGGGCGATGGACGACCCCACCCTCTACCTGGCCCTCGCGACCGAGGCGGTCCTGCTGGTGCAACTGGTCGTCGGCATCGTGCACTCGGGGGATGGTGCAGCGAACATGTCGCGCCCGGTGTTCATCGCCTATCTGGTCGGCCTGATCTTCGTGCTTCCCGTTGCCGGCGCGTGGGCGATCGCCGAACGGACCACCCGATGGGGAACCGGTGTCCTGCTGGTCGGCGTCCTCGGCCTCCTGGTGATGGTGGTGCGACTGGTGCAGTTGTGGAACGGAGCAGGGTAAGTGGCAGGCAGGACATCACAGGGGTTCGGACGCGTCCTGATCGCGGTCTACGGTCTGTTGGCGCTCGCGGCGACCGGTCGCTCGGTGTTGCAGCTGACCACCGAGTTCCACAAGGCGCCGCTGGCCTACATCCTCTCGGCCGTGGCCGCCGTTATCTACATCGTGGCGACCGTCGCGCTGGTGCGCGGCGACCGGACCTCGGTGCGGGTGGCCCGGGTGACCATCACGATCGAGTTGATCGGTGTGCTGACGGTCGGTCTGTGGAGTTACCTCGACAAGGCCGCGTTCCCCGACAAGACCGTCTGGTCGCACTTCGGCCAGGGCTACGGATACCTCCCGCTGGTGCTGCCCGTGGTGGGTCTGTGGTGGTTGGCCCGTACGGCGTCAGCGGACGCCCGCGAAAACGGCGAATGAGGCAGCGGCAGCCTTCCAGGCGTCGCCCGGGGCGAGGCTGAGGTCAGGCACCCACGACGGATGCTCGGCCATGCTGCTCCACAGCAGTTCCCAGGTCGTGACGCCGTCGTGCGCCGGGACCGTCACGGCGCTGTCCTGCGAACTGCCGTGCAGGACGAACAGCAGGGTCGTGTCGCCGGCGGGGGAGCCGTCGAAGATGGCTTGCACGGTTGAGGTCTCCGGCGACTGCCAGTGCCAGGAGTCCATGAACTGGCCGTCGGCGTTGCACCACCGCAGCGACACCTCCGATAAGTCGCCGGAGGGCACGTCGGGGGTGAAGAACCGGCGCCGGCGCAACACCGGGTGAGCCTGGCGCAGCGCGATCAGGAAGCCGGTGGTGTCGATGAGGTCGTCCTGCGTGTAGTCCAAATCCCAGTTGTACCAGGCGATTTCGTTGTTCTGGCAGTACGCGTTGTTGTTGCCGCGTTGACTGCGGGCCAACTCGTCGCCGCCCAGCAGCATCGGGGTCCCACTGGACAGCAGCAGCGTGGCCAGCAGGTTGCGGATGGCCCGTCGGCGCAACCGCTGGACCGGCTGGTCGCCGAACTCCCAGCCCTCGACGCCGAAGTTCCACGACCGGTTGTTGTCCGTCCCGTCGCGGTTGCCCTCGGCGTTGGCTCCGTTGTGCTTGTGGTTGTAGGCCGTCAGGTCGGCCATGGTGAAGCCGTCGTGGGCGGTCACGTAGTTGATCGCCGCCTGTGGGCTGCGGTGTCCGAACAGGTCCGGCGATCCGGCGATCCGGGCGCCCAGGTCGGCCAGTGCGTGCCGCGGGTGGCCCGCGTGATCCGCCGCCAGATCGCCCAGCCAGAAGTTGCGCACGGTGTCGCGGAACCGGTCGTTCCAGTCCCCGAACGGCGGGGGGAACTGTCCAGTACGCCAGCCGTGCGAGCCCAGGTCCCACGGTTCGGCGATCAGTTTGACGCCGGAGAGCACCGGGTCCGTGCGCAACCCGACCAGGAACGGGTGGTCGGGACTGAAACCGTCGTCCTGCCCGCGACCCAGGGCGACCGCCAGGTCGAAACGGAAGCCGTCGACGTGCATCTCGCTGACCCAGTAGCGCAACGAGTCCAGCACCATGCGGACCGCCGTGGGATGGCGCATGTCCAGGGTGTTACCGCAGCCGGTCACATCCACGTCGTGCCCGCGTTCATCGAGGCGGTAGTAGTCGTGCCCCGCCAGACCGCGCCAGGACAACGTGGCGCCGCTGGAGGCGCCCTGCTCGCAGGTGTGGTTATAGACCACGTCGAGAACGACCTCGAACCCCGCCGCGTGCAGGAGTTTGACCATGCCCTTGAACTCATCGACCGCGCCCTGCGGGTCATGCGAGCTGGCGTACGGCGCGTGCGGGGCGAAGAAGCCGAGCGTGTTGTAACCCCAGTAGTTCTCCAGACCCACCTGGACGAGGTGCGGCTCGGAGGTGAAGGCGTGCACCGGCAGCAACTCGATCGTGGTGACACCCAGCCGGCGCAGATGTGCGATCACGCTGGGGTGCGCCACCCCGGCGTACGTGCCCCGTAACTCCTCGGGGATACCGGGGTGGGTCATCGTCAGACCCCGCACGTGCGTCTCGTAGATCACCGTCTCGTCCCACGGCACCTGCGGCCGGCGATCATCGCCCCAGTCGAACCGGTCGTCGACCACCACACTGCGGGGAACGTACGGCGCGCTGTCGCGTTCGTCGCGCTGGTACCCGTCACCGTCGAAGTAGGAACCGACCTGGTGACCGAAAACCTCCGGCTGCCAGTGCACTTCGCCTTCCAAGGCTCGGGCGTAGGGATCGGCCAGCAGCTTCTGCGAGTTGTAGCGCTGACCGGCCCACGGGTCCCACGGACCGGTGGCCCGCAGGCCATAGCGTTGGCCGGCGCGCACCCCCTCGACGAAACCTGCCCACACGCCGCCGACGTACGGATCCAGGGGGATCCGCCGTTCGCCGCCGGTGTCATCGAACAGGCACAGCCACACCTTCTCGGCCTGGCCGGCGTACACGCTGAACTCGCAACCTCCGTCGCGCAGGTGCGCGCCGAAGGCAGGGGGAAAGTCGACGCCGGGCCGCTGCATGGCGATCAGCGTAGTTGTTAGGTCGCCAGGGGATGGGCAGTCTCGGAGCGGGTGCGGTGAGGATCTCCTGACGCGCTAGTTTTGGACTATGACTGATCCCACATCGCTGCCCAACTTCGCGCAGGCGGGGCCCCCGCAATCACCCGCCGCGCCCCCGTCGGGCGGTGGCACCCTGCGCGAGAAGGCGTTGGCGGCCCTGGCTGCCGACAACATCCCCGCCCAGGTCGACGACGACGGGGACATCGTCTACTCGCTGCAGGAGCAGCAACTGCTGGTCCGCTGCGTCGACAGTGAGCCGGGCCTTGCCCTGCTGCGCATCTTCGGCCAGTGGCAGATCACCGAGGACCTGCCCACCGAGCCGGCCAAGCGGCTGAACGCCGCCAACGACGTGAACCTGGCCATCAACTTCGTCAAACTCGGCATCGCCGGCGACAACCTGGTGGTCGCCGGTGACCACCTCGTCGGCCCGTACGACGATGTGTCCGAGCTCATCAAGGGCACCTCCGGCATGTTGTTGCAGGCCGTTCAGGCCTGGCACCAGGCCGTGACCGGAGCGGGTCCGCACGTCGCGGAAGCTACCCCGGAGCAGTTGCAGGCCAGCGCCGACGCGTTCGCCGAGCAGGCCCGGGCCGCCCAGGAGGGCGGGGAGTTCGCGTGACCGGCAGCTTCGGGGAGTTCGTCACCGTCGAGGTCGAGGACGCCGTCGCGGTCATCCGCATCGACCGGCCCAAGATGAACGCGCTGAACGGTGCGATCCGCGACGGTTTGCGCGACGCGGCCCGTTCGGTGTCAGCCGACGAGCAGGTTCGGGCGGTGATCGTGTGGGGCGGCGAGCGCGTCTTCGCCGCTGGCGCGGACATCAAGGAGATGGAGCAGTACGGCTACTCCGAGATCGCAGTGTGGGGCCGGCAGTTGCAGGACGCCTTCCGTGACCTCGCCGCCATCCCGAAGCCGACCGTCGCCGCGGTCGAGGGCTACGCGCTCGGCGGCGGGATGGAACTGTCCATGACCTGCGACTTCCGCATCGCCGCCACCAACGCCACCTTTGGCCAGCCGGAGATCCTGCTCGGGATCATCCCTGGCGCCGGCGGTACCCAGCGGCTGGCCCGCCTGGTCGGTCCGGCCAAGGCAAAGGACCTGGTCTTCTCGGGTCGGTTCGTCCCGGCGCAGGAAGCCCTGGAGATCGGCCTGGTCGACGAACTCGTCGAGCCGGGCACTGTCCTCGCGGCGGCGAGAGCCAAGCTCGCGCCGTACGCCAATGGTCCTGCCCTGGCGCTGCGCGCGGCCAAGGAAGCGATCGATCGGGGCCTGGACGGTGACCTGGACACCGGCCTGGCGTTCGAGACGGCGTTGTTCGCAGGATTGTTCGGCAGTGACGACCAGCGGGCAGGGATGGCATCATTCCTGGCCAACGGGCCGGGTAAAGCCACGTTCACCGGACGCTGAGCGTCCTTAACGAAGGATCGAGCATGAACGACGCAGCCGCTGCCGAACAGCCGTTGTCCACCGATGCCGCCAAGGACAGCCGGATCACCGCCGTGGCGCTTCTGGTCGTCGGCCTGTTGGGGACCTTCCTCACGCTGTGGGGCTGGACCGGGATCCGCAAGAACGCCGTGACCTGGTGGGAGGAGTACACAACCGCCGGGATGTCGCCGTGGATCACGTTCGTCGTGGGGCTGGTCCTGGTTCTGCTCTCGGCGATCGCGGATGCCGTCCTCGGTCGCCGTTCCGATGTCTTCCAGGTCGCCGAAGGCGTGGAACCCACCCCGCTACAGACGCTCGCCAACCGGTTGGCGTCCTGGATCCTGGTGCTGATCACGGCGCTGGGGATCCTGCTGATCTGGCTGCGCTACCGCTGACAGAGTGCGGTATTACCCAGCCACTACTCACGGGTAACATAGACCCCGACGTGCGGCGCCGCTGGCGCCCGCGCGGATGCCATCACTACGTACAGGAGAGGCCGAGCGACACATGAACATCGTCGTCTGTGTCAAGTACGTGCCCGACGCCCAAGGGGCGCGCACGTTCACCGAAGACAACACCACTGACCGCGAGAACGTCGACGGTCTGCTGTCCGAACTCGATGAGTACGCCGTCGAGGAAGCACTGAAGCTGGTCGAAGCCGGCGAGGGCGAGGTCACCGTGCTGACCGTCGGTCCCGCGGGTGCCGCCGAGGCGATCAAGAAGGCCCTGCAGATGGGTGCCGACAAGGGTGTGCACGTGCTGGACGACGCGATTGCGGGCTCCGACGCCCCCGCAACGTCCCTGGTGCTGGCTGAAGCGATCAAGAAGATCGGCACCCCGGATGTGGTGCTGACCGGTCTGGCCTCCACGGACGGCACGATGAGCGTCGTCCCGGCGATGCTGGCCGAGCGCCTGGGTCTGCCCCAGGTCACCCAGGTCTCGCAGTTGGAGGTGTCCGGCACCGGCGTCACCGGCCGCCGCGACAGCGACAGCGCCTCGGAGACCATCGAGGCCACCCTGCCGGCGCTGATCGGGGTCACCGACCAGATCAACGAGCCGCGTTACCCCTCCTTCAAGGGGATCATGGCCGCCAAGAAGAAGCCGGTCGAGACCTGGTCGCTGGCCGACCTGGGTGTCGATGCGGAACTGGTGGGGCTGTCCAGTGCCTGGACCACGGTCGACTCCTTCGCGCAGCGTCCGCCGCGCGAGCAGGGCGAGATCGTCAAGGACGAGGGTGACGGCGGCGTGAAGCTGGCCGAGTTCCTGTCCGCCAAGAAGTTCGTCTGACCGGCCCTGCGAGACAAGGAGATCCACCATGGCTGAAGTACTCGTGCTGGTCGACCACACCGACGGCACCGTGAAGAAGACCACCGCTGAACTGCTGACCATCGCCCGGCAGATCGGCACCCCGTCCGCCGTGTTCGTCGGCAGCAACGTCGAGGCCGCCCGTCCGCGGCTGGCCCAGTTCGGCGCCGAGAAGGTGTACGTCGTGGACAACCCCGACGTGACCGGTTACCTCGTCGCCCCGCTGGCCGAGGCGCTGGCCGCCGTCGTCGAGCAGGCGTCCCCGGCCGCCGTACTCATCCCGTCCTCGGGCACCAACAAGGAAGCCGCCGCGCGCCTGGCCATCAAGACCGACTCGGGCCTGATCACCGACGCCACCGGCGTCTCGGTGACCGACGGCAAGATCGTGACCACCCAGTCCGCGTTCGCCGGCGGGTTCACCGTGCAGGCGCAGGTCACGCACGGTACGCCGATCATCACCGTGAAGCCGAACGTCGCTCCGCCGCAGGCCAGCCAGGCCTCCGCGACGGTGGTGCCGGTCGAGCTGACCGTCTCCGACGCCGCCAAGGGCACCAAGATCGTCAAGGTCGAGCCGAAGGCCAAGTCCGGTCGTCCCGAGCTGACCGAGGCCGCGATCGTGGTCTCCGGTGGTCGTGGCACCGGCGGTGACTTCGCTCCGGTCGAGGCGTTCGCCGACGTGCTGGGCGCCGCCGTGGGTGCCTCCCGCGCCGCGGTCGACGCCGGCTGGTACCCGCATAGCAACCAGGTCGGCCAGACCGGTAAGCAGGTCTCCCCGCAGCTGTACGTCGCGGCCGGGATCTCCGGTGCGATCCAGCACCGCGCCGGGATGCAGACGTCCAAGACGATCGTTGCGGTCAACAAGGACGACGAGGCGCCGATCTTCGAACTGGTCGACTTCGGTGTCGTCGGCGACCTGTTCGACGTGCTGCCGCAGGCGACCGAGAAGGTCAAGGAAAGCAAGGGCTGAGCAACCCGCTCGTTCCTCGCGGTTCCTCAGCCCTCCCGATGTTTTCTAAGGCGTGCTGAGCAGCCCGCTCGTTCCTCGGCCGCGGCCGGTCAGCCCTTCGTGGGTTGGCCGGCCGTCGTCGTTGTCGTGGCCGACGGGGTCGGGCTGGGATTCGCGCTCGCCGGCACAGTGCGCCCGGTCCATGCGGCACTCACGGTGGTGCTGGTGGGGTCCTTGACGTACAGCAGCGTCCAGGAGTTCATGGCACTACCACGGGGCAACCAGAAGACCAACGTGTAGGTCTTCTGCTGGCCGGCGGGCACCAGATCGCTGGTCAGGGTTTCCCCCGTGCTGCCCGATTGGCTGTAACGACACAGCATTCCGCGTGCGTCGACCAGTTGGAACTGGCCACGCTCGACGAACCCCACCGAACCTTCTGCCGTGACGGTGACCTTCAGCTGCACGCCGTCGACATCGGTGGGCTGCCCGGCGGCCGGCGGCAGGTCCTGCAGGACCGGAGCCTGCGGGTCCACGATGACCGTGATGGCGCCGGATCCAGCGCGCTGCGCGGTACCGAACGGTTTGCGCTCGACCTTTGCCACGTCGTACGTCGATTTCTTGCCATCGCACCCGGCCGTCGCGGTCGCCGACGGGGTCGGCGCATCGGCGTCCCACTGCGCACTGGCCACTTTGCCGCCCGCCTGGTCGGTGTACATGACCGAATACCCCGACAGGTCGGTGCCGTGCGGCACCAGGAAGGCAACCTCCCCGGACCCCGGATGACTCTGATCGACCTGCATGATGGTGAACGAACCGCCGAGCGGATTGGTCGCCGGCTGAGCGCAGCGCTGACCTGCGGGGGAGACCAGCACGAAGGAGGCCGGTGACACGGCGAACGTTCCGTTGGTGCGGACCTGGAGGTCGACCGTGATGCCTGCCAGGTCCCAGCCGGCGACCCCACTGGGGGTCTGGCTCAGGGTCGGCTGACCCACTTGACCGGCCAGCGTCTGAGTCGATTCCAGGTTCGCGGTCGTCGCGTACGCCGTCCGCTGCCCGCTGAGGGAGGGCGCCGCGCCGGCGGAACACGCTGCCGCCGACGTGGCCGTCGCGGGCGACGTCGGCGACGTCGGTGACGTGGAGCTGGCTGACCCGGCGCTGCTCTCGCTGCACCCTCCGACGGCTGCGGCGAGGACCATCGCGGCCAGCGCGGACGCGGCCCACGTCGTCTGACTGCGCGCGATCCTCATATCGGGCCCAGTGTCGCAAAACCCGCTGCTCGAACGTGTGGCCGCCCATAGAGCGTTGAGCGGTCAACCACCCCCGCTGCGGCACCTACACTGTTTTGGTTATGAATACGTCCGCGGTGTACCTCGATCACGCGGCGACGACCCCCATGCGCGAACCGGTCGCGGCGGCCGTCGCCGATCAGTTCCGCACGCCCGGTAACCCCTCGTCCCTGCACACCGCCGGTCGTGCGGCGCGCCGTGTGGTGGAAGAGGCGCGCGAGCAGATCGCGGCCGGGTTGGGCGCGCGGCCCTCCGAGGTGGTCTTCACCAGTGGGGGCACCGAGGCTGACAACCTGGCGATCATCGGCACCTTTGAAGCGCGCCGGGCTGCCGACCCGGGCCGTACCCGATTGATCGTCGGCGCCACCGAGCACCACGCAGTGCTGGACGCGGTGGAGTTCCTGGTCGCCCAGCATGGCGCGAGCGTCGACTGGATCCAGGTCGACGGTCTCGGCCGCCACGACCCCTCGGTGGTCGCCGACCTGATCGAGCGCAACCCCGATGACGTCGCCCTGGTCTCGATGATGTGGGCCAACAACGAGGTCGGCACCGTGCAACCGGTGGCGCAGATCGCTGCGATCGCCGCAGCGGCCGGCGTCCCCTTCCACACCGACGCGGTCCAGGCGGCCGGTCAGTTGCCGGTCGACTTTGCCGCGGGCGGGGCGGACCTGATGGCGATCGCCGCCCACAAGCTGGGTGGTCCGATGGGGATCGGCGCCCTGATCGCGCGACGTGACGCGGTCCTGCAGCCGGGCACCTTCGGCGGCGGTCAGGAGCGCGGTCTGCGCAGCGGCACCCTCGATGTCGCCGGGATCCGCGGCTTCGGCGTCGCCGTCGCCGAGACGGTGGCCACCTTGGACACCCACCGCAAGCACCTGGTCGGTCTGCGTGACCGGCTCATCGAGCAGGCCCTCGGCCTGGATCTCGGGATCGAGGTCAGCGGGATCCACCTGGCCGGTGACGCCGACCAGCGGTTGGCCGGCAACGCCCACCTGCGGGTGCCGGGGTGCGACGGCGACTCCCTGCTCTATCTGCTCGATGCGGCCGGCGTGCAGTGCTCCACCGGCTCGGCCTGCCAGGCCGGTGTGCCCCGCCCCAGTCACGTGCTGCTGGCGATGGGCATTCCGGAGAGCGGCGCTCGCGGCGCGCTGCGCCTGACGCTCGGCCACACCTCGACCGATGCCGATGTCGATCGCTTCCTGGACGTGCTGCCGTCCTGCGTCGAGCGGGCCCAGCGAGCCGGGCAGGTCGCCTGATGCGCGTCGTGGCCGCCATGAGCGGTGGAGTGGACTCGGCGGTCGCCGCCGCCCGGATGCTCGACGCCGGACATGAGGTCGTGGGGGTGCATCTGGCGCTGTCACAATCGGCGGCGACCCTTCGCGAATCCGCCCGTGGCTGTTGCACGATCGAGGACGCCGGGGATGCGCGCCGGGTGGCCGACATGCTGGGGATCCCGTTCTACGTCTGGGATATGGCCGCGCGGTTCCGCGAGGACGTCATGGAGGATTTCGTCGCCGAATACGCGGCCGGACGCACGCCCAACCCGTGTTTGCGCTGCAACGAGCGGATCAAGTTCGCGGCGCTGCTGGACAAGGCATTGGCGCTGGGGTTCGACGCCGTCGCCACGGGCCACTACGCCCAGATCGTCGAGGGTCCGCACGGTCGCGAACTGCACCGGGCCGTGGACATGGCCAAGGACCAGAGTTACGTGCTCGGCGTGCTGGATGCCGACCAGTTGGCCCGTTCGTTCTTCCCGCTCGGTGACACCATCAAGCCGGACATCCGGGCCGAGGCCGAGCGCCGCGGCTTCTACATCGCCCGCAAGCCCGACAGTCACGACATCTGCTTCATCCCCGACGGTGACACCGCCGGCTTCCTGTCCCGCCGTCTGGGCTCGGAGCCCGGCCCGATCGTCGACGACACCGGCGCCGTGGTCGGTCAGCACGAGGGCGCCTTCGCCTACACCGTCGGGCAGCGTCGTGGGTTGGGTCTGAAGGAGCCGCGGGCCGACGGAGCGCGCCGCTACGTCGTGGACGTGCAGGTCGGGTCGAACACCGTCGTCGTGGGTACCGAGGACCTGCTGGGCGTAGATGTCATCGACGGCGATCACCTGCGCTGGTGCGGACCGCCGCCCACCGGGCAGATCCGCGTCGGTGCGCAGCTACGGGCCCACGGTGAGGAACTCCCGGCCCTGGCCACCGTCGACGGTGACCGGGTGCGGGTGGTCTTGGATCGGCGTACCCGAGGGGTCGCCACCGGGCAGTCCGTCGTGCTCTACGACGGGACCAGGGTGATCGGTTCGGCGACGATCAGCGCCACCGGCCGCTCGTGACGCTGCCCTCCGGGGTCGGGTCCTGGCCCGGCACCGATCCGTTGGCTGCCGCCCGTCAGGTGCAGGACCTGTTGAGCGAGAACGGGATTCCGTATCTGGTCGAGTTGCCGCACCGCGGACCGGGTGCGGACATGATCGGCCGCACCGCTGCGGCGCTGGTCGACCTCGGGGTGGATCTGCAACCGTCCGGCTGGCGGCTGGCACCGGCCGCTGATCGCAACGTACGCCGTGGACGCGCCTTCCTGCGCGACGACCTGGAAGTGCTCGCCGAGACGTACGACGGGTGGCAGGGCCCGCTCAAGGTGGCCCTGACCGGGCCCTGGACCCTCGCGTCGTCGCTGTGGCTGCCGCGCGGCGAACGGGTCGTCACCGATGCTGGCGCATGCCGCGATCTGATGCAGTCCCTCGCTGAGACGGTCCGGGTGTTGGTCGGTCAGGTGCGGGCCGCCGTACCGGGCGCTGAGGTCATCCTGCAACTGGATGAGCCCGGACTCCCCGCCGTACTGGACGGGTCGCTTCGCTCCGCGTCCGGCCTGAACCAGGTGCGGCCGGTCGACCAACCAGTGGTCCGCGAGGGCCTGGCCGCGGTCCGGGAGGCGCACGACGGGCGGGTGGTCCTGCACTGTTGCGCTCCTCGGGTGCCGACGGCCCTGTTGCGCTCGGTCGACGTCGAGGTCAACCTGGACACCTCGCTGCTGACGCCGGGCGCCTGGGAAGGCGTGGCGGAACTGGTGGAATCCGGACGGACCTTGTGGGCTGGCGCCATCCCGACCGACGCTGTCGGCACGCATCCGGGTGGTTTCGTCGACGCCCTCGTGCATGCGTGGCACCGGGTGGGTCTGCCTGACGCCACGCTCGCGGATCTGGTGGTGACCCCCGCGTGCGGGCTGGCGGCGCGAGCGCAGGCGGCGCGGATCCAGCGGTTGGCCGTGGACGCCGCGGCCGAGCTTTCCGAACGGGCGGTTGCCTGACCTGGCTGTCGGTGGCCTACGGCACGATGGTCCGGTGAGCGAAGACACCCGGACCGATGGCCGCCTTGAGACCAGCGCGGGCATGGATGTTGATGAGGCGACCCGGCACGAGTGGACGGACCTGGCCGAGAAGATCCGTGGTTACCAGTTCGAGTACTACCTGAAGGACGCGCCCACGGTCAGCGACGCGGAGTACGACGCGGACATGCGCCGCCTGCAGGACCTGGAAGAAGCGCATCCGGCGTTGCGCACGCCGGACTCGCCGACGCAGCAGGTCGGTGGCACCTTCAGCACCGAGTTCGCACCCGTGGAGCACCGCGAGCGGATGCTCAGCCTGGACAACGTCTTCTCCCTCGAGGAGTTGGACACCTGGCTGGAGCGGGCCGAGCGCGAGGCGCCGGGGGAGCCGAAGTGGTTGTGCGAGTTGAAGATTGACGGCCTGGCGGTCAACCTGACCTACGAGAACGGCCGCCTGACCCGTGGTGCCACGCGCGGTGACGGCCGCACGGGTGAGGACGTGACCCTCAACGTCCGCACCATCAAGGGCGTTCCGTTGCAACTGGTCGGCGACAACGTGCCGGAGCTGGTGGAGGTGCGCGGCGAGGTCTTCTTCCCGGTGGTCGCGTTCGAGGAGCTGAACGCCTCGCTGATCGAGCAGGGCAAACCACCCTTCGCCAACCCCCGCAACAGTGCCGCCGGGTCGTTGCGGCAGAAGGATCCGAAGGTCACCGCCTCGCGCCCGCTGCGGATGCTGGTGCACGGCATCGGGGCGCGGCGGGGGTTTGACGTCGACAGCCAGTCGCACGCGTACGAGTTGCTGCACAGCTGGGGGTTGCCGACCTCCAGCCACACCAAGGTGCTGACCGACGCAGCCGAGGTGCGCCGCTACGTCGAGTACTACGGGGAGCACCGGCACTCGGTGGAGCACGAGTTGGACGGCGTCGTGGTGAAGGTCGATCAGGTCGCGCTGCAACGGGCGCTGGGAGCCACCTCCCGGGCGCCGCGCTGGGCAATCGCCTTCAAGTACCCGCCGGAGGAGGTCAACACCAAACTGCTGGACATCCAGGTCAACGTGGGTCGCACCGGGCGGGTCACGCCGTTCGGGGTCATGCAGCCGGTGAAGGTGGCCGGGTCGACGGTTGAGATGGCCACGTTGCACAACGCGTTCGAGGTCGAGCGCAAAGGTGTGCTGATCGGCGACACGGTGGTCCTGCGCAAGGCCGGTGACGTCATCCCGGAGATCGTCGGTCCAGTCGTGGCGCTGCGGGACGGCTCGGAGCGGCCGTTCGTCATGCCGACGCACTGTCCCTCGTGCGGGACCGAGTTGGCCTACGAGAAGGACGGCGACAAGGACATCCGCTGCCCGAACGCCCGCAGTTGTCCCTCGCAGTTGCGCGAGCGGCTCTTCAGTCTGGCCTCCCGGGGCGCCCTCGACATCGAGGCGCTGGGCTGGGAGGGTGCCACGGCGCTACTGGACAGCAAGGTGCTGGAGGACGAGTCCACCCTGTTCCGGCTGACGGCCGACGACCTGGCGCGGGTGCCGCTCTACACCAGGACCGCGAAGAAGAGCGACGACCCTGCGGACGTCCGGGACGGAAAGGTGCTGTCCGCCAACGGGATCCGTCTGCTGGAGAATCTGCAGGCGGCCAAGGAGCAGCCGCTGTGGCGGGTGCTGGTCGCGTTGTCCATCCGGCATGTCGGACCGACCGCGGCGCGGGCGTTGGCCACGCACTTCGGCTCGATGGACGCGATCCGAGCCGCCTCTGCGGAGGAACTGGCTGGCGTCGACGGCGTGGGCGGTGTGATCGCCGATGCAGTGCTCGAGTGGTTCACGGTTGACTGGCACGTGGCGATCGTCGACACCTGGGCAGCCGACGGTGTGCGGATGGCCGACGAGCGTGATGAGTCAGTGGCCCGCACGTTGGAGGGGCTGACCGTGGTGGTCACCGGCTCGCTGGAAGGCTTCAGCCGCGACGAGGCGAAGGAGGCGATCATCGCCCGCGGCGGCAAAGCGTCCGGCTCGGTCAGCAAAAAGACCGACTTCGTGGTGATTGGTCCCGGAGCCGGGTCCAAGGCCGCCAAGGCCGAGGAGCTCGGCGTGCCCATTCTGGACGAGGCCGGCTTCGTGACGTTGTTGGCCGACGGTCCGCCTCCGGCCGATACTGCCGATGGCGGCCCGGAAGCCTAACCCGCGGCCGGTGCGGTCGAGGCTTCGCCTACTGCGCTGTGCGCCAAATCGTTAACGCTTGGGGTGCGCGAAAGTCCTGGTCAGGGGCGGAGCACCTGCACCAGGACTTTTCGCGCAGCCCACTAGGGCGCCGTACGCCGCGACGATGATGCCTACTGTCTCGTCCACGGAGAGCGCGGGGCCGTTGATCATCAGGTGGTAGAGCGAGCGGTCGGTGATGTCGCGCTCGTACAGATGCTGCATGTACTTCGCGCGGCCGCCATCGACTGATTCGATGTCGGTCCGGGCCCGATCCTCGCTGACCGAAGCGGTCCGTGCGAGGTAGGCGACGCGTTCGTCAAGGTCGCCGTAGAGGCGCACCCGCAGCACGTCGGGTTGATCGGCAAGAGCCGCGGCGCCCGCGCGGCCGAAGACCACGGCACCGGTCTCGACGGCCGAACGCATGATCTTCTCGGCCTGGTCGCGGAACTCGTTCGGTGAGTGGCTGTACTGCTCGGTGTCGCCGAAGACGGTGTCGGCAACCGGCGCGATCGTGCAGAAGAAGCGGTCCGCCCAATTGCCCTTGCGTTCGCCTTCGTGCGCCTCGGCCTCGGTGACGTCCAGAGACCGCGCGATGTCCGCGTCGATGGCCTTGTCCAGCAGGGGCAGACCCAGCTTCTCGGCAACCTTCGGGGCCACGAGGGCGCCGCCCGCGCCGTACTCAGACGAAATGGTGATCCCAGGCATCAGCAAGCTCCCATCGCTCAACTATATGAACCAGTTTAGTGCGGTGGTTTGTGGTCGCGCGGGCGGGCGTTGCGCTCCTGCTTGCGCCCGCCGCCCGTTTCCTTGTCGGGTGGTGGAATGTCCGCCGGACCAGACCGGTTGTGATCTTCGTGAGTGACGTGACGATCTACTGGCGGCCGGGTTGCGGCTTCTGCGCCCGGCTCAAGGACACCATCAGCGAAGTCAGCGACAACGCGACCTGGCTCAACATCTGGCAGGACGAGGACGCTGCAGCCTTCGTGCGCAGCGTCAACAACGGCAATGAGGTCGTGCCCACCGTCGTGATCGACGGCCAGGCGCACACCAACCCCGACCCGGGTCTGGTCCTGGAGGCGCTCACCGGCTCATAGACTGGGGATCATGTCCTCGATCTCGCGCGACGATGTCGCGCACGTCGCCATGCTGGCGCGGATCCAACTCTCCGATGCGGAGTTGGACAAGCTGGCGGGCCAGTTGGAAACCATCGTCGGCTATGTGGGTCACGTGGGGGATATCACCTCCGATGACATCCCGCCGATGTCCCACCCCTTGCCGTTGACGAACGTCACGCGGCCCGATGTGGTGCGCCCGAGTCTGACCGCTGAAGAAGCGTTGTCCGGGGCGCCCCAGGCCGAAGCACAGCGCTTCGAGGTGCCGCGAATCCTGGACGAGGAGTGATGGTGTCCGACCCCACCCGATTGACTGCTGCCGCGCTGGCGGAGGCGCTGGTCGCCGGCGAACTGAGCGCCGTTGAGGCCACCCAGGCGCACCTGGACCGCATCGCTGCCGTCGACGACGACGTGCACGCCTTCCTGCAGGTCGACGCCGAGGGTGCGCTCGCCGCCGCCCGCGATATCGATGAGCAGCGTGCTGCGGGTGCCCCGCTCGGCCCGTTGGCCGGGGTACCGATCGCCGTCAAGGACGTCGTCGCCACGAAGGGACTGACGACCACGGCGGGCTCCAAGATCCTCGAGGGCTGGGTGCCGCCGTACGACGCGACCCTGGTGACCCGGCTGCGCGCCGCTGGTCTGCCGATCCTGGGCAAGACCAACATGGACGAGTTCGCGATGGGCTCCTCCACCGAGCACTCGGCCTACGGTCCGACGCACAACCCGTGGTCGCTGGACCGGATCCCCGGCGGGTCCGGGGGTGGCTCGGCCGCCGCTGTCGCGGCGTACGAAGCGCCGCTGGCCATCGGCACCGACACCGGGGGTTCGATCCGCCAACCCGCCTCGGTGACCGGCACGGTCGGGGTCAAGCCGACGTACGGCGGGGTGTCCCGTTACGGGCTCATCGCTCTGGCGAGCTCCCTGGACCAGGCGGGTCCGTGCACCCGGTCGGTGCTGGACGCCGCGCTGCTGCAGACGGTCATCGGTGGTCACGACCCGATGGACTCCACCTCGATCAACGCCCCCGTGCCGCCGGTCGTGGAGGCGGCACGTCGCGGCGACGTGAGCGGTATGCGGATCGGTGTCATCAAGGAGATCTCCGGGGAAGGGTTCGCGCCGCAGGTGCGGGCGCGGTTCACCGAGTCGCTGGCGCTTCTGGAGAAGGCGGGCGCGGAGATCGTCGAGGTCTCGTGTCCCAGCTTCGAGAAGGGTCTGGCGGCGTACTACTTGATCCTGCCGAGCGAGGCGTCCTCCAACCTGGCCAAGTTCGATGCCATGCGGTACGGCCTGCGCGTCGCGCCGAAGGGTGTCGAGTCGCCGTCGGCGGAGCAGGTCATGGCCGCGACGCGTGACGCCGGCTTCGGTGACGAGGTCAAGCGCCGGATCATCCTGGGCACCTACGCGTTGTCGTCGGGTTACTACGACGCGTACTACGGGCAGGCGCAGAAGGTCCGCACGCTGATCGCGCGTGACTTCGCCGCGGCCTTCGAGCAGGCCGACGTGCTGGTCACGCCGACTGCTCCGACGGTGGCTTTCAAACTGGGTGAGAAGCTGGACGACCCAATGGCGATGTACCTCAACGACGTCGCGACCATTCCGGCGAATCTCGCTGGTGTTCCAGGTCTTTCGCTGCCGAACGGCTTGGCCGAGGACGGGCTGCCCAGTGGCTTCCAGGTGCTCGCGCCGATCCAGGCCGACGACCGGCTCTACAACGTAGGTGCGGCGCTGGAGCGGTTGCTGGAAGAGCAGTGGGGTGGCCCGTTGCTCGCCCAGGCTCCGTCGCTGGATGTTAAGGAAGGTGTCCGATGAGCGCTGTGCTGGAGGACGTCGTCGACTACGACGACGCGGTGGCCCGGTTCGATCCGGTGCTGGGTTTCGAGGTGCACGTCGAGCTCGGCACCGCCACCAAGATGTTCTGTGGCTGCGCGACCGGCTTCGGCGCGGAGCCCAACACGCAGGTGTGCCCGGTGTGCCTGGGTCTGCCGGGAGCGCTGCCGGTCGTGAACGCGATGGGCGTGGAGTCGGCCATCCGGATCGGACTGGCGCTGAACTGCAAGATCGCTGCGTGGTGCCGGTTCGCGCGCAAGAACTACTTCTACCCGGATATGCCCAAGAACTTCCAGACCTCGCAGTACGACGAGCCGATCGCCTACGACGGGTATCTGGACGTCGAACTCGAGGACGGGTCGGTCTTCCGCGTCGACATCGAGCGCGCCCACATGGAAGAAGACACCGGCAAGTCGCTGCACATCGGTGGCGCCACCGGTCGTATCCAGGGCGCCGAGTATTCGTTGGTCGACTACAACCGCGCCGGGATCCCGCTGATCGAGATCGTCACGAAACCCATTGTGGGAGCGGGGGATCGGGCACCTGAGATCGCGCGCGCGTACGTCGGTGCGGTCCGGGATCTGCTGAAGGCGCTGAACGTTTCGGACGTCAAGATGGAGCAGGGTTCGTTGCGCTGTGACGCCAACGTCTCGCTGAAGCCGGCAGGCGCCGAGAAGTTCGGCACCCGCACGGAGACCAAGAACGTCAACTCGCTGCGCTCGGTCGAGCGTGCGGTGCGCTACGAGATCAGCCGGCAGGCCGCCGTACTCGACTCGGGTGCAACGGTCTTGCAGGAGACGCGGCACTGGCACGAGGACACGGGTGTCACCACCTCCGGGCGGCCGAAGTCGGACGCGGACGACTACCGCTACTTCCCGGAGCCGGACCTGGTGCCGATCGCTCCCGACCCGGCGTGGGTCGAGGAGTTGCGGGCGACGCTGCCCGAGCCGCCGAACGTGCGGCGCCGTCGTCTCCAAACCGACTGGGGTTACAGCGATCTGGAGATGCGCGACGTCATCAACGCGGGCGCTCTCGAATTGATCGAGGACACCGTCGCAGTGGGTGCGACGCCGGTCGCGGCGCGCAAGTGGTGGACCGGCGAGATTGCCCGCCGGGCCAGTGCTGAGGGCAAGGGCCTGGATGAGTTCGGTGTCACTCCGGCGCACGTCGCCGAGTTGGACGGGATGGTGCAGGCCGGCCGGCTCAACGACGCCATGGCTCGGCAGGTCTTCGAGGGTGTCCTGGACGGCGAGGGTACGCCGACCGCGGTCGCCGATGCCCGCGGCTTGCAGTTGGTGCAGGACGACGGTGCGCTCGAAGCGGCGGTCGACGAGGTCATCGCCGCGAATCCCGATGTGGCCCAGAAGGTCCGCGACGGCAAGGTGCAGGCGGCCGGTGCCCTCATCGGTCAGGTGATGAAGGCGATGAAGGGCCAGGCTGATGCAGCCAAGGTCCGTGAGCTTTTGCTGTCCCGCCTGACCTGAGCGCCGATACCGTGATCGGGTGACGACTCGCTCGGACCTGATGGCGGTCAAGGCCCTCACCTGGGATCTATGGCGTGGTCAACTGGCCACCCGTCGTCGGGCGTGGATCGGACGCGAGCCAATGGCGCGGACGTTCGTCCGGCCGTGGCACGCCGACCCCTATCCGCAGTACGACGCGGCGCGTGCGCGTGGGCCGGTGTTTCGTGGTTTGCAGGCCGGTGGCTGGGTCGCAGTCTCACACGAGGCCTGCTCAGAATTGTTGCGCAGCAGGGACTTCGGGGTCGACACCCGGGAAGCCGGTGGATCGACGGAGGCGGACCTGTCGCTGTTGGGGATGGACCCGCCGGAGCACACCCGATTGCGCAAGGTGGTCGCGCCGGCGTTCACCCCACGGCGGATGACAGCCTTCGAGACATCGATCGAGAAGCGTGTCGACTCCTTGATGGATGCTGCGGAACAACGGCGCTCGTTCGACCTGATCACCGCATTGGCCGCGCCGCTGCCGATCGGGGTGATCAGCGAACTGCTCGGCATCCCGGTGGACGACAACGAGAAATTCCTGCGGTACGGCACGGTGCTCGGGACCGCGTTGGACGGCATCCACTCACTTCGTCATGCGCTCGAGCTGCAGAAGGCCAGCGTCGCGCTGGACACGCTGACCCAGTCGCAGCTCGATGCCCGTCGGGAAGAGCCACGCGACGATCTGCTGTCGATGCTGGCGGCGGAACCACCGGAACGGGTGCGGCCCAACGAGGCGCTGCCGCTGAGCACCCTGCTCCTGGTCGCGGGATTCGAGACCACCGTCAACCTGATCGGCAACGCGGTCCGGGCGCTGATGGCGCACCGGTCGCAGTGGGAGGCGCTGGTGGCGGATCCTTCCCTGGCATCCGCGGTGGTGGAGGAGACGTTGCGATACGACTCGCCCATCCAGTTCACATCGCGAGTCGCGCACGAGGGACGGGCGATCGGCGGACGACAGTTGTCGAAGGGCGACGAGGTACTTGTCTGCATCGGCGCCGCCAACCGGGACCCCGAGCACTACCGTCAGCCGGACGTTTTCGACATCACCAGGACGGACGGTTCGGATCACCTGGCGTTCTCCGGTGGAGTGCACTACTGCGTCGGAGCACCACTGGCACGGCTCGAAGCGGGAGTTGCGCTTCAGCGGATGGCCCAACGGTGGCCTGATCTGCGGATCACCGGCCGGACGCCCATTCGGTCGTCCAACGTGATCCGCGGCGCGCGACGCATCCCGGTGTCCGTGCGCTGACCGGCTCGTGCTCACATAGAGCGGTGACAGTCGTATCGGTGGGCAACCAGGAACTCTTCGACGCGGCGGCCGCCGTGCCGGGCGTCGAGGCCGTGCTGTTCGACGGCCTGGGCGCACCGCCCCGTGATGACATCGAGGTGTTCATCGGGCCTTATGACGCGCGGCCGCACTCCTTCGACTGTTTGCGAGATCTGCACTCGCTGAAGGCCGTTCAGCTGGTGACGGCTGGTTATGAGCACGTCGTACCCGCTCTGCCGCCGGGCGTCGTACTGGCCAATGGCGCGGGCATCCACGACACCTCGACGTCCGAACTGGCATTGGCTCTGACATTGGCTGCCCAACGAGGAATCCCGGATTTCGTGCGCGACGCCGAGACCGGCACGTGGCGGCACACCGCCGGCTACCCGTCGCTGGCGGATCGGAACGTTCTGATCCTCGGGTACGGCGCGATCGGCCGGGCCGTCGCACGTAGGGTGCTCGCGTTCGAAGCGTCGGTGACAGCCGTGGCCTCGAAGGCGCGCGCCGGCGACGAACTGGTCGACACCGTGCACGGCACGGACGAACTCCCAGCTTTGGTGCCGGGACACGACGTGGTGATCATCGTCGTACCGCTGACCGATTCCACCCGGGGGATGGTCGACGCGCAGTTCCTCGCAGCCCTGCCTGACAACGCGCTGGTCGTCAACGTGGCCCGCGGCAAGGTCGTGGACACCGAGGCCCTGCTCGCCGAGTGTCAGTCCGGACGGCTGCGCGCGGCTGTGGACGTGACCGATCCAGAACCATTGCCTGCGGACCACCCGTTGTGGAAATTGCCGAACGTGCTGATCAGCCCACACGTGGGAGGCGCGAGTTCGGCCTTCTGGCCACGCGCCCGGCACTTCGTGGACGAGCAGCTGCGCCGGTATGTCGCAGGCGACGGTCTTCAGCACGTCGTGTCATCCTGACGCCATGGCACGGACCCGCAGGCTGACGCTGATCCGGCACGCGAAGGCCGAGGACCCGCGGTCGGCCGAAGACCATGAGCGCGCCCTTACCCAGAACGGCGCCGCCGACGCCCGGGCCCTGGGGCATTGGCTGAAGGCGCAGGGCATCTCGCCCTCGGAGGTCTTCTGCTCCACGTCGGTGCGCACCCGTGAGACCTGGGCAGGGATCGTCGAGGCCAGCGGGATCGGGGGCCTGGTGGAGAACGACCGCCGCATCTACCTGGCGCATCCGCAGACCCTGATCGAGGTGTTGCGGGAAGCCAGCGAACACACCAGTGATCTGGTGCTCGTCGGGCACTCGCCGGGGGTGCCACTGCTCGCGGGTCTGCTCGCTGACGGGCAAGGAGACGAAGCCGCGCTCAGTGCGCTGGAGGACGGGTTCCCGACCTGCACAGCCGCAGTGCTCGCGGTGGAGGTGGACTGGGCTGATACCGCGCCCGGGACCGCGCGGCTGACGGCGTTGCATACGGCACGGTCCTAACTGCTTTACCAACTCTTTACGGTGGATAACCCCAAACCGCGCGCTGCGCGCCACCAGAATGGCGGGACCTGGACGACTGCAGGGAGGGGATGTCGTGCCTGGGACGGGGAATGGCCGCCGAGCGCGTGTGCTCACGAGTTCGGCGATCATGCTCACGGTGGTCACCGGCGTGGCTGGTTGCGGGGGGAAGACGGGCGCAGGGGGCTCGTCCGCGGCAACCAGCACGTCGGTGACATCGTCGGCGTCATCTAGTTCATCGTCTGCGCCTAGTTCGTCGGTTTCAACTGCATCGACTTCACCGTCGAGTACGCCGACCGCTGCCGCCACGGGCAACCCCGCCCTGGGGATCAACGGGCTGCCGGATGCTGCCAAGCAGAAGACGACGGATGGCGCGATCGCGTTCGTCAATTACTACCTGCGTGTGGTCAATGCCGCTTACTCCACCCCCGATGACACCCTGATTTCGCCTTTGTCCGATGCCGGATGCAAGGTGTGCACGGCCTGGGCTACCAGCGTCGAGGACTTCGCCGCGAAAGGTGCGAAGACCAGCGGACCCATCTACCTTGGGCTGTCAAAAACGACGATTGTGGCAAATCTGCTGGGCGATAAGCCTGCTGAGGTCCACGTAGGAGCTCTAGTCGACGTGGCGGCAGCCAAAGT
Organism: Branchiibius sp. NY16-3462-2; assembly: GCF_001594145.1. GTDB lineage: Bacteria > Actinomycetota > Actinomycetes > Actinomycetales > Dermatophilaceae > Branchiibius. The sequence continues at coordinate 25,485 of NZ_LVCF01000001.1, read as the reverse complement.
CGTTGATCCTTCGGGAAAGGTCCTCGAGTCCAGCACAGCAAGCAACTCAGGGCGCGTGTTCCTCCTGCGATGGGCCAACAGCGGTTGGCAGATGCTCCAGGTCGAGCGGCAGATCTGACGGGATGAGCTGTCAGCTTCAGCGTCGACTGGTGCTTCTGTGTTTTGCGCTCATGTTGGCGACGGTGGGTATGACGCATCCCACGCGTGCCACTGCGGACACGAAACTGCCCAGTTGCCTCGACTGCGACGTGACGCAGGCGGGCGCTTACACCGGTCTCACCGCCGCCCAGACCAAGGGGCAGCCAACGGACGTCGAGAAGGACGTTGTCGAGAACGGCAAGAAGGTCCGCAAACGGGTGCCGCTGGTCTATTCGGTGCCGATGAACTGTCCGGGCAACGGCCCCGACGACACGGACGGCGGCAACGCCTGCGGCCAGGCGATCAGCAGCTGTCAGTACGTACCCGACGCCAGCGGTCCGTACGTGAAGATTTATCGTCATCCGGCGGACGAGACGGCCCCCCACTGGGAGTACGTCGGCAACACCTGCTTCACGTCGTTGCTGCCCGGCGGCGCCGATCGACCACAGCTGACGATGGCGATGATCGTCAAGGAGTGGAAGCAGACGCCGTTCGCCAAGCCCACCCTGTCGATCCAGCCGGTCAACAACCGCACGCTGGTGACCCTGCCGACCTACTTCGCGTTGGTGTGGCCGCAGGCCGGCTACCAACCGGGGGAGGTCCGCGCGACCACGCTGATCGGTCACCGCGTGGAGATCCGCCCGACGTTCAAGTCCAACGATTTCCGGTTCGGTGACGGCGCGGCCAGCGGTCCAACGCTGAGTTTCGGCGGCGCATATCCCAACGGCGACATCACCCACGTCTATGACGATGCAGGGACGTTCACGGTCGGGGTGAGCACGACGTACGGCGGCCAGTTCCGGGTGGACGGCGGCGACTGGGCCGACATCCCGGGCACCGCCACGATCGCCGGCCCGACACAGCAGGTGCAGGTCCTGACCTCGAGCAACCGCCTCGTGCGCTAGACGCGGGCCGCGAGGTACTCGTGCTCGGTCGGATACAGCACGCCCGCATCCAGTACCCGTCGGGCCAACTGGCGGTCGCCGGTCACGGCCCGGAAGGCGTCCAGCAACGTGATGTCGTGGGCCGGGCGGTTCACCATCACCACGTCGCCGGCTGAGATTCGTCCCGGCACCTGCACAGACAGGTAGGCGCCGGTCCGCCCGGCCTCGGTGAATCGGCGTACCCACTGCTTCTCGCCCATCCGCGCCGCGAAGGTGGCGCACGGGATCCGCGGCACCTCCACCCGCAGACGGACGGATCCGATGGTCCACTCCTCGCCGATCAGGGCGTGGGTCAGATCCAGTCCACGAGTCGTCAGGTTCTCGCCGAACAGTCCGGGCTCAAGTGTGCGCCCCAGCTGCGCTGCCCACCAGTCGTAATCCTCTGTGGCGTAGGCATATACAGCTTGCGCGTACCCGCCGTGGTGCTTACGGCTGCCGATCCCGTCGCCGACGACGCCACTGCCCTGGCCGCCCTTCTTGGGTCCCGGATCGCGTACGTCGATGTGCTGGGTCGGTTGCTTGTCGATAGCCGTCCGCCCGCGCACCCCGGGCAACGTCGTCACGACGCCGAGATTGACCGAAAGAACTTCACCACGCAGCACCCTTCGAGGGTAGCGGCGGGTGCCTAGACTCGCGTCATGAGCGAGGACACGCCGGACATCAAGCCCCGCAGCCGCGACGTCACCGACGGCTTGGAGAAGACCGCCGCCCGGGGCATGTTGCGAGCAGTCGGTCTGACTGACGAAGACTTCGCCAAACCTCAAGTGGGAGTAGGCAGTTCGTGGAACGAGATCACGCCCTGCAACCTGTCCCTGGACCGATTGGCGAAGGCGGTCAAGGACGGCGTCTTTGCGGCCGGCGGCTATCCGCTGGAGTTCGGCACGATCAGCGTGTCCGACGGCATCTCGATGGGCCACGAAGGAATGCACTTCTCACTGGTCAGTCGCGAGATCATCGCGGACTCCGTCGAGACCGTCATGAGCGCCGAACGCCTCGACGGCTCAGTGCTTCTCGCCGGTTGCGATAAATCATTGCCCGGCATGTTGATGGCTGCCGCGCGCCTCGATCTGGCCAGCGTCTTCCTCTACGCCGGCTCGATCCTGCCCGGCATCGCCAAGCTCTCCGACGGCTCGGAGAAGCAGGTCACCATCATCGACGCGTTCGAAGCGGTCGGTGCCTGTGCGGCCGGTCTGATGTCCCGTGACGACGTCGATGCGATCGAGCGCGCGATCTGCCCGGGGGAGGGCGCGTGCGGTGGGATGTACACCGCCAACACGATGGCCTCCGTCGCCGAAGCCATCGGGATGTCCCTGCCCGGCAGCGCTGCGCCGCCCGCAACAGATCGGCGCCGGGATGGTTTCGCTCGCAAGTCCGGCGAGGCGGTCGTCGAGTTGCTGCGCCGCGGGATCACTGCCCGCGACATCATGACCAAGGAAGCCTTCGAGAACGCGATCGCCGTCGTCATGGCCTTCGGTGGCTCCACCAACGCGGTGCTGCATCTGCTCGCCATCGCGCACGAGGCCGATGTGGACCTGAGCATCGACGACTTCGCTCGCATCGGTGCCAAGGTCCCGCACCTGGCCGACGTCAAACCGTTCGGCGCTTTCGTGATGACCGACATCGACCGGGTCGGGGGTGTGCCCGTCGTCATGCGCGCGCTGCTCGACGCCGGGCTGCTGCACGGTGATTGCCTCACGGTGACTGGCAAGACGATGGCGGAGAACCTCGCCGACATCCGCCCACCGGACGTCGATGGCAAGGTGCTGCGCGCCATGGCCTCGCCGATCCACCCGAGCGGTGGCATCACGATCCTGAAGGGGTCGTTGGCTCCCGAAGGTGCCGTGGTGAAGTCCGCCGGTTTCGACAACGACGTATTCGAAGGCACCGCAAGGGTTTTCGACGGTGAGCGCGCTGCGATGGACGCCGTCGAGGACGGTTCGTTGAAGTCTGGTGACGTGGTGGTCATCCGTTATGAGGGCCCCAAGGGTGGACCCGGGATGCGCGAAATGTTGGCGGTCACCGGTGCGATCAAGGGCGCCGGGCTGGGCAAGGACGTCCTGTTGCTGACCGATGGCCGGTTCTCCGGAGGTACGACGGGTCTGTGCGTTGGTCACGTAGCTCCCGAAGCCGTGGACGAAGGCCCGATTGCCTTTGTCCGGGACGGCGACCGGATCCGGCTCGATGTCGCTCAGGGGATCCTGGACCTCCTGGTCGATGAGGGCGAACTTGCCGATCGGCGTACGTCGGGTGTGCGGCATCCCGAGGCGAAGTACACCCGCGGGGTGCTGGCCAAGTACCGGAAGCTGGTGGGAAGCGCTTCGGGCGGGGCGGTCTGCGACTGAGGCGGGCGGTCCCGGATGGTGAGACGCCAGTCTCATCATGTTGACCCCGTGGCGACCCGAGGCACACACTGACTGACGTGGCACGCATTCTCGTACTCCGCAGGCGCGCAAGCTGACTCGATCAGCAAGCGCGCCTACCCTCACTGCCCCAGCGGCTGAGGGTTTTTTTATGTTCTGAGAACGCGCCACACCGACCAAGAAGCCCACGAACAGGTGACCACCGTGACGAATGTGCAGGCCCCCAAGGCGGCGACCCGCATCCCGAGCCCGACTCAGGTGACGCCCTTGCAGCACAAGGCGCGCAGCCGCGACGCCGGCGAAGCCCACCAGACGCAGCCGGACACCCCGCCCACCCCGCCGATCGAGGTCACGGGTGCACAGAGTCTGGTCCTGTCGCTGGAGTCCGTCGGCGTCGACACGGTATTCGGGATCCCGGGCGGCGCGATCCTGCCGGCCTACGACCCGCTGCTGGACTCGGTGAAGGTCCGCCACATCCTGGTGCGCCACGAGCAGGGCGCCGGCCACGCCGCTGAGGGCTACGCCTCGGCCACCGGCAAGGTCGGTGTCTGCATGGCGACCTCCGGTCCCGGTGCCACGAACCTGGTCACCGCGATCGCCGACGCCTTCCTGGACTCGGTTCCGATCGTGGCGATCACCGGTCAGGTCAACTCCAAGACCATCGGGACCGATGCCTTCCAGGAGGCCGACATCCGCGGCATCACGATGCCGATCACCAAGCACAACTTCTTGATCACCAACGCCGACGAGATCCCATCCGCGATCGCGGCGGCGTTCCACATCGCATCGACCGGCCGCCCCGGCCCGGTGCTGGTGGACATCAGCAAGGACGCCCTGACGGCCAGGACCACCTTCTCCTGGCCGCCGCAGGTCGATCTGCCGGGCTACCGCCCGGTGACGCGTCCGCACCCCAAGCAGATCAAAGCAGCCGCCGAAATGATCCGCGCGGCCAAGAAGCCGGTCCTCTATATCGGGGGAGGAGCGATCCGCTCGGGGGCCAGCGAGTCTCTGAAGGAGCTCGTCGAGCTCACCCAGATCCCGCTGGTGACCACGCTGATGGCGCGCGGCGCCGTGCCGGACACCCACCCGTTGCATCTCGGAATGCCCGGGATGCACGGGTCGGTTCCGGCCGTGACCGCGCTGCAGAAAGCCGACCTGCTGATCACCCTCGGTGCTCGCTTCGATGACCGGGTGACCGGTGACCTCGCATCGTTCGCGCCGGAGGCCAAGGTCATCCACGCCGATATCGACCCCGCCGAGATCAGCAAGAACCGCCAGGCGGACGTGCCGATCGTCGGTGACATCGACGAGGTCGTGCGCGAGCTGATCACCGCGCTGACGCCCGACATCGACCCCAGCCGCTACACCGCGTGGCGCGAGCGCACCACGGGCTGGAAGCGCGACTTTCCGGTCGGTTACACCACTGCGGAAGAAGGCCTGTCACCCCAGTACGTCATCGAACGGATCGGGGCGCTCACGGGTCCGGACGCGACGTACGTTGCAGGGGTCGGTCAGCACCAGATGTGGGCGGCCCAGTTCGTCAACTATGAACGTCCCAACTCCTGGCTGAACTCCGGCGGCGCCGGCACCATGGGCTACTCGGTGCCCGCCGCAATGGGCGCCAAGACCGCCGAACCGGACCGCACGGTCTGGGCGATCGACGGTGACGGCTGCTTCCAGATGACCAACCAGGAGCTTGCGACCTGCGTCATCAACAACATCCCGATCAAGGTCGCGATTATCAACAACTCCAGCCTCGGCATGGTGCGCCAGTGGCAGACGCTGTTCTACAACGAGCGCTACTCCAATACCGACCTGCACACCGCGATCGGCGCCCGGGTCCCCGACTTCGTCAAACTGGCCGACGCGTACGGTTGTGTGGGGCTGCGGTGCGAACGTCCCGAGGACGTCGACGCGACGATCCAGAAGGCGTTGGAGATCAACGACGTGCCGGTCGTCATTGACTTCGTCGTGGAGCGTGACGCGATGGTGTGGCCGATGGTTCCCGCCGGCGTCAGCAACGACATGGTGACCGTGGCCCGCTCGATGGCCCCCGTGTGGGACCGCGAATCCGAAGGTGAGGACGACTGATGGCCAAGCACACGCTCTCGGTGCTGGTGGAGAACAAACCCGGTGTGCTCGCCCGGATCGCCGGTCTGATCTCCCGCCGCGGCTTCAACATCGACTCCCTCGCCGTGGGCGAGACCGAGCACACCGAGATCTCCCGGATGACGATCGTCGTGGACGTCGATGAGCTGGTCCTGGAGCAGGTCATCAAACAGCTCAACAAGCTCGTCGAGGTCCTCAAGGTCGTCGAGCTGGAGCCCGACGCCGCCGTCCAGCGTCAGATCGTGCTGATCAAGGTGCGGGCCGACGGTACGACGCGTGGCCAGATTCTCGAGTTGACCCAGATGTTCCGGTGCAACGTCGTCGACGTCACCGCCGACTCGGTCGTCATCGAGGCGACCGGGGCGCCGAACAAGTTGATCGCGCTGCTCGAGGTGCTTGAACCGTACGGCGTGAAGGAGCTCGTCCAGTCCGGCCTGGTGGCCGTCGGGCGGGGTAGCCGTTCCATCACCGACCGCGCTCGCAAGAGCGCCTGATCCTGCTGAATCTCACAACACAAAACAACCCTCTCTGAAGGAGCGCCCAGCTGTGGCTGAAATGTTCTACGACGACGATGCCGACCTGTCGGTAATCCAGGGCCGCAAGGTCGCGATCATCGGCTACGGCAGCCAGGGCCACGCGCACGCCCTCAACCTGCGTGACTCGGGCGTGGACGTCCGGGTCGGTCTGCGCGAGGGCTCCAAGTCCGCCGCCAAGGCCGAGGCCGAGGGACTGCGCGTCGTACCCGTCGCCCAGGCGGCCCAGGAGGCCGACGTCATCATGATCCTGGCGCCCGACCAGGTGCAGCGGATCCTCTACAAGAACGACATCGAGCCGAACCTGCAGCCCGGTGACGCCCTGTTCTTCGCGCACGGCTTCAACATCCGCTTCGGCTACATCACCCCGCCCGAGGGTGTCGACGTCGCGATGGTCGCTCCCAAGGCGCCCGGGCACACGGTTCGTCGCGAATTCGTCGACGGCCGAGGCATTCCCGACATCGTCGCCGTCGAGCAGGACGCGACCGGCAAGGCCTGGGACCTCGCTTTGTCCTACGCCAAGGCCATCGGCGGCACCCGCGCCGGCGTCATCAAGACCACCTTCACCGAGGAGACCGAGACCGACCTCTTCGGCGAGCAGTCGGTGCTGTGCGGCGGTGTCTCGCACCTGGTCCAGTCCGGGTTCGAGGTCCTCACCGAGGCCGGCTACCAGCCGGAGATCGCTTACTTCGAGGTGCTGCACGAGCTCAAGCTGATCGTCGACCTGATGTGGGAGGGCGGCATCGCCAAGCAGCGCTGGTCCATCTCCGACACCGCAGAGTACGGCGACTACGTCTCCGGCCCGCGGGTCATCGACGCCGGTGTGAAAGAGCGCATGCAGGGTGTCCTCGCCGACATCCAGAGCGGGGCCTTCGCCGAGCGCTTCATCGCCGACCAGGACGCCGGTGCCCCGGAGTTCCTGAAGCTGCGCGAGGCCGAGGCGGGTCACCCGATCGAGGCCACCGGTAAGGAACTGCGTTCGCACTTCTCCTGGTCCGGTAGCCGCGACGAGGACTACGTCGAAGGCTCCGCCGCGCGCTGAGCTGCTCGCTGGCCAACTGCCCGTTGCGGCCGTCTGCCATCCCCCGGGGTGGCAGACGGCCGCACTGCGTTGAGGTGCCGCACGGCAGGGAGGGTCACGATCGGCGTCGCCGCGATCCCGTTGAATCCGTTGGCGGTGACGGCGGTGTAGGCACCCATGGTCGGACTGACCACCCGATCGCCTGGTTCCAGCGGGGGCAGCATGATGCCGTCCGCGACCACATCGATGGAGTCGCAGGTCGGTCCGGCCAGCACCGACGACGCCTGACTGCCCCACACCGGCGGCAGAATGGGCGGCCGGAGACCTTCCTGCAGCACGTTGCTGTACGAGCCGTGCACCCCGTCGTCCAGGTAGTACCACGGCCGTTCGTCGCGCTCGGCGCAGCCGACCACGCTGCACACCAGCGTCATGGCGTCCGCGGCCAGGAAGCGTCCCGGTTCCGCGATGACCCGCAACCGGTCCAGGTACGGCGCGAGCAATGGAGTGATCGCCGCAGCGATGGCCTCGATCGAGGGGACCGGGCGGTCGTAGGCGACGGGGAACCCGCCGCCGATGTCGAGGGTGGTCATCGGCACCCGGCCGGACAACTCATCGATCAGTGCCAGCGCGGTATTGACGGCCGACGCGTAGGCCGCAACATCGCACTGCTGGCTGCCGACATGGAAACTGAGTCCCTCGACCGTGAGCCCGGCCGCGTGGGCGGCCAGTACGAGATCGCGGGTCAGTTGCCGGGATGCGCCGAACTTCGCTGAGAGATCGATCTGTGCAGCGCTGCTGTCGACCGCCAGACGCACGAGGACGCCCACGTCGTACTTCGCGAGCTTGTCCACCTCCCCGCGCGTGTCGACCACGAAGGTGCGCACCCCACAGCCGACGGCGTAGCGGATATCTGCGGGCGACTTGACCGGGTGGGTGTAGATCACCCGGGAGACGTCGACGTGCCGGTCGAGCAGGGTGTCGAGTTCGTGAACGCTCGCCACCTCGAACGACGCGCCGCAATGAAGCAGGGTGTCGATGATCGCCCCGTGCGGGTTGGCTTTGACGGCGTAGTGGAGGTCGGCGTACGGCAGTGCGCGCCGAAGGTCGCCATAGCGGCGTTCAACGGTGTCCGGCTCGAGGAACAAGACGGGCGTGCCCTGCAGCGCAAGGGTTTTGGCCACCGCCGGTCGTGCCAGGAAGTCATTGGGGGAGAGGTCCGACGGTGCCTGCGCGGGATGGGTGGCCCGGACGAGCTCCACCCGGCGGTGCCGCCACCCGAACTTCACGGTCGCCAGGTACGACGCCCCGGCCAGGGTCCAGAACACCGCGTCCGCTGCGTAGCTGCCGAGGAGCACGCCCCATCCGGTGCTGTGCAACCACATGATGGCTGCGGTCATGAAGGCGGGCCGGACCAGCAGCGAGTCCACGATCTCGGCTGGCCCGAACTCGGCCCCGAGCAGCAGCACGGTGCGTTGCAGCCGGCGTAGCAGGTTCGGATTCTGCGGAGTCTGCTCGCGCCACACTGACACCGCGAGATAGGCGTAGAACGCCACGTTCTCCGCGACGGTGACGACACCCGCGATCAGCCACGGCGACTGTGTCCACCGCGTCCCGAGCCACCAGCCCACGAAAGTCCCTACCAGCGCGAGCAGTTCGGCTGGCAGGTAGCGCAGGACAACGGTCCTGATGCGGTTCATCGTCACGCCTCCTGGCAGCCAGGAGGCGCGATCACTTCACCGTGATACCCGTGTCCTTCTCCAGCGTGGGCATGATCCAGGTCCAGAAGAGGCGGGCGCCGTCGATTGTGTAGTGCACCCCGTCACTTCTGACCTGTACGCCGTCGACCTTGAGGATGGGTTTGCCGTCCGGGCACAGCTTGCTGGCCACATCGAAAATGTGGACCTGCTGCGGGTGGCTCGCCGCGAAGGCGTCCAGGATGTTGTTGACGGCGGTGGCGCGTGCCGGGTCGTTGCGGTTGGGCGCCATATCCTGCCCGTCGACGACGTAGCTGGGCTGGGAGTAGCAGGCCAGGTTGGGGATCACGACCTTGGTCGAGCCCAGTTTGCTCAGACCCAGGTCCAGTCGGGACGTCAGGTACGCGGCGTACTCGGGGGAGCCGACCTTGAGGATCTTGCCGTCAACAACGTGGTCGTATACCTCCCAGCCGCCCAATGACCACAGCACGACGTTGGGGTTCTTACTGGCGACGTCGGCCGGCCACTTGGCGAACACGTCCTGGCACTGGGACGGATCGGGTTTCTGGTCGACACCGTTGACGGCGATGTGTTGTTCGGCGGTTCCGCAGCCGAAGATGACGTCGCCGGTCACCTGGACCTTCGGCCACTCCTTCTCGTCGAAGGCGTAGCCCAGCGAGAAGCCGACCGAGTCGCCGAGCACGAGCACCTTGAGGGACGCGTTCGGGTTGACCGTGCCCATATCGGAGCCCTGGCCGGGTTTCGCCTGCACGATGAGGTTGGGGGTCACCGCCGGGGTCAGGGCCAACGTCAGCGCCGCGGTCACCGGCAGGCAGAGCCACCCGACGGTCACCGCGGCCCTGCGGCCGATGAGTGGCTTCAGACCGTGGCGACGGATGGGCTGCTCAAGGGCATAGAACGACAGAGCGCCGAGGGCGAAGGAGATAGCGAACTCGGTGACGAACAGCACCGGACCGGTGAGGCCGGTGTGCTTCATGACGAGGAACACCGGCCAGTGGTAGAGGTACAGACCGTAGGAGATCTTGCCGATCCACGCCCACGGCGCGAAGCCGAACAACCTCGCGAACGGGCCGTCCTGGTTGAGTTCGACGCTGGCGATCAGGGCGCAGGTGCCAAGGACGAAGATGAAGAAGCCGCCCCCGTAGGTGAACGGCTGGTCCTCGGCGAAGGTCAGGAACCACACCACCATGACGGCGAAACCGATCCCGCCGATGACGGTCATCAACCGCGCTCGTGTCGCGGCCGCACGTTTACTGATCAGGGTCATCGCGCACGCCAGGGCCGAGCCGAGCAGCAGATCCTGGGCGCGGGTATCGGTGCCGTAGTACACCCGGGACGGATCCTGACCAGGCACGTAGAGCGTCCACATCCACAAGGCCGATAAAGCGGCCAACCCGACGAGCGCCCCGGTGATGTAGCGCAGGTTGGCGCGGGTCAGGGCGATCAGGCAGATCAGCAGCATCGGCAGGATCAGGTAGAACTGCTCCTCTATCGCCAGGGTCCACATGTGCCGGTACGGCGAGGGGTCGCCGAACTGCGCGAAGTAGGAGTCCCCGGTGGCGATGAACCGCCAGTTCGCGACGTAGAAGATGGTGGCCAGACCGTCGCCGCGCATGCTGGCGACCGCTTCGTCGGACAGCACGCGCGGGCAGATGGCGGCGATCGCGATGACCGCAGCGATCAGCCCGGGCAGCAGCCGGCGGGCACGTCGTACGTAGAACGCGACCAGGTCGATCGATCCCCAGGTCCAGTCCTCCTTGATCAGCAGTCCCGCGATCAAGTAGCCGGACAGCACGAAGAAGACGTCGACCGAGAAGAATCCACCGCGCGGCTGCTGGCTGGTCGCGTGGTAGATCATCACCAACACGATGGCCAGGGCCCGGATGCCGTCCAGCGCGGGACGGTGGTTGCGCACCGGCCGTTCAGCGGCCGCCCGGTGGGCCCTGCGCGACGATTGCGCCTCTTCTACCGCGGGCGGGGTCGAGGCTGTGCTGGTCATAGTTACACCATGGTAAGTGGCGTGGGTCACAACGCGCACGAGGCCCGCACGAGACGTTCAATGTTGCGGACGTGCGAGACGCCGTTCGCTCCACATCTCTCATGGCGAGACTTCGATTTCGCATGGCAAGACGCAGTTTTACCCTGGAGATATGTCGAATCCTGCCGAAACCGTCAATCTGGCCGTCATCGCTGGCGATGGGATCGGCCCGGAGGTAGTTGCCGAGGGCCTGAAGGTCCTTGATGCGGTGACGACCGCGAAGGTGGCCCGCACCGAGTACGACCTCGGTGCCCGACGCTGGCACGCCACGGGTGAAACCCTGCCGGACTCCGTGCTGGAGGAGTTGCGCGACCATGACGCCATCCTGCTCGGAGCCATTGGCGATCCGACCGTGCCCAGTGGAGTCCTGGAGCGGCAGTTGCTGCTGCGCATCCGCTTCGAGTTGGACCACTACATCAATCTGCGCCCGGCCAAGCTCTTTCCCGGCGTTGCGTCACCGCTGGATGTCGACCGGGTCGCGCCCGACGGTATCGACTTCGTCGTGGTCCGCGAGGGGACAGAAGGTCCGTACACCGGTAACGGTGGCGCGCTGCGCGTCGGCACCCCGCAGGAACTGGCCACCGAGGTCAGCGTGAACACCCGCTTCGGCGTGGAGCGCACGGTCCGGGATGCCTTCACGCGCGCCCAGGCCCGGGAGCGAAAGCATCTGACGTTGCTGCACAAGCACAACGTGTTGTCCTACGCCGGTCATCTATGGCGGCGCACCGTCGACGAGGTGGGGCAGGAGTTCCCTGACGTCACCACTGCCTACGCCCATGTCGATGCGGCGACCATCTATCTGGCGACCGATCCCGGCCGCTTCGATGTGATCGTCACTGACAACCTCTTCGGCGATATCGTCACCGACCTCGCGGCCGCGGTCACCGGCGGCATCGGACTGGCAGCGTCGGGCAACATCAACCCCGACCGCACCACGCCGAGCATGTTCGAGCCGGTGCACGGCTCGGCACCTGATATCGCTGGCCAGGGCAAGGCCGACCCCACCGCCACCATCTTGTCGGTGGCCATGCTCCTGGAGCACCTGGGTCGCAGGGATGAAGCGCAGCGGATCGAGAACGCTGTGGCGGCGGATCTGGCCAGCCGGGGCGATGCGATCCGCAGCACCAGTCAGGTCGGTGACGCCATCGCCGCCGCGGCAGCACAGGGTTAGGCTTCGGTCATGGCACAGCAGTTCACCGTGACGGAGCGACCCGACCGACTCGCCGAGATCGAGCGGCTCGCGGTACTCGCCGACCCCGGCTTCGGCAAGACGTTCACCGATCACATGGTGGTCGCGAACTGGAATCCCGAAAAGGGTTGGCACGACTGGCAGGTCAAGCCCTACGGGCCGCTGGAGCTGGACCCGAGCGCCGCCGTACTGCACTACGCCCAGGAGATCTTCGAGGGGCTCAAGGCCTACCGGCACGCGGATGGCTCGGTGTGGACCTTCCGGCCGCAGGCCAACGCCGCCCGGTTCGCCCGCAGCGCCGCACGGCTGGCGTTGCCGGTGCTGCCGGAGGAAGACTTCATCGAGTCACTGAAGCAACTGGTCGCCATCGACGAATCGTGGGTGCCCGGCGCCGAGGCGGGGGAGTCCAGCCTCTACCTGCGCCCGTTCATGTTTGCCTCCGAGTCCTTCCTCGGCGTCCGCCCGGCGCTGGGCGTGACGTACGCCGTGATCGCCTCACCCGCCGGTGCCTACTTCTCCGGTGGCGTGAAGCCGGTCTCGCTGTGGATCTCCCAGCACTACTCACGGGCCGGTGTCGGTGGCACCGGAGCCGCCAAGTGCGGCGGCAACTATGCCGCTTCTCTGGCTGCCCAGATCGAGGCCAGCGAACGCGGCTGCGACCAGAGTGTGTTCCTGGATTCGGTCGAGCAGAAGTGGATCGAGGAACTGGGTGGGATGAACCTCTTCCTCGTCTACGCCGATGGCCGCCTGGTCACCCCGGCGCTGACCGGTTCGATTCTCGAGGGCGTCACCCGCGACTCCATCCTGGAACTGGCCAAGGATCTGGACCTGCAGCCCGAGGAGCGCCGGGTCAGCATCGACGAATGGCGCGAGGGCGTTGAATCCGGCCAGATCACCGAGGCGTTCGCCTGCGGGACCGCCGCGGTCGTCACTCCCGTCGGACGATTGGTCTGGGAGGGTGGCGAACTCTCGATGGGCCCGGAGGGCACCGCAGGACCGGTGGCCGACAAGATCCGCAGCACGCTGCTCGGCATCCAGAAGGGCCAGACGCAGGACACCCACGACTGGTTGTTCCGGCTGGTCTGACGGCGCGCACCAGCGGATCCGAGCAAGTGGCAATTCTCACCATGCAAGACGGCCGCGCCAATGCGTGGACTCCTGATGAGTCCCGGTGAGACGCTGATCAACGTGTTGACGACCACCGTCATTATCGCGTAGCGCGTCGGATCCCCTCCGACGCGCGACCTCCCGTTACCCCGGGAGGTTTTTTCATGTCCACCACCACCCCGGGCGGCATGAGGCGATCGGAGGGATCCGGCGACACGTGACGAAACCAGCGAACGACGAGAAGACACCGGCATGAGCGACCTGCACGTCTACGACACGACCCTGCGCGACGGGGCCCAGCAAGAGGGACTGAACCTCACCGCCAGCGACAAACTGGCCATTGCGGCGCACCTGGACGCGATGGGCTTCGGCTTCATTGAGGGTGGCTGGCCGGGCGCCAATCCCACCGATACCGAGTTCTTCGCCCGGGCCCGCGACGAACTGACGTTGCAGGGGGCCGTGCTGGCGGCGTTCGGTGCGACCCGTCGCGCCGGCGGCCGGGCCGGTGAGGACCCCCAGGTGCTGGCGTTGCTGGACGCGCAGACACCCGTGGTCACGCTGGTCGCCAAGTCGCACGTTCGGCACGTCACCGACGCGCTGCGGACCACCCTGGATGAGAACCTGGCGATGATCCGGGACACCGTGAGCTTCCTTGTGTCTCAGGGGCGTCGGGTGTTCCTGGACGCCGAGCACTTCTTCGACGGCTATCACCTCGACCGCGAGTACGCCCTGACCGTCGTGCGGACCGCTGCCGACGCCGGCGCCGAAGTGGTCGCGCTCTGCGACACCAACGGCGGTATGTTGCCGCACCAGGTCGACGCCGTGGTGACCGATGTCCTGGCGCAGACCGGGGCACGTCTGGGCATCCACGCCCACAACGACACTGGCTGTGCGGTCGCCAACTCGGTGGCCGCCGTACGGGCCGGGGCCACGCATGTGCAGGGGACGGTCAACGGGTACGGCGAGCGGACGGGCAACGCCGACCTGCTCACCACCGCTGCGGACCTCCAACTCAAACTCGGCTACGACCTGATCGCGCCCGAGGCACTGGCCCAGGCGCTGCACCTGTCGCACGCCATCGCCGAGGTCACCAACATCGCGCCGGCCGGGCGCCAACCCTACGTGGGCGCAAGCGCATTCGCGCACAAGGCCGGTCTGCACGCCAGCGCCCTCAAGGTCGATCCCGATCTCTACCAGCACATCGACCCCGCGCTGGTCGGCAACTCGATGCGCACGCTGGTGTCCGATATGGCCGGCCGTGCCAGCATCGAACTCAAGGGCCGCGAGCTGGGTTACGACCTGGGCGACGATCCGCAGCTCCTGGCGCGCGTGGTGGCGCGGGTCAAGGAGTTGGAGCAGCAGGGCTGGACCTTCGATGCAGCCGATGCATCGTTCGAGTTGCTGCTGCGCTCGGAGGTCACCGGTGAGGTGCCGCGCTACTTCGAGGAGGAGTCCTGGCGGATCCTGATCGATTCAGCCTCGGGCGGCCTCGAATCCCTTTCTGAGGCAACGGTAAAGCTCCATGCTGCCGGTCGGCGTCGTGTGGCCACGGGGGAGGGCAACGGTCCGGTGAACGCCCTCGACCACGCGCTGCGTGAAGCCCTGGCCGATGCCTACCCGGAGTTGGCGAAGTTCGAACTGACCGACTTCCGGGTGCGCATCCTGGACGCCGACCGGGGCACCGATGCCACGACCCGGGTGCTGATCACCACCAGCGACGCGCAGAACACCTGGACCACCGTCGGTGTCGCTCCCAACATCGTGCACGCGAGTTGGGTGGCCCTGGTGGATTCCTTCAGCTACGGACTGTTGAAGGCAGGGGTCCAGCCGCGCTGAGCGCCTGGTCGATGTGAGCGATGAGCTCGCGTCGTAGCTGCGTCCCGCGGTCGGCGAACGCCCTTTGCCGGCGGGTGTATTCGGCTTTCCCGGTGGGAGTCTCGATCCGCACCGGGTCGTAGCCGAGGTCGCGCAGGTCGTACGGCGACGCCTCCATGTCGAGCACCCGCACCTCTGTTGCGAGTTCGAAGCAGTCCACGACCAACTCGCTGGGCAGCAACGGGGTGAGTTTGTAGGCCCACTTGTAGAGGTCCATCGTCGCGTGCAGGCAGCCCGGCTGCTCCAAAGCTGTCTGCGAATCGCGTTGCAGCACCGTCAGATTCAACGATCGTACGGGTTTGGTGAAGAAGCGGTACGCGTCGTAGTGCGTGCACTTGAGTTGGTGGGTACGCACCACCTCGTCGGTGCCGTCAGCGCCAAGCCGCAGCGGCCAGTCGGTGTGCCGGATACCCTCCCGCCCGGCGCGGTAGACCATCGCCCATTCGTGCAGGCCGAAGCAGCCGAATACCGCTGGGCGCTCGGCAGTCCGGGCCAGCAACTCGCGCACGAACGCCACGCTCGAGCCGCGGTGGGCCAGGAAGTCCGGGAGATCGACGTACGCCGAGTGCTCGCCCCGGGCGTAGAAACGCCAGTCCCCGTGGGGCGCAGCCAGGGGCACTTTGACCCCGGCCCCCGGATGCCACCGACGCAGTTGGGCCGGCCGGAACGAGTAGTAGGTGAACAGGAAGTCGGCGACGGGATGCTTCACACCTTCTTCGCGCCGGGACAGGTGCGTCTGCACCAGCGCATCGACGCGCGCGTGGTGGGCCGCTTGCCGCTTCTGCCAATCGTCCATGGTGATCGCGGTGAGTGTAGCGAGCAGGCATAGAGTGATCCGGGTCACGTTGGTCGAGGGTTGGAGTCAGGTCGTGCGGTTGCGGGTCATATCCATGTTGATTGCCCTCGTGGCTGTGGTGTTCGGCTCGAGTCTGATCGCCCCGACGAAGGCGACCGCAGCCCCGGCCCCCGGTTGGTATCTGGCTCTGGGCGACTCCCTGGCCGCGGGCTACCAACCTGGCCAGGGTGATGACAAGACCGGCGGCTACGTAGGACAGGTCGCCGCAAAGGTCGGTGCGCCCCTGACGAACCTGGCCTGCTCGGGCGAGACCACCGCCAGCTACCTGGGCACCACCGCCAACCGGTGCTTCCCCGGAAGCAGCCAGGACGCCGCAGCGCTGAAGTTCCTGGCCGGCAAGAAGGGCACACCGGGTGTCATTACCGTCGACATCGGCGCCAACGACGTGGCCGGCTGTGCTGAGGCCGGTGGTGTCGACCTGGCGTGTGTGAGTGCGGGACTGGGCACGGTGAAGAACAACACGGTGACGATCCTGAACAATCTGCGGGCGGCAGCCCCGGACTCGCAGATCATCGTGCTCAACTACTACAACCCGTTCCTGGTGTTCTACCTCAACGAATCGACCCGGCCGCTGGCGACCGTCTCGGCCTCCTTGCAGCAGCAACTCAACGGCAGTATCGCGGCCGCTGCCAAGGGCGCGAACGCTGATGTCGCTGACGTCGCTGACCGGTTCCAGAGCGACGACTTCACCACGACGGTCGCCGCGCCGCCGTACGGCACCCTCCCGGTGAACGTGGCCCGGATCTGCACGTGGACCTGGATGTGCGCCAAGACGGATATCCACGCCAACGACACCGGCTACGACCAGTTGGCGGCGGTCACGATCGCACAGTTGTGGGCGGTCACCACACCGACGACGACGGCCACTTCCACCACCTCGTCTGCGACGGCTCCGTCGAGCAGCGTCACCGGGCCGCCGGTGGTCACCGACCAGGTCAGCGCGGGCCATAACGCGGTGCTGCCCATCGCACTCGGTGTGCTCGGTCTGCTGATTCTGGGGCTGCTCAGCGGCGCGAGCTGGCGTTACCTGCGGGACTGAGTGCCAGCTTGCGCGCCGATGGCTCGTAGGCTGCTGACATGCGAATTGCGCGGTACACCGATGGCGGCGACCCGACGTACGGACTGATCGACGGCGCGGGGGAGAAGATCGCCCAGATCAGCGGCGACCCGCTCTACACCAAGATCGAACTGACCGGCGTCACCACAACCGTTGACGAAGTGCGACTTCTGGCACCGGTGATCCCGCGCTCGAAGGTCATCGGGATCGGTAAGAACTACGTCGAACATGCCCGGGAGATGGGTGGCGAAGCGCCCGCCCAGCCGTTGATGTTCCTGATCCCGAACACCGCGGTCATCGGTCCGGACGACCCGGTCGTTATGCCGCCGGCCAGCGAACGCGTCGACTACGAAGGCGAACTCGCGGTCGTCATCGGCCGGTTGTGCAAGGACATCGAGCCCGAGGAGGCCGCCCAGGTCATCTACGGATACACCTGCAGCAACGACGTGACTGCCCGGGACTTGCAGAAGTCCGACGGTCAGTGGTCGCGCGCGAAGGGCTTTGACACCTTCTGTCCGCTGGGGCCCTGGATCGAGACCGACCTGGACGCCAGCGACCTGCGGGTGGTCACGCGCCTCGACGGTGAGACGGTGCAGGACGGCACCACCGCCGACATGATCCACGACATCCCCACGCTGATTTCCTACGCCTCGAAGGCGTTCACGTTGCTGCCCGGCGACGTGATCCTGACCGGTACCCCCGAGGGCATCGGCCCGGTCCAGCCCGGTCAGCGGGTCGAGGTCGAGATCGAGGGCATCGGCGTACTCGGCAACCCGTTCGTGCGGCACGACTGAGCGATGGAGCAGGAGCTGGCGACCGCACCGATCGGCATCTTCGACAGCGGGTACGGCGGGTTGACCGTTGCCCGTGGGGTCCTTGACCAGATGCCGCACGAGTCGATCGTCTATCTCGGCGACACGGCCAATGCGCCGTACGGTCCCCGCCCGATCGCCCAGACCCGCGAGTTGGCTCTCGGTTGCCTCGACCGGTTGGTCGACCACGGCGTCAAGGCACTGGTGATCGCGTGCAACACCGCTTCGGCGGCGATGCTGCACGACGCGCGTGAACGGTACGACGTGCCGGTCGTCGAGGTGATCCGGCCTGCCGTCCGCCGGTCGGTCCGGGCCACCCGCAACGGCTCGATCGGTGTGATCTCCACCACAGGGACGCATCAATCCGGGGCGTATCTGGACGCGTTCGCGGCGGCCCCGCACCTGGACGTGCAATCGCGGCCCTGCCCGCGATTCGTGGAGTTCGTAGAGGCTGGCGTCACCAGCGGGCCGCAGTTGCTGGAGCACGCGCACACCTACCTGGAGCCGTTGCGGGAATCCGGCATCGACACCCTGATCCTGGGTTGTACGCATTACCCTCTGCTCACCGGCGTGATCTCGTACGTGATGGGGGACGGTGTCACGTTGGTCTCATCCGCTGACGAGACAGCCAAGGAGTTGTACCGAGTGCTGGCCGACGCCCAGATGCTGCGACCCGATTCCCTTCCGGCGCCCAGCCATTCGTTCACGACGACCGGTGACCCCGAGGTGTTCCGGCGACTGTCCACCCGGTTCCTGGGCTTTGGTGGCGCACCGGATGAGGTCTACCAGAGCGCGTTCCACCAGGTGGTCGTCTCCTGATGCGTCTGACTGTCGTCGGCTGTGCGGGCTCCTTCGCCGGGCCTGACTCACCCGCCTCTTGTTACCTGGTGCAGGCCGAGCACAAAGGGCGCACCTGGAACCTGGTGCTCGACCTCGGGAACGGCGCCCTGGGCCCACTGCAACGTCTGATCGATCTGCACGACATCGACGCCCTGGTGCTGTCCCATCTGCACCCGGACCACTGCATGGACGTCACCGGCCTGTTCGTCGTGCAGAAGTACCACCCCTCCCGTTCCCCGGAGAACACCCGCCGACTGCCGGTCTACGGCCCGCAGGACACCGCAGCCCGCCTGGTGCGCGCCAACGCGGTGACCCTCTCGGAGTCCAAGGACCCGCACGGGATGGACCCCGAGTTCGACTTCCGGGTCCTCACTCACAAAGAACCGTTCACCGTCGGGCCGTTCCGTATCACCCCGTTCCGGGTCAACCACCCTGTGGAGGCGTACGGCGTGCGCGTGGCGGCCGACGACCGCGTGCTGGTCTACACCGGGGACACCGATGACACGCCCGTCCTGGACGAGTTGCTGGCCGGCGCTGACCTCGCGCTGACCGACTCGGCCTACCAGGAGGAACGCGACACCATCACCGGTATCCACCTGTCGGGGCGGCGGGCGGCCAAGGCCGCCGTACGTGCTGGGGACGTCAAGCGGTTGATGCTGACGCATATCCCGGTCTGGAACGACCCGGCGGACTGCGTCGCCGAGGCGGCGGCGGTCTGGCCGGGCGAGGTCGAGCTCGCCCGCCCGGGCCAGACCTACGAGATCTGAGCCCAGCGGCCGACCTACGCTGGGAGCCATGACGGTTACCCCACGACACGACGGTCGCGCTCCCGATCAACTGCGCGACATCCGCATCACCCGCAACTGGCTGGACCACGCCGAGGGCAGCGCCCTGATCGAGTTCGGCCGCACCCGGGTGCTGGTGGCGGCCAGCTTCACCGAGGGTGTGCCGCGCTGGCTCAAGGGGCAGGGCACCGGTTGGGTGACCAGTGAGTACGAGATGCTGCCGCGCTCCACCAACACCCGCAGCGACCGCGAATCCCGCAAGGGCAAGGTGGGCGGGCGCACCCACGAGATCTCCCGCCTGATCGGGCGCAGCCTGCGTGCGATCATCGACACCAGTGCACTGGGTGAGAACACCATCGTCGTCGACTGCGACGTGCTGCAGGCCGATGGTGGCACGCGTACGGCGTCCATCACCGGTGCGTACGTCGCCCTGGCCGATGCGATCACCGATGCCCGTTCCCGCGGGCTGATTGCCAAGAACGCCAAGCCGCTGACCGACTCCGTCGCGGCGATCAGCGTGGGCATCGTCGGGGGTGTCCCGGTGCTCGACCTGGACTATCCAGAGGACTCCACCGCCGAGACCGACATGAACGTGGTGATGACCGGCTCCGGCGGTTTCGTGGAGGTGCAGGGCACCGCAGAAGGTGCGCCGTTCGACCGGGACGAGTTGAACGCTCTGCTCGACCTGGCTGCCGGTGGTATCGCGACGTTGACGTCGCTGCAGCAGGAAGCGCTCTCCGTCGAGGCGCGGGAGCGGGTCGTGTGAGCACGTTAGTTCTCGCGACGCGCAACGCGGGCAAGCTGCGCGAGCTGCGGCAGCTGGTGGCGCAGGTGCCGCAGCTGGCCGGTCTCGACGTGGTCAGCGTGGGGGAGTCGTTCCCCGAGGTCGAGGAGACGGTGGAGAGCGGGGTCACCTTCGAGCAGAACGCGTCGCTGAAGGCACACGCTGTTGCCCAGGCGACGAATCTGCCTGCTATTGCTGATGATTCAGGCCTGTGCGTCGATATTCTCGGCGACTGCCCGGGTGTCTTTTCTGCGCTGTGGTCCGGCACGCACGGAGCCGACCAGGCCAACATCGACCTGCTGCTCGCGCAGACGATCGACGTGCCGGTCGAGCAACTCACCGCACGCTTCGTCAGTTGCGTCGTCCTGGCGCTCCCCGACGGCACGCAGCGGGTGCATTTCGGTGAAGTGCGCGGCCGGTTGACCCGTGACCAGCGGGGCACCAACGGCTTCGGCTACGACCCCATCTTCGAACTGCCCGACGGGCGCACACTGGCGCAGTTCAGCAACGAGGAGAAGAACGCCATCTCCCATCGAGGCAACGCGTTCCGCGCGGTACTGCCCGATCTGGTCACACTGCTGACATGAGCACGCGCACCGAACCCCAGCCCAGCACGCAGACCCGCCCGGATCGCGGCTGGTTCGGTTGGGCGCTGGTCGGTGTCGCGGCCGGCGCGCTCACCCTCGGGGTCGCCGAGTTCATCGCCGGTGTGATGGTGCGCTTCGGCTGGATCGGCGGCACCGGGTCGCCGGTGCTCGCGGTCGGAGAGACGTTCATCGACCACACCCCCGCGTGGTTGAAAACCTTCGCGGTCAACGTGTTCGGTACCGCGGACAAGGTGGCCCTACTGACCGGGATGGCCATCGTGCTCACGGCGCTCGCCGCCGGGGTCGGTGTCCTCATGGCGCGGCGACCAACGGCCGCCTTCGTCGCCTTCGTGGTGCTGCTGGCAGTCGCGCTCGCGGCCGTTCTGACCCGACCCGGGGCCTCAGGAACCGATGCCGTGCCAACGCTCCTGGGCGGTGGCCTCGGGCTGGCGCTGCTGCACGCATGCCGTGCCCGCCTGCAACCGGCCGCCGACCAGGTGGCCCCCGATCGACGAACGGTGCTGCAGCTGAGTGCGGTGTCGCTGGTCGGGGCGGGGATCGCGGCGTTGGCCGGGCAGGCAGTCAGCGGGACGACCCGTGCCGTCGCGGCCGCGCGATCGGCCTTCAAGGTGCCCACACCGGTGTCGAAGGTGCGGATCCCGGCCGACGCCTCGGTGAGGGTCGCCGGGGTGGTGCCGTTCGTCGTACCTGCTGATCAGTTCTATCGGATCGACACGGCGCTCAGCCCGCCGGAAGTCGACCCGGCAACCTGGTCCCTGAAGGTGACCGGCATGGTCGAGCGCGAGGTGACGCTGACGTGGGCGGAGTTGATCGCCAAGCCCTTGCAGGAAGCGGTGGTGACGCTGATGTGCGTCTCCAACGAGGTGGGCGGCGACCTGACCGGGAACGCCGTGTGGACCGGGTGGCCGGTGCGCGACCTGCTGGCCCTGGCCGGTCCCAAAGCCGGAGCCGACATGGTGCTGTCGACCAGCACCGACGGCTGGACCGCGGGGACCCCGCTGACCGCGCTCACCGACGGGCGCAACGCGCTGCTGGCCGTGGGGATGAACGGGGAGCCGCTACCGGTCGATCACGGGTTCCCGGTGCGGATGGTGGTGCCCGGGCTCTATGGGTACGTCAGCGCCACCAAGTGGGTCACCGAGCTCAAAGTGACGACGTACGCCGATGACCAGGGTTACTGGACACCTCGCGGTTGGTCGGCGAAAGGCCCGGTCAAGACCGGCTCACGGATCGACGTACCCGCTGATGGCGCAACGGTTTCCGCTGGCAAGGTGGCGGTGGCGGGTATCGCGTGGCGTCAGCACGTGGGCATCAAAGGGGTCCAGGTGCGGATCGACGACGGCCCGTGGGTCGACGCGCGGCTCGCCGCGGACGCGACGGTCGACGCGTGGCGGCAGTGGGTCTACGAGTGGGACGCCTCTGCGGGTTCGCACCAGATCGCGGTCCGTGCCACCGACGGGGACGGCACGGTCCAGACCAGCGCGCTGGCTCCACCCGCGCCTGACGGAGCAACCGGCTGGCACACGATCAACGTCACGGTGACGTGACAACGCCCCGCCACCGTTGGGTGGCAGGGCGTTTCGTCAGGTGACAGGGTCAGTCGCCGACCTTCTTGGCGGTCGCGGCAGCCGCTTTGCGCGCGCTGGTCGCGGTCTTGCGGGCGCTGGTGTTCGCGCCCTTGGTGGCGGTCGCGGTGCGCTTCGTGGCGCGCTTGGTCGTGGTCGCCGTCCGCTTAGCGGCCGTGCGGGTCTTCTTGACGGCCGTCTCGGCCTGCGCCTTGATGACCTCGGCCTCCTCCTCGTTCGCGGAGATGACGACGTCGAGCAGCTTCTCGGCCTGGTGGCGACCGGTGGTCACCGTGGCCTTGGCGGAACGCTCGATCTGCTCGGCGGCGTCCTTGGCGGTGGTCACGGCGCCCTTGGCCTGCGACAGGGTGGAACCGGCCTGGTCGATCAGTTCCTTGGTCGCACGCTGGGTGCGCACGCGCTCAATCAGCTTCTCGCCGCGGGCGGTCAGGTCCTCGTAGCCCTCGGTCACGGCGTCGGTGACGTTCGCGGCCTGGTCGGCAGCGTTGGCCGGCAGCGACTTGACGAAGCCGAACAGCTTGGTCGGCAGGTCGCCGGCCTGGTCGGCCAGTTCCTCGACCTTGGTCTGCAGCTTGGCCGGTGCGAGGTCGGCACGAGCCTTGTCCGCACGGGCGGTCAGGTCGTCGGCGACCTCGCGCACCTTCTCGGCGGCCAGGTCACCGGCGCCGACGACGGCGTAGAGGGGAGCGGCATCAATCTTCAGGGTGTCCAGAACGGGCATGTCTTCTCCTTTGGGTGGTTTGTCAGACGGAGTCGTCGATGAACGACTCGTACACATCGATCAAGGTCTTGCGCTGTTTGGCGGTGAGTGCCGGATCGGCGGCGATCGCGGCTCGTACGTCGATCTCGTGCGCGGTCATGACGGATCGCTCCTCGTCGAGGATCCCGGCGTGCACGTAGAGGGTCTCCGCCGAAACCTGGAGGGCTTTGGCGATCTGCTGCAGGATCTCGGCGCTGGGCTTCTTGACCCCGCGCTCGATCTGCGACAGATAGGGGTTCGAGACACCAGCCAGTTCGGACAGTTGCCGAAGAGACATCTGCGCGGACTGTCGCTGCTCCTTCAGGAACTCACCAAGAGTCCCTGGTAGCTGCAGCGGGTTGGGGGCCATGACTCCAGTATGCTTGCTGTAGTTAGCAAACGCAAACTAGAGCAAGCGCGGCGACCGCTGTTGAGTAGGCCGTGACGGCTGCCGTCGAAGAATTGCTCGCGGTGGACCTCACTTCGCCGCTTGGATCGCCGCTTGGATCGAGGTGCTCCGGGCAGCGGTGGTCGATTGAAGCGTGCAGGGCTCGCGGGACCCACAATCAAGCACCCAGCTTCAGCCATTCACGACGAACTGATGTGTGGGCAAAGGAAACAGTCTCGGTCCAGAGGGGGAGTTCCCTTAGCTTACTTCCGCTTCCGCAGGATAGTCGTGGGTGGGCCACAATTCGGAGTAGGATCGGCGGTCGATTGATCGAATGCCATCGAGAACAGCATTGCTAAGTTCGCGTGGATCGAATTTACCGAATAGTTGAGGACTGGTCTGTTGAGAGGAGTCATCAATCCACAGTTCAATTTTGTTCCTGCGCACAACGAAGGTGAACATTGCACCTTCTGGTTCTCTGTATAACCCCACGGACGAAATCTTCGCCTCACCGTCGACTACAGATCGTACAGCCGCGAGCAAAGTCGACAAAACATCCGAGACGTATGACGCCCTAAACGAAGCTACGTCATCTGGCGTCGACAGGGTGACCCGCATCAGGCCGTACGCCTCAAGCTCAAATCCGAGGCGTAGCTCTTGCAACCCCATCACCGCCGCTCCCGCCAAGGCCGATCCCATACGCGCCGGCTCTCCAGAGATTACTGTCGATGTAGGCCGTAACGACGGTACCGTTGTACCTGTTAACAATCACGTGGGCCCTGTAATGTCCATCCGGAACCCTGCCGCTGTACGAAAAAACAACCGTATAATCCCAGTTGGTGGAATTAGATTTAGACGGTTGGCGGGTATTGAATCCAAGCCCAATCGTCTTCCGGATTGTCTCTAGTGTGTACTCGTCTGGCGCGTGCTGGCTCGACCTCATATGACGGACGGCGCCACAATTCACCTCGGTATCGTGGTCAAACTCGTCGAGAATGATCCAATTCTCGATATTGCCGTACGCCAGGCATTCTGCAACCGTTGGCCTTCCGCCCGGTGGCTCCGGCTGACTATCGGGCAGGATGCCATATGCACTAGCTGCCGGCGGCCCCGAAGGTAGAGCGGCGTTGGCTGGTGAAGCGGTGCCCGCAAAGGCCATTGCAGCGATGGAAGTCGCCCCGAGTAGTCGGCCTAGCCGATGCTGCATTTCGTCTCCACCGGGTGCTTGAACTTCTTTGCGCGAAACCGCCTTCCGTATACCCTATGTCATCCATAGGGTATACGGAAGAACCGATCACGTACCCACGCGTCGCCGCGGGCGGGGCGCCTGCACGTATGTCGTTCGCTTGACTCCGGTCGTGCGGCTGTTGATTGCCAGGGTCCGTGGCGGCAGGGAACAATGGAGTACGACGAGTACGGATCGAGCGGACACGCGATCTTGTCGCTCGGCCCCGGCCCACTTACGTGCCGCCTTCGCATCCACGCCCGCTCGTCGGTTTGGCGGCACTGCCTCCCTTGCGGACACTTCGCCCGCCGATCTTGGTGGCTGCTTGGGTGTAGGAGTCGGGTCGCACTGTCCAACAAAGCTGTGTCCCGGCGGAAATCCCCCAGGGACATCTGACCTGTACCCGGTCTCTCGGACGGTTTCGGTTGGTTGATCATGCCGCAGCCGCGGCACGGTTGTGAAGATCTTCGTACTCGACCGGGGATCGGTAGCCCAGCGCCGAGTGGCGCCGGTAGGGGTTGTACCAGGCCTCGATCCACTCGAAGATCGCCTTGGCCAACTGGTCCTTGTCCTCCCATAGCCTGCGGTCCAGCAACTCGATCTGCATCGACCCAAAGAAGGACTCCATCAAAGCGTTGTCGTAACACGTCGCGACCTTGCCCATCGAGCCCAATAACCCTGCCTGACGCAACCGGCTACCAAACAGCCAGGACGTGTACTGAGTGCCCCGGTCCGAATGGACAATGGTGTCAATGGGTTTGCGGTGCGCCCGGGCC